>NZ_VXDB01000100.1 GCF_008711325.1 Roseibium sediminis
GTGATGCGCAAAGCATCTGCTTTTTTCGCACAATGGGCGGCGAAGACATGATTGCGAAGCTTGCATTCATCGCTGCCCATGTTGGCCATCATTCGATCCGCCTGCTTTGTCGCGTCCTTGGCGTCAGCCGGAGCTGGTTTCACCGTTGGCAACGCACAGCCCCGGAACGGGCAGAACGTGCTTCCAGACACGACGCTCTGGTTGATGAGATCAGGTCGATCTTCCAGGAGAGCAAACAGCGCTACGGAGCACCGCGTATCCATGCCGAGCTGCGTGCTCGTGGTCACCGGGTCTCTCGCAAATTGGTGGCCAAGCTCATGAAAGAGAACGATATTCGGCCGCCCATGCGCAAGCGTCGCATGCCGATGACCACCGATAGCCGCCATGGATACGGTATTGCACCAAACCTTCTGGGCAGGAACTTCCAGATCACGGCACCCGACATCGTCTGGCTGGCTGACATTTCCTATATTCCCACGGATGAGGGCTGGCTTTACCTCGCCGCAGTCAAAGATCTCGGAACCATGGAGATCGTGGGCTGGTCGATGTCAGATCGCCTGAAAAGCACCCTGTGCGAAGATGCCCTGAAGATGGCGATCAGAAGCCGCCGTCCCCCCAGGGGCCTGATCCATCACTCGGATCGTGGCGTCCAAGGCAGATTCAACCGGTCGTCGCAACATCC
>NZ_VXDB01000101.1 GCF_008711325.1 Roseibium sediminis
TTCCAGCCACCGTTGTTCCAACCGCCGCCATTGTTGGCGTCACCGCCGTTCCAGCCGCCACCGTTGTTGGCACCGCCGCCGTTCCAGACAGCCCCGGCATTGAATTTGTTGTCAAAGCCGCCGAAGTTCGTATCAAGCAGGCCACCAACTTCATATTCCTTGACCGTCTGTTTGTCGCCTTTGGCTACGATTTCGCCGTTTGCATTCTCAATGGCGCCGCCCCCTTGGGTTCCGCGACCTTTGTCACCCATGCGGGCCTTGCCGTCTCCGTCAACCGTCACACCCCAAAGACCGTGAGGCTTGACGTTATCCGCAACCGCGTTATCGCTACGGAAATCCAGCATCAGGTGCCGCCCCCAGTCCTTGACTGTAACGGTGTATTCGCCAGCCTTGATGGTAACTGTGGTACGGTCACGCTTGACCTGCCCGCCGAGAAATTCTCCGTTACCTTCTATCGCCTGTCCATTGATGGAGAGCGTGCCATCAACGTCGTAGGTAATCTGATTGCCATTGGCCGAAATACCAACCGCGCCAACGACCGTCATGCCGGAGTTTGCTGCGCCCCATTGGTCGAAACGACCGTTGACCTGAACGCCCTTGTCAGACAGAAGGTTATAAGTCTTGCCGGCTTCGCCCTGAATGTCATAGGTACCGCCATCGGCGCCAACGAAGTGCGG
>NZ_VXDB01000102.1 GCF_008711325.1 Roseibium sediminis
GAAGCTGCCCGGCAGGTTCATGAGGACAAGAAGTCAGGGTTCAAGAACGCCAAACACGCGGACCAGTGGATTAACACGCTTGAGCAATATGTGTTCCCTGTATTGGGAAGATCTCTGGTTTCTGAACTGACCGCGGCGGACTTCGCCAGAGTACTGAAACCCATATGGCTGGAGAAGGCTGAGACCGCCAGCCGCGTCAAGCAGCGATGTGATGCTGTCATGAAATGGAGTGCGGCCAGGGGGTATGTGCTTGCCAGTCCCGTCGGTGTCGTTGATCAGCTTCTGCCCAAGCAACCGGGCAAGCGGGAACGCGTTGCACATCAACCTGCCGTCCCGTGGCGAGATATTCCGAACTTTGTTCAAACGGTCTTGAGGCAGGGACTTAGAACCAAAGCGAAGATCATGCTTGAGGTTCTGATCCTGACGGCTGCCCGATCTGCAGAAGTTCGATTGATGGAGTGGTCAGAGCTGGATCTTCAAAATGGTGTCTGGGTATTGCCCGCCCAGCGCATGAAGGCAAAAGCTCTCCACCGCGTTCCGCTGTCACCGTATCTTGTAAGCCTTTTTGCGGATCTGCAGAGCGCGGCTTCTCCTGATACAGCTCTTGTATTCCCCTCCCGCAAGAACACCCCGATCAGCGACATGACCCTGACGAAGTGTTTGCGGGATCACAA
>NZ_VXDB01000103.1 GCF_008711325.1 Roseibium sediminis
CCACCTCCACCGAGACGTTTACCGTCAATCTCACCGACGTTGACGAGTTCGACGTCACACCCGTCACCGATACGGATTCCACGGCCAACTCCGTCTCTGAATCTGCCGCGACCGGCACAACAGTTGGCATTACCGCGTCCGCGTCCGATGCCGATGGTACGGACACAGTCAGCTACCAGATCGTTGACGGCTCCGGCAATGTCATCACCGATGGCCCGTTTGCAATTGACCCGGCAACCGGCGTTGTCACGGTCGCCGACAGCTCGCAGCTCGACTATGAGGCAGGTACGAGCGTCACCGTAAACGTACAGGCCGTCTCCACAGATGGCTCCACCTCCACCGAGACGTTTACCGTCAATCTCGCCGACGTTGACGAGTTCGACGTCACTGCTGTGACCGATGCGGATACAACTACGAACTCCGTCTCCGAGAGCGCAACAACTGGCACCACAGTTGGTATTACCGCGTCTGCCTCCGATGCGGATGGTACAGACACAGTCAGCTACCAGATCGTTGACGGCTCCGGCAATGTCATCACCGATGGCCCGTTTGCAATTGACCCGACAACCGGGGTGGTCACGGTCGCCGACAGCTCCCAGCTCGACTATGAGGCGGGTACGAGCGTCACCGTGAACGTACAGGCCGTCTCCACTGATGGCTCCACCTCCA
>NZ_VXDB01000104.1 GCF_008711325.1 Roseibium sediminis
TTGTTCCCCGTCAGCGGCTAATGGACAAATTGGTTTGATTGCGTAAGGGAGTGATTTTGGCTCATCATTGCTAACTCAGGAGCAAATGATGAGACGAAAGAACGAACGACTGACCGACGATGCAGAGCGGGTCGTAAAAGACATCAAACGCCAGACCCGCCGTCGGTTTTCCGCTGAAGAGAAGATCCGCATAGTGGTTTCTGGGCTTCGAGGCGAAGACAGCATTGCAGAACTTTGCCGTCAGGAAGGCATTGCCCAGAGCCAGTATTATTCCTGGTCCAAGGACTTCATGGAAGCGGGCAAGAAACGGCTTGCTGGGGACGCAGCTCGTGAAGCCAGTTCTGATGAAGTAAAATCTCTTCGCAAAGAGACGAGGGACTTGAAGGAAGTGGTTGCTGAGCAAGCTCTGGAACTGCGTCTTCTCAAAAAAAGCATGATCGGGGATGGGGTCGACGACGAATGAGATATCCCGCCTCCGAGAAACTTGAAATCATTCGACTGGTGGAGCAGTCCCATCTGCCTGCCAAACAGACGCTGGATCGGCTGGGTATTCCAAGGTCAACCTTCTACGTCTGGTATGACAAATATCAAACTGGTGGCATAGATGCCTTGCAGGACATGGCCCCCATGCCTGCACGGGTCTG
>NZ_VXDB01000105.1 GCF_008711325.1 Roseibium sediminis
TGTGTTGGCACGGCCCGGCGATTGCTGGCCGATCATTTGAAGAAGGTGTTTCCGGCGCGGGTCCCGTGCGTGAGGGCGCCAGTTTATTGATAGGAGCAGTCATGCCAACTCCGGCTTATATTACCATTGAAGGGGCAACCCAGGGCCCGATTACACAAGGTGCCTTCACCGAGGATTCCGTCGGCAATGTCTGGCAGGAAGGCCATGAAGACGAAGTCATGGTGCAGGAAGTCGACCACAAGGTGGTGATCCCGCGCGATCCGCAGTCCGGCCAGCCCGCAGGCCAGCGTGTCCACACGCCGTTCAAGTTTACCTGTTCGCTGAACAAGGCCGTGCCGCTGCTCTACAACGCGCTGTGCACCGGCGAGATGCTGACCAAGTGTGAAGTGAAGTGGTACCGCACCAACTCCGCCGGCAAGCAGGAGCACTTCTTCACCACGACGCTGGAAGATGCGCTGGTCACCAATATCGACTGCAATCTGCCGCATTGCCAGAACCCGGACAATTCCGACTACACGCAGCTGATCCGCGTGGAGCTCTCCTATCGCAAGATCATGTGGGAGCACACGGTGGCCGGTACGTCCGGATCTGACGACTGGCGCGCTCCGGTCGTTTAGGTGGCTGCCTGATCATGT
>NZ_VXDB01000106.1 GCF_008711325.1 Roseibium sediminis
CTGGCGTAGGGGATGATATTATTCGAGGTCAAGCCGGGGCCGACATCCTTTATGGTGGAACAGGGAATGATGTCTTTCAGACCTATAATAATGAAAGCTTTGGCGACACGCTTTACGGCGGTGAGGGAATTGACACCCTGACAACCACCGTTAATACGACCACTCAGCATATTTACTATGACGTTCAGCTTGATGCCAGTACCACCCTTAATTCCATCGAAGTGATCGATGGATCTTATGGCACTGGCCAAAGTAGCAGCTATTATCACAATGTCCGCCTGATGACGGCCGGGGACTATGACCTGAACTCGGTCACAACACTGGTGGATGTGCGGGACATCTACGGTGCTTCAAGCGGAGAACTGACCCTTACAATGCAGAACCTGGAAACTTCCGGGGAGCGCTTCCTGCTCAATCAGGGCGCGGCGATAACGGCTGACATCGCAACGAATACAAGCGCCGATGTCATCGTCCACACTGGCAATCTGAATGACTCAATCAGAACTGGGGGAGGTAATGATTCCATTTATGCAAATGGCGGTGCTGACACCGTCTATGCTGGCGGAGGAAACGATTACATCGACGCAGGTGCAGGAAATGACATTGTTTACGCTGGCGTAGGGGATGATAT
>NZ_VXDB01000107.1 GCF_008711325.1 Roseibium sediminis
CACCACCGGTGATCCACTCGATCTGCTCCTTGGTGCCATCGCCATCAATGTCGAAGGCAATCGTCTGGCCAACCTGACCGTCGATGCGCTCCTTGGCGGTCGACACACCGGTCGTGGAGATCTTGCCGTCACCATTCAGGTCCAGAGCAACCGGAGAGGCAACCTTGTCCTTGCCCTTGCCGTTGTTATATTCGGCGATCTTGTCACCAGCACCGTTCATAATGTGGTAGTTGCCGCCGCCCTGGTGAACAGCCGTGTAGCCCTTCAGCGCGCCATCCTTGAAGGTGTAGCCGCCATTGGCGTGGTTGTACTTGCCATGCCCGATCAACCAGGTACCGGCCTTGCCCTTGACGTAGTCGATGGCTGCCTGATCAGCTGCAGAGATCTGCGGCTTGGCCGGAGCCTGCTGGCCACCGTTGTTGACTGCCTGCCATACGCCGTTGTTGTTCACAACGCCCCAGCCTGCATTGTTGCCGCCGTTGGTGCCACCATTGTTGTTAGCGCCGCCGTTGACTGCCTGCCAGACACCGTTGTTGTTGATGACTGCCCAGCCCGGCTTGTTGCCGCCGCCGTTATTCCAGCCACCGTTGTTCCAACCGCCGCCATTGTTGGCGTCACCGCCGTTCCAGC
>NZ_VXDB01000108.1 GCF_008711325.1 Roseibium sediminis
CATTTGTGGACAGCTCCGTTTTTGCAAGGGTTTTCTTTGTGCTTCAGATCTTTTTGCGTAGCGGTCATTTGTCCGGCCTGTTTGCGCGGCGTGTTTGACCGCTGGCCTTGATGAAGTCCGCAAGCCGGGTCCCTATCAACTTGCCGGGCTATGATGCCCTGGCAATACCACGGGGTGTTCCGGCTGCGGCGGCAAAGATCATCATCACTGCAACTGCCCTTGCAACTCGTATGAAGCGTTTCTCAAGCGCCCGGAGATCTCAGGCTGGGTTGTACTCCTCCTGCTTCGACATGATAGCCCAGACGATCCTGGCGGTCTTGTTCGCCAGCGCCACGCTGACCAACCGCGCGGGCTTCTTCTCCAGCAAGCGCCGGACCCACTCTGCGGTTTGCGTCTGTGCATCCCTGATCCGCCTGAGCACCGCCGTAGCCCCGACAACGAGAAGCTTGCGCAAATAACCGTCGCCCATTTTCGTGACCCGCCCCAACCGGTCCTTACCGCCCGAGGAGTTCTGTCTCGGGACCAGCCCGAGCCAGGCCGCAAACTGACGGGCGGATCGGAATTGCGAAGGATCGGCGACGGTGGCGGCCAGAGCCGTCGCGGTGAGCACCCCGATGCCCGGGATCG
>NZ_VXDB01000109.1 GCF_008711325.1 Roseibium sediminis
CCCGTCATGGTATACTTGATGCCGCTGGGTGGGGGGCATCCACCGCATCAGTTCAGAGCGCAAGAATGCTGGAACTATTTCAGTTCATGCCAGTGCGTTGCACTCTAATCGCACGAGGCTCTAGAAAAATGGATCGACAAATAACTGCAGATATCCCAGATTTCCATCGCTGTTCAGATCGACATTGAAGGTGTCTTCATAATCGATTGGATCCACAAGTTCACCGGAAATGCGATTTCCATCAGCATCTGTCTGCCAAAGGAGGTATCGGCCATCGTCGTGCGACCACAGGACCTGATATCCGCCGACATCATTTTCCTCTGCCTGAATGGCCTGCCAGCCGGAGAATGTCTGGCTCGTCACGGCTTCACCCGAAAATGTCAGGCGAGTTTCGTTTCCATCCAGATCGACGAAAGTGTAGCGCGAGTTGCTTGTTGCCAGAGAGGTATCGCCATTTGTCTCGATTGAGACCAGAGGATATCCCAGCTGGCTGTCATTGTTCAGATCAACATTGAATGTGGCTTCGTATTCAATCGGATCCACAAATGCACTGGATGATGCGCGATTTCCATCAGCATCTGTTTGCCAAACGACATATTGGCCGTCGTCATGTGC
>NZ_VXDB01000010.1 GCF_008711325.1 Roseibium sediminis
CCGGCGCCCGCGGCTGCTCAAACCGTCCAAAATCAAACCGCAGGACTGAGATTGCACAAACGCAAGGCGTTGTTCAGCAGCCTGCTAGAGCCCTTGAACGAAGGCATCCAGAACAAATCCGATAAACAGGATCCAGCCGTATTTCCCGTTGGAACGGAACAGCTTCAGGCATTCATCCGGCTGGTCAATATCGAGCACCGCGATCTGCCAGTAGAGATGCGCCGCACCCAGTGCGATCCCGGCAAAGGCAAACGGCCCTGCATCAGCCAAAACCGCAGCAAGACCAAAGAGAAGCGTTGCCGCGAGGTAGAGCAGGACCAGCGCAATCTTCGTATGACCGCCAAACAGCAATGCCGTCGATTTTACCCCGACAAGAGCGTCGTCCTCCTTGTCCTGATGGGCGTAGATCGTGTCGTAGCCGATCGTCCAGCAGATGCCACCAATGTAGAGAAGAACGGGTGCCCAGCTGAGGGAACCGAATACGGCAGCCCATCCCATGAGCGCGCCCCAGGAAAAGGCGAGCCCGAGGAACAGCTGCGGCCAGTTCGTCACGCGCTTCATGAAGGGATAAATGGCAACCGGCAACAGCGACAGGACACCAAGTCCGATGGTGAACATGTTGAACTGCAGCAAAACTACCAAGCCAACCAGCGCCTGAAGGATCAGGAATATCTTCGCCTGCGAGCGGGTCACCTGCCCGGCAGGAATTGGCCGTGAGCGGGTGCGTTCCACCTTGCCGTCGATATCCTCGTCGACGATGTCATTGTAGGTACAGCCAGCCCCCCGCATAGCGACGGCCCCGATGAAGAAGAGCAGAAGGTGCCAAGGGTTGGGCCATGGCGCGCCTGAGGCAATGGCGGCAAGTGCCGCAGACCACAGGCAGGGCCAAAGCAAAAGCCACCAGCCGATCGGGCGTTCCCAGCGGGCAAGCCGCGCATAGGGTCTCGCCCATGCAGGCAGCCGCGTATCTACCCAATGACGCTTCACCGCGTCGGCGACTGGTCCGGTATCTTTCGTCGTGAACAGCATGTCTGCTCTTTACCGTGTCGTTTGTCCGGGTGCGAGTGTTTTTCGCGATATCCTGCCCGGACAGTCAAAGAGAGCATTCAGGCAAGCGCTATCGAAACCCGCCGGGTAATTGTCTCACACGGACCGGCATGCTAGACCGCGCGAGATCTTTCGGGGCCAAGCCCCGTCTCCTCTGACCCCAAGACATGATGGATCGAGAGAACCCCTGCCCATGAACATTCTTCTCATTGGCTCTGGTGGCCGCGAACATGCCCTTGCCTGGGCGCTGGCCAACTCCCCGCTGCTGACAAAACTCTATGTGGCTCCGGGCAATGCCGGCATGTCTGAGCTGGCGGAGCTTGTGTCGCTTGATGCCGCAGACCATGGCGGCGTCATAGACTTCTGCCAGACCAAGGGAATCGATTTTGTTGTTGTCGGGCCGGAAGCCCCGCTTGTGGCCGGTCTGGTGGACGACCTGACAGCTGCCGGAATCAAGGCATTTGGTCCTTCAAAGACCGCAGCTCAACTGGAAGGCTCGAAGTCCTTCACCAAGGCGATCTGCGATGCTGCAAACATTCCGACCGCGAAATACGGTCATTTCAAAAATGCGGCGGATGCCAAGGCGCATGTTGAGGCGCATGGTGCTCCGATTGTCGTGAAGGCTGATGGTCTGGCTGCCGGAAAAGGCGTTGTCGTCGCCATGGCCAAGGACGAGGCCCTTGCAGCCATTGATGCCTGTTTTGACGGCAGCTTTGGCGATGCAGGCGCCGAGGTTGTTCTGGAAGAATTTCTGGAAGGCGAGGAAGCAAGCTTCTTTGTCCTTGCCGACGGCAAAAACATTCTGCCATTGGCAACCGCACAGGACCACAAGCGCGCCTTCGATGGTGATCAGGGCCCCAATACCGGCGGGATGGGGGCCTACTCCCCTGCCCCGGTGATGACGGACGCACTCGTCGAGCAGACGCTGGAAGAGATCATCCGCCCGACCGTGGCCGAAATGGCCAGACGCGGAATGCCGTTCAAGGGCGTTCTATTTGCAGGTCTGATGATCACCGATGAAGGTCCGAAACTGATCGAATACAACACCCGCTTCGGGGATCCGGAATGCCAGGTTCTGATGATGCGCCTGAGGGACGATCTTCTGACACTGCTGATGGCCAGTGCCGATGGCACGCTCGACAAGGTCAGCGCCCGTTGGCGGCCCGAGACCGCCATGACCGTCGTACTTGCGGCGAACGGCTACCCCGGATCCTATGAAAAGGGAACGGAGATCAAGGGACTGAAGACGGCCTCCTCTGCGGATGGCGTTGAAATCTTCCATGCCGGAACCCGCAGCGACGGCGGCAGGCTCCTTGCAAATGGTGGCCGGGTCCTGAATGTGACTGCACTTGGTTCAACCGTCGCCGAGGCCCGAGACAAGGCCTATGACGCTGTTGCAAAGGTTGACTGGCCAGAAGGCTTCTGCCGGAAGGACATTGGCTGGCGAGCCCTGGCCCGCTGAGGGACAGCCTTGCGCATATGCTTTTTCCCATGCAACTCTCCGGGGCATCGCTTCGGGGAGTTTTTTCATGTCGACCGGACCACTGCCGGATCTCTTTCCCGGCTTTGAGAGCCACAGCATCGAGCTATCAGGAGGAAAACTCTATTGCCGAACGGTCGGTAACGGCCCCGCGCTTCTCCTGCTGCATGGCTATCCGCAATCCCATGTCATGTGGCACAAGGTGGCCGCGCCACTCGCCGAACATTTCACGCTTTATCTGGTGGATCTTCCCGGCTACGGACAGTCGGATATCCCGCCCCTTTCCGCCGATCATCACGCCTACTCAAAAAGGGCGATGGCAAAGGCGATGGTCGAGCTGATGCACCATTTCGGGCATGACGCTTTCTTTGTCGCAGGTCATGACAGAGGAGGACGTGTCGCCTACAGAATGGCGCTCGATTTCCCGGAAACTGTGCGACGCGTTGCCGTTATGGATATTTTGCCCACCTATGACTACTGGCAGAAGATGGATCGCACATTCGCCCTGAAGGTATATCACTGGGCCTTTTTGGCGCAGCCCGCTCCCTTTCCGGAAGGCCTCATCTCGGCCTCTCCGCGTCGTTATCTCGATCACACGCTTGCCAGCTGGACCGCGACCCGTGATCTTTCGGCGTTTTCAAACGAGGCGCTTGCGCATTACCGGCAGAATTTCTCCAGACCGGAGAGAGTTGCCGCGACCTGCGAGGACTATCGGGCCGGCGCAACCGTTGACTATGAAGATGATCGGGCTGATTTCGAAGCCGGTCGGAAAATTACGGCCCCGCTTTTGGCACTCTGGGGCGCCGCCGGCATAGCAAGCTCTGCCTCTACCCCGCTTGATACTTGGGCGAAATGGGCAATTTCTGTGGAAGGCACCGGAATTGACAGTGGCCACTTCCTGCCGGAAGAGGCACCAAGAGAAACGCTCTTAAATATGAAAAAGTTTTTTATTTCCAATACTTAGCAACACATGGCTGGAATGCGACACGTGATCCGCGGGCTTTGAGGATACCGGTTTGCGCGCGCATCGCTCCATTCCTCGGCAGAACCATCAATATCAAACCCTACGTTATTTCGTATAATCCGTCGCTCAGAACAAGAATATTCAAACGGTCCGGCCCCTCATCAAACAAGCGAATGGCACAACACTCCCTTTATTGATTCTCGATTTCTTATAGCGACACGATGGGCACCGCCCCTGAAGCGCAAGACACCCGGTTTACATGGAAGTATTATTCGCCATTTGTGAAACTAGCGTTGGACACTGAGTTTTACTGTTCTTGAAAGTGCAAAGTGATCAGTCGGCATATGGACAGTATGAACGTATTGGACAAGAACAAGGACCCCATCCGCAAACCCAATCGGGGGTTCAGCGAGCGACTGGACGCCGTTTTTGCCAGCTGGAGTGCCGACGGGCGCCAGATTTCCAAACCCTTGAAGGTAACCTTCATTGCCTTTCTGGTGGTCACGGTTCTGACCCTGACAGCGCAAAATGCGCTGAACGAATATCGCAACCTGTCCAAGCCGATCATAGCGACAACCTCTTCGGCCAAAACGCTTCTTGCGCATCAAAAACAGGTAGCAGCCCTCGGACTGGAGCAGGCCCTTCTGGGAATCTCGTCCGGCGGAACGCTGAAACAGGCCATGCTGACTGGCAACAGGATTGCGCTGACCGAAGCGGCCAACGTGCTCTACCGGGAACTTGCGATCTTTCACTCCATCTCGGAGCTATCGATCTACAATCCCGACCTGAACGTCGTCTACAGGGCCCACGAGCTTGATCTGGATGTGCGAGACAAGCCGGGATACCTGCTCAATCTGGCAAAGAAAATCGGCGTCACGACACGTGGCTTTGCCTTCGATGACAATGGCTTCCTGTCAATCACAGCCGTACGCCCCTGGATCGTGGATGGGCACATCATCGGCTACCTGAAACTTTCGCGAAAGGTTGACGAGGTTCTTGCGTTTATCGGCACCACCCTCAAGGCCCAGGTGATCAAGGTCTATCGTGAAGACAGTTTTCCTTTCGGAAGCGCTGCAGCCCTCGCGAAGGTTGGGTGGGCTCAGGCCGGACCTTATGTCTACAAGAACACCAGCCACCAGAGTCTGGCAGATGGTTTTGCAAGCTACCTTGCCAATTCCGATACCGAGAAAAGTCTCTTCGACCGGATCATGATCGATGATGGCCGCCTGAAGATTGCGCACCGACTGATCATTCCCCATGCTGACCGGACACAGCAGACCGCTGTTGTTTTGCTTCAGGACATGACCGAGGAGTTTGCCGCTTTTCTGCGCAGCTCTGCGCTGTCTCTGGCCGTCGGTTTCGTGCTTGCCTACGGGTTCTGGCTGATTTTCAATCGCCTGATCCTTGCCCTGCAGCAGCTGGTCGTCTCAACCCGTGCCCGACTGGAGCGGGAGGTGGAAGAAAACACCGAAGAACTTCAAGCCAGCCGAAACCGTTTGCAGGCCGCCCAGAAGATCGCGTCCATCGGTAGTTGGGAACTCGATCTCGTCAGCAAGCAGGTTCACTGGTCCGACGAGATGTACCAGATCGCCGGTCTGGACCCGAGGATGGACGGTAACACGGCTCAAATGCGGCTGTTCTCGCTGCTGCCCAAAGATACTGTCGAGCTGATCGAAACCTCGTTGAAACAGGCTGCAGACACATCCCGCGGGTTCGATTTCGAGCATGAGATCATCCGCCCGGATGGGTCCACCCGGCATATTCATGTTCGCGGGAATATACTCTCCGGAGAGTTTGGGGAGGCCACCAAGGTCTTTGCAACTTCGCACGACATAACCGAGTGGCACCGGGCCCAGCAACAAAACCTGATGCTCGCCGACATTCTGGAAGCCTCCATGAACGAGGTGTACCTGATTGATGCGGAAACCCTGACGATCGAATACGCCAATGCGTGCGGCCGCGAGAACCTTGGGTACACCATGGAAGAACTGGCCGAATGCACGGTTCAGGACATCAGCCCCGAAATGGGCCTCAACGACTTCAAGGCCCTTGTCCGGCCTCTGAGGGAAGGCAAGGACACCTATCTGAAGCACGAAGGTCATCAGCTGAGGAAGGATGGAAGCACCTATCCGGTCGAAGTCCGCTTCCAGAACTATCTCGAACATGACCGCGACCTCTTCGTGGCGATCGCCATTGATGTGACTGAACGCGCGGCCCGAGAGCAGGAAATTCGCCAAGCAAAGGAAGAGGCGGAACATATCGCCTACTACGATACGCTGACCCAACTGGCGAACAGGGCCTGTTGCCATAAGCAGGCAGCGGAGGTGTTCGCGCCTGGCCGCAAGGACAAGCCTGCCTTTCTCATCCACATGGATCTCGACAACTTCAAGCGGATCAACGACACGCTCGGGCATCTGGCCGGAGACCATTGCCTCGAACAATCCGGGCAGCGTTTGCGCGAAGTCTGCGAGGGATTGGCAACTGCCTATCGATGGGGCGGCGATGAGTTCGTGATCATTGCCAACAGTCCGGATGTCGACCCCGAGACTCTGTGCGAGCGAGCGCAATCCATCATGCGAGCTCCGATGGAGTTCGAGGGCAACCAGATCTGGCCGTCGGTCAGCATGGGCATAGCACGTTGCCCGGATGATGGAGACACATTCCCCACACTGCTCGTTCATGCCGACCTCGCGCTCTACAGCTCCAAGGAAAAGGGCAAAGATCGCTGGAGCTATTTCTCCAGTCACATGAAGATCCACAGTGATGCAGTGGCCGAAACGGAAAAGGAGCTGCGCCAGGCGATCAGCAACGACGAGTTCTTCCTCGTTTTCCAGCCGCAGGTGAACATCCGAACCCAAAGTGTCACCGGCGTGGAGGCGCTTGTGCGCTGGCGTCATCCGACAAAAGGGATTGTTGCTCCTGGCGCCTTCCTGCCGGTTGTCGAGAAGACCAATCTTGCGGCCCAGTTGGGTCAAGTGGTTCTGGACAAGGCTCTCTCAGCCGCGCGTGCCTGGACGGACCTTGGACACCGCTATGGCCGCATCGCAGTCAATATCTCGCCGTCCTATCTGGCTTCTGGCTCCCTGCTGGACGATTTTGCAAGCGCCATGAAAAAATATGGCATTGCACCTGCTCAAATAACGGCAGAAGTGTTGGAATCCGTGTTTCTGGATGACAAGAGTTCCGACAATTCCAAGGTTCTTGAAGAACTCCACAAGATGGGGGTTCATATCGAGCTGGATGACTTCGGCACGGGCTTCGCCTCACTCTCTCATGTGGCGGATCTGCCCATCAATGCCCTGAAGATCGACCGCACCTTTACCGCCCGGCTGCTCAACGATTTCAAGAAAGAGATCGTCGTGAACCAGCTGATCCACCTGGCGCGCGCACTTGATATCGGCGTGATTTGTGAGGGCGTGGAAACAGAGGCGCAGTTCCAACGCCTGCGCATGATGGGCAACTTCTCGGTACAGGGTTACCTGATCGCTCGCCCCATGGAATTTGACTCCATGTCCGATTGGCTGAAAGCCTCCTCAAGAAACGCCCTGTTTGTCATTTGAATTGCCGCAACGCCAACCTTATGTCAGGAACTGACCAACAGTTCCGCTTCAGCGCGCCACACCTTTTCCGGCGACGTTGAGGGATACCCACAAGGGGAGACATCTGGATGACAGCACCTCGTATCGGCTTGGCTCTGGGCGGAGGGGGTGCGCGCGGGATGTCTCACATTCCGGTTCTGGAGGCCTTTGACCAGCTTGGCATTCGCCCGCACGCCATTACCGGTACGTCCATCGGCTCGATCCTCGGCGCTGCCTATGCTGCCGGGCGCAGCGGTCAGGAGGTGCGCGAGATCGCGCTTGAACTCTTTGCAGATCGCAACGCTGTTCTTGCGTCCCTTTGGAAACTGCGCCCCAAGAAACTGACCGACATCTTCACTGGCAGCACCGTCACCTTCGACCCGCTGAAGGTGCTGGAGGCCTTTGTTGCCCATCACCTTCCCGAAACCTTTGAAGACCTCGAAGTTCCCTTCAAAGCCATCGCCACAGACTTTTATGGCTGTGAGGAGGTGGTGTTGGAGTCCGGCCCGTTGCTCCCGGCCATTGCGGCATCGATTGCCATTCCGGCGGTTTTTCGTCCGGTGAAGCGAAATGACCGGATCCTGATCGACGGAGGCGTGGCGAATCCTCTACCCTTCGACCGTCTTCCCGCAGACTGCGATATCATTGTCGCTGTGGATGTTGTTGGCGGGCCTGTTCCTCGGGCGGACCGTGAGGCACCGACGTCGCTCGACACCATTTTCGGTTCTTCCCAGATCCTGATGCAGAGCATTACACAACAAAAACTCAAGCAATCTGCCCCTGCCCTATTGCTGCGACCAGAAAATGACAATGTCCGCGTGCTGGATTTCCTGAAAACCCGACAGGTTCTGGAGAAGGCGGAAGACCTTCGACTCCTTACGATTCAACGACTTACCCAGCTCATCGCAGAGCTAGAAAAAAACAACTAGTAGAAAATAGTCATACCAGTATTTTTGTCTAATTCCTGAACGGTTATTAGTTGGATACTAGGAATTAAGTAAAATTTAATCATATGGAGTCAAAATCCATACATAAGAACGATGCGTGGATTTACTCATGACCAAAGGTTCGATTGACATCGAAGGGTGTCCGGTACCTGAGGAAGTCCTCGGTCAACTGATAAATGAAACACTTTCATCCGTGACCGAGAAGACCCGCAACATGCCGGAACACCAACGCAGTCGGCTCGCTGTATTTTGTTATCGCCGATCGCATCTCCGCCGCCTTGGCCTGGCCGTCGCGGCGAATTGCACACGAAGTGGCCTGATTGCTGAAGCAGGCCATGCCGGAGAAGTCCTGTACCAACAGGCTGCGAACCCTGAAGGAACGCTGGCAAGCGACACTTATCTGGGTAGCAGACACTACAAGAAACCGGTCTCCTTGCGACAGGTTTGACAGAATTGTTTCCCGGGACAGGATCCTCCTCCCACCTGTCCCCACCTGGCAACCGTTCCTGATTTAACGTATCGGATCGGTTGCCAATTCTTTATCTGCCGGTGAAACGACTGCGTTCTCCGCATTACTCTCCCAAACGTTTTCCCTTGCCAGCTCCCGTTTCCGCGCTACCCTTCTTCCGATTGGAAGCAAGTGGGAGGGATACCTCATGTCACTGCCGATTATGGACAGGCACTTTCGTCGCCTTGGCCTGCAATCTCTTCTGGCGATCGCCTTCGTTCTCCTCAGCCTACCAGCCCAGGCCGTGTGCCAACTGGTCGCCTCCCCCAATGAGCCCGTTCGCACACGTGTCTTCCTTGCGCCCAACGAAGTTCAAATCCGCTATATCGGGCATTCGACTTTCGAGCTGACCGCACCCGGCAACGTTCGCATTGCCACCGACTACAACGACACACACCGACCGCTGGAAACGCCGACTGTCGCGACGATGAATGGGGCACACAGCACCCATTTCAGTTTCAATCCGGAGGACGGCATCGAGCATGTTCTGCTCGGCTGGAACCCGGCGGGCGGTCCAATGGACCACGACCTCACTGTCGCAGATGTGCGTATTCGCAACATCCAGACCAACACCCGAAACTGGGAAGGCGAGACCCGGCGGCTTGGAAATTCGATCTTCATTTTTGAGGTTGCGGATTTGTGCATCGCCCATCTTGGGCACCTGCACCATCGGCTGACGCAGGAAGATCTGACCCGGCTCGGCCAGATCGACATCGTTTTTGCCGCCATCGACAATTCGTCAACCCTGCGGCTGGAGAGCCTGATCTCCGTTTTGGCGGACATTCGGCCCGCCATGGTCATTCCGATGCATTTCCATTTTCACGGGGCTCTGGAAGCCTTCACAGCCCGGACCGCTTCTGAAGGCTACAAGGTGGAAATGGCAAACGACTCAAGCGTCGTGGTTCGTCGGGATCGGCTCCCAACGGAAAAGACCGTCTACATCATGATGCCCAGGGGCGGGTGACAACCGAACGGTTTTCTATCCGCGCCAGCGAATGAACCGGACTTCACTGTCTCCGGCCTTGCGATCATCAACGATCTCGAATCCCTCGGGAAGTTCGACACTCACATCGGCCCGTTCTTCCAACACGCACAGCGCATTCGGCTTCAGCCAGTTTCCGGCAGCTGCGGAGGTGAGAGCCTTTTCTCCCATCCCCTTGCCATAGGGCGGGTCGGCGAAAACGAGATCAAAGGGCTCGATGGTTCCGGCACTGCCCATACGGGTCGCATCGCGGCGGAAGATCTTGGCGGCCCCGTTCAGGCCCAGCGTTTCCATATTACGACGGATTGCACCCCGAGCCTCGGTGCCTTCTTCAATGAAGGTGCAATGGCGCGCACCGCGGCTGACGGCTTCAAAGCCGAGAGCACCGCTTCCGGCGAAAAGATCAAGAACCCGAACGCCATCAAGATCAAAATCCAGCCCGTGGGCAAGGATGTTGAAGATCGTTTCGCGCAACCGGTCGCTGGTCGGGCGGGTGTCCTGTGTCTTGGGCGCGACGATTGCCGCGCCCTTGAATTGACCTGCAACTATTCTCACGAACGCCCCCGCGGACGCGATCCCCTTTCAGGGCGACCTTTGTCCGGGCGTCCCTTATCTGGACGTCCTTTGTCTGGGCGGCCCTTGCCGGGCCTGTCCGAGGACGACCGATCCCTTTGCGGGCGATCACCGGAAGGACGTCCGCCACCGGAGAATCCTCCAGCCGACCGACCGCCGCCCGGACCGTTCCTTTGTTCCCGACGCTCCGCGTCGCGCTTGTCCTGCTGCTTGTCCTCAACGAGGCCATCCTCGCTCCAGATCCGGCGAGCCGGGCGGCTGCGGAACGACCTCTCCTCGCCGCCAAAGCTACGGGTGTCTTCCCGGTCCCGGCGGAAGCCTGTTCCGGTACCACCATCGCGGCGGGGTTTGCCTGCGCCACCTTGACCGCCTGGCTTCTTGCGATTGACAGCGGCTTCGCCGTCGCGCTTGTCCAGCCAGCGCGCTTCAGAACTCTTGCCACCGCGATCATCCCGCGCTCCGGCAGGCTTCTTGCTGCGAGCCGGCTCTTCGGCCTTGGGCTGATGCAAAATCGGCGCATCGAAATCCGCGCCAGATTCTTCGGCCAACTTTTCACCCAACTGGTCGCGAAGGACACGGCCTCGGATTTCGCGGACATGGCCTTCCCCCAGATCCTGAAGCTGGAACGGGCCGAAGGACAGACGGATGAGGCGGTTCACAGTCAGCCCCAGATGTTCCAGAACCTTCTTGACCTCGCGGTTCTTGCCTTCGCGAAGGCCAACCGTCAGCCAGCAATTGTCGCCCTGCTCCTTGTCGAGCGTGGCTTCAATACCGGCATACAGAATGCCTTCGATTGCAACGCCGTCTGCCAACGTATCAAGATCAGCCTGCGTGACCTTGCCGAATGCCCGCACGCGATAACGACGCAACCATCCGGTCGCCGGCAATTCCAGCACACGGGCAAGCCCACCGTCATTGGTCAGCAGGAGCAAGCCTTCGGTATTGATGTCGAGACGACCGACTGTCAGAACCCGAGGCAGATCATCCGGCAACCGGTCAAAGACGGTCGGGCGGCCTTCAGGGTCCTTGTTCGTCGTCACCAGACCGCGCGGCTTGTGGTACAGCCACAGACGGGTGCGCTCACGCATCGGCAGCGGTGTTCCATCGACAAGCACAGTGTCTGTCGCACTTACAGTGACGGCGGGCGTGTCCAGTGTCTTTCCGTTGAGCACGACCCGCCCGGCCAGAACCCATGCCTCGGCCTCTCGGCGGGAACACAGCCCAACACGTGCCATTACCTTGGCAATACGCTCGCCCTCAAAGGCGCTGCCGGTATCAACCTGCGCGCCAGCCCGTGCCTCTTCGGCATACTGAGGCCGAGGGCCTGAACCCGTTGAGCGCTTCGGTTTGCCAGCAGGTTTGCCACCTGGGCGTCCACCCGGTTTTGCACCGGGCTTTCCGGCGAACTTCGAGCCGGGCTTGCCACCAGGGCGGCTGTCGGATTTCGGGCCTGCCTTGAAACCGGACCGGGGGCCGGATTTCGAACCGGAACCGCCTTCGGGTCGACGGCCTTTGGATGCAGGATCGGAGGAGCGCCCGCCAGCCCGCCGGGCCCGGTCGCCATTATTATTGTGCGATTTGGTCATGGGTAGCCTCATAGCAGAGGTAACGGGCCACGGGAATTGCGAAAAAACGGGAAAGAGCGCTTTGTTACGCCTCAAACGCATAACTGTGATATGGGACATCAGTTCCGACAACCTTGAGCCGATGTCCTGTCCTGAAATTCCATGCCGCGCGAAACTGAACAATTCGGCCAGTCCTTCATGGATTTGGCGCTTGAAGAGGCAAGGCTTGCCGCAGC
Source organism: Roseibium sediminis (assembly GCF_008711325.1). Classification (GTDB taxonomy): domain Bacteria; phylum Pseudomonadota; class Alphaproteobacteria; order Rhizobiales; family Stappiaceae; genus Roseibium; species Roseibium sediminis. Next base: position 11,881 of record NZ_VXDB01000010.1, read on the forward strand.
TCGCGGAGAAGTTCCGGTTGGCGCAGTTCTGGTGAAAAACGGCCAGATTCTGGCGCGAGACGGCAACCGGACCCTGGAACTGAACGATCCCACTGCCCATGCGGAAGTGCAGGTCATTCGGTCGGCCTGCAAGGCGCTCGGATCCCAGCGGCTTCCGGATTGCGACCTTTATGTCACGCTGGAGCCCTGCCCGATGTGCGCAGGCGCCATCTCCTTCGCCCGAATCCGGCGGCTTTATTATGGTGCACGGGACGAGAAAGGCGGCGCGGTTGAGAATGGGACGCGGTTCTTCTGCCAGCCCACCTGTCACCATGCCCCCGATGTCTATTCCGGCTTCAGCGAACAGGCTGCAGGCGAGATTCTGAAGTCGTTCTTTTTGCAACGTCGATAGAAACGATAGGCGGCACCCCGCTTGACGATGCACTCACGCAACAGGTGTCCTGCATTCGTTCTGCAAACGGTGTGAATTGCTTGGGCGCACAGCAACTCCGGATCTATAAAACTCCATCGCACCCGTGACGCATCCCGTGGCGAAACCGACTGCACCTGGAGACAAGAATGCGCAAAATCTTACTGTCCCTTGCCCTTTGCCCGGTTCTCGTCACAACACCCGCCTCGGCAGCGGACCTTGCGCCGGAAGCAACTCCAATTGAGAATGTTCAGCTGTGCGATGCCTATGGCGATCGGTTCTACAAGCTGCCCGGGTCAGACACATGCCTGCGGGTTGGTGGCCGCCTTCGCACAGACTACCGGATCCGGAACTTCGGCAACAGGAACAGCGACTGGGGCACCCGCAGTCGAAACAATATTGAGCTGCGCGCCCGCGGATACCTTTATCTCGATAGCAGAACCCAGACAGAGTTCGGCTTGCTGCGGACCTTCACCAGCTTCTTCAGCACGGTCAATACAGGACAGCCGACCACCTCGACTGTCGAGTTCGCGTATATCCAGTTCGGAGGTCTGACGGCTGGCCGCATCCAGTCGCTCTTCGACTTCTGGACGGGTTTTGCTCCCAATGCGCAGCTGGAAACCTATTCGGATCGAAAGACCGATGTTCTTGCCTACACCCAGAGCCTCGGGAACGGATTTTCTGCAACGCTCTCTCTTGAAGACGCTCGCGGCCGCCGACAAGGGATCGCGGCGACCGGCACCGTGACCAGTGCATCTTATGCGGGGCTTCGGTTTCCCGATCTCGTTGGCACCATAAACCTCAAGCGCGACTGGGGTAGCGCGCAGATCATGGGTGTGTTGCATGATGTCTATCCCGAGAACTCGGGTGGCATCGGCGCAGATAGTCAACTGGGATGGGTGATCGGCGCTGGTATCAATCTTCAGGCAGGACAGCTGCTGAATGCAGGCAAAACTCGTGTTGTCCTTCAGGGCAGCTATACAGATGGCGCAAGTGGCTATGGCACGACAGGTTGGTACAGCCGCATCACCGATGCCGTCATCGTGGATGGCTCGGATCTGAAAACCACACGGACATGGAACATCTTCGGCGGTATCCGCCAACCGCTCACCAAGACGGTCACGCTCAATCTTGAAGCTGGCTATCATGACGTGGATGGTGGCACTGCAGCCTATGATTTCACCCAGTTTGACCTGACGCCAAACCTTGCATGGGAGCCTGTAAGTGGCCTTTATGTCGGAGCTGAGTTCCAGTATCGCGAACTTGACTTTGGCGCCGCCTCAGGCCTGCAAGATCGTAACGAGATGGTCGGGACGTTTCGGCTGCAACGAAACTTTTGACCTGCTAACTCCTTGAAACATGTGGCCCTTGCGCTGCTCCTCGCTTCAACTACGGCTGGAGACCTCTGACCAATAGGCCTTGACCCTGCTCCACAGGTCCCGTTTCCAGAGATCCTTGTGAGTTGCGCCGTCCATGATGACCAGTTTCTTCGGCTCGTTCGCGAATTCAAACAGGGCGCGTCCATGGGAAACCGGAATGACCTTGTCTTGCGTTCCATGCAGGATCAAGACCGGGCTTTTCACCGACCCAATGCGCTCACGGCTCAGGAACGGGTCCTTGATCATCAGGTCGACGGGCAGCCAGAAATAGCTCTGCTTTGCCATGTCGGAAACGGCCGTATACGGCGCTTCAAGAACAAGCAGGTCCACGTTCGCCCGCGCGGCAGCCACAGCCGTGGCAACTCCGGTTCCAAGGGATTCGCCATGTACGATCACCGGCCCACCCTTCGCCTTGAGCTGATCGTAAACCTCCAGTCCATCTTGAATGAAGGCCGCTTCAGAAGGGGCCCCCTCACTTCCCGGAAAGCCGCGATAGCCGACTGCCATCAGCCCATATCCATCGGCGAGGATCTGTGCAAATCGCCAGTCCCGCGTGGTCATGTTTTGCGCATTCCCGTGAAAGTAGAGAACGGTCGGCAGGCCTTCCGCCTGCGGCGGGGCCGACCAGATCATGAGCTTCGTTCCGTCGGAGGCGGTAAAGGTTCCAACTTCGACCGTCGCCAGCTCCGTTCCCTGCGGCGTCCCAACGTCACCAGACGGTTTGAAAATGAAGCTGCGCTGGAACGTATACATGTATCCGGCGGCCATGCCGTATCCAATCAGCAGCACAATCAGGAGAGACCGCAAGAAGCGCGGCATGAACCCGCCTGCGGAAGTATTGGCTGAGTTTGCAGTCATGGTTCTATCTTCTTCATGTCAATCGCAGGCACGGCATTGCCTCGTGGGTCTACTTCCGGCCAAACAGTTTCTCGATATCGTCCAGCTTCAACTCCACCCAGGTCGGGCGACCATGATTGCACTGTCCGGAAAGCGGTGTTGCCTCCATGTCGCGCAGGAGCTTGTCCATTTCTTCGACCCGCATGCGCCGTCCTGCGCGGATGGACCCGTGGCAGGCCATCGTAGCCGCAACATGATCCAGCTTTTCCTTCAACCCGCTTGCGGTCTCCCACTCGGCCAGCTCGTCAGCAAGGTTCAGCACCATGCCCCTGATATCCATGTCACCTAGGATGGCGGGCGTTTCGCGCACGGCAACTGCACCGGGCCCGAAAGCTTCCAGAACAAGCCCGACCTCTTCCAGTTCCCCGGCATGCTCGGTCAGCCGACCGACATCCTCTTCCGGCATCTCGATGATCTCGGGAATGAGAAGAAGCTGACGGGCAACCTCCCTTTTCGCGAGGCTCTCCTTCAGCTTTTCATAGACAAGCCGCTCATGGGCCGCATGCTGATCGACGATGACAACACCGTCCTCGGTCTGGGCGATGATGTAGGTCTCATGTACCTGGGCTCGAGCTGCACCAAGCGGCAGAGCCATTTTTTCAGGAGCCGCGTCACTAAGATGTGCGCGGGCATCGGCAGACGGAGAAACCAACCCCGCCAGCCCGTCCGCATAGGCAGGAGGCTCAAGGGTCGCCTGACCAGCCTCGCCAAACCCTGCCGGCACATGAGAAGAGCGATCAATGGGTCGGAAAGCGTCTTGTGACCAGGCTGAGCCACTGGTCGGCTGACGATAGGATGAGGTGGAGTATCCGGCTCCGGCAGCGGGCGGGCGCGGTGCAAACCCTTGAGCCCGGATGACATCCATCGCAGCAGCAGCATTGGACGTTGAGGATCGGTGTCCTGCCTGAACCAGCGCCTGCTTGATGGAGCCGACGAGAAGCCCACGCACCAGCTGACCGTCCCGGAAGCGGACGTCAGCCTTGGCCGGATGCACGTTCACATCCACAAGGGCAGGATCAAGATCCAGAAACAGAACCACGACCGGATGGCGGTCGCGCGCCAGAACATCAGCATAGGCTCCGCGCAATCCGGACAGCAGGAGCTTGTCTTTCACCGGACGCCCGTTGACGAAAAAGAACTGGTGCTGGGCATTGCCGCGATGGAATGTCGGCAGACCGGCAAAACCGGAGAGGCGCACCCCTTCCCGCTCCGCGTCGATTTCCATGGCATTGTCGACGAATTCCTTGCCAAGCACCTGAGCAATGCGAGCAAGATGCGGTTCATCACCCCGTGCAGCAGGCCAACTGGACGCCTGCCGATCACTTCCCGACAACGCAAATCCTATATGGGGATAGGCGAGTGCAATCCGGCGAACAATTTCGGTAATGGCTGCGGCTTCCGCGCGGTCGGATTTCAGAAATTTCAGGCGGGCGGGCGTTGCGAAAAAGAGGTCACGAACCTCGACCTGTGTCCCCTTGGTCCGTGCAGCTGGAATAACCGAGCTCTCCTTTCCGCCCTCAACACCAATTGCCCATGCATTGGTCTCGTCGGCATGCCTCGTCTGGATTGCAAGACGGGCAACGGAGCCGATGGACGGTAGCGCCTCACCGCGAAAGCCGAGCGTGCGGATATCAAAAAGGTCGTCATCGGAAATCTTGGAGGTGCAATGACGACGAATGGCCAGCTCCAGATCTTCCCGGCGCATGCCATTGCCATTGTCGGAAACCCGCATCAGGGTCTTGCCTCCGGCAGCGGTCACGATCTCGATGGAGGTGGCCCCTGCATCGACTGCGTTCTCGACAAGCTCCTTGATCACGCTCGCCGGGCGTTCGATCACCTCGCCCGCCGCAATCCGGTTGATGATGGCTTCGCCGAGTTGCCTGACCTGCATTTCCCGTCCTTCGGAGTTTCCCGGCGCTGATGTTTCCGTTATGGTCCGCCGCGTCGCAAGACGAATCTGACCCATCCTAACAGAACGACCGCCGCGAGTGTTCCCTTCATGACTGTCCAGACACCGCTCCTGATATCGGGGCTCAACGAAATCGCTTCCCAGTATTCCGCCGTTTTGTGCGACGTCTGGGGCGTGCTCCACAATGGTGTCGCGGCAATTCCGGGAGCCCATGAGGCGCTGACGGCATTCCGGCAGGAAACCGGTGGAAAGGTCGTTCTGATCACCAACGCGCCGCGTCCGGCACCGGAAATCCGCGAACAGCTGGCCCGTCTCGGGGTCGCTGATACGGCCTATGACGACATTGTCACCTCCGGCGACGTGACGCAGGAATTGCTGGCAGGTCAGGTGGGAAAATCGATGTATCACATCGGCCCTGATCGCGACTTGCCGCTTTATGACGGCATGGGCTTGAGCTTTTCGGGTGACACCGACGCGGAAGTCGTCAGCTGCACGGGTCTCTTTAACGACGAAAGCGAAACCCCGGACGACTATCGCGACCAGCTCGCCGCCCTCGTCAAACGGGGTGTTCCGATGATTTGCGCGAACCCGGACATTGTCGTGGAGCGCGGCGACAAGCTGATCTGGTGTGCCGGGGCTCTGGCACGCCTCTATGAAGATCTCGGCGGGACTGTTTCAATCCTCGGAAAGCCGCACGCCCCGATCTACGACGCCGCCCAGCGCCGATTGGCGAAGCTTGCGGGTGAGCCGGTCGATCCCACGAAGATTTTGGCAATTGGCGACGGCCTGCCCACAGATATTCGCGGCGCGGTGTCTCAGGATCTCGATGTGCTGTTCATCACCGCTGGCATTCATGCCTCGGACTTCGGCCCGACAGATGCTCCGGACGAGGCTCTCGTTAGACGCCGTCTTCTGGAGGAAGGACTAAGGGCCCGAGCCGCGATACCGCGCCTGGTCTGGTAGGAATACAAAAAGAAAAGCCGCCCAAATGGCGGCTTTTCCGTCCTCTGGACGACTGTGCGGGGTGGTCAGTCGAACAGTTTGTCGATGTCGTCCTGGGCGCTGCCCATAAGATCGTCCACGTCGTTCTGAGACACGCCCTCGCCGGAATGCTGCGGCCCGTGAAGAATGAGTTCGCGTTTGCGAACATCTTCCGCCGTTTCTTCCAGGTCTGCCTCGAACTCTTCCGGAATCCGCAAGCGGCTTACAAAAGCGGACACACGCTCATCAATGAAATTCAGCGTAGAAACCACTTTCGAAATCCGCTGGCCGGTGATGTCCTGGAACGTACAGGCCTCGAAAATCTCGATCATCTTGCCGCTGACAAGGGTCTGATAGGCTTCATGATCGCTCGTATCGGCGCTCATGATCTCCTCGGCAGCTTCCATGATTGTGTTGGTCGCGTCTTCGGTTGCCTCGACGATTGCGTCCAGCTCCCGCCCCGCGTCAGGAATTCGGTTGGACGTCATGTCATTGGCGCGAAGCTGGCAGATTTCCTCTTTCATGCTGGAAATCTCGCGCGCAATCGCCGTCAGCTCTTCGGTAACCGCAGGCTGCACCTTGGAGAGCAAATCATGCATCGAGCCTGACATGACTTCTGCCAGGTGCATCACGTCGGTGAGCGACACATCGCCACCGCGTTTCTTGTTTTCCTCCAGGAAATCAATCACGCGTGACACGCTGTTCTTGCTTATTTGGGCCACAGGCAACCCTTCCTTGCTGCAGGACATCCGCTCGGGATGCCGAACCATCGAATGGCTTGGGCGGAATAACCACCCATGTGTTCAAACGCCATCGAGAGACAGGCCGGGAGAAAGCGGACAGCCAGGCCCGCTTTGTACAAGGCCCGTTTGGTCTCTTAGTCGGAGAACACTGCTTCGATCTTGCCCTTCAGCGTCTGTGCATTGAACGGCTTCACGATGTAGTTGTTCACGCCGGCCTTCTTGGCGGCGATCACGTTCTCCGTCTTGGATTCGGCAGTCACCATGATGAACGGTGTCTTGCTCAATCCGGAATCTGCACGAACCTGCTTGAGCAGCTCGTATCCGGTCATTGGTTCCATGTTCCAATCGGAAATCACCAGACCGTATTTACGCTGTTTCATTTTTTCCAGCGCTTCAGTGCCGTCCGCCGCATCATCGATATCCTCAAAACCAAGCTGCTTGAGCAGGTTGCGGATAATCCGAATCATCGTCTTGTAGTCATCGACCACGAGGACCGGCATTTGAAGATCAAGGGCCATCGTCTACTCCATACTGTCAAGTTGCGCGGCCCTTGGCCTCGGGCCGTGGAGACGCGTTATGACTTTCAAAGGAGAGAGACACTTTCGTGTCCTCACCTCCCCACACTTGAAGCACACTACGCCCAGCACCTGAAAAGACCGTTAATAGCGAATTTTTTTTATTCACCCAAAGCACACTTGCTGATGAAGAACGCGTTGTTTAGCCTTCGCAGCGTCAGGAACAGGGGGATTAATACCAATGGCGATACTCGAATTGAGGAAACTTTGCTTTGAAGATCTTGAAGTCGGAATGAGCGAAAGAATCGTCAAACATGTAAGCTCCTCGGATGTAGTCGGCTTTGCGGAAGTATCCGGCGACAGAAACCCCATACATTTGTCCGAGCATTTCGCCGCGCGCACCCCGTTTAAAACTCGGATTGCCCACGGACTTTACACAGCCAGCCTCATTTCTGCTGTGCTCGGGACACGTCTTCCGGGCCCTGGAGCGATTTATCTCTCGCAAACACTCAACTTCAAGGCGCCTGTCAAGATTGGCGATGACGTAACGGTTGTGGTGCAAGTCGAAGAGCTAATGGAAAAAGGAAATCGCGCGCGTCTTTCCTGTATTTGCAGTGTTGAAGACACGCTTGTCCTTGAAGGCGAGGCGCTGGTTAAGGTGCCACGACGCGATGAAGACCGATCCGGCCTCTGATTCGAACGGGCATGGCTGCCGCTTTGTCGCGCAGCCATGCTTGACCTTTTGGTGTTGAGACGGCAGTTTCCCGGCGTTGAAAAAGAATGGGCCTCTGCCGGATCCCTTCCCCGCCGGGAAAGAATGCCTCAGGCAAGGGCCTTGCTGCCGACAAGGTCCACTTGATGCCGTTTTCCGCCCCGACCGACTTTCTCCATATCACCAGCCTCGACGACATGCCGAGCGAGCTCAAGGGTGGTGTGGTGGCCATCGGCAACTTCGATGGAGTGCATCGCGGCCATCAGGCAGTCCTCAACACGGCGCTGGAGACAGGCAGCACACTTGATGCGCCCGTCTACGCGATGAGCTTCGAGCCTCATCCGCGGAGCTTCTTCAACCCTGCCAATCCCGTATTCCGATTGACGCCTTCAGCACAAAAGGCTTCGGTTCTTGCTGCCTGCGGGCTGAACGGCATTGTGGAGCTGCCGTTTACAAAAGAATTTGCATCCATCGAAGCTGATCACTTCGTCGAGGATATCCTTCTTTCCAAGATGGGCATCCGACATGCCGTGACAGGATATGACTTTCATTTTGGCAAGGCTCGGGCAGGAACGCCCGATTTCCTGCGTCAGGCCGGACAAACTCATGATTTCGGCGTAACCATCGTTGCTCAGGAGACTGACGAAGGCACAGAAACGATTTCCTCGTCCCGCATCAGGGATTGTCTGAAAGCGGGAGAGATCACCCTCGCCAACGCGCTCCTCGGCTATCGCTGGTTCTTTGAATCCAAAGTCCAGCACGGCGACAAGCGCGGGCGCGATCTGGGTTATCCGACCGCCAACCTTCAGCTTGCCGAGAACTGCCCGCTGAAGCACGGCGTCTACGCCGTGCGGGTCGTCCTTGATGACGGCACCGTTTGTGACGGAGTTGCCAGCTACGGACGTCGGCCGATGTTCGACAATGGCGCACCGTTGTTCGAGGTGTTCCTTTTCGACTTCACCGGCGATCTTTATGGGCGCACACTCAAGGTTCACGTCGTTTCGCACTTGCGCGGCGAAGAAACCTTCGACAGCGTGGAAGCCCTGATTGCACAGATGAATCGGGACAGCGATGAGGCACGGGCAATTCTCGCCTCGCTCCACCCGCTCTCTGCGCTTGACCACACGCTGTTTCCGCAGTCCCTTGGCTGACCTGTAACCGGTTCGGGCGCATCGGGATCGCGACATCCGGAACCCGACACCATGCAAGCGCAAAAGATCGAACAAAACAATCTTGCTGCCGTTGGCTTGATGTCCGGCGCGATGCTGTTCATTCCCCTGATGGACATCATCGCCAAGTACCTGTCCACCAGCCTGCCGCCGCTTGAGATCACCTTCGGGCGATTTCTCTTTCAGCTGATTTTTGCGTCGATTGCAATTCTCGTTGTCGGCAATCGCAGCAAGCTGCTCGGCAACCGGCCGGTGATCAATCTCCTGCGCGGCACGCTTCTGGCTCTTGCCTCGCTGTTTTTCTTCACAGCCGTGAAATACATGTCCGTCGCAACCGCGATCTCGATCTTTTTCGTCGAACCCATGATCCTGACGGTTCTGGCCGTTGTGTTTTTGAAGGAGAAGATTGGTGCCCGCCGGATCGGCGCGATCCTTGTCGGGTTCATGGGCGCCTTGATCATTCTGCGCCCCAGCTTTGCAGAAGTAGGCCTGGTCAGTCTCATGCCACTTGTGACGGCGACCCTGTTTTCGGGCTACCTCCTGTTGAGCCGGATGTATGCCAGCTCTGATGGCCTTCTTCCCATTCAGTTCAGCGCCGGACTTGCCGGAACCGTGATCCTGGGGACGGCGCTCATGGTAACGACGTCTTTGGGATTGGAGGGTGCCGAGTTCCTATTGCCTGATCCTTGGCAGCTCGGTTTGCTCTGCATGATCGGAGCCATCTCCTATGTCGGACATGGCCTCGTGGTTCTGGCCTTCCAGCGCGGTGAGGCCGGCTTGCTTGCGCCGCTTCAATATCTTGAGATCGTCAGCGCAACGCTCTTCGGCTATCTCGTCTTTTCCGACTTTCCCGACGGTCTCACCTGGTTCGGCATCGGCTTGATCATCGCAAGCGGGCTTTATATTGCGCATCGCGAGCGGAAACAGTCTGACGCCTGATCAAAGCTCCGCTTGCGAATTGAAAAGGTGCAGCCGACGTTTTCAACCGGCGGCCAATCGCCCCTTTTGGAACAGCACCCGCTGCACCCCGATATAGGCGACAGCGCAAATCGCCAGGAATCCAACCGGAACACCTGTCCATTTTGTAGCACTGCTTCCTGCCGCCGTCAGAAGGACGCAAATGACCAGAAGAGACTTCTCATAGGGCCGCGCACCCTGTTTTTCTGTTTCCGCAAGCCAAAAGGCGATAGGCACAACCAAGAGCGTCAGATCATAAGAGAGCGCAAATGGCGTTGCGAGCAGGCTGAAAGGCACAAGCACCATGACCTTGTCCGCGTAGGAAGCCGAGCTGCGCCAAGCCCAGAAAACCAGAATGCCGGCACCAATTGCAACAAGCCCTTGAAGGATTTGGGCGGGGGCATGCGCAACACCCATGGTGCGCAATCCGGCATAGAAAGAGATCATTTTCTCCCACGGTACCCAGCCTTCCTGCAGCGTCTGCCCGGCCATAGGGATTTGTTCGATAAATGCCAGCCAGGTCTCCTGCCCGAAAACAAGATAGGACAGCCCGGCCAGCGCGAGTGTCGTGACGCCTGCCGATAAAATGGTTATCCAGCGCCGGTCTGCCAACAGGGCGATCGGTATCAGGACGCCCAACTGCGGCTTGACGGTCATCAGACCTATCAAGATGCCTGCAATGACGGCATGCCCCTGCCTGAGGCACAGAAGCGCAAAGCCCAGCAAAGCTGCAAGAAACATCGCATTCTGGCCATGGAACACGCAGTTCATTACGGGAGGAAAGGCGCAGAGCATCAATGCGATGAACCCACTTCCTGTCACCGCCCGGATCATCGCCCACAGGCACACGAGACCCAGACCATTGAACAGGAGAAAACTGACCGAAAAATCAGCCAGACCGAACGGCAAAATCCCCAGCAGGAAGGTCGGGGGATAGAAGAATGAGAAAAAGCTATCCGTCCCGGTCAGCTGATTTTGCAGCCTCTGAAACTCGGCCGTGTCAAAGGGAAGTTCCGGCCGCCCGGCAACGGCTTCTGCTGCTGCGGCCCAAAAGCTTAGGAAATCCGTCAACAACGGCTTTCCCGCACCCGGATTGAACGAGTTGGGAACGAGGAACAGCGCGGCCACGAACAGTCCGCTGGCAAAGAGGTAAAACAGGCTGGCAAAGCGAATGTGGCGCGCGGAAACCCAGTCCCCGGTTTTGAAAGTACTTTGCAGTCGCTGCGAGAAGTTGGATGAATTCATGAGAGGTGTTGGCTCGTAAAATTTTCCGATCTTCGTAGCGGAATGTCGTTACGAAAGGGTCAAGGACCTGCTTTCGGTGATAGTCAAACCTTGTCACACCAGCACCGCAGATCAGGCGTATCTGGAACTGCTGTCATTTCAGGTGCCTGACAGCGTTGGACGGCAGAAAGAGTGTTCGAACCATGTATCGACGGACTTTGCCGAAGGTAAGGGCTTTATTCCATCGCGCGACACTGCTAGTAAACGCGCCATGGATCGCTTCGATACACAGCTGAGCCTGCGAATTCTTGCAGGCATTCGAATTATCGGCCCGGCCGTCGGATAAGGCGCAGCTCATGCGCGCCGCCGAACGACCGGGACCCTTTCTGATGCCTGATGGGCTCCAGCCCATCCTCCTAATTCTTGATGATTGCGCGCCAGTTCGCGCCCACCTGAACGGATCCATTAAGCGATGACCGAGACGACGACCCGCGATTATTCCGAAACGTTGAACCTGCCCAAGACCGAGTTTCCGATGCGGGCTGGCCTACCCAAGAAAGAGCCGGAAATCCTCGCCAAATGGCAGGAGATGGATCTTTACAAGAAGCTGCGCGAGCAATCTGCAGGCCGAGACAAGTTCCTGCTGCATGATGGCCCTCCGTATGCCAATGGCAACATCCATATCGGCCATGCGCTGAACAAGACGCTCAAGAACATGGTCACCCGTTCCATGCAGATGCTGGGTTATGACAGCAACTATGTTCCGGGCTGGGATTGCCATGGCCTTCCAATCGAGTGGAAGATCGAGGAGCAATACCGCGCCAAGGGCAAGAACAAGGACGAAGTGCCGATCAACGAGTTCCGCAAGGAATGCCGTGAGTTCGCCGAGCACTGGATCAATGTTCAGCGCGAAGAGTTCAAGCGTCTGGGCATCGAAGGCGACTGGGACAACCCGTATCTGACCATGCGCTTTGAAAGCGAGGCGATCATCGCCAACGAGCTGATGAAGTTTGCCATGTCAGGCCAGCTTTATCGTGGCTCCAAGCCGGTCATGTGGTCGGTTGTCGAAAAGACCGCACTGGCTGAAGCCGAAATCGAGTATCACGATTACCAGTCCGACCAGATCTGGGTGAAATTCCCGATCGTGGAAGCAGGTGGCACCGATGAAGCTTCCACAGAGCAGCTTCTCGATGCGTCCGTGGTGATCTGGACGACCACACCGTGGACGATCCCCGGCAACCGCGCCGTCTGCTTCTCTTCCAGGATCAACTACGGACTTTATGAAGTCACGCAGGACGGCCTTCCGGAGGATAACTGGGTGCAGAAGGGCGACCTACTGATCCTCGCCGATGCGCTGGCCGCAGACGTGTTCAAGAACGCCCGCATCGAGGACTTCAGGCTTGTTCGGGCCGTTTCGGCCGATGAACTGGGCGCGGCCACCCTTGCCCACCCTTATCGGGAGCTGGACCTTGGCGGCTATCAGTTCGACGTGCCGCTGCTTGATGGTGACCATGTGACGGATGATGCAGGTACCGGCTTCGTTCACACGGCTCCGAGCCATGGCGCGGACGACTTTGAAATCTGGCTGTCCAGCACACGGCTTCTGGAAGACCGTGGCATCGATACGGCCATCCCCTTCACGGTTGCTGACGACGGCTTCTACACCAAGGACGCGCCCGGCCTTGAAGGCAATCAGGTCATCACCCACAAGGGTGAAAAAGGCAAGGCGAACAAGGCGAACATCGATCTTCTCAAGGATGCCGGTGCGCTTATCGGCCTTGGCCGCCTGAAACACCAGTATCCGCATTCCTGGCGTTCCAAGAAACCGATCATCTTCCGCAACACACCACAGTGGTTCGTTTATATGGACCGCGATCTTGCCAAGGATGGAGACACGCTACGCACCCGTGCGCTGAACGCCATCGACAACACGCGCTTCGTGCCGGCAGGTGGACAGAACCGCCTGCGATCCATGATCGAGAACCGTCCGGACTGGGTGCTGTCGCGCCAGCGTGCCTGGGGCGTGCCGATCAGTGTCTTCGTCAATCCCGAGACCGGTGAAGTCCTGAAGGATGAAGCGGTCAACAAGCGTATCCATGATGCCTTTGTGGCCGAGGGTGCCGACGCCTGGTTTGCGGACGGCGCGAAGGAGCGCTTCCTCGGGTCTGACCATGATCATGCCAAGTGGCACATGGTGATGGACATTCTCGATGTCTGGTTCGATTCCGGCTCCACGCACGCGTTCTGCATGGAGCAGCGTGAGGATCTGAACCCCAACCGGGCAGGTCTCGGCGGCAAGGACTATGTGCTCTATCTGGAAGGGTCCGACCAGCATCGCGGCTGGTTCCATTCCTCGCTTCTGGAAAGCTGTGGCACCCGCGGACATGCGCCGTATGATGCGGTCCTGACCCATGGCTTCACCATGGCTGAGGATGGTCGCAAGATGTCCAAGTCCCTTGGCAATCAGGTGTTCCCGCAGGACATCATCAAACAATATGGCGCGGATATCCTGCGCCTTTGGGTGGCTTCTACCGACTATTGGGAAGATCAGCGCCTTGGCGCGGAAATCATCAAGACCAATGTCGACAGCTACCGCAAGCTGCGCAACACGCTGCGCTGGATGCTGGGCTCTCTGGGCCATGCCACCGGTGAGGAAGTCGCGCTGAAGGACATGCCGGAACTGGAGCAGCTGATGCTTCACCGCCTGTCCGAGCTGGACGAGATGGTGCGCAAGGGCTACCGGGATTTCGACTACAAGAAGATCTTCCACCAGCTCTTCACGTTCATGACAGTGGAATTGTCAGCCTTCTATTTCGACATCCGCAAGGACGCGCTTTACTGCGATCCGCAGTCCTCTGTCCGCCGCAAGGCCTCGCTTCAGGTCATCGACAAGCTGTTCAACTGCCTTGTCACCTGGCTTGCCCCGATGCTGCCCTTCACGATGGAGGAAAGCTGGTGGGAGCGTACGGGAGGCGAAGGGTCCGTTCACCTGCAGCAGTTCCCTGACGTGCCTGCCGACTGGCGGAATCCGGAACTCGCGGCGAAGTGGGCCAAGATCAAGACGGTTCGCCGTGTAATCACCGGTGCGCTTGAGATCGAGCGCCGCGAAAAGCGGATCGGCTCGTCTCTCGAAGCCCATCCGGTTGTTCATGTGACCGATGCAGAGCTGATGGCCGCGCTGGAAGGCAAGGACATGGCCGATATCGCAATCACCAGCCAGCTGACATTGACGTCTGAAGCAGCGCCGCAGGGCGCGTTCTCGCTCGATGACACGCCGGGGGTTGCCGTTGTACCGGGCCTCGCCGAAGGACAGAAATGTGCCCGCTCGTGGAAGATCCTGCCGGAAGTTGGCACTGACACCGACTATCCGGACGTGACCTTGCGCGATGCGGACGCCATGCGGGAGTGGGATGCTGCCCACAAGGCCGCTTGAGCGATCAGGTGAACACTTCCGACCCAACCGGACCCGGCTCGAAAGGCTGGGTCTGGGGCCCCGTGAGCGGGCTTGTCCTGATCGTTGCCCTGATCGGTCTCGTGCTGGATCAGGGCAGCAAGCTCTGGCTGCTCTATTCGGTGGATCTCGGCAACACAGGCCCCTATCGCCTTCTGCCGGTGCTCGACATTGTGCTGGTCTGGAACCGGGGCATCTCCTACGGCCTGTTCCAGCAATATAACGATCTCGGTCGCTGGTTGCTGGCTGGACTGACCATTGTCGCAACGGTTGCCCTTTGGGTCTGGTCCGTGCGAATTCATGACCGGTTTGTCGGCCTTGCCTTAGCACTCATCATTGGTGGGGCGCTTGGAAATGGCATTGATCGTGTCTACCACGGTGCGGTGGTGGACTTTGTCTATTTCCATGTCGGAGACTTTTCCTGGTATGTCTTCAATCTTGCCGATGTCTGGATTGTCGCAGGTGTGATCGGTCTTTTGATCGACAGCTTCTTTCGCAGTCCCAATTCCGCCGTAAAATAGCGTTTCATTGCAATCCATGGTAAGGCCATGGTCGTGAAGAGTAAAAAGTAAGGGAGTCTGCGGTGCTGCGGACCGAGATAAAGACAATCAAGAACGTCGTTCTGATGCTCGCCTGCCTCGGACTGGCGGCCTGTCAGGCGGCAGATGGAACGTCCCAGGCACCTGACACGGCGCTGGTCAACAGTATCATGACAGGGCTTGGCGCGGTCGACCCGAATGAAAAGCCGATCGACTACAAGCCGCGAGCACCACTCGCCATGCCGTCGAAAATGGATGCCCTGCCTGCACCTGAAACGGCAGTTGCTGCAAACCAGCAGACCAACTGGCCAACCAAGGAAGTGAATCAGGAGTTCGAGGACCTGAAGAAGGTCTATGCCAAGTCGACCACCGGCAACGAGCGCCTGTCTTCCGAGCAGATGCGCGGTTTCACCATCAGCGGCGTTTCTTCAAAGCAGGACACCGCGCGTGACAAGCGCGAAGCCGAGCTCATCGAAGGTGCGGTCATGACCCGCGAGGAATTGAAGAGCGGCCACAAGCAGGTGACAACCGAGATCGACACCGCCAATAGCCTGCGGCGGCAATACCTGATTGATCCGCCAACCGCCTATAACGAGCCGTCTCCAGACGCCCCGATGCCCAACATCATCAAGGTTGAGAAGCAAAAGGGCGAAAAGTCGGCGCTCGACAACAATCTTGTCGATATGCGCTGCCTTGAAGAGACCGGCGGTGAGTGCCGCAGGTAGTCCAATCCGCCTGATAATCGAGATTCGAAGGGCTCCCTATTCGGGAGCCTTTTTTGTTGGCGGACTGCCTTGGCCGCTTTGATGGGCAAATGACAAACATTTAATGCAGGCTCGTCCCCAAATCGCCCTATATCTGGAAGACAGGTTGTTCTCCTCTTTCAACATCGTATTCGCACAAGCGAGGACAGATGCAGTTTTGCCTCCCCCAATCCCTTTCCAGAACAAGTACGGCCTTCGGTCTGGCGCTCGCCCTCACCGGCTTTGCGTTATCACCGAATGCAGCCTTTGCAAGGGATACAAGCACCCCTAGCCTTTTCGATGTCGCGGCACTGGAATTTGCTCCCGACCTTCGGCAGTTCACACTTGATAACGGACTTCAGATCGTTGTCATCCCGGATCACCGGGCTCCCGTGGCCACACATATGATCTGGTACAAGGTTGGCGCTGCCGATGAACCCGAAGGACAGTCTGGAGTTGCCCATTTTCTCGAGCATCTGATGTTCAAGGGCACGACAAAACACCCGGACGGCGAGTTTTCAAAGACCGTTGCGGAGATTGGCGGCCAGGAAAATGCCTTCACGAGCGCCGATTACACGGCCTATTTCCAGAAAGTCGGTAAGGAACACCTCGCCCTGATGATGGAGATGGAAGCAGACCGCATGCACAATCTCATCCTGACCGACGAGGTGGTCAAGCCGGAGCGCGACGTCGTGCTTGAGGAGCGCCGGTCCAGGGTCGACACCGAACCAGGAGCCCGGCTGGGTGAAGCCTTGAGCGCCATTACCTTCGTGAACCATCCTTACGGCTCCCCGATCATCGGATGGCGAAGCGAGATCGAAGCGCTCAATAAGGAGGCAGCGCTCGCCTTCTATGATCGTTTCTACACACCCAACAATGCAATCCTTGTCGTTGCAGGAGATGTTGAACCTGACGAGGTTCTGGACATGGCCCGCAACACCTATGGCAAGGTGCCGCGTCGGGCCGAGCCCGGCGTCCGCAGCCGCCCGGCTGAACCCCCGCTTGCCGGGTTGAGGCGGACCGAACTTCAGGATCCGCGCGTCACTCAGGAACAGATGTCGCAGATAAGGCTGGTGCCGAGCGATGCTACTGCCGCGGAGCGGGAAGCAGAAGCACTGGAACTGTTGTCCTACATTCTTGGCGGCACCTCAAACAGCCGTCTCTACAAGGCTCT
This sequence comes from Roseibium sediminis, assembly GCF_008711325.1. Taxonomy (GTDB): domain Bacteria; phylum Pseudomonadota; class Alphaproteobacteria; order Rhizobiales; family Stappiaceae; genus Roseibium; species Roseibium sediminis. Next base: position 28,683 of record NZ_VXDB01000010.1, read on the forward strand.
TGTGCTTGACCAGAAGACAGCCCTTGGCGCAGGGAGCTACTATCAGAGTACAGCGCTCGACCACGGCCAGTTCGGTATTTATGCCTCTCCTCGCCCGGACGTTTCTCTTGAGGACATCGAACGCCAGGTCAATGCGGTCATCGATGACCTTTTGGATGGTGGCATTTCGGAAGAAGAGCTTGCCCGGGCCAAGCACAGCATGATCGCCTCGACAATCTACGCTCAGGACAGCCAAAGCTCGCTTGCCCGCATTTTCGGGACCGCACTCACCACGGGTCTCACGGTCAAGGATGTTCAATCCTGGCCCAAGCGCATTCAGGAGGTGACAGCGGATGACGTGATGTCCGTTGCCAAAACCTATCTGGTCAGGGATCCGGTCATCGGATACCTGCGCAAACCCGATAACGACCAAGCCGAAAAGAAGTCCTGATCCATGACCGTTCTTTCAAGAGAAACTCGGCATGCGGCAGCAAGCTTGCTGCTTGGCCTGTTTGCCCTTGTGCTGTTCACACCGCTTGCCAATGCGGTTGAGGTTCAGCGTGTGCTCAGCCCCGGAGGAATTGAGGCCTGGCTGGTGGAGGATCACACGGTTCCCATGATTGCCGCGAATTTCTCCTTCGCAGGGGGAACTGCGCAGGACCCCGAGGGACAGGAAGGACTGACCCGGCTTTTGTCCTCCACGCTGGATGAGGGCGCGGGTGACCTCCCGTCTGCTGCCTTCAAGACAAAAATGGAAGAACTTGCCATTTCGATCAGCTTCAGCGCGGACCGGGATCATTTTTACGGCAACCTTCGCACCCTGACCCCAACGCGAGACGAAGCCTTCGACCTTCTGCGCCTGTCTCTGTCCAGCCCCCGATTTGATCCGGAAGATCTGGAGCGCATCAAGGCCCAGATGCTGACCGGTATTCGGCGTCAGACGCAAGAGCCAGACGCCATTGCAGGCCGCGCTCTGGTCGAGAGCCTTTATCCAGGGCACACCTATGCCCGCGAGAGTGGCGGCACGGAAGAGAGCCTGCCTTTGCTCGGCAAGAACGAGCTGGAAGACTTGCGGAGCAAGATCCTGGCAAGAGATGGCCTGCGTGTCGGTGTGGTGGGTGCAATTGACGCTGCCACGCTGGCCGGTTTGCTGGACAAGACCTTTGGCGAACTGCCCGCCAAAGCAGACCTTGTTCCCGTACCGGACGTTACCCCGGTCATCGGCGAACGGATTGTCAGTGCATTTGATGTGCCGCAGACTACGATCCTGTTCGCGTTTGAAGGGCTGAAACAGGATGATCCCGACTTCCTGACAGCCTTCGTGATGAACCATATTCTAGGTGGCGGCACATTCACATCGTGGCTCTATGACGAAGTGAGAGAAAAGCGCGGTTTGACCTACAGTGTCGGCACCTATCTGGCTCCATATGACCACACGGCGCTCTTGATGGGCTCAGCTTCGACACGTCCTGATCGCGCCGACGAAGCCATCAGCGTCATTCAGGCCCAGTTGGAAAAAATGGCGAGCGAAGGACCGACACAGGACGAGCTGGAGAGCGCCAAGAAGTTCCTGACGGGCTCCTATGCACTGCGTTTCGACAGCTCAGGCAAGATCGCCAGCCAGTTGGTTGGACTGCAGAACAGTGATCTGGGCATCGACTATTTCGAGATCAGAAACTCGTTGGTCGAAGCGGTAACACTGGAAGACGTCCAGCGTGTTGCCAAACGCCTGCTCGCGGACAAGACGCCGACGATTGTCACCGTTGGTCCTGCGCAGGGACAGTAAGCTCTGAAGGGAATTGCTGGGGCAAATACAGATAAGGTTCGCTCCAGCATGCACCGCCCCCTCTGATCAGCAGGACGACACCTGAAACACGTCCGGCACCTTCTTACTTGACTTACGGCGAACCGTTTCACTTCGCCTGAAAACGCTCCAGACTCTTTCAAGCTACATAGATACGAAAAAGGCGGCTGTTCCAGCCGCCTTTTTTATGGTCTCGCGTAAACTTCTGTCTGGCTCTGTCCGAGGGATCTCGGACGCACCGACTATTCTGCAGCCCGCTGCCTGCGCGGCGCGGGGGCCGGAGCGCCCTGCAACACTTCGGCACGGACCGGGCGCGGCGGAGAAAACAGGTTTCCCTGCGCCAGCGAAACGTCGAAATCCAGCAGCTCAAGAACCTGGGATTCTGTCTCTACATGGTTCGGGATCAGTTCCATGCCGTAGCGATGGAGAAGGTCGCCAAAATCGGACGGATGGATATGACCGTGATGCGCATCACGGCGTCCGATCAGATAATCCGCATGCAGCTTGGCGTATTTGAAGCCCTGCTGCGCAAGGGTGCGGAAATCCATCTTCATGTCGGTGATGCCGTCGATGGAGAAGTGGAAGCCGAGATCGGACAGGGCCCGGAGGCTCTCCAGCTCAAGGGCACCCATTTCCGCAACATCGGTCTGACGGAACTCGAAAATCAGCACATCTGCGAAATTCCGGTTGTTGGAGACGAACTCCAGAAAACCGGGAAAGAACGTGTCATCCACCAGCGACAGCGCAGAGATGTTGCAAAACAGCGCCGAGTTCCGGTTTCGCGAGGTCAGTCGACGAATGACCTGAACGGACCGGAACAGAAGCAGATTGTCGATGCGGGCTATCAGGCCTGAGCGAATGGCCTCTGGCAGGAACACAGACGCTTCGATCAGCTCGCCCTGCGAGTCCCGCAGACGTGTGAAAGCTTCATAGAAACGAACCTGGCGCTGCGGCAGGGTCACAATCGGCTGCAGGTGCAGTTCAACACGATTTGCATTCAGCGCAGAATGAATAAGTTCCCGCATGGCGGGATCAGGAGCAGGTTTTCTCGGTGCACTCGGCTCAGGCGCTCTTACCGGCGGCGCTCCGAAATCATCTGACCGATCGGCCATCGGGTCGCGGTGACCCCGGTCTCGGGGAGATTGAGGCTGGAGGCGCGGCCCTGCCCGATCCTCCGAGTGAGGCACCCCATTGTCATATCGCGAGCGATCCGCCGCAAAGTCCTGGCGCGGCTCCGCGCCCCCGCCCCGATACGGCTGCTCCGAATAGTCGGACCCGCCGCGCCCGTGGCCCGGGCCATAGGTTGCCTCGTCATGCCGCGGACGATGATGCTCAAGACCGCGCTGGGGCTGTTGTTGTGGCGGGAAGGCCTGCGGCTCCCGGTAGGAAAGCTGCGGCGCGGTCTGCGCCGGAGGCAAGGCAGGCTGCTCGTCCATGCGGGTTTCAAGATCGGCCATGGCTTCGGCCATCTGTTTGACCAAGGTGCCAAGAACTTCCACTTCGGCGAACAGCGGGTCGATTTCGGATCGGGTCTTGCGCGGGAAGGTCGTCTCGACGCCGGTCAGGCGGCCTTCCAGATTGCCCATGTCCTCATCAAGATCTGCCAACCTGTCTTCCAGACGGTCTACGGCCTCTCCAACCGCGCTGCGGTCCCGGCTGCGGCCAATCAGGAGGTGAACGACAACCATCGTACACAGGAGGGCGAGCGAAAGGGACGCTGCTTCACCGAACGGTCGAGCGAACTGGAACATCATGATAGCCGCAATGGAGGCTGCGATGATGCCCATACAAATTACAATAAAAATGGTCGCGGTGCGCCCCATCGTCACTCAGCACTTTCGCCACGAATCAGATTGCCAGCATTAATAATGCCTTAAACAATTGCAGGTTCCGACTCTGCAGCGGCATTCTGGCCGGGAATGGTTGATTTGTCCCCGACAATAAGCCCTTCTTCGATAAAAATGACGATGTCCATACCAAGAACGTCGGGTTTATTTACTCTGTTTGCAAATACAACCGCGATTTACCCTTTTCAATCAACGCTTGGTGCATTAACGTTATGTTAACGGTCTATCTTCGTTTGCGCTTGGTAATCCCGACGTAATTATAAAGGGGGGCTAATAAAATGACCAAGGCTGGGCACGTCATTCACCTACCTCAAAAACGAGCCGGATCTGAGTCCATTCCATTGCCGGACACAGAATTCGAGAAGACCACTTCTTCTATTCCAGACGCCAAGGGCGAAACAACCGTCCAATCAGGCCCATCTGCTGACAAGCCCTGGGACCCAAGTCAGGGTGATCGCCGGAACTCGGCAACCCGGCCATGGGCCAATGTCCCGGTAGATCGCAGAAATGCGAGCCCGGCTTCCGAAGAGTCAGAAGACGCAAAACCCGACAATGAAGCCGTTCGAAATGCGCTGAAGAGCATTCTCGCCAGTGCTGAGTTCAAGTCGGTTCCGCAGCTGCGCGCTTTTCTGAACTACGTGGTTTGCGCCGTCCTCGATGACCGTGTCGAGGAAATCAAGGGTTACACAATCGCTGTCGAAGCGCTCGGACGCGACCCGTCCTTCAATCCGGTCACCGATCCGATTGTCCGGGTGGAAGCAGCGCGCCTGCGCCGCCGCCTCAGCGACTTCTACGAAGGCAGCGGCGCTGCAGAAGACTTGCGCATAACCATCCCCAAGGGAAGTTACGTGCCAGACATCAGCTTGCGCGATGGTCTTGTAACCATCTCCCAGAAGACTGAGACATTGTCAGTTCTCGCAGGGGATGCACGGCAAGAATCACTCGCAACCACAGATACTGTTTGTGAAGAACCGGCAAATCACTCTGGACAAACAATTGCCCGCCAAGCGGAAAATCGTCCAGGCATCGAAGCATTTCTGCATCGACACATCGTTTCGATCGCATGTCTTGCGAGTTTTTTGCTTGGGTTCGTAATCGGAAGAATCTAAGGAATTCCGCCATTTTTTGACATTTTCGGGTTGTCATTTGCTTTTGCCAAATTGCGAATGACAACCCTTTGTTTACCCTGTTCGGCGCAATAATCAGGCAGTTAGTCGACCGCTTCGATTCTCGATAATGCTGCTTGAGCGACGGGGGATGCCCAGAAATGGGAAGTAATTTGGGTCAAGGAAGACCCGTCAAAGTTCGTGTTCTGGATGCCTCCCACTCCGAGGCCAACCGCACAGCCGCAGTCAGTGCCAAGCTTGCTCTGGAATGCTCTGAACCGGTCATTTACACCGAGTCACACAGATGCCTTCAGGATCTCGCCGGGAAAACGACCGACGTTCTCATTCTTGATCTGGAGACGGTGGGCAGTGACGAAGGTTTGGAACCCTTCGCCGTCAGATGCCCCACAGCTGTGATTATCGCGGTTTCCTCGCAAGGTTCGGTATCTCGTGCAGTCTCGGCGATGCGCGCCGGTGCTCATGACTTCCTGACAAAGCCCTTCTCTCTGGACGCTCTGGCAAGCAAGGTGTCTTTCCAGCTCGACCAACGCCCTACCCTCAAGTCCGATCTTCTCACTGCTATCAGTTCCGCTCGCGCCACCGACAGCTCCGGCCTCATCGGTGAAGCTGCGAGTGACAACGGCGACTCTGAGGAAGTTCTTGGACTGTCCAAACTCATTGGCTCCTCTGCGGCGATCCAGCGGGTTTTCGAGCAGATCAAGCGCATGGCTCCGTCTCAGGCCCCTGTGTTCATCACCGGCGAGTCCGGCACGGGCAAGGAGCTTTGCGCCAATGCAATTCACGATCTGTCAGATCGTCAGGGTAAGCCCTTCGTCACCCTGAACTGTGCTGCCATTCCACGAGATCTCATTGAAAGCGAGATTTTCGGTTATGTGCGCGGCGCGTTCACCGGGGCTACCGACAATCGTGCGGGCGCAGCAGAACAGGCTGCCGGTGGCACGCTGTTTCTCGATGAAATCGGCGAAATGGATCTGATGCTGCAGAGCAAGCTGTTGCGTTTCCTGCAGACAGGGACCTTTCAGCGGCTGGGTGATACGGTTTCTCGCAAGGTCGATGCCCGCATCATCTGTGCGACAAACCGCGACCCTTTGGCGGAAATCTCCGCAGGCCGCTTCCGCGAGGACCTCTATTACCGCCTGCATGTTCTACCCATTCAGCTTCCACCGCTGCGTGAGCGCCGGGATGACATTGTCCCCTTGGCAACCTCTTTCCTTTTGAGATATTCCGCCGAAGAGGGGCGCGGGTTCCGGGGATTTGATGCAGATGCGGAAACAAGACTGGCCAGCTATCACTGGCCCGGAAACGTGCGCCAGCTGGAAAATACGATCCGCCAGATCGTCGTGATGAATGACGGAACATCCATCACCTTCGAGATGCTGCCGCTGATCATCAGAGATGCCTCCGCACGCGCGTCCCATTCGCTCATCGATATCTCCCGCGAGCGTGCCCGGCCGACAGCTGTCCAACGACCGTTCGGAACGATCGAGCCGCTGTGGGCGCAAGAAAAGAGAATAATAGAAGACGCGCTGAATGCATTTAACGGCAACATTGCCATGGCTGCTGCCGCGCTCGAAATAAGCCCGTCGACGATTTATAGAAAAAGACAGTCTTGGGAGTCCCGGACACTGGAACCCCTCGCGCATCTACAATAACTCAAGCATTTTCTTGTTTCTCCGGAAAAGCCAGTCTATACCGCCTTGAAGAACTAAGATCATGATTCCGCACCCTGTCTAACCCGGGGTGGGGCAAGGTGGGCTGGGCAATGGGCTACAAGAACTTGTTTTTGGGACTTCTGGCGTTGGGCGCCAGCACAACTCTTGCCTTTGCCGAGACCGCAACCACACCTTCTTTCGCAGCTCCTGCTGCGGCCTTGACCGAGGCGACCGAAGCTGCAACTGCGGCTTGGGAGGCAGCGCCCCTTGGCTTCTCAAAGACGCTGTTCGTTACGGCGCCGGCAGGTGGATATGGCCAATACGAACCCCGCGATGGTTCGGAATTCGCTGCAGATGAGATGCTTCACGTTTACGCCGAACCGGTTGCCTATGCGATTTCGGAACAGGACGGCACCTTCAGCTACGCATTGTCCGCAAATTTCCGCCTTTTGAACCCAACTGGACAGGTTTTGGCCGAGAGCGCAGATTTCGCATCCTTTTCCAAAAAGATACGCAGCGCCTCCCGCGAACTCTCCACGTCCTTGAGTTTCCAGTTCTCCGGTCTGCCGTCAGGCACCTACGCGCTTGAAGTGGAATTCAATGACACGATCGGCGGCAAGTCGGGGACGATCAACCTGCCGTTTTCTGTCGTGGAAGCTCCCGCTCAATAACGGACTTCAGCCAGGTGGCAGCGACAAGATTTCTGCCCCTTAGGCCGGTTTTCCGATGGCTGGAACATCATAAAAACCGCCAGATCGCCTTTCGTGACGAAATCAAGCGCCCAGAGTCGGAAATTGTCGTTTCCGACCATTGACAAAGCCCCTCACGGTTCATAAATCCAAGGCCGTTAGCACTCGCCACAAGGGAGTGCTAACAACGACGGGCAGAGGCCCGTGGTTTTGAACCCATATCATCATGCTTCGCACGCTGCCTATAATGGTGTGGGGCGTGCCCATGAGAGGATACAGTCAAATGGCATTTCGTCCGCTGCACGATCGTGTCGTTGTTCGCCGCGTAGGTTCCGAAGAGAAGACCGCTGGCGGCATCATCATTCCGGACACCGCTAAGGAAAAGCCGCAGGAAGGCGAAGTTGTTGCTGTTGGCAACGGCGCTCGCAAGGACTCTGGCGAGCTGATCCCGATCGATGTCAAAGAAGGCGACCGCGTTCTGTTCGGCAAGTGGTCCGGCACCGAAGTCAAGATCAACGGTGAAGACCTGCTGATCATGAAGGAATCCGACATCATGGGTGTGATCGCCTAATCGGCTCCCCTTTTGTCAATTCAAAGTTCCAATTCAAGATAAGTGAGACGAGAAAATGGCTGCTAAGGACGTAAAGTTCTCCGCTGATGCCCGTGATCGCATGATCCGTGGTGTCAACACACTCGCAAACGCTGTTAAGGTAACCCTCGGCCCGAAAGGCCGTAACGTTGTTCTCGACAAGGCCTTTGGCGCACCGCGCATCACCAAGGACGGTGTTTCCGTTGCCAAGGAAATCGAACTGGAAGACAAGTTCGAGAACATGGGCGCACAGATGGTGCGTGAAGTTGCCTCCAAGACCAACGACATTGCAGGCGACGGCACGACCACTGCAACCGTTCTGGCTCAGTCCATCGTCATCGAAGGCGCCAAGGCTGTTGCAGCCGGCATGAACCCGATGGACCTGAAGCGCGGCGTTGACCTTGCTGCTGCTGAAGCTGTCAAGGCCCTGGAAGCTGCTTCCAAGCCGATCACCACGTCTGCAGAAGTTGCTCAGGTTGGCACCATCTCCGCCAACGGCGACGAGCAGGTTGGCAAGGACATTGCCGAAGCCATGCAGAAGGTTGGCAACGAAGGTGTCATCACCGTCGAGGAAGCCAAGTCTCTGGAAACCGAACTGGAAGTCGTGGAAGGCATGCAGTTCGACCGTGGTTACCTGTCTCCGTACTTCGTGACCAACACCGAGAAGATGCTGGCTGACCTCGAAAAGCCGTTCATCCTCCTGCACGAGAAGAAGCTGTCCAACCTTCAGGCCATGCTTCCGATCCTCGAAGCTGTTGTTCAGTCTTCCCGTCCGCTGCTCATCATCGCTGAAGATGTTGAAGGCGAAGCTCTGGCAACTCTCGTTGTCAACAAGCTGCGCGGCGGCCTGAAGATTGCTGCTGTCAAGGCTCCGGGCTTCGGCGACCGCCGCAAAGCAATGCTCGAAGACATCGCGATCCTGACCGGCGGCACGGTGATCTCCGAAGACCTCGGTATCAAGCTCGAGAACGTCACCCTCGACATGCTCGGCACCGCCGAGAAGGTTTCCATCACCAAGGAAAACACCACCATTGTTGATGGTGCCGGCGAGAAGGCCGACATCGAAGGCCGCGTTGCCCAGATCAAGGCCCAGATCGAAGAAACCACTTCCGATTACGACCGCGAGAAGCTGCAAGAGCGCCTTGCAAAGCTCGCTGGCGGTGTTGCCGTGATCCGCGTTGGCGGTGCGACAGAAATCGAAGTGAAGGAAAAGAAGGACCGCGTTGACGACGCCCTGAACGCAACCCGCGCTGCGGTTGAAGAAGGCATCGTACCGGGTGGTGGCACCGCTCTCCTGCGCGCCAAGAAGGCTGTTGCCCAGCTGAAGTCCGATAACCCGGATATCGCTGCTGGCATCAAGATCGTTCTGCGTGCTCTGGAAGCTCCGATCCGCCAGATCGCTGAAAACGCTGGTGTCGAAGGCTCCATCGTTGTTGGCAAGATCCAGGAAAACGACGACGTCACTTTCGGCTTCAACGCTCAGACCGAACAGTTCGTCAACATGATCGAAGCTGGTATCATTGACCCGACCAAGGTTGTTCGTACTGCCCTGCAGGACGCAGCTTCCGTTGCCGGTCTCCTGATCACCACCGAAGCCATGGTTGCTGAACTGCCGAAAAAAGACGGTCCGGCAATGCCGGGCGGCGACATGGGCGGCATGGGCGGCATGGGCTTCTAAGAAGCCCATAAAGCAGCCCAATGCTTACGCTTTGAGGAAAGGGCGGCCTTCGGGTCGCCCTTTTTGTTTGGCGGCATAAATCGGAAATTTGTTCTGCTTGGTCCTATGAAAAAGGCGGCTTTCAAGCCGCCTTTCAATTTCAGTCGTCAAGGCAAGGTCAGTCCCGACTGGGAATATTGACGGCCTTTTCACTGGCCGGGCGCGACGCACAAACTTCAAACCAGCGCAGGACGTTTTTCCGGCTTCCGAGATCGACATGCTCCGAGGCTTCATAGAAACCCTGGATCGTGCGAACCCATGGCCAGGACGCCATGTCGGCGATTGTATAGTCTGCCCCCATGATGAAGTCCCTGTCCTCAAGGCGCTGGTCCAGAACACCCAGAAGACGCTTTACCTCGTCCCGGTAGCGTTCAAACGGACGGCGGTCTTCGTATTCCTTGCCCGCAAACTTGTGAAAGAAGCCAAGCTGGCCGGCCATCGGGCCAAAGCCGCCCATTTGCCACATGAGCCACTGGATCGTCTCGTAGCGTTCCGCGCCTTCCCTGGCGAGGAACTGGCCGGATTTGTCTGCGAGGTAAATCAGGATAGCACCGGACTCCCAAAGCGCCACAGGAGCTCCGTTCGGGCCGTTGGGGTCAATGATCGCCGGGATCTTGTTGTTCGGGTTCAGCGACAGGAACTCGGGAGATGTCTGATCGTTGGTCGCGAAATTCACCAGATGTGGCTCATAGGCGAGACCTGTTTCCTCCAGCATGGCCGATACCTTGATGCCATTGGGCGTCGGCAGGGAATAGAGCTGGATACGATCGGGATGTTGGGCGGGCCATTTCTTGGTGATCTTGAAAGTGTCGAGGGAGGACATGGTGTTCCTGTTGGGCTGGATATGAAGGCTGAGCAAGACACAATATGCCGCTCGGGCATCTGGAACATAAGGTCGGCATCGCAAATTTCAACCATCGTAAGATAACGATGAATTACCAGCAGGCTCAGTTTGAGGCCCCGCAGGGAGAAAGCTGTGATATAGAGCGGCTGTTTTTGGATCCACCATCACCGAACAAGGCCTGCCATGTCGACGAGCGTTGAAGAGCGTCTGGACACATTGGAAATCGAGTTGGCGCATGCCAATCACACGATCGATGAGCTGAATGCCGTTGTTGTCGATCAGGGACGCCAGATAGACAGGCTGACCCGCAAGCTCATCCAGATGACAAACCAGATCGAGGATTTGATTGAAAACTCGGTTTCCGCCCCGCCGATCCAGAAACCGCCGCATTATTAGGCGAGAGATGCAGCAGGTGAAGATTCAAGCGGGTTTGTTCCGTTTTCAATCGCGGGGTGGGCAAGTGGCTGTTGCGCTTCATTTAAAGGCATGGCATAAGCGCTCCATCATCAAGAGAAGGGCTGGCGCCCTCGCCAACCTGCCGACCGGGCAAGGTGGTCTCCGCACTCGGGATGTGGCTGAGCCAGTGGCACCAGCAACCAAGCGGTTTTCCTTACCAAGCGCCAGTTCTCCTCGGGCAACCGATGGAGGATTACATGTCTAGATTTGCAGCGGCTTTTGCCGAACCCGACACTGATTTTGACGAGGCGCTTCAGCCCCATAAGGTGCTGGCGCAAAGCCTTGGCGACGATGGCTGGATCGAGGCCGCAGAAAATTGCCTGCTGGCCAAGTTCGACACTATGAGAATTCTGGGCGGGCTGCCGGGCAACCTGCCGCCATTGTCCCGACAGGAGCTGATTACCCGGCTTTCAGAGCTTCTTGCCCTTTGGAATGACGGCTGCAGCTATGCAATTGACGAGCGGCTGTTTGCCGACGTGCTGGCGCGGCGGCGCGGCTGACATCCCGCAATACCCTGCGTTAATCCAGCCTTTGCGGAACTTCGCGCGGAACGGTGCGTGGACGCCCATCGTCATCGATGGCGACCATGGTGAACTTGGCCTCTGTCACCTTTTCCCGGCGACCATAACGATGACGCAAGGCCCAGGCCTCCAGCCAGATTTCCATCGAGCTGTTCCCGACCTTGGCAATGCTGGAGTAGACGCACAGCACATCGCCGACATGAACCGGCCGGATGAACTTCATCTTGTCGACAGCGATTGTGACGACACGACCGGCAGCGCGCTGACCGGCTGCGATCCCGCCCGCGAGGTCCATCTGCGAGAGCACCCAGCCGCCAAAAATGTCACCATTTGCATTGGTGTCGGCGGGCATGGCCATGGTTCTGAGGGTCAGGTCTCCCGAAGGGCTTTCATCGGTCAAGGCTGATTTCTCCTGTTGCCAATTCGTCAAAGCATATCGACTTGCAGAAACAGGAAAAAGCCATTCAGGAGAAGAATATGAGCATACCAACCATTATCCAGAGCGGCATCGGAGCCGCGACCCAGATCAGGAAGGCCGGAAGATAGGTCCAGATCGACCATTTGCGGTTCATGACAGACCTCCTGCGGACACGGCATTGCCAACCTCCCACAGGGTCATGCCGATGACCGAAATTATGCCGACAATGATGGCGAGCCTGGCATGGGAGACAAGCACCCTACCCGCCCCCTTGAGAGGAGGCACAGATTGAGATCGTCCATCAAGATACATGGACGTCATCATGGTGAGGAACCCGGCGAACCAGAAGATCACGAGGATCTCCGCCACAAGCACAATTCCTTCAAGCATTGGCCTGCTCCGTTTCCTTGAGATCCTGTACCAAACCATCCGGTAGTCTGGCGCCTGCGGTTCCAAGGCACGCAAACCAGAGACTTTGGGCAATGCGCTCAGCGTAAGTGATGATTTCCTGCGCCAAGTGAGGCGTAAACAGGTCATGCGCGACGCTTCGGAACACTTTCAGCCATTCGGTAAAATCCTCGCTGACCAGCTCCGTCTGCTTTTGGTGCGCTGGAACCGGGCGCCCCGAATAGGTCCGGTTCTTCAGCAGGACCGACTGCCAGAAGAGGTTCATCTTACCGAGATGCTCCTCCCAGCGACCGTCCAGGCGTCGATTGAAGATTTCTCCAAGTCGCTGGTGTTCGCGAACAGTCGCGTAAAAGGTCGACACCAGAACCGAGATTGTTTGCGGGTCGATGACCTCAAATCGGCTTACGGGTTCATCGGGGGTCATATTGCCTGCAATACCTGTGCGGGGCATCGCGCTCTCCAAACATTCATTTCATTTGCATCTTTTATATGCCATTGCGCACCCCTAAAATCAACATTTGATATGAATGTTTTTTGGATGACCCATGCGCCTCAGCCAAGCGAGTGACTTTGCCCTACGGATCCTCATCTTTCTGGGGCAAACAAAAGAGCCACAGACTGTGGACCTCCTGACGGAGGCGCTACACCTGTCAAAGTCGCATGTGATGAAACTTGTGGCGCAGCTGGCCAAGCTGGAGCTGATCGAGACAACGCGCGGCCGCGGCGGCGGCATCCGCCTGAGGGCCGACCCGAAGACGATCCGCCTGGGGGACGTTGTCCGCTCCTTTGAAAATGACCTTGGTGTTGTGGCCTGCCTGAAGGACGGCCCGGTGACTTGCGTCTTCCTGCCCAGATGCGCCTTGAAAAATGCGATGGCAGGGGCTGCGGACGCGTTTCTGGATCACCTCAATCGGCAAACCCTTGACGATATCCTGCTCGGCACACAAGTGGTCGAAGCCTGAATTTCCTCAGTTCAGGTAGATATCCCGCTCCACCAGCGTCTGAAAGAACTGACCACTGGACAGCACTTCCCTGTGCGCCTCACGGATCGCGATTTTTTCGCGCGGCTCCTCGCGCCTCAGGCGATCATCCGCCTTTCCGGGGATGGAGGCCACAAAAGCCATGTCACCAAGGCCGTTGAAATGGCTTTTCATCCTATTCTGCAGAACGTCAACATCGGGGATGGGTGGCATTGAAGGCCCTTTTGACACCACCTTCAATCCGGCCTTGCGAGCAAGTCGCGTCAACCTGCCCTCCACCAGTCTTGACCCATCGGGTGAAATCAACGACGGCGGCTGTCGGTACTCCTGAGCCCCGATCGCCTTGATCACCAGTCGGGCTACCGGACCATGGGCCAGCAATCCGTCACGGACTGCAACGAAGTCTGGCTCGCGCTCCATAAGGTCCGTGAAGCGCTGCAGCTGCGCTTCGACCTCTTCGCTCAAGAGATCGTCCGGTAACAGGCGGAAGAAGGCACGTCTCGCCCATTTGGAAGGCGCCGGCATGGTCTCGCCATAAGTCTGCACCATGCGACCACTCACAGGCGTTACCCGGTCTCCGCTGAGCGCGATGGTTACACCGACCAGCCCCCGGGAGCCGACAGTGTCGGCTATTTCCTGCATGGGCTTGTATTCTCGCGACCAAAGAGGGCTTGCCGCCAGACACCCGACGGCGCTCAGGCGTCCATCGGCGAGCAACTCGCGCAAGGTGCGGTCCACGCCGAAGGCGACGCCATAGTCCAGCGCTCCGAGAATGACCCGCTTCATGCCCCCGATCTGCCCCCCTGCTTTCGGAACTATATTCCTTGCGCAAAGCGAGCGAAGTTTCAAGGTTACGCAACGTATGAAATAGATCGATACTTAATATGGTTCGGCCACACGACCGATCTGACACCGAGCTGCCCAGAAAAGGACTAATCCTCGATTGGAGACTTTTTCAGTCCCGCGACTTCATAGACCCGAATGTCTTCCAGAAACGCACCTTCGACCGTCCTAGGTAGTGTTGCAAACAAATGCACGTGCTCGAAATAGGTCCGCAGATGATCGGACCGGTCACGTCGCGCTTCGGTGACATACAGTCCGAAGGCCTGCCCACCTTCAATCACCGGATCAGGCATCATCACATAGCGGAGCCGCTCGGTGATCTGAATGACCGGTCGCTTGTCCTTCTGGAGATAGTCAAGCTGGGCGTTGAGCCCGTACCCGGTGGTAAGAATGTAACTGGCACCCGTATCAACCGCGATGCGCTCCAGCTTGCGACCGATCTCTTCCCAGCCCCTCAGCTGGAATGTCGAGTCCTTGCGTGCAAGGCTGCCGGTCAATGGCGACACAGCGTGAAGCTGAACAATGACGGCCACAAGAACTCCAACCACGACACCGGCCAGTCCGAGTCCTTTCCAGACCGCCCCGTCTTCCCTTCCCCCGACAAAGAGAGCCGCCATCAAGGCGAAGGCCGGAAACAGGGGAGCGGGCCAATTGCCCTGAACCCGCGCGGTCAGGGAGTGGTAAGCGAGATAGAGGACAAAGGGCAGAACCGTGAGCACCAACAAGGAAGCGGCGTTGTCCTTGTGAAGCGCCCGCTTTCCAAGGATGCCTGCACCTGCAATCGCCAGAATGGCAATCAGCGGATTGACCAGACCAAGCACAGCCCCCATGAACTCGAAGATGTATTTCGTGGTGTAGCCACCGGCGCTGACCCGGCCAAACTGCTTGTGAAAGCTCGCCCAGTCGTGAATGTGGTTCCAGTAGAGCACCGGAGAGAAACAGGCGATGGCAATCAGCCCGCCAACCCAAAGCTGCCAGGACAGGAACCAGCGGCGGTTTTCCGGCACCCACAACAGCCACAAGACAATCCCTGCTCCAAGGAACAGGACGGAGTATTTGGAGGCAAGCCCGAGGCCTGCAAACAGGCCGATCGCCAGCCACCAATTGGCGTTTCTGGATGTGCTGAGTTCAGCAAGCGTCCAAAGGCTCAAGCCCCAGAAGAAGACCGATGGAGCATCCGGCGTTGCCAGAATGCCGCCGACACCGACCAGAACGCTGGTGTTGAAGAAGAGCACAGCCCATCCTGCAACCTCTTCGTCAAACAGGATGCGCGCTGTCCGCCACAAGACAAACGAGCCAACGGCGGAAGAGAGAACCACCACCACACGGGCGGCAAAAATGGTGTCTCCAAAGACCTGCTGCCCCGCCCAGATCCACCAGCCGATCATCGGCGGGTGATCGTAATAGGAAAGCGCCGGATAGAGCCCCCAAAGCCGATAATAGGCCTCGTCCTCCACGAAATAGGCGAACCCGGCAGCAAGCAGCTTTGCCGCAGTCAGCAGGAGGACAAGTGCAGCCAGAAAACGCGGCTGCAGGTAGATCGGCATGGCTTTTGTCATTCGTGGACCCGGTCAGCTCTTGCGCCAGGTCAGCGCGCTGCTGGCGGCATAGTTCCAGACTGCGCCCATGATCGCACCGGCGGCACCGGCGAACCACCAATAGCTCGGATCGGAATAGATCAGGTTCGCGACACCGACATTTGCCAGAACCCCCACAGAACAGACCGCATAAAAGGTCAGAAGACCGACAATCACACCCAGACCGGTCAAACGCCGATCCCGATAGGTGAGCTGATTGTTCAGGAAGAAGTTGGACGTCATCGCCACGAAGGACGCGCCGGTCTGTGCGAGATTGAACTCCAGGCCAGCCATATCGAGGAAGAGTTTCAGCGCCAGAAGGTGAACGAAGAGACCGCTGGCTCCAACCAGACCGAACATCAGGAAGCGGACAGAAACCACGTTGCCGAAATATTTGGCCATCAGCAGGCCGAAATAGTCGAGTGTCACCAGCGTATCGAGCTTGCTCTCGCCGTGAAGGCGCTCCTTGAAGGTGAAGGGCAGTTCCTTGATCCGCAGCGTACCGCCCGCACTCGACACCAGATCCAGCAGGATCTTGAACCCTTGCGAGGAGAGTTTCGGCGCCAATTCTTCCGCCTTGTCGCGGCGGATCATGAAGAAGCCGCTCATCGGGTCGGTGAGGGAGACATTCAAAAGCTTCTGGGCAAGGCCATTTGCGATGTTGGAGCCCCAGGCGCGTACTTTCGAGAGCCCCTCGCCCACGGTTCCGCCTTCCACCTTGCGGCTGGCAACGGCAAGGTCATAGTTGCCGGAGCGCAGTTCTGCCAGCATTTGGGGCAGCAGCGTCTCGTCATGCTGCAGGTCGGCATCCATGACAGCGACGAAAGGAGCTGAACTGGCGAGCATGCCTTCAATGCAGGCTCCTGAAAGGCCTCTGCGGCCAATACGGCGGATGACGCGAACCTGAGGATCGGACGCCGCGATCTTGCGACTTACATCAGTCGTTCCGTCCGGTGAATTGTCATCAACGATGATGGCTTCCCAGCGAACGCCTTCCAGCGTCTTTCGCAGGAGTTCCAGAACCAGCGGGATATTTGCCGCCTCGTTGAAGGTCGGCAGGATTACGGACAATTCGGCAGCCTGAGACAGGCCCTGATTAACGGCCTTGTCCGGTGCGGCGGTGATGGTATCGGTCGGCTGATCCATGGGAACGTCTGCTGCTTCTTGCCCGGTCTTCATCAAGCTTCGGGAACTTCCAAAAGTGCGCGGACCATAGCCGTCTTTGGGGCAATTGCAAGGCAAGCCTGCCTTGCCCTTGAAGGCCGTTTCGTCTAGGACAGCGCGGAACTCTTTCGGCTTGATCCGCAGTTCTGCTAAGAAGCGTTTCATTCCGCAACGACTTTGCCGGGAAAATCAGGGTACATGGCCAAAAAACCAAACAAACTCAAAGCCCGCCTGCCGCGCGGTTTTGTGGATCGCAGTGCAGACGACATCCGCGCGACGGATGAGATGATCGGCAAGATTCGTGCTGTTTACGAGCAGTATGGTTTTGACCCGGTCGAGACCCCTGCGTTTGAGTACACAGACTGCCTTGGCAAGTTCCTGCCCGATACGGATCGCCCGAATGCCGGTGTCTTTTCCGTTCAGGACGATGACGAGCAGTGGATGAGCCTGCGCTATGACCTGACCGCGCCGCTTGCCCGTCATGTCTCGGAAAACATCAACGAGATCCAGCTGCCCTACCGCACCTACCGCGCGGGCTGGGTGTTCCGGAACGAAAAGCCGGGGCCGGGCCGCTTCCGCCAGTTCATGCAGTTTGACGCCGACACGGTTGGCGCACCGGGCGTTCAGGCGGACGCGGAAATGTGCATGATGATGGCTGACACGATGGAAGCCCTCGGCATGGCACGGGGCCAATATGTGATCCGCGTCAACAACCGCAAGGTTCTCGACGGTGTTCTGGAAGCCATCGGCCTTGGCGGCGAAGAAAACGCCGAGCGTCGCCTGACTGTCCTTCGCGCCATCGACAAGCTGGACAAGTTCGGCCTTGAAGGCGTGCGTCTTTTGCTTGGCGAAGGTCGCAAGGACGACAGCGGCGACTTTACAAAGGGCGCTGGACTGCCGGTCGAAGCGCAGGACAAGATCATCGGCTTCATTTCTGGCGAGGCACAGCTCGATAACGAAGGCCAGACTGAGCTCGACACGATGGCTGGCATCTTTGCGACCTGTGGCTACGAAGCCGACCGCATCAAGATCGACCCGTCCGTCGTCCGCGGTCTGGAATACTATACTGGCCCCGTCTACGAGGCCGAGTTGCTGTTTGATGTGACCAATGAAAAGGGCGAAGTCGTCCAGTTCGGCTCCGTTGGTGGCGGCGGGCGGTATGACGGTCTCGTCAAGCGCTTCACGGGCCGCGATGTTCCGGCAACCGGCTTTTCCATCGGCGTCTCCCGCCTGATGACGGCGCTGAAGAACCTCGGCAAGCTGCAGACAAGCGAGGTTGTCGCGCCGGTTCTCGTCACCGTCATGGATGGCGATACAGAAGCTCTTGGCCGCTATCAGAAGATGGTTCAGGAGCTTCGGCAGGCCGGTATTCGCGCCGAGATGTATCAGGGCAACTGGAAGAAGTTCGGCAACCAGCTGAAATATGCTGACCGCCGCAACTGCCCGATTGCGATCATTCAGGGATCCGACGAATTCGAGGCCGGCGAAATTCAGGTGAAGGACTTGATTGAAGGCAAGCGCCTGTCAGCCGAAATCACCGACAACGTGACCTGGCGCGAAAGCCGTCCGGCGCAATTGACCGTCAAACGGGACGCACTGGTGGAAACCGTGCGCGCCCTGTTGGACAGTCAGGCAGACGACCGGGCACAGGCTGAGAAGGCTTAAAATTAGGATGCAAGGCGAAGGGAAGGCAAAGATGCCGACAAATGAGCAGATCGACAAGGTGATGGCGCTGTTTCAGGTTGTCGGCCATCATCCCGTGTCGCCGCCCATCCTTCAGCCTGCAGACATCTTTCTGGACCTGACCGGCGAGGACATTCGCCGCCGCCTGTACCTGACCACCGGGGCAAACGGCGTTGATCTTTGCTTGCGTCCGGATTTCACTATCCCGGTTTGCCGTGCGCATCTGGAAGCCGCCGACATGTCGGTGCCAACGGCCTACAGCTATCATGGCCCGGTGTTCCGCCAGCGTTCCGATGGTCTGGGCGAAATACCGCAGATCGGCGCGGAGAGCTTTGGCCGTGATGATCGAAATGCGGCGGATGCCGACATGCTCGCGCTCTCCGTCAAGGCGCTGGACGAATTTGGCGCGCCAGCATCGGATATCCGCATTGGCGATGAAGGCCTGTTCGTGGCAGTGCTCTCAGGACTTGATCTTCCAACCGTCTGGCAGCGCCGCCTGCGCGATCTTTTTGGCGAAGGGCGGAAGCTGGACGATGCGCTGGAGCGCCTGAGCGGAACGGTGGCCTCCACCTCTGCCCTTGATGACAAGCGGCTCGGGTTTCTGGCAGCCCTTGAAGGGGCGGATCCGGAAGCGGCCCAGTCCATGGTGGAAGGGCTTCTCTCCATCGCGGGCATTTCAACCGTTGCTGGCCGCAGCGCGTCCGAAATCGCCGAACGCTTTCTGGAGCAGGCAGCCCTGACCAGCGGAACCAGCGACACCAAGGCCGCAGCCGATGTGCTGAAGGCCTATCTTGCGCTCAACACGTCGGTCGACAAGGCAGTGGATGTTCTCTCCGGCTTTGCCAGGACACACAAACTGGACATTGCTGACGCCCTCGCGGTCTTCAAGGACCGGCTAGACGCCATCAAGGTGCGCGGGCTGGATTTGTCTGCCATCACATTCAGTGCAGGCTTTGGCCGCAGGCTCGACTATTACACGGGCTTTATCTTTGAGATTTATGGCGCGGGCGGACGCGAGGCAGGCCAGCTCGTTGGCGGTGGACGCTATGACCGGCTGTTGAACCTGCTCGGCGCGGAAGCGGAAATTCCGGCGATCGGGTTCTCCATCTGGCTCGACAGGATTTCCGGCGCACGGGAGGCAAGCCAATGACCAAACTGACCATTGCTGTTCCCTCCAAGGGCCGCTTGCAGGAAAACACCCACGATTTCTTTGGCCGCGCAGGCCTTAAGGTCGTACAGCCGGGCGGTGCGAGAAACTATCAAGGCGCACTCAAGGGCGTCGACAATGTCGACATCGCCTTCCTGTCGGCTTCCGAGATTGCCCGTGCGCTTGCCATTGGCGAGGCGCATTTCGGCATCACCGGGCTGGATCTGGTCCACGAAAGCATTTCCGATCCGGACGCCAGCGTCCACCTGATCACGCCACTTGGCTTTGGCTATGCCGACGTGGTTGTTGCCGTTCCCAAGGCGTGGATCGATGTCGACACTATGGCCGACCTCGGCGACGTGGCGTCCGATTTCCGCAGCCGTCATGGCCGCCGCCTGCGCGTTGCGACCAAATATGTGACGCTCACCCGGGCGTTCTTTGCCGAACACGGCATCGCTGACTACCGGATCGTGGAAAGCGCCGGGGCAACGGAAGGCGCACCGGCCGCGGACACGGCGGAGCTGATCGTCGACATCACGACAACAGGTTCGACGCTGGAAGCCAACAACCTGAAGATCCTCAATGATGGCGTGATCCTGAAAAGCCAGGCGCATCTTGTTGCCTCGCGCACGGCAAATTGGGATGACGAAGCCCTGTCTGCTGCGCGTTCGGTGCTGGACCGCGTGTCTGCCGAGGAAGCGGCGCGCAATTCCCGACGGATCAAGGCGACGGTCTCCGATGCCTCTGCCGCCATTGCTGCCCTTTCGGCGGAAGGGGCTGAGTTCCCCTTCGAAAGCCGGACAGACCGGACGCTTGAGCTGCTTTGCCCGAAAGCTAATGTGGCCGCCTGTGCAGATATCCTCATTGCCCACGGCGCAGAAACTGCCACCGTCGATGCGGTCGAGTATGTGTTCCGAAAGGAAAATGCCCTGTTTGACCCGCTGAAAGAGCGGTTGGGGAAGTAGGGAGAGGTTTGCGGCCCCAAGCGCTGCCCTCCGACCAAACCCGTCCGTTGTCGTCCGCGACTTGATCGGGGACTGGCGAGCCCGGCTATGGGCCGTACGCACAGACCCTTAAGTTCGGGGCTCCCCGATCCCGGATCTTCGCTTCGCTGCGTCCGGGATGACAAAGGAGAGTTCCGGGAAGTTACATCTTCTGCGCGTCGGGTCTGGAGACGAGACAGAGGTCTTCAAAAAAAGCAGCTCCGGGACGGACTGAACGAAGGACGTCAGAGGCATTGCCGTTTTGACCCCTTAGTCATCCAGTTATTGTCCTGCAACTTGTCGGGTCTCTCCGTCCCCTCCCCCTTGTGGGGAGGGCAAGGGTGGGGGTGAGAAACCTCAACCAAATCGGGTCATTTGGTGGGCTGAGATATACCCCCACCCCTAACCCCTCCCCACAAGGGGGGAGGGGAACTTTCCAACCCAACAAGCCGCTTACCATGATGAGCTCTGCGCGGTTATCTCCTACCTCGCTCACACGGGCCTCTTAACCCCCGCCCTCACCTTCTCGACTTCCGCCCGGCACTTGCAGCCTTCAAGGTGGTCGTTGACGAGCCCCATGGCCTGCATGAAGGCATAAACGGTTGTAGGGCCCACGAAGCTCCAGCCGCGTTTTTTCAGGTCCTTTGAGAGCGCTGTGCTTTCCGGCGTGCTGCCGAGGGTTTTGGCCGCGGCGAAATCCAGCACTTTTGGACGGTTTTCCGGCTTCGGCTCCCAACTCCAGAAATAGGCTGCAAGCGAGCCGAATTCCTTGCGCAGCTCAATTGCCCGTTTGGCATTGTTGATGGTGGATTCGATCTTCTTGCGGTGGCGGACAATCCCGGCATCTGCAAGGCATGCCTCGATTTCTTTCTCCCCATAGAGAGCGACCTTCTCGAAATCAAAGCCGGAAAAGGCCTTCCGGAACCCATCCCGTTTTCTCAGAATGGTCAGCCACGACAAGCCGGACTGGAACCCTTCAAGGCAGATCTTTTCAAACAGGCGGATGTCGTCCGTAACCGGTCGCCCCCATTCCGTATCGTGATAGACCCGATAGTCTTCAAGGCCCTGATGCCACCAGCATGTATGGATACCGGATTCATCGGTGATGAGCCCGGTTAGCGGATCGCGGACAGCGGCGGGTTTGTCAGTCATAGCCTGAAACTTTCTCAAATATTCTTGTTTTGTTCCTATTCGAAAATTTCCGTATCGGCAAGTTCAAACGGAAACGGCTCCGTTTCCGGAGCCGTCTGAAATCTCGATATCGGGTGACGATCAGGCGAACAGGGCGTCGATATCGTCCTGTGTCGCAACATCCATGTCGGTCTCCAGAGACGGACCATTGAGCAGGGCTTCGTCGCCGGTACGATTGTCGCGCTTGGTGACCTCCATGGACTTGAAGGTCTCGATGCCGCCCCAGATGTCCATCATCTCGGTGATGCGGTCCTCGATAAAGCGAAGGGTGCCGACCACCTTGTTGATGCGTTGGCCTGTCAGATCCTGGAAGTTACAGGCTTCAAAAATCTGGACAATCTTTTCCTGGATGTCACTGGCCATGTCCTTCTCGCGGCCATCCAGATGCGCGGAAAGCGTGTTGGCGGTCTCGTCAATGAATTCGGCGGCAGACAGGATTGTTTCCGTTGCCCCTTCGGTGCCGCTTACAACGGCATCCAGTTCATTTGTCACGCGCTGCATTTCGTCACCGTCCGAACCGGTCGTATGATGCAGCGTGGCAATTTCTTTCTTCGTCTGCGCGATGGCCTCGTAGATCGTATCCAGTTCAGCCTTCAGCTTTGCCGCCTCGGAGAGTTCCTTCTTGAACTCGTCAACGAGTTTGGCACTCATTTCTTCCTGGGTCATCCCCGGAGCCTGCTGCCCACCGCCCTGACCTACGCCGGCCATGATGAGCTTGCGCAGAGCCGCCATTTCACCCATCAATTGCTGGTGACGGCGCTCTTCGACATGCTTCGGGTCGTCATGCGCTTCGTTCTTCAAGCGCATTGCGTGTTCCGCCCGGAAGGATCTCTTGATTGCGGACATACTATCTCCCGTCACTATCGTACAAATGGGCGCGCCCTTAATTGCCCAAGACCTCCAGTTAAACCGCTATTTTTAAATTTTTCGTTTCGCGGAAGAAAATAATGCCCATGTACCCATGCGGAAAATTGCCAATCAAACGCTCATATTTTCAGTTTGCACTCCTTAGTAAACCATTGTCTGGTCAATTCGTGAAACTATGTCTAATAATCTTGCCTGAGAGATGCCTATCCGGCCAATAAAAACGGACCACGACAGAAATACAGTATGCGGGCAATTACTTCGATTCTCTATGTCCTGGTGTGTCTCCTCATGACGGCTCGCGCTCAGGCTGCGGGCGCATTCTCCACCGACGAACTGCTGACGGGCTTTGAGAAAACGGTGTTCGGGCTGGAATACCGGGCGTGGAGTTGGCAACCCTACACGGTCAAGAAATACACCACTCCCGTGCGCTTCTCGGTCCATAATCTTGCCCAGACCGACCGCAGACCCGTGGTCAATGGCTTCATCCGTGAGATCAACCGCAAGATTCGCGGATTGAACGCGCGCATGGCCTCCTCCCCCGGTGAAGCCAATTTCGAAGTCTTCGTCGTGGACCGCCATCAGTATGCCGATGTCATCCGCAGGGACATTTACAGGGATGCGAAAGCGGACGCACCCGGCAGGTGTCTGGTGCGGGTCGTGTCAGGCAAGGACGGCATCAAACGCTCGTCTGCGGTGATCGTGTCGGATGAGGGCGAATTTCTGTTCAGGCGCTGCCTCGTTGAGGAAGTCCTTCAGGGACTCGGGCCGATGAATGACGACAAGGCCCTCACCCATTCCGTGTTTAATGACACGTCACGCCACAGCCGCTTCACCGTGTTCGATCAGGTCCTGCTGAACATGCTGTATGACGCCCGCGTGAAGCCGGGAATGTCCTTCCAGCAGATCCAGACGATCCTTCCAATTGTGGCGAGAGATGCCCTCAAGAGGGTCCGCTGACACTCAAATTCGAGTCTCCGCGCACCACTTTACCGCCCCAACCGGTTTCGTCAGCGGTTTTCCGCGCCAAGGAACAATAACTTCCCGCCAATTCGAATTAACCATGAAATATTCCTGTTTCCGGGAACTTGCCGAGTGCTTGCGCGAGATCGGGCGGATCGATTTACGTATTTTCAATCAAGTTTTCAAAGACCTTGATAACCATACGTTCGAAAAGAACACATGGTCGCCAATTTATTTACATAGTCGGTAAAATCCGAATGTATTATGCCCCGATCTGGTACTCGGTTATTTCCGGACTGGGGAGATGAATTGTGAAGCGTACATCTTTTAAGGCGCCACGGCTCGGCATCTTGCCCGGCATGGTGGTTGCCGTCATTGCGGGCCTTGGCGGACTGATTTCGACCGCATCGGCTGGGCAGGTGGCTCCGCCGCCGCTCGTGCTTAGCCCAAATCTGGCGGAACCGTGGGTTCTGCAACTGCAGCCGAACAGGCAGCAGGTCATCCATCGGCAGACGACCGCTCCGCGTCAGGCGCGCCAGCAAACCTGGCAACAGCCGGCAAGGGTTCAACAACCGGCCCGTGTACAGCAGGCTTCTGTCGGCAACCCGGCTCCGCAGCCTCGCAGACAGATTGACCCGATCTACTTGCCGACCATCGTGGACTACCATGGCCCGCACAAGCCGGGCACTGTCGTCATCGACACCGAACAGAAGTTCCTGTTCCTGGTCCAGAAAGACGGAACAGCCCGCCGTTATGGGGTTGGCGTTGGCAAGCCGGGCTTTGAGTGGGCCGGCACGCACAAGGTGACCCGCAAGTCCGAATGGCCGGATTGGCGCCCGCCTGCGGAAATGCGCAAGCGCCGTCCCGATTTGCCGACCTTCATGCCGGGCGGTCCGGAAAATCCGCTAGGGGCTCGCGCGCTTTATCTCGGCTCCACCCTCTATCGCATTCACGGCTCCAATCAGCCGTGGACTATCGGACAGGCCGTCTCTTCCGGCTGCATCCGCATGCGCAACGAGGATGTGACCGACCTTTATGATCGTGTTCCGGTTGGAGCAACCGTTCACGTGCTCTGATCTGATCAGGCGCTGTCTCCGATTACCAACGGATCGGCGCCTGAACTCTCCCTTTCGTGGGCAATCGCTTTATTCCAGTCGGTTGCGACGGAACCTCAACCAAGAATAACAGTCTGAGGCGTCAGACAAAATAGGACTGGAACAAGGCCCTCCATTGGGTCTTGTCTCCAGTCCACTCACTTTCATCCGCTTTCATCACGTGGATATTCTCATCAAGGACCCCGCCATGGCGGTCGGGATGGCTGACGATGAGATATTCGCACTGCCTGTCGAGAAAATTGTCGACCGCTTTCATAAGCCGTTCCAATTGACTTTGGTTGAATTTGATACAAGCCATCTCAGTTTCGAAAGCAACATCCGACAGATTGTTCTGGCTGTTCGAGATCACAAAGATCACCCGCTCGACTTCAGAAAGCCCGATAAACTTCTCCCGCAGATAACCGAACTTCGAGTGTTCTCTTTCGAAAAATCGATCGATATCTGGCGGCATATCCGCTTCCCGAAAGTGATGCAGGAAGCGAATTCCATACGGCATCCATGTCGGACATCCGGGCCCAGGTCGGATTGAATCCCTAGTAAACAACTGAAATCCATCACAAAATAAATCAGCCAGTCCGGAAATAGGGGAAATCAGACCATCAAAAAAATGGCGCGTGGGCTCGAACGTCTGATCAAGCAACCCACTGAACGTATCGACATGGGTTCGGATCTGACGCGAGCTCTGGCAGGACATGCCAAGACTGACAATTGCCGTTGATCCGCTTTGAGCGGACATGCCGCAACTCCTTATGCCGTTTCAAAAAGACCTCCTTCAAATAAGGCTTCCGGCAATGGACCACCATAGGCCCAATCAATAAGTTCCACAGTGTGCACAATTGGAATATCCGTCCCCAGTCCGATCTGGGTCATGCAGCCGATATTCCCCGTGGCAATCAAATCCGGCTTCGTCTTTTCGATATTGGCAACCTTTCGGGCTCTCAGCTTTCCCGCAATCTCCGGCTGAAGAATGTTGTAGGTGCCAGCTGATCCGCAGCATAAATGGCCTTCAGGAACGTCCTTCACTTCAAACCCCGCCGCTTTCAGCAGCTTCTTCGGCTGCAGGGTGATCTTCTGTCCATGCTGCATGGAACAGGCGGAATGATAGGCGACGACCAGTCCCGCACCGACGGAGGATGGTCCAAGATCGGCCGTTGCAAGAAATTCCGTAACGTCCTTCGCCAGAGCAGAAACGCGGGCCGCCTTCTGCGCGTAGTTCGGATCATCACGCAGCATGAACCCATAGTCCTTGATGGTCGTGCCACAGCCTGATGCGGTGATCAGGATCGCATCCAGTCCGCCATTCTCCAGCTCGCGGGTCCATGCATCCACGTTGCGCCGGGCGTTTACAAGAGAGGCATCTTCCTGCCCCATGTGATGCACCAGTGCGCCGCAGCACCCCTCGCCTTTTGGCAGAACCACTTCATATCCCGTGCGCGTGAGAAGCCGCACTGTTGCCTCGTTGATCCCCGGATTGAGAACCGGTTGGGCACAGCCGGTCAAAAGCGCAACCCGCCCCTTTCGAGCCGATGATGCGGCCGCAAGGACATCGCCGCTTTTCAGGCGAGAGGGGGATGGAGCCTTGCCGGGCGCAAGCTCCAGCATTGCGCCCAGCTTTGCGAACGGTCCTCCAGCCTTTTTGAACAGAAAGGCAAACGGTCTTGCATAAAAGGCCAGCGCAAGAGCTGCCCGAAAGCGAGCCGGAAACGGCAGGACAGTTGCAAGCACCTGCCGCATAACACGCTCCATGAAGGGCCGCTTGTAGGTCTTTTCGATATGTGCCCGGGCATGATCCACCAGATGCATGTAGTGAACACCGGAAGGGCAAGTGGTCATGCAGGACAGACAGGAAAGACAGCGGTCTATGTGTTTGACCACCCTCTTGTCCGCAGGCCGGTCATTTTCCAGCATGTCCTTGATCAGGTAGATCCGGCCTCGTGGACTGTCGAGCTCATCGCCCAGCAATGTGAACGTCGGGCAAGTGGCCGTACAGAACCCGCAGTGAACGCATTTGCGCAGGATCTTCTCGGATTCAGCAAGGTGGCTGTCCTTCAGTTGCTCGGCTGTGAAGTTCGTTTGCATTTGCGGTTACCCGGACTTGCGTGATCGCGCTGAACTGGAAAACGGAGAGCTGTAAAATGGTCTAGATAGACGAATACATGCGCCCCGGATTGAGAATGCCCTTGGGATCGAACTGATGCTTCAGGCGTGAGGACAAGGCGACCAAAGCGGCCGGCTGCGGCTCGAAGACGTCCACGGACGAACGCACCGGTGCATCCGCACGCACCAAGGTTGCGTGCCCTCCGCCTGCGGACACAACCGCCTTGCGAATTTCATCCACATGCGGTGCGCCGTCCGGGCAGGAAAGCCACACCAAACCGCCGCTCCAGTCATAGAAGAGAGTTGCGCCGAACTGTTCGCGCACAATCTTGCCAAATACCGCGCCCGATGCAGGAGCAAGGGAAACCTTCCAGACAGGATCCTGAGTGCCTGCAAGCGGCAAAACATCCCGGATAGACTTCCAAAGGACTTCCGACGCGGCATCAGCGACCGATTGCGCTGCCCCATAGGGCTTCAGGAGCTGTTGAAGTGCCTTTACCCGATAGGCGACTGAGGCAGAAAAACCTTCGAGCCGCAAAACGGTTCGTGCAGTGCCTTCACTGACACTGGCCGGCAGGTGCGCTGCTCCCGAGACTTCCGCCGACGACCCCATGGCCTTGCACATGGCAGCAATCGCCTCTTCGTCAGAAAGGTTCTCAAGGATCAGGCTCGTGCTGGTTTCCGGTTTCGGATTTACCTTCAACGTGATTTCGGTCGCGACGGAAAGCGTTCCCCAGGAACCGCAGAGCGCGCGCGGCAGATCATAGCCGGTCACATTCTTCACGACCTTGCCGCCTGACTTGAAGAGTTCACCTCGTCCGGACACCGCCTCAAGTCCCAGAACATGATCGCGCGCTGCCCCCGCCTTGATCCGACGCGGCCCGGACAGGTTGGCGCCCAGAACTCCGCCAATCGTGCCTTCTCCCGGCTCTCGACCCAGCAGCGGCCCCATGTCCATTGGTTCGAAAGACAGTTCCTGCCCATTGCCGGCGACAAGTTGTTCTATCTCGCGGATCGGCGTGCCTGCCCGAACGGTCAAAACAAGTTCGGCCGGTTCATAGGTTTCCACTCCGGACAGGCCGGACAGATCAAGGACATGCGCGCTCTGAACGGGACGACCCAGTGAGCGTTTCGATCCCTGTCCAACAATTTCCAGCGGTTGCTCCTCGGCCGCCGCCCAACCCACCGCCTCGCAGACGTCTTTCGCGTCCCTCGGCTTCAAATTCGCATCCATTGCCTCTCCCCGCCTGATGCCGAATGGATCAGGTTGCAATACTCAAAACCTTGGAATGTCCGGAAAGGGCAATTGCCCCTTGTGAACATGCATCTTGCCCAGTTCGGCGCAGCGATGCAGCACCGGGAACACCTTGCCCGGGTTCAAGAGGTGCTTTTCGTCGAAGGCGCATTTCACCCGCTGTTGCTGCTTGAGATCCTCTTCGGAGAACATCTCCGGCATGAGATCGCGCTTTTCGATACCCACACCATGTTCACCGGTCAGAACGCCGCCGACCTTCACGCACAGGCGAAGGATATCAGCCCCGAAGGCCTCGCATGCCTCCAGTTCGCCCGGCTTGTTGGCGTCATAAAGAATAAGCGGGTGCAGGTTTCCGTCCCCGGCGTGAAAGACGTTCGCCACCCTCAACCCGTATTTTTCCGACAAGTCTCGCATGCCCGCCAGAACCCGTGGCAACTCGCGCCGGGGGATCGTTCCATCCATACACAAATAGTCCGGCGAGATCCGGCCAACTGCCGGAAAGGCCGCCTTTCGACCGGCCCAGAACACCATACGTTCTTCTTCGCTTTCGGAAATGCGCAGATGGCTGGCGTTGTTTTCCCGGGCAATGGTCGCAACACGCTCCATGAGATAATCGACCTCGGCCTCCGGGCCGTCGAGTTCGACAATCAGAAGCGCCTCGACATCCCTCGGGTAGCCAGCATTGACGAAATCCTCTGCCGCATGGATGGCGGGCTTGTCCATCATCTCCATGCCGCCGGGAATGATGCCTGCCCCGATAATGTCAGCCACGCATTTGCCGCCCTCCTCGCTGGTCGGAAATCCGATCAGCAGCGCTCGTGCGGTTTCCGGCTTTTGCAGGATGCGAACGGTGACTTCGGTCACCACACCCAATAGACCTTCAGAACCCGTCATCAACGCCAGAAAGTCGTATCCCTCACTATCCAGATGCTTTCCGCCGATCCGGATGACCTCTCCGGTGATCAGAACCATTTCCAGACCAAGAACGTTGTTGGTGGTGAGGCCATATTTGAGGCAGTGCACCCCGCCGGAGTTCTCGGCGATATTCCCGCCGATCGAACAGGCGATCTGGGACGAGGGGTCGGGGGCGTAATAAAAGCCTTCATGCTCCACGGCTCGGGTAATACCAAGATTTGTCACTCCGGGCTGAACGACAACTGCCCGGTTGGCATAGTCGATATCCAGCACCCGGTTGAATTTCATCATCGACAGGAGCACGCCGTCGGCCAGCGGCAAGGCGCCACCCGAGAGCGACGTCCCCGCCCCTCGGGGAACCACCTTCACATCATTGTCGTGACAGTATTTCAGAACCGCAGAGACCTGCTCCACCGTTTCAGGCAGAACAACAATCAGAGGCATCTGCCGATAGGCAGTCAGCGCATCCGTCTCATAGGGCCGCATGGCGATTTCGTCATGAATGACACCATCGCCCGGCACAATGGCCTGGAGGGCTTTCACGATTTCAGCC
The DNA here is from genome assembly GCF_008711325.1 of Roseibium sediminis. Classification (GTDB taxonomy): domain Bacteria; phylum Pseudomonadota; class Alphaproteobacteria; order Rhizobiales; family Stappiaceae; genus Roseibium; species Roseibium sediminis. The sequence continues at coordinate 58,064 of NZ_VXDB01000010.1, forward strand.
CTGCGCGCGATTACATCCGCGTCCGGTTTGGGCATCGCGATAGCCGTCATGCTGGCTCTCCCTTTTTTGTTCCTGTCCGGTGATCCGAACGCTCTTGTTGGACGTAGGGTGTCATTAACCAGACCAATAGGAAACCCTCGCCCTTGATAAGTTTGCCAAATTTTTGGTTCCGGTTGTACACGGCAAATCACTCAACAGTAGTTCCCGAGCGTTGAAAATGAGCAATCTGACTGACATGGAGATCTTTGCGAGGGTCGTGGGCGCAGGCAGCATGTCTGCTGCGGGCAGAGAGATGGACCTTTCCCCTGCCGTTGTCTCTAAACGCATCCGCCGTCTTGAAGACAAATTGGGCACGCGGCTGCTGCAACGAACCACCCGGCAGATTGCCATGACAGAGGCCGGACAGGGCTTCTACGAGCGGGTGATTGCCATCCTCGCATCGGTGGAGGAAGCAGAGGAATTCGTTACTCAAGGATCAGCACAGGCACGCGGGACACTGAAAGTCGCTGCTTCCACCTCCTTTGGGCGGCTTCATATCGCGCCGCATCTCGGCAAGTTCCTTGCCACCAACCCGGATATGAATGTCAGTCTCGACCTCAGTGACGATTTCGTCGACATCGTCGGCGAAGGGTACGATCTGGCCATCCGTATTGCCGAATTGTCCGATTCCAGTCTTGTGGCGCGGCGTCTTGCCCCGGTTCACCGCGTTCTGGTTGCCTCGCCCGACTATCTTGCAAGACACGGCATGCCGCGTTCCATCCCAGACCTGATGGAGAATCACGTGACGCTTGCCGCGCTCAATCAGGATCCGTGGAAACTAGTCGGACCTCATGGGCTGGAAGCTGTCAAAACCAATGCGCCGATACGCACGAACTCAAGCGAAGTCGTGCGGGAGTGCCTGCTCGCAGGCATGGGGGTCGCGCTGAGGTCGAGCTGGGACATTGGCCCTGAACTCAGGGAAGGCAAGCTTCGTCTGGTGCTGCCGGAATATCGAGCCTCAAAGGATGTCGGGCTTTACGCGGTCTATCCTTCACGTCAGTTTCTTCCGGCAAAAGTGCGCGTGTTCATCGACTTTCTAGCATCACTTTACGGCTCCTCCCCGTATTGGGATGCCAGGCTGGACCTTTGGCTTGCACCGCCACGAAGGGCCAAGGCAAGCTGATCTCAAACTGTGCCTCTTTTCCGAATGCACCGCCATGAACAGACAACCAGTTTGGCAAATTTCGCTAACGATGGCGCAGATTTGAAGGGACTGCGACCTCTGTACACCTTGTATCTGCCATAAATTTCTTGTTGTCTGGCGTCAGTGTGCCTGAGCGGCATCACGAAAAGAGGGAGAACTACATGCGGCGTATGCTGATGATTGCCGGAGCAGCCATGCTGGCGCTGACGGCTCATGCCAACGCAGAGGGCGATGCTGCCAAGGGCGAAAAAGTCTTCAAGAAGTGCAAGGCCTGCCACGATGTTGGCGAAGGCGCAAAGAACAAGGTCGGTCCGCAGCTGAACGGCGTTGTTGGTCGTGCCTGGGGTACCGCAGAAGGCTTCAAGTATTCCCCGGCCCTGATGGGCATGGCGGAAGGCAAGACCTGGACAGCTGAAGAACTGGACGCTTTCCTGACCAAGCCGAAGGACTACATCCCCAAAACCAAGATGGCGTTTGCGGGCCTGAAAAAGGACGACGATCGCGCCGACGTGATCGCGTATCTGGCACAGTTCCAGTAAGCGCAATATACGAACAACGTTTTGGAGGCCGGATTTCCGGCCTCTTTTCATGTCTGCTCACTGCTCAGAAATCTGCATCATCTCCACTGTCTGCATGATGCTTGCGTATCCTGCGGACCATGTACCAGATAACAGCCACGACAACAGGCACTGCCAAGCCTGTGGTGACGCCCGCGTCCGGAACCGGCAATCCGCCGCCCTTGGCCGCCTTGGCCAGATAGCCGATCAGGCCAACCACATAGTAGCTGACCGCCGCAACCGACAGTCCTTCGACCGTTTGCTGCAAACGCAGCTGGATTCTGGCGCGCCGGTTCATGGACTGAAGCAGGCTGCGGTTTTGCTGTTCCAGATCGACATCCACGCGGGTCCGCAGCAAGGTTGTAGCCCGCGCCAGCTTTTCCGACAGGTCCCGCTGCCGGTCCTGCACAGACTGGCAAGTCCGCATGGCCGGAGCCAATCGTCGACTGAGGAACGACGAGAGGCTCAAACCGCCTGACGAGGGTTTATCTTCAAGAGCGCTCAGACGCGCGTTGACGATCTCGTAGTACGCTCGGCTGGCACCGAACCGGAACGCACTTTCCGCAGCACTTGCCTCAAGCGCCGTTGCAAGGCTCGACAACTGGTCCAACAAGGTCCTGTTGGCGTCCAGTCCCGAGTTCTCCTGCATTTTCTGCGTCAACTCAAAGAGCTGGATTTCGAATTGCCCGATCAGCGGCTGCAGGCGGTTGGCTTCGAACAGGCCGAGAAGCGCAAGCGTTCGGTAGGTTTCGATCTCCAGAAGCCTCTGCGCCACCGCCCCGCACTGGATGGCGGACATGCTCTCGTTCAAGATGACATAGCGTGTCAGGCCGTCGCCATCTGGCCTGAAATCCGTAGCTGCCGTGCCTCCCCCGTGCTCGACCTTGAAAACGGTCAAGCTCGCCGGATCATAATGCTTGCGCCAACTCTCATTGGCCGAGGGTGAAACCAGATCAAGGCGACAGGCGCTCAACAGTGGGCCGGGGGCGCGAAAGGCCGTTTTGAACGGATGGTTCGAGGGCAGCGGGCCAAAGGGTTCATTGCCTTCCAGCGGCCCATCCCAAATGTAAGTGATGAACTCCGCATGCCGTTCCCAGCTCAGCGTGCCACCTGCAAAAGGCAGGGTGTGATAGCGGGCCCTGTCACCTGGCCCGGCTGCGCCCTGACTTCGGCAGAACTCGGAGAACCATGCGTGATCTGCATTCGCCTCTTCCGTACTCGTGGTGAAGGCATAGAGCAGCACAACACGCGGCCCGGAAAGCGGGCGAAAGGGCCTTGCATGGATTTCACCCAGCACGGCCTCCCTCAGCGGATGTGTCCTGAAAGACGGCAAGCCTGAGGCTGCCGGTGTGCCTGCATCATTCATCGGAAATTTCCATCGCCCGTCCGCGAAAGCCAAACAGTGCCAAAAGTGGCGCGCTTTGCAAGCAAACATCCGGCAGGCGAACGTAAAGGAAGCAATCTGCGACGACCTACCGCACCAGAACGCTCCATGAGAATTGGATAATTTAATTGACCAATTTTTGTGTTTGGTTCATACAATGCCCCTCAAGACATGACGCAACGTATTTCGGAGCATTCGGACCGTGTTCGAGAAAGTGCCCCATCAACGCACGGCAGAGGCGGCTGCGCACCAGATCGAAGGCTTGATCCTGAACGGTGTGCTGCGCCCCGGTGACCGGCTTCCGGCCGAGCGGGATCTGGCCGAACGGATGGACGTGTCCCGACCGGTCCTGCGCGAAGCGCTGAAGTCGCTCGAAACGCGAGAACTGATTGCCAGCCGTCATGGCGGGGGAACATATGTGGCCGACGTCATCGGTCCGATTTTTTCACCTCCGGTTATTGCCCTGATGGAGCGTCACCCCGAGGCGGTTGCCGACTTTCTGGAGTTTCGCCGGGATATCGAGGGAATAGCCGCATTTCATGCGGCTGAGCGCGCCACCGAGGCCGACCGTGCAATCCTGACTGCCATTGTCGACCAGATGCAGCAGGCTTATGACGCCGATGATGCAAGGCGAGAGGTGGAACTTGATGTGGAGTTTCACCATGCCGTTGGCGAGGCAGCGCACAACATGATCCTGCTTCATGCTTTGCGGTCCTGCTACCGACTTCTGGAAAACGGCATCCTCTACAATCGCAAGCGGCTCTACAATCACCCGCTGGCCCGCAACAAGGTTCTGGAGCAGCACGTGGAGATTACCCGATGCATCTGCGCCGGACTGCCACAGGAAGCCAAGACAGCCTCCGAAGCTCACATCGACTACGTGAAACAGTCGCTTGAAGAAGCCGCGCGTCTGGAAAATCGAAACGCCGTTTCGGAATTGCGTCTGAAACACCGCCCGTCCAATCCATCCTGAACTGGTTCAGTTCCCTTACCACCTGAGGAATAACCATGCCCGTCATCACAGAAATCAACGACCTTCAGGTTCTCGCAAAACGGCGGGTCCCGAAGATGTTTTATGACTATGCCGACACCGGTTCCTGGACGCAGAGCACCTACAAGGACAATGAGGCCGCTTTCCAGCGCCAGAAGCTCCGCCAACGTGTCGCCGTGAACATCGACAATCGCAGCGTCAAGACCACGATGATTGGCGAAGATGTGTCGATGCCGGTGGCTTTGGCCCCGGTCGGCATGACGGGCATGCAGCATGCCGATGGCGAAATACTCGCCGCACAGGCAGCTGAGGAATTTGGCGTGCCCTTCACGCTGACCACGATGAGTATCTGCTCGATCGAGGATGTGGCGGAACACACCAAGAAGCCCTTCTGGTTCCAGCTCTACGTCATGCGAGACCGGGGCTTCTCGGAATCCCTGATGAAGCGGGCGCATGTTGCCGGATGCTCCGCGCTGGTTCTCACGCTGGATCTGCAGGTTCTCGGGCAGCGCCACCGCGACCTGAAGAACGGCCTTTCTGCCCCGCCCAAGCCGAAGCCGCATGTCCTGCTGGACCTTGCGCTCAAGCCGCGCTGGTGCTGGAACATGCTTTGGACCAAGCGGCGTCAGTTCGGCAATATCGTTGGCCATGTCTCGGGCGTTGAAGATATGTCCTCACTGGCGGAGTGGACCAACAGCCAGTTCGATCCGACCCTCGACTGGTCCTCCGTTGAATGGGTAAAGAAGCACTGGGATCGCAAGCTGATCCTGAAAGGCATCAACGACGTGGAAGACGCCAAGATCGCGGTCGAGACCGGTGCCGATGCCATCGTCGTTTCCAACCATGGTGGACGACAGCTCGATGGCGCAGCAGCAAGCTATGATGTGCTTGGCGAGATTGTTGATGCCGTCGGTGACAAGATCGAGGTTTACATGGATGGCGGCATTCGCTCCGGTCAGGACATCTTCAAGGCCGTAGCCATGGGTGCAAAGAGCACGTTTATCGGGCGGTCCTACATCTATGGCCTTGGTGCCATGGGCAAACCGGGCGTCACGAAGGCCCTCGAGATCATGCGCAAGGAACTGGATGTGACCATGGGCCTTTGCGGTGAAACCGACATCCACAATGTCGGTCGCCACAATCTTCGTTGATCAAAGAAGTCCTGCCCAGGCCCGGGCGATCTCCCGCCCGGCCTGATCGGACTTCGCAGCGTTGAGAGCCACTTCGTCCTCAAGTCGCTCCGGCCAATCGGGGCGCATTTGAGAGATGGAGGTCTGAAAGGTTCTGGTCCAATCACGAACCACGGCTTCGCTCGCCTCGAAGTGAAACTGGATGGCATAAGTTGTCCTGCCAACACGAAACGCCTGAATGGGCGTTTGTTGGCTGGACGCCAGATGAACGGCCTCCGCAGGCAGCTCCACCGTATCGGAATGCCAGTGGAATAAGGGCGAGCCTTCGCCGATCTTGCCGACAACCGGATCTTCCCTGCCTTCACCTGTCGCGCTGACCTTGTGCCAGCCAAATTCGACAGGCCGACCAAGGATATTTCCGCCGCCAAGCGCCCGTGCAATCAATTGGGAACCAAGACAAATGCCCAGGATCGGCTTGTTCTGGTCATGGGTCCGGCGGATAAGTGTACAGACATCAGGCAGGAACGGGTGCGTCTCGTCTGCCAATGCCGATTGCTCGCCCCCCAGAACGATCAGGCCGCGGCAGTCCTCGATATCCTCCGGCACCCTTTCACCGGCATGCGCGGCGATTGTCCTGATGGCAATTCCCCGCTCCTCAAGTGCCTCGCCCACGAGACCCAGCGGAGTGCCGGGATAGTTTTCGATCACCAGAACGCGCATTCAATTCCCTTTTCTTTGATCGGGCAAAGCCACATGATCAGGATTATCCAACTCGGTCGGCGAGGGAAAGAATTTCATGCGCTCACGGCAGCCCTTGCAAAACCGGGTCGCCCCGGATGGGACACTTGTGGCGGTTCCAGAGCGTGGACTGTTCATGGGCAACCGGGGCGGCAAGATCCATGCATCCGATAGCCGGAAGCTGACATCACGACGCTGGGCTTCGCGGCAATGGATTTGTTGTGTCACGTGTTTCAAGAACCGCCAACGGGAAGTTATGGGCTCCGGCTATACCGAACTTTTCTTTCTGGACGAGGTCACAGCGTTGGCCGCCGGACACCGGCCTTGTTTCGAATGTCGGCGGGCGGATGCCCTTGCCTTTCAGAAGGCATTTGCCAGATCCTTCGATTACAGCGCTCCGCCAAAAGCTGATGAAATGGACCGCGTTCTTCACAAGGAACGGTTGAGCGGCAGGGAGAAGCGAATTTTTCAAGCGCCGCTAAAGAGCCTTGCAGATGGAACCATGGTCCGGATCGACGGCATCGCTCACGCTCTGTCGAAGACAGCCTTACTGCCCTGGTCCTTTTCCGGGTACGAGGCCCCGCGCACTCTTCCCTGCCCGGACGTGGTCGATGTTCTCACGCCGCCGACGATCTGCAGAGTGCTGGCGGAAGGCTACCAGCCAGTCTGGCATGAGAGCTCTGCGCGGCATACGATTTGAGTGCCGCCCACCAAACACAAAAATTGATAGTTTGATCAAGAACTATCATTTGCATGAATTGGCGTTCGCGATCAGATTGAGTTCCGCTTTCAATTTTTCAGGTATCCCAATGTCCGTCTCAGCCGCCGCGCCCGCAGACCGCGCGCCTTCCCTGTCCACCGTGGATCTGGGGCTATACGCCACGACCGTCTTTGCGTGGGGGTTCAGCTGGATTGCCATGAAGGGGCAAGTTGTCGGGGCGGCGCCTGAAGTGTCGGTGTTCTGGCGGTTTGTGCTGGCGGCGCTGGTCATGCTTGGCTGGAGCCTTGGTCGTGGCCACTCGCTGAAGTTTCCGCTCAGGGATCATCTGAAGTTCGTCGGGCTTGGAGCGCTGATTTTCTCGACCAACTTCACGCTGTTCTATTACGGTGCCCAGCACCTCCCTTCGGGACTGCTGGCCGTGGTTTTCTCGGTAGCCTCGGTGTTCAACATCGTGCTGGCGCTCATTTTGTTCGGCCAGCGCCCGACGGCGCAAATGGTTCTGGCAGGCCTGCTCGGCGTGACAGGTATTGCCTTCATGTTCTGGCCGGAAATCATGGGGGCCGAGATCAATCATGAAGCGGCCTATGGCCTTGGCTTGTGCATTTTGGGCACATTGTCCTTTTGTCTGGGCAACATGCTGTCTGCCAAGACCCAGCGGTCCGGCATTGCCGTCACACCCGCAACGACATGGGGCATGATTTACGGAGCGACGCTGATCGGATTGTTCAGTCTGTTTCGGGGCCAGAGTTTTGCCGTGGAGCTGACACCGGCCTATGTCGGCAGCCTTGTCTATTTGGCCGTCATTGCATCCGTGATTGCCTTTGCATCCTATCTGACCCTTCTCGGGCGGATCGGATCGGCCAAGGCTGGATACGCGACCGTCATCTTTCCGGTCATTGCCCTCGCCATTTCAACGGTTGTCGAAGGCTATCACTGGACGCCGCTTGCCATAGCAGGCGTGATGCTGGTGCTGTTCGGCAACGTCCTGATGCTGCGCCGATAGTCACGGCGCAAGCTCTCAAGATTATTCGGCGGCGATCGGGGTCGACACGTTCCCGATTGCTGCAATGACGTGATTGCAAAGTGCGTCATGCATCGGCAGGCGGGCATGATCCGACCGCAGCATGGCAATGTCACAATAGGGCAGCGCCGGAAATCCGTCGCGGTCATCCAGGATGCGCATGCCTTCGCGGATGGCGCTTTCGGGAAACACCGACACGGCCAGTCCGGCCTGAACGGCCCCGACAAGGGCAGCCGCGCTCGGGCTGGTATACGAAACGGTGTATCTGCGGCCCACCCGATCCAGCGCATCCATCGACATGCGGCGCCAGCAACAGTTTGCCGGCCCCAGCGCCAATCGCACGACTTCTGCCGTATGAGCGCAGTGGCGCGAGGACGTCACCCAGTAAAGCTGCTCGCGGCGGATGATTTCGCCGGGAACATCGGAAGCATCTCCCGATGTGATGATGGCAACGTCAATGCTTCCTTCGCGCACGCGTTCACGCAGCAAGTAGCTGGCATTGCATTCGACAATCACCTCGATGGACGGATTCAGATGATTGAACGCGGCCAGAACCTGAGGGATGAGGCGGTCGGCATAATCGTCCGGGGCGCCAAACTTGACGACCCCGACATCCTGCGCCGCATTGAAGGCGGACAGGGTTTCATCATTCAACAGGATCATCCGGCGAGCATATTCCACCAGCCGCAGGCCGTCTTCCGTCAGGCGGGACTGGCGTCCGTCCTTGGCAAAAATCGGCTTGCCGACCCGCTCTTCCAGACGGCGCATCTGCATGGAAACTGCGGACTGGGTCTTGTGAACCGTCTCGCCTGCCTTTGTGAAGCTTCCCAGTTCAGCAATTGCGAGAAATGTTCTCAGCTGATCGATATCCAGAACCTGAGCCATGCGCGGCCATCCTCCAATCGCTTGTTGGCGCATCGCGCCTTGAAACTACGTCCCTACTCTGCCGCCTGCGGAACCGACAGGTTGTCGAGTGAGGAAATGATGTGCTCGACAAGAGCTTCCGTCACGCGGCTATGCTTGTTCCAGGAGCGCATCACCCCGATTTCGCAGTCCGGCAATTTGGGAAAGCCGTCGGCTTCACATAAGACACGCATGCCGGGGCGCAAAGCCGATTCCGGCAGAACCGAAACGGCCAGACCAGCCAGAACGGCGGCCCCGACCGCCGTGGAATTCCAGCTGGAATACAGCAGGCGGCTGGGCCGTTGAACCTTGTCCAGAGCTTCCATCGCCGCCTTGCGCCAATCGCAAGTGGCTCGCCCCAACGCCAGCGGCAAGGGATCTTCCATGTCGACGGCATGGCGTGCCGAGGCGACCCAGAGAAGGGGTTCGCGCCGGATGACCTCCACCCCCTTGCGCCCCCTGCTTTGCACGTGGGTGATGATGGCAACATCCAGCTCGCCATCCCCAAGCTCCTTCACCAGATTGGGCGTCGGGGCACAGACCACACTCACTTCGGCCTTGGGGTTGGATCTGGAGAACCGCGCGAGGATTTCCGGCAAGAACCTGTCTGCATAATCGTCGGGTGTGCCAAGACGAACAACCCCGGCCAACTCGCTTTCATCAAAGGCCGCGAGTGTTTCATCATTCAGCCGAACAAGCCTGCGGGCAAAATGCAGCAGGCGCTCGCCGTCCTCCGTCAGGCGGGACAGGCGTCCGTCGCGAACGAACAGGGCCTTGCCGACACGATCTTCGAGACGACGCATCTGCATGGAAACTGCCGATTGCGTCTTGCACACGACGTCGGCGGCCTTGGTGAAGCTGCCCGTTTCAGCGATGGCCACAAAGGTTCTAAGCTGGTCCAGATCGAGCACAAACACACCCATCAACAATTGGAATGTTTTTGATATAAAACATTCGTTTGAATAATGCCAGCTGTTCCTTCAGTCTCAATATCAAGACGTTGTCGTCCCTGACAACCAATCACCAAAGATGATTGGTTGCATAACAAACATTCACTGGTGTTATGAAAGATTTTTTGGCACCGTGACAACGTTCCAAGCAGGACAGGCGCCCCACACTGGAGGCGCAAGGCATGTCGCCGGGTTTATATCCGTCGGCAAACAGGAGACTATTGGCATGACATATACAGCAAGCACCCTTTCGGTTTCAGGGCTCGCCGCCGTGGTTCTTCAGGTATGGCGCAGCTTTAAAAATCGCCGCGCGATGACCCGCCTTTCCTCGCTGACGGACGCACAGCTCAAGGATATCGGCTTGACCCGTGGAGATCTTGGCGCAGCACGGCGCCTGCCGTTTACGGCGGACCCGTCAGCGGCCCTGACCGAACTTGCCAGCGAACGCTATCTGGCCGCTCAGGTCGACAAGATCGCCAGCACAGATATCCGGAGCTCTCATCGCCTGATCGAGGCGAACTCGAATTCCGCACTCCCAGACTTGGCCTGTTGCCCGATGGCAGCTGCCTGACCCTCTGCATTATGCAGCCCCTGTCGGCATTTCCCGCTGACACCTAACTGGCCCGCTTCCCAAGGCGGGCCTTTTTTTATTCTGATGCCTTGCCAGCGGCCATTCCATCGGCCGCCTTTTGAAAAAGCTCCTCGAAAGCCTTGAACTGGTTCGCCTGCAGATCCTTGCCCATGGCCATCCAGTCTGACACGAGACGGTCGGCCGCAGCAGCGCCATCGCCAGCGGCTTGTGTATCCTCTTCTTCAGACGCGTCCTGCATTTCGGGTTCTGGCTGGGCAGGCTGCTCTGCGGATTTGATCTCGTCGGCCTGCACCGGCATCAGACCGGACCAGAAGGACATCATCGCCTTCTGGTATTCACCAATCATGTCTGCCGCTGTTGGAGCAGGCTTCGGACGCCCGCGTGCAAAACCTCGGAGAAACGCGTCCAGAAGATCCTGAGCCGGTTCATTGAGGTAAGGACGCACTTGCTTGCCCATTGCCAGCGTAGCGGCAACGGGCATCATCTCGGTGATGGCTTCCTGCTGGAGACCGGTGGCGGATGCAATCTGGCTGGCAACCTGTTTCCTGATTTCTTCCGGCCCGAAGAACAGGTTCATCGGATTGGCAGCTGTCTCCCCGGAAGAAGAAGCAGCCCACGCGGAAGGATCGATACCCTTGGCCCCGAATTGCTGCACGCCCGCCTGTGCGGCGGCAAACAGCTGGGACATCGCCGCGCCAAGATCGGCATCCTTCCAGCCGAAGCGGCGGTTCATGTCCTCTGCAACATCATTCAGGTTGAACGGAAAGGTCGTTCCCGGCTGATCTGTCATGAAGAAACCCTTCCCGCTACCTGCCTTGCGAAAATCAACGTATGCGTGTGCATGATTGACCCAAACAGGGTTCGGGTCAATTCACCAACAGGCCATGTTGCCAAGACTTTTCGTCGCCCGGCAACACCGGAAAATCAGTAGGCGTATTCGCGGAACAGGTTGTCGAGGTCGCCGTTCCAGCTGCCGTTATAACGCTTCAGAAGAACATCGGCCGGGCACATGCCAGCGGCAAGCCCTTCTTCTACCGGTGCCAGATGCACCCGCTCATCCAGATCCCCGTCGCTCATGCGGGCACGGCGCTTCAGGCCTTCCTTGGAGAGGGCCACCACCTCGCGTGCCACATCCAGCAGCGTTCCATTCCTGAACGGTGTCTGGAGCGCGGTCTTGGGAACTTCAGCCCGAAGGGCAGCGCGTTCTTCAACTGTCCAGTCCTTGACCAGCTGCCAGGCCTGATCCAGCACGCCCTGATCATAAAGAAGACCAACCCAGAGCGCAGGCAAGGCACAGATCCGGCGCCAGGGGCCGCCATCTGCCCCGCGCATCTCGATGTATTTCTTCAGGCGGACATCCGGGAAGAGCGTCGACAGGTGATTGTTCCAGTCACCCACATTCGGGCGGGCGTCCGGAACCTTGCCTTCAAGCGCGCCATTCATGAACTGACGGAATGTCGTATCGGTGGCATCGAAGTAGCGATCACCACGCTTGACGAAATACATCGGCACGTCGATCGCCCACTCGACATAACGCTCGAAACCAAAACCGTCCTCGAAGGCAAACGGCATGTCGCCGGTGCGGTCGGCGTCCGTATCCGTCCAGATATGGCCACGGAAAGACTTGAAGCCGTTCGGCTTGCCTTCGGTGAAGGGGGAATTTGCAAAGATCGCAGTCGCCAGCGGCTGAAGTGCCAGACCGACACGCATCTTTTGCACCATGTCGGCTTCCGACGAGAAGTCGAGATTCACCTGAATGGTGGAGGTGCGGAACATCATGTCGAGGCCAAGGCTCCCGACCTTCGGCATGTAACGCGCCATGATTTCATAGCGGGATTTCGGCATGACCGGTACTTCGTCTCGCCGCCAGTTCGGCGTCATGCCAACGCCCAGAAATCCGATGCCCAGCGGATCGGCGACCTGACGGACATGGGCCAAATGTGCATTGGCTTCACGGCATGTCAGATGAAGATTGTCGAGTGGCGCACCGGAAAGTTCGAACTGCCCGCCCGGCTCGATGGAAATGGCACCGCCGCCCTTGGGATCCGCAAGGCCGATGATGTTGCCTGCATCCTCGATGCGATCCCAGCCGAGGATCTTTTCCATGCCTTCCAATACGGCACGCACGCCCTTGTCGCCGTGATAGGGGATCGGGGAGCGATCAGCTACATAAAACCCGAACTTTTCGTGCTCGGTTCCGATCCGAAACTTGTCTGCAGGTTTGCAGCCTTCCGCAAGGGTCGCAGCCAGCTCTGCAACGCTTTCAATAGGTGTCGAATCGACTGTATCGCGGGCCATACAGGCTTCCTCCAAGTATTTGCGACTGAACCTTACAAGGGGGAAACAGCCGGTACAACGCAGCCAATCCGGTTAGTTCCGGCGCGTAATCAAGTCCAAGCCATTTAGGACCGGGAGAAAGGAATTACCAGAGGGTATTTTCGGGTCGTCAGAAAAACCGGATAGTTCCGGTCATAAATTTCCCGTTAGTTGACCCGGAAGATGTCCACAGGGGCCTGCCGACCACGCAATTCCGTACTGCCGATATGCAGGTATTCTTCGCCATCGGGCAGTTGGGAAATGGTGTCCGCACTTGCCAGAATGATGGTCTTTGCCGTGGGGTCGACCGACTTTCCGTATTCCTGCAGTCGCGCGGCCACATTCACCGCATCACCAATGACAGTGTAGTTGACCCGGTCTGACGAACCGATATTTCCGACCACCACCTTGCCGGAGTGAACACCAATGCGAACCCGCATGTCGCCGTCGGGGTGATCTTCAATGGCCTTGGCAAGAGCGCGAACCGAGGCAATTGCCTGTGCTGCGTGATCGGGCTGATGAGTCGGCGCACCCCAGAAAGCCATCACGCCATCTCCAAGGAACTTGTCGATCGTGCCTTTTTGCGCCACCACCTGCCGGGAGACTGTCTCGAAATAGTCTGCAAGGAATGATGCTGTCTCTTCGGCAGACAAATTGGCAGCGCGACCGGTAAACCCGGCAAGATCGGTAAAGACGATCGTCATTTCGCGCGTTTCGATGGCTCTTGTCCCCGTCATGCCCTCGGCAACCAAATTCTGTACGAGCTGCCGCGGCACATAGCGGGAAAAGGCGTTGAGGGCCCCGGCCGCGCTGTTAAATGCGCTGTTCACCTCGTCCAACTCCGCCAGTCGGGAACGGCCAAGCGGTGTAACCTTGTCAAACTCAAGGTTCTTCATGTGGGCTGCCGCATCCGCCAGCCGGTCAAGTGGCCGGCCGATCACCCGCCCAAGCAGGAAAGACAACAGCGCGCCGATGGCCAGCGCGATAACGGCGACGATGATGATGATCCGCGACTGATCCAGCGTCGAGCCGAACACATGCGCCTGATAAATCGCGCCATAGATCCAGCCTGCTGCAGGGCCATCCTTCACTTCATCATAGACGGTTGCATACATGCGCTCGCCGAACGGAAACACCTGGCCCTTGATTTCGGCCCGCATTTCGTGGGCACCGCCAGCTTTTGTCCAGATGGCGGATAACGGGCTTTGCGGAAAATCGCCAAGACCCGGCAAGGGCTGGTCTGCGGACGGTTGAAATCCACTTGCCTTCACATCTGCAAAACTGATGACCTGATCTCGTCCGGCAAGCAGAAATGCGCCGATCTCCTGACCTTCCGCCATGCGGTCCGCGAGCCCCGTGAAGACCGAAAGCGGGTAAGCCGCAACAACGGACTGGCCGTCTGACAGGGAAACCCTGGCGACCAGTCCTGCGCCTCCCAGTTCCACCACCGGGCGGAACTGCCCCCATTCAACAGTGCCCTCACGCCCTGCTGACGTTTCCTCAGAAAAGGACAAGGTGGTTCCAACCGGCAGAAGGGCCGAATAGGTTCTTGTTATGGCTTGCCGGGCAGCAGGTGCCTGCTCTGACAAAGCCAGCCCGATTGACTGCAGGAGGCCGGTCTGCTCCTGAAAGAACCCGGACAGAATGGTCTCGTAGCGGCTGAGATTTGCGTTCGCCTGCTGGATGAGCAGCTTGCCCGCCACGTTGCGGTTGGCGGACGAAACATAGGTGATTATGGCGCCGCAGATGACCACAAGAACAAGCGAGAACACCAACCCTATGGCTGCGCCCACCGAAAGCCGGAACCGTCTGGTTGTTTCCCCTCCGCTACTGCTGGAGGAGTGTCTTGACCCGGAAACCGGAATGGCCTGATCTGGTGGGAGGATGTCCTGCGTCAATACTCATGTCCAATCCCCGACAGTTGTCTGGATGACCGCAAGGGCGGCAACCGCAGCCGTGTCGGCGCGCAATATTCTCGGCCCGAGCGGAATCGGGACTACAAAATCCAAGTCGCGCAACATTGCCCGCTCCTCAACCGAAAATCCACCCTCGGGCCCAATCAGGAATGCAAGTTGCGCCGGACGTTTTTCCGCCAGCTCTGCCAGCTTGACCAATGGATTGGTTGTTTCGGAACTTTCGTCACAAAACAGGATTATCCGCTCCGGATGGGTCTGGGGCCATGATGTGAGCAGGGCCTTGAGCGGCTGCGGCTCGACGACGGATGGAACCGACAGGACGCCGCATTGCTCCGCAGCTTCGATCACATTCGCTTCCATTCGCTCCAGATTAACCCGGTTCGACTGCGTGTGCTGGGTCATGACGGGCCGCAAACTGCCCACGCCCATCTCCACGGCCTTTTGCACCATGTAGTCCAGCCGGGCATGTTTGAGAGGGGCAAAAAGATAGAGAAGGTCGTTGACCTTCGTCTGTTCCCGCGTCTGCTCGACCAGCTCCAGCGTACAGGCCTTGCGTCCGGTTGCCCGGATTTCCGCAAGCCATTCGCCGTTTTTGCCGTCAAAGGCCAGCACCTTGTCGCCATCCTTGAGGCGAAGGACGTTGAGAAGATAGTTGGCCTGACCGCGGTCAACCTCGATCCGGGCCCCTTCCGCCAGAATATGGCGCAGAAAAAGCCGCTGCATGTTGAATTCGTAATTTGGCATGGGCGCAGTTTGATGTGACGGCTGTGGCATTTCAATGACGATGGGGTTCGGCCTTAAAACTGTCCCCCGCATTTGCGAAGGGGACCAGCTGCCCGACTTGACCCTTGCAGATCAAGGCGGCACCTTGCAGCTAGAAGAGCAGGAATCAGACCTTGGCCGACCCCCAATCGAATGTGGCGGAATTCTCCGTTTCGGAAATCTCCTTTTCCATCAAGAAGACGATGGAAGACGCATTCGGCTATGTGCGGGTGCGCGGCGAACTGGGCCGCATTTCCCGCCCCGGTTCCGGTCACATCTATCTGGACCTGAAGGACGATCGCTCAGTCCTGTCGGGTGTCATCTGGAAGGGCGCGGCATCCAAGCTGAAGATCCAGCCGGAACAGGGGCTGGAGGTCATCGCCACGGGCAAGATCACCACCTTCCCCGGACAGTCGAAATACCAGATGGTGATTGACGCTCTGGAGCCTGCAGGTGCCGGTGCGCTGATGGCGCTTCTGGAAGAACGCAAGAAGAAGCTTGCCGCCGAGGGCCTCTTTGCCGCGGAACGCAAAAAGCAGCTTCCCGGCATGCCTCGCGTCATCGGGGTTGTCACCTCACCGACCGGCGCGGTTATCCGCGACATCCTTCACCGGATTGGCGACCGGTTTCCGCTCCACGTTCTCGTCTGGCCCGTTCGGGTTCAGGGCGAGACGTCAGGGGCGGAAGTTGCGAACGGCATTCGCGGCTTCAATGCCCTGCAACCGGGCGGAGACATTCCCCGCCCCGATCTCATCATCGTTGCCCGAGGCGGCGGCAGCATCGAGGATCTGTGGGGTTTCAATGACGAAGCGGTGGTGCGTGCGGCCGCAGCCAGCGACATTCCACTGATCTCCGCCGTTGGCCACGAGACCGACTGGACGCTGATCGATCTTGCCGCAGACCTCCGCGCTCCGACGCCGACAGGTGCCGCCGAGATCGCCGTTCCGGTCAAGGCAGACCTGATGGCGACGGTGGACGATCTGTCTCGCCGTCTTGCCTCTGGCCTCAATCGCCTGATTTCCAATCGCCGGACTGAATTGCGAGCAGCCGGAGCTGCCCTTCCCGCCTCGCGCGACCTGCTGGCCCTGCCACGCCAACGCTTCGACACCGCTGCGGGCAGTCTGGAACGGGCCCTTATCGTCAACACGCGCAGCCATCGCAGCGCGTTTGACGGTATCTCCGCAAGGCTGTCTCCCATCGTGCTCAGCCGCGGCATCGGGCTTGCAAAGGATCGGCTGACAACGCTTGACGACAGGCAGATACGCGCCTTGCGCGTTGCCGTCCAATCTCGCCGCCAGGCCCATGACGCTATTGCAGCCCGCCTGACACCAGACCGGCTGCGGCACCAATCTGCACTTGGCCGGGAGCGACTGGCGGCTCTTTCAGAACGTATGAACCGGGCTTACGGGAACAGGCTGCAGACCGAAAAGGCCCGTTTGCACGGCCTTGAAAAGCTGCTCAACTCCCTCTCTTACAAGGAGGTGCTGTCTCGCGGCTACGCGGTCATTCGCGATGAAAGCGGCGACCCAATGCGCAGCGTTGCCAGCGTTGCTTCCGGCGCACGCATTTCAGTTGAACTCTCCGATGGTTCCTTTGACGCCATGGCCCTGGGTGATGAGGCTGTCCAGCCGCCCAAACCCAAGTCGGCGGCCAAGCTAAAAAAATCCTCTGGAGGGTCAAAACCTGCGTCTCAAGGCAGTCTATTCTGATCTGCAGGTCCTTCCGCTGTTGCTTGAAGAAGTTGCCAAAGTGGCAGCAGGATAAAATCTGACTTTTCAGGGAAAGCACCTGTTCACCACGTCAGTTCGCGTGATTGAAAGAGCCTATCCGTAAAGTACCTGATGATTTCGCATCGGGGATACTCGGCAACATGGCATATAATGAATCCATCGGTTCATCGGGCGCCCCACCCGTCAGCGGACACCTGCGGGATCTTCTGCTGCTGGTTTTCAGTTTTGACGGGCGCATGGGACGACAGACCTACTGGCTCCTCTGGGCGGGCCTTACCGCCGTGAAGTGCCTGTCATTTTTGGGGCTTCTCTGGATGTATACCATCGTGAAGTCGGAGGAGGTTCCACCGCACCTTGCAGATCTCGGCTACATTGGCGGCCTGTTGCTCGTGCTTGTCATGTTCTTCGCCCTGATCGGGCGCGCCTCGATTGAAGCCCGGCGAAATCATGACAGAGGCCAGTCTGCACTCTTGCTGGCTCTGATCTTTGTCCCTGTCCTGGGACCTTTCTTCTATTTGTATCTGTTCGTGGCCAACGGTTTTTTGGCAGGAACACCAGAACCCAACGCGTATGGATGAAAACCACCCTCCACAGAATGGTCGTAAGACTGGTCTTTTTTCAAAGTGAGTCCCGGCGCACCAGCGCAACATATTCCTTTGAGTTACTCTTCAAATCCGCCACACCCCCCAAATATAACTTATGGTTACTTATTTACTTCCACATGACAAACCGTCACCATTCACAGACTAGTTCCATTAATACTTATTTCACCAGTATTTTTTACGCGAATATAAAATCTCATTGCTACATTTTCGAATGATTTTATTTTAGTGAGAGAAAAGACCACCCATGGAAAAGAAACAATTTGGACGCCGCGGGCCGGAGCAGCAAGCAAGATCAAGCGGCTCCTTTACGGCAAATTCAGCCTACACTTCTTCAACCCCGGCCATGAGCCCGTCCGGCCTCTCGGCAGGTGATTTCGATGCCCTCGACTTTGCCAGCAACGCCAGTGTCGGCTCACCCCGGGGCGTTATTTGGCTTCTGTTCGGATTTGACGGTCGCCTTGGACGCGGAGCCTACTGGATGATCGGCATCCCGCGCTTTATTGTTCATTTCGTTGTAGCTGCAGTACTTTTCACCAAACACCCGGAAATTCTGACCGGATCGCTGATGGACTTCGGCATGTTC
Source organism: Roseibium sediminis (assembly GCF_008711325.1). GTDB lineage: Bacteria > Pseudomonadota > Alphaproteobacteria > Rhizobiales > Stappiaceae > Roseibium > Roseibium sediminis. Next base: position 76,146 of record NZ_VXDB01000010.1, read on the forward strand.
CTGTTCGGAGCTACCGAAGGCCTTTATTATCTTGCGCCTCTCGTTCCATTGACTGTTTGTTATTGGTCTTTGGAAAGCCGCAGAATTCACGATCGTGGGCACTCCGCTCTTTGGCTCATGCTATTGTTCATGCCGATTGTGAATTTGGTTTACGGCGTTTACCTCTTCGTGGCCAACGGCTTCTTTGCCGGAACGCCCGGAAGAAACGAATTCGGATAAGTCACAGACCTCCACCAGAGGTGGAGGTTTGTAACGCTGCGCTTGGGCCACTAGAAGTGGCTTTGTCGGGGTTTAATAGCTGGGCTTGAACATATCTGCAAAGTCAGAGGCCTTATCCTGCTTTTCCTGATTGCGGATATAGCGTCTGACGACCTGCTCATTGTAGCCCGTGGTTGATACGAAGTATCCGCGTGCCCAAAAGTGATACCCCTTATAGCGGCGTTTCTTGGCATAGCGGTTCGCCACGTACAGCGCGGTTTTCCCTTTCAAGAACCCCACAATATGCGCCACCGAGTATTTCGGAGGGATCGAGATCAGCATATGTACGTGGTCGGGCATCAGGTGCCCTTCCTCAATATGGCAGCCCTTTTGGCTCGCCAGTTTCACAAATTGGTCGCGCAACTCGGTGCGCAAATCTCCGTAAAGCCGCTTCGTGCGGCACTTGCTGCCAAATACAACGTGGTATTTGCAGTCCCAAGTGCTGTGTGATAGGTGATTTTCATCCATAAAAACCTCCATGCTTGATCGGTGCCACTGCAATGGCCCAAGCGTGGAGGTCTCTTTCCCACAATGTAGAACTTGTCCAGTCCTCCACCGAAGGTGGAGGTTTAATGCTATGCAAGAAAAAACCGCCGCTCGATTGAGCGGCGGTTTTGCATTTGGGGTGACCTTCAGGTTTATCCCATCAGGGACGGCAAGAAGGTGATGATCGACGGGAAGGCCAGAAGCCCCGCAATCGTCAGAACATCCGCAACGAAGAATGGCACACAGCCGCGGAAGACTTCCTGAACCGGAATGTCTGGACGAACACCGGCGACGACGAAGCAGTTCAGTCCTATGGGCGGCGTTATCAAACAGAGCTCCGCCATCTTGACCACCAGAATACCGAACCAGATCGCACAGGCCTCACCCGACAGGCCAAAGGCGCTGTCTGCAGCCGAGACCGTTTCCCCGCCATTGAGAGCCATGACCGCCGGATAGACGACTGGCAGCGTCAGGATCAGCATGCCGATTGCATCCATGAACATGCCCAGCACCGCATAGGCAAGCAGGATCATCACCAGAACCATCCACGGCGAGAATTCCAGACCAACGATGAACGCCTTGAAGGCGTCCGGCAAGCCTGCAAAGCCGAGGAACCGGACATAGACCAGCACACCCCAGATGAGCGTGAAGATCATGACCGTCAGCTTTGCCGTCTCATGCAGCGCCTGACCAAGCTGCTTGGGCTTCATGCCTTTCAGGAAGGCCACGCAGAGAACGACAAAGGCGCCCAGCGAGCCCGCTTCGGTCGGTGTCGCCAGACCGAAAAAGAAGGAGCAAAAAATGATGCCCACGACCGCAATGATCGGGAAAGTGCCGGGCAGGGACTCGATCTTTTCGCTCCAGCTGTAGGATCGGGTCGGCGGTGCATCTCCCTTCCACATCGCAATGATCACGATAATCCCGACATAGATCAGCGCTGAGAACACCCCCGGCAGGAAACCGGCAATCAGCAACTTGCCGACAGACTGCTCCACCAAAATGGCGTAGATCACGAGAATGGCCGAGGGCGGGATCAGGGACGCCAGGGTTCCACCAGCAGCGACAACCGCGGCGGACATGCGCTTGGAATATCCGGCTTCCAGCATTTCCGGGATCGCAACGCGGGCAAAGACTGCTGCCGTTGCCACGGACGCGCCGGAGACAGCCGCAAAGCCTGCGGTTGAAAACACGGTACCCACCGCCATACCGCCGGGCAACCAGCCGAGCCATCGCTTGGCTGCCTCGAAGAGCTTCTTTGTGAACCCCGCATAAAAGGCCAGAAAGCCGATGAGGATGAAGGTCGGCAGGACCGAAAGGGCATACGTGACAGATTTTGAGTGCGGTATGGTGCCCGCCATCTTCACCGCCGTCATGAAGCCACGTTCAAAACCCTGCATGAGGGAGAAGTGGATGATCAGGCCGACTACTCCGGTAAGGGCAGCGGCAAAGGCCACACGGACACCGATGATAACAAGGACGAGCAGGACGCCCGTCATCATCAAACCTACTTCAAACGGAGTCATTTGCGGTCTCCTTCAGCTGCTTCGTCGCCGAAGGCTTCCTCGATTTCATGCTTGGCCGCTTCGGCCGCATCGTGAATGACCGGAACACCAACAGGGGTGGCCTCCGGATTGGCCACAAGGCGAGCGTATCCATAGGCCTGCAGCAGGAGGCGCAGAAACAACAGGCTCAGCGCGACAGGAACAATCAGCTTCGAAGGCCAGGTTTCCAGACCGATGTCCATCGTGCTGTCACCGAAGGTCCATGCGCGCTCGAAATGGAACCACGAGCCGTAGACGAGAAGTCCAACCACGAAAGTCACGAGAAGAACGCCAACCAGTTCGCAGATCCAGAGTGCCCTGCCCGAGAGCTGACCGAGCACGATTTCCATGCGGATATGCCCACCGACCCGCTGGCAATAGGCAACACCTGCAAAGGCGAAAATCGCCATGGCCTGTTCGGTGATGTCGATGAAACCCGGAATGGGAATGTTAAGGAGCAACCTGCCCAGAACCTGTGCGACAGCGAGCAGCATCAAGGCGAGGATGCTGAAGGCGGCAGCCAGGTTGAAGGCGTTTTCGATATGGGCAAGAGCCCCATCGAACTTGATATAGTTGCCCGATCCGCCCGGATCGGGTCGGTCTGCAAAGCCATGCATTGTCATGAATTTCTAGCCCCGGAAAGACGTTCCCCGGCGTTTTGGCGCCGGGGAGATCGTCATTTGGTTTCAGGCAGCAACGCCTCAGCCCTTGATCTTGGCACGGACCATGTCGAGCAGTTCCTGAGCAGGCAGGCCCTTTGCGGTCTGCTCTTCAACCCAGGACGCCCAGATCGGCCCGGCCTTCTCGCCAAACGCAGCAAGTTCCGCATCTGAGAATTCGACCTGAACAATGCCGCGCTCTTCCAGGGTCGGCCACCACTTTTCATAGACCTTGTCGTAGGTCGCAAGGTAATGGGCAAGCGCCGGTTCAACAGCTGAATCAAGTGCTGCACGGAAGTCATCCGGCAGGGCTGCGTAGGCGTCCATGTTCACGACAACCGGGCACTGAACGGTGCCGGGGTTGAGGTTCTTGGTCCACCAGTTCGCCACTTCAACGGTCTTGAAGGACAGGTGCGCGTGCGGGGCAAAGCTCGCTGCACGAACAGTGCCGGAGTCGATCGCCTGATAGGTTTCGGAGGCCGTTACCGAGGTCGGAACTGCGCCTACAGCTTCCATGGCCTTACCGAGACCGCCCAGCGCGCGAACGCGCATGCCGTTGAAATCGGCAATAGTGGTCGGTACATCACCCTTGCCCGCAAAGTTGTACTGCGGCATCGGCGACGGCATCAGCAGCTTTGCGTTCCAACGCGCCAGATCCTTCTGGACAGCCGGATGGTCGTACACAGCCTTGGAAACCGCAACTTCGGTCTGAAGGTCGGAAACGCCGAGGAACGGCAGCTCAAGCACAGTCAGGCTGGGGTTCTTGTCTTCATGATAAGACGCACAGAACTGGGCCATTTCGAAGGCGCCGATGGAAATACCGTCGAGGTTTTCGCGCGACTTGGAGAGGGCCTCTCCGTAATGCATCTTGATTTCGAACTTGCCGCCGGTCTTGGCAGAGACTTCTTCCGCGAGCTTTTCGACATGCTCGGTAAAGGCCCGGCGCTTGCCCCACAGGGACACGTTCCAGGTCACATCAGCTGCGAAGGTTTCAGTTGCAAAGACAAGTCCAAGGACCACTGCAGAGGCTGCAGTGGCGTGTTTAAGAGTGAACATACGTATCCTCCCAGATCGTTCATCGCTCTTATGCGGCGTCCGGAGCGCTCAAGAACATGACCGCTCTCGCCGAATGCTCCAACCATTGCAGGACGCGTGCCAAACGCCAAAAGAATTAACTTTTGCAACGCCGTGAAAGGCTTAACGGCTAGTGAACTCAAAGCCGGGATATAGAAGCGGCAAGAATCCGCCGACACCCTCGCCCAATAGGCAAGATTCCGCCGATCAGTCGACTGTTTCTTCCACACCCGCCTGAGACCGGCTCAGGCCATGGCGGGCCATCTTCTCATTGAGTGTCCGGCGCGGCAGCCCCAGTTCCTCCATAACGAGGTTGATCCGCCCCTGGTGCCGTTTGAGCGCATTGTCGATGACCGTTTTCTCGTAGGCGTCCATCAGCTCGCGCAAGGTGCCATCTCCAGCCCCTTGCGGCTCCCCACCGCGCCCGGCCACCAGCGTTGCCAGTGGCTGGCCGCCGACACCGGCATTGAGGACAAACCGTTCGGCGGCGTTTCTGAGCTCCCGAACATTCCCGGGCCACTCATAGGTGCGCAGGAAAGCTTCATCCTGCCCGCTCAACAAGGGCCGCTCCATTTCATATTGCGCAGAGAACCGGTTCAGGAATGTATCGAACAAGAGCTGCACGTCGTTGCCGCGCTCGCGCAGCGGCGGGACGATGATCTCGATGGTGTTCAGGCGAAACAGCAAGTCCTCACGCAAACGCTGATCTGTGACCGCCTTGCGCGGATCTTCGTTGGCAGCACTGACCAGCCTAATGTCGACCGGAACCGGACGCCTGCCGCCGATCCTGTCCACTTCCTTTTCCTGCAGCACCCGTAGAAGTTTTGGTTGGAGAGAAATCGGCATCGAGACAATTTCATCCAGAAAGAACACTCCGCCGTCGGCCTGCTCAATCCGTCCGGCGCGGGTTCTGTCGGCTCCGGTGAAGGCACCGGCTTCATGACCAAACAGTTCCGCTTCAACCATGCTTTCGGCAAGGGCTGCCGCATTGACGGCAACAAAAGGCTTGTCCTTGCGTTTGCTGAACGCATGAAGCGCCTGGGCAATCACTTCCTTGCCGGTTCCCGTTTCCCCCGTGATCAGGACTGCTGCGTCGGTCTTGGCGAAATGCAGAAGTCGTTCCCGGAGCGTCTTCATGACCGGGCTGTTGCCGAGTAATCGACTCTCCAGCGTGGAACTGTCCTTCAGGGACTTTTGCAGCGCGCGGTTTTCGAGAACCAACTGGCGTTTTTCGATCGCCCGCTGCACCACTTCCGCGATCCTGTCCGGATCGAATGGCTTTTCGACAAAGTCGTATGCTCCCAGACGCATGGCGTCGACGGCCATGGGAACATCTCCGTGACCGGTGATCAGGATGACCGGGATTTCCGAATCCACCACGCCGATGCGCTGCATCAGCTTGAGGCCATCCTCGCCCTGCAACATGACATCACTGACGACACAGCCGGGAAAGTCCGGGGTTATTCTGGAGATGGCTTCGTTCGCCGTTTCCGTTTCGATCGGGTGGAACCCGGCCAACCCCATCCATTGGCGAAGGGCTGCCCGCATGGACGGATCATCATCGACAACAAGCACCGGCGTGATTGTGGATCCGTCAGTCATTCGGCAGGCACCTTTTCATCGCTTTCGATCTGTTCCACCGGACATATTCGATCCGGCGCCGCCGGAAGGCTCAACACAAACTCCGCACCACCCATTTCGCTTTCCATCACGTCAAGGGTTCCACCAAGGTCCTCGGCAATTCGCATGGAAATGGACAGCCCGAGCCCCAGCCCTCCCGAACTCAGTTTGGTCGTGAAGAACGGATCAAATATCCGCGCCCGGTCTTCTTTCGAGATCCCCGATCCGTTGTCGGCAATAGAAACCTGCACCCGATCCCCGTCAAGAACCGCCGTCAGCGAGACTTCTCCCTGCCCCGTTTCCAGATGAGCCTGATTGGCCGCGTCGGCAGCGTTCTTGAGAAGATTCAGCAAGACCTGTTCGACACGATATCTGGCCGTATCAAGAGCAAGCGGTGTGTGGGGACAGCTGACGGACAGATTGACACCAGTCTCGTCAAAACGCGGACGGGCGATCTTGACCGAATCCCAGACGCATTCGCGCAGATCCACCCGCTCGATCCGGCTTTCCGCAGGTCGCGCAAAGCGTTTCAGTTCCTGAGTGAGATTGGCCATACGATCCTGAAGACCATCGATTTCATCCAGGTTCTCACGGGCGGCTGCGAGGTTGTCTCGCTCGAGAAACTTTCGGGTGCCCGCCACAAACATTCGAAGAGCTGCCAGCGGCTGGTTCAACTCATGTGCCACGGCTGCCGACATTTGGCCGACGGCTGCAAGACGGCTTGATCGGGCGAGCCCTTCCTGCGCGCGAATGAGTTCACTTTCCACTCGCCTACGCTCCTCGACCTCATCGGTCAGGCGCGTGTTCAAGGCTTTCAGTTCCGCCGACTCCTGCCGAAGAATGGCTGAGGCCCGTCTCAGCGCCCGTCCCCGGAGAAACAGGACGGCGACCGCATAAAGCAAGGCCAGCCCCAAGGCTGAGATCCAGACCGGCGTTTGCGCTCCGCTGACTTCCTTTTCCGGCACCAGATAATGAAGCTTCCAGCCCAGCAATCCGACGAAGGCCGCGTTGTGCCTATAGGTGACACCATCAATGCGCAAAAGACGCGGATCACCGGAGGTCTCTTCGGCCAGCGAGCGGAGGGTGTTGCCCGTATATTGTCTGGCGGCACTAATCTCCTCCAGAACAGCCGGGGCCAGCTGCTCTGTCGTTCGATAACGCCACGCAGCAACGCTGGACAGGAAGACAACCCCGTTTTCGTCGGTGACATAGACCGTTTCCCCGCCTTCACGCCAGGTTCTCTCGAGAACCTTCGTATCGACCTTGACCACGGCTACGCCACGCGGTTCTCCCACCACCGGTGTCGGTCGTGCCAGAAAAAGGCCCGGCAATCCTGTTGTCATGCCGACAGCAAAATACTGCCCCTCCTCGCCGCGGATCGCGGACTTGAAATACGGCCTGAAACCGTAGTTACGACCGATAAGAGAGAGCTCACTTCGCCAGTTACTGGCGGCAACCGTGTCACCCTTCAGGTCCATGACAAAGAGTTGCGACGCGCCTGAATTGGTCGCCATTTCCTCAAGGAACAGGTTGGCGACCTCCGTCTCGGACGGATCGTCCAACGCCATGATTGCCCTTGGATCACGAGCGATCATGTAGGGCAGATAGCGATACTTCTCGTAGACACCGAGGATGGTTTGCCGATAGAGCGTCAATCGTTCTGCTGCCATCCGGTCGCTGGCAACCTCGGCCCGGCTCACGGCAAGATGAGCCACGAGAGCCGTAACGGTTCCGAGCAGGAGAAGCGGCAGGGCAAGCAGAAACAGACGCTTATTCATGCAAACTATATCGCCGGTTTTTGTCCCAACGGCAAATCCTGATCCACACAGCGCAAAGTTTGCAACCTGCGAAGACTGGTCGTCTTTCCGCTCTGGACAGGGCTTGGTGCGCGCCGGTAACTTGCCGCCAATCAACGAGCAGGAGCAACCTGAATGGATTTTCAACCCACTGAAGAACAGGCGATGATCCAGGAAACCGCCCTCAGGTTTTCCGAGAGCATGCTGGAGCCGAATGCGGAAGCACTCGATCAGGGGGACGGGCGGGATATCCTTTTGGGCAACCTGCGCACCCTGGCCGAAAACGGCTTCATGGGACTCAGCGTTTCCGCCGACTACGGGGGCACGGAAGCAGGCAGTGTTGCCTTTGCCCTTGCCATTGAAGCACTTGCCCGCGGCTGCGCATCGACTGCCGTCACCGTTTCGGTGTCAAACATGGTGGGCGAGGTCATTCAGGCGGTTGGCTCGCAAGAACAAAAGACCGCTTATCTTCCCAAGCTTACTGACGGGACCTATTCGGCTGGCGCATTTTGCCTGACGGAATCCGGTGCCGGTTCTGATCCTTCAGCACTGAAAACGCGGGCTGTGAAGGATGGCGATCACTACATCCTCAACGGGTCCAAACTCTACATTTCCTCCGGCGAATATGCCGGTGTGTTTGTCGTTTGGGCTGTGACGGACCCGGACGCCCCGCGTGGGAAAGGGATCTCCTGCTTTCTTGTAGAGGCAGGAACTCCGGGGCTGGTGATTGCCAAGGCGGAAAAGAAAATGGGCCAGACCGGTTCAGCCACAAACGAAGTCGTCTTTCAGGATTGCCGTATTCCGGCATCTGCCCTGATGGGCAGGGAAAATGACGGCTTCCGTGTTGCAGTCGCGGAACTTGCAGGCGGGCGGATCGGCATCGCGTCTCTCAGCCTCGGCATTGCGCGAAAGGCCATGGATACGGCCAAGGCCTATGTGAAGGAGCGGCACCAATTCGGCAAACCTCTGGCCGACATGCAGGGCATTCAGTGGATGATCGCCGACCGCGAAACCGAACTGGAAGCTGCCCGACTTCTTATCCTGCAGGCCGCACAACTCAAGGATCGCGGCGAACCGTTTGCAAAGGCAGCCTCAATGGCGAAGCTGTTTGCCTCGGAAGCCGCCCAGCGCGCCACCTATACGGCGCTGCAGCTGCATGGCGGCGCGGGCTATATCAAGGATTATCCGCTGGAGCGATATGCGCGCGATGCCCGCATCACAACGATCTATGAAGGCACATCCGAGATCCAGTGTATGATCATCGCCCGCGAAGTATTGGCGGCAATTTAGGCTGTGTGGACGAATTGGCGGCCCTGTTTGCATCTGCTCACGATTTGATTGGCATCAAAGCTCTTTGCAACCAGACACCCTAGTTTGTGGAAAGGACACTGAATGCGCTGGCCTTCAAGGCCGCGCTGCCCAAGGAGATGTGTGATGCCGATCAAGGATATTCTCTCAGTTGTCGATCTCGCCGGCGATCAGCCGGCCAGCAAATACGCTCTGGAACTCGGCCTGCGTTACGACGCGCACGTCACGGGTTTGTCGATTGCCTTCGAGCCGGTGGTTCCGGCCTTTGCGGCGGCTCCCATGCCGGTTGACTATCTGCAAGTTGCGCATGAACAGGCTGTTGGCGCTGCAAAGGCGGCACAGGCCGATTTTGAGGAACTTGCCCGCCGGGCCGGTGGCAGATCGGAAAGCCGGATGACCGAACTTCTGACCGGTGGTCCGCTGGATGGTGTCATCCATCATTTCCGCACGACCGATCTTGTGGTTATGGGCCAGACAAACCCTGACAACCCCGAACCAATGCGCGAACTTCTGATCGAGACCGTGCTTTTTGAAAGCGGCGTTCCGGTTCTGCTGGTGCCGTATATCGGCGTAAAAGCGGTTGAACCTGAAAACGTTCTGGTCGGATGGGACGGCAGCGTCACGGCCACTCGGGCTATTCACGCAGCCCTGCCAATCCTGGCGCGTGCGAAGAAGATTACCGTTCTGGTCATTGAGAAGAAGGCTCGCGCAGGTGTGCAGCCGGGAGCCGATCTGGCGACCTATCTTGCGCGCCATGGCCTGAATGTCACTTTGGACGTCATCACCAAGCCCCAAACCGGCATTGGCGACACTGTGCTCAACTATGTTGCCGACAATGGCAATGACATGATCGTCATGGGTGGATATGGCCACAGCCGGATGCGTGAATTCCTGTTTGGTGGCGCGACACGCGAAATTCTGGAAGCCATGACTGTCCCCGTTCTGATGGCACACTGAGAGCAAGCTCCTCATTGTCACAGTGCTGCCACGGGCATGCGATCAATTGGCAAGGCCACCAATATCAGGTTGGTCATCTTCATGCTAATTGAACGCATGCCCTTTTCGCCTCAATGAGACCGTCGTGACCATTCGCAATCTGGATGCCTTTTTCGCTCCAAACTCAATCGCCATCATAGGCCCGTCCCGGCACTCCAGCCGCTTCACCGAGCGGCTTCTTGAAGGCTTGCCCCGCAGCCTGCAGAAGATTTCCTCCATCCATCTCGTTGGAATTTCCGCCCCAAAGGGCAGCGGGTACGAAACATGCTCCGACCATCGGCAACTGCCGGAAAACATCGGCCTGGTTGTCTATCTCGGCTCTGAACTGCAGGCCCCGGCGGTTTTCGAGAGCCTTGCCAGGCGCGGCACACGCGCGATCCTTATCCCGTCACCGGGCTTCGAGACCTGGCCGGAACATGTGTTGCAGGCCTGCCGGGAAGCCGCGCGACCTGCCAGCTTGCGCCTTATCGGACCGGGTAGTCTGGGCTATTGTGTTCCGGCAACCGGCCTGAACACCCTTTTGAGTGCTGTTCCCGCCGATCCCGGCGACATTGCCTTCATCTCCCGCTCGGGCGCGGTTCTCAATGCGACCCTTTCCTGGGCGAAACAGAACAAGACCGGCTTTTCCGCCGTTGTCTCGCTGGGCACCCGCATGGATGTCGATATCGGCGACCTGATAGATCACTTCGCACAGGACTATCGTACCCGGTCGATCCTCCTGCATGTGGAAGGCATTTCCGCGCCGCGGAAGTTCCTGTCCGCCGCACGCGCGGCTGCTCGCAGCAAACCGGTGATCATTATCCGCTCCGGGCGCAGCCGCGATGTGACATCCAGCGGGCGAACCCATGCCGGAAAACTCGCAACGCCGGACCTTGTCTATGACGCCGTGTTCCGGCGCACAGGCGTCATGCGGGTTGCCGATCTGGACGAAATGTTCGAGGCGGTGGAGACGCTATCGCGTGTTCGCATCCCCCAATGCAAAGCCCTTGCCGTCGTCTCCAACGGGCGAAGCCTTGCCAGCCTTGCTGCCGATGCCATCGTGGACCGGGGCGGAGCGTTGGCACAGTTGAGTGAAGAAACCAGCCGGGCCATTGCTCCTTTTTGCCGAAATGGTGGCGACACACCATCTTCTGCTCAAACTGCAGCAGCCCTCGTTCTGACCGAAGACATTCCCAATCAGGCCTTGTGCGACGTGCTGAAGACCGTGCTGAAAGATCCTGCCGTCGACGGTGTTCTGGCCCTTCAGGCGGGCACGGCCTTTACCTCGCTGTCCTCTTTTGGCGATGCAATTGCCGAAGCCGCAAAGGCAGACAAGCGCCGAACCGGTCGGAAGAAAGCGATTGTCGTCGGTCTTGTCGGCGGCAGTCCGCAGGACCGGACTGCGCTCGATGAAGCCCGTATTCCCAGCTATACGAGTCCTGCCGAGGCCGTGCGCAGCATCATGTATCTTGCCCGCGACGCCCAGTCGCGGGACTTCCTGATGGCGGCTCCGCCGAGCTTGCCGGTCGATTTCTCACCCGATGCCAAGACGGCACGCGCGATTGTCGACAAGGCCATGGCCAGCGGCCAGAAGTGGCTGTCTCCGGAAGAGGTTTGCGCCATTCTTGCAGCCTATCAGATACCGATTATCGAAACCCGGCTTGCAACGAGTCCCGAGGAAGCGGCCGAGTTGTCGCGCGGGATATTTCAAAGAAGCCGGCACTGCGTGGTGAAGCTCATTTCGCCTGACCTGCCGTTCAAGTCAAAATTCGATGGCGTGAGGCTCGGTGTTGAATCCCCTGCTGCGGTTCAGGAAGCCGCGCAAGAACTGATTTCCAAGACACAGGCAGCGTTTCCGGCCGCAACGATCGCCGGGGTCAGCGTTCATCCCATGCTGGAAGACCGCCACGGGGTGGAACTCTACATGGGACTGGCGGACACGCCGATTTTCGGCCCCGTAATGGTATTTGGTCATGGCGGCACGGCGGTCGAGGACAGTCTGGACATCTCGCTGGAGCTGCCCCCGCTGGACCTCAATCTCGCGGAGGCGCTGATTGATCGCACCCGCATCGTCCGGCTGCTGAATGGCGGCGAAACACGGCCGCGCCTTGACCGGGAAGCCGTTGCCCAGACGCTGGTAAAACTGTCGCAGATCACCATCGACATTCCGGAGATTCTGGAACTCGATATCAATCCGATTGTGGTGCGCAAGGAGGGCATTCTGGCGCTGGACGCCCGGATGACGCTTGGCACGCCGACGCAGCACCCGGGGCGCACCGGAGCCTCGCGCCTTGCAATTGCCCCCTACCCCAGCGAATGGGAGCAGACGCTGACGCTGAAAGACGGGCAAACCGTCTTCACCCGTCCGGTGCGTCCGGAAGACGAGGATCTGTTCAAGGCGTTTTTCGAGCAGGTTTCAGCCGAAGACCTTCGCCTTCGTTTCTTTGCGCCTGTTCGCGATTTCAATCGAAAGTTCCTCGCGCGGCTAACCCAGCTGGACTACGCCCGCGCCATGGCCTTTGCTGCCATTGATCCGAAATCCGGCGAGCTTCTGGGTGTGGTGCGGCTCCACGCGGACCCGGACCACAAGACCGGCGAATATGCGGTGATGGTTCGCTCGGACCTGAAAGGGGTCGGTCTCGGGCTGGCACTGATGAAGCTGATCATTCACTACGCCAAGGCTGACGGCATAGAGACAATCCGCGGCGAGGTGCTCAAGGAGAACACCAACATGCTCTCCATGTGCGAGGCTCTCGGGTTCGACGTCCATACGTCGCCCGGCGACCCCGGCATTGCCGAAGTCATCCTGCCGGTCGGTCAGGCTGCACGCGAAGCCTGACCGCCAAGTCGCGCTGCTTGTCTTGGAGCACGTCTCGTTTTTACTGAATCACTCGACGCGCTCTAAAAATTTGATTTGTCGCGTTTCCTGACGACGAACCGGTATCCACTTCGCCTGGAACGGCTTTAAGCCTTCAACTGGGCCTGCGCCCGGATTTGCGAAAGGGACGCTGCAGGCGTGATGGCTTCCGGATCAATCTTCAGGTGAAGGAGAGCCGGCTGGCCTGATGCAAGTGCCCGCTCCATGGCCGGACCGAAGGCATCTGTCGTCTCCACGGTTTCGGCAAAGGCGCCATAGGAACGGGCCAGAGCAGCAAAGTCCGGGTTCTTGAGCTCGGTTGCCGAAATACGAGCCGGATAGGTCCGCTCCTGATGCATGCGGATGGTGCCGTACATGCCATTGTCGACCACCACGACAATGATATTCGCGCCATCCTGACAGGCCGTGCCGAATTCCTGAATGGTCATCTGCAAACAGCCGTCGCCAGCAAAGCAGACCACGGGGCGGTTCGGGAAGGCCAGTTTGGCGGCAATGGCTGCCGGAAGGCCGTAGCCCATCGAGCCGGAAGTAGGGGCTGCCTGACTTCCGAACGTGCGGAACCGATGGAACCGGTGCACCCAGGTCGCATAATTGCCAGCGCCATTGGTGAAGATGGTGTCTTCAGGCATGTTGCCTTCAATCCAGTCCATGACACCTGCCATCTGCAGGGAACCCGGCGTCTGTGGGCGGGCAGCGGACCAGGCGAGATAATCCTCGTGCGCCTCTGCAACGGCGCTGCCACGATTTGTTCCGGCAGGTGCTGCAAGTGCGGCCAAAGCCTTGGCGAAGGCAACCGGGCTGGCGTGGATCGGCAATGCGGCTCGATAGACCCGGCCCAGTTCCTCCGCATCGGGATGAACATGGACAAGCGGCTGTTTCGGCTGGGGAATATCAAGCAGCGTATAGGACTGACTCGGCATTTCGGACAGTCGCCCACCGACCAGCAGCACCAGATCCGACTGGCGAACACGTTCGGCCAGCTTCGGATTGATGCCGATTCCGACATCACCGGCATAGTTCGGATGAAGGTGATCAAACAGCATCTGACGGCGGAAGGAACAGGCAACCGGAAGATCAAACGTTTCCGCAAACCGGGTGAAGTTGGCTACGGCTTCCTCTGTCCAGCGGCTTCCACCCAAAATGGCAATAGGTCTTTGCGCTGTCGCCAGACGCTCTGCCAGATCCGCCATCTGATCGGCACCTGGGTGGGTTTCCAGCTGGGTCCAGGCAGCGGGCTGGGAAACGGTTGCTGTCTCCACCAGCATATCTTCCGGCAAGGCCAGAACGACCGGGCCCGGACGACCGGATGTGGCAACGTGGTAGGCGCGCGACAGGAATTCCGGCACACGGTCCGCCTGATCGATTTCGGCAACCCATTTCGCCATTCCGCCGAACATCTGGCGGTAGTTCACCTCCTGAAAGGCCTCGCGCTCGCGCATGGATTGTTCGATCTGGCCAATGAACAGGATCATGGGCGTGGAGTCCTGCGCAGCTACATGGATGCCGGCAGCCGCATTCGTGGCGCCGGGACCGCGTGTCACCATGCAGATGCCGGGCTTGCCGGTCAGCTTGCCATGGGCTTCGGCCATCATGGCGGCGCCGCCTTCCTGACGGCACACCGTTACCGGGATACGGGCATCATGGAGCGCATCGAGAACGGCGAGATAACTCTCGCCCGGAACACAGAAAACCCGCTCGGCCCCGTGTTTCTCCAACGCATCCACCAGCAACTGGCCACCGGTTCTTTCCTGCGCGTTCATTCCATCACTCTCCAAACCTGATATCACCCAAAAGGATCTACCCTTTCGTATATCGCAGTTTCCCAAGGACTTGGAGAGTTCACCCCACGTTATTTGGCAATGAGATCATTTCGATATGGAATGAAAAAGCCGCGACCGAGGCCGCGGCTATCTTCCTGTCATGTCCCTGTATCCTGCTGGGCTCAAACAGGCTGCACGGTCACGACCTGGAAAGTGTGAAGGTCGCCATCCTCATCCTTGATGGACACATATTCACCGGGGAGAAAGGCATGGGCACCGAAACGATATCCTGCTTCATCATCATCCTCGCCCTCGATGTCATAGTGGAACGCCCAAGACCCGCCCGGACGATGGATCAGGTGGCCGAGTTCGTCTTCCTCGTTTCCCCAGAAGCGGCGCACACGACAATGCTCCCGCTCCTTTTTCCAGATCGCAGCATCAATATGTCCGGTTTCGTCCAGTGGGGCGGTGAATTCATAGCCGTGACGGGCAGACCCTTGCGGGTGCTCTTTGGTTCTCGCCAGATTAAGCCGGATTTTCCTGAGGGCTTTCAGATCGCTCATGACCTGCTTCCTTTCCGTTGTCTTCTCCAGACTGGCACAGGGCAGAATTCCTACATTGAGGGAAATCAAACCACTGGGTACAACTTGATGCCTCACTGCAAGCGCAGGGTGTGATACCAACCTCAAGAGATAAGAAGCAGGCGGATCGCGTGGGATGACGACACAGAACGAAGTCTTCGAGTTCCTGATGAGACTGCCATCGGACAATCCCGAACAGCCCGAGGTTGTCAGGATAGATACCGGCGCGAATGTGATTTTCCTGTGCGGCTCGAAGGCATTCAAGGTCAAGCGGGCAGTCAAATACCCGTTTCTGGATTACTCCACCCTCGCCTTGCGCAAAGAGGCCTGCCACCGAGAATTTCGGCTGAACACACCAAACGCCCCGCAACTCTATCTCGGCGCACGGCCTGTCACCCGATCACCAGATGGGCAACTGGCTCTGGATGGCCAAGGCCCTGTGGTTGAATGGGTTGTCGAGATGAACAGGTTCGACAGCAACAAGGAACTGGAAATTCTGGCGGAACACGAAAGCCTCTCGCCCGAACTGGCCGATGATCTCGCCGTCATGATGGCAAATGCCCATGACCGCGCACCGCCCATGGACGCCGGGCGCTTTGTCGATGAGCTTCGCAAATACCTCTCCCAGAATGACGACGCCTTTGCCGATGCCGGTGACATTTTCCCCGTTGATCAGGCCAAAGCCTTGTCGGAACGGGCCAGTGCCGTTTTGGCCGAAATTGAACCCATCATTCTAAGGCGCGGCAAGGCAGGCCTTGTGCGACTTTGCCATGGCGATGCCCACACACGAAACATCGTGCTGCTGGACGGAAAACCGGTGCTCTTTGATGCAGTGGAGTTCTCCGATGACATCGCCACCTGCGATCTCCTCTATGACCTTGCCTATCTTTTGATGGATCTTTGGGCACTTGGTCAAAAGGCTGCTGCCAATCGCGTTTTCAATCGATATCTGGACAGGACTGCAAGACCGGAAGATCTGGAAGGCCTTGCCACCCTTCCCTTTTATCTGATGATGCGGGCAGCGCTTCGAGCGAAGATTTCGGCGGCCAATTCTTCCTTTCAGGCGAAGGACGCGGACAGGGACAGACTGGTCCGTGATGCAAAATCCTATTTCCAGCTGGCACAGGATTTCCTGAGCGAAACCCGCCCGATGTTTGTCGCCATCGGCGGCTTTTCGGGGACGGGAAAAACCACCACCGCCTATGGACTTGCTCCCGAGCTTGGCCCCGCGCCGGGTGCCCGGGTGCTGCGAACCGACGTGGAACGCAAGGTGTCTCTTGGGTTGGCGGAAACAGACCCGGCGCCTCCGGAAGCCTACACCCGTGAGCGGTCCGATGCGGTTTATGTCGCACTTGAAAAAAAGGCACGCGCAGTGCTCGCGGCCGGTCAGTCAGTGATTTTCGATGGCGTTCTCGGCGCCCCTGCGGAGCGCGATCGGCTGGAGCAGATCGCGACACATGCCGACGTGCCCTTTGCTGGGATCTGGCTGGAGGTCCCGATCGAAATCGCCAAGGAACGCGTTTCCAAACGCGAGAATGATGCGTCGGATGCAACACCGGAGGTCATCGACTTTCAGGCGACGTTCGATATCGAACCGCTCCACTGGCCGAGGGTTTCTGCCGGAGAAACACCACAGGCCACTCTTGCTGAAGTTCGGAAACACACAGCCTAGAGTATTTCCAGGCGAAGTGGATACCGGTTCGCCGTCAGGAAATGCGTCAAATCAAATATTTAGGGCACGTCGAGTGATTCAGTGAATGCGAGACGTGCTCTAGAGCCCGGATGCCCTGAGCAGGGCGGCGCAGACAGCCGCCACGACCACCGCAACAAAGTCGCGTTTCAACACCGCCATCACCAGAGCGGCCATCGCAAGCGCCATCATGGTGGAAAGCCCGCCTTTCAGGGCAATCGGCAGAATGGTGGAGACAATGATCGCCCCCGGCAGTGCCTCAAGAGCCCGGCGCACACGCGGTGTCAGGGGCACCTGCCCCATGATCCAGTAGCCGCATGCCCGCATGGCATAGGTTACTGCCGTCATGCCAAGGACAGCGACGATGAACATCCAGTCTGCAGGAATGAGCGGTTCACTCATCGAACATCGCTCCCGCAATGGCTCCGGATATCGCCCCGGTGAGAATGCCCCAGTAGCCGCCGGTCAGATACCAGGTTCCGATGGAGACAACGGCCGCCGTCAACCAACTGACGGTTTGACGTTTGCCCTTCCAGAGCGGCACCAGCATGGCAACGAAAAACGCAGGCAGGACAACATCGAGGCCCCATGCGGCAGGATCTGCGATCGCATTTCCCGCCATGTAACCGGGGATCACCGACAACGCCCACATCACCCACAGAAACAGACCGCTTCCGAGATAAATGCCCCAGTCGCGCTCGCCCTTGCCGTATTCCCGCAAGGATAGCAGCCAGTTGATGTCTGTCAGGAAGTAGAGCGAGGGATAGGTTTGCCAGGCGGGCACACTTCCCAGCCAGGGCCGGAGGCTCGCCCCCAGAAGCAGCATGCGCATGTTGACTGCCGCCGTGACCCCGATCATCGCCAGCATGATCCCGTAGGTCAGCTGCGACTGGTAGATCTCCATGGCAACAAACTGGGACGCACCGGCAAACACCATGGAATTGATCAGGAACGTCTCGAAAAGTGTGAGCCCCTTTTGGGCGCAGACAGTTCCAAACACCGCACCGAACACCATTGACGCGGGCAGGATAGGCAAACTGAGCCGAATGCCCCTGAGGCATCCGGCAAGGGACAGGGTTGCGGGTTCTGCGTTCATGACACCATCTGCCGGAGCTCACGTCCGGACCGGAAAAACCTTTGCCGGGCAAGCCGATGCGTTCGGCCCGCCTCGGGTCGGCTTCTCCTTACCCCCTGTCGACCCATCAGCACAAATCATCATATTTGATAGACCCATCACCAACGGTTGTGGCGCAAGGTCACAACAGGACGTCGTACAGCATGCGAAGGCCGGTGAACCCGAGGAAGATCGCAAAGACAAGCTTGAGCTTGGACGGATCAATCGTGTGGGCAATCTTGGCGCCCAAAGGAGCCGACAAGGTGGACGCCGGGATGATCAGCAGGAAGCCGATCATGTTCACATAGCCCAGGGAAAAGGGCGGACGGTTTTCAACACCCCAGCCGAAATAGATCGACATCAAGGTTCCGGGAACCGCGATGATCAGCCCAATGGCTGCCGCAGTGCCAACGGCCTTGCGGATGGGGTAGTTGAACAGCGTCAATATCGGAACTCCAAGAGTTCCCCCGCCGATGCCCATCATGACGGAAATTCCGCCGATCATCACGCCTAGGGTTTCGCGGATCGGGGTTCCGGGAAGCTTTTCCGCCAAGGCTGCGCCATCCTTGCGGAAAAGCATGTTGGCCGCGACCGCGAGAGCCACCACACCAAAGACCACAGTCAAGGCGCCGCCGGAAATATTGCCGGCCAGTGTCGCGCCGCCGATGACGCCGAGCGCAATAGCCCACCACCAGGTTTTCAGCAA
Organism: Roseibium sediminis; assembly: GCF_008711325.1. Classification (GTDB taxonomy): domain Bacteria; phylum Pseudomonadota; class Alphaproteobacteria; order Rhizobiales; family Stappiaceae; genus Roseibium; species Roseibium sediminis. The sequence continues at coordinate 94,592 of NZ_VXDB01000010.1, forward strand.
ATCCATGTCCACGGCACCACGTTTCCAGTGGGCCCTTGCGGATGAGGCGCCGGTTGCAAGGATCGTGGCGAGCGAAGTTCCGACCGCCACATGCATGAGGACGGTCGGATCCACCTTGAGGAACGTGAACATGTAATAGAGCACGGGGACAATGACGATGCCGCCTCCGACACCCAGTAGCCCCGCGATAATGCCCGCAACGACACCGGTTGCCAGCAAAGCCGCCGCCAGAATTGCCAGCGACAGCAGACTGATATCTTCCATGTTCCACGCCTTGTCTGGTTGATCGGCGGAACGATAGGTCGCCCTTTCCAGAATTACCAGTACGGATCAGCGAGTGCCGGTTCGCCTGGACGCAAAAACTTCAACCGTAAATGTGCCCTACCCCTTTGCCAGGCTTCACATCGAAGTGATTGTTCCGTGTCCCCGCTTAGCGCTGTAATGCATTGAAAGTAAAACAGAACAGACTTAGATCCGACCGGCGCTGCAAAAGCTTGAGACAACTGACTGGTATCGGCAATTCGAGGCGTTCTTCCCAAGGGTTCAACAGATCCTCGCAAGCTACCCTCTCCAACCGAAAGTCCGCAAAAAGGATAAGACATGTACATTCTCTATATTGAACAGGGGTGTCCCTACGGTGAACGCGTCATGGCATTCATGAGGAAGAACAATATCCGTGCGGAACTGCGGGACCGCGACACAAAGAACTACGAGCAGGAACTGATTGCGCGCGGCGGCAAACGGCAGACCCCGTACCTTGTCGACGAAGAGACCGGGGTGGAGATGTACGAATCTGCCGATATCATCGCGTATCTGAAGAAGAAACTGAACATCGCCTGAGCATCTGCCCTCAAGACGACAAAGAATGCAGGAGGCCTACATGCCCATTCCGATCAGCAGGAAACCCAGCGGCTATTTCCATGGCTCGCGCGATGCCAAGGTTCAAATCGAGGCATTTATCGACATTCAGTGCCCACATTCCAAGCTCGCATGGCCATCCCTTATCGCGCTCAAGGAACACTACACGAAGGGCGAAATCGGTCTTGCGGTTCACCTGATCACCTTGAGCAATCACCGTCAGGCATGGGACGTGAGCAAGGGCATTTTTGCTCTGGCCGGTGACAACGACGAGACGTTTTTTGCCTTCGCAAGCTATCTCTATGCCCGTCAGGCCGACTACTACAACGGCCCGTTCAGGGACAAGACCCATCAGGACCTGTTGAACCTGATTGCGGATTTTGCGGATGACTTTTCCGGCTTTGACCGCAAAGAAATGCTGAAACGGATCGAAACGGGCGAGGTCTATACGGATGCGCGCACGCCGATTCGCTTTGCCTCAACAAAAGGTGTCTGGGCGACGCCGACATTCTTTCTGAATGGCTCTGATCTGGTCGGCAAATTCTCCGAGGAGCCGACACTGGACGAGTGGAGAGCGGTGGTCGACCCACTCCTCTAAGCATTCCTGTGCCCCTTGGGTGCCCCCCGGGAGCGTATCAGCTCGAGAGGCCTTAAGGCTCAAGGTTCGAACACGCAAAGGGTAGCCAAGGCGGGTAAGACCGATAACAATGGTGGCGACGTCAGCATGACCGGGATACGGGCTGTGCTGGCGTTTCTCTTTGTGACGTTGTTATCTGAAAGCTCATGACGCGCTTTATTCTGGCAGCCTATACGTTCAATCAATTCGTCGCACCCTACCAAAGCCCGCGCATCAAGGGGTTTCGGGACAGGGAGCCTGCGGCCTTTGCCGCGATCGAAGACGCACCGGGCTTCATTGCACGGTCCGGTTATGACAGCGAGCCCGGCCCGGCTAGCTGGGGCACTCAAGTCTTTCCGAAATACTGGGAAGACAATGGCGATGGCTTTGCCCCGTCAACGCTCTCCCTTTGGGAGACCCCTGAAGCCTTGATGGCTACGACCTTTCATGGTCGGCATGGAGAAGCCTACAGAAAAGGCAGTGAGTGGCATGCCCACCCAGCGCCCTGGCCAAACTATGTTCTTTGGTGGGTGAACGAAAGTCATCGCCCTGATTGGGCGGAAGCAGTCCAACGGCTCGAACATCTGGGAGACCACGGGCCAACCCCAAAGGCCTTTACATTCAAGGCGCTGTTTAATTCCTCCGGCGGCACAAGCAAGGCCGATACCGCACTCATGCGCAAACTGGCTGCATCCGACGGGTGAAGCGGTCGCACAGGAGGGGAAAGTCTAAAAATCAGGGAGAAATGGTACAGACGAGTGGATTCGAACCACCGACCTTCGGAGCCACAATCCGACGCTCTAACCAACTGAGCTACGTCTGCCTGTATCGAAGTGGCGCGGAACATAAGAGCGTTCCGCCTCGATTGCAAGCCGTTTTCTAAACAGATTGCTTTCGTTCCACAAGAGCCAATTTTGCCAAAAACAAATGACCAGTGGATGAAAAAACGCCCCACAAAAGATGCGGGGCGTTTCAAGCTTTTTCCTGCCGGAAAACCCGGCGTCAGGATTAGTTGACCTTGAGATCCTTGAAGGACTTCTCAACTGCTTCCTTGACCGGAGCAGAAACGTCGGTGCCCAGCTTCTGAGCCAGTTCCTGCATTTCCTTGGTCTGGGTGCTGAGGACATCAAACTGCTTGCGAGCGAAAGATGTCTGCAGCTCAACGGCTTCAGCAACAGTCTTCACACCCATCAGGTCCTTCAGGAAGGAGAAGGTTGCGTCGACGTTGGTGCGAGCTGCATCAACGGCCTTGTGGTTGAACTCGACAACGCCCTGACGGGACGTTTCGAAAGTGTCTTCCATCAGGTCGGTCGCGTCTTCAGCAGCGTTCTTGACCTTAGCATAGGCTTCACGAGCCTGTTCGATGGACTTCTCGGTTGCTTCACGGAAAGCAGCCGGAACTTCCATCTTCGGCATTGCAAATGCTTCGAAATCCGGGAAGGCAGCAGCCTTTGCAGCCTTGGAAGCGGTCTTTGCGGCCTTCGGGGCAGTCTTTGCTGCCGGTGTTACTGTCTCAGTCATGATCTCATCTCCAAAAATTACCGGACGCGATCAATCGAATTCATCTACCGCCTCGGGAGGTCGGCGGGCTGTCGTCATCCGCAACGTCAATATAGGAAATGATGTTGTGCATTGCAACATTATTTTGCGCTGCACAAAATATTTTATTCGGACGCCCAACAAAATCAAAAAGCCGCAGGTCTATTCCCGCGACTTTTCAACACCTTATCACTTATGACTTGGTTGCCTTACCTGCATCCTGCGCAGCTTTCACTGCCCGATCAGACAGGTCCCGGGACTGCTCGCCGAGGGCTTCCATCTGTTTGCGCATGAAATCCTGTTGCAGTGCCACAACCTGCTCCATGTCGGTTGCCTTGACCAGCGAACGAGCGAAATTGAAGGCAGCATCGATATGCTCTTCGGCATAGGAGAGGCTCTTGCGTTGCATGTCCCCTGCGCCGGACTGGACAGCAGAAGCGCTTTCTTCCGCCTGCGCCACAGCCTTTTGAGTAACACTCATGAATTCGTCAAAGGCCTTGCGCGCCTGATCAACGCTTTTCTCGGCCATGTCCCGCATTTGCTCTGGGACTTCGAAGCCGGTTTTGTCTACTGCCATGAGGAAACCTTCCTGATTGAAATAAAACACGGGCTTGAGATTTCACGCGTCTGCCCGCCTCACTTTGCTATCACGTCAGGCGGGCCTGCGGCAAATAACAAGGGGACACCGCGCAAAGGGATTAACCACGCTTTCATTCTAAAGGGGTTAAACAAGGCGTTTACATGGACGCCGAGGCAGATTCTCTGCTATTAATAAGTTGTTTACTATCAGGTGATGCACGCGGTGCCTAAAGTAGTCGACCAGTCGCTCAGAGTAATGTGGAGCTGAAGAATGGGTTTGTACGTTTCCAACTTTCTGGAACTCAGCCTCAGACCCGACCTAGTTTCCCTTGCAGACTCCCAACAGGCAGCCTGGGTTTTTTCGGATGACGGTTCACAGGTTCTGTGGGCCAACGCGGCGGGCGCAGCTTTTTTCAAAGTCGGCAGCCTGAACGCGCTGGAGGCATATCAGGGGCTTGCAAGGTCCCCGGCCCGGCAGCATCTGACACGAATTGCCACAAGCGGCTCGACCGAACGCCCGAGCCTTGACCGACTGCGATTCTACAAGGGGCTGCAGGTTGTTCTGCTCACCTGCCAGTGCAAGCGACTGGAACTGGCAGACGGCAAGAATGCCGCGCTTGTCATTGTCCCTGACACGTCTCACGCGGTTGCCGGCAATCCGCTAACGGCTTTCCTGACCCTGATCAGCGGCAATGACGAGACAGCCGTGCTGCTGGACAGCTCGCGCATGGTGGCAGCGAAGGTTGGAGCGCTGGAGGATCTGCCCGACTTCTGGCCAACTGCGCGCGGAAACGCCGTCGAAGACACAAACATTCTGGTGGAAGGCAATCTTCACGAAGCCCGGCTTGGTGGCCTTGAAGATGGCCGAAGCCTCGTCATTCTCAAGAACACCCCGAAAACTGCCGGGATCAGCGAAGAGAGCGAAACCCTCCCGCCAGTGCTGGAAACGCTTCCTGTGGCGGCAGTTGTTGCCCCGCTGATTGAAGAGAGTACTTCTGACGCCACAGATGTGCCCCTCGAAGGGACAGCCGAACAGGCGCTTGGCGTTGTTGAAGACGCTGCTGCTCAGCAGGATCAGACAGATCTGGAAGACTATCTTGATACGGTTTCGCCAGATGAATCCGTCCTTCCGTTTGCCGAGGATGCGGACGAAGCAGTGGCCGAGGCAGCGGCTACAGGCGAAGCTGAGCCAGCCGACATTGTTTCCTATACAGCTCATCCAACCAGCGACCTGAATCTGGAGGCCGACGAAGAAACGCCGGAGCCTGTGGACTTGATGGAGGCTGAGGCTGAGGCTGAGGCTGAGGCTGAGGCTGAGGCTGAGGCTGAGGCTGAGGCTGAGGCTGAGGCTGAGGCTGAGGAAATATCGCTGCAGAGCGACGAACTGCCAAGCGATTCGCAAGCCGAAGAGGCAATTGACGCCCCGGTGTCTGGTGAACCAGAGGCGTCCGCCTCCCCGGCGGAAGCCGAAGCGGCCCCGCTCATCACCGAAGTTGACGGCTTTCGGTTCCAGCAAAAGCGCCGTCCGGTCCGCTTCGCGTGGAAGATGGACCTTGATCAGCGTTTCACGTTCATTTCCGATGAATTCGCCCAGACGCTTGGAGCCGGCACCACCGATATTGTCGGAAAGACATGGGCGGAGGTTCGCGAGCAATATGGCGTGGATGGGCGAGCGAAGATCGCTCAGGCGCTTGACCGTCGGGACACCTGGTCTGGCAAGACCGTTTACTGGCCGGTGACCGGAGCAGCCCTGCGCGTGCCGGTCGACATGGCGGCCCTTCCGGCCTTCAACCGGGAGCGCCAGTTTGAAGGATATCGCGGGTTTGGCGTTTGCCGCACTGCCGACGCAAAAGAAGACCCGGATGGCATTTTCCAACCCGGACCTCATCTGCTTGATGCGTCCACGGTCGCCAACGAAACCGTTGAGCCTTCTGTTGTTGATGAGCCGGAGGCCGCCGAAGCAACCAGCAACCTCGCTGCTGCCGTGCCTGTTGCGGCCGCTGCAGTGCTGGCAACGGCGGGCGTGAGCGCGCTTGCAGGCGAGGCGCAGGAGACTGGTGAAGGGCCATTCGAGGAAAGCGAGAGCCCGGCAGAATTTGACACGGGTTCCGAGCCCTCCACCGAGGACACCTCCCTCGAATTTGCATCCGATGACGACGCACCGCATCAGGAACCGGAAACAGCTGAAGATGATCTTGCTGCGTCCGCGGACGAGGATAACGAGACAGTTGCGGCTGAGGCGCCAGACCAACCTGAAGAGAGCGACCGATTTGTCAGCAACGCGCTTGCAGGTGAATCCGATCTGATTGCGAGCGTCCTTGGCGGTGTGCCGGACACACCGATCGCATCCTCTTTCACCGAGAAGGCTGCAGAAGCCGTCGGCGAGATGGTTGAGGACGCGGAGGAGATTTCAGAAACTGTCGAAGAGGCGGTGCTTGACGAGGCCGAGACAGTTACTGAAACGCTGGACGATGCTGCGGAGACCGCCAAGACCGAGGTTACCGAAGCTGTCAACGATGTCCTTGGTTTCACCGATCAGGATGAAACTGCGGAGACCGAGGCGGCTGAGCTTGAACCGGGCGATTTTGCAGATGCGGAAAGCGAAGAAGAAACTTCGGCCGATGCCGATCCGGTCGTGACGGAGGCTGCATCCGAAAACCCCTGGATTGCGAACGTTCAGTCTGATGCCGAACCCGACGCGATTGATGAGCCGGAAATTGACACAGGCGAAACCGCGGCGGCAGAAGAATTTCTTTCCGATGAAGCTGATGAAACTGGTGTCGAGGACGAACCGGACCATGCGCAAGACGCCGGCTTGCCCCCTGTCGATGCCCCGGACGAGCCTGCCCTGACGGACGAGGCGCGGGAGGAGGAAGACGCAATCGGCGCTGATACAGATCTGGTTGAAGAGCACGCCATCGCGCCGGAAACGGAAGAGATAGCGACGGCCGCTGAAGAACCTGCTGACATTGCAGCCACCGAAGACGTCGTTCAGCCGCAAAAGGACAAGGCTCTTGGTGGCAACACATGGCTTGCTTCCCAGGCTGCAGCCCTGATCGGGCAGCTTTCATCCGATCGCAAGACGGGGCAGTCCGAGTTTGTCGCAGAGACTGACGAGACTGCAGAAGCACCTGTAGACGAACCGGAAGTCTTGGAAGCTGCAGCGTTTTCCGATGCCGACGATGCAGGTGCCGAGAGCGCTGTCGACGACGCGCAAGAAGACATAACGCCTCTTGAAGACGAAGGGGAAGAGCTGGCACCCCTCACTGAGAGTGCTGATACCGTTGACGCTACGGAGACAGCCGTCGATGAAGCTGACCTGACACCCGGGACTGAAAATCAGACAGCGCCTGATGCCTCGGTTGAGCAGATTTTCTCCGCCGAAGCTAAGGAAGAAATCGAAGGCATAAACGGTAACAAGCCCCTTGGCCACAAGGACATTGAAAGCGCGGTCAAGTCGCTCGCCAAGTCATTCGACGCCAAGAAAAAGGGCAAGCTTTCCCTGTTCCCGGAAGCTGATGCTGAAACCGAGATCAAGACTCCCGCTCCGTCCTCTTCGGAGGATGACGACGATGTCGTGAAGTCGGAAGTTGCAGCGACTGGCGACGAGGAGCTTGATTTCTTCGCCGAAACGGCAGCCCACAAGGAAACGGACGAAGAAACGTCCGATGCTCCGGCGCCGGACGACACTCCAACAGGGACCGTTATCCCGCTTGTCGGGGCTCGACCGCGTCTTGTGCCGGTTGATACCTCCAACCTGTCCCGGCCTGACCTCGCCGCGTTCAAGAAGATTGCTGAGGCGCTCGGCGCGCGATTTGAAGGTGACTTGCCCGGCTTTGATGACATGGAGTTCTTCGAGGAAGATGCATTGCTTCCTGCGGAAACCGTTCAATCCGGCCCGATCGATCCCGACCTTCTCGACAGGCTACCGATCGGAATCGCGATTGCACGTGACCGGGACGTTCTGTTTGCCAACGAAACCCTCCTCTCCGTTCTCGGATATCGCTCCCACAAGCACCTGACCGAAGCGGGCGGACTTGAAGCGATCTTTGCAGATGAAGCGGAAGACAGTTTCCCGGATGCGGACGGCATGGAAGGAACTGTCGACGGAGCCCTGAAAGCGCGCCTTGCCAATGGCGGGTTACTGCCGGTGGATGCACGCATGCATTCCGTTCCCTGGAACGGCGGCCGCGGCCTCATGATTTCCATTGTCCCGCGCCCAAATGCCGGATCGGCAGCCGGGGATGCAAAGACGGCTGCTGAATTGCAGTCCGCGCAAGATCAGATCGCCGAGCTGGACACGATCCTTGAAACAGCAACAGATGGCGTTCTGGTGCTCGACCGGCACGGCTCGATCCTGAAGGCCAACCGGTCTGCAGAAGCTCTTTTCAATGCCCACCGGACAGAAATGATCGGTGCGCCACTGGTGGATTATCTGGCCCCCGAGAGCCACCGTGCGGCCAGCGACTATCTCGATGGCCTTGTGCGCAATGGCGTTGCCAGCGTGCTCAATGACGGGCGCGAGGTGCTGGGCCTCCTTAAATCCGGCGGCCTCATTCCGTTGTTCATGACCATCGGTCGCATTGGGCACGAAGGGCAGGAGCGCAAGTTCTGCGCGGTCCTGCGCGACATCACCCAGTGGAAGACCGCGGAAGAGGAACTGACCAAAGCCAAGCGTCAGGCCGAAAACGCGAACTCGCAGAAGTCGGACTTCCTGGCCAAGATCAGCCACGAGATCCGGACCCCGCTCAATGCCATTATCGGCTTTTCGGAAGTGATGATGGATGAGCGCTTCGGCGAGATCGGCAACGAGCGCTACAAGGAATACCTGAAGGACATTCGCACCTCCGGCTCGCACATCATGAGCCTGATCAACGACCTTCTCGACCTGTCCAAGATCGAGGCCGGCAAGCTGGACCTTCAGTTCTCTGCCGTATCGATCAAGGATATCGTCAATGAATGCGTGGCGATCATGCAGCCGCAGGCGAACCGCGAAAGGGTGATCATCCGCGCCAGCCTGCCGGATTCTGTTCCGAATGTGGTCGCCGATGCCCGCTCCATTCGCCAGATCGTGCTGAATCTCCTGTCCAACGCCATCAAGTTCAACAAGTCCGGAGGACAAGCGATTGTCTCCACCGCCTTTGAGGACAATGGCGAGGTGGTGTTGCGTGTCCGCGATACCGGTGTTGGCATGAGCGCGAAGGATCTTGGCGCTGCCCTTGAACCCTTCCGCCAACTTCATACCGCCCGGCATGGCAGCGGCACCGGCCTTGGCCTGCCCCTGACAAAGGCTCTCGTTGAAGCAAACCGTGCCTCGTTCCGGATCGACTCCACCCCCAATCAGGGCACACTGGTGGAAATCAGCTTCCCTACACAGCGGGTTCTGGCGGAATAGACTTGAGACTTCCGATCTAGAAACAAAGCGCGATGGCCAGTCATGGCCATGGCGCTTTGTCGCATGTAATCGCGTGAATATCTCGAATTCAGCCGGTTTCCTGCAGTTTCTGACGATTGCTGCGAATATTTTTTTCCCTACCCTGCCCAAACATTCCGCTGCGACACGCTTCGTTTCAATCGGAAAAACCTGAACCTAAGATGCTGATTTTAGGTTCGAATTCGCTTCTTTACTGGAGGGAAATACTCATGTTAGTTTTGAATCATTCTAAACTATTGAAAACAAAGAACTTATTGACTTAGCGCGGTGTTCGAACCATATTCCGCCTGCCGAGACCATCAGGTTTTGGAAATGAGACGGGACCAACAATCCTGCACTAGGAGATTCAAATGCGTTCTACTGCACGTGCCGTATCCGGCCTGTTCATGCTCGCAGCCGCGGCTTCGGCCAGCGCACCGGCTTTGGCCGACGGCGAAGTGAACATCTATTCCTATCGTCAACCGTTCCTGATCCAGCCGCTGCTGGATGCCTTCACACAGGAAACTGGCGTCAAGGCAAACGTGATTTTTGCCGACAAGGGTCTTGGCGAGCGTATCGCCGCTGAAGGCGAAAACTCCCCGGCAGACGTTCTGCTGACCGTTGACATTGGCCGCCTCGACGGCGCCAAGCAGCTCGGCATCACCCAGCCGGTTGTCTCCGATGTCGTAAACGGTAACATTCCGGCCCAGTTCCGTGACCCGGAAGGTCACTGGGTTGGCCTGACCAACCGCGCACGCATCATTTATGCTTCCAAGGATCGCGTCCAGCAGGACACCATCACTTATGAAGAACTGGCTGATCCGAAGTGGCGCGGCAAGATCTGCACCCGTTCCGGCCAGCACGTTTACACCATCGGCCTGATCGCTTCCATGATTGCACAGCATGGCGAAGCAAAGACCGAAGAGTGGCTGGCAGGCGTCCGTGACAACCTCGCCCACAAGCCGACCGGCAATGACCGCGCACAGGTAAAGTCCATCTTCGCTGGTGAATGCGATATCGCCATTGGCAACACCTACTACATGGGCAAGATGGAAACCAACGACAAGGAACCGGAGCAGAAGGAATGGGCCAAGTCCGTCCGCATTCTGTTCCCGAATGCCGAAGACCGTGGAACCCACGTGAACATCGCCGGTATCGTTCTTGCCAAGCATGCTCCGAACAAGGACAACGCGGTCAAGCTGATCGAGTTCCTGTCCAGCGGCAATGCCCAGCACATCTATGCCGAGACCAATTTCGAATATCCGGTCACCCCGGGCGTGGAAGTCTCCGAGCGCGTGAAGAGCTGGGGCGAACTGAAGCCGGACACGGTTTCGCTTGCAGAAGTTGCCAAGCACCGCAAGACCGCCAGCGAGCTGGTCGACAAGGTTGGCTTCGACAACGGTCCGTCCAGCTAATCAGACCTGACGCACATTTGGAAAGGCGCTGCTTATCGCGGCGCCTTTTCAGCCATCGGGGCCCTCCCGTAGCCGTAAGACAGACCGAGACCTGAGAGGCACGCTGGTGACGTTCAACCAGACACAGTCGGGATCCGAAAAACGCTGGAAGTGGAGCGCCGGTCTCCTGTCCGGCGTTATCCTTTTTCCGCTCCTTGCCTTGGCCTGGATCGCCATGTCTCCGGTGGGGGACATTTGGGGTCACCTTCTCAGCACCGTACTGCCCGGTTCGTTCGCAACAACCATTCTCCTGATGGCGGGTGTCGGCATCATCACCATCGCCATCGGTGTCCTGACCGCCTGGCTCGTGACGATGTGCGACTTTCCCGGTCGTCGTTATCTCGACTGGGCCCTCCTCATTCCGCTTGCAGTTCCTACCTATATTGTCGCCTTCGCCTATGTTGAGGTCTTTGACTATACGGGGCCCGTACAAAGTCTGATCCGCTGGCTGTTCGGCTTCCAATCGGCGAGAGATTACTGGTTTCCCGAGATCCGTTCCCTGGGTGGCGCCATTTTCGTCATGAGCATGGTGCTCTACCCTTATGTCTACCTGACGACCCGTGCCAGTTTCCTGATTCAGTCGGCGAGCCTTCTGGATGTATCCCGAACGCTCGGCGCAACGCCGGTCTCCCTTTTCTTTCGCGTCGCACTGCCGCTTTCGCGGCCTGCCATTGCAATTGGCGCGTCTCTGGCGCTGATGGAATGCCTGAATGATATCGGGGCCGTGACATTTTTCGGCGTTCGGACGCTGACCTTCTCGGTTTATGATATCTGGCTGAACCGCTCGAGCCTTGCCGCTGCATCCCAGCTCTCGCTTGCCATGCTTTTGATGGTCTTTGCACTGCTCTGGCTTGAGCGTCAGGGCCGCAAGCGCCAGAAGTTCCATTCCACTGCAGCCGCGAAGCACAAGACGCCATTACGCTTCGAGCTTTCGACCGGCTGGGGCATTACGGCCCTTGTGGCCTGTCTTGTGCCGATTGTCCTTGGCTTCGTGGTGCCCGCGCTGTTGCTTGCGGATCAGGCCAGCAGGCGTCTGGAAGACATCTTTTCCGAGACCTTCGTCACGACCGTCAAGAACACCCTCGCCCTTGCAAGCGTAGCGTCTGTCGTCACTGTTGCAGTGAGTGTCATCCTTGCCTATGCCCTGCGCCTTCGTCCGGGCAACAAGCTTCGCTCAGCGGTCCGTTTTGCCTCGGTTGGCTATGCCGTTCCAGGCACGGTTCTGGCCATCGGCATCCTGATCCCGCTCGCCACCCTCGACAATTTCATTTCCTCCCAAACCAAGGCGTGGCTCGGCTTCGGCACGGGCTTGCTGCTTTCGGGCAGCGGTGTAGGCATCATCTATGCCTATGTCATCCGTTTCCTCGCAGTGTCCTATGGCCAGATCGAAAGCGGACTGGGAAAAATCTCCCCGCATCTCGACATGGCCGCACGCACACTGGGGCGGACCGAGACAAAGACACTCCTGCAGATCCACCTGCCGATCCTGAAACCGGTCCTCCTGTCTGCCTTGTTGCTGACCTTTGTTGACTGCATGAAGGAACTTCCCGCAACGATCCTGCTGCGCCCGTTCAACTTCGAGACATTGGCAACAACCGTCTTTTCAGCAGCATCGCGAGAGGCGTTTGGAGAAGCTGCCCTGCCCTCTCTTGCGATTGTTCTCGTCGGGCTGTTGCCGGTGATCTTTCTGGCGCGGACAAGTGCCTCTACCTTCCGAACCAAAACGTCCAACCGCAAGGGACCAACGGCAGCTGCCGTCTCGGCCTGATCAATCCGGAACAGGTATTGGGCAAAGAAAAAGGGCACCCGCCGGTTTCGGCAGGTGCCCTTCCTGTTTTGTCCAAGTGATCCGGTGATCAGACCAGCGTTGCTTCCGTAGAGCCCCGCACGTCCGCTTCACTGACGCCAGAGGCCAGTTCAACGATCTTCAGTCCGCCCTCGACGACGTCAAACACACCGAGATTGGTGATGATGCGATCCACGCACTTCACGCCGGTCAGCGGGAGGCTGCAGTTCTTCAGGAGCTTCGGATCGCCTGCCTTTGAGGTGTGGTCCATGATGACAACGACGCGCTTGACGCCGGCCACCAGATCCATCGCGCCGCCCATGCCCTTGACCATCTTGCCCGGGATCATCCAGTTGGCGAGATCGCCTTCCTGAGAGACTTCCATCGCGCCGAGGATCGACAGATCAATGTGTCCGCCACGGATCATGCCGAAGCTGTCTGCAGAGGAGAAATAGCTCGTCTGCGGCAGTTCGGTGATCGTCTGCTTGCCCGCGTTGATGAGGTCGGCGTCAACTTCGTCTTCCGTCGGGAACGGGCCCATGCCCAGCATGCCGTTCTCGGACTGGAGGGCGACGTGAATGCCTTCCGGGATATAATTGGAAACCAGCGTCGGGATACCGATGCCGAGGTTCACATAGAACCCGTCTTCAAGTTCTTTCGCAGCCCGCTGGGCCATCTCGTCACGTGTCCATGCCATGATGATGTCTCCCGTCTCAGGCTTCGCGAGTGGTGCGCTTTTCAATGCGCTTTTCAAAAGTGCCGACAACAATGCGGTCGACGAAGATACCCGGCGTATGGATCTGATCCGGATCGAGTTCGCCGGTTTCAACCAACTCCTCGACTTCCACCACGGTGGTCTTGCCGGCAGTTGCCATCATCGGATTGAAGTTGCGCGCCGTCTTGCGATAGATCAGGTTGCCTTCCTTGTCGGCTTTCCAGGCCTTCACAAGCGATACATCGGCAACCAGACCGGTTTCCATGATGTAGGTTTCGCCGTTGAAGTCCTTGTGCTCCTTGCCTTCGGCAATCAGCGTGCCCACACCGGTCTTGGTGTAGAAGCCCGGAATGCCCGCACCACCGGCGCGAATGCGCTCTGCCAGCGTTCCCTGAGGATTGAATTCAAGCTCAAGTTCACCGTTGAGATACTGCTTTTCGAAAGTCGCGTTCTCGCCAACATAGGACGACACCATCTTCTTGATCTGGCGTGTCTGCAGCAGCAGGCCGAGGCCGAAGTCGTCAACGCCGGCATTGTTCGAAATGGCCGTAATGTTCTTGGCGCCGGAATCGCGAAGAGCGACGATCAGGTTCTCCGGAATGCCGCACAATCCAAACCCTCCCGCCATGACGGTCATGCCGTCAAAGGCAAGGCCTTCCAGCGCGGACACCGCGTCCGGATAAATCTTATTCATACCAATCTCCCGAAGATTACATAGGCCGGTTGCAACGCAACATGGCCTCTCGCCAAATCGCCGTCAAGGGCCGTTTTCAGCGGTTTCGTGCAAAGCGGAAGGCACAGGCTCGCCCACCCGCGTCAACCTTGTTGGACGGTTTTCAACCGACTGGGATGTCAGTATTTGCAAGAGCAGGTGGAAACGGCTTAATAGATCAGGCGCAGCAGCGCAAAACGCTGGGGAATCAATGCGGCAGGACAATCCGCCGGAAAAGGACCGTCAAGAGTAGCGAAGGTGTATCAGCTCCTATCAACCATATTCAAGCTGAGCTTTTTCTCGCTTCTTCTGGGCGCGGGCCTGTCTGCGGTCAACATTTCCGCTGCAGACCTGCTTGCGCAGGTCGGCCTGACACCGGAGCGAATGTGGGAGCTTGTCCAGATCGGGATCAACTGGGCCGTGCCAAACATCCTGCTTGGCTCTCTGATCGTGGTGCCCGTCTGGATCGTGATTTATCTCTTCCGGCCGCCGAGCGGTTAGACCGCCCGGCAATCCGTTTCATTCAATGTGCGCCAAAGGCGGCACGCTCGTCCCGCTCACGCTGCGCCTGCTGGCGTTTGGTCACCAGAGAAGCGGCAATCACGCCAATCGTCACGAAACCGACAAGGATCGTGCAAACCGCGTTGATTTCCGGCGTAACGCCGAGGCGGACCTGCGAATAGATCTTCATCGGCAGCGTGGTCGCCCCTGGCCCCGTCGTGAAGCTGGCAATGACCAGATCATCGAGAGACAGGGTGAAAGCGAGCATCCATCCGGCGATCACACCGGGGAAGATGATCGGCAGAGTGATCTGGAAGAAGGTCCGCGCAGGCGGGCATCCCAGATCTTCCGCGGCTTCTTCGATGCTCTTGTCAAAGCCCACGAGGCGCGACTGCACGACGACGGCCACATAGCACATGGCAAATGTCGTATGGGCCAGCATGACGGTCCAGAAACCGCGTGTCTGGTCCATGGCAACGAAGAGCAGCAGCAGGGAAAGGCCCAATATGACTTCGGGCATCACCAGCGGAGCGAAGACCATGCCGGAAAACAGCGAGCGGCCGACAAAGCGACCGGAGCGAACCAGCACGAGAGCGGCCATCGTTCCGAACACCGTCGCCAGCGTTGCTGACATGAACGCCACGCGGAGCGTCACCCAAAAGGCATCCAGAAGCTGCTGATTGTGCAGCAGCTCAGCATACCACTTGGTGGAGAAGCCACCCCAGACTGTCACCAGACGGGATTCGTTGAACGAAAACACGACCAGCAGCACGATCGGCAGGTAGAGGAACGAGAATCCCAGGACCAGCGACGTGACATTGAACCAGGTAGGACCGCTTCTCATCCGTCTCTCTCCGACATTTTCTGCTGCTGGTTCTGGAAAAGAACAATCGGGATCACGAGGATCAGCAACAGGATGACTGCAACTGCCGATGAGACCGGCCAATCGCGGTTGTTGAAGAACTCGACCCACAAGGTCTTGCCAATCATCAGCGTATCGGAGCCGCCAAGCAGATCCGGGATCACGAATTCACCCACTGCCGGAATGAAGACCAGGAAACACCCTGCGATCATGCCCGGGATGGACAGCGGCAGGGTGATTTTCCAGAAGGCCAGCCATGGCGGGCAACCGAGGTCTTCGGCCGCTTCCAGCAATGTCTCGTCCAGCTTTTCCAGGCTGGCATAAAGCGGCAGCACCAGAAATGGCAGGTAGGAATAGACGATGCCGATATAGACCGCGATATTGGTGTTCAGGATCACCAACGGCTCGTCGATCACGCCGAGGGCAAGCAGCAGCTGGTTCAACAACCCTTCATTCTTGAGAATGCCGATCCACGCATAGACGCGGATCAGAAAGCTTGTCCAGAACGGCAGGATGACCAGCATCAAGAGCGTCGGACGCCACTTTTTCGGCGTCCGAGCCATGCCATAGGCGATCGGGTAGCCGACCAGCAGCGTGATGAACGTCGAGATACCGGCGATCATCACACTCGAGAGGTAGGACTTCCAGTAAAGATCGTCCTCAGTCAGGAACAGGTAATTCTCAACCGAGAATTCCTTCAGATCTTCAATCAGATTGTCCAGCCCGAGCCCAAGGTCAAACGTCGGAAAATACGGCGGAATGGCAATGGCGACCTGAGACAGGGAGATCTTGAAGACGATGAAGAACGGCGCAAGAAAGAACAGGAATAGCCAGAAGTAGGGCACCGCAATCAGCGCCCAGCCTCCAAGGCTGCGTTTCGGGATAGAGTTTCCGGATGCACTCGCCATGTCCGTCCCCTTATCCCGTCAAGATGACGCCGGCATCCCCATCCCATGACAGGGTAACCTTGTCATCCCAGGAGATCGGCTGCTCAACGGTGCGTGCAACATTGGCAACGGTCGAGCGCATGCTGGTGTCGCCAATCTTGTTATGGAAGATCGACATGTCGCCAAGATAGGCGATGTCCCAGACCAGCGCATTGGCCGTGTTCGGCGTACCGGCAGTGGCTTCGCCAACCGACATGCGAACCTTCTCCGGCCGAATGGCATACCAGACCGTATCGCCGACGGACGCATCGGTTTCCTGACCGCTGTCGATGACATAATCGCCATGAACCGCTTTCAGGCGGGTTCCGGTTGCAGAGCGCTCCTGAACCTTTGCCTCGATGAGATTCACATCACCGATGAAGTCCGCAACGAACAGGGAATTCGGGCTTTCGTAGATTTCACCCGGGGTAGCGACCTGCACGATCTTGCCGGAATTCATCACGGCAATGCGGTCGGCAACCGTCATGGCTTCTTCCTGATCGTGGGTCACAATCAGGAAGGTCACCTTCAGCTCTTCCTGAAGATTCATCAACTCGAACTGGGTTTCCTCGCGCAGCTTGCGATCAAGTGCCCCGAGCGGCTCATCCAGCAGCAGCACCTTTGGCCGCTTTGCAAGCGAACGAGCCAGAGCAACACGCTGGCGCTGGCCACCGGACAGCTGGTGAGGCTTGCGCTTTGCGAAGGTCTCCAGCTTGGTCATCCGCAGCATTTCAGCGACGCGATCAGCAATCTGATCCTTCGGCATGTTATCCTGCTTCAAGCCGAAAGCGATATTTGCTTCCACATTCATGTGCGGGAACAGAGCGTAGGACTGGAACATCATGTTCACGGGCCGACGATAAGGCGGCACCCCCGCAAGGCTCTGGCCATCCAGAAAGATCTCGCCCTCGGTCGGAGTTTCGAACCCGGCCAGCATGCGCATCATCGTGGTCTTGCCGCAGCCCGAACCGCCGAGCAGGGCAAAAAACTCGCGCTCATAGATCTTCAGGCTGAGATTGTCGACAGCGGTGAAGTCGCCGAAGCGTTTCGTGACGTTTTTGAATTCGATGAAAGGAACTGCTTCCGGATCATCCCATGGCGCAAACGAGCGCCGCACCGGTCCAATCGGTTTCTTGGCCAAGGTACACCCCCCTATTAATCCCCGGCAGGAGGAAATCGGCCCGACATCAAGCCGGGCCGAGTTCGATTTTTTTACTGACCGCTCTTCACGTCGGTCCAGGTCCGGGTCACCGTACGATTAATGCGCGGGCCATAGGCTGTTACCGTGTAGAGCTTGTTGACGGTTTCCTCGGTCGGATAGATCGCCGTGTCGCCGATGACGTCCTCATTCAGGAGGGCCTGGGACGCCTTGTTGCCGTTCGCGTAGTAGACGTAGTTGGACGCCTTCGCCATCACATCCGGACGCATGATGTAGTTCAGGAACTCATGCGCTTCCGCCTTGTTCGGCGCATCAGCCGGGATTGCCATCTGGTCGAACCACATCAGAGCACCCTCCTTGGGGATGGAATACTCGACGGTAACGCCATTGTCGGCTTCCGCTGCACGGTCACGCGCCTGCAGAACGTCGCCGGACCAGCCCACGGCCAGACAGATGTCACCGTTGGCCAGAGCGTTGATGTATTCGGAAGAGTGGAACTTCTGGATATAGGGGCGTACGCTTTTCAGCAGTTCGCCAGCCTTTTCGATGTCACCCTTTTCCTTGCTGTCCGGATCAAGGCCCAGATAGTTGAGCGCAGCCGGGATCAGTTCAGTCGGAGCGTCGAGAACAAACACGCCGCAATCCTTGAGCTTTGAGATGTTCTCTTCCTTGAAGACAATATCCCAGCTGTTCACCGGTGCGTTTTCACCAAGTGCGGCCTTCACCTTCTCGACATTATAACCAATGCCCGTGGTGCCCCACATATAGTTGATGGAATAGGCGTTGCCCGGATCGTATTTCTCGACGCGTGCCTCGATCTCCTTCCACATGTTGGAGATGTTGGACAGCTTGTCTTTCTCAAGCTTGGAGAAGACACCCGCCTCGATCTGGCGGGACAGGAAAGTTCCGGTTGGAACTACGACATCGTAGCCGGTTCCGCCGGCAAGAAGCTTGGTTTCGAGGATTTCGTTGCTGTCAAAGACGTCATAGACGACCTTGATGCCGGTTTCCTTGGTGAAATCCTCAAGGATTGTCTCGTCGATATAGTCCGACCAGTTGAAGACGTTAACCACTCGGTCCTGCGCCTGTGCTGCACCGGCCATCAGACCGACGGCTGCTACTCCCACCAAAAGACTCTTCAACATTTCCATTCACTCCAGTCCGGAAGGTTTCAGTTCGACACCTTGTTTTA
Source organism: Roseibium sediminis (assembly GCF_008711325.1). GTDB lineage: Bacteria > Pseudomonadota > Alphaproteobacteria > Rhizobiales > Stappiaceae > Roseibium > Roseibium sediminis. The sequence continues at coordinate 112,904 of NZ_VXDB01000010.1, forward strand.
CATGCTCTTTATCTTGTTCTTTCGACAGCGCAAACGCTCATCGTGATCGCCACCCTGACATTCCAACAACCTTCTCGTCAAACAACATTCGGCCTCCCTTTCCGAATGGTGCAGACCAGTTAAGGTCCTGAAATCAGTCATCAAAGATAGGTTTGCCGCTCCAATGAGGAAATTTCACGGCCAAACTCGTTGAGTTCCTCTCTCTTGATCGCGGTCAGCACCTTGTGCATCTCTTCGCCCACGGCTTCCTTCATGCGAGGAGAGGCCTGAAATGCATCGATTGCCTCATCCATCCAGGGCGTCAGACGCTTGTGCTTTTTCTCGTAGGCGTTGCCGATCACTGGCTCGGGTGGCGACTTCTCCGCCCGCAAGCCTTCAAGCATGCCCGCCAGAATGCCGGTCAAAACGAGATAGGGATTGGCGTCAGCACCTGCGATGCGATGTTCGATTCGCGCAGCCTCGGGGCTGCTCGCCGGAACCCGGAGGGCAACCGACCGGTTATCGAACCCCCAGCAGATAGATGTGGGCGCGTAGGAGCCCGGCTGCATGCGGCGGAAGCCGTTGAAAGTCGACGTAAACAGAAGCAGTGCTTCCGGCATGGTCTCCAGAAGACCGTTGATCGCATGACCGATACGCTCAGCACCCGTTTCGGGATGCGAGAAGATGTTTTCGCCGTCTTTTTCCATGGAGACATGGACATGCATGCCATTGCCCGGCCATTCCACAAATGGCTTGGCCATGAAGGATGCCTTGAGCTGATGCTTGCGCGCAACGCCCGCAACGAGGCGGCGGAGAAGGACAACATCGTCGGCAGCCAGAAGCGGGTTGCGGCGATGGTGGAGGTTCAATTCAAACTGTCCGGGAGCTGCTTCGGAAACGGCAGCATCCGCCGGAATACCTTGCTCATCACACGCCCGGCGCAGATCATCGACCACAGGAAGCAGCGCTTCCAGATCGGAGAGCGCGTACATGTTTTGACGAGCCGGTCCAAGATGCGTTGAGAAGAGCGGCTTGGGCTGTTCCGTCCAGTCGCCATCGCTTTCCTCAAACAGATAGAATTCCAGTTCGAAGGCGCAGGTGGCGGTGACGCCGAATTCGTCGTGGATCCGGTCGATCATGCGCTTCAGCACATGGCGCGGATCAATCAGAAACGGCACGCCCTCACGGTCATACATGGACAGAAGGACTTGCGCGGTCTTTCTTTCGACCCAGGGAACCAGTTTCAGGGATTCAGGAACGGGCCAGCAGAGGCCGTCCTTGTCGCCGGTCTCGATGTGGAGTTCGGTCGACTCCACTTCCCGGCCCCACACATCAAGCCCGAACAGCGAAAAAGGAAAGGCCACTCCCTGCTCGAACACTTTTTCCAACGCGCTGCCCGGAAGCCACTTCCCGCGCAGGACCCCATTGGTATCGGGCAACACGACTTCGAGCGTGTCCAGATCCGGATGTTCTGCCAGAAACGCCTCGAAGGCCTTTTGCCAGCCCGGCTCCGCAGGGTGTTCCGGATCATGATGCGGCAGATCGACCATCGACAATTTGTTTTCCATCCCAAAGCTGATCGCTTTTCACGATTTTCGTTTTCAGAAAGTTTCATGCCTGAAGTAGCAATTGAAACATTCCTAAAAATGTGATCACTTTCTACAAGGGCTGTCAAGCTGTATCGACCGAACACGGCCCTTCGCCCTTGAACGCAACAGGTCCAGGCATTTGAAAGGCTCGACAGCGGTGGCAGTTTCTCCCTCTCGCCTTGACACTCCGGAACCCAAGCCACGCAACACGGCGCGACAGCAGGTTGACGAAGCAATTCGCACGGCCCTGCTGACGGGTCGTTTCATTCCCGGCAAGGCCGTCACCTTGCGTGGACTTGCCCTTGAACTGGGCGTCAGCCCCATGCCGGTTCGGGAGGTAATCCAGCGACTGGCCGCGGAAAACGCGCTGGAAATCCGGCAAAATGGCCGCGTTCAGGTTCCGCAAATGACGCCCCAGAGATTTGACGAAATCCTGAAGGCACGCCTCCTGCTGGAACCGGAACTGGCAGACATGGCCCTGCCCCTGCTCACCAAGGCTGACGCGAATGCTCTTGAAGAGATCGACAGCAAGATCGACGCCAGTCTTGGCACGGGAGATGCCGAGAGTTACATGCGCTATAACAGGGACTTCCACTTCCGCATTTACCGCAGCTCACGGTCTGAAATCCTGCTTCCACTGGCAGACAGTCTCTGGCTTCAGTTTGCTCCCTACATGCGAACGGTCTATGGCCGCGTCGGCACGGTCAATCTGGTCGACCAGCACAAGGAAGCAGTCCGCGCGATCCGCAATCATGATGCGACAGCCCTGAGACTGGCCATTTCAAAGGATATTGAGGACGGAATGGGTATTCTCGGCCGGGCTGGCTTACTCGATCAGTAAGGGTCGAAAACAGTCTGGATGTTGATACTTGCAAATTTTGTGATCACAAATTACCACTAGTTGATATGGCAATCGGAAGTCCCATGGACTGATCGCGGATTTCATGCCGGATGCAATTGCCAAAAGATCTGAACGGAGCCAGTCGTGAGCAAAGACCAAAACACGCCAACCACATCACCGGTAGACAGCCTGCTCGGTGTCCCGGACGGGGAAGCTGCGCGTGCCTGGCTCCGGGCACGCAACATTCAGGACATCGAGTGTATCGTTCCGGATCTTGCCGGCGTTGCGCGCGGCAAGATGATGCCGACCGAGAAATTCTTCTCCGGCCCGGTCATGACGATGCCGGCTTCAATTTTTGCCCAGACCATTTCCGGCGAATACCCCGAGGACGACGATCGCTTCCAGCACAACCCGGTCGATGGCGACCTCTATTTTCGCCCGGACTATTCCACTCTGACCTCGGTTCCGTGGGAAACGGACCCGACCGCGCAGCTGATCCATGATGCCTACACGCGCGACGGCGCGCTGGTCGAAACAGCACCGCGCAACGTGCTCAAGCGCATTCTGAAACTCTACGAAGACAAAGGCTGGGAGCCGGTTGTTGCCCCGGAAATCGAGTTCTACCTCGTCAAGCCGAACACCGATCCGGATTATCCGCTTGAGCCGCCGGTTGGTCGCTCGGGACGTCCGGAAGTCGGGCGCCAGTCCTATTCCATATCGGCTCTCAACGAGTTCGACGAGTTGATCGACGACATCTACGACCTGTCGGAAAGCCAGGGCCTCGAGATCGACACCATGATCCACGAGGAAGGCGCGGCACAGATGGAAATCAACCTGCGCCACGGCGATCCGCTGGCTCTGGCCGATCAGGTGTTCCTGTTCAAGCGCACGATCCGCGAGGCGGCCCTGCGCCATGACATGTATGCGACCTTCATGGCAAAGCCCATGTCCAGCCAGCCCGGATCAGCCATGCACATTCACCAGTCGGTGAAGGACAAGGTCACCGGCAAGAACATCTTTGCAGATGGCAATGGCGAGGAAACGGCAGAGTTCCATTCCTTCATTGCAGGACATCAGGCCTATCTGCCCCATGTCACCTGCGTGATGGCTCCGTTCGTGAACTCCTACCGCCGATTTGCCCGGAATTCGACGTCGCCGGTCAACGTGTTCTGGGGGTATGACAACCGGACAGTTGGCCTGCGTGTGCCCTATTCGGACCCGCAGTCCCGTCGCCTTGAAAACCGGATTCCCGGCTCCGATGCAAACCCCTATCTCGCCATGGCAGCGTCGCTGGCCTGCGGCTATCTCGGCATGACCAAGGGCCTCACCCCCGATGCGCCGCGCTCCGACTATAACAGCGACGTGCAAAAGTCCCTGCCTCGCGGCTTGCCGGAGGCTTTGGGCCTGTTTGAAAGCAACGAAGACATAGTCGAGGTCTTCGGCGAGCGCTTTGTCGCCACCTACCGGGCGATCAAATATGAAGAGTTCGAAACCTTCATGTCCGTGATCAGCCCGTGGGAACGCGAATACCTTCTCTTGAACGTCTAAGTCTGCCGCACCACGACCGTGTGCCTGCACATCTGGAGTATCCTGCCATGACGGCTCAATCGAATATCTATCCAACCGCGGCCCTGCAGGCCCTTGATGCGGCTCATCATCTTCATCCATTCAGCGACATGAAGTCGCTGAATGCGGAAGGAAGCCGCGTCATCACGCGGGCGGAGGGCGTGTGGCTCTATGATTCTGAAGGCAACCGGATCATGGACGGCATGGCCGGTCTGTGGTGTGTTCAAGTTGGCCATGGACGGACCGAGATCATCGAAGCGGTCAGCAAGCAGATGGAAGAGCTGGCCTATTACAACACGTTCTTCAAGACGACTCATCCGCCTGCGGTGGCCTTGTCCGAAAAGCTCGCGAAGCTGGCCGCTCCGCATATCAACCGCGTCTTCTATTGCTCCTCGGGTTCCGAGGCCAATGACACCGTGTTCCGCATGGCCCGCTTCTACTGGGACCAGATGGGCAAGCCGGACAAGAAGGTCTTCATCGGCCGCTGGAACGGGTATCACGGTTCGACGCTTGCCGGCACCAGCCTTGGCGGCATGAAGGCCATGCATGGCCAGGGCGATCTGCCGGTTCCGGGTGTGCGCCACATCAACCAGCCATATTGGTTCGGTGAAGGCGGCGATATGAGCCCGGAAGAATTCGGCATCCAGCGCGCCCGCGAACTCGAGCAGATGATCGACCAGATCGGTGAGGACAAGGTTGCGGCCTTCATCGCCGAACCCATTCAGGGCGCGGGCGGGGTCATCATGCCGCCGGACAGCTACTGGCCGGAAGTTCGCCGCATCCTGAAGGAACGCGACATCCTGTTCATTTCCGACGAAGTGATTTGTGGATTCGGACGCCTCGGCACCTGGTTTGGTTCCGACTATTACGGCATGGAACCGGACATGATGCCGATCGCCAAGGGCCTGACATCAGGCTACCTGCCGATGGGCGGTGTGATGGTTTCCGACCGTGTCAGTGATGCACTGGTGAACAAGAGCGGCGAGTTCTACCACGGCTATACCTATTCCGGGCATCCGGTCTGTGCCGCTGCAGCTCTGGCAAACCTCGAAATCATCGAACGCGAAGGCCTTGTCGACCGCGTTGCCAATGACATCGGGCCGTACCTCAAGAGCCGCTGGATGACCTTGGCAGATCACCCGCTCGTTGGAGAAGCCCGCATGAAGGGGCTTGTCGGTGCGCTGGAACTGGTCCCCGAAAAAGGCAACCGCAACAAACAGTTCCCGGATACTGGCTCTGTCGGCACCATCTGCCGTGACCAATCATTCAAGAATGGGCTCGTCATGCGTGCCGTCCGTGACAGCATGATCATCTCGCCGCCACTGGTGCTTAGCCATGAGGAGGCGGACGCCCTGGTCGACACAACTCACAAGACACTGGATGCCACTCACCAGATCCTCAAAAAGGACGGCTGGCTGGTTTGAGATCTACACACTCCAACTTCAGATGAAATCTGAGGCCGACTGTTTGGTCGGCCTCTTTTCCCATGATTTCCAATCTCGCCAGGAAATCGGAAAGCCTCGCTCGCACATTGCGAATACTTTACAATCTGTACCAGAAGAAAAGGCCGCCTTGAACGTTTGTTCGAGTGCCGCGGTCCTTGACAATCGGACTGTCGGCCATATCCCCCAGCAGATGAGAAGCCCCGGCTGTTCCACCAATGCCCCAGTTCTCGGTGACGGCAAATCGGGAAGACGCGCTCAGGGTTATATCCCGCAAGCCAGAACCTGCTTTGAAGGTTGCCAATCCACTTGCTGCCGAACCGGAGGCGGAGACGGAATAGTAGGCATCCCCATAATCGGAAGTAACATATGTGGTTGACAGATCCACACCAAATGCCAACCTCTCACTCGCGTTAATTTCATATCCCACACTAAACGTTGCCGTCGTGCCGCTATCTCCCATTACATCATGGGCAACCTCGATGCGTGCGCCAATGCGATCGCGTTGTAACATCAGACCACTATAACCAACGCCAGCTACGCCGCCGAGCCACAGCTCCGCATCAACTTCGTCAAGTTTCTTGATTACGCTGTCGCTGACGTCCTTTCGACCGCCACCATATGCAATCAGTGGCCCCGCATAAAACGTTTCGGAGGGCAATACGTTGGCAGTTAGCTGGGTCCCTGTCAGCTTGATGAAATACGGCCCATTCTGGATGGTGCCGATCAGCCCTGGGTTGAAGCCATAGTCCTTCGAACCAAGGTATTCGGGGCCGTAAAATGCACCCGTTCCCACCAGAACGCTCCAGTCCGAACTTGTGGTGAGAGGGTCAGTCTTTTCCTGCGCAAAAGACTGGGAAGCGAAGAATCCGAGACTTGCCAGACACCCGACCCAAACATAACAATTAGCCACCATGGAAAATACCTCAAGACATTGCAACCACGAATGTTGACACTGTCTATACTTGGATTCAGCCATCGTCAACAGAAATGTTGACACAGTCTACTTTAATTGGAGAAAGCGCCTGAGCGACACGAAATATCATCATGGCAACCTGAAGCAGGCGCTGATAGAGGCAGGCCTTGACATCCTGTGCGCCGAAGGGCTTGAGAAATTGTCACTTCGGGCCTGCGCCAACCGGGCCGGGGTCTCTCATGGCGCACCGAAAAACCATTTTGCCACTTTGGCGGTTTTACATGGGGCGCTCGCAACGGAGGGGTTCAAACGGTTTTCGGCAACGATGCGGGAACATATGATCAACGCCCCAAAGGATGCCAAGTCGCAAGTTCTGGCGAGCGCACAAGGTTATGTCGCATTCGTGGAGGAAAACAAGGACCTCTTCCGCCTCATGTTTTCCATGGAGCGGCAGCCGGATATCTATCCAGAGCTACTTCCGGCCAGCCGAGAAGCGTATTCGGTGCTTCGGGAAGTCGCCCAAAACATGTCGCCGGAGAATTGCGAAAACCCGCAGGGGCAGCTCTCCGTCGAGACAATGCTCTGGACATTCATCCATGGCTACGCGGTCCTGAAGTCCAACAAACAGTTTTACACTGCCAATGCAGAAACAGGGGCAGACCCAAAGCTGGAGGACATATTTCCCAGGTTTCTTTTCAAGAACGAGTGAAGAGTGATCGGAATTGTTTCAAGCCATTGGCTCTTTCGCAGTTTCCTGATCCCAACTCCCAGTTTTGTAGAATCTGCCAAAAGCCTCTATCCGGGCTGAAAATTGCCCGGAGAAATCGGCGCCTACATGCATGAATTGGGCTGAGCCCTGCCCGGGACCAAAGGGACTGCAGCGTAAAAGGCAGTCAGCAGCCTATTCGGCCGCTTCCTGAAAATCGCGCCGTGAGCGCCGAGCCCAGGGGCGCGTGCCTTCCGGCAGTTCGTCGACTGTTCCGACCGGCTGCAGGTACTTCGTCACTTCCGGCCATTCTCCGGCCTTGAGCGCCTTCAGAACTTCCGGCTTGGAAATTTCAAAGCTGGACACTCCGCATCGACGTGCGAGCGGAACCTGATCGAGAATGTATTTTCCGACCGCACGAATATCGCCCTTGTAGGCGAGATGCTCGCGCAACACGCGCGCTGCGGAAAAGCCGCGGCCATCGGAGAAGCTCGGGAAGTCGACGGCAACCACAGCCAGCCGATCCAGATACTCGGTCAGCTGTTCAACGTCATCGCCTGCCTCAACGAGAACAGCCACTGCGTCCTTGCGGCTCAGGATTGCCTGCGGGTCCGACAAGAACTGCTTCAACGGCAAAAGAACGAGCCCGGTCTGCGGCAGGTCCTCAATCGTCTCAATCCGCTGCCAGTTTTCCTCGAAAAAGGAACCGTCCTTGAAAATCGTAGTCATCACTGTTTCCTGACTTTTCAATTTCTGCCACCGGCAGCTTGTCCATCACCTAGCGATAGATGGATGCCACATTCCGTTTTTTCCTGACCGCGCCAGCGACCCGAGCGCGGGTCTTCACCCGGCTCAACCTTGCTTGTGCACGGCAGGCACCCGATGGACGGATATCCCTGCGCGACCAGCGGATGCGGCGGCAGATCCCGATCTCGCGCATAGGCCAGAACATCGTCCGCACCCCAATTGGCCAGTGGATTGACCTTGATCCGCCCGTCTTCCCGCTCGAACACCTGAAGGCTGGAGCGGGTCGAGCTCTGATGACGCTTGCGACCCGATATCCAGGCAGAGAAGCCCGAGAGAGCACGGTCCAGCGGCAGCACCTTGCGGACATGGCAGCAGGCATCGGTGTCGCTCATCCAAAGCATGCCCGCCGGATCTGCAGCCTGCAGATCGTCCTGCGCCGGAAATTCCGTGCGAATATCGGTCAATCCGAGTAGTTCGACCAACCGCTCGCGATACCGCAGTGTCTCGGGAAAGAGCTTGCGCGTATCCACAAAGAGGATTGGCGTTGCCGGGTCGATCTCGGCGACCATATGCAGGAGGACCGAGGAATCGGCTCCGAAGCTCGACACAAGTGCGATTTCGCCAGCGTAGAGATCACGAATAGCCGCCTTGAGGATGTCCTGAGCGGGCGCATCCTCATAGCGGCTGTTGAGCATGGCTATTTCCGCGCTTACACCCAGTTCCGGATCAACGGCTGCACCGAGATCGTCAAGCAGTGCCATAAAGCGCCTCCTTGAAGGGCTCTTCCCCGACCCTTCGATAAGCATCGAGGAAGGTTTCACCTTCGCTCTCACGAAGGCCCAGATAGGTGTCAACCAGTGTTTCGATTGCGTCCACGACTTCTTCCGACGAGAAGCCACGGCCAACGATTTCACCGATAGAGGCGTTTTCATTCGCCGATCCACCGAGGGTGATCTGGTAGAATTCCTCACCCTTCTTTTCCAGACCCAGAATGCCGATATGGCCAACATGGTGGTGACCACAGGCGTTGATGCAGCCTGAAATCTTGATCTTCAGCTCACCAATTTCCGATTGACGTTCGGGTGTCCCGAAGCGCTCGGAAATCCGCTGTGCGACGGGAATCGAGCGGGCTGTTGCCAGTGCGCAATAGTCCATACCGGGGCAGGCGATGATGTCGGTGATGAGACCAGAATTGCCTTCTGCGAAACCGGCGGCAACCGCACGATCGTAGAGCGCCGGCAGGTCATCCAGCTTCACATGCGGCAGGATGACGTTCTGTTCGTGGCTGATGCGGATCTCGTCATGACCAAAGGTTTCGGCGAGTTCTGCAATCACGTCCATCTGCACATCGGTTGCATCCCCCGGAATGCCGCCAATCGGCTTCATGGACAGCGTCACGCTGGTGTGTCCGGGAACCCGGTGCGGGTTGAGATTGTGCTTCACGAAATGGGCAAAGCCGGCATCCGTCGCCTTGCGCGTTTCGACTGCGGAAGACACGTCAGGCAGAACTTCAAGCGGGGGCGGAGCGAAATACGCTTCGATGCGCCGTACTTCCTCGTCCGGCAGTCTCAGAACGCCAAACCGGATCTTTTCGAATTCCGCTTCGATATCCGCCTTCAGTTCCTCCAGTCCGGTTTCGTGGACGAGGATCTTGATGCGGGCCTTATACTTGTTGTCGCGGCGGCCATAACGGTTATAGACGCGCAGGATTGCCTCGGAATAGGCCAGCAGATCCTCTTCCGGCAGGAAGTCACGCACCTTGCGACCGATCATCGGCGTGCGGCCAAGGCCGCCGCCCACGAAGACGACAAAGCCGATTTCACCCTCGTCGTTGCGGGTCAGCTGCAAGCCAATGTCATGCACCTGAACGGCTGCGCGATCATTCGGCGCGCCAGTGATGGCCATCTTGAACTTGCGCGGCAGGAACGAGAATTCCGGGTGGAGCGAAGACCACTGACGCAGGATTTCCGCATAGGGGCGCGGATCGGCAATCTCGTCAGCTGCCGCGCCCGCAAAATGGTCTGCAGTCACGTTGCGAATGCAGTTGCCCGAGGTCTGGATGGCATGCATTTCCACTTCGGCCAGTTCTTCCAGAATGGCCGGGGTATCTTCCAGTTTCGGCCAGTTGAACTGGATGTTCTGACGTGTCGTGAAATGGCCGTAGCTGTGATCGTAAGTCCGGGCGATGTGCGCGAGCTTGCGCATCTGGCGACCGTTCAACGTGCCATAGGGAATGGCCACACGCAGCATGTAGGCATGAAGCTGCAGATAAAGGCCGTTCATCAGGCGCAGCGGCTTGAACTCGTCTTCCGACAGTTCGCCAGCCAGGCGGCGGCGGACCTGATCCTTGAACTGTTCCGTTCTCTGGGTGACAAAGCCGTGGTCGAATTCATCGTAGCGATACATGGAATAACGTCCTTACACAGCTGCCGCGTGGGCCTGCTTGCCCAGATTCGGATGAGTGGTCGGGCCTTTGGCGCGGATTTTTTCGCGCAGGCGAACCGGAACAAGATCACCGTCTTCCTCGGTGACTGCCATTTCATAAACGCCGACAACGAGCTGAGCCTTCTCGGCAGCAGCTCCAAGCGCAAGACCTTCGGCAACGGCGTCCTTGCCTTCGAACACACGGGCACCGGACACGGTCTCGACCCAAATGCCGCCCTCGGCGAGCCAGACGACTTCACCATCCAGAAGACGGTTTGCAGTAATGACCTGCATTGATTTTCTCCTTAAGCCGCGACCACCTGACGGGCATCAAATACCGTCAAGGGTTCAGCAGACGTCATTGCGGCGTAGCCAACGGCCTCGCCAATCACGATCAGCACCGGCCCGTCGATTTCCGGTCGGGTTTCCAGGGTGCTGAGTTCATAAAGCGTGCCGGAAAACTGGCGCTCGTCCGGATGGCTTGCATTCTCGATGATGGCGACCGGCGTTTCGCCCTTCATACCGGACGCGATCAAGCGTTCGGAGACGGCGGCAGCAACCGTGCGGCCCATATAGACGGCAACCGTTGCCCCTTTCAGGGCCAGCCCTGCCCAGTCTGGCAGGGTTTCTGAATTCGCATTGTGGCCGGTCGCAAAGACAAGTGTTGAAGCAACACCGCGAAGGGTCAGCGGCAGCTGCGCGGAGGCGGCAGCTGCAAAGGCAGCGGTGACGCCCGGAACGACTTCAAAGCCAATGTTGCCTGCGCGAAGTGCGTCCATTTCTTCTGCAGCCCGACCGAAAATCATCGGGTCCCCGGCCTTCAGGCGGACAACCTTGTGACCTTCCTTTGCCAACTGAACGAGCAGCTCGCAAATGTCTTTTTGCGGAACGGAATGAGCGCCCTTGCGCTTGCCGACGGAAATGCGCTCGGCATCGCGCCGTCCCATGGCAACCACAGCTGCCGGCACGAGGGCGTCATGCACGATCACGTCCGCTTCCTGCAGCAGGCGCTGCGCCCGCAAGGTCAGCAGATCTTCAGCGCCGGGACCTGCACCAACCAGCCAGACGAAACCCGGCTCATCCGCCATGTTGTTGAGAAGGCGTTGTGCTTCTGAGCGAGCGATATCAGCATTGCCTGCATAGAGATTGGAAGCAACCGAGCCGGAAAAGAACTTCGCCCAGAAGCGACGGCGGGTTGCGCCATCACGGATAAAGCGCGCAGCAGCATCGCGGAAACCTTCCGCAAGGCGTGCAAGCTCACCGGTCTGACGCGGCAACATGCCCTCGATGCGCGCCCGGATATGTCGAGCCAGAACAGGGCCGACGCCTGTGGAGGTGATGGCAACAGCGATCGGTGCTCGATTGACCAGGGCACCCGTGTAGAAGTCGCAGAGATCAGGCTTGTCGACGGCATTGACCGGCACACCCATGATCCGGGCGGCATCCACCACGGCCTTGTCCAGGTCGCGATCCTCGCGGGCACTGAACACCATGGCTGCGTCTGTGATCAATCCCGGACGGAAGTCCTCGGCCACGTGCACAGCGCCCACCGCCTTGATGGCTGCTTCAAGATCGGCGTCGATTTCCCGGGAGATAACTTCGATGCGAGCGTTGGTCTCTCCAAGCAGGCGCACCTTCGCGGCGGCTTCACCGCCATGACCGACAACGAGAACGCGGCGTCCGGCAACCTTCATGAAGGCCGGGAACACATCCAGTCGATCCTTGCGCCATTTGGTCGAGGCATTTGCCATCGGTCACTCTCCGCTCTTGCTCAGGGCATAATTTATGGAGAGCCGGAGCAAAGCGCCGGGCACCAATTTTCAAAGGTGAGCGAAAGAGCGAAATAGTTTTCCAATCGCGCGGAACTTGCTCTCACAAGAGTCTAATGCGCGCGAACACCGTCGGTTTGTGCGAAACAAGAAGAAGGGCCGGGTCACCTTGACCCGGCCCATTTTCACGAGTTGGCCGCCAGTTTGTCTGCGGGAGCCGCCGCGAGCTCTCCGGCGACGGTTTCTGCCGCCTCCAGAGCCCCTTCAAGGAACCCGCCGAACGTGCGGGCCGTCTCAGTGGAGCCAAAGATTACTTTGCCTGACCATAGACCGCGCAAGGGTGCTGGCAAGCCATAGGCTGGATGGAACCTCAGCGGCGCCTTGTCTCGTTCCGTTGCCGTTCTGGGCTCCTGTGCCCAATCCCGCATCAAAAGCGCCTTTGGATTGGCCATCTCGGACCCAAACAGGGCAACGAGCTGTTGCCGCGCGTAGTCGAGAACCTGATCCGCATGTTCAGCACGCGTACTCGCCGCAACACCGACAAAGCCGAACAAGCCATATGGCCCACCTTCTGCCGGAGACGCATCGTGGATCTCGACCATTGGTCCGCGCATGCTCATGGCATCACCTGAATATCCTGCGTCCCTCCAGTAGGGACGGTCATAGACCGCCACGATCTTTGCCTGCCCTGCCATCCATGTCGGAATTGAAGCGAGAGCCTCCCCAACTGCGACCGGCAGGTCAGGGCTGAAAGTGACGCTTTCGGCGATGACACGGGGCGGGACGGCCAACACGATACGCCGGGCCTTGATGAGCTGATTTCCTGCCTTGGCCACAACACCGTCGCTCTGTTCCTCGACATGCACGAGCGGCGAGTGAAACAGAACCCTCTCTTCCGGCAACTCCTTCAAATAGGCCTCTATCAGCTTCCCTACCCCGCCGCTGATGCGCAGCGAACCTTGCATGGAAGCATAGCCGCGATTGGCCTGAACCTCCCCTGACTGATCCTGAAACAGAAGGGCGCCTTGCGAATATTGCTCGAACACTGTCAGTCCGAATCTGGTGGTTGCTGCCTCCATGCGCGGCTGGCCGGGCCAGAACCACGCGGGCCCCAGATCGAAATTCGCCCCCGCTAATTCAGGAGACAGTATGCGCCCGCCGGGCCTGTCCAATGCCTCCACCAGCATCCAGTCCCTGCCTTGCTGCTCAAGGAGGTCGGCAAGGGCAAGGCCAGCCAAACCGGCCCCGACAATCAGAATATCCGTCTTCATCAGAAACTCTCCCCCATTGGCCGCAGGTCCATTTCGAATGTCCATGCGGACTTGGGTTGGTTGGCAAGGGCCAGATAGGCCTCGGCCACATCATCCAGCTTGAGCATGCGATCCGGGGACATGTCATGGAGATCGCGGCTGGCCGCCGTGTCCAGAATTCCATCCAGAATGACATGACCGACATGAACGCCCCTTGGTCCATATTCCTTGGCAAGGGACTGTGTGAGCGCCCGAAGTCCAGCCTTTGCGGAGGCAAAGGCTCCAAACCCTGCCCCGCCCCTTAAACTTGCGGTCGCTCCGGAAACCAGAAACGCTCCCTCGCCAGCATCTGCCATCATTGGCAGAACGGCTTTGCCGAGATTGACGGCAGAGAGCACCATCGACCGCCAGGTCGCCTCGAATTCCGCCACGGAAGTGTCTTCAAACCGGGACATGACAAGTTTTGCCGGATTGTGGATCACCACACGAGGAACACCATGCTCCGAGACGAGGCTATTGACCGCCGCCTTGACGCGATCACCCTCGGTGAGATCGCAGGACAATACCGCGCTTTCGCCCGCAATTGCGGACCGGTTCAGCCCCACAGCTGTGTAGCCTCTCGCCTCAAGTACCTTGACGAGATGCAGCCCGAGGCCCGGGCCACTTCCTGCGACGATTGCCAATGGTTGTTCACTCATGGATATTCTCCTTGGAGACCAACGGGGTTTGCGATGCCTGACCGGGGCACTGGACCACTCCGATCAACGGTTCATCAGGATCTCGAAACGGTCCTCGACAAGCAGGGCTTGACCGTCGGCCTGAACCTTCCAGACTTCGCGGGTGATTATTCCGAAAGCCTTGTTCATGCGCCAACCGGATGAAATGATGCCGGTTGTCTCATCGACAATCTCAAGCTTTGGCAGGATGTAAGTCACATCCGCAAAACCTGTTGCGATGATATTCTGCCAAAAGCCTTCAATCTCGGTACGCCCGGTGAAGGTGCCAAAGGGTTTGGCCTCCATCACTGCGTCCTCAGTATATTGTCTGGCTGCAGAGTTTGCGTCGCCAATATTGAAGGCGCCAATCCATGCAGTGGAGGCTGCAGTGACTGCCTTTTCCACCCGAGCGACCTGATTTTCGTCCAGAGTGCTGCCTTCAGATACAACAACAAGGAGGTCATCGGCCCTGACGCCAAGCGGCAGCGTAAGAACAAGAGCGACCAAAGCAACACGCGCCCAGTTTTCAAAATGACCCAACATGACAGTCTCCCTTTCGATGGATCTTTTCTTGAATTTGCCCGCCGGCAGCGGGGTCACTGCCGGGCGAAGCAAATCGGTCAGCCTGCAAGAACATCCCGCAGGGCAACTGCCAGAGGAGGAGCAGAAGCCGGGCTCTGACCGGTCATCAATGCACCATCGACGACCACGTTTGCTTCCCAGTTCGCCTTGCTGATGTAGTTCGCACCGCGACGCTTCAGTTCGTCTTCCAGGGAGAACAGCAAGTGATGAAGCAGTTCGATTTCCGTATCTTCATCGTTCTTGAAGCCGGTCAGCTTCACACCTTCCACGAGATAGGTGCCATCCGACTTCTTCACATCGCGCAGGATCGCCGGGGCATGACAGACCATCGCGACCGGGCGATTGCTTTCGTAGAAATCGCGGATCATCTTGATGGTGTAGCTGTCGACCGCCAAATCCCACAGCAGGCCATAACCACCCGGTACAAACAGGGCGTCAAAGGTCGAGTAGTCGATCTCGCGCAGCTTGCGGGTGTTGCGGGCTGCAAAGAGTGCCACCGGATCGTTCAGGAAACGCGCCGTGTTTTCAGTGGTGAAAGGCGCCTTCATGGAAAGAAGGTCGATCGGGGCTTCCCCACCCTTTGGTGAAGCGAAGACAACTTCGTATCCAGCTTCGGTAAGGATGTAATAGGGCGTTGCAACTTCTTCAAACCAGGTGCCCGTCTGCTTGCCGCTGATCCCCATTTCATCAACGGAGGACATCACGAGCAGAACGCGCTTTTGCTTGTTTCCAGTAGCCATAAGAGTGGTTCCTTTTCCTGTTGTTGTATCTGACGCAAGGGTAACGAGCGGCGACAGGGCGAGACCTGCGGCGGCGGCGGTTGCCGTTCCCATAAACGTCCGACGTGTAGTTCCGAGTGTCATCACACCCTCCTCAAGACTCCAACCTACTAGTTGGTAGAATGTATATGTTTGTTATTGTCCCCAGCGTCAAGTGTGGACACCAAACAAAAAACGTGGGCGAGAGATTTTTGGAAACCGAAAAGGAAAAATGCCGCAGTTTCCTGCGGCTTTACGCTCCGTGTAAGGAGCAAAAAATAAATCCGGCGCAACTCACAGGGAGAACTTGATCAAGGTCTCCCCCACCCCGTCCACGGATCAGAAACGTCCTGACAGCAGCACCAAAGGCTCAGATCGACCAGTCGATATCTGGTGCAATCGGTATGATGCCAAGTGGGTTTCGCTTCGGGGACTGCGAGAAATAACCCTTGCGGTAGATGTCGAATTTCACCGTTTCTGCAATGCCCGGCAGTGCGTA
Organism: Roseibium sediminis; assembly: GCF_008711325.1. Classification (GTDB taxonomy): domain Bacteria; phylum Pseudomonadota; class Alphaproteobacteria; order Rhizobiales; family Stappiaceae; genus Roseibium; species Roseibium sediminis. The sequence continues at coordinate 128,688 of NZ_VXDB01000010.1, forward strand.
GAAGTGCCGAGCATAGCGCCAGAGGTTCGGGTAGTCCTGAATGCGTCGGCGCATGCATTTGAAGGCGCTGTAATAGGCAACATCGAATCGGGCGAGCGTTGGAAACAGACGAATGTCTGCTTCTGTCAGTTCGTCGCCAGTCAGATAAGGCTTGTCACCGAGGGCGGCCTCGATTGCGTCCAGCGTTTCAAATACGCCTTCCACCGCCGCGTCATAAGCCGATTGGCTTTCAGCGAACCCTGCCTGATAGACACCGTTGTTCAGCCTTGAATGGATCAATGTGTTCCACTCATCAATCGCATCACCAAGCTGTTTGGGATAAAGATCCCTCGGCCGGTCCGCCAGATGCCCGAACGCCTTGGGCAGAATGCGAACCAGATCTGCCGACTCGTTGGAAACAAGAGTTCCCGTTTCGGCCTCGACCAGCAGCGGGACAGTGACACGGCCAGTATAATCTGACTGCCCATCGGCATAGACCTCATGGAGGGCATTCCGACCTGCCAATTGATCGACATAGCCATTCTGCGGATCGAACACCCAGCCGTCATCGGTGCGCTTGGGAGCCACGAAGGAAACCGGCAAGGCCTTTTCCAGCCCCAGAAGCGCACGGGTGAGCAATGCCCGGTGCGCCCAGGGACAGTTCCAGGCGGCGAACAGATGATAGCGGCCCGGTGTCACGTCTTCGGGCTGAAGCTCCCCTCGCACGACGCTCGGGGTTCTGGTCCACTTTCCGGTTCGGGAAATAGACCCGGCTTCATCATCGCTGACCCAACGGCCATCTATCATCTGTCCCATGTCTACCCTCTCAACCGGTGATGCAGAATGATCGGCACCGCCAGTTCTTCCTCGTCACTCAAGTGCCGTGCCAGAAAAGCCTCGATTGCCCGAGACGTCTCATGGACCTTGGCAACTTCATCCCTCGCCGACTTTTCATCCAGCTGGATGTGTTTGAGCGTGCGATTTGCGACATCCGTGAACTCATGCAGCACCTTGTCGAGCGCTTCATGATCCGTTTCGAGAATTTCCAGCCCCCGGTCGAACCGCGGGTCGGCCGCTGAAAGCTCCGGAAAATAGGAGTGATCCTCGAAATGGTGATGGCCGTGAAGGTTCCTCACCAATGCGTCACCATAGTAGGAGAGCCGCGCCGCATAGTCGTCTGCTTCGCGCGACCTATCGAGGAAGAGTTCCGTTTCCCGGGTCACCAGTTCCCCGAGACGGCGGAACATCACATGGGCCCCAAGCCAGTTTTTGGTCTTTTCCTTGAAGCCCGGATGGGCATCCCAGCTATCACGAGGATACTCATTCAGCAAAACACGCATGCTTTCAGGCATAGGCGTGGTTCGGATATCAAAACGGTCGAACATGTCGCCTCCTTTCGGAGGGGTATGTGGGCATCTCTTGGGAGATTTACAGTGTTGAGAGTGCAGATCTGACATGCGCAAAACGCGCCGAAAAACAACTTAAGTATTTTCTTATTTCAGAATAATAAACCTAATAATCTCTATTAACCCAATAGATACAGGGATACACATAGTCCACAAATCGAAATATATCATCGGCCAACGACGTACAAAAGGGTATATAAAAGGCATTATGGGCACATTATAAACCCAGGGCAGCGGTCCATCAGTTTCCGCTTTTAACATCTTCCGCAGACTCCAGCCCGAATACATTGGTGGAAGTAGTCCGATAAACGCCAATACCTTCATGCCCGACGATTCAGCAATTGCTATGCATAGCATTCCACCAACCATACCCCCACCAACAAAGACTAGGCCGTCCAAAACCTCTCGTTTACTTGGCATCTCAATCAAGAAAAAACCAAATTTCTTCCTCTTTTTGTAAAACGGCGGGAATCCCATGTATACTTGATAGGAGAGGATCAGGTATAGGATAGATGCGTAAACAACCCACATACCTGATCTCCCCCTTATCAACTAATGAATGCCTATTACTTTGCCTTTAAAGCAAGGCAAGCTACTTCATCGCCTGAAGAACGGACACATAGTTGGCAACAGCTGCGCCGCCCATGTTGAAGATGCCGCCGATTTCCGCGTTTTTGACCTGAATGTCACCGGCTTCACCGGCAAGCTGCATGGCTGTCATGACATGCATGGAGACGCCCGTTGCGCCTATCGGGTGCCCCTTGGCCTTGAGGCCGCCGGACGGATTGACCGGCAGTCTGCCATCCATCTCGGTCCAGCCTTCGAGAATGGCGCGGGCACCCTCGCCTTCCTTGGTCAGGCCCATGGCTTCGTATTCGATCAGCTCGGCAATGGTGAAGCAGTCATGGGTTTCGACGAAGGAGAGATCCTCCAGCGCCAGTCCTGCATCGCCCAGCGCCTGCCCCCATGCCTTGGAACACCCTTCGAACTTCAGGATGTCACGGCGGGACATGGGCAGGAAGTCTTGCACATGGGCCAGCGAGCGGAAGGCAACTGCCTTCTTCATGCCGAGAGCCGTTGCGGTGTCGGTCAGAACCAGAGCAGCAGCACCATCGGACACAAGGGAACAATCGGTACGCTTTAGCGGGCCCGCAACAAAGGGGTTCTTCTCGCTTTCGGCACGGCAGAAGTCGAAGCCGAGATCCTTGCGCATCTGGGCATAGGGATTCCCGACGCCGTTCTTGTGGTTCTTGGCCGCGATCTTGGCCAAGGCGTCGGACTGGTCACCGTATTTCTGGAAATAGGAGTCCGCGATCTTGCCAAACACGCCGGCAAACCCCGCAGGAATATCGCCTTCCTCTTTCAGGTAGGACGCCTTCAGAAGGTTCTTGCCGATCTCCGGTCCGGGCGTTGTGGTCATTTGCTCAACGCCAACCACAAGCACGACGCGGGCATCACCGGAAGCAATGGCCCGAACACCCTGATGCACGGCAGCGGATCCTGTCGCACACGCATTTTCAACGCGGGTCGCGGGTTTGAAACGCAACGCCGGATCGGCCTGCAAAACCAGAGAGGCCGTGAAGTCCTGCGTGGAAAAGCCGGCGTTGAAGTGGCCAAACAGGATCTCGTCGACATCTTCTGCGGAAATGCCCGCATCTTCGATGGCCGCCTTTGCGGCCTTCACAACAAGGCTCTCGACCGTTTCGTCCGAGTGCTTGCCAAACGGCAAGTGTGCCCATCCCACCATTGCTGCTGTCATAACGAACTCTCCCGTATCTCGACGGCCTGAATCTACACAGCCCCCTGCCATAGAAAGGCATATGCGGGCTGTTTTCCGGCAGCAGAGTTTCACTAACTTGCCCCGTTCGCAAGAGCCTTTTGACTAGTGCGTCAACTATTTTTATTTATTTTATTATTTTCAATATCTTATATCATTTTTTTGCCGAGAGACTTCCCAACCCCAGAGCCTTCTTCGATATCGCCGCAAATTGGCAACTCGGTCATCCGGATGTCATGTTGACCGGATAAGAACGACATGTTCGCGAGTATTTTTTCTGCATTTTCAAAAATCGAGGCCAGTACGCATTCATGCGTGCTGGCCTTTTTGACTAAACCGTCACGTGTTCACACATTCGTTTCTGATCGTTTCGCATCTTGACCAAGACAGAGCAACGCGGTAGCGCTTGATTCAAAGCGCTTTGAGTGCTTCAATTCCAACATCTTTCATCATCGCGAGGCATCCCCATGGCCGACGTTCTCTTTGCGCCTGCCAACTCGGCACACATTCGCCCCGGGTCGACCGATCCCGACTGGTGGCGCGGGGCCGTCATTTACCAGATCTATCCCCGCTCGTTTCAGGACAGCAACGGCGACGGGATCGGTGATCTGCGCGGCATCCTCAACCGGATAGACTACATTTCCGATCTGGGGGTGGACGGGATCTGGCTCTCGCCGTTCTTCACCTCGCCGATGCATGATTTCGGCTACGACGTTTCGGATTTCGAGAATGTTGACCCGATGTTCGGGACGCTCGCCTGTTTCGATGAGCTGATCGAGGCTGCCCACGCGCGCGGCCTGAAAGTGTTGATCGATCTGGTCATCTCCCACTCTTCGGACCAGCACCCGTGGTTTGTCGAAAGCCGCTCTTCGCGCAACAATTCCAAGGCGGACTGGTATGTTTGGGCAGATTGCAAGCCGGAAGGGTCCCCGCCGAACAACTGGTTGTCACTGTTCGGGGGATCGGCCTGGGAATGGGACGCAACGCGCCGCCAGTATTACCTGCACAATTTCCTCGCAAGTCAGCCGGATCTGAATTTCCATAACCCGGAAGTCCAGGACGCGGTCCTCTCCGCTGCGCGCTTCTGGCTCGATCGCGGCGTCGACGGCTTCCGGCTGGATACAGTGAACTTCTATTTCCACGACCGGGATTTGCGGGACAATCCGCCCCACATTGGCGGTGTTGAGCCCACGACGGTGAAGGCGGACAACCCGTATGCGCTTCAGCATCATCTTTACGACAAGTCCCAGCCGGAAAACCTGAAGTTTCTGGAACGCCTGAGAACGCTGCTCGATGAATATCCGGGCACGACTTCGGTGGGCGAGATCGGAGATGACGGACGATCGATCGAACTGACAGCCGCCTATACGGAAGTGGGAAAACGCATCCACATGGCCTACAGCTTCGATCTGCTGACGCCCCATCATTCTGCCTCCTATGTCCGCCATGTCATCGAGAACATGGAAAACGGGCTGGGCACGGGATGGCCGTCCTGGGCGCTGTCCAACCATGACGTGACGCGGGTGGTCAGCCGCTGGGGAGCGGATCATGATCCGGCAGAGTTTGCACCTCTGGCAACCGCGCTCCTGACTAGCCTTCGCGGCACAGCCTGCATCTATCAGGGTGAAGAGCTTGGCCTTGAAGAGGCGGACGTTCCCTATGAGTTGCTACAGGACCCTTACGGATTGCGCTTCTGGCCGAAATTCAAGGGGCGCGACGGTTGCCGCACGCCAATGCCTTGGTCATCCAAAGCTCCGTCCAGTGGCTTCACCACCGGCAAGCCTTGGCTCCCTGTGGCCGAACCTCATCAGCGCAAGTCTGTCGAGGCACAGGATGGAGTCGCCGGCTCCGTTCTTGAACTCACCCGCCAACTCCTGAAATGGCGGCGCAGCCAACCAGCCCTGCACAAGGGCAGCATCTCCTTCGTTGACAGCCCGGACGGCACTGTCATGTTCCGCAGGCAGCACAAGGGCGAGACACTCCTTTGCGTCTTCAACCTGACGGCAGCACAGGTGGAGGTCGACCTTGGCGGGTTGCCGGTGACCAATGTCGGTCCGGCGTGCTTCACCTGCGAGCAATCAGGAAACACACTCCGCCTCGGAGGACTTCAGGCCTTTTTCGGCAGTGTCTAGCCTGAGGCACAAACGGAAATGCTTTTCAGACGGGGCAGTTCGGACTAGACAGAAGCCTGCTTAATTCTTGCGTCCCCACTGCCCCGTCGAGCCTTGGCCACCGTCATGTCAGATCGCCTGCCTCTTTCCGCCTTCATTATTGCCAAAGACGAAGCGGATCGTATTGGCCGAGCGATAGCAAGCGTTGTCGACTGGGTGGACGAAGTCATCGTCATCGATAGCGGCTCTTCTGATGATACGGTTCGGGTTGCCGAAAATCTCGGCGCTCGCGTTGTTCACAATGCGTGGCCCGGCTACGGGCCACAGAAGCGGTTCGGCGAAGACCAGTGTCGCAACGACTGGCTCTTGAACCTCGATGCAGATGAGGAAATCACTCCGGACCTGAGAAGCGAAATCGAAACCCTGTTTCGCTCAGACCGCCATCTTGATGCTGACAGCTGGCGCATCATGATTCGGGATGTGTTTGCCCATGAAAGCGAACCTGCCCCATGGGCCTATGGGTATCACCAGATCCGCCTGTATGATCGCCGCCAGGGCCGCTTTTCTGAGTCCTCGGTCCATGACACGGTCCGCCCGCTTGAAGGTACGACGACCAAAAACCTGAACGGCATCATGGGCCATCGGTCAATCCGGTCACTGGACTTTCAGGTCGGCAAATACAATCGCTATTCAAACATGCAGGTGGAGGACATGCGCACGCGCGGGCGCTCTCTTCCGCGCTGGCGGTTGCTGACCGAGTTTCCGGTCTCGTTCCTGAAAGGCTATTTCGCCCGGCAATATTGGCGATATGGCTGGTGGGGCCTGATCCTGAGCATGAACTATGCTCACGGACGTTTCCTGCGGGTCGCAAAGGCCTATGAAGCCGAGCTTCTGAGCGCGACCTCGAAATAAACTTTCAAAGACAGAACTCACGCTCGGCTTGTCAAACCGCTGTCGCCATTCGGTCCTCGGATACTTCCGGCCTGTGAACGCGGATAGGCTGGCGGACACCGGCGAGCCGGTTGTACTGATCCAGACGACGAATGGTGGTTTCGGTCAGCTCGTGGCCTCGGGACAGGACAAGCTCCTGCGATGTTTCCGTGAGGATATCGTCCACCAGTACGTCGCCGACCCGAAGGTTGCGGACATAGCAGAGTGTGATTTCCTTGCCCGACATATCCAGGCCACCGTCAAGCAGCACTTTCTTCGCCAAACGCAGTAGATCGGGGTCATAAGCCTTGGACCGGATCATCAACGCTTCGAAGGCTGGGGTATCAACACCACCATCCGGACTCGCCATCCACAAGTCGGTCAGGATCTTGAGAATTCGCGCATTGAGCGGAATGTCCGAACCAATTGGGCCTTCCTTTGGAAACCCCGAACCGTCGAAGCCGCGACCGGAGAGATAAAGAACCTCAGCCACCTTCTCCAGCTGCGGGATGTTTTTCAGCAGGTCGCGCGTCTGGCGCGGAGCGTCGGCAAGAACTTCGCGCTGTTGATCGGTCAAAGGCTTGGCAGCCCGATATCTTGAGAGAATTTCCTTAGGCAGCAGCGCTTCCCCAAGCGGAGACAACATCACTGCCATCTCCAGTTCCCAGGTTTTCCGGATACCCATTGCCTTGGCAAGTTTGAGCGCATTTTGACGAATGGGTGCTGTCCTGCGAAAGGCATCGGCGTGGAACTGCGACAACATATCGATCAACAGCTTCACCGAACCGGCCAGCGTGCGCTCCAGATTATTCCGGTCATGAACCAGTCGTTTGTGATAGGAAAGCGCGGATTCCATCGCATTGAGGATCGCGTCATCGCTATATGGAGCCACGAGCACACTATAGGCATGACCGGTGTTCAACGCCTTACGGAAGAAGTCGGTTGATTCCTCCTCGGTCAGAATGATGCGTGCAGAATAGGGAGCCACGACATCAACTGCCTTGGAAAAACTGATACTGTCCGTGGGTCCAAGTTCGGCGCCACAGACCACAATTGCCGGAGTACCATGGGTTTTGAGCCAGCTGAGTGCCTTTTCCGCGTCCCTGAAGTTGACAAGATCATACTTGTCCCTCAAGAGGCGTTTAAACTTCCCATGGGTCCTCGATTGTCCGTCGACCAGAACCACTTTTTCAAGAGCGTTCGCCATTCCTGCCCTCCGGGGAGATGGTGCTAATGCGAACCACCAAATGCAACTTTGTTTCTACAATCAAGAACTATATACAACCAGAATCAGCAAACACTCCGTTAAAAAACTTATTCTTTATGCATTCTCCGTCTCTTTATTTCAAATAACCCTTCGTAAATCGTATTTATTACAATCCGATTCACTATTTCCGCATCACAATCATCGGGAGAACTACCATGGATGGTAAAACAACCGATGTATTGGTTATTGGCGCTGGCGCGGCTGGTCTTTATGCAGCAGACCTCCTGTCTCGCCATGGTCTAACCGTTGAAATAGCGGAACAAATGCGCGCACCTGCCAGAAAATTCCTGCTGGCGGGCCGGGGCGGGCTGAACATAACCCACAGCGAAGCGCTGCCCGAGTTCGTTGACCGCTACCGGGAGGCAAAAACCTTTCTGGAGCCGCTCGTTCAGTCGTTTTCGCCACAAACCTTACGTCAGTGGTGCCAAGAGCTGGGCAGCGAAACCTTTGTGGGATCAAGCGGGCGTGTTTTTCCAACAGCCATGAAAGCTTCCCCGCTCCTTCGCGCCCTCATGCAACGTCTCGACAAACACGGCGTTCGTCTTCACTCGCTTCATCGGTGGAGCGGCATTGATGCAAATGGTGGTTTTCAGTTTACGCGCCCTGATGGCACGAATGTCACCCTCAAGGCACGCGCGGTCGTACTGGCCCTTGGCGGTGCCTCGTGGCCCAGACTTGGGTCAGACGGATCCTGGCAGGATATACTGAAAGCTCGCAGTATCGGCATGGCTCCGTTCCGACCGGCAAATTGCGGGTTTCACGCCTGCTGGTCCGACATCCTGAAAGAGAGTGTGGCGGGCGTGCCCTTGAAGCGAATCGCCCTTCGTCTGGACGACAAGACCGTACAAGGCGAGGCACTGATATCGAAATCCGGCCTCGAAGGCGGTGCAATCTATGCCTTGTCTGCCGAAATTCGGGACCGAATCGAGCTGGATGGCAGCGCGACCATTTCTCTGGACCTGAAACCCGACCTGACTGTCGACGCCGTTGAAAAGCGGCTGCTCAAGCCAAGAGGCAAGCAATCTGCATCCAGCTGGCTTCGCAAGACTGTCGGGCTCGACAAGGCGGCACAGTCGCTGCTGCGGGAATCAGGCCCCTTGCCGCAACAGCCCTCCCATCTGGCCAAACTGATCAAGGGCTGCCCGGTCAAACTGACCGCACCCTATTCCATCGACCGGGCGATATCCTCTGCCGGGGGAATTCATCTCGACGAGGTGAACGAGGATCTGATGCTGAAAAAATTGCCGAACGTCTATGCGGTTGGCGAAATGCTGGATTGGGAAGCGCCGACCGGCGGATATCTGCTGCAGGCTTGTTTTTCCATGGCCCATCACGCGGCCAGCAACATCATTCGAACCTTGCAGGACGGCCACGAAACCGGAGTTCGCACATGACCAAGCTTTATGTAGATGCCGATGCCTGTCCGGTGAAGGATGAAGCCTTGAAGGTGGGCGAGCGTCACAAGGTGCCGGTCATATATGTCAGCAACGCATGGATGCGCCTGCCGGACAGCCCTTATTGCGAGCGAAAGATCGTGCCGGAAGGACTGGACGAGGCTGACAACTGGATTGCCGACAACGCAACAAAAGGGGATGTGGTGGTAACCGCCGACGTTCCCCTCGCCTCACGCTGCGTCGATGCAGGAGCCTTGGTGCTCGCTCCAAATGGCAAACCCTTTCGCGAGGATGCCATGGGGATGCGCCTTGCCATGCGGGATCTGTCGACCCACCTTCGCGAGGCCGGTGCGATTCGGGAAGGTGGACCTTCCTTCACGAAAGCAGATCGCTCCCGGTTTTTGAACCAGCTTGAAACGACCATGCGGGCGGCAAAGCGGGTTGCCGAGGGCAGCTCCTAGGGCACTTCCTGCTCAAAACCCCAAAAAGGCGCTTGCCGTAGACCGGCACCACTCCTACGTATTGTGTGTTGGTCACAGACCGACCGGGACACGAACTAGACTTGGCAAAGATTGACTTCGGCGGCTTCATCGCTGCTTTGAAATACCAAACTTTCCGTTTCTAAAGACTGCTCGACTTTGCGCGTCTCCCAACATGGGACGCCGCGCGCCCTCAATACGGAAAGGTATCTCCATGCGCGAGACCGGCACTATCAAGTTCTTCAACCATGACCGCGGCTTCGGTTTCATCACTCCGGACAATGGCGGCAAGGACGTGTTCGTCCATATCACTGCATTTGAGCAGGCTGGAATGGCGGCACCGGAAGAAGGTGCAAAAATCAGTTTTGTCGCTGAAGATGATCGCCGTGGACGCGGCAAGCAGGCTGCACAGCTGGAAGCCGTCTGATTGGCAGCTTGACCTACGCCTGATATTCAAAACGCCGGAGCCCGTCTCCGGCGTTTTTCTTTCTAAAGATCGTAATCCTGCCCCTCAATGTCCGGGCGGGTGGTCCGATTTGATCGCAAATCCTCAAGCACCTGCATGCGCGCCCGGCTTCGCTCCGGATTAAACCGGGTCACCCGGGCAATGAGCACTTCTGCGATGGCCATCAGGGCGAGGGACGAGTCCCATGCCGTGTTGACAGCCACGCGGGCCGGCAGAACATAGCTGGCCGTCCGCGCAATGGGCGACACCCAGCTGTCGGTGATGAGCGCAAGGGTTGCCCCACGTTCGGCCGCGGCATCGGCGAAGTTGATGAGCTCTGTCTGATACCGGCGAATGTCAAACACAAGCACGGCATCCTTCGGCCCGATACTCACCAGCAGATCCTGCCAGTTCGCCTGTTGGCCGCTGACATGATGGACATTGGACCGAACGATCCGCAAATGCGCTGCCATGTAGCGCGCCAGGCTGTCGGTGAAGCGCCCGCCGATCAGGTAGAGATTCTTGCGGTCATCGGCGAGTAGTTTCGTCAGCCCCTCCAACTCACCTTTGGGCAAATGAGCAAAGGTCTCGCGCACATTGTCCACCAAGGCACTGACCAACGGATCGCCAACGTCGGAATCGGCAAGCTGCGAACTTCGTGCCAACGGCGAATTCAACTGGCTTTCCAGCTCCTTTCGCAGCCGGTCCTGAAAGTCCGAAAAGCTCGGAAACCCAAGCCGCGCAACGAAGCGCAGGATTGACGGCGAACTGACATTTGCCGCCTGCGCGAACTGCGCCACTGTCCCCAGTCCGAGCATCGGATAGTTGGCCAGCAAGGCATGAGCTGCCTTGCGCTCAGTCGCAGTAAATTCGTCGAGTCGATCCCGAATGTCTTCCACAAGGGGACGATCCATCACTGCCACCTCCAGATTTTTATCACCGGCAACTTTCCCGTTGACACTGACGAAAAGCGCGTATCAAATGATACAGAAAATAATTCAGAACGCAATTTTGTAACAAATAGAACAGACATTTTGCGTTGGAATACGAAGGGCTTGGGAATGGAAATCCGTGCGACATCACGCACAGACTTGCCAGCGGTCAATGTTTTCAACCGTTCAGGCAGCAGCAGCATCGTTCTGGTGTGTGACCACGCCAGCAATCGCATGCCGCTCCCCTATGACCAGTCCCTCGGGATTTCCGAAGCCGACAAATTCGCCCATATCGCATGGGATCCCGGCGCGCTTGGCGTCAGTCTTGAGCTCTCCCGCTTGCTGGACGCCCCGCTCGTTGCCTCGACTGTCTCCCGGCTGATCATCGATTGCAATCGCGATGAGGCGGCTGTCGATCTCATCCCGGAAATCAGCGAGACAACCGTTATTCCCGGAAACGCGAACCTCTCGGACATAGAACGTCAAAAGCGCATTACGCTCTCCCATCGTCCGTTTCATCAGGCCATCGAGGAGGTACTCGACGAACGGGCGGCCAAGGGACAGCCGACTGCGGTTATTTCGGTTCACAGCTTCACCCCTGTCTACAAGGGGCAACAACGCCCGTGGGAGATCGGATTGATCTGCGGCAACGACCGGAGCCTGATCGACCCTGTCATAGACGACCTCAAGAGCCGGACGCAGTTTCAAGTCGGGGACAATGAGCCTTATTCGCCAAGGGACGGCGTCTACTACACGCTGAGCCGTCATGGCGAAAAGCGCGGCCTGCGCTCCTTGATGATCGAGATCCGCAACGACGAGATATCCACGCCCGAGATGGAAAACCGCTGGGGTGCCCTTCTCGCGCCCGTGCTGGAAAAGGCCGTCCTGTCGCAGAATGGGAGACAGCATGCCTAGACTGTTCCGCTGGTATGTTCACGGCGTTGACCGCTTCAACCGCACTCTTGGCCGGATCATCATGTATGGCGTGTTCGTCATGGCAGCGATCCTGTTGTGGTCCTCGATCTCGAAGACCTTTTTCAACCCTTCGCTGTGGACGCTGGAAGTCGCCCAGTTTGCCATGGTGACCTACTACATTCTGGGTGGCCCCTATTCCATGCAGCTCGGCTCGAACGTGCGCATGGACCTGTTCTATGCGGAATGGTCGCCGAAGAAGAAGGCGTGGTTCGATGCTTTCACGGTGCTTTTGCTGCTCTTCTATCTCGGCGTCCTTCTTTATGGCGGCCTGACGTCGACCGCCTATTCGCTGGGCTTTTTTGGCTCAAACGCCTTTGAATTTTACCACAAGCTGTTCGTGGCCTTCTTTACCGGCGGGCCAGATGCGGCCAGCGAGGTGTTTGGCTACATCGAGCGCAGCCCGACAGCATGGCGACCGGTGCTCTGGCCGATCAAGGTCGTCATGTGCCTCGGCTTCTTTCTCATGCTCCTGCAAAGCATTTCCGAACTCATCAAGGACATTGCGACCATCCGTGGAGAAGAAATCTGATGTCCTATGAGTTAATCGCAATCCTGATGTTCTCCTCGATGATGCTGATGCTCCTGACCGGGCAACGCGTCTTCGGGGCCATTGGCGGCGTTGCTGCTGTTGCGGCTCTTGCGCTTTGGGGAACAGGCGGGTCTGACATTCCATTCGCTTCCGCCATGAAGCTGATGAAATGGTACCCGCTGCTCACGCTGCCGATGTTCATCTTCATGGGCTACGTCTTGTCGGAATCGCGCATTGCAGACGACCTCTACAAGATGTTCCACGTCTGGATGGGACCGGTCAGCGGCGGTCTTGCGATTGGCACCATCTTCCTGATGGTTCTCGTCTCCGCCATGAACGGCCTGTCGGTCGCAGGCATGGCAATCGGCGCGACCATCGCCCTGCCGGAGCTGCTTCGGCGCGGCTATGACAAGCGCATGGTGACCGGCGTCATACAGGCTGGCTCATCCCTTGGAATTCTCGTACCCCCGTCGGTCGTTCTTGTGCTCTATGCCATGATCGCCCGGCAGCCGGTCGGCCAACTCTGGCTGGCCGGCGTTATTCCCGGCCTGATGATGGCTGGCATGTTCGTCATCTACATCGTGATCCGCTGCAAACTGCAGCCGCATCTCGGCCCGGCCCTGCCGCTTGACGAACGCAATGTCTCCCGGTCGGAAAAATACCGCCTGCTACTCTCGGGTGTCCTGCCGCTGGTCATTTTCGGGGCCATGATGATCCCGTTCGTCAACGGCTGGACCAGCCTTGTCGAAAGCTCGGCCATTGGCGCCCTGACAGCTTTTGCAGCGGCCCTGCTCAAGCGCCGGATGACATGGTCGATCTTCCAGACCTGCCTGCGCAACACACTCGGCATCTCATGCATGTTCATGTGGATCATTCTTGCAGCGCTTGGCTTTGGCGCGGTGTTCGATGGCCTTGGCGCGGTGAAGGCGATCGAGAACCTCTTTACCGAGCAGCTCGGTCTCAGCCCGTGGATGATCCTCATCCTCATGCAGCTGTCCTTCATTGTCATGGGGACGTTCCTTGATGACACGGCGATGCTGGTGATTGTTGCCCCGCTTTATGTTCCGTTGGTGGGCGCACTCGGGTTCGATCTGGTCTGGTACGGCGTCCTCTATACGATCACGACCCAGATCGCCTACATGACACCGCCCTTCGGCTACAACCTCTTCCTGATGCGCGCCATGGCTCCCGCCGACATCACGATGCGCGACATCTACGGCTCGATCACACCCTTTGTGATGGTCATGATCCTGGCTCTCGCGCTCGTCATGATCTTCCCGCAAATCGCCCTTTGGCTTCCTGACTATGTCTATGGGAAGTGAGCCATGGCGACAAAGAACAAATACGAGCCGGGAAAACCCGGCCAGTTCCCGGCACCAGATTGGCAGACCTGCCTGACCCGGCGCCGCAAAGACCTGTAACCAACCAGACTGGGGAATGACAGATGACGAACAGACGTGATTTCATCAAGAAGGCGGGCCTTGGCACTGTTGCTGCCGCTGGTGCGTCCACCCTTGCAGCTCCGGCCGTTCTCGGTCAGGCGCCGATCAAGTGGCGCATGCAGACCTATGCCGGTCCGGCCCTCGCCGAACACGTGATCAAGCCGCATATCGACGCCTTCAACAAGGCAGCCAACGGCGAGATGGAAATCGAGCTTTTCTTCGCCGACCAGCTGGTTCCGACCGGCGAATTGTTCCGCGCCATGCAGCGCGGCACGATCGACGCCGTTCAGTCCGACGATGACTCCATGGCCTCTCCGACCGAAGTCACCGTGTTCGGTGGGTACTTCCCGTTTGCCAGCCGCTATTCGCTTGATGTGCCGGTACTGTTCAACCAGTACGGCCTGAAGGAAATCTGGGAAGCCGAGTATGCGAAGGTTGGCGTGAAGCACATTTCCGCAGGCTCCTGGGATCCGTGCCACTTTGCCACCAAGGATCCGATCCGCTCGCTGGCAGATCTGAAGGGCAAGCGTGTCTTCACCTTCCCGACCGCCGGTCGCTTCATGAGCCAGTTCGGCGTCGTTCCGGTCACCCTGCCGTGGGAAGACATTGAAGTTGCGGTCCAGACCGGCGAACTGGACGGCATCGCGTGGTCCGGTATCACCGAGGACTACACGGTTGGCTGGGCAGACGTGACCAACTACTTCCTGACCAACAACATTTCCGGTGCGTGGGCTGGCTCCTTCTTTGCCAACCAGGAACGCTGGAACGAGCTGCCGGATCACCTGAAGACCATGCTGCAGCTGGCCATGGACGCCTCTCACTACTATCGCCAGTGGTGGTACTGGGGCGGCGAAGCTTCTCTGCGCGTCAACGGCACGAAGATGGAGCTGACCACCATCCCGGATGAAGAATGGGCAACCGTTGAGGCGGCCGCGCTCAAGTTCTGGGACGAGATTGCAGCGGAATCGCCGGTTAAGGCTCAGGTCGTCGAGATCTTCAAGAAGTACAATGCCGACATGCAAAAGGCAGGTCGCCCGTACCGCTACACCTAAAACCATGCCATTGTGGGAGCGGCCCGGTTCCGGGCCACTCCCCTTGGCTTATCTCTATTACTGAAACAAACGGATCCCCAGAATGGCTGGCACTCTGACCTTTGACGGTCTGAAACAGGCGGTTTCGGACGGCGAAATTGATACGGTTCTTGTCTGCATCGTCGACATGCAGGGACGCCTGATGGGCAAACGCTTCCATGCGCAGCATTTCATCACCAGCGCGTATGAAGAAACCCATTGCTGCAATTACCTTCTGGCGACGGATCTGGAAATGTACACGGTCGCAGGCTATGCCTCGACAAGCTGGTCAGCAGGCTATGGCGACTATGTCATGAAGCCGGATCTTGCGACACTCCGCAAGATTCCGTGGCTGGAAGGAACGGCCATGGTCCTGTGCGATGTTCAGGATCACCATACCCACAAGGACGTGCCGCATTCGCCCCGCGCCATGCTGAAAAAGCAGATTGCGCGCCTGAAGGAGCTCGGCTTTACCGCCAAGATGGCGACCGAACTGGAGTTCTTCCTGTTCGAGAAAAGTTTCGACGAGATCCGCAAGGAAGGTTTCCGCGATCTGGAGCCGATCTCCGGCTACAACGAGGACTATCACATCCTGCAGACCACCAAGGAAGAGGAAGTGATGCGCCCGGTTCGCAATCACCTCTATGCCGCGGGCATTCCGGTGGAGAACAGCAAGGGTGAGGCGGAAGCCGGTCAGGAAGAGCTGAACATCAAGTATGCAGAAGCCCTCGACTGTGCGGACTATCACACCATCGCCAAGCACGCGGTAAAGGAAATCGCCTGGGCGAAGGGTCGCGCCGTGACCTTCCTGCCGAAGTGGCACCATGACCGGGTCGGGTCGTCATCGCACATTCACCAGTCGCTCTGGAACGCGAACGGCGAAAACGCCTTCTGCGATGCAAAGGGCGAGCATGGAATGTCCGAGCTCATGCGCAACTACATGGCCGGACTGATCAAATATGCGCCGGAATATACCTATTTCCTGGCGCCCTACATCAACAGCTACAAGCGGTTCCAGAAGGGCACATTCGCTCCGACCAAGACCGTCTGGTCCATCGACAACCGCACCGCCGGTTTCCGCCTGTGCGGCGAAGGCACGAAGGCACTTCGCGTCGAGTGCCGCATTGGCGGGTCGGATCTCAACCCGTATCTGGCGCTTGCAGTGCAGATCGCGGCCGGGATAAAGGGCATTGAGGAAAAGCTGGACCTCGCTCCGCCGGCAAGCGGTGATGTCTACGATGCCCGCAAGGCACCTGAAATTCCGGGCACCCTTCGCGATGCAAGGGAGACCTTGCGTGAGTCCAAGATGCTGCGAGAAGCCTTCGGGGACGGCGTTGTCGACCATTATGCCCGTGCGGCAGAATGGGAGATCGAGGAATTCGACCGTGTGGTGACCGACTATGAAGTTGCCCGCGGATTTGAACGTGCCTGATACCGGCTGCCCGCCGAACAGAAGAAATCAACACAACCCCCGCGCATGCAGACATGCGGCGGGAATCAGAGGTGAAAAATGAGTGATATCGTCAAGCTCGTCTCGCCGGTCGACGGTTCGGTTTATGCCGAACGCCCTGCGCTCAACGAAGCCGCGGTTGAACAGGTTGTTTCTGCAGCCCGCACAGCCCAGATTGCTTGGGCAGCAACACCGTTGGCTGAACGCGTTGCCCTCTGCCTGAAGGCACTTGAAGCGCTCAAGGCGATAAACGGCGATGTTGTTCCCGAACTGGCATGGCAGATGGGACGCCCGATCCGCTATGGCGGCGAACTTGGCGGTACCATCGAGCGGACCGAATATTGTGCCCGTATTGCCGAAGAGGCCCTCGCCGATATCGAGCGCACCGATCGCCCCGGTTTCAAGCGCTACCTGAAGCGCGTGCCGCTTGGCATCGTCATGGTGATCGCACCGTGGAACTATCCGTTCATGACGGCGATCAACACCATCATGCCGGCTCTGATGGCCGGGAACGTGATCATTCTCAAGCACGCCGCCCAGACGCTTCTCGTCGGCGAGCGCCTTGCCCAGGCTTTCGAAACTGCCGGCCTGCCCAAGGGCGTGTTCCAGAACATTGTACTCACCCACTCGGGCACGGAAAAGCTGCTTGGCTCCGGCCTCATCGACCATGTGAACTTCACCGGTTCCGTCGGCGGCGGCAAGGCCATCGAAAAGGCCCTCGCCGGTACCTTTGCAACGCTCGGCCTTGAGCTTGGCGGCAAGGATCCAGCCTATGTCCGTGCGGATGCCGATCTGGACTATGCGGTTGCAAACCTCGTGGATGGCGCGTTCTACAATGCCGGTCAGTGCTGCTGCGGCATTGAGCGTGTCTATGTGCACGAGAGCCTCTATGACCGTTTTGTCGATGGCTTCGTCGATCTGACCAAACAGTACAAGCTGGGCAACCCGCTGGACGAGGCAACCACGCTCGGGCCGATGGCTCAGGCCCGCTTTGCCTCCTGGGTGCGCGAACAGACCGAAGAAGCCCTTCGCAAGGGCGCAAAGGCGCATATCGACATGTCCGCCTTTGAAATGAACAAGGAAGGCACGCCTTATCTTGCTCCGCAGGTCCTGACCAACGTGAACCACCAAATGTCGGTAATGCGCGAGGAAAGCTTCGGCCCTGTCGTCGGCATCATGAAGGTAAAGGACGACGCGGAAGCCCTGCAGCTGATGAATGACAGCCCGTACGGCCTTACTGCCTCCCTCTGGACGGAAGACCCGAACGAGGCTGCCAAAATCGCCGACCAGATCGAAACCGGCACCGTCTTTATGAACCGCTGCGACTATCTCGATCCGGCGCTTGTGTGGACCGGGGTGAAGGACACCGGCAAGGGCGCGGCCCTGTCGGAAATCGGGTTCCACAACCTGACCCGTCCGAAGTCCTATCACTTCCGTCTGGAACACTGATCCGTATCCAGCGTCGTCTTATCGTGTCACCCGGTCCGTTGCCTTTGGGCCGCCGGGTGAGACAGGCCCAATCAAGAAAACCCAAGTCTCTGAAAGAGCACTGCAATGAGCACTCTTCCTTCTGTCAACTGGTCCTATCCGACCGCCGTTCGCTTTGGCGCAGGCCGGATTTCCGAGATTGCCGACGTCTGCAAGGCAGCCGGAATGTCCAAGCCGCTTCTTGTCACCGACAAGGGCCTGGCCAACATGGAGATCACGACAAAAACCCTCGACCTGCTTGAGGCTGCAGGTCTTGGTCGCGGGATGTTCTCCGACGTGGACCCGAACCCGACGGACAAGAACGCTGAAGCCGGCGTGAAGGCCTATCGCGACGGCGGATATGACGGTGTTGTCGCCTTTGGCGGCGGTTCGGGACTGGACCTTGCGAAGGTCATCGCCTTCATGGCCGGACAAACCCGTCCGCTCTGGGACTTTGAAGATATCGGGGACTGGTGGACACGCGCCAATGCCGCTGCAATTGCCCCGATCATTGCCGTCCCGACGACTGCTGGCACCGGATCGGAAGTCGGCCGGGCGGGCATCATCACCAAGGTCGACACGGCCGAAAAGAAGATCATCTTTCACCCGAAGATGCTTCCGACCACGGTGATCTGTGACCCGGAACTGACGATTGGCATGCCGAAATTTCTGACAGCAGGCACCGGCCTTGATGCCTTTGCCCATTGTGTCGAGGCCTATTCCAGCCCGCATTATCATCCGATGAGCCAGGGTATCGCGCTGGAAGGCATGCGGCTGGTGAAGGAATACCTTCCGCGCGCCTATGCGGATGGGACCGACCTTGAGGCACGCGGCCACATGATGTCCGCAGCTGCCATGGGCGCAACGGCCTTCCAGAAGGGACTTGGTGCGATCCACGCGCTCAGCCACCCGATCGGGGCGGTTCATCACACCCACCACGGCACGACCAACGCCGTGTGCATGCCTGCTGTCCTGCAGTTCAACAAGACCGCGATTTCGGACCGGTTTGACAAGGCAGCAGCCTATCTCGGCATTGCTGGCGGTTTCGAAGGTTTCTGCGCCTATGTCGATGAGCTGAATGCATCGATGAACATTCCAAAGACCTTGAGCGAGCTTGGCGTCAAGGACCCGAACATCGACGAACTGACAGCCGCCGCCCTTCGCGACCCGAGCACCGGTGGCAACCCGGTCGAGATGACCTACGAAAACACCAAAGCGCTCTTCGAAGAGATCATGTAAGCCGATTGGCAAATCGCCGGACAACGTCTGGCCTTTGACAAGAAAGCCCCGCAAAAACTGCGGGGCTTTTCCTTTTCGGGCGAGCGGACCGTCTCCTCACAAACAGGCGTAGATTTCCTGTTCGCCGATCTGGCCGAGGATCCTGCCGTTCTGTTCGACCAGAATGGCACCTTGCGTTGTCCGCTTTTGGGCGATGACGGCGCGGACCGGAGTGTCGGGAGCGCAGCGCGGGGCCTCAACCAGACCGCCGGGGCGAACGGGCCCCATGATATCGCGGGCCCTGAGAACATTGAGCGGGTTCATGTGACCGACGAAATCAGCGACATATTCGGTTGCCGGGCGTTTGACGATTTCCTGCGGCGTTCCGAGCTGGATCACCCGCCCGCCTTCCATGATGGCTATGCGTGAGCCGATCTTGGCGGCTTCATCGAGATCATGACTGACGAAGATGATCGTTCGATTGAGTTCTTTCTGCAGATCCAGAAGCTCGTCCTGCAGACGATCGCGGATCAGCGGATCAAGGGCAGAGAACGGCTCATCCATCAAGAGGATCGGCGCATCGGTGGCAAAGGCGCGCGCAAGGCCAACGCGCTGCTGCATGCCACCGGACAGCTCGTGAACATATTTTTCACCCCAGCCATCCAGACCGACCAGCTTCAACTGGGCCGCTACCTTCTCTGCACGCTCCGCTTTCGGCATTCCCGACAGCTCAAGCCCGAAGCCGACATTTTCGGCAACTGTCCGCCATGGCAGAAGCGCAAATTGCTGGAACACCATGCCTATGCGATGGCGCCGCAGATGGCGCAGGGCGTCGGGAGAACAGGTTTCCGGGTTGATCCACGCATCTCCGTCACGAACCTCGACCTCGCCCCGGATCACTGGATTGAGGCCGTTGACCGCGCGCAGCAAGGTGGATTTTCCGGACCCGGACAAGCCCATGAGGACGATGACCTCGCCTTCCTCAATATCGAAGTTTGCACCAGCCACGCCGAGCGTCTGGCCGGTTTCCTTCAAAATATCCTCGCGCCGCATGCCCTGGTCGATGAGCTGCAGGGCGGAATGCGGTTCGCTGCCGAAAACGATATCGACATTCTTGAAACGGACGATTGGCTCGCTCATCTGCGGCCTCCTTCAGCAGCTTCCGTGCGGAAGAAGCGATCAAGCACGATCGCGATCAGGACGATGGCAACACCAACCTCAAATCCCTTGGCGATGTTGACCGTGTTCAGCGCCCTCAAGGTTGGCACGCCGAGGCCATCCGCGCCGACAAGGGCTGCAATGACGACCATGGAGAGCGACAGCATGATGGTCTGGGTCAGACCTGCCATGATCTGCGGCAGGGCATAGGGCAGCTCGATTTTCCAGAGCAGTTGACTTTTGGTTGCCCCGAAGGCCTGCCCTGCTTCAATCAGCTGTTTCGGCGTTGAAGACACGCCGAGCTGCGTCAGACGGATGGGTGCCGGAATGGCAAAGATGACCGTCGCGATGAGACCCGGGACCATGCCAAGGCCGAAGAGGATCAACGCCGGGATCAGGTACACGAATGTCGGGATGGTCTGCATCAGGTCCAAAATGGGCCGGATGAACGCAAAGAGCTTTGGCCGGTGGGCTGCAGCAACGCCAACCGGAACACCTACCACCATGCAGACGATGGAGGCGGCGATTACAAGCGCGAGGGTTTCGGTTGTTTCTTCCCAATAGCCCTGATTGATGATCAGCAGCATGGCGAGGATAGCAAAGACGGTGAAACCGATGCGCCGATGAATGCCGTAGGCTAGAGCGCCTGTCAGGGCGACAATGGCGAGAGGATGGGGTGCCTGCAAAAGCCACAGGATTGCATCGATCATGGCCTCCAGCCCATAGGCAATGGCGTCGAAGACCCAGTAGGCATTGTCCGTGAGCCAATCCACGAAGGATTTTGCCCATTGCCCGATAGGCAGCTTGTGCTCGGTCAACCAGTCCACGAGCCCCTCCCCTGTTCAATTGTCGCTGGAAGCAAAAAACCGGAGAGCAGGCTCTCCGGTTTCATCTGCAGATCGATCAGAGACCGAGCTTGGCCTTTACGGCAGCTACCGCGTCACCGCCGTCAACTGTGGTGACACCAGCCAGCCAGCCTTCGAAGCTGGCCGGGTTTGCCTTCAGCCAGGCGCTGGCAGCCTTGTTCGGCTCTTCGCCATCATTGAGGATCGCGCCCATGATCTCGTTTTCCATGGCAAGCGTGAACTCGAGGTTCTCAAGCAGCTTGCCGACATTGGCGCATTCGCTGGTGTATCCGGCGCGCACGTTTGTGTAGACAGTTGCACCGCCGTAGTTCGGGCCAAAGATGTCGTCACCCCCATCAAGATAGGCCATTTCGAAATTGGCATTCATCGGGTGCGGTTCCCAACCGAGGAACACGACGTCCTGCTTGCGTTTTTCGGAGCGAGCGACCTGAGCCAGCATGCCCTGCTCGGAGGACTCGACCACTTCAAAGCCCTTCAGGCCAAAGGTGTCTGCCTCGATCATGTCGATGATCAGGCGGTTGCCGTCATTGCCCGGCTCGATGCCATAGATCTTGCCATCAAGGTCATCCTTGAACTTGGCGATATCAGCAAAGCTCTTCAGGCCCTTGTCATAGGTGTATTTCGGCACGGCGAGAGTGTATTTCGCACCTTCCAGATTGGCCCGGACGGTTTCAACAGATCCGTCTTCCCGGTAAGCGGCAATGTCGCCTTCCATGGTCGGCATCCAGTTGCCGAGGAAGACGTCAATGTCCTTGTTCTTCAGGGACGCATAGGTGACCGGAACGGAGAGGATCTTGACTTCCGTTTGATAGCCCAGCGCTTCCAGGACCGTGGTGGTTGCCGCAGTTGTTGCGGTGATGTCGGTCCAGCCAACATCGGAGAAGCGAACGGTTTTACAGCTTTCAGGCTCGGCAGCCGAGGCCGCAGTGGTCATTGCCGCGCCAAGGGCGAGCGTGCCGAAAATCTTCGAGATCGATGTCATGGTTATGGTCCCTCCGTTTGGATGACAGCTTTGCGTAGGTTTAACAGCTGTTCTTGCAGAGACAACCGAAACCCAAGCGCCTCCCGCTTGGTCATCCCGGCCAAGTCCCCTGTTTTTCCTATTTGAAACACCACCCCGCACTTTTTGCAAGTTTTCATTGATTGACCAATCAATTAAAAATACAAACAAGAAAGAAAGAGGACCGCGATGCCAAAAGTTGGAATGGAAGCCGAACGGCGACGGTCGCTGATTTCCGCAACGGTCGATGCGATCCACGAATGCGGATATTGCGACATAACGATGGCCCAGATTGCCAAGCGCGCAGGTGTATCCGGCGGGCTGGTTCATCATTACTTTGGCTCGAAAGATCAACTTCTTGCCGCAACCATGCGGCATTTGCTGAAGGACCTCGGCACAGCCATCCGTGAACGACTTGCCAGGGCCGAAACCCCGCGTGAACGCATCAGCGCGATCATTGACGGGAACTTTGGCGACGGACAGTTTCAGCCGGCGGTGATCGCCGCATGGCTCGCCTTTTATGTGCAGTCTCGCACGACCCAGAGCAACGGACGTCTGCTGCAGATCTATTCCGCTCGTCTCGTTTCAAACCTCACCTTCAACCTTCGCAAGCTCATGCCCGGCAAGGATGCTGCCCGTGTGGCGGAGGGCATTGCCTCGATGATCGACGGCGTGTGGATCCGTCAGGCGCTACGCGACCAAAGGGTCAACCGCGAAGATGCGGTGGCGCTGGTTGAAGATTATGTGGACACGCAGCTGGCTATGTACGCCTCCCGCTCTCCTGCTGACACTCCACACCCCGGAAAACTCTCATGACCGACCAATTCGATTTCATCATCATCGGCGCCGGGTCTGCGGGCTGTGCCCTTGCCTACCGCCTGTCCGAAGACCCGCGAAACCGCGTGCTCGTACTGGAGTATGGCGGTACGGACGCCGGGCCTTTCATCCAGATGCCCGCTGCTCTTTCCTACCCAATGAACATGTCGCTTTATGACTGGGGCTTTGAAAGCGAGCCTGAACCGCATCTGGGCGGTCGGCGTCTAGCGACCCCGCGCGGCAAGGTAATCGGCGGATCATCCTCCATCAACGGCATGGTCTATGTGCGCGGTCACGCCTGTGACTTTGACACATGGGAGGACATGGGTGCGGCTGGCTGGGGCTATCGCCATGTGCTGCCCTATTATCAACGCATGGAAACAAGCCACGGTGGACAGGCCGGGTGGCGCGGGACGGATGGTCCCTTGCATGTCTCGCGCGGCACAAAGTGGAATCCGCTTTATGATGCCTTCCGTAAGGCTGGTGAGCAGGCAGGCTACGGCTTGAGCGACGACTATAACGGCGAACGTCAGGAAGGCTTCGCCGATATGGAAATGACCGTCCACAAGGGCCGCCGCTGGTCAGCTGCAAATGCCTATCTGAAGCCCGCCCTCAAGCGACCCAATGTCGAACTGATCAAAGGGGCTCTGGTGCGCAAGATCCTGTTTGACGACAGGCAGGCCATTGGCGTTGCCTACGAGGTTGGCGGCGAAATCAAGCACGCGCTGGCTGCACGCGAGATCATCCTGTCGGCTTCATCGATCAACTCTCCGAAGATTCTGATGCAGTCAGGCATCGGTCCCGGCACTCACCTGACCGAACATGACATTCCGGTCATCGCGGACCGAGCAGGCGTTGGCGGTAATCTTCAGGACCACCTGGAGCTCTATATCCAACAGGCGTGCACCCAGCCGATCACGCTTTACAAGCACTGGAATCTTTTCTCCAAGGCGTTGATCGGAGCCCAGTGGCTGTTCACCGGGACCGGCCTTGGCGCCTCCAACCATTTCGAGGCCTGTGCCTTCATCCGCTCGCGGGCGGGGATCAAATATCCTGATATCCAATATCATTTCCTGCCCTTCGCCGTTCGCTATGATGGCAAGGCTGCCGCAGAAGGTCATGGCTTTCAGGCGCATGTGGGGCCGATGCGATCAAAGTCGCGCGGACATATCCGGCTCACATCCAGCGACCCGCATTCCGAGCCATCCATCCTCTTCAACTACATGTCCCATGAAGACGACTGGACAGAGTTCCGCACGGCCATTCGCCTGACGCGTGAAATCTTCGGCCAGGAGGCCTTTTCCCCCTATCGCGGCAAGGAAATCCAGCCTGGCGATCAGGTGCAGAGCGATGAGGATCTCAATGCCTTTATTCGCGATCACGCAGAAAGCGCCTACCATCCCTGCGGAACCTGCAAGATGGGCGACAAGGACGACCCGAGCGCCGTTGTGGACCCGCAATGCGGGGTCATCGGTGTTGATGGCCTTCGGGTTGCCGACAGCTCGATCTTCCCGATGATCACCAACGGCAATCTCAACGGCCCGTCGATCATGGTCGGAGAGAAAGCCGCCGACCACATTCTTGGCCGCGACCTGCTTCCGGCTTCAAATGCCGAACCCTGGATCCATCCGAACTGGCAGACCGCCCAGCGCTGACCCAAACCGACATTGGAGACTTCAATATGCGTGCGCAACCTACCGCTTCCCATCATGTCGGCGGTCGCTACCTTGAAAGCGCGAATGGCAACGAGCTTTTGTCCACCTTTCCGGCGACCGGAGAGGTGATTGCCCGATTGACCACGGCTGATGACGCGCTGATCGACGAAGCCATCAAGGCTGCAAAAGCCGGACAAAAGCTCTGGGCGGCGACACCGGCCGCCGAACGCGGACGCGTTCTGCGCCGAACCGCGGAAATCCTGCGATCAAAGAACCACGAACTCTCTGTTCTGGAAACGCTGGATACCGGCAAGCCCTTGCAGGAAACCCTGATTGCCGATGCGGCCTCCGGTGCCGATTGCCTTGAATATTTCGGCGGCCTTGCCCAGACCCTGACGGGCGAGCACATCGATCTTGGCGCGTCCTTTGCCTATACCAAGCGTGAACCGCTCGGTATCTGCGTTGGCATTGGTGCGTGGAATTACCCGATCCAGATTGCCTGCTGGAAAGCTGCCCCGGCGTTGGCCTGCGGCAATGCGATGATCTTCAAGCCGTCCGAAGTGACCCCGCTTTCCGCCCTGAAGCTGGCCGAAGCCTTCAAGGAGGCTGGTCTGCCGGATGGCGTCTTCAACGTTGTTCAGGGGTTTGGCGATGTGGGCGCCAAGCTCATTTCGCACCCGACGGTAGCAAAGGTATCCTTGACCGGTTCCGTTCCAACCGGCTCCAAGGTCGCCGCCCTTTCCGGCGAGCATCTGAAAAAGATCACGCTGGAACTGGGCGGCAAATCTCCGCTGATCATCTTTGACGACGCGGATATCGAAAATGCGGTCTCCGCCTCGATCAATGCGAATTTCTATTCCAGCGGACAGATCTGCTCCAACGGAACACGGGTCTTCGTCCACACCTCCATCAAGGAGAAATTCCTTTCCCGGCTTGCCGAACGCACCCGAACCGCAATACTCGGCGATCCTCTGGATGAGGCGACAAATATCGGTCCGCTTGTATCAAAGCCCCAACTCGACAAGGTCCTCTCCTATCTGGACATTGGCCAGAAGGAAGGTGCCCGGGTTGTTGTCGGTGGCTCTGCGGCCTCGGTGACCGACTATCCGAACGGCTATTTCGTCGAGCCGACGGTGTTTGCAGATGTAACTGACGGCATGCGCATTGCGAGCGAGGAGATCTTCGGACCGGTCATGTGCGTTCTCGATTTTGACGACGAGGCCGACGTTATCGCCCGCGCCAACAATACCGAGTTCGGTCTGGCTGCCGGCGTCTTCACGAAGGATATCCAGCGTGCTCATCGGGTCATCGACCAGCTGCAGGCCGGAACCTGCTGGATCAACACCTACAATCTGACGCCTATCGAAATGCCCTTTGGCGGATACAAGAAATCCGGTATAGGGCGGGAGAACGGCCACGCCGCGATCGAGCACTACAGCCAGATCAAGAGCATCTATGTCGAGATGGCCGGTGTCGAAGCCCCGTTCTGAGCGGGCAGAACCGATTAGGAAACATGAAACAGGTTGACGTCCTGATCCTCGGGGCCGGCGCTGCCGGCCTCATGTGCGGCATTGCAGCTGCGAAGCGCGGGCGCAAGGTCGTCATTCTGGATCATGCGGGAAAACCGGCGGAAAAAATCCGGATTTCCGGCGGCGGACGGTGCAACTTCACCAACCTGCATTGTTCCCCGGCGAACTTCCTGTCGCAAAACCCGAGATTCTGCGTATCGGCGCTCAAGCGCTATACGCAGCAGGACTTCCTGGCGCTCGTCGACAGGCACCGGATCAGCTGGCACGAGAAAACCCTTGGCCAGCTTTTTTGCGACAACAGCGCCATGGACATTATCCAGATGCTGCTTCGCGAGCTGGAAGGTGCGGGCGGCCAGTTGCTTTTGGACACACGGATCACCGATGTTTCCAAACCCGATGATCGGTTTGCGGTCGACACGTCAAGGGGGCGCTATTGCGCGCAATCACTCGTCGTGGCAACCGGAGGACTTTCGATCCCCAAGATCGGCGCAACGGGGTTCGGGTACGATCTGGCCCGCAAGTTCGACATTCCGACTCTGGAAACACGGGCGGGTCTGGTGCCGCTCACCTTCTCGGACGCAAACCGCGAGCTTTGCAAGACGCTGGCGGGCGTGTCGGTAGACGCAGTTGTGTCCTTCGCCAAGACCAGGTTCCGCGAAGGTCTTCTCTTCACCCACCGGGGCCTTTCCGGCCCTTCGATCCTGCAAATCTCCAGTTACTGGCAGGAAGGCAAACAGGTCACGATCAACCTGAACCCGGAAGTGGATGCCTTTGAGAAGCTTAGCCGCGAGCGAACGGCATCGCCGCGGCAGGACCTTCGCACCGCCCTTAGTCACCTCCTCCCGAAACGTCTTGCCGAAGAAGTCAGCGCGGAAGGCAGCTTTACCGGCCGCCTTGCCGACAAATCGGACAAGGTGCTGCGCAAGGTGGCTGACCGGATCAACGCCTGGCAGGTTCTTCCCGTCGGCACAGAGGGCTACCGGACGGCGGAAGTCACCCTTGGCGGCGTCGACACCAAGGCGCTCTCTTCCAAAACCATGGAATCGACCAAGGTCAGCGGCCTTTATTTCATTGGCGAAGTTGTTGATGTGACGGGCCATCTGGGAGGATTTAACTTCCAGTGGGCATGGTCTTCAGGGCATGCAGCAGGTCAATTTGCCTGAGGTCGAGGGACCGCTTTCAAAAAAGCTGGCTTCTACACTCACATATTATCGTTGACGTCGCGGGCATTCCACCTCATATCTACCTGATGCGCCTGACACAACAAACCAACTACGCGGTACGCGCGCTCATGTATTGCGCGGTCAATCCGGACAAGCCAAGCCGAGTGGCGGATATTGCCGCAAGCTTCGACATGTCCGAAACGCACCTGTTCAAGATCATGAAAGTTCTGGTCGACGCTGACCTGATCAAGACGATCCGGGGTCGAAACGGCGGCGTCATGCTTGCCAAGCCGGCCGATACGATCACGGTTGGCGAAGTCGTGCGTGCGGCGGAAGAGAGCTTCCTTCTCGCCGAGTGCTTTGACTCAGGCCGCAAGGACTGCCCGCTGATCATGTCTTGCGGGTTCAACGGTCTTCTGCACGAAGCTCTTGAAGCGTTCATGGAAGTTCTGGACATGAAGTCCATCGCCGATTTGTCCGAAGACCGCTTCGGCATGCGGGAACTCCTGAAGATCGACACGCCTGCAGCTGTTGTGGCCAACGCCTGAGGACAGGGCTCAGCGCCCTCCCGCAGCTCTCATGTGCTCGACATTGACCCCGTAAAAGGTGGAAACGGAATCCCGTGGGCGTCCACGCCCCTCGTATCTGAGGGCATGCACAACATCATTCGGGAACACCTTTGTCTTCAGCTCCTTGACGATCTTTTTCGCGTGACCGAAAGGCGCGATGAAATCGGTCACAAATACATGCGACCCGGATGTCCAGTCCTCCAGAGTGAGGACCTCCTTGCATCCCAGAAACTTGTCGCGCGCCGCATCTGAAAAGAACCCCCAACACACGAACGCAACTGCGCAGCCATGTTCGTTGTGGAACAGGCGGTACTGGCCCTTCAGAACCGGCGGAAGGATCAGGTCCGACAGATCCGCAACGGGAAAATGGCGATGCATCGGCGAATGCGACATGAGGGACACAATCTGGCCGACGGTCTCGTAAATCGCGGCGTTGATTTGAGCCGACACCTGAGGCTCATGTGCTGAAGCGGCTTTTTGTGTAGCACTCATCATTTCACCGCCTTGCCGACCGGAATGCGTTCGCTACCGAACTGGATTGCCTCAATCCCCTTCAACACAGTGCGTTGGGCAACTTCTGGCTGCCCCTTGTCGTCCAGCTTGATGTCCCCTGCCTTGGTGAGTTTGAAACGGACGAGAACCGGCTCACCCTTGTCATTGGTTTCCAGGGCATATTCGCGCGCCGAGCCCGGTACATGAAGCGTATCGAAACCTGCACCGCCATCGACCTTCTCAGAGCCGGAGCGCGCGATCAGCACATCGTTGCCTTCGTCGCCCTTCAGGGACTGGTTCTTGCCGCGCCCGGATGATTCCACGATGTCCGCCCCCTCGCCGCCCGAGGCTGCATTGTTCTTGCCGCGCCCGGAGGTGACATAATCATCCCCCTTGCCGCCTTCGGCGGTGGTGAACCATGCGTCCCCGCCAACGACGCGGTCATTTCCGTCGTCACCATAAGCTCCAGCGTGAAATACGGACGTTCCGCCCATCACCGTATCATTGCCCGCACCGCCATGGGCACCGGAGTGGAATAGACCGAAACCGGCCTTCACGATGTCATCGCCCTCGTCACCGAAGGCCGCGCTTGCAATGAGGCTGGATCCCCCGGCGACGATGTCATTGCCGCGCCCACCTTTTGCAATCGACAAAAGCAGACCGTTTCCGCCCTGAACGCGGTCATTGCCATCCCCACCATCCGCTATGTCGAACAGAGATGTTCCACCTACCACGGTGTCATTTCCCGCTCCGCCAAAAGCCAGATTGAAGAGTGCGGTCCCACC
This sequence comes from Roseibium sediminis, assembly GCF_008711325.1. Lineage (GTDB taxonomy): Bacteria > Pseudomonadota > Alphaproteobacteria > Rhizobiales > Stappiaceae > Roseibium > Roseibium sediminis. Next base: position 157,592 of record NZ_VXDB01000010.1, read on the forward strand.
CTGGATGACGTCGTTGCCGTTTCCGCCGAACATGATGTTACCAACGCCGCTTCCCCCACGGATGAGGTCGTTGCCCTCACCGCCATGAGCAAACAGAAGACCGACGCCGCCATTGATCGTGTCGTTTCCGGCCCCTCCAAAGGCGAGACTCAACAGCGAGTTCGTGTTGATCGTGTCATTACCGCTGGAGCCAATGTGAAGTCCGACGAGGGAATTGGAAATCTCACCTGCCCCGCGATTGAAGGCAAAACTGATCCAGCTTTGCAGCATCTGCATGGGATCGGGCATGAGCATGGTGGTTGTCCCGCCAGCCATCAGCCCGGCAATGCGCGTTGCCAGCGGAGGTGCCGCGGAAATGAGATTCGAGGTGCTCGATGCAATCAGGCCCATAAGCGCCTGCGGAACAGATCCGCCTGCCATTGCATAGGCGTCTACGGATGCATGCGGAGTTCGGTATCCATTGGCCGTGCCGGCGAAGGCTTGCGCGCCGACGGCACCGAGAGGCGCCTGAGTGGATGGCAAAGGTGCGAACCGGGCAAAAGTCGAAGCCCTGGCTTGACTGCCAGCCCCCTGCGCCCACCCCAGAGCACCGCTGAATGCAGCACTTGCCGTGTTTGCTGATGAATGCACCTGAGTGTGCTCACAGGTAACTGCGCGCCTGTTTGACCACGAACCGAAATCGGACATCTGAAACCCCTTAAGATCGCAGGGAGTTAATCAGACTGCAGCTTGTGGCGAAATTGTCGGGAACTACCGCCAACATTACGTAGTTGGGGTTGCGGGGGCATGACCTGATCAAACAAAAGAGCCCGCCTTTCGGCGGGCCCAATTGCATTTCAAAAGTCTTCAAAATCAATTTCCGGTTTCCCGGACTTTCAAAGAACTGGAGCCTTGGCGAGATTGCCGGGCTGGCTGACCGCTGAGGGAGAGGAGAGGGCGGTTGGCTTGCGTTGGCGATCTCGCTTTTGACTTAAGCTTGCCTGTGTCAGGAACACCAGAGGACGCGATTTCCGATGCCCTGTCGATCAGGCATTGCCTTGATACAAAAACTTGAGTATCAGTGTCAAGTATTGTTGAGCGAAAAACTCAACTTTAGAGACATTCCAGCAATTTCAGTCATTACGGTGTGTGAACCATGCGCTCAAATATCAGACAGGACCGGCTCACCCTTCCCGCAGCCCTTGGCCTTCGCCCCAGCAAGCCCGCTCCGGCAGCCATCCAACCCATTCAGCTGCAATCTCGCTCGCTGTTCAAGGGACAACGTGAACTGCACATCCAGCATAATGACGAGACGTATCGACTCAGCATCACCAAACTCGGCAAACTCATCCTCACGAAATGAGTGACAATGACGCTCCTCAGGCGGCGGCACTCTCTTTGCCGCTGCCAACAGCGTAGATCGGCATATCCTTTTCCACGCCCCGAAGCTTGTAGCTTCCCATCAATTCGATTTCGCTGCGTTGAGAAGGCGTCAGGCTCCGATAGACCGGTTCGGTGAACAACAGAGGACGTTTAAGCTCTTTGCAAAGAGCCTCCACGCGGCTCGTTTCGTTCACGGCTCGGCCAATCACGGTAAAATCGAGTCGGCTCTCCCCGCCGACATTGCCAAAGAACACCTCACCTTCGTGCAATCCAATGCCCATTTTCAGCGGCGCCCAGCAAGCTATCTCTGCCAGTTCCGGAGTCGGATTGGCGTTCACATCTTCAAGGCGGGCAATTGCGCTTCGTGCTGCTGCAAGGGCCCGTTCTCCGGCCCCTGCCCCGTTGGTTGAAGCGGTCGGGAAAACCGCGAGAATACCATCCCCGATGAACTTCAGAATGTCGCCTCCGTGGTCGAGAACCGCATCCGAGACGATTTCGAAATAGGTGTTCAAGACAGCCGACACCTGCGGACCTTCCAGACGATCAGACAAGGTTGTAAAGCCACGAAGATCTGACATCCAGACAACGGCATCGATCGCCTCCCCATCGCCGCGCCTGATTTCGCCACTCAACACCCGCGCGCCGGCGCTTGGGCCCAGATACGTATCGACAACGTTTTGCGCAATTCGCTGAAGGATGTGCCGCTCCACATGCAGCGCGAGGATATCCATCAGCATGCGCGTGTCCTCGGCGATCGTCTCCGGGAACCCGTCGGGATGCCGGGTTGCAAATGTGATTGCGTTGTGACGATCCCCGGCGGTTGTGAGCGGAAGAATCGCGTACTCCGTATAGCCCTCGTCCGCCAGTTCCTGCATCAACGGAAAAGCCGCCCGTCCCTCTGCCGTCCTCAAATCAACCTGCAGGGTTTGCCCGGTCTCCATCACGCGGGCGAGCGGATTTCTGGTGAAGGACGGAGCTGTCATTGCTCCAGCCTCGGCAACCACTTCATCACAGAATTCATCGTTTGAATTCCAGACCCAGGAGAACCCGATGATCCTTGGATGCAGCGTGCCAATGTGCAACGAAGACCGATCAACAGGTATGCCCGCCGCCCGGCATCGCCAGAGAAACTCTTCAAACATGTAAAGAACATTCTCGATCCGCGACGCTTCGTGCAGGAGCCAGTCAATGATCTTCGCAACGGATTGTTCAACAGGTGCACATGCCGGCCCGCGTCGGCTTCTGTCCTGAATATAGACAAACGGGGCGTAGCTGCGCGGTGCAGGATCAAACTTGTTCTTGAGCATGGTAGCGGCCCGGTTGGAATTGGTGGCGCAGATAGAGATGGGGAGTTCACCAGATCCTGCAAGCCAGACCTGATCGAGCTTTTGTCCGACAGCCTCGCACACTATCGGTCGGTCCGGCGGAGTTTTTCAATTTTTCTGGAAAAGCAACCGGCCTATTTGCAGGTCTCCCGGCACCCTTTCTCGCTCGTGCGAGTAATCTTCAAGACATCCGTTATGCTATAAATGACAATATACTTTATTTGCCAATTGACACTCATGCAAACCCGAGAAGCGAATCACAATCAACGCGCTGAAACGGACCATTATGCCGTTGATTTACCGTAATAAATTCCCAAACCCTCCACAACCCGGCGTTTTCACGCAAGAAAAATTCCCCTAAGATATCAATACAGTATTCCCACAACCGAATACTATATCCACAGGGTTACGATTTCTATCCTTGCGTGCCGAAATTATTTTCCACACCCTTGATGAAACTGCACTTGGCAGCAATACGCAGTGGCTCGTGCAAAAGGTGACCTGACCCGCAGAAGCCGGAACGTCCCCTTCAGGGCACATTCGCAAGGGCTCTATTGCCCGCCTTTCAAATGCAGTTCGCGTTCGCGTTTTTCCATCTGTGCCGCGTACCCCATCGACTTTCATTTTGGAGAATTCTGAATGAAAACCACAAACAAGCTGGCCGAACTGGAAGCACTCAACGAAGACTATACAAAGGCTCTGGCCAAGAACGCTTCCTCACTACTTGAAGTCCTCAAAGTCCGTAGCCCTGCTGAACAACAACAGCTCTATGATGTGTTCTCCGGCTTTGCGACCCTGTTGCCAGACAGCGCCGAAACGCGCGCGTTCAAACGGATGATCGATTATTATCAGGACGAATTCTGGGAAGAGGAAGATATCGGCGAAGAGGATTTCCCGGACGTCGGCCACGGCTAATCTCTATACCCCCTGAATATTGAAAAGTGCAGACAGGCCGCTCGATGCGTCGGGCGGCCTCTTTCGTACCCCCAGCAACAGGTACGCTCTCCCGTGTCCTTGAAGCTTCTGCCGTCCGTTGGATTGACAACTAATATTTGCCCTAGGCAACAGCTAGGTTTGCCACTCAAGAAAACGGGGGCACACGATCATGGACCGCAGCAAAACCGACACCGTCTATTCGAGATATTGCGGCCTGATGGAGGATGACGGCATTTGTGTCGACCTTGTTATCAGCCGTCCCGCCAATCGACACGAATGGTCGCTGGAGGTGATCAACACCGCCGGAAAATCCTTTGTTGCGGAAGAAACATATGGAAGCGAAGACGAGGCCTTCAGCGCCTTTTCCTCCATGGTTCAGGAGCGCGGCATGGTCTACTTCCATTCCTTTGAGCTGATGACGATCGCCTTTCCGCACAACATGACACTTCACTGACCCGAAACGCAAAACGGCGCCCGAAGGCGCCGTTCCGTCAATCTGTCAAAAGACAGATTATTTCATTTCAGTGATAACTTCGAAGCTGTCGCCGGCAACCTTGAACAGGGCGTAGGTGCCCGGAACATCGCCGTTTGCATCGAAGTTGTGGTCGCCAGCTGCACCCTTGTAGTCGATGGCAGTCCCTGCTGCGATCAACTCCTTCGCCTTTGCCCACTCACCCGGACGGATCGGCTCGCCTTCACCGTTGGAGATTGCGCGCAGGGCAGCCGGAACACCAGCCTTGTCGCCGCCAGCCTTTTCAAGGGCAAGAGCCACCATGAAGGCTGCGTCATAGGATGTGGTTGCGAAGATTGCATCCGGGTCGCCGCCAACAGCCTTGAACGCTGCGTTGAACATGTCCAGAGAATCGGACTTCTCGCCAACCGGCGAAGACGCGACGAAGTTTGCGAGGTTTTCAGCACCCAGCTCCTTGATCGGAGCATCGGACTTCATGCCGTCGCCGCCTACGAACTTCTCGAAGAAGCCGTTTTCGAGGGCCTGACGCAGAACGGTGAGACCGGTGCCATCGCCGTAGTCGAAGATCACCAGTGTGTCAGCACCACCGGAAGCCAGGTCCGCGAGGTTGGAGCGATAGGACGCCTTGCCGTCTTCGTGAGCTGCAAAACCGGCAATGGTGCCGCCCTTGGCTTCGAATTCGGACTTGAACGCATTGGCAAGGCCCGTGCCGTAGTCGTTGTTGATGTAGGCAACAGCGACCTTTTCGTAGCCCTGATCACGCAGGGTACGGGCGAGCGCGCGGCCCTGATAGTCGTCAGACGGAACGGTCCGGAATACGGTGTCGTTGTCTGCGATGTTGGTGATTTCCGGGGACGTGCCGGACGGGGTCACAAGCGCGATGCCTGCCGGAACGGTTACGGAAGCAGAAGCTGCGAGAACTGCGCCCGAGCAATGCGGGCCAACAACGGCGGACACACCTTCGATGTTGACTGCCTTGGTCGCAGCGTCGGTACCGCCTTGCGGGTTACACGCGCTATCGCCAACCACGCCAATGAGCTTCTCGCCGGCAAGAATGCCGCCCTGCTCGTTGACCTGAGAGATTGCCAGCTGGGCGGAATCAATCATCGCAGGTGCCATGGCAGCGATCGGGCCGGACACACCACCGATCAGACCGATCTTGACGTCAGCCTTTGCCGGTGCACTGGCCAGAGCCGTCGCCGTCAAAAGTCCAGCAGCCAAAGCCAGGAACTTGGTTTTCATCAAACTACCTCCACTTAACTCCCTGCCCTCTGGCAGGAATTCCCAGGCACTGAATCGTGCCATATTCTCTATTGTCCACTGCCCGTCTTGCTCTGGTCACCCCGCAAGGGTTCGGGCAGAAGTCCTTCGGACCGGAACCGCAGAACCAGTTGCAGCAGCAGGCCAATCAGGAACAGGCGAATGTACTTCGCCTTGACCGCATATTCGTGCGGAAGTTGATCAGTTGCAATCTCTGAAACCGACCAAATGATCCATACAACCGCGGCGCCGAGAATTGCTCCCCGGTTATTTCCGGACCCTCCAAGGATCAGCATGATCCATACAAGGAACGTGGCCACCATCGGATCGATCGCTTCCGGCGTGATGGATCGGTTGAAATGCGCAAACATGGCGCCAGCAAGGCCCATGATCGCCGCACCGAAGATAAACGCTTCAAGGCGGCGATACTCGATGTCCTTGCCCATCGCGCGTGCAGCAAGTTCATTGTCGCGAATGGCACGCATCATGCGGCCCCAAGGCGAATTGAACTGGCGCTCGACCAACAGATAAGTGACAGCGAGCACGCCGATGACGATTGCGAGATACGCGGCCTGCGATTCGACATACGGCAGGTCACCGCCCGGACGCGGGAGACCGGTGATGCCACGGGCACTGTTTGTCAGGGCTTCTTCCGACTTGATCACCAAACGGATGATTTCCGCGATGCCGATCGTGGCAATCGCCAGATAGTCTGAACGGAACCGCAGACATATCTTGCCGATTGGCCAAGCGATGGCGGCAGCCGCGACCATGGCTGCCAGCCAGCCGACAAAGAACGGCATGTCGAAGCCGCCAATGCGACCGTCGGCATGTGCGGATGTCAGGATCGCTGATGTATAGGCGCCAACCGCGAAGAACCCTGCAATACCGGCGTTGAAGAGACCGGCAAAGCCCCACTGAACATTCAGGCCCAGCGCCAACAGCGCGTAAATCCCGATGAAGATGCCCATGAAGAGGGCGTAGTTGACAAGACCAATGAGTTCCATGTCGTTCCCCTCCCCTTAAAGCACCTTGCCGCGCAGCAGCCCTGTCGGACGCACAAGCAGCATGATCAGCAGAATGACGAACGCCATGGCCGCCTTGTATTCGCTCGGCAGAACGAGAACGGACAGCTCTTCTGCAATGCCGACGATCAGGCCGCCAAGGACGGCGCCTTCCACGCGTCCGACCCCGCCAAGGATCGCAGCAGCGAACATTGGCAGCAGCATGTGCCAGCCCATCATCGACTTCAGTTCGGTGTTGATGCCCAGGAAGACGCCGGATGCGGCGCAAAGGCCACCAGCGATGATCCAGGTCAGCATGACGACAACGCGGTTGTCGATACCGGACAGAAGCGCCAGATTCGGGTTGTCGGACATGGCACGCATGGCCTTGCCCCACTTGGACTGCTTCAGGAAGACATACAGCCCGCCGACCAGAAGGATCATGGCGAGAACGGTATAGATCTCGCGGTCTCGGATTCTCAGGCCGAAATAGACGTCCGGACGGGAAATGCCGCGGACATAGCTTTCCGAGTCCACGCCCCAGATGACCTGCACCACGGCCCGCACCATCAGGGCGATACCGAGTGAGGCAATCACGGTAATGATTTTCGGCCGATCACGCAGGTGCTCGTAAAACACCTTGTCGATCCCGACTGCGATGAAGGCTGTTGCCACAACGGCGACCGGCAAGGCAACCAGCGGCGATACGCCAATGGCAGTTACGACGGCGAAGGCGATGAAAGCGCCGAGCGTTGCAAGGTCACCATGCGCAAGATGCGCATAGCGAAGGATGGCAAACACGAGCGTGATGCCCACGGCGCCGAGTGCGTAAATGGATCCGAGGACGATGCCCGGGATCACATAGAAATTCAAAAGTTCCAAGATGCCCATGACGCTCTCTTATCCGCCCAGGAACATTTCAGCGATTTCGCGATCTGCCAGAAGGTCGGCACCCGTTCCCTCATGCCGATTTTGGCCTGCAGCCAGAACATAGCCGCGATCCGCGAAGGCAAGCGCCTGTTTGGCGTGCTGCTCGACGAGCAGAATGGCAACGCCGGTGTCGCGCACATCACGGCTGATCTGGAAGATCTGTTCCATGTATTTCGGTGAAAGACCGGCCGTCGGCTCATCCAGAAGCAGGAGCTTGGGATCAAGCATCAGGGCCCGGCCCATGGCAACCATCTGGCGTTGCCCGCCAGAAAGGCTGCCAGCCAGCGTCTTGCGGCGCTCCTTCAGATCCGGAAACAGCTCATAGACACGGTCATAGGCTGCGGACAGGTCGCCCTTTTTCAGGAAGGCACCCATCTCGAGATTTTCCTGGATCGACATTTCCCGGAAAATATTGTCGACCTGCGGCACATAGCAGATGCCCCGCTGCACGATCCGGTTCGGCGACCAGCCGGTGATGTCGTCACCGTCAAAGACCGTGCGACCGCCACGAATGTTCAACAGACCGAAGACGGCCTTCATTGCCGTGGACTTGCCCGCGCCATTCGGCCCGACAATCACGACGATTTCCTTTTCCTGCACCGTCAGGGAAACGGACTGCAGAATATCTGCATCGCCGTAGCCGCCGGTCAGGTTTTCCATCGACAGAAGAGGTGTCATCAGTGAGCCCCCTCTGCCCGCTCGCCCAGATAGGCTTCAAGAACCTGCGGGTTCGAGCGCACTGTCTGGAAGTCTCCCTCGATCAAGACACTGCCTTCGGCCATGCACACCACCGGATCACAGAGTTTCTCGATCATTTCCATATCGTGTTCGATGAGGATAAAGGTGTAGCCCCATTCCTTGTTCAGGATCTGGATCTTTTCTTCCAACTTGCGCAGCAGGGTGCGGTTGACACCCGCGGCTGGCTCATCAAGCAGAACCAGCTTGGCATCGGTCATCATCGTACGACCAAGCTCCAGAAGCTTCTTCTGGCCGCCGGAGAGGTTACCGGCTCGCTCGTGCGCAACATGGCTGAGTCCCAGAAATTCCAGCGTATCCAGCGCCTTGCGCTCCACGCCGGCTTCCGAAGCCTTGACCTTGCCCCAGGAGACCCAGTTGGACCAGAGACTCTCGCCGGGCTGTGACGGCGGAACCATCATGAGGTTCTCGAGGGCCGTCAGGCGGTGAAATTCGTGCGGAATCTGGAATGTTCGTACCAGTCCCTTGTGAAACAGTTCGTCGCTTGGAAGACCTGTAATGTCTTCTCCCCGGAAAGTGATTTTCCCGCTGGTCGGTTTCAGCGCTCCGGCAATCAGGTTGAACAGCGTCGTCTTGCCAGCCCCGTTCGGGCCGATAAGTGCTGTAATTGTTCCTTCCTGCACCTTGAAGGAACACCCGTTGACTGCTCGAAAACCGCTGAAATCCATCACAAGCTGGTCGAGTTCCAGCATGAAGGCTCCTTGCCGCCGTCCCCTGGCGATCATTTCGTCGTTATAGCACCCGGTCTCTTCGCCGGTGTTTTCCAAATGCGGGTTCCATTCCCTCGCATTCAGCCGAAATCCTTGTAACGAGGTCTTTGGCCCAATCAACCAAGAATGAACCTTTTTTGCCGCTACAAGAGGAATTTTCTGTCCTTTTTACTTGCTGCGCCGCACATAAAGACCTCCTCTATTTTATTTTATACTTAAAATATTTAACTATAAAATTTATATCATTGCAAGCGTTTTCGCAGCGTCACGCTTGTTGACTTGGCCAGTTTCCGTCAGCCCTGCCCGATCCCATGCTCAATGCCCCCCACCCGGCACGTCGCTCAGCGCGCCCATACAATCAGAAACAGGCTGGCTGCGGCTCGAGGATCGTGAAAAATACAACCGTCGCGTGATTTTTATCTCTTGTTACGGTTTAAATGATTTGACTGGGCCGGAAATACCTACATTCTGATACAAAGTGACTTCTACAATTAATCTTTTCATTCATATCGTCAGTTATCATGTTGTCAGGTACTCACATACAGACCAGCAATGGTTGAATAGTGTGGTAATGGTCACAAAGCTGGATTGGAAGGAAAGGAGCTTAAATGAGAAGTCGGTTTGCCAAAACTCTTCCTTGTCTTGTTTCCTCTTTCGGTTCTGCTCGCAAACATTCGATCACCTGCCTGTTCGTCCCCTGCACCCTTGATCCCCTCAGGTCGGGAGGGGTCGATTGAGAGTGGTGAATGAACAGACGGCTCGAACAGACCATCGCGGCGATACGCCTGACGAGATGACGTCGCCTCTTGCTGCAAATGACGAAACGAAGCCGACCCTTCAGCGGCTGCAGCCGGACCAGCTGTTTTCCATCTTCAATCAGCTCTCGACCGCACTGTGGATCTTCGACTTTGACTGCAAGCGGGTTCTTTGGGCGAACAGGGCCGGTCTGGAAGCCTGGGACGCAGGGTCGGTGGAAGAACTGGCCGCCCGCGACCTCGCGCCTGACATGTCCGATGCAGTGGAGAAGCGGCTAAACCAGTATCGTGCGGATTTCATGCGCAATGATGCGACGTTTTCAGAAATCTGGACGCTGTATCCGAAGGGCAAACCTCGTACGATGCAGCTCCAGATGCGCGGATTCACGCTTCCCGATGGTCGGGTGTCGTTGCTGTGCGAGGGTCTCGTTGACCACGAGCTGCACCCGGAAACCCTTCGCAGTACGGAAGCCCTGCTGCATACGCCCGTCATGATTTCCCTGATAACCGAGGGGGGGGCGCCGCTTTACCGGAATCCGGCCTCCCGTGCGAGCTGCGTCAATCTTGAAGACAACTTCTTCGACCAGTTTGCCGACCCTGAAGAACGGCAGGATTTCCGCCATCTTCTGAATGAGAGTGATCATGTCAGCTCTGTTGCCCGCTTCAAGACCGGAGACGGGTTGCGGTGGCACGAAATCACGGCAAAGGCCTGTCTGGACGCTGCGACCGGTGTGCCTGCCTACCTCATCAGCGAGATTGACGTCACCGAACTGCACGAGACCAAGGAACAAGCGCAGCATCTGGCATCTCATGACACGCTGACCGGCCTGCCGAACCGGGCATTCGTCAACAAACACCTGCCGGACATGCTGCAGGAGGCCCATCAGGGCAACGGATGCCTGCATGTCCTGCTCATAGACCTGGATGGCTTCAAGGCAGTCAACGACACCTATGGCCATGCGACCGGCGACATGCTTCTGCAAACATTCGCAAGCGAGCTGAGGGCCATGGTCACTTCCGAAGGTTCCGGCCGTGACTTTACTGCAAGACTGGGTGGTGACGAGTTTCTGGTTTGCTTGCAAGGAGCTGCTGCAGCCGAGGCACCTGCCCTCTTTGGGCAACGGCTTTTGGACAGCTTTGCACATGCAAAGCAGATCGACGGCAAGTCTCTCTTGATCGGCTTCAGTGTCGGATATGTGTCCCTTCCTGCGGATGCGGCAACATTGGACGAGGCGATGCGCAATGCAGACCTTGCCCTTTATCGCGCCAAGGCCTCGCGCAGCTCCAAGTGTGTCTCCTACCGCTCGCTGCAGCAGCCCGTCCAGGCCAAGGCTGTCCAGAGCTGATCCGCACTTCCATCTCCACATGACCCCCTGTTTCCTACCGTTACGACATGCCAGTAGCGGGAAACCGTCACCGGGATCGCTGAGCAGCGTTCCGGTCTTGACCTGCTTGACAGCAGTGATGCTGAAGTACGAATAATCCCGCACAACCAATTTGACGGACCAAATCAGGACGGTAACCGCCCATGTTCATCAGCGTCTTCGACATTTTCAAGATTGGCGTTGGCCCATCCAGCTCGCATACGGTCGGGCCCATGGTTGCGGTATCGCGGTATCTGGATCGGCTTCGCGACTTACCGGGGCTCGCTGATCGCGCAGAGCGCATCACCGTCACGCTGCACGGCTCTCTGGCCTTCACCGGCAAGGGACACGCAACCGATCAGGCCGTCTCTCTGGGCCTTCTGGGCGCAATGCCCGACACGCTGGATCCGGACGCCGTGTCGGGAATGATCGAAGGTTTGCGCCAGGAGAAAATGCTGCACCCGGAAGGGCTGCCTGCCCTTCGGTTCGACCCGGACGTCGATGTCGTGTTTGACTACGGCCCCGCGCTCCCCTTGCACGCCAATGCAATGACCTTCAAGGTCCATGGCGCGAATGGCGATGTGGTGGACGAGTTCGTCTATTATTCCATCGGTGGCGGTTTCGTTGTGACCGAGGCGGAACTGCGAAATACGCGGAACGAGGAAGAGCCCATTACGGACCAACCGGAGTTTCCGTTCCCGTTCAAGAATGCCAAGCAGATGCTGGAGATGGGCAAGGCAACACCCTGCACCATCGCGGAAATGAAATTCCGCAATGAATGCACGCTGCAGGATGAGGAGGCCGTACGTCAGGGATTGGACCGAATCTGGTCCGCCATGGACGCCTGCATCAATCGCGGCATTCGGGAAGGCGGCATCCTGCCGGGCGGACTGAAGGTGAAACGCCGGGCCGCCGACATCTATCAGAAACTCATTCGTGAAGGGCGAACCAATCGCCCCTTCGAACACACCGTTGTTGATTGGCTCGGCGTCTATGCGATGGCCGTCAACGAGGAGAATGCAGCTGGTGGACGGGTGGTTACAGCCCCCACGAACGGAGCAGCAGGCGTGATTCCGGCTGTGATGCGCTACTATCTCGATCACTGCCCGGATGCCAATCAGGAAGGTATTCGAACCTTCCTGCTGACTGCTGCAGCCATCGGCGGCATTATCAAATCCAACGCTTCCATTTCAGGCGCTGAAGTTGGCTGTCAGGGCGAAGTGGGTTCTGCTTCTTCAATGGCCGCGGCCGGCCTTTGCGCTGCCCTTGGCGGCACAAACGAGCAGATCGAGAATGCGGCCGAGATCGCGCTGGAGCACCACCTCGGCATGACATGCGATCCGATCGCTGGACTGGTTCAGGTTCCCTGCATCGAGCGCAATGCGCTTGGCGCGGTGAAGGCGGTCACCGCTGCATCGCTTGCCCTAAGGGGAGACGGGTCGCATTTCGTGCCGCTGGATGGCTGCATCGAGACCATGCGCCAGACGGGCATGGACATGATGGACCAATACAAGGAAACCTCCCGTGGCGGGCTTGCGGTGAACATCGTCGCGTGCTGACAAGGCAGTGTGGGCGAAACATCACCAATGCGCCTACACAGCCTAAAGTTAGATTGAAACCGGTAAGCTCTTGGTCTTTAATCCCTTTGACCTCACAGACAGACGGGCAAGGGAAATACCATGACCCTCAGTGTTGTTCCGCTTTATGCTGGCATACTTGCCATCATGTATGTCGTGCTTTCCGCGCGGGTTATTCTGTTGCGCCGAAAGAGCGGGATCGTGCTGGGTGACAGCGGGGATATTTCGCTGACGCGCCGCCAAAGGGTTCACGCAAATTTCGCCGAATACGCACCACTGGCGCTCGTGCTGTTATTGATCGCGGAAATTCAGGGAACGGGGGCATACGCCCTGCACGGTCTATGCGTGATCCTGATTGTCGGACGCGTGCTGCATGCCTACGGGGTTGGTCAGGAACATGAACCGGCGCCGTTTATTCATCGGGTGCTGGGCATGGCATTGACGTTCGGTGTCATCCTGATGGCAGCCGCACTCGATATGATGTCCGTTCTCTGAACAATCCCCTGACCTATCAGATCTGCTGAAGCCTGGTCTTGTGGGCATGCGCAATATGCAGGCGTGCTGCCTTGTCAGCCGCCTCGCTGTTGCCTGCCGCTATCGCGTCCACAATGGCTGCATGCTCTTCGACCGCAGTTTCCCGGCGCTCAGGCGTATCAAGTGTCGTTCCCGCCATCAGGATCAACGAGAGGCGCAGATGATCGATCTGGTCAACCAGATATCGATTGTGGGAGGCCAGACAAAGCCTGCGATGAAATTCACGATTTGATCGAACCAGACTGTCCTGATCCTGAACGCGCTGACGGTCCGCGGTCACCAAGTCCTGCAGGATCTCGATTTCCGGGCGCGACGCGTGCTTCGCGGCAAGACCGGCAGCCGTTCCTTCCAGAACCTCGCGCATGAAGTAGACTTCCGCGACCTGCCCGTGATCCAGCGTTGGTATCACCATTCCGCGATTGGGCTCATGCACGGCAAGGCCTTGTGCTTCAAGCCGTTTCAAACCTTCGCGAATAGGCGTGCGGCTCACTCCGAAGCGATCCGCAAGATCAGCCTCGCGAAGCCGGTCACCCGGTTTCAGGTCCCGCTCTTCAATCAGGCCAATCAGCCGGTGATAAATTTCTGATCCGTTCATTCCAGTGTTGGTAGCTCTTTTTTGAAGAACAAACTAGTGCAACCTCACGCCCTGTCGCCTGAGCTCGGACTGCAGTTTGCTGATGTCGAGCTTGTCCGGGGAACACCCGTGCTTGACCGACAAGGCGGCAGCGACCCCGGCCCCCTGCCCCGTCACCGTGCAACACATCATGTTGCGGGTCGCGGCATGGCTGACCTTGTCGCCGCCCGTTGCACGTCCGGCGACGAGAAGGTTGCCAACTCCGCGCGGGATCAGGGTTCTGTAGGGAAGCTGAAAGTAGCGGCCGGTGGTGGGCAGGATCAGGATCCCGTACCCGTCGATAAATTCCGGGAAGATGCCGATTGAATCCTCGAACCGTCCCTGTTCGCGGACATCATGTCCTGTCATGTCATAGACGGCCCTGATCTTGCGCGTATCGCGAATGCCGATTGACATGCCGAAATTGCGCAGCTTTGCACCTTCACAGCCGGGCTGGAAGCGTCGCAAGGCCTCCACTGCCATCATGGCCTGCTTTCGGCCTTCGATCTCGTTGCGCGTCATGGAATCCGGGTCTGTGCCGTCACATTCGGGAAGATGCACAAGGTTCAGATAAGTCAGGTCGCCGGTCTCGTAGATCGCGCCCCAGGTTCCGGAGATGGTCGATAGATGCGGCGGGATAATGCCCGCCTCAACCGCTTTCTGGAACGGCTTGCGCAGAAACGGCGAGAACATCCGGTCTTCCTTGCCGGTAGTCTCCACGGACCACTCGCCGCTTTCCCAGTCCTTGTAGGTCTGGGGATCCGCCTTTATCGCGGCGTTGAACGCACGAGGATCAACTCCGGACATGGCAAACATCACCGAGGCGGCCTGCATCTCTTCCACCGGCGTCTTTTGTGTCAGCGCACCGGCGCGATGGGCGATATCCGCATCCCCGGTCGCGTCGATCACCCGCTTGGCAAGGATGGCTTCCCGCCCCGCCTTGCTTTCGGTGATGATGCCTATGATGTCGCCATTCTCCATGATCGGGGCAGCAAAAGAACGGTGCAGCATCGGGTGGATGCCTGCTTCCATGACCAGTTTGTCGGCCACGACCTTGAACCGCTCGGCATCCAGCGCATTGCTCAGGGATTGAGGCTCCGGCGTTGTGGCACCTTCCGCAAGAGCCCTCTCCTCGAACTCCCTGCCGACACCTTCCGTGTCAACAGTTTGCTCGTGACGATACCAGGCGAAGCCCTCCACTCCGACCGCCGTTATGTTTCCGCCAAAACAGCCTAATCGCTCGACCAGAGTGACGTCCACTCCCGCACGAGCGGCCCCGATCGCAGCGGCAAGACCGCCGGGACCGGACCCGACCATGAGCACATCCGTTTCGTGAATGACATCAATCTGCCGCGCCGGTTCCGGTATCTGCTTCAAGTCAGTTTTCCCGTCAGAGGCTGGCCGCGACCTTGTCCAGAGCAGCTTCCGCAATATCGAACAGGTCGTTGATCTGCGCTTCTGAGATGATCAGCGGCGGGCAGAAAGCCATCGCATCCATCATGTTGCGCGAGATCAGGCCACCTTCGAGAAACTGGGCGTTTGTCTTGGCTCCAAGCGCTCCTGGAGTTTGTGCCAGTGCCGGATGCGCGAGTTCTGCGGCCCCGATCAGGCCGATACCGCGGGTTTCGATCACCAACGGACGTTCTCCAAGACCCTTCAGACGCTTTTGGAACGTCGGGGCAATCTCGCGCACATGACCAACAAGATCGCGCTCTTCGATGATGTTGAGGTTCTCCAGTGCAACGGCAGCTGCGACCGGATGGCCGCTGGCCGTGTACCCGTGACCCAGCACGCCGATGGAATGGGATTCATCGGCGATCGGCTGATAGACCTTGTCGTTGATCAGAAGCGCTGAAATCGGCTGATAGGACGAGGACAGCGCCTTGGACAAGGTCATGATGTCCGGCTGGAGATTGTAAGTCTGGGTGCCGAACATGTTGCCGGTCCGCCCAAAACCGCAAATCACCTCGTCGGCGACAAACAGGATGTCATATTTCTTGAGAACCGGCTGAACCGCTTCCCAATATCCATCCGGCGGCACAACAACGCCGCCAGCACCCATGAGCGGCTCGGCAAAGAAGGCGGCGATTGTTTCCGGACCTTCCTTGAGGATCAGGTCTTCCAGATCCTGCGCGCAGCGTTTTGCAAAGGCTGCTTCATCTTCGCCGTCCTTGTGCATGGTGCGGTAATGCGGGCAGGTCGTGTGAAGGATCTGAGGCAGCGGAAGATCAAACGAGCGATGGTTGTTCGGCAGGCCCGTCAGGCTGGCCGACGCAATCGTGACGCCGTGATAGCCACGCACGCGGGAAATGACCTTCTTGCGCTGCGGCTGGCCCAGCGCATTGGAGCGATACCAGATCAGCTTCAGGGCCGTGTCATTGGCCTCTGAACCGGAGTTGGTGAAATACACCTTGGACATTGGCACCGGGGCCATCTGGATCAGGCGCTCGGCCAGATCAACCGATGGGCCATGGGTCTTGTAGGTGAAGGTATGGTAGTAGGGCAGCTTCTCCAGCTGACGGGTAGCAGCCTCCACAAGGCGCTTTTCGCCGAAACCGACAGCAACACTCCACAAACCGGCCATGCCCTCAATGTAACTTTTGCCGTTGTGGTCCTCGACATAGATCCCGTTGCCCTTCTCGATAACCAGGGAGCCGCCATCTTCCTGTTTGCGGGCATCCGCATAAGAGTGCAGCTGGAATGCAATGTCTCGTCCTTCAACGGAATTTGGCAGGTGGGTCATGATTACTCTCGATTATGGGATAGTCCTGTGTCGCGCACTGTCATTCAGAAAGGGCGACATTGTCAAAGGCTACATTTCAAATCCCTGCAGGTGCGTATTGCACCATGCGAAAACGCTCTAGTCCGACAATTGAATTCTAATTTGACGTAAAGTTAGCTAGGCTCCATCCAATAGCTGGAGGACCCATGAAAACGATCGGTTTTCTTTTGGTATTTTTTATTGCTACTAGCAATTTATTTTCCGTAACTTCTGCCTCCGAATTGAAGGCGCGGTTGGGATTGCTGGGAGCGGGCCCGGATGTTTTCGCCTACGAAATTTCGGTTCTGAAACTGGCTCTGGAAAATTGCGGCGAAGCGGTCGACCTGACAATCAACAATCTCCAGATGCAGCAAGAGCGAGCCTTGATCGAGCTGGAAACCGGTCGAGCCGACTTCAACATCTTCTTCACGGGCTTTTCGGCAAACCGGGAAAAACGTTTCTACCAGGTTGACGTCCCGCTGACACGCGGACTTCTGGGACACCGCATTCTCATGACCACCGAGCGGTTTCTGGATGACCTTGCCAGCATTCGCTCGCTGGAAAGCTTGCGGGAGTTCGCCGTCATCGGGTCGGGCACTGGCTGGCCGGACACCGAGATCTTGAGCTCGAACGGATTTCACACCGTCGCCTCAGACTATGAAAGCCTCTGGCGCATGTTGGCCGCCGAAAGGATAAACACCTTCAATCGCGGCATCCACGAAGCCTATGTGGAACATCGACAACAGAGCTCGATCTTTCCGACCCTTGTCGTCGACCCTGCGCTGATGATCCGATACCGCTTTGACTACATGTTCTATGTTCGAAAGCAGGATGAACAACTCGGCAAGCTTATCGAGCGGGGCTTGAGGAGAGCCTATGAAACCGGGGCCTTCATGCGGCACTTCGAGAACCACCCGATGATTCGCAAGGTTCTGAGGGAAGCCCAAGTCGAGGAACGGCTGGTTTTTGACATCGACAATCCCCTGATGACAGATCGCCAGCGCCAGATACCGGATTCCTACTGGCATCATTTCTGACCAATCATTTTTCTTTCCTGCCGCCCTTCAACCTGATCAGCACTGGAACCGGCGGACCACTTCGCCTAAATGAGCCTTGCCGCCCATTTTGGTCGCGGCGATGCCATGCGTGTCCTTATGCTGAACCGGATACGTCAGGGCGCTCGTATTTCCAGGAACCGAAAACCAAAGACAACGAAGATGACCGAGACGACACAAAAAGAGACCTACTCGTTCCAGACCGAAGTTGGCCGGCTGCTGCAGATCGTCACTGACTCCCTCTATTCCAATCGGGAAGTCTTTCTTCGCGAACTGATTTCAAACGCATCCGACGCCTGTGACAAGCTGCGCCACGCCGCACTGACAGCCCCCAACCTGACCGAGGGCGACCCGGAGTTCCGGATCACGCTGGTAGCGGACAAGGACGCAGGTACGCTGACCATTTCGGACAATGGCATCGGAATGAGCCACGACGAGCTTCTTGAAACGCTGGGCACGATTGCGCGCTCGGGTGTTGAAGCTTTCCTCGACAAATTGGGCGAGGAGGATCGCGGGAACGTCAAGCTGATCGGACAATTCGGCGTCGGCTTCTATTCTGCATTCATGGTCGCAAGCCGCGTTGATGTTCTTACGAAAAAGGCCGGTGACGACAATGCCTGGCTTTGGTCATCCGACGGCAAGGGCGAATTCACGATTGAACCTGGGCAGCGGGATGGCCGGGGCACGACGATCACCCTTCACCTGAAGGACGACGCCCGGGAATATGCCGAAGACATTCGGATCAAGACCATCGTCAAGACCTACTCAGATCATATCAGCTTCCCGATCCGCCTTGGCGAGGAAACGCTGAATGAAGCCTCCGCGCTCTGGACCCGACCAGCTCGCGACATCACTGCGGACCAGTACAAGGAGTTCTACCATCATACCGCGCATGCATTTGATGAGCCTTGGCTGACGATCCACAACCAGGTGGAAGGCCTGATCAGCTACACGAACCTTCTGTTCGTGCCGTCGATGCGACCGTTCGACCTGTTCGATCCGGAGCGCAAGTCCCACGTCAAGCTCTATGTGAACCGTGTCTTTATTACCGGAGATACGCAGGGCCTTCTGCCACCCTACCTCCGCTTCCTGCGTGGCATCGTGGACTCTGAGGACCTGTCCCTCAATGTGTCACGCGAAATGCTGCAGACCGATCCGAAACTTGCGAAGATCAAGAGCAGCCTGACCAAGAAAGTCCTGTCCGAGCTGAAAAAGAAGGCCGAGGCCGACGCGGACGCTTATGCCAGCTTCTGGAAAGAGTTCGGCGCGGTGCTCAAGGAAGGTCTGGTTGACGATTTCAGCTCGCGTGAAAAGCTTCTGGAACTCTGCCGATTCCGGACCACGGCGGAAGCTGACCTTGTCAGCCTGAGCGACTATGCGGGCCGAATGAAGGACGGTCAGGACGCCATCTACTACATGGCCGGCACTGATGCGGACAAGATGGTCCACTCACCGCATCTGGAGGGCTTCAAGGCAAAAGGCGTGGAAGTCCTGCTTCTGGAGGATGCAGTCGACGAGTTCTGGCTACGGCACATCACCCAGTTCGATGGCAAGGATTTCAAGTCGGTTACCCAAGGGTCTGCAAATCTCGACAATATCAAGGGAAGCGACGAGAGCGACGCAGACAAGCCGGAACAGGACGATACTGACATTTCCCAGCTCATCGCCCATTTCAAGGCAACCTTGGGAGAAAACGTTCAGGACGTTCGCCCGTCCAAGCGCCTTACGGACAGCCCTGTATGCCTCGTTGCCGCAGACGGCGGCATGGATGTCAATCTGGAACGTCTGCTGCGTCAGACCGGCCAGCTGAATGCCCTGTCGACCCGGGTTCTTGAAATCAACCCCGATCACGCAATGGTCCGCAAGCTGACCGAGCGCGCAGCAGCAGAGGGTGCCGCCGATGACGAGATCCTCCGTGACGCCGCATACCTGCTGCTTGATCAGGCTCGGATTGCCGATGGTGAGGAGCCGGTTGATCCGGCAGCCTTTGGCCGACGCATGGCGGCGGTCATGACCCGCGCCGTTTGATCATCATTTCCTGACTGCCGCTTCCCCCGTCGGCCCGCACCGGGTCTCAGACAGGCGGAACGGCAGTCAGGATTTATTCTGCCCCCAGGCGGTGTGGCGAGTGAGTGATCTGCGTAGTCCGATTGCCAAACCCTTGTCAAAATTCGGGTTTAATGCTTCGATAACCTAGAGTGACAGGCGCTATCAACGTGCCCAAAACCGTAGTTTCCACGCACACAAACCCAACTCAAACACCCCCTTACGCATTGGTTTTCATAAATATTTCATGATTGGTTGTATATTTTTATGATGCAATTAACCAATCTACTTACGTAGTACGATTTAAACCCGTATTTTGCCTGCATTCCTTTTTTGAAACGTTCGATTAGGATTAGGAACTAAGATATCAGTAACCCGTTTGACGACGGGTATTCGGCAATCGGAAAACGCCATGACAAAAATAATCTCGGCCGGTATTCCAACGACGTTGAACCCCGGCAACGCGGACAAAGCAGATTTCTCCCAGCTTCTGAAAACGACAGCTGGAAACAAGTCTGCCCCGGCCGCCAAGACAGCACCTTCAAACCGGTCCACAACGACCGTGATTACCCGCAAGGCGTTTCTGCTGGACGAGCTTCTGTCCCATGCGCAGAACGGGAAGGGTCTTCCGACTCTGGACCTCGGCGATCTTCCTGAGCGGGCAAACGCAAAAGCTGATCGTGCCGGCACGACAGCTCCGGAAATCGTCCTCATCAACGGCGATGGCGAAGGCATGACGAATTTCATGCAGGAACGCATCGACAATCTTCTGTTCGTCCATGAAGACGTGTTCAATGACTGGGCCACCGGCCTGGATGGACAACGCTTTCCCGGCATCGTCGAGAAGTTCCTCGTCGACTACACCAAAATGGAACACTGACCGTTCCATAACGACGGGGGTTGTTAACCCCCTGATAACTTCTTCCGATTGCTGATAATGCGTTTCAGGGTCCGTAGCCGCTACGGACCCATTTTTTTCGTTTTCAACGTTTTAGCGTGAATGATTTCTTATTCGGCATGACTGGAAATCGCAGCATTTTTCGAACTGACGCTAATGAGCGTCAATCGGCAGCTGAGGCATCCTATCACTGGTTGCATTTCAGAGACTGAAGGATTGCCGATCCCGACAAGAAGAAAAATTTCTTTCCTTCATATTTTTCAATGCCTTTTCTGAGTATTCGGCACATGCCGCATAAATCAAACCTTACGGCATCAAACGGCCTGCCACAGTCTCACCACCTATAGTGGAGGCACATTTTGGCCAATAAACAGGTTAATAAACCCCTACTTGACACTAGGTAATTTTCGTGAGGTCTTTACCACTCAAAAACACTTTACGGTACAACGTACTTAAAACTCAGGCTTGAAAATACGTATTCACTCTTTCTCTACGTAATTTTGGCACGCTTCAAATCGGGACTGGCATTTCCTTTGTAAGTACCAAAAGGGAATGACGACCTTCGACATGAAAGTCCGGAAGCTGAAAGCGCATTTAAAAAAGAACGCACGGCACGGACGACAGGGAATTTGAGGCAACCATGATTGAAGAGCAGAACAAAACAAAGGTGCTCATCGTCGACAGCCAACCGTTTGTGCGCCAAGGCATCAAGGCATGCCTTAACGCAACTGGCCAGTTCGACGTGGTCGGCGAAGCAGCCGACGGCTATGCAGCAGTGCTGGCAGCCAACACCTGCCGCCCGAAACTGGTGATTCTGGAAGCGACCATCACCGGCATGACGACTTATGAAACCGTCAAGCGCTTGCGCAAGCTGGATGAGAATGTCCGTATTCTGATCTGCTTCAACAGCGAAGATCCGTTCGAAATTCACGAACTGCTTCAGGCTGGAGCTGGCGGCGTGCTGCAAAAGAATGCAGAGCCGGCCGAACTGATCAATGCGGTTCGCGCAGTTGCAGGCGGCGGTAGCTATCTGACTGGCAATCTGGTCAGCCGGGTCTTTTCCGCCTCCACCCAAACGAACACCGGCGTCAATCTCTATGGCCTGACATCACGCGAAACGGAAATCCTTCGCTTCGTGGCCGATGGCATGAGCAACAAGGAAACCGCAAACCGACTCAATCTGAGTGTGCGGACCGTTGAGACACATCGCCTGAACATTCGCCGCAAGACAAAGGCCTACGCGCTGAGCGATCTCGTTCGCGTTGCACGACGCCTGCGTCTGGTCCCCTCCGCGGACCCGGCTTCCACACTGGACGCAGAGGCCCACAGCCTCGGCGCAATACCGGAGTAACTCATATGGCCTGCATAGCGGTCAAAGCCAGATTCACAAGCGCTGCCCGGACTGCCGCCTTCCTGCTCTCCGCAGGTCTGGCGCTGAATGCCGGGTCACTTCTGGCCGCCGAAGGGAAAGAAACCGCTGGTGCACCGGCATCGGCAACATCCCTGGAGAATGCCGTCTATGTTGTAGATCAGGACCTTCGCACCCTCTTGACCGAGTTCAGCAAGCGTATCGGCGCGAACGCGATCATTTCGAAGGGGCTGAAGGGCCGCGTGAAGAAGGCCTTCCTTCCCACTGACCGCCAGGAATTCCTGGAAGAGATGTCTCGCAATCACGGGGTGGAATGGTATTTCGAAGGAACAACCCTTCACCTGTCGAGCCGCGAGGAAATGACATCCCGGCTCATTGGTATCAAGTCGCTTACCGTTGACAGGATCAACTCGCAAATACGGAAAGTTGATCTGGATCCGACCAGATACCCTTTACAAGAGGTTCCGGAAGCTAACGCAGCGATGCTTACGGCTCCGCCGTCCTACATTGCGCGCGTGGAAGTAATTTCAGAATCAATACTCAAGGCCCGTCGGGAAAACGGTAGCGATTCCATAAGGTTCATCAAGTTCGGAGAAAAGTCGAGCGAGTAGCTTCCTCTCGGTTAACCATCTGTTTTTGATTATCGATTACAAATTTCGGTCAACTACGTAAGCACTGAGCGCGAATAGAAATTCTTTTGGGAAGTAACTAGATTGCTGGTGTCTACCCAAGCAGGGGCTTCACAAGACGGCGAACGCACATACCGCAAACGTCGGATTTGGAAGACTTAAATAACTAGGAAATGGAGTAATACCATGAACAACGTAGCAGGTGCAGGCGCCGCAGGTGGCGCAACAGGTAATGACGGCAACCAGACTCTGAACCAGGCATTCGACCACGCAATGCAGCAGGCAAATCAGACTCTTGCCACCACGACTATCAAGGGTGCTTCCCTTTACGCTCTGAAGCAGCGTCCGCAATAAGTCGATCACCGAGGCGTCCGGATTGCGGCTCAGGTCGCACCGGACGCCTTGGGCTGTCCGTAGTTGAGTTTTGTAAATGAGTACACCTTCGGGAAGACAAATATGACGCAATCATCAATTCAGGGTGCTCCGGTACAGGACCGCCTGGGCGGCTTCGGCTCTCGCGCGGGACAGTACTTTCGTGACCTGGTTGGATTGCGGGTCCGCATTATCGGCGGATATCACAAAGGTGTTTCCCGGACTGAAAACCAGCTTCAGTTTACAATTGGAAATGACCCGTCCGACGACCTGTGTCTGTTCGCAGAGTCGATTGAACCTTCTCATGTCAAAGTCGAGCGGAGCCATCCGTTTGCAACGACCGCCCGCATCACCGCTCAAACAGGTCCGGTAGTGCTGGAAGATGGTGTGCGCCTTGAGGCCGGCACCTTTGCGGACGTTTCCCTGCCAACCACCTTGCGCGCCAACGGGCTGACGGTGGAACTGGACAAGAATGGCAGCCTTTTCGAATTTATCCGCCCGTCGATCGCGGTTCTGCTGATCTTCGCCCTGAGCTGGCTTGCGGCAGATCTGCTGCGCGTGACCTTCGACCAGAGCGTCCTGCAGCCGGCAAACGCGGCGGTGCAAGCGATTACCAACAAGGTTGGTGCCTCCCTTCCGGCGGTCCTCACGGAAAACAAGGCGACGAAATCCGAATATAGCCAGCAGCTTCAGGAGCGCCTGCGCGCTGCCGGCCTCGCCCACCGGATCGTAATTACCGAAGGCGAAGACAATGTTCTTGTCGCAACCGGCTCCATTCCGAATGAAGACGCGGCGAATTGGCGGTCGGTTCTGAAATGGTTTGACGGCCTCGGGGCAAAATCCACGCTGATCAACAATGTCGCCAAAACCTCTGCCGGAGATGATGCTCCTGCAATCGCGAGTGTCTGGTTCCAGGACGGCAAGGCTCAGGTTCTGCTTTCAGACGGCAATGTCGTTGGCGTTGGGGATACCTATGGCGGCGGCTGGAAGATCGAAGCGATTACCCAGAACGGAATTGAAATTTCCCGCGGTGGCAAGAGTGTAACTCTGACCTTCTGAAGAGGAGCTTTGCATGGCAAAAATTGACGGCGAGTTTCGCCCGGCGCGCTCTTCAGAGTCCTATGATACAGGCACGGCCCAGCGAAGTGGCCGGACTGCGCCTGTTCGGCCCCTGAAGCCGGCAGCAGGTGCAGCTCATGCAGCACCACAGGCGCGTGCAAATGCGCCAGCGCTGAAGCAACCACCTGCCAAGTCGCAGACTGTCGAATCCGCGCCATCCCTGTCCGAAGTCTCGGCAGCCGATGTCGTTGGCCTGTCCAACATGTCCCGCTCGCGGATGATGTACAGCCTGACACGGATCGAATCGCAGCTTGACCAAATGCTCGAATCCGAGACCGACCCGACCGCCCGCGCTGAACTGGAGCTGGGCCTTCAAGTCGTAACGGAAAGCCTACGCCGCCTGTCGCTTGTGCAGGGCGGTGCCGATGCGTTGATCACGAAGTAACGTCCGTTGTTCGATCTAAGTGAGTTGGGAATGGCTGAGAAGCTTATTGACGAAGAAAACGAGGCATTTGCCGCCGAAAGCGAAACTCAGTCGGTTTCGCTGACGGAGGACGATTGCCGTACGCTTCGTTCATTGGCTGCCTATCAGCTGCGTTACGGTCAGACCGATGAGGCCATTGCGCTTTTGCTGGTCAATCGCCGCCTCTGGCCGGAAGACACCGACACTTTGCGCCTTCTGGCTCAGGGCCTGCTCAAGACCGGCCATACGGATGCGGCAGAAACGATCCTTGATGAGCTAGATGAACTTGATCCGCGTTCGTCCAGGTCCGACCAACCTATGCTGCTTCGCAGTGTCGTTCTCTTGCGCCGGATGAAAATGACTGAAGCTCGCAAGGCCTTCCTGCAATTCCTCAACCGTCGCCGTCAAAAGGGAGGCTCCTATGCTCGGTAGTCTGAGCCGTTCCCTCAGCCAGAGACAGGACCTTGTCCTTGTCGCGCTGATGATGATGACCATCGTGCTGATGATCCTGCCGATGCCAACCATCCTGCTGGATGTGTTGATCGCGCTGAACATCAGCTTCACGATCCTGATCCTGACCGTCGCGATCTATTTGAAACGCCCGGACAGCTTTTCGACTTTCCCCGCCGTAATTCTTATTGCGACGGCTTTCCGTCTTGCGATTTCCATCTCCACCACCCGTCTCATTCTCAGTGAAGCGGATGCTGGCGCGGTGATTGAAACCTTCGGTACATTCGTTACCCAGGGCAACGTGATCGTGGGTCTCGTGATCTTCCTGATCATCACCACCGTGCAGTTCCTCGTTATCACGAAGGGTTCCGAGCGCGTGGCTGAAGTGTCCGCACGTTTCGTTCTCGACGCTCTCCCGGGTCGCCAGATGAGCATTGATGCTGAATTGCGGGCGGGAGATATTACACCGGAAGAAGCCAAGGGACGCCGTCGTGCCCTTGACCGGGAAAACCAGTTTTATGGGGCCATGGATGGCGCCATGAAATTCGTCAAGGGCGATGCGATCGCCGGCCTGATTATCATTGCCGTGAACCTTATCGGCGGTATCGGCGTCGGCATGTTGCAGTATGGTCTGTCGGTTGGCGATGCGATCAACCTGTTCTCACGCCTGACAATCGGTGACGGTCTGGTTGCACAGATCCCAGCCCTGTTCATGGCGCTGTGTGCGGGTACTGTCATTACCCGTGTAAACACCGACGACCAGTCCGACCTTGGTTCGGACATGTTCAAGCAGCTGGCCAACAGCCCGCGCACACTCTGGGTTTCTGCGGTTGTGGTTGGTCTTCTCGGTCTTGTCCCGGGTTTTCCGAAGATCATCTTCTTTGCGTTGGCAGCCGGACTGGCCTTCATGGGTCTTTCGCTGTCCCGCCGCGAAAAGGCGGAAGTCGAACAGCAAGCCGCTCTTGTTCAGGAAGCTGAAGCAAACGCTGCAGTGGTTCCGGTGGAAGAAACCGAACTTGCACAGGTCGACGACCTTGCCACGATCCGTGTCAGCCCGGCTCTGATGGGAAGCTTTTCCCGAGACGCATTTATGGCTGACCGTGCCGCTGCTCTGGAAGCCTATACGTTGAATGTCGGCCTTCCCGCCCCGCGCTTCGGCGTCATGGAAGACTATGCGCTTGAAGATCGCAGCTTCGAAATCGATCTCGACGGGGTGCCTGTTTTCTCCGGCTATTTCCCTCCCGATTCGATTCTGGTTGAAGCGGATGATGAAGTTGCCGAACTTGCTGGCATCAGCACCGCACCGGTCGATGGCAGCTGGCCGTTCAGATCGCCCAAATGGGCTCCTGCACACAGCCTGAGCAAGGTCCAGTCGGCTGGCATTCCGGCCAGAACGACCGAACAGACACTGGTTGACCTGGCGCTGCATTATCTGAAGGACAATATCGGGCGCATGCTCGGCTTCCGCGACGTGCAGGGGTTGATCAATGACCTCAACGCAACAAGCCCGGAATTGGCAGAACATATCAGCCAGACCGTGAGCCCGGCGCGCATGCTGGATATCCTGCGCCGTCTTCTGGAAGAAGGCGTACCACTGTCGTCTCGCAGGGTGTTCTTTGAAGCTGTTGCCGAACTCGGCGGCCAGGAACAGGACAGCGCCCTTTTGGTGGAAATGATCAGACGGTCCATGCGTCGTCAAATCTGCAACAACATCGCAGATCGGAACCGCGTGATCTCCGCCTATATCGTTGAGCCGGATCTCGAACAGGCGCTGCGGTCTTCCCTGCGCCATACGGAAACAGGCAGCTACCTGATGCTGTCGAACACCACATCCGCGATGCTGCTTCAGCAGCTTCAGAAAGTCGCAATGCCGTCTCAGGGCAACGTCACCGAGCCGGTGATTGCGACGTCAACAGATCTGCGTCGTCATCTTCGCAGTTACCTGGTTGAACATGGCCTGACATCAAAGGTCGTCTCCTTCCAGGAAATCTCGCCGGAGTTCTATCTCCAGCCAATAGGGACACTGTCAGGGGCGGAAGAACCCTTCAAAATGTCCATGAGTTTCTCGAACTAGGAAACAGGGAAAGTAGGAGCGTCAAATGAATCCGATTGGAGCAGCACCGGCCGCAGCGCAGGGTGCAAATCAGCAGAATGGTGTGGATGATCAGAGCCAGAAGGCCGCACAGTCCTTCATGGGTACTATCCAGATGATGGTCTTGAAGGAAGTTCAGAAGGTTGGCCAGGAAAACGCTGGCTAAACCTGACATCTTTCATGCAATTGAGGCCTAGTAATGAGTATTGAAGCCATTGGAGCAGCCTCCGCGCAAGCGCAGGCTGCCAATGTGCAGGTCCGTCAGGAAATCCCGGTTTCCGAGATGGGTCAGCATGAACAGACATCCGTTGGAAAAGCCGAATTTCAGCAGACCCTGACCAACGTCTATGAGACGATTCAGGAGTATGCGACATCCAATCCGGCTGACCCGAACGCTGCGCCGACCGACCCGGTTGCCGCAGAGAAAGACGCTCTGTTGCCTTCGCCTTACGAAATTCATCCAACTAGTATGGCGGAAAGTGACACATCAGTAACCAATCCCGTCCAAGATAACGGAACGGAAGTTTTGGTTAAGAGCTTCGACCACGCCATTTCGCTCGCGTTGCTGAACCAGGTTATCAGCGGCATCTCGAGCACGACGAGCAGCTTGATTCGTCAGTCCTGACGTAAATTCAGGTCTGAAATCAACCGCACCGGGTCGGAGCCGTTACGGATGGATAGATAAGTATGTATGTACTGTCCCCACTCAAGCGGATCCTGCCCACAGGGCGATTCGTGGCAGCGATATTACTCGCTGCCTTTCTGGCGGGGTGTCAGTCTGAGCTTTACAGCAAGCTTGACGAGCGTCAGATCAACGAAATGACCTCCGTTCTGGAATCGAACGGCATCTCGGTCACCCGCGAGCGCGACAAAGACGGCACTTACACGATCTTCATCGAGCGTGGCGAGTTCGCCCGCGCTGTCGGGATTCTGTCGCAACATGGCCTGCCGCGCGAGAGCTTCAACGGCCTCGGCGACATCTTCAGCAGCGAAAAACTTGTTTCCACGGCCTTTGAAGAAAAGGCTCGCTTCATCCATGCTCTCAATCAGGAACTGGCTGACAGCCTGACGCGTATCGCCGGTGTAACATCGGCACGGGTTCACATCACCTTGCCGGAAAAGGCGCCGCTGGAAGAAGAATCGAAGCCCTCGCGGGCCGCGGTCTTCGTCTACCATTCCCCGGACATAAACCTTAATCCGCAGATCCCGGTCATCAAAAACCTCATTGTGTCAAGCGTTGAAAGCCTGAACTACGAGGATGTAACCGTTGCCCTTTTCCCTGCTGATTCACCGCAAATGACGCAATCGGTCACATCGCAGCTAAAGCAACTGCCCACACTGCCGATTGCAATCCTGATTGCCGCCATCTTCTTGTTCTTCGCCTTCAAGAAAACCAGCTCACGGACGCGTCCGCGCGGTCGGGTGGACTAGAGGAACCAGATGGCTGCGCATTCACCACTGCCGGAAAAAGAAATCGTTTCCCTTTCGATGATCCATCCAGACTGGGTCGACGCTCCAGGCGCAAGCCTCGGAGCGCCGTCTGTCGTCGGTATTCTTATGGAGAACCCGCGGATCAACCGAAAGGTGGTCGAACTGGTCCTTCAGGATAACAACCTGCTTTATGATGACATTCTGGAGTGCAGTTCCGAAGACGCGCTGGCAGCACGGCTGGTCTTTGAGAACCTGAACCGTTTTGCCTTGCAGGTCGGCCTTGTCCTTTATGGTGATTACCTCGCCTCGATGGTCGACCGTTCCATGCTGGGCCAATTGACCGAGCAGTTTGATATCACCGACATGCGGCGTGCCGTACGTTTGCGCAGTCTGGCGAACTATCGGGACGACACGCATTTCAGTGCCGTGCAGTTTCCGGACATTGTCATGGCCGCCGGCAAGACCTGCATCTACGCGTGGTCGGAATCCGTTCCCTATGAACTTCAGGGGCGCGTTCAGCTGATTTTCCCGAAGTCGCAGATCGAAGCCTTGCCCTATTTCAAGAAACGTTGCCAAAGCGCGGCTGACGTGGTGCGGGCCGTTGCACAGAATGTCGGCCTGCCGTCATCTTCGAGAGGTGCCGCCCGATGAGTAGGCATTATACGGGCCGCATCGTCAAGCTGAAGGGCGCCGAGGGCGGTGAAGCAAAGCCTGGAGAACATGGCACTGCCACTCCCATCTTGAGCGAGGAAGAACAGGCCAAAACCGTTCTTGAGCAAGCTCAGGCTGATGCCGACCAGCTTATTGCGGAAGCAGAAGAGCGAGCCGCAGCGATCCTTGAAGAAGCTGAACAGCAGGCCATTGTACGCGGCAAGAAAGCGGCAGTTCTCAAGTTTCTCGAACTGTCCTCCCGGCTGGAGGCCGATATCTATTCTCTCGAAGGCGAAGTTGCGAACATCGTCAGCGACAGTGTGGAACGCATTCTGGCGACGACGCCGAAGGAAGATCAGCTATCTGGGATCGTTCGCGCGGCCATTCGCGACTTCCGGCACCGGCGTTCCCTTGAGCTCAATGTTGCCGAGGAAGACCATACCTATGTGAGCGAGGTGGTCCGCGAAGCACAGAAGGGCAAGACCCACCCGATCAAGGACGTGAAGACCGCTCCACATCTATCTCCGGGCGAATGCCAGCTGACAGACGGTGCCGCGGAATTGCGCATTGATGTGGAGACCCAGCTTGCGGCCCTTCGCCATGCGCTGAATACGCCAGAGTCTGAATCAGCTGACCGGCTGGCCAGCTAGGAGGAGCCAATCCATGCCCTCTTCAGGCCATGCAGTCATAGAAACCCTCAGCCGACGCTTGCAAAACGCGCGCCTCTATCGCTCCGTTGGACGATTGATGGACATATCGCCCGTCCGCCTGACCGCCCGCATCGAAGACGTTGCCATCGGCGACATTTGCGAAATGACGGACCGGGGAACCGGCTATACGGGCTTTGCCCGCGTGGTGTCGATCAACAGCGGCACAGCTATTCTTGCTCCACTGGGTGCGATCGAAGGACTTTCTGCCGGAGCTGAAGTCATTCCGACCCGAGAAGATTTCACCTTCCCATGCGGCGATGGCCTGCTGGGAAAGATGCTGGATGGCCTTGGTCAACCACTTGAAAACGCCGTTACCACATCCGGTTCTGGTTGGGTGCGGCGCCGTGTCTCGCCGACCCTGATCAATCCACTCTCGCGACCACCAATCGACACCATTTTTGAAAGCGGTGTGCGGGCCATCGACGGGCTCAACACGCTCGGCGAAGGTCAGCGTATCGGCCTTTTCGGTGATCCGGGATCCGGTAAATCCACGCTGATGGGCAGCCTTGCCCGAAACTGCAATGCCGATGTGTGCGTCCTTGCCATGATCGGCGAACGTGGCCGTGAAGTACGAGAGTTCATGGAACGTCAGTTGCCGCCGGAATTCCGCGCGCGCAGTGTCGTCGTGGCCTCCACGTCCGATAGCCCGGCCATGCAGCGTATTCTCGGCGGCTACATCGCCACATCCATCGCGGAGTATTTCCGCGATCAGGGCAAGAGCGTTTTGCTGCTGTTCGATAGTGTTACCCGTTTTGCCCGCGCGCTGCGCGAGGTTGGCCTTGCTGCCGGGGAGGCTGCAGTCCGCCGCGGGTTCACGCCGTCCGTTTATGCCGAACTGCCGCGCTTGATCGAGCGTTGCGGCAAGACGGACAAGGGCAGCATCACCGCCATTTACACCGTTCTGACGGAAAACGAAGGGCTGGACG
Source organism: Roseibium sediminis (assembly GCF_008711325.1). GTDB lineage: Bacteria > Pseudomonadota > Alphaproteobacteria > Rhizobiales > Stappiaceae > Roseibium > Roseibium sediminis. The sequence continues at coordinate 188,102 of NZ_VXDB01000010.1, forward strand.
ATCCGATTGCCGAGGAAGTGCGAAGCATCACCGACGGGCATATCATCCTGTCCTCGGAACTTGCCCATTCGGGTCGCTATCCGGCGATTGATGTCCTGCAGAGCCGAAGCCGCCTGATGAACGAAATCGTTTCGACGGACCACATGCAGGCCTCTTCCAAGGTCCGCATGCTCATGTCCAAGTTTCAGGAAATCGAGCTCCTGCTTCAGGTCGGTGAATTCAAGGCCGGCGCCGATGCGCTCGCCGATGAGGCAATCGAGAAGCGGGACGAGATCGCAAAACTCCTGACCCAGAACTCGCACAGCGGTGCCCCTTACGCGGAAACGCTGGAGCGGTTGATTGCCTGTGCGGGAACAGGACATGCGTGAACTCAAGAAACTCCAGTTTCTGGTAGAAACTCGAGAAAAGGCCGCCCGAGTTGCGGTGGAAACGGCCAAACAGCGCCTGACGCAAGCACAGGAAGCTGAACGACAGCAGGGTGAGACGGTAAAGGACTACGCAGAAAACGCCGAAGCGCGACGCAGGGCAAGAAACAAGGAGCTCCTCTCCGGACCGACCTCTACGTCACAAATTGCGCTTAACTCGTTACAATTTGCGCTGTCTAAAGAAGAAATTAATAACGAACTCGTCAAACTCGGAACACTGACGGAAAACACCAGGGAATCAGAAGCGATTGTCGAGGAGCAGAATCAGGCGCTTCGGGATCTGGTGATGAAACAAAAGAAGCTGGAAGAACTGCAGAAAAAGATCGCCAAGCTGCATCGACGCAAGGAGTTGAGCAAGTCCAACAGTCGGTAACAGGTCAGGCGATCGTTTTGAAAGAAAATGATGACCAACCCGAGGACGCTTCAGAATCTGGAAAAAGCCATTGCTCGAACCGCGCACCATGGAGCGGGCGAGCCGGCAAGAGGTGCTGATGTCTTATCTGACGCTCTGGTCGGACGTGAACCGGACATGGCTGAAATGCCACAACGGACTCAGCGGCCTGCCAGACGCAAGCCTGCCCCGCAAAAGCAGGGCAAATTCCAGCTTGAGCGTGGCGCATTGAACGACCCGCAACCCGAAACCTTTCGGCAAACCTGGCTGGCTAATCCGGGCGAGATGCCGTTTTACGACTACGGCTTCGATGGCGAACTTGTGCCTGCAGAAGAATGGCTCGGCGATGCTGGAATCCCCGGCTATGAAGTTTACGGTCAGCTTGGCGAGGAAGACTTCTCGCTGGTTCTCTCCGGAGACCTCGTCGAGTTCATGTCCGCACAGCTCCCAGAACCGGTTTTGCTCGGAGACGCGACGTCGATTGACCGCGCGTTGCTGCTTGAGCATTTCCTGACGCCGCTGCTTACCGTGCTTGAAGACACATTCGGTCGTGAGGTTTCCTTTTCCGGAGCGGAAATGGTTGAACCCGCCGATGTGCCAATCGACGTATACGGCATGCTGAACAGTTCCGGCGGCGGCTTCCCCGTTGGCCTTGTCTCCCAGAGCCCGCGTTTTTGGGCCCTTCTTCACACACTCAATACCAAGCGGGTTTCCGGTCTGGTCAAACGTGAAGTCCAGATCAGCTTCGGCTCCGTAATCCTGATGCCGGAGGACCTCTCCGAGCTTGGCCCGGGGGATGTGATCGTGCTTGAGGAAGCGCAAGGGCCTGAACTGCAGGGAGATCTCCTTGTGGAAGGCCAGTCCGCGCATGCCATCATCGTGACACCCAGCAAGGCCGTAATCGTGAAAGCGCCGGAGGAAGAGGAGATCGTGCCTCATCCGGATGATTATGTCCTGAGTTTCGTTCCGGCCAAACTGGCGATGACGGACAACGAGATACTTGCCTTGAAGCCGGGTGCGGAGCTGCCTTTCAAGCGCCCCGAGAACGGCGCTGTCGAAATCCTGTGCAACGGCAAACGCGCCGGTGCAGGTAATCTTGTCCTTCAGGACGGGTGCATGGGGATCAAGGTCAAGGAAATTACCTTCTGATGCTGAACCTTGCCGAAAATTCCTTCGGGATCATTGCCCTCGTCTTCTTCATGGCATTTCTGCCGCTCATTGCAGTGACAGTGACGGCCTTTGCCAAGATCGCGATCGTTCTGATGATCGTCCGCAATGCGACCGGACTTCAGAACCTGCCGCCAAATGTCGTCATGTATGGTCTGGCGATCATCCTGTCGGCCTATATCGCTTTCCCGATGGTTTCGGACTCGTTTGAGAGGGTCCAGAATACCGTTCCTGCCTTCGAGACTGCAGAGGACTGGATGAAGGCCGGCGAGGAAGGCTCGGCTCCGCTGAAGGAGTTTTTGAAAAAACACGCTGATGAGAAGCAAACGGCATTCTTCCTGTCGTCAACCCGCAAGATCTGGGGCGACAAATATGCAGACGATGCCACCCCAGATGATCTCGTCATTCTGGTTCCCAGCTTCCTGCTTTCGGAGCTGACCAAGGCCTTCGAGATCGGCTTTCTTCTGTTCCTGCCCTTCATCGCCATCGACATCATTGTCACGACCGTGCTTATCGCGCTCGGCATGATGATGGTTCCCCCATCCACGATCGCCATACCCTTCAAACTGATGCTGTTTGTCTTTGTTGAAGGATGGAGCAAGATTGTTCAGGGCCTGCTCCTGACATACGCTTGAGGGGAGTGAGAGCATGACTGAAGGCGCATTTGCCAACATCCTCTACGAGTTCCTCTACGCCGCCGTGATCTTCACGGCGCCGCCACTATTGGTGGCGACGCTGATTGCGTTCCTCGTCGGTCTTTTTCAGGCCGTGACGCAGATTCAGGAACAGACACTTCCGCAGACCCTCAAGATCGTCGTGATCACTCTCATTCTGCTGTTCTTTGGAAATGTGCTGGCCGCTCCGCTCTACGCAACGACGCTGAACATCTTCAACAACTTCGGTGCGATTGTGAACTGACCATGATCATGGACGAGGTTGCCCAACAGATCCTTTTGCAGTCTGTCTTCGACAACCTGAAGATCTTAGTGCTCGCGACCGCCCGCCCGTTCGGCCTGACGATGACGTTCATGGCCTTCGGCTGGGCACACCTCAATGTCGGCGTTCTGCGGATGGTCTTTGCAATTGCCGTTGCTCTTCCCGTTGCCCTGCCTCTTATCAGCTTGCAGCAGAGCAACTTGCCTGACCTTCCCTATCCTTACGTGCTGGTTCTGGTGAAGGAGATCTTCATTGGCGGCGTTTTTGGCTGGGTGGCGTCTTTGCCATTCGCCATTGCTGCATCCAGCGGACACATCATCGATGCCTATCGGGGCGGCACCAGCGGGGACCCGGATCCGGGTGGCGGTCAGATAACGCCCTATGCCAAGCTCTTTCTTGTCATGAGCCTGTTCCTGTTTGCCTCGCTGAACGGGTTCTGGATCCTGACGGACACAATCTATTCGACCTACGCCGTGTGGCCCATGTTCGATGCCCTGCCGCTGCAGCGTGGGTTTGAACCCTTTGCCATCTTCATGGTCCTTGAGTCTCTCGTGAGCTCCGCGCTCGTCATCGCGGCCCCGTTGCTCCTCTTGATGTTTGCAACAGACCTCATCTTTTTGCTCGCCACGAAATTCGGCAAGCAGATCAACGTCAGTCACCTGGCCTTTTCGGTAAAGAACGTGGTCTCCCTGATCATGTTGCCGATCATGTGCCTCATTCTCATCCGGCTATTCAAAGGCGAGTTGACGCATATGTTTGACGTCGACAAGCTCCTGAAAGGAGTACTGCCGTGAGCGGAGATACATCAGAAGAGAAAAATCTTCCCGCCACGGAGCACACGCTCCGAAAAGCGCGGGAAAAAGGTCAGGTTTCTTCAAGCAAGGACTTCGTGACCATGCTCGTCACCCTGGGCGGGCTTTTTTACGTCATCATGGCCTGGCCGCAGTTTGTACGGGTATTTTCCGATGCCCTGAACATATCCATTCAGGGCTTTGGTCAGGACCTGGAAGATACTTATCGCTACACATTCGTCGTATCGATTGTGGAGACCCTTCGCATCCTGTCGCCTTTGGTAGCCATTCTGCTCCTGACGATTTTCCTTTCAAACATCCTGCACAAGAAGGGCATCCCCTTCTCCATGCATCCCGTGACCCCGGACTTCAACAAGATCAATCCGGTGAACGGGTTCAAGAAGATGTTTGGCGCCCGCGGCATGACGGAGTTCGCGATATCGCTGCTCAAGGTCATTTTCTGGTTCATCGTGGCAGGCATTCTGATTTGGACCGCCCTTCCCTCCATTTTGAACAGCCCAATTTGCGAGTTTCCCTGCACGACTGCGGTTTCCAACGACCTTCTGATCAAGCTCATTCTTGCGGCGGCCATTCTGCTTGTCATCGGAGGCATATTGGATCTCCCCTTGCAGGAAGCCTTGTTCAAGCGCGAACAGAAGATGACCCGTACACAGCTCAAGAAGGAGCTGAAGGAAACCATGGGTAACCCGGAATACAAGGGAGCCCGCAAGGAAGCTCATCGCGAGATGACGCAGGTTAATACGACCGCGGGCCGGAATGCGGTGGCTAACCTTGTCATCAGCGGAGGCGACGTTGCTATCGCGCTGCGCTTCAATGCAGAAGATACGCCAGTGCCGATTGTCATCGCGAAGGGCAAGGGCGAACACGGCGACGAGATCATGGAAAGTTCCGGCAAATTGGGTGTTCCGATCGAGCACGATCCGGAGTTGGCGCTGGACCTGTTCCGCACCCTGGGAACCGGACAACAGATCGAGGAACGGCAGTTCCAGAAGGTCGCCTTGCTGATCATCCGGAACGGCCTTCTCTAAAAGGGCCGCCGCGGAAAGCAAAAAAGCCGCCCAAACGGGCGGCTTTTTCATTATTTGCGCTAAGCTGGATTAGAGCTTGTCGGACACGGCTGTCGAAACAGCACCTTCCGGCTTCTTGGTGATGACAGGATCGGAACCGCCAGCAAGAAGCGTATCGACCGTCCGTTCATAGGCAGACATGTCCAGCTTGCCGTCAGAGCCATTCACCAGCTTGTTGATCTCTCCAACCATGCGGACCTGATGCTTTTCGGTCTGTGCCCCGGTGGCATCGTTTTCAAGAATGATGTCTGCCGCCTCTTCCGGGTTCTCAGCCGCATAGGCCCAGCCCTTCATCGATGCGCGGACAAAGCGGGCAAGCTTGTCGACCATATCCGGATTTTCAAGGCTGCTTTCAAGAACGTAGAGCCCGTCTTCCAGCGTCGCAACGCCCTGATCCTCATACTTGAACACCACCAGCTCTTCTGCCGGAATTCCGGCGTCAATGACCTGCCAGTATTCATTGTAGGTCATGGTAGAGATGCAGTCGGCCTGCTTCTGCAGGAGCGGGTCAACGTTGAAGCCCTGCTTCAGGACGGTTACACCGCCATCACTTCCATCAGTGGGGATGCCCAGTTGGCTCATCCAGGACAGGAAGGGATATTCGTTGCCGAAGAACCAGACGCCAAGGGTCTTGCCGCGGAAATCCTCCGGCGACGTGATACCGGTTTCCTTCCGACAGGTCAGCATCATTCCGGACTTCTGGAATGGCTGGGCAATATTGACCAGCGGCACACCCTTTTCACGAGATGCCAGTGCGGACGGCATCCAGTCGATGATCACGTCTGCGCCGCCACCGGCGATAACCTGCGGCGGTGCAATGTCAGGACCACCCGGCTTGATGGTGACATCGAGGTTTTCTTCTTCATAGAACCCCTTGTCCTTGGCAACATAGTACCCGGCAAACTGGCCCTGTGTTACCCATTTCAGTTGGAGCGTAAGTTCATCAGCAGCGTTTGCCCCGCCCACGCAGAAACTCGCCGTCATGGCGGTCGCCGCCAAAGCGGTCGCCCAAGATTTCAATGCCATTCCCCCTACTCCTCTTCCTCTCCAAGGATGCATTCCGAATTTCCATTGAGCCAATGGAAGATGGGCCACAGCTGACGCAGTCGCGTCACGCAAGGGCCACCCTGACTTCTTGTGGTCCCAGAATTCGCGTCCTCCGGCGCATTCTGACCAATTGGTCAAGAAATCGTAGGAAACAGCTTGGTCACTGGTCAAGAGGAAACTTCCTAAAGGCCGCTTTCATCGCATGATAACAGGTATGCCTACACCTGCTGGCAGATATCCCTATCCGTTTTACCCTGCGTTATTTTTAAGCTGTTAGTCCTGAATGAGGATCTTTGGTCAGATTCGCAAATCGGTCGGGAGCGAATGGGAAACGCAGTCAAACTACAGAATATTATGGTGCTGACGTCTCATGTCATGCTCCCTCAATTCCGCAAAACCAGCCTGCATTTCGTTGTAGAAGAATGGGCCCGCAGCGGTCACACAATCTATTTCACCACTGTTGGCTATAGTGCACTGAGCTGGCTCAAGGGTGACAAACGATACCCTGCCTTGCAAGACACTCAGCGTAACCGATATGTTCCGGCTGCCCCGAATATCTATTGCGGAGCGCACCTCCCCTTGCTTCACGCGTTCAGTTCGGGGATCCCGCTTTTGTCCGGCCTCGAAATGCGATTGTTCAGCCTTTACGGCAATCACTTGCCGGATTTCATCACCAAACGCCTGGAAGCGGCAGATATTGTGGTTCTTGAAAGCGGGACACCGCTGGCCTTTTTCCATCGCATCAAGGCTCTGAAGCCGTCAGTCCGGATCATCTATTTCTGCCGCGACATGCTGACGTCCATTGGAGCCAGCACGGCGCTGATGGAAGCGGAAAAGGACGTGGTGCGTGGTGCTGATCTCATCGTAGTTCCCTCACCCCGGATTGCGGACCAATTCGAACTTGCAGGAGACGTACGGTTTATCCCTCAAGGCATCGACAAGTCACTCTTTTCCGAAGCGCGACAGAGCCCCTTTCCGTTCGGCACTAAGAATGGACTGGTTGTCGGCGATATGCTCTTCGATCAGGGGGCTGTTGCCGCTTGTGCCGCGGCAAACCCGGACATCTACGTCCATCTTTTCGGGATCAATTGGCACGGCGCTCATAGAGACAACGTGATCATTCACGGCGAGGTTTCGTTTGAGACGCTTGTACCTTACCTGCAGCATGCAGATTTTGGCTTTGCGCCATATACTGCCGGACCTGACGAAGTCTATCTCGCAGAATCCAGCCTCAAACTGCTCCAGTATGCAACGTGCCTTCTTCCGACGCTTTTGCCCGAAAACATACCCGGATCTCGCGGAAATGAAGTGCGGTATTCCGTAGACCGAGAACCGGATTGGAATGATGTCGTGAATGCGGCCCTGCGCATGCCCAGAGATCCGAAGTGGCGTGAAGGAATTCTCGATTGGGCGGATGTGGCCAGTAATATCCTTTCCCCGCTCACCGACCGGTCTATCGGCTTTGTGCACGATATGAAGGGGCCCAGATCAAACCCATCACCTGACTCTAACGGAGAAAAACCGATACACCCTAACGTATCGGTCGTGCGGACCTGATGGCGATGTCACCGCAGGCGGATAAGCAGAGCTTCCTGATCCCTGGATACAATGAGGGACGCCTAAAGGAGAAGATCCACAATCTACTCTGGCGACTGATGACGCCTCTTTCGGATGAGACCTATATTCGGCTGAAATATCGCATTCTGCAGGGTCGTTGGCCAAATCTGGATCGCCCTCAACGATACACCGAAAAAATTCTCTATCGAATTTTGCATGATCGAAACCCGGCCTACACGCCACTCATTGATAAGGCCGCTGCAAAGGAAATAGTCGCGGCGAAAATTGGTCATGAATACATCATCCCAACCTATTGGGTGGGTACTGATCTGACCCAAATAAGCTGGTCGAGCATTCCCAAACCTTTCATCGTCAAACCAACCCATACGAGCGGTCAGGGCGCGACGATTTATGATCAGGCTGATCTGGAACTTTTTCTAGAGAAAGGTGTTCACCGCAAATGGTCGCTCATTCGACATGATAGGTTCAATCGGGAATGGGCATACTCGCTGATCGAACCGCGCATTATAATCGAGAAAATGGTCAAGACTTCAAAGGGTATCCCTTGGGATTACCGGTTCTATGTCTTTGACGGAACAGTGCGGCTTATCGAGATCAACATCCGTGAGGATGGCAAAGGCTATTCTTCTCTTCTGTCGCCAGACTGGGAATTGCTCGATATCCGAGACCCCCTGTTCCTCCCGCCCTATCCGAATACAATCCCGCGTCCTTGCAGACTTGCGGATATGCTGGAAATTGCTTCGGATCTTGGTCGCGAGCACGATTTCGTGCGCGTTGACCTATATGCCGATGAGAACTGGATAAAGTTTGGAGAACTTACCTTCTATCCCGCAGGCGGATATGAACGCTTTGAGCCCGATGAGACAGATATTTGGTTGGGAGGTTTTTGGGATCAGCGTTGCGGATCCTGAAATTCCTGAAATCTGTTGAAGAGTTATATCTGTTCTTTGCAGGCCTGGCGGCGACCTACTCTCCCGCGT
>NZ_VXDB01000110.1 GCF_008711325.1 Roseibium sediminis
TGATGGCATCGATGGCAAACGGGCCGTCCGTGATGACATTGCCCGAGCCGTCGACAAGCTGATAGCTCACACTATCCGTGCCATCGGCATCAGAGGCAGAGGCTGTGATCCCAACTGCTGTGCCGGTGGCGGCGCTCTCGGAGACCGTGTTAGCCGCAGAATTGCTGTCCGTGACAGCGGTCACGTCAAACTCGTCGACATCGGTCAGATTGACCGTGAACGTCTCCGTCGAGGTTGACCCATCCGTCGATGTCGCCTGAACAATAACCGTGACGCTCGTTCCAGCCTCGTAATCGAGCTGCGAGCTATCCGCGACCGTCACAACACCTGTGGAAGCATCGATAGTAAACGGGCCATCCGTGATGACAGTGCCCGAGCCGTCGACAAGCTGGTAGCTCACACTGTCCGTGCCGTCCGCATCAGAGGCAGAAGCGGTGATCCCAACTACTGTGCCGGTGGCGGCAGATTCAGACACCGTGTTTACCGCAGAATTGCTATCGGTGACAGCTGTGACATCGAACTCGTCAACATCGGTCAGGTTGACCGTGAACGTCTCCGTGGAGGTTGACCCATCCGTCGAGGTCGCCTGGACAATGACTGTGAC
>NZ_VXDB01000111.1 GCF_008711325.1 Roseibium sediminis
AAAACGACCGTAGATCACATGCTTGTCGACCCAGGCATGGGCCTCGCCAATCTGTATGAGATTGAACACGAACTCTCCGGTTCGGAGATCAAAGGCGATACCTTTTACTAGCTGAGCTGTCGCCCGCTCTCGATCCATTCCGTCCAAACGACTGCAGATGTTGAAGAAATACATCTGCCGGGCAAGCGAGTCGTCCTTGTAGACCACGTCCACAGGGAAGAACTGGTGGACGCCCGGTTCATGGCGTTCAAGGATGTCCTTGAAAGCATTCGACACGAGATACATGTCGTACTTGAATAAAACATCAGGAGGCGGGTATCGTTTGCTCTCCCATTGTGCACGTGTCGGCACATGGTCTGGCTTGATTGCGCGACCTGCATTCAACTGACCCGGCTTAAAAAGTGGGCTATGCCCCTTATCGACGGTTGTATCGACATATTCGATCTTGTCGACATCACCATCAAGGAGCTTAAGACTAACTGTATAGGGGGCTTCCACCCTAGTCCCAATGCCATAGATGACACCTTCGGTCATTTTCGTCTCCTCACGCTGACCCGAAATCGGCCTCGCAGCGCGTTTGAAATCACTTTGACT
>NZ_VXDB01000112.1 GCF_008711325.1 Roseibium sediminis
CGTTCAGCGTGAAGGCAATATTCAATCGGCGGATAGCGCTGGCCGTCTCGGTCCGTTGGTCGATCTCCTCGGTAATGACCGTGGTACCAGGCGGGCGCCCCGGCGCGGCCGTTAAGAATTGCGTGACCGGCGACGTCCATTCAGTGCGGACTTCCGTCCAGTGGTCAAGCGCAGGCGTGAGGAACAGGTCCCCGGCAATCACGCTGAAGTTCTGATACGGGTTGATCTTGAAAATACCAGTTGAAAGCGGCTGGTCGATAGTCGCCTTTTCTGCGAAGGGCAGCGTTTCCATCTGACCGAAAGAAACGTTCAGCACCTCAAGGACCGGCAGTTGAAGAACGCCCCTGTTCACAGACGCGTTCTGGATTACCCCGTTGTCGCGCAAATCATCGTTGCGAAAATCATCGGTAAAGATGCCGTCTGCCGAAACGCTGTCCGGGACCGATCCTCCCATGGTGACCCGGTTCAGCTGCTCAACGACCTTGAACAACAATCCCTTGAGTTGAACCTGTTCGGGAATGGTCAGGATCTTTTGCTTGCTTTGAACAATCAGCGGCGCGCCAAACCAGTCATTGT
>NZ_VXDB01000113.1 GCF_008711325.1 Roseibium sediminis
CGTTCAGCGTGAAGGCAATATTCAATCGGCGGATAGCGCTGGCCGTCTCGGTCCGCTGGTCGATTTCCTCGGTGATGACCGTTGTACCAGGCGGGCGACCCGGCGCGGCTGTAAGGAACTGTGTAACCGGCGACGTCCATTGGGTGCGGACTTCCGTCCAGTGATCAAGCGCAGGCGTGAGGAACAGGTCACCGGCAATCACGCTGAAGTTCTGATAGGGATTGATCTTGAAAATGCCGGTTGAAAGCGGCTGGTCGATACTCGCCTTTTCTGTGAAGGGCAGCGTTTCCATCTGACCAAAAGAAACATTCAGCACCTCAAGGACTGGCAGCTGAAGAACGCCCCTGTTCACAGATGCATTCTGGATAACCCCGTTGTCGCGCAAATCATCGTTGCGGAAATCATCGGTAAAGATGCCGTCCGCCGAAACACTGTCCGGGACCGATCCCCCCATGGTGACCCGGTTCAGCTGCTCAACGACCTTGAACAACAACACCTTGAGTTGAACCTGTTCGGGAACAGTCAGGATCTTTTGCTTGCTTTGAACAATCAGCGGCGCGCCAAACCAGTCATTGT
>NZ_VXDB01000114.1 GCF_008711325.1 Roseibium sediminis
ACAGCTGGCAGGATCATCGCGCCGAGCTGGAGATCACCGGCTTTCTGGACCGCCTGCCGCCGGATCCGCTTCTTGCCGAGGAATGCAGACCGCCGGTCACAAGGTCTGCGGCTTCGCCCGGTAAACGGGCAGGAGGGCGTTCCTGATGCAGCGTCCCGAGATTGCAGACAACCAATTGTTTGATGATGTGTTCAAGAAGGTGATGTCATGAATGTGCTGGCGCGCATACCGGCCCTATTCCAGGATCAGGATCTGGCCTTTTCCTTCACCGCTCCGGCTGCAGGCGACACGGCGCTTCTGGTCTATGACTTTTCCGTCTCCGAGGATCTCTTTGGCCTGACCTCCACCGATGTGCAGCTGGCCAGTGATGATCCCGATATCGACCTGCATGCGCTGCTCGACACGCCTGCCACCTTGACCATCCATCACAAATATCTGGGCACCCGCCATTTTGCCGGGGTGATTGCCCAGATCTCGCGCGGCGGCGAGGGGTTCCGCCGCACGCTCTATTCCATCACGCTGCTGCCGATGCTGCACCGGCTGGCCCATGGCTCCGATTGCCG
>NZ_VXDB01000115.1 GCF_008711325.1 Roseibium sediminis
TGGCACCGTGACGAAGTGCCAGGGCATCTCCAAGGCGGGAAATTCTTGGGCGAGGCGTATTTTAATCGAGATTGCATGGCTGTGGTTGAAATACCAGCCGCAGACGACGTTGGCACGCTGGTACACCCAACGTACACAGGGGCAAGGGGCTCGCATCCGCAGGACCATGCTGATCGCATTGGCGCGCAAATTGGCCATTGCCTTGTGGCGATATGTGGAAATTGGTGTTCTGCCAGAGGGTGCGCATTTATCGGCTAAGGCGACCTGACCAAATTTAGAGCTTCAGGTCTCAGGCCTGAGGGCGGGATGACGGGCGTCGTGTCAACGATTGGCGTATCTTTGAAGCGCCGGCAAAAAGTGTGAACCCGTCACCGATCCGTTCGTGTGAATGCAAGATTGTGGTCAGCCGTCATGGAGCTACCGGATATAAGTTGATGCGGGCGATCCCGTATGACCTTCACGCAGCAATCGATCCGCCTTGATCAGAGTAATTGAAATGTCGCGAAACAACGCGGCAAAGGGGACTTGCGTGCCTATTGAC
>NZ_VXDB01000116.1 GCF_008711325.1 Roseibium sediminis
GGGAACCAGACCTTCACCCGGGCAAACTCGTCGCAATAGATCTCCTCGCCTTCCGGCCCCGTCACATGGGCAATCTGCGGGCCGTCCACCAGCGGCTTGGCGCGCTGGGGCGGGCGATAGGGCAGCCGGGCGGGCATGGCCGAAAAGGATGCCGAATAAGTGGCCGGTCCCCCGCCTGCTTCCTCGCCAAGCGCCTGCGGCTGGCTGCCATGGTGCGACACGCTGAGGAGATGCCACGCCGTGTTGCAGGCATCATTGGGATGATCAGAGAGCGCCATCTTGAAGCCGGGCGACAGGTGGATGGCGTTTGTGCGCCCCTGCCCCGTGGTTGCGTCCACGCGCACCGCTTCCTGCCGGAACCTTGTGAACGGCTTTCCGGCGACATCCTGCTTGTAGCGACCCGGATAGTCGTAGAGCGCGTAGTCTTTGGCCGAGCCGTTGTCTTCCTGCCGGTCCTGCCGGTGTTCCTGGCTGTAGGGCGGGTTCTTGAACGTGTAGTCGCGCTGGGTGTAGCTGGTGGA
>NZ_VXDB01000117.1 GCF_008711325.1 Roseibium sediminis
AAAGCTATGGAGCGTTGAAACCGGAAACCTCGTCAAATCTTTCGAGGGGCATGAAGGCACCGTCTGGTCCGCCGTCTTTTCAAAGGATGAGACACTCGTCCTGACCGCCTCAGGTGACAACACGGCAAAGCTATGGAGCGTTGAAACCGGAAACCTCGTCAAATCTTTCGAGGGGCATGAAAGTGAGGTCAATACAGCCGTCTTTTCAAAGGATGAGACATTCGTTCTGACCGCCTCAGATGACACCACGGCAAAGCTATGGAGCGTTGAAACCGGAAATCTCGTCAAATCTTTCGAGGGGCATGAAGGCACCGTCTGGTCCGCCGTCTTTTCAAAGGATGAGACATTCGTTCTGACCGCCTCAGGTGACAACACGGCAAAGCTATGGAGCGTTGAAACCGGAAACCTCGTCAAATCTTTCGAGGGGCATGAACGCACCGTCTGGTCCGCCGTCTTTTCAAAGGATGAGACACTCGTCCTGACCGCCTCAGATGACACCACTG
>NZ_VXDB01000011.1 GCF_008711325.1 Roseibium sediminis
GCCAGTGAATCAGAAATCATCCAACAGCGCGAGGTTTTTGCGGGTGTCCAGCTTGCAGATTCTGATCGAACTATCGCGCGTGAAGATAGGATTGCAGTAGCCTTTGTTGATATCACCGATCTAGAGCGGGCTTTACGAAATTCGACATGGCCCCAGTTTGAAAGAGCACTATTAGCAAATACGACAGAAGAATTTATTGGTTACCATCTCAACTCGGTTGTAAATCAACTCAATAGAAATAGTGAAGTAGTCGGCGAAATAGAGCCGTTTCCTTATAGTGAAAAGATACCTGAGGTTATGGGATGGTGGGGAGAGTTTGACGCAAGTTCTCAATAATTATCTGTATTCACATTACAAAAAACCCCGGTCGATTGACCGGGGTTTTTCTTTGCCGAGTCCTTGGGAGGATCAGGCGGAGTAGTACATGTCGAATTCGACCGGATGCGGGGTCATTTCGTAACGCATGTTCTCTTCCATCTTCAGCTCGATGTAGCTGTCGATGAAGTCGTCGTCGAACACGCCGCCAGCCTTGAGGTATTCGCGGTCAGCATCGAGGGACTGCAGAGCTTCACGCAGCGAGCCGGCAACGGTCGGGATTTCGGCCAGTTCTTCCGGCGGCAGGTCGTAAAGGTTCTTGTCCATTGCATCGCCCGGATGGATCTTGTTCTTGATACCATCGAGGCCGGCCATCAGCTGGGCAGCAAATGCCAGATACGGGTTTGCTGTCGGATCCGGGAAGCGAACTTCCACGCGCTTTGCCTTCGGAGAAGACGTGAACGGGATACGGCAGGAAGCGGAACGGTTGCCGGAGGAATAGGCCAGCAGAACCGGAGCTTCATAACCCGGAACCAGACGCTTGTAGGAGTTGGTGGACGGGTTGGTGAAGGCGTTCAGGGACTTCGCGTGCTTCAGGATGCCGCCGATGTAGTAAAGGCACATTTCGCTGAGGTCGGCATAGAGATTGCCGGCGAAGAGCGGCTTGCCATCGCGCCAGATGGACTGGTGGCAGTGCATGCCCGAACCGTTGTCACCAAAGACCGGCTTCGGCATGAACGTGGTGGTCTTGCCATAGGCCTGAGCAACCTGGTGAACCACGTACTTGTAGATCTGCATGTGGTCGGCGCACGTGGTCATGGTGTTGAACTTCATGCCCAATTCGTGCTGAGCGGCAGCCACTTCGTGGTGGTGCTTTTCAACGGCAACGCCCATGTCAGCCATGACGGACAGCATTTCGGAGCGGATGTCCTGTGCGCTGTCGATCGGCGGAACCGGGAAGTAGCCGCCCTTGGTGCGCGGACGGTGACCGAGGTTGCCTGTCTCGTATTCGGAGCCGGTGTTGGTCGGCAGTTCGGTGCAGTCCATCGAGAAGCCGGTGTTGTACGGGTCAGAAGAGAACCGAACGTCGTCGAACATGAAGAACTCGGCTTCCGGACCAAAGAAGATGGTGTCGCCGAAGCCGCCGGACTTGACGTAGGCTTCTGCCTTCTTGGCGATGGAACGCGGGTCGCGGTTGTAGGTTTCGCCGGTGCGCGGGTCGACGATGTCACACAGGATGACCATCGTGGACTGAGCGAAGAACGGGTCCATGTGCGCGGATTCCGGATCGAGGATCAGCGTCATGTCGGAAGCGTCAATTGCCTTCCAGCCAGCGATAGAAGAACCATCGAAGGCAACGCCTTCTGCAAACATGTCTTCGTCAACCAGGGAAACGTCCATGGTTACGTGCTGGAGCTTCCCGCGCGGGTCCGTAAAGCGCAGGTCAACGTACTTGATGTCCTTGTCCTGAATTTCCTTCAGCACGTCAGCGGCTGTAGTCATTTGGAGTTTCCCTATTTATCTTAAAGGTTAGTTGGAGGGGCGCTGGACAGCACTATCTTGAGGCAGGTGTCTGCCCGGCCCGATTCGGAGTGGAGAGGGAGGATCAGATCGCGTCTGTGCCGGATTCACCGGTACGGATACGCACTGCTTCTTCAATGTTGGAGACGAAGATCTTGCCATCGCCGATGCGGCCTGTCTGGGCGGCGTTGCGGATGGCATCGACCGCCTTTTCGACCATTTCGTCGCCAAGCACGATTTCGACTTTTACCTTCGGCAGGAAATCGACAACATATTCCGCGCCGCGGTAGAGTTCCGTATGGCCCTTTTGGCGGCCGAAACCCTTGGCCTCGGTCACTGTAATGCCCTGCAGGCCGACTTCCTGAAGAGCTTCCTTCACTTCGTCAAGTTTGAAGGGCTTGATGATCGCCTCGATTTTTTTCATCAACGTTTGTCTCTCTTCATCAGGGTCGGCATTGGGGCACTCCCGTTGCAACGGCAATTGTCGCAAGCAGGAAAGCCCGGTCGCCGCATTGTTAGCACGAAGCATGCCAATTTATGACAAGGGACGGAATTCTGTTGTTTTGCAAGGAAATCGGCGACGCCTGACGTGGAGGTCCCTCTGGGCGCGTGCAGCGGCTGGAGTGTTGGGGTTCTGCTGTGTGTGTAAAAAATAGGCAGATTGAGTAAGAAATAGGCAGATGTGCGTGCTGCATGTTTGAGCATGGTCATATCGGAGCAGGACCGGTTAGGCTCTGATGTCGTATCAGGGGACGGAAGTTCAGGAATCGGGAGTTTCGGCTTGGGTGAGCGGTCAATGGAAGATGCATGTGGTCTGGCGCTTCTGACATCACAAGAGATGGGGGAGGCGGACCGCCTGACCATCAAGGGCGGTGTGCCCGGTATCGATCTGATGGAGAGGGCTGGCGCGGCTGTTGCCGATGCTGTTGCACGGCATGTGCGGCCGGGTGCATCTGTCCTGATCCTGTGTGGTCCCGGTAACAACGGTGGCGACGGGTTCGTTGCAGCGCGCCTTCTAAGTCAAAAGGGATTTCGCACGACGGTTCTTCTGCTTGGAAGCGAGGCGAAATTGAAGGGGGATGCATTGCGCGCCTTTCAATCGATGGGGCAACCCACCGGGGTCTTGAATGCCGAGGCCGTCGACGCCGCCTTGTGCGAAGTGGATATCCTCATTGATGCGCTGTTCGGTGCCGGTCTGGATCGGCCATTGACCGGTGAGGTTGCGGCAATCGTGGAGCAGGTCAATGGGTCTCGTCTTCCCGTGATCTCGGTGGATCTGCCTTCAGGAATGAGCGGCAACGCGGGTGCGGTCATGGGGGCGGCAATTCAGGCAGTGGAGACCGTCACGTTTTTCCGCTGCAAGCCCGGCCATATCTTGCTGCCAGGGAGGGAAAAATGCGGTGCCGTATCAGTTGCGCAAATTGGAATCGATAAAGTCGTACTCGATAAGATCGGCTGCAAGACTGTTCTGAATGCACCCGCGCTCTGGATTGATGAATGGCGGATACCCGGAGCAGGGGGGCACAAATACTCCCGCGGCCATGCCCTTGTATTTGGTGGCGGAATAGCCTCAACCGGAGCTGCGCGCCTGGGAGCGATGGCCGCGCTGAGAGGCGGGGCGGGGCTGGTCACGCTTGCCTCACCACCATCCGCAATTGCCGTCAATGCAGCACACCTGACAGCCATCATGCTGAAGTCGGTCAAGGACGAGGAGGCAGTTCGTGACCTTCTGTCTGACGCCCGTTATTCCTCAGTGCTGATTGGGCCGGGTTTTGGTGTGGGCGGCAGAGCTATCTCCTTTGTCGAGACATGTCTGGAGGCGGGCAGGTCGGTTGTTCTGGACGCGGACGCCCTGACCAGTTTTGCGTCTGACCCGGAAAGGCTTTTCGGTGCCATCGCCGACAGCGGCAGCGATGTTGTCCTGACCCCACATGGCGGCGAATTCACGCGCCTGTTTCAGGATCTTGCCGGTCTCGACCGCTTGTCCGCAGCACGCGAGGCGTCCCGGCGCTGCGGCGCAGTTATCCTTCTGAAAGGAGCCGATACTGTCATCGCTGACCCGACAGGGTATGCGGCAATCAACGACAATGCCCCGCCTTGGCTCGCGACGGCCGGGTCAGGCGACGTCCTTGCAGGCATCATCTGTGGTCTTCTGGCTCAGGGAATGCCGGCCTTTGAGGCAGCAGCCATGGCGGCCTGGCTGCATGGCGAGACCGGAAACGAAGTGGGGCCGGGACTGATTGCCGAAGATCTTGCCCCGGCGCTCAGGCCAGTTCTTGCGCGTCTTGTGGAAAAGGCGTTGGTTCGCAACGATAAAAAAACAGACATGACCCTTTCCTTTTGTAAAACACCGGTGCTATAGAGGCCGCGCTCCGGCGACAGCCGTCGAGTCCACAGCGGATGTGGTGAAATTGGCAGACACGCCAGATTTAGGTTCTGGTGCCGCAAGGCGTGGGGGTTCAAGTCCCTCCATCCGCACCATTTTTCAAGCATGTTTGTTCGAAAATGACGGCATTAAGCCTTGGTCGTTCGTTGGTTTTTCGCCAATCAATCGAGCGTGCGCCATAGGGCAAACACTTGACACTTTGATGCCCAACCTTTATCGCGCTCCCATCGTGCGCCTTGGAGGTGCCGACGAGGCTTGGCGCTACAGATTTGACCAGCCATTCATCTCTGGTCTCTGCAAGCGCAGCTGACGGAATTCACAACAAGAAGATGGGGCCGCGTTTCGGCTCCATGACCGAGGACGAAGCAAAACCCATGCAGGTAACAGAAACCCTCGCCGAGGGCCTCAAGCGAGAGCTCAAAATCGAAATCCCGGCCGGTGATCTGGCCTCCAAGCTCGATGCCTATATGGACGACATGAAGTCCAAGGCGCAAATCAAGGGCTTCCGTCCGGGCAAGGTGCCGGTTGCGCACCTGAAGAAGATGTATGGCCGTCAGGCAATGGCGGAAATCCTGTCGAACACCATTCAGGAAACCACCCAGAAGGCCATCGAAGACCGCAAGGAGCGTCCGGCTCTGAACCCGGATATCGACCTTCCGGAAGAAGATGCGGAAAAGATCCTGTCCGGTGCAGCCGATCTTTCCTTCACCATGTCCTACGACATTCTTCCCGACTTTGAAGTCATCGACTTCTCCGGTATCGAGATCGAGCGTCCGGTCGTGGAAGTTGCTGAAAGCGAAGTTGACGAGCGCATCGCCGATATCGCCAAGAACAGCAAGCCGTTCGCAGCCAAGGATGGCGCGGCTGCAGATGGTGATCGCGTGACCATGTCCTACATTGGCAAGATCGACGGCGAAGCCTTTGACGGCGGCGCAGACGAAAATGGCCAGCTGGTTCTCGGCTCCGGCCAGTTCATTCCCGGCTTTGAAGATCAGCTGATCGGTATCAAGGCCGGCGACGAAAAGACCATTGAGGTCACGTTCCCGGAAGATTACCCGGCAAAGCACCTGGCTGGTAAGCTTGCTCATTTCGATATCGTGGCGAAGGAAATCGCAGCTCCGGGTGAAGTCACCCTGGACGACGAATTTGCCAAGGGTCTTGGCCTTGAGTCTCTCGACAAGCTCAAGGAAGTGATTCGTGGTCAGATCGAAAGCCAATTCGGCGCGATGACCCGTCAGCGCGTGAAGCGCCAGCTTCTCGACAAGCTTGACGAAGCCTACAGCTTTGATCTGCCTGAGCGCCTTCTGAACTCTGAATTCGACGTTGTGTGGAAGCAGGTCGAAGAAGACATGAAGCGCAACGAAAAGACCTTCGAAGACGAAGACACCACGGAAGAGGCTGCTCGCGAAGAATATCGCAAGATCGCCGAACGCCGCGTGCGCCTTGGTCTGGTTCTCTCCGAAGTTGGTGAGAAGAACAGCATTCAGGTCACCGACGAAGAGCTGCAGCGCGCTCTTTACGACCGGATTCGCCAGTTCCCGGGCCAGGAGCAGCAGGTTTTCGACTTCTACCGGAACAACCAGCAGGCTCTCGCCTCCCTGCGCGCTCCGATCTATGAAGAGAAGGTCGTTGACTTCATTCTCGAGCTGGCCAAGGTTTCCGACAAGACGGTTACCAAGGAAGAGCTGGAGAAGCTGGTTGCAGACGAAGAGGACGAAGCCTGAGGCTTTGGACGGTTCTGTGAAAAGTGGGGATGCGGCACGGTTTTTAACCTTGCGTTCATGCCGCATCTGCCAACACTTTGCGAATAAGGCGGCATCCCTTATGTATGGGGTGTCGCTTTTTTCACCTTTGGGGTTCGCTTGCGATTCAGATATTGATTATGCAACGAGCCTCTGTGCATCCGTTTCGGGCTTCCAGTCCGATAGGCCCCTCGAAGCATATGGATAAGATATGAAAGATCCTGTCGAATTCTACACGAACACTCTCGTTCCGATGGTCGTAGAACAGACCAACAGGGGCGAGCGGGCTTTCGATATCTATTCGCGACTCCTCAAGGAGCGCATCATTTTCCTGACGGGCCCTGTGGAAGACCATATGGCCGCCCTTATCAGCGCACAGCTGCTGTTTCTGGAAGCCGATAATCCGACCAAGGAAATCGCGCTTTATATCAATTCCCCCGGAGGCTATGTCACTTCCGGTCTGGCAATCTATGACACGATGCAGTTCATCCGCCCTGCGGTATCAACGCTTTGCATCGGCCAAGCTGCCAGCATGGGGTCCTTGTTGCTCGCCGGTGGGGAAAAGGGCATGCGATTCTCGCTTCCTAATGCCCGCGTAATGGTTCACCAGCCCTCCGGCGGTTTCCGCGGTCAGGCTGCAGACATCATGCTGCATGCGCAGGAAATCCTCGCCATGAAGCGTCGACTCAATGAAATTTACGTGAAGCACACCGGTCAGAGCTATGACGATGTTGAACATGCTCTTGAGCGCGATAACTTCATGACTGCAGAGCGCGCCAAGGAATTCGGTATTGTTGATAGTGTCATCACCGATCGCGCAAGTTTACAAAGTGATAGCGAAAGCTAGGTATAAATAGCAGGATTACGCTTCGACACGCGGAGCGTTATCCAGAGAGAGGCCCTTGAATGTCCACTTTTGTATCGTACCTTTAAATCTATATTGATTTTTAGTGGTGCAGCATGGTGACATTGAAGCAGTTTGTAGTGAACGCTTAAGGGCATGCGACTGAACACCGGACCTGAGGCCATTGTCCCGGTCCGGAGTGAAAAGGGAAGGTAGACCCTCAATCCCGAGGGGCTGACTTCCAGAGAACGCGGGGTTGAATACATGACAAAGGCCAGCGGCGGCGATTCCAAGAATACGCTCTACTGCTCCTTCTGCGGCAAAAGTCAGCATGAGGTTCGCAAGCTGATCGCCGGCCCGACTGTTTTCATTTGCGATGAATGTGTCGAGCTGTGCATGGATATCATTCGCGAGGAAAACAAGTCTTCGCTGGTGAAATCCCGGGACGGAATTCCGACCCCTCAGGAAATTCGCAACGTGCTTGATGACTACGTCATCGGGCAGGGCGGCGCGAAAAAGGTCCTGTCGGTCGCCGTTCACAACCATTACAAGCGCCTGAACCACGCGTCGAAGAACAACGATGTGGAACTGGCGAAATCGAACATCCTGCTTGTCGGTCCGACCGGCTGCGGCAAGACCCTTCTTGCCCAGACATTGGCGCGCATCCTCGATGTGCCGTTCACGATGGCTGATGCGACGACGCTCACCGAAGCCGGTTACGTTGGCGAGGATGTCGAGAACATCATTCTGAAGCTTCTTCAGTCTGCCGACTACAACGTCGAGCGCGCTCAGCGCGGCATCGTCTATATCGACGAAGTGGACAAGATCAGCCGCAAGGCCGACAACCCGTCCATTACGCGTGACGTGTCGGGTGAAGGCGTGCAGCAGGCGCTTTTGAAGATCATGGAAGGAACGGTAGCGTCCGTTCCGCCGCAGGGTGGACGCAAGCATCCCCAGCAGGAATTCCTGCAGGTGGATACGACCAACATCCTGTTTATCTGCGGCGGTGCCTTTGCAGGCCTCGACAAGATCATCTCGGATCGCGGCACGCAGACATCCATCGGCTTCAAGGCCAAGGTTCATGCGCCGGAAGATCGCCGCATCGGCGAACTGTTCTCTGCGCTTGAGCCGGAAGATCTGCTGAAATTCGGCCTCATTCCGGAATTCGTTGGTCGTCTGCCGGTCATCGCCACTCTGGAAGACCTCGATGAGGAAGCTCTGGTGACGATCCTGACCGAGCCGAAGAACGCTCTGGTCAAGCAGTACCAGCGCCTTTTTGAAATGGAGACAGTCGAGCTGTCCTTCCACGAGGAAGCGCTCAATGCGATTGCCCGCAAGGCAATCGAGCGCAAGACTGGTGCCCGTGGACTTCGGTCCATTCTGGAAGCCATCCTTCTCGACACGATGTACGAACTGCCGGGTCTGAAGGGTGTCAAGGAAGTTGTGATCTCTCCAGAAGTGGTGGAGGGCAAGGCCCGTCCGCTCTACATCTACGAAGATCGGGAAGAGACTTCCGCAAGCAGCGCGTAAGGTCTCTGCAGCAATTTACAAAGCAGAAAATGCCGCTTCAACGAGGCGGCATTTTTGTTTTTAACGCACAAACTTCAAGCGATTACACTTGCACACCAATAGTTGTCCTGAGTCGTCAACAGGGATTGCCCGACCGTAAGGTCCATTACCTTGACACGGACAGGGCAGAGGGCCACCTATAGGAAGACACGACGGCTCAGCAAACTGGTAAATGCCCATTTGGGGTTTCCGGTTTGGCCTTGCAAGTATCGAGTTGCGCCGTCCTTCCAGTGTTCGGGGTTGCCTTTTGACCAAGGGATGCCGGCACGCAGAGAAAGGAAAAAAATGAGCGACGACCAAACCCGCGCCTTCGAAGAAGACGGCACTGCCGTTTATCCTGTGCTGCCCCTCAGGGATATCGTTGTTTTCCCCCACATGATTGTTCCGCTCTTTGTCGGCCGCGAGAAGTCCATCCGCGCCCTTGAAGAAGTGATGACGAACGACAAGCACATTCTTTTGGCGACCCAGAAGAATGCGGCGGATGACGATCCCGGCCCGAATGACATTTACGACGTAGGAACTGTTGCAACGGTTCTCCAGCTGCTGAAGCTGCCGGACAACACCGTCAAGGTTCTGGTCGAAGGGGGCGCTCGTGCCGCCATTGGCGAATACGGGGACAGGGAAGACTATTTCGAGGCTTCTGCCACTGTTCTTCCCGAAAAAGATGGCGAGAACGTCGAGGTTGAGGCTCTTGCCCGCTCGGTTGTCTCCGAGTTCGAGAACTATGTGAAGCTGAACAAGAAGGTTTCACCGGAAGTGATCGGCGCGGTCAACCAGATCGACGATTACTCCAAGCTGGCGGATACGATCGCTTCGCATCTGGCCATCAAGATCCCGGAAAAGCAGGAAATTCTCGGTATAGTCTCCGTTTCGGAGCGTCTTGAGCGCGTCCTCGGTATGATGGAGAGTGAGATCTCTGTTCTGCAGGTGGAAAAGCGTATCCGTTCGCGGGTCAAGCGTCAGATGGAGAAGACGCAGCGCGAGTACTATCTGAATGAGCAGATGAAGGCCATTCAGAAGGAACTTGGCGACAGCGAAGACGGACGCGATGAGATTGCCGAGTTGGAGGAGAAGGTCAAGAAGACCAAGCTCTCCAAGGAAGCACGCGAACGCGCCGCTGCCGAGCTGAAGAAGCTGAAGCAGATGAGCCCGATGTCCGCCGAGGCAACGGTTGTCCGCAACTACCTCGACTGGCTGATCGGCATTCCGTGGGCCAAGAAGAGCAAGGTCAAGCACGATCTCGCCCTGGCCGAGAAGGTGCTGGACACGGATCACTACGGTCTCGAGAAGGTCAAGGAACGAATCGTCGAGTATCTCGCGGTTCAAAGCCGCGCGAACAAGCTGCGCGGTCCGATCCTCTGCCTCGTTGGTCCTCCTGGTGTCGGCAAGACGTCTCTTGGAAAGTCCATCGCGAAAGCCACCGGGCGTGAGTTTGTCCGTATGTCGCTTGGCGGCGTGCGTGATGAAGCAGAGATTCGCGGCCACCGTCGGACATACATCGGTTCGATGCCCGGCAAGGTCATCCAGTCGATGAAGAAGGCCAAGAAGTCCAACCCGCTCTTCCTGCTCGATGAAATCGACAAGATGGGCATGGATTTCCGCGGTGATCCGTCTTCGGCTTTGCTGGAAGTGCTAGATCCGGAACAGAACTCCTCTTTCATGGACCACTATCTGGAGGTTGAGTACGACCTCTCCGACGTGATGTTCGTGACGACCGCGAACACATTGAACATACCGGCCCCGTTGATGGACCGTATGGAAGTGATCCGTATTGCCGGTTACACCGAAGAGGAAAAGATCGAGATCTGCCGCCGCCACCTGATCCCGAAAGCGGAGAAGGACCACGGCCTCAAGGATGGTGAGTTCAGCATCGAGGATGAAGCCCTGCGCTTTGTCGTGCGGCGCTACACCCGTGAAGCTGGTGTGCGTAACCTCGAGCGTGAAATGGCTACTCTGGCCCGTAAGGCTGTGAAAGACATTCTGATGAGCGATCAGACGTCGATCACGGTTAGCGAGGAAGTCGTTGAGAAATATCTTGGTGTTCCGCGCTATCGCTACGGCGAGGCCGAACTCGAAGATCAGGTCGGTGTGGTCACGGGTCTGGCATGGACCGAAGTTGGTGGCGAGTTGCTGACCATCGAAGGTGTCATGATGCCGGGCAAGGGCAAAATGACCGTCACGGGCAACCTCAAGGACGTGATGAAGGAATCGATTTCGGCTGCTGCATCCTACGTTCGCTCACGGGCCGTCGATTTCGGTATCGAGCCGCCGCTCTTTGACAAGCGGGACATCCACGTTCACGTGCCTGAAGGGGCAACGCCGAAGGATGGTCCGTCTGCAGGTATCGGCATGGCCACTGCGGTCATCTCCACGCTGACCGGCATCCCGGTTCGTCGCGATGTCGCCATGACAGGTGAAATCACGCTACGTGGTCGTATCCTGCCCATTGGTGGTCTGAAGGAAAAATTGCTGGCAGCTCTGCGGGGCGGCATCAAGACGGTGATGATCCCCGAAGACAATGCGAAGGACCTCGCGGACATTCCGGATTCGGTGAAAAACTCGATCGACATCATCCCGGTGTCGAGCATGGAAGAGGTGCTCAAGAAAGCTCTTGTGCGTATGCCCGAGGCGATTGAGTGGGATGGAGCGGCCGCTGATGCAGCTGCAAAACCAGCCGTTTCAGATGAAGATCAGGCCGGTTTTATAGCCCACTGACGTGCACATTAATCCACAGATCAAGGCGAGCCCCGGTTTTTCCGGGGCTTTTCTTATGAATAAGAACAGGGAATGGCGGTTTTCAGCCAAAAATGGCTTGCTTTCCAGCCGTTTTCGCCCGAATTTCCGGCAACGGCGCTGACGAGAATCGTTAGCTCTCAGCCGTCTCTTAGAAAGGTATCTGCTATGAACAAGAACGATCTGATCGCAGCCGTCGCAGAAAAGACCGGCCTTACCAAGGCCCAGGCCGGCGAAGCTGTTGACGCAACTTTCGCTGCTGTGACTGAAACTCTGAAGGCTGGTAACGAAGTCCGCATTATCGGCTTCGGCAACTTCAGCGTTTCCGCGCGTGCTGCCACCGAAGGCCGCAACCCGCGCACTGGCGAAACGATTCAGATCCCGGCTTCCAAGACGCCGAAGTTCAAGGCCGGTAAGGGCCTGAAGGACGCCGTGAACGCCTAATTGCAGGCAGTCACGACACAAACTGATAAACCCCGCATGATATTCTTCATGCGGGGTTTTTCCGTTCGCGGCGCAAGCCGCTGCGGCAGTCGGAAAATGATCCACAGGGCTCCGCGTTCCTGTTGAAAAACTTGTCAGATATGGCTTGCAAAGAGAGCTGAATGTGCATACAAGGCTCTCCACGCCGTTGGGGCGGTTAGCTCAGTTGGTAGAGCGCCTCGTTTACACCGAGGATGTCGGGAGTTCGAGTCTCTCACCGCCCACCATTCCCCTTACATCGTTAGAGTTCTTATCCGCTGTAACAGGTGTGATTTTCGCCGCTGTGTCGATAGAGCGGCGCGTGCTCAGCGCAAGCCTGCGCTCACGGCCAGGCTCACCAGATGCGGCAGGTTTCTGGCACCGAATTTTCTCTTCAAGTCAGCAATTCTGTGTTCTACCGACTTGGGAGACAGATTGAGCGTTGCAGCTATTTCGCGCGCGGTCTGACCCTGCAATACCAAGGTGAGAACGTCATGCTCGCGATTGGTCACCGATTCTGAGGCGTCGCTGGCCGGCAGAATGAGGCGAGGGTGGAACAGAACGACGGCCCAGCGAGCTCTGGAGCCTGATGTGCGCTCTGGCAGGATCAGGCGGTCATAGACCACCTGAACGCCTTCCAGTGTCGTGTTGATGCGTTCAATGCGGCTTTCTTTCGTATCCCTGGCCGAGCAGTAGGCCGCAATCATGTGATCGCGGACAAAGTCCTGATCCTCCAGGTCAGCGAGCCTGCTGGGGCGTTCTTCGCCAATCAGTGTCTTCAGGACGACCCGATGCATGACGAACTCCAGCGGGTCGTCAGATGCAAGGGTAAGGAAATGCACATTCATGCCGGGCAGGGATGCAAGCGCAACGAACCTCGATGCATCCGCTTCTGCCGAAACGAGACTGTTCTCCGGAGTATGTTTCCAGATTTGCACAGCTTCCTTGGCTATGTCGGCAAATGTTTTTGCCATCTCGTCACCTGAAACTCGAATGCTAGTGTTTTCCGTCGAAACGACATTTGTCTGCAATGGCAGCCACAGGTTGTTTCTGTTTGTGGAATCAACCAAAAACCGGATGGTTACGGGATTACTACCGTATATTTGGACTATTTCTCACAATTTTCAATTCAACAAACGTGGAACAGGGCGCGCGAGTCGAGGTTGCAGGCGCCAAGGCATCGACGACCAAAATTGTTTGGGAGAATTATTCCAATTGGCTCCGTAGTTTATCCACAGCGTGACGGGCAGAAAGATAGGGGTGTGACCTAGCGGTTTCGGGATAAAATATAAAAACGTCATACAAGCAGCCTTCGGGCGCTTGACTTCCAAATCGTGCCGCCGTACATCAGCGCCACTTCGGGGCGACAACACGTTGCCCTCCGAAGCGGGTGTAGCTCAGTTGGTTAGAGTGCCGGCCTGTCACGCCGGAGGTCGCGGGTTCGAGCCCCGTCACTCGCGCCACTTCCCTTGAGCGGGGAGTTGGCGTTTTCCGTGAATGTGCGGGTGTAGCTCAGTTGGTTAGAGTGCCGGCCTGTCACGCCGGAGGTCGCGGGTTCGAGCCCCGTCACTCGCGCCACTCACGGAACACTTCATTGACGAATATGCTGGAAATTCCGCAGAGCAAGGCTCTAGCGGGATTTTTTTTGTTTCGGTGTTCAACAGTCTGTTTATTCTTGTTCCTGCTGATTCTAGTGAAACTGCCTGCGGCGAATTGGCGGTTGGTCTGTGCACAACCAATCTCGCCGTATACAATTGGCGGAAAAGCTTAGGCGATAGCCATTTCTGCTAATCTTCTGGCAAACATGGCAATTGTTAGATCGGCAAGGGGTCTTGCGTTGCACCTATACCTATTATAAGCGTGCGCACGCATGTTGGTTTTAAAACCAAAGCTGATGGCTGAAGCCGCCGGGAACCTTTGAGGCGTAACCGGGACGCTGCTTCAGCCAGTGGTTCACCTCCTGAGCCACGCATATGCAAGGACGCGGAAGACATGGAAGAACTGCTCCGGGACTATATCCCGATCGTCGTGTTCATCGGCATATCGCTGGTGATCGGTCTTGCCCTGTTGATTTCGCCATTCATCGTTGCCTACAAGAACCCGGATCCGGAAAAGCTCTCAGCCTATGAGTGCGGGTTCAACGCCTTTGACGATGCGCGCATGAAATTCGATGTGCGTTTCTATCTCGTATCCATCCTGTTCATCATCTTCGACCTTGAAGTCGCATTCCTGTTCCCCTGGGCAGTGGTGTTTGGTGATCTCGGCTGGTACGGCTTCTGGTCTATGATGGTCTTTCTCGGTGTCTTGACCATCGGCTTCGTCTACGAATGGAAAAAGGGAGCTCTGGAATGGGATTGACCCCAAACTCCAAGCCTTTGATCGCCGAACAGCCAAAGGGCATCATTGATCCCAATACGGGCAAGCCTGTTGGTGCCGATGATCCGTTTTTCCTTCAGGTGAATGACGAGCTTGCCGACAAGGGCTTTCTGGTCACCTCGACGGACAATCTTATTCAGTGGGCCCGTACGGGTTCCCTGATGTGGATGACTTTCGGTCTGGCTTGCTGCGCCGTTGAAATGATGCAGATGGCCATGCCGCGCTATGATGCCGAACGCTTCGGCTTTGCACCGCGCGGTTCTCCACGCCAGTCCGACGTCATGATCGTTGCAGGCACGCTGACCAACAAGATGGCTCCGGCTCTGCGCAAGGTCTATGACCAGATGCCCGAACCGCGCTACGTCATCTCCATGGGCTCTTGCGCAAATGGTGGCGGCTATTACCACTATTCCTATTCGGTGGTGCGTGGGTGCGACCGCGTTGTTCCGGTAGACATTTATGTGCCCGGCTGTCCCCCGACTGCCGAAGCCCTGCTTTATGGCGTTCTGATGCTTCAAAAGAAGATCCGTCGTACAGGGACGATTGAGCGCTGATCACAGCGCTTGAATGATTGACTGACAAGGGCAGGGGCGTCCGTCGCCTGCCCAGGCTCCTGCGGAGTGAGGGAAAAAGAATGGATGAAGCGCTGAAGGAACTTGCGGAACATATTTCGCTTGGGCTTGGCGACTCCGTTTTGTCCACCAAAGTGGACTATGGTGAGCTCACGATTACCGTTTCTGCATCCGAAATTCTGGATGTCGTGCGGTACCTGCGGGACAACAGTTCCTGCAAGTTCGTCAACCTGACCGATCTTTGCGGTGTCGACTATCCGGCGCGCGACAAGCGGTTTGATGTTGTCTACCACTTCCTTTCTCCGGTTCAGAACCAGCGCATTCGGGTCAAGGCCGCAACCGACGAGGAAACTCCGGTTCCGTCCATCACGCCGATCTTCCCGGGAGCGGAATGGTTCGAGCGCGAAGCCTACGACATGTACGGCATTTTGTTCTCCGGTCATCCAGACCTGCGCCGTCTTCTCACCGATTACGGCTTCGACGGGCATCCGCTGCGCAAGGACTTCCCGCTTACCGGTTTTGTGGAAGTTCGTTACGACGACGAGAAGAAACGCGTTGTCTATGAGCCGGTCCGGCTCAATCAGGAATTCCGCAACTTCGATTTTCTCTCGCCATGGGAGGGCACGGACTACGTGCTGCCTGGCGATGAGAAAGCAACAACGAATTAAGGCGGCGCTGGCAAATGGCTGAAGCTCAGGTTCGCAATTTCAACATCAACTTTGGTCCGCAGCACCCTGCCGCCCACGGCGTTCTGCGTCTGGTTCTGGAGCTGGATGGGGAAGTTGTTACACGCGTCGACCCGCATATCGGTCTTCTGCATCGCGGCACGGAAAAGCTGATCGAGCACAAGACCTATTTGCAGGCAGTACCGTATTTCGACCGTCTGGATTACGTGGCGCCAATGAATCAGGAGCATGCTTATGCACTTGCCGTTGAGCGACTGCTTGGCATCACGGTACCGATGCGCGGTCAGCTGATCCGGGTTCTTTACTCGGAAATCGGACGTCTCCTGTCGCACCTTCTGAACGTGACCACTCAGGCACTGGACGTTGGCGCGCTGACGCCGCCGGTCTGGGGCTTCGAGCCGCGCGAAGAACTGATGGTTTTCTATGAGCGCGCATGTGGCGCTCGCCTCCACGCAGCTTATGTTCGCCCGGGCGGTGTCCACCAGGACCTTCCTCGTGATCTGCTCGACGATATCTGGGACTTCTGTGACCCATTCCTGCAGACCCTTGACGACATTGAAGGCCTGCTGACCGACAACCGCATCTTCAAACAGCGTAACGTTGATATCGGCGTTGTCGATCTTGATGATGCATGGGCTCGCGGCTTCTCCGGCGTCATGGTGCGTGGTTCCGGCGCTGCATGGGATCTGCGCAAGGCGCAGCCTTACGAATGCTATGCAGATCTGGATTTCGACATTCCGATCGGCAAGAACGGCGACTGCTACGACCGCTATCTCATCCGCATGGAAGAGATGCGCCAGTCGGTTCGCATCATGAAGCAGTGCCTGGAAAAGCTGACGGTTGAAACCGGCCCGATTTCCTCTGCAGATGGCAAGATCGTTCCGCCGAAGCGCGGCGAGATGAAGCGGTCCATGGAAGCTCTGATCCATCACTTCAAACTCTACACCGAGGGCTATCACGTCCCCACCGGTGAAGTTTACGCGGCAGTTGAAGCGCCGAAGGGTGAGTTTGGCGTCTATCTTGTCTCTGACGGCACCAACAAGCCGTACCGCTGCAAGATCAAGGCTCCGGGCTATTCGCACCTTTCTGCCATGGATTTCGTGTGCAACGGCCACCAGCTAGCCGACGTTTCGGCGGTTCTGGGCTCGATGGACATCGTGTTCGGCGAGGTGGACCGCTAACCTATGCCGGCACTGGACCAACCCATAGTTCTGGACATGCGCAGCGGTGACATTTCGAATGCCACCGCTGTCGAGCGCCTTGGCCTCAGGGTCATGGGCGTGGCAAGCGCTGTCCTTCGTCCGTTGGGCGAACTTGGGTTCTCCGTTGTTGCCAAATTGGTTTCTTCCGTTTTGGCCAGCAAACGGCAGGTCTGCGTGATCATGTCCGACGACTGCCGGTTCACGTTTCCTTACGGGGACGGGTACTGGAGCATTCTGGCGGACAGGAATCACGTTTACGAGCCGGAGGTCGAGTGGCTGCTGGAGCAGGTACGCGATGTGAATTATTTCTTCGTGGACTGCGGGGCCAATTACGGTTTCTGGTCCTGCCGTGTGTCGAGCGAGCGTTTTGGCAACAAGCGGAGCCTCGCGGTCGAACTTGATCCCTCGACCTACGGGCAGCTGGTGAAGAACGCGAGCGCCAACAGCGACCGGTTCGACGTTCTGAACCGCGGCGTTTCCGATGTCAGCGGCCAGCTTGTGCCGATCTATGGTGCCAAGCATGAAGCGCGCTCGCTGGTAAACGACGGTTCTGACGCTGTGCCACGCGGAGAGGTCGAGACGGTCACACTCGACGAGCTTCTTCGCACCGGGGCCATTGAGGCGAACGGTCCGGTCGTGCTGAAGCTTGATGTTGAAGGCGTGGAAGTGGAAGCCATGAACGGCGCCAACGACCTTCTTGAGCGGCAGCTGCTGATCATCTACGAAGATCACGGTTCTGACCGCTCTCACACAATCTCCCGGCATGTCTTCGACAAGTTGGGAATGCGCGTATTTGGTCATTCTCAAAAGAAGGGCCTGTACGAACTCCGCTCGGTGGACGAACTGAGCCGGATCAAGATCAATCGGCGGCGGGGATATGACTTTTTCGCCACTCGCGACAGCTTCTGGCTGGAGCGGCTTACATCACTCTTCGCAGCGCAAGGCGACCGGCAAGACACGCTTGCCGTCGTCGCGTGAGAGTTAAGGAAACGGGAAGAAGAGCATGGCAGTTCGCAGACTTGCCGCGGAACAACCTGAAAGCTTCGAGTTCACGCCGGAAAACCTGGCTTGGGCCAGAAAGCTGATTGACCGCTATCCGGCGGGCCGCCAGGCCTCCGCCGTTATCCCGCTTTTGTGGCGTGCGCAGGAACAGCATCAAGGCTGGGTCTGCGAACCTGCAATTCGCTATATCGCTGAAATGCTGGACATGCCGCATATTCGCGTTCTGGAAGTGGCGACATTCTATACGATGTTCCAGCTCCAGCCGGTCGGCAAGAAGGCACATATTCAGGTTTGCGGCACGACACCGTGCCAGCTGCGTGGCTCGGAAGACCTGATCAAGATCTGCAAGTCGCGCATTGCCAAGCACATGCATGAAATTTCCGAAGACGGGATGTTCTCGTGGGAAGAGGTCGAGTGCCTTGGTGCGTGTGTGAATGCGCCGATGGTGCAGATCTTCAAGGACACCTACGAGGACCTGACCCCGGACAGCTTCAACCAGCTGATTGACGACATTGCTGCAGGCAAGGAAGTAACTCCCGGTCCGCAAAACGGTCGTCGTTTCGCCATGCCGGAAGGCGGCGCAACCAGCCTCACCGAAATCAACGACACCACCAAGGGTGTGTTGCCGGTGGCCCATCTGGTCGATGGCAATGAAAAGGCATCCCATGCCTTTGCTGGCGCGTCCATCAATGCTGGCGGCAAGGATTACAACGGTGTACCGACGCCTGCGGAAGATGCAGTTGCCCGCGTAAAGGCCGAGTTTGCAGCCAAGAAGTCTGGCAGTGATGCCGCTGCAGCAAAGGCGGAAGCAGCTCCTGCCAAACCGGCGGCAGCACCGAAAAAGGAAATTGCAGCTCCGAAGGCCGAAGAAAAGAAGGCTGAACCTGCAGAGGCGAAGCCGGAAGGTAAGGCCAAGGCTGAAAAGCCGGCAGCTGACACTGCGGCACCTGCAGCCAAGGCTGAAGCAGCAGCGCCCGCCGAGGCTGGTGCAGTTGAGGAAAAGGCGCCTGAGCAGCTGAAGGAAGCGCGCGGTGGCAAGCCGGACGATCTGAAACTGCTCAAGGGCGTTGGTCCGAAGTTGGAAGGCGTTCTTCATGAACTCGGCTTCTTCCACTTTGATCAGATCGCTGCCTGGACAGCGGCCGAAGTTGCGTGGGTAGACACCCGCTTGAAGTTCAAGGGTCGTATCGAGCGTGATGGCTGGATCGATCAGGCTAAGATTCTGGCAAAAGGCGGCGAGACCGAGTTCTCCAAGCGTGCCAGCAAGGGCGAAGTTCCGTCCTCGAAGAACAGCTGAAGGTAGGGGAAAGAGATGCTGAAAGATCAGGATCGGATCTTTACCAATATCTACGGTCTTCACGATTGGGGACTGGAAGGCGCGAAGCAGCGCGGCCAATGGGATGATACCAAGGGGCTGCTCGAAAAGGGCCGCGACTGGATCATCAACGAAATGAAGGCTTCCGGTCTTCGCGGGCGTGGCGGTGCCGGTTTCCCGACCGGCCTGAAGTGGTCCTTCATGCCGAAGGAAAGCGATGGCCGTCCTGCGTACCTCGTCGTCAATGCCGACGAATCCGAGCCGGGAACATGCAAGGACCGCGAGATCCTTCGTCATGATCCGCACACGCTTGTTGAAGGCTGCCTTGTCGCTGGTTTCGCGATGGGCGCGATTGCTGCCTATATCTATGTCCGCGGGGAGTTCATCCGTGAACGTGAACGCCTGCAGGCAGCGATCGATCAGGCCTATGACGCTGGTTTGATCGGCAAGAACAACAAGAACGGCTACGATTTCGATATCTACGTTCACCACGGAGCGGGCGCCTATATTTGTGGCGAGGAAACCGCTCTTCTGGAAAGCCTGGAAGGAAAGAAAGGCCAGCCGCGCCTGAAACCTCCGTTCCCGGCGAACGTTGGTCTCTATGGCTGCCCGACCACGGTCAATAACGTGGAGTCGATCGCGGTCGCTCCAACAATCCTTCGCCGCGGTGGTGGTTGGTTTGCCGGTCTCGGCAAGCCGAACAATACAGGCACCAAGCTGTTCTGCATCTCCGGACACGTCAACAAGCCGTGCACCGTTGAAGAAGAGCTGGGCATCCCGTTCCGCGAACTTATCGACCGCCATTGCGGCGGTATCCGCGGAGGGTGGGACAATCTGATGGCGGTGATTCCTGGCGGGTCTTCCGTACCGTGTCTGACGGCGGAACAGGCCAAGGATGTGCCGATGGACTTTGACACGCTGCGCGGTCTTGGCTCAGGTTTGGGCACTGCTGCGGTTATTGTCATGGACAAGTCCACAGATATCATCAAGGCGATTGCGCGCCTGTCCTATTTCTACAAGCACGAGAGCTGCGGACAGTGTACACCGTGCCGTGAAGGCACTGGCTGGATGTGGCGCGTGATGGAACGCATGGTGAAAGGCGAGTCGTCCTACGAGGAAATCGACATGCTTTTCAATGTCACGAAGCAGGTTGAAGGTCATACGATCTGCGCGCTGGGTGATGCGGCCGCTTGGCCAATTCAGGGTCTTATCCGGAACTTCCGTCCGGTGATCGAACAGCGCATCGACGATTATGTTGCCAAGACACGGGCGCCCAAGGCGCCTCTGGTCGCGGCAGAGTAAGCGGAACGGGGTTGGAGAGCAGGCGATGACAAAACTGATCATCGACGGCAACGAAGTGGACGTACCGGCGGACTACACATTGCTTCAGGCATGTGAGGAAGCTGGTGCCGAGGTTCCGCGCTTTTGTTACCATGACCGGCTGTCAATTGTCGGCAACTGTCGCATGTGCCTTGTCGAGGTGAAGGGCGGACCGCCCAAGCCGACGGCATCCTGTGCGATGTCAGTGCGCGATCTGCGTCCGGGTCCGAACGGCGAGCCGCCAGTCGTCGAGACGAAGAGCCCGATGGTCAAGAAGGCCCGCGAAGGGGTGATGGAGTTTTTGCTCATCAACCACCCGCTGGATTGCCCGATTTGTGACCAGGCCGGTGAATGCGACCTTCAGGACCAGGCCATGGCCTATGGTGTAGATGGTTCGCGTTTCCACGAAAACAAGCGTGCTGTCGAAAACAAGCAGATCGGTCCGCTGATCAAGACGATCATGACCCGCTGCATTCATTGCACGCGCTGCGTCCGCTTCACCACGGAAGTCGCCGGTGTAACGGATATGGGTCTAATCGGTCGCGGCGAAGACGCCGAGATCACCACCTATCTCGAAGCTGCGCTTTCTTCCGAAATGCAGGGCAACGTTGCGGATCTGTGCCCGGTTGGCGCGCTGACGCACAAGCCATACGAATTCCATGCCCGTCCGTGGGAACTGACCAAAACCGAATCCATCGACGTGATGGACGGACTTGGATCAGCCATTCGCGTTGACACGCGCGGCCGTGAAGTCATGCGCGTGATGCCGCGTCTCAATGAAGCCGTGAATGAAGAGTGGCTGTCCGACAAGGGCCGCTACATTTATGACGGCCTGAAGACGCAGCGCCTTGACCGTCCTTATGCAAAGAAGGATGGCAAGCTTCAGCCGGTATCCTGGTCCGAAGCGTTCCAGATCATTGCCGACAAGGTGAAAGCAACCTCTGCAGACAAGATCGGCGCGCTGGCCGGACAGCTGTCTGGCGTCGAGGACATGTTCGCACTCAAGAGCCTGATGGCCAAGCTGGGTGTGGCAAACATTGATGCCCGGTTCCCGGGATCGCCGCTAGATCCGAAAAATGGTCGTTCTTCTTATGTCTTCAATTCCACGATTGCCGGTATTGAAGAAGCGGACCAGATCATCCTCGTTGGCACCAATCCGCGTGTCGAGGCAACCGTTTTGAATGCCCGTATCCGCAAGCGTTGGGTGCAGGGCGGTCTTGAAGTTATTGTTGTCGGTGAGAACGCCGAACTGACCTATGAGACCACATATGCCGGTGCTGGTCCGGACAGCCTCAAGGCTCTGCTTGATGGCAAGTCCGACGCCAGGAACCCGATGGTCATCGTTGGTCAGGGGGCTCTCAACCGGGAAGACGGGGCCGAGATCCTTGCGCTGGCAGCAGCCGTTGCCAAGAAGCGTGGTGCACTGCGCGAGGACTGGAACGGCTTCAACGTTCTTCATAGCGAAGCAGCTCTGGTCGGCGCACTGGACATCGGATTCGTCCCGGCTGAAGGCGGCAAGGCGACCGGCGCGATGCTTGAGCCAGGTTCACTGGACGTTCTGTTCCTGCTGGGTGTGGATGAGGTCGATGTTCCGGAAGGCGCATTTGTCATCTATCAGGGTACGCACGGGGACCGGGGCGCTCACCGCGCCGATGTAATTCTGCCGGGCGCAGCCTACACCGAAAAGTCGGCGATCTATGTGAACACCGAAGGTCGCGTCCAGCTCGCTGATCGCGCAGCTTTCCCTCCGGGAGAAGCGCGCGAAGACTGGGCGATCCTGCGGGCGCTGTCTGCGGTTCTTGGCCAGACACTGGAGTTCGACTCATTGTCCGAGCTGCGGTCCAAGCTGTTCGAGGCATATCCGCATCTGTCCTCAATCGACATGATCGAGGCGGGCAATGTGGCCGATGTCGAGGCACTTGCGGCAAATGCAGGCAAGGGCAAGGCATCGTCGGCTGGCTTTGCAAACATCATTCGCGATTTCTACCTGACAAACCCGATCGCTCGCGCCTCCGGTGTGATGGCTGAGTGTTCGGCGCTTGCCCGCTCGCGGGCAGCGGAAGCAGCAGAATAAGGGGCAGGGGACAGACATGTCGGAATTCATGACGACCTACGGCTGGCCGTTACTCTGGATGGTTTTCACCAGTGTCCTGCTGCTGGTCGTTCTTCTGGTGGTAATCGCCTACATTCTCTACGCTGACCGCAAGATCTGGGCGGCAGTCCAGATCCGCCGCGGTCCGAACGTGGTCGGACCCTGGGGCTTGTTCCAGAGTTTTGCCGACCTCTTGAAGTTCGTATTGAAAGAGCCGGTCATTCCGTCTGGATCGAACAAGCCACTGTTCTTGTTGGCCCCGCTGATTACCGTGCTTCTGGCTCTGTCCACCTGGGCAGTTATGCCGGTGGCTGAAGGCTGGGTGATTGCCGACATCAATGTCGGCGTCCTTTACATCTTCGCCATTTCGTCTCTCTCGGTTTACGGCATCATCATTGGCGGTTGGGCATCCAACTCCAAGTACCCGTTCCTGTCGGCGCTTCGCTCCGCTGCACAGATGGTCTCTTATGAAGTCTCCATTGGCTTTGTGATCGTGACTGTGCTCTTGTGCGCCGGTTCGCTGAACCTGACAGAGATCGTGAAGTCTCAGGAAACCGGCCTTGCAACGCTTCTCGGCGTGCCGTGGCTTTCGTTCCTGAACTGGTACTGGCTGCCGCTGTTCCCGATGTTCGTGGTGTTCTTCATCTCGGCCTTGGCTGAAACCAACCGTCCGCCTTTCGATCTGCCGGAAGCGGAGTCTGAACTGGTTGCCGGCTTCATGGTGGAATACGGCTCGACCCCGTACATGATGTTCATGCTCGGTGAATACGTCGCGATTGCGCTGATGTGTGCCCTGATGACCGTCCTGTTCATGGGTGGGTGGCTGCCGCCGTTCGATTTTGCACCGTTCACCTGGGTGCCGGGGATCGTCTGGTTCTCGCTCAAGGCGCTTCTGGTGTTCTTCATGTTCGCGATGGTCAAGGCAATGGTACCACGGTACCGCTATGACCAGCTGATGCGCCTCGGCTGGAAGGTCTTCCTCCCGATGTCGCTGTTCATGGTGGTGGCAGTTGCTGCGGTTCTTATGGCCATGGGCTGGGCACCGACGACATGAGTTTGTCGATTGTGGGTCTGATCGGTGCGGTGCTGGGTCTCTATCTGGCCTGGATCGATCAGAAAATCCTGAAAGGGATCCTGCAGGCGACGGAAATGAAAAACAGGGAAGCGGGCGGCGACGGTGGTTTCGCCGCCAGGCACCGGGCGCTCTTGAATGCGCTTGTAGTTGTGGTTCCGACCGTCGGGTTTCCGATTGTCGGGTATTGGGCCGGTGTTAGTCTCGCCGGCTGAGGGATTTAAGGAAGGCAACGATCGATGGGACTTGATCAGGCTGCCAAATCGCTGTTGCTCAAGGAGTTCGTTTCGGCGTTCTTTCTTGCCATGCGGTATTTCTTCAAGCCGAAGCCAACGGTCAACTATCCGTTTGAAAAAGGGCCGGTCAGCCCGCGTTTCCGTGGTGAGCACGCCTTGCGGCGTTATCCGAACGGAGAAGAGCGCTGCATCGCCTGCAAGCTTTGCGAAGCGATCTGTCCGGCGCAGGCCATCACGATTGAAGCAGGTCCGCGCCGTAACGACGGTACGCGCCGCACGACCCGCTATGACATTGACATGGTGAAGTGCATCTACTGCGGCTTCTGTCAGGAAGCCTGCCCGGTGGATGCCATCGTGGAAGGCCCGAACTTCGAGTTCGCGACCGAAACCCGCGAAGAGCTCTACTACAACAAGGAAAAGCTGCTCGCCAATGGCGACCGCTGGGAGCGGGAAATTGCCCGCAACATTGAAATGGATGCTCCTTATCGCTAGGAGCTGAACGCAACACTCAAGTGCGTTTCACGGCAATCCGGCCGCGAAACGCAGATGGCCGGAAACGGCACCACGACAGGCAGGCCCTCCATGTTCCTGAAAGCCTTCTTTTTCTATATGTTTGCCGGGCTGACCGTTGGCTCGGCCTTCATGGTCATTTCGTCTCGCAATCCGGTCCATGCCGTGTTGTTCCTGATCCTGGCCTTCGTGAACTCCGCCGGCTTGTTTGTCATGCTGGGCGCCGAGTATCTCGCGATGCTGCTGATCGTGGTCTATGTGGGCGCGGTCGCGGTTCTGTTCCTCTTCGTCGTCATGATGATGGACGTGGATTTTGCAGAGTTGCGGCAGGGGTTCCTTCAGTATCTCCCGGTCGGTGCGCTGGTTGGCGCAATCCTTCTTGTCGAGCTTTTGCTTGGTGTCGGTGCATGGGTTATCGCGCCGGAGCTGATCGGGCAGGGCAGTGAGCCGATGCCGTCGCTTTCCGAAGTGTCGAACATCGAGGCCATCGGCGCGGTTCTCTACACGAAATACATCTACTTCTTCCAGGTTGCCGGCCTTGTGCTGCTGGTTGCGATGATCGGGGCGATTGTCCTGACGCTGCGCCACAAGCCATACGCCAAGCGCCAGGATATTTCGAAACAGGTTGCTCGCACCCCGGAAACCTCCATTGAGGTCCGCAAGGTGGAATCGGGCAAGGGTATTTAACAGCGCGGGTTCAACGCGCAGTCGCATGATCCAGATGCCGGCGTATCCCTCACGCTGGTCTCTGGTTGGGGTAAGAGAAGGGGAGCACGCGAGGCGCCCATGGAAATTGGTCTGTCGCACTATTTGTCGGTCGCAGCCGTTCTGTTCACGATAGGGATCTTCGGGATCTTTCTGAACAGGAAGAATGTCATCGTCATCCTGATGTCGGTCGAGTTGTTGCTCCTGGCCGTAAACATCAATTTTGTTGCCTTCTCTTCCTTCCTGGGAGACCTCATGGGGCAGATCTTCACAATGCTGGTCCTGACCGTTGCAGCTGCCGAGGCGGCCATCGGTCTGGCGATCCTTGTCGTGTTCAACCGGAACCGCGGTTCCATTGCGGTTGAAGACGTCAACGTGATGAAGGGGTAGGGCGAATGTATACGGCTATCCTCTTCCTGCCGCTTATCGGCTTTCTGATTGCCGGCCTGTTTGGCCGTCAAATAGGCGCAAAGGCTTCGGAATACATCACCAGCGGTCTTGTGATCGTGGCTGCGATCCTGTCATGGGTTGCCTTCTTCAAGGTGGGCTACGGTGAAACCGGTCTTTATCAGATCGAGATCATGCGTTGGCTCTCCGCCGGTACACTCGATGTAACCTGGGGTATCCGCGTTGATACCCTGACAGTGGTCATGCTGGTCGTGGTAAACTCTGTTTCCGCGCTCGTGCATGTCTACTCCATTGGCTACATGCATCACGACCCGCACCGTCCGCGGTTCTTTGCCTATCTCTCGCTGTTCACCTTCGCGATGTTGTCGCTGGTTACCTCCGACAACCTCCTGCAGATGTTCTTTGGCTGGGAAGGCGTGGGTCTGGCGTCCTATCTGCTGATCGGGTTCTGGTACAAGAAACCGTCTGCCAATGCTGCCGCCATGAAGGCCTTCGTGGTCAACCGTGTTGGCGACTTTGGCTTTGCCCTCGGCATCTTCGGCATCTTCTACTTCTTCGGCACGATCAATTTCTCCGAGATCTTCGCGGAAGTTCCAAGCTTTGCCAACGCCGAAGGCCATGGAGAGGCGCTCAACTTCCTCGGCTACCATCTTGACAACCACGCAGCCCTGACGGTTGTCTGTCTGTTGCTCTTCATGGGCGCAATGGGCAAGTCAGCTCAGTTCCTGCTGCACACCTGGTTGCCGGATGCGATGGAAGGCCCGACGCCTGTGTCCGCGCTGATCCACGCCGCAACCATGGTCACCGCCGGTGTCTTCATGGTGGCGCGCCTGTCGCCGATCTTCGAATTCTCGCATACCGCACTTGTCGTCGTGACGTTCTTCGGTGCAACGACTGCGTTCTTCGCCGCAACCGTTGGCCTTGTGCAGAACGACATCAAGCGCGTGATCGCCTATTCGACCTGTTCGCAGCTCGGTTACATGTTCGTTGCGCTCGGGGTTGGAGCCTACTCAATCGGTATCTTCCACCTGTTCACGCACGCCTTCTTCAAGGCGCTCCTGTTCCTATGCGCCGGATCGGTGATCCACGGCGTGTCGGATGAGCAGGACATGCGCAAGATGGGCGGCCTGCGCAAGCACATGCCGATCACCTACTGGACGATGATGATCGGCACGCTGGCGCTGACCGGTGTTGGCATTCCGCTCACATATATCGGCTTTGCAGGCTTCATCTCCAAGGATGCGGTCATTGAGGCAGCCTTCGCGGCCGGTGGTGGCGAGCACGCAAATCCGATGGCCATGTACGGCTTCTGGATGACCGTGATTGCAGCCGGCCTTACCTCCTTCTACTCCTGGCGTCTCACGTTCATGACCTTCCACGGCAAGCCGCGCGCGCCTGCTGATGTCATGAAGCATGTTCATGAATCGCCGATGGTCATGGCCATCCCGCTCCTGATCCTGACCGTGGGTGCCGTGTTTGCCGGAATGGTGTTCAAGTCACCGTTCATCGGCGAGGGCTACGATGCCTTCTGGAAAGGCGCGATCTTCCTGGGTGAAAACAACCACATCATGCACACATTCCATGAGGTGCCGAAGTGGGTGAAGGTTTCCCCGTTCGTGATGATGGCTGGTGGTCTTGCTGTGGCCTACTGGTTCTACATCAAGTCGCCGGAAACGCCGAAGAAGCTCGCCGAGCAGCATTCAGCCCTGTATCAGTTCCTTTTGAACAAGTGGTATTTCGATGAAATCTACGACTTCCTCTTTGTCCGCCCGTCCATGTGGATTGGCCGTCAGCTCTGGAAGAAGGGGGACGGGACTGTGATTGACGGATATGGTCCGAACGGCATTGCCGCGCGTGTCCAGAATGTCACCAGCTGGGTTGTCCGTCTGCAGACCGGCTATCTCTATCACTATGCCTTTGCGATGCTGATCGGGGTGGCACTCTTGATTACCTGGTCCATGTTCACCGGCGCAGGCACCGGAGGAGCACACTGATGCTGGATTTCCCAATCCTCTCTATTGTCACCTTCCTGCCGCTGCTGGGTGTTTTGTTCCTCCTGATTGTTCCGGGGAACGATGATGGTGCCAAGCGCCAGATGCGCATGGTCACGCTTGTGACCACGCTCTTCACCTTCGTGGCGTCTCTGGCGATCTGGTACTTCTTCGACTACACCAACCCGGGCTTCCAGTTCGTGGAAAGCCGGGACTGGCTGGGCGGAAACATCAACTACAAGATGGGCGTGGACGGGATTTCGGTTCTGTTCGTGATCCTGACAACCTTCCTGATGCCGTTCTGCATTCTCGCCTCCTGGGAAAGCGTGCAAAAGCGGGTTCGCGAATACATGATCGCGTTCCTGGTGCTGGAAACCCTCATGATCGGCGTCTTCTGTGCGCTTGATCTGGTTGTCTTCTACGTCTTCTTCGAAGCTGGCCTCATTCCGATGTTCCTCATCATCGGTGTTTGGGGTGGTGCGCGCCGCGTTTATGCGTCCTACAAGTTCTTCCTCTACACGCTGCTTGGCTCGGTTCTGATGCTGATTGCCATCATGGCCATGTATTGGGATGCTGGCACGACGGATATTCCGACGCTGATGAACCATGGCTTCCCCGGTGGCATGCAGACCTGGTTGTGGCTTGCCTTCTTCGCGTCCTTCGCGGTGAAGATGCCTATGTGGCCGGTCCACACCTGGTTGCCGGATGCCCACGTTGAAGCGCCGACCGCCGGTTCGGTGATCCTGGCCGGGATCCTGTTGAAGCTCGGTGGCTACGGCTTCCTGCGCTTCTCCCTGCCGATGTTCCCGCTGGCATCCGACATGTTCGCGCCGATGGTTTTCACCCTCTCGGTTATCGCGATCGTCTACACATCGCTGGTGGCGCTTGCTCAGGATGACATCAAGAAGCTGATCGCCTATTCGTCCGTTGCCCACATGGGCTACGTCACGATGGGTATTTTCACCATGACGCCGCAGGGCATTCAGGGTGGTATCTTCCAGATGCTGTCGCACGGCATTGTCTCCGGCGCGCTCTTCCTGTGTGTTGGCGTCATCTATGACCGGATTCACACCCGCGAAATTTCGGCCTATGGCGGTCTTGTGAACCGTATGCCGAAATACGCCGTCGCGTTCCTCATCTTCACGATGGCGAATGTGGGTCTTCCGGGCACGTCCGGCTTTGTCGGGGAAATCCTGACCCTGATGGGGGCCTTCCAGGTCAACACTTGGGTCGCGTTCATCGCCACCTCCGGTGTGATCCTGTCTGCTGTCTATGCGCTGTATCTCTATCGCCGCGTCGTGTTCGGGGAACTGAACAAGGAAAGCCTGAAGTCGATCCTCGATCTGGATCTGCGCGAGAAGGTCATTCTTCTTCCGCTCGTGATCCTGACGATTTTCTTCGGCTTCTATCCGATGGCGATCCTGGATGTCACACAAGGTGCCGTCGACAACCTGATCACACATTATTCCGCAGCCCTTGAGGCCGCTGGCGCTGTCCAGCAGGCCGCAGCCGGCGCCCACTAAACGGTTTGAGGCAAGACATATGTCTGATTTGACGCAAATGCCCGATCTCATGCCGGTGATGCCGGAGATTATTCTGGCCGTCGGTGCAATGGTCCTTCTGATGATCGGCGTGTTTGGCGGGCGGGGGATCGCCCACCAGGTATTCGGTGGGGCCATGGGCCTCATCGCCGCAACGGGACTGGTGATGCTGTTTCTGCCGACAATGGGAACCACGTTTGGTGGGTCCTTTGTCGCCGACGAATACAGCTACTTCCTCAAGCTTCTGGTTCTGATCGGTTCCTTCTTCGCGATTGCGATGTCTTGGGCCTATGCGAAGTCCCAGAGCTTCGACAAGTTCGAGTATCCGGTGCTTATCGTTCTTGCAACCCTTGGCATGATGCTGATGTTGTCCGCTAACGACATGATCGCGCTTTACCTCGGTCTGGAGCTGCAGAGCTTGTCGCTCTATGTCGTGGCAGCAATCAACCGTGACAGCATCCGTTCCACGGAAGCCGGTCTGAAGTACTTCGTTCTCGGTGCGCTTTCCTCCGGCATGCTGCTCTATGGCATGTCGCTGGTCTATGGTTTCTCCGGTCAGATTGGCTTCGGCGAGATCGCAGAGGTCCTGGCTCATGGTAACGTGTCCATCGGCGTTGTTATCGGTCTGGTTTTCATGCTTGCCGGTCTTGTCTTCAAGATTTCCGCAGTGCCATTTCATATGTGGACCCCGGACGTTTATGAAGGCGCCCCCACTCCGGTAACCGCCTTCTTTGCGGCAGCGCCGAAAGTTGCGGCCATGGGTCTTCTGGTGCGCGTGGTCATTGAAGCGTTCCATCCGATCACCCATGACTGGCAGCAGGTCATCGTGTTTGTCTCCATCGCATCCATGGCGCTCGGTGCCTTTGCCGCGATCGGTCAGACGAACATCAAGCGCCTGATGGCTTATTCGTCCATCGGTCACATGGGCTACGCGCTGGTCGGTCTTGCCGCCGGCACACAGGCCGGTGTTGAAGGTGTCCTGTTCTACATGACCGCCTATCTTGGCATGACCCTCGGTGTGTTCGCCTGCATCTTGTCTATGCGCCGCAAGGACACGATGCTGGAGGATATCTCCGAGCTGTCCGGCCTGTCCAAGACCAACCTTCCAATGGCTATTCTGCTTGGCCTGTTGATGTTCTCGCTGGCCGGTATTCCGCCGCTGATCGGTTTCTTCGGCAAGTGGTTCGTCTTTGCTGCAGCGGTCGAGGCTGGCCTTTACCCGCTCGCCATTATCGGTGTGCTCGCGTCGGTGGTTGGCTGCTTCTATTACCTGCGCATCGTCAAGGTCATGTTCTTTGACGACGAGGCAGAAGCTTTCGATCCGATGCCGGTGGAACTGAAATTTGTGCTCGGTCTGTCGTCGGTCTTCGTGATCTTCTTCTGGGCAATGCCTGCACCGGTGGTCACCGCCGCACGGGCCGCCGCAGGAGCGTTGTTCTGACCGAACGTCACGCAACAGTTTCGAACATTGGGGACCCGGTGCCAAGTGCGCCGGGTTTCCGCATTGAGCGGCATGATACTGTCGGCTCAACCAACACGCTCGCCTTTACGCATGCTCGAAACGGTGATCAAGGGCAGCTTTGGGTCACGGCACAGGAGCAGACATCCGGTCGTGGTCGACGTGGTCGCCAATGGGCTTCCAACCGCGGAAACCTGTTTGCGAGCCTCCTGATGATCAATCCTGCGCCGACCGAACGGCTCGGTGAATTGCCGTTGCTGGCAGCGGTTGCCCTTTCTGAAGCCATCGACAGCGCAACTGGAGCTTACCGGCTTGCGCGCCTGAAATGGCCGAATGATCTTCTCGTTGAAGGTGCAAAACTCTCGGGCATTTTGCTGGAGGCGGAAGCGCTG
Organism: Roseibium sediminis; assembly: GCF_008711325.1. Lineage (GTDB taxonomy): Bacteria > Pseudomonadota > Alphaproteobacteria > Rhizobiales > Stappiaceae > Roseibium > Roseibium sediminis. Next base: position 30,452 of record NZ_VXDB01000011.1, read on the forward strand.
GGGCCTGGCAGGACAGCGGTCGTCATTGGCTTTGGTGTCAATTGCGCGACACATCCCGATGAGAGCATATATCCCTGTACGGATCTTGGTGTGCTCGGATACCGCGTATCGCCGGACGAGATGTTTCGGCATCTCAGCGAGAGCCTTCCGCGTCTTCTGGCGGTTTGGGCGCAGCCCGACGGTTTTGCGCAGATCCGATCCAAATGGCTGGAGAGGGCAGCACATCTTCGCAAACAGATCACGATCCGAAACGGGGAAGATGCCCTGACAGGGCAGTTTGTTGATCTCGATGAAAGCGGGCACCTGATCCTGAAGCTGGACAATGGGTCCTTGCGCACAATATTCGCCGGAGACGTCTTCATCTAAAGGATTGGAAGACGGAGACGCCGGTGCTGAAAAGTTTGGAGAATGACTAGATGGCGAAAGCCAAAATAAAAAAGAACGAACTCGTCTTTCTGCCACTTGGCGGTGTCGGTGAAATCGGAATGAACCTGGCGCTCTACGGGATTGGCCCCGAAGACGACCGATCCTGGTTGATTGTTGATTGTGGAGTGAGTTTTGCCGGTCCTGATCTGCCGGGAGTTGATCTTGTCCTGCCGGATATCCGGTTTCTGGAAGAGGAAGTCGACAACATTGTCGGCATGGTGATCACCCACGCGCATGAAGACCACTATGGCGGGATTATCCATCTGTGGCCGCATCTGCGCGTGCCGATCTACGCAACGCCGTTCACGGCTGGCCTGCTGGAATCAAAGCGCGAAATGGATTCCGGGGATCTTGATATCCCGGTGACTGTCGTGCGTCAGGGAGATCGCTTGTCGATTGGTCCCTTTGACGTTGAATTCGTTGCCATGGCGCACTCGATCCCCGAACCTTGCGCGCTGGCCATTCGCACGTCCGCCGGAATGGTCTTGCACACCGGCGACTGGAAGGTCGATCACACGCCGGGAATTGGCCTGCCCATTGATATGAAGCGGCTGGAGGAACTCGGCCAGGAGGGCGTCATGGCCCTTGTCTGCGATTCCACCAATGCCATCCGCGAGGGCGTCAGCCCGTCGGAGGCCGCAGTGGCGGTCGAATTGAAGAAGGTGATATCGGCGGCCAAACACCGCGTTGCCGTCACCACTTTCGCATCCAACGTCGCCCGCATTCGTTCGATTGCAGAGGCGACACAGGCCGCGGGCAGGGATCTCGTTGTCGTTGGCCGCTCCATGCACAGGGTGATCGAAGTCGCAACGGAACTTGGCTACCTCGATGGTTTGAAGCCGTTCCATGACGAGGAAGCCTATGGATATCTGCCTCGCGAAAAGGTCGTGCTTCTCTGCACCGGCTCCCAAGGGGAGGCCCGCGCCGCCATGGCACGTATTGCCGCCGGAGATCACCGCAATATTGCCTTTTCAAAGGGCGATACGGTGATTTTTTCGTCGCGCACGATCCCCGGCAACGAGAAGGCGGTCATCGACGTGATGAACAATCTCGCCGAGGATGACGTCACCATCATCACGGACAGGGACGCGCTGGTTCACGTGTCGGGTCACCCGCGCCGCGGCGAGCTGGAGCAGCTCTACAAGATCGTGAAGCCAAAGGTCGTGGTTCCGGTCCACGGTGAACCGATGCATCTGTCAGCTCATGCAGAATTTGCCGGAAACATGGGGGTTCGCGAAGTGGTGCGCGCTTCAAACGGGGACATTGTCCGTCTGAATGAAGGCTCAGCCGGCATCATCGACGAAGCTCCGTTCGGAATCTGGGTAAAGGACGGTCACATTCTGGATGACCCGGAGACCACCGGCGTCAAGGAACGGCGCAAGCTGTCCTTCGCGGGTGCTGCAGTTGTATCACTTGTGGTCAACCGGGCCGGTGAATTGCTGGATGACCCGCAGGTCGTGCTGATGGGTATTCCCGAAGAGGACGAGGACGGCGATCCCATTGAAGCCATTGTCATCAAGGAAATCATTGGCGCAGTGACGAGCATTCCGAAAGCCCGTCGGCGTGACAAGGACGTAATTGGCGAATCTGCGCGTCGCGCTGCCCGCGCTGCGATTCTCGATGTCTGGGGCAAAAAGACGCTTTGCAAAGTTGTCGTTTCTCAGGTGTAACGAGGCAGGATTTCTCGGAGGGAGTGTTTTCATGATCGGACGCTTGAACCATGTTGCCATCGCGGTCTCGGACATCGAGGCAGCGACAGCCGTTTATCGCGATACGCTTGGCGCGGAAGTGTCGGAAAAGGTTGCCCAGCCGGACCACGGTGTCAGCACGGTTTTCATCAACCTGCCCAACACCAAGATCGAACTGTTGGAGCCCCTTGATGAAAACTCGCCGATTGCCAAGTTCCTGGAAAAGAACCCGTCAGGCGGCATTCATCACGTCTGTTACGAGGTAGATGATATCCGTGTCGCGCGCGACAAGCTTGTTGAGGCAGGTGCGCGCGTTCTGGGAGATGGCGAACCCAAAATTGGCGCTCACGGAAAGCCGGTGCTGTTCCTTCATCCGAAGGACTTCTGTGGCACGCTGACCGAGCTGGAAGAGGCATAAGCTGCAATGTCGGTAATTTTCGGTCTGGCCGTCTATTTCATGATCTGGTGGATCGGCCTGTTTGCGATTCTGCCGTTTGGAATACGTCGCAGTCAGGAAGAAGCAGGCGAGGTGGTGCCGGGCTCCGAACCCGGTGCCCCGGAGCGTGTGAATTTCAAGAAGGTGATCATCTTGAACACGATCGTCGCAACGACTGTGTTCCTTGCCTACGTCTGGATTCGTCAATCCAGCGTGTCGCTGGATGATCTGCCGTTTCCGAAGCCGAACTGGTAACTGATCAGACACGGCCAAGGCGAAAAAAAAAGCAGAGCCAAGCTCTGCTTTTTTGAAGTTCCGCGTCTAATCACCCTCTATCTTCGCTCGTTTTTCAACATTTTGCGAAGCGGCAGCAGACTTGCGTCGCGCCAGAAGGATCTTCCTCCCAAGACTCAGACCGCGATGTCTGTAGGGACGAGCACCACAGGCACTGTCCTTATTCTTATGGAGGGTGAACCTAACGGATTGAATTCAGTTTGTCACGTATTTGTGCATATCAAGAGCATTTTTTTTGCAGTCCAAGAAAATGCGGCTTTTTTGCTAATGGCAAGTGAGTTCGAACGGCTTTGGGCCTCTGCAGAAATACCCCTTGGTCAAGTTGACAAAATCCATATTTTGTCACCGAAAATCAGGCCCTGAGGCGCGGAAGGGCTTGTATTTGAGGCGGGCTTGCGTTTTCACTGCGCCAAACGGGCCGAGCCCAAAATGTGAGAGAACTCCGATGCGTTTGTCCAAATATTTTCTGCCGATCCTGCGGGAAACCCCTAAGGAAGCGGAAATTGTCTCCCACCGCCTGATGTTGCGGGCCGGAATGGTGCGCCAGCAGTCAGCGGGTATCTATTCCTGGCTGCCGCTCGGCCATCGGGTTCTGCGCAAGGTGGAGCGCATTGTAGAAGAGGAACAGGCGCGTGCCGGTGCCGTTCAGCTGCTTATGCCGACGATCCAGTCAGCAGACCTGTGGCGCGAAAGTGGGCGTTATGATGCCTATGGCAAGGAAATGTTGCGCATCACGGATCGCCACGAGCGCGACATGCTGTTTGGCCCGACCAACGAGGAAATGATTACCGACATTTTCCGTGGCTATGTGCGGTCCTACAAGGACCTGCCGCTGAACCTCTATCACATCCAGTGGAAGTTCCGTGACGAAGTACGCCCGCGCTTCGGGATCATGCGCGGCCGCGAGTTCCTGATGAAGGATGCCTATTCCTTCGATATCGACAAGGAAGCAGCGCGCCACGCCTATAACCGGATGTTCGTTGCCTATCTGCGCACTTTTGCCCGCATGGGGCTTAAGGCGATTCCGATGAAGGCCGACACGGGCCCGATCGGCGGCGACATGAGCCACGAATTCATCATTCTGGCCTCCACCGGCGAAAGCGAGGTTTTCCTCAACAAGGCGCTGCTGGATCTGGATACTCCCGCCGAGGACACGGATTTCTTCTCCGATCTGACCCCTATCGTTGACGCGTGGACGACGCCTTATGCGGCAACCGACGAAATGCATGATGCTGCTGCCTTTGACGCGATCCCGGAAGAGAACCGTGTCTCCGCTCGCGGCATCGAGGTCGGTCACATCTTCTATTTCGGAACGAAGTATTCCGACGCCATGGGGGCTAAGGTGGCGACTTCCGAGGGAACAGAAGTGCCGGTTCACATGGGCTCTTACGGCATCGGTGTTTCCCGCCTTCTTGGTGCCCTGATTGAGGCCAATCATGACGACGACGGAATCATCTGGCCGGCATCGGTCGCTCCGTTCCATGTCGGACTTGTGAACCTCAAGGCCGGCGACGAGATGACGGATGCCGCCTGTGAGGACATGTATGCAAAGCTGGAAGCAGCGGGCATCGAGGTCCTTTATGACGACACCGACAATCGTGCGGGAGCAAAGTTCGCGACCATGGACCTAATCGGTCTGCCGTATCAGGTGGTTGCCGGCCCGCGTGGTCTGAAGGACGGCGTTCTGGAGGTCAAGAACCGCGCCACCGGCGAAAAGGAAATGCTGTCTCCGGAAGCAACTCTGAACAAGTTGGTTGCGGCATTGACGGCTTGAAGGCTGTCGCCGATCCTTTGATCAGGATTCGGCAACGGTCTGAATGGCTTTGGGAATAGAGATGAGTGCAGATAGCGCGGCAATTGGTGAAGCAGGACAAGATGAGGGCAAGACCCGTCCGTTTTCACCTTTCGAATGGATGATTGCCGGTCGCTATCTGCGGGCCCGCCGCAAGGATGCCTTCATCTCTGTCATCGCCGGTTTTTCCTTTGCTGGGATCATGCTTGGTGTGGCGACCCTCATCATCGTCATGGCGGTGATGAATGGCTTCCGCACCGAATTGCTGGGCAAGATCCTTGGCATCAACGGTCATATGCTGGTTCAGCCAATCGAGATGCCGCTATCGGACTATGATCCTGTTGCAAAACGCATAGAGGACGTTCCCGGTGTCGTGTCTGCCATTCCTTTTGTGGAGGGTCAGGCGCTGGTCTCTGGTCCTTCCGGCAATCTCGGCGGCCTGGTTCGCGGACTGTCGGAAGCGGACCTGAAGCGGATACCGCTTGTTGCGGGAACATTGCGGTCGGGAACCCTTGACGGATTTGATGAAGGTGGCGGGGTTGCAGTCGGCGCGCGCATGGCGCAGCAGCTGGGTCTTGCCCTTGGTGACAACATCACCATCATCAGCCCGAAGGGCAACGTCACTCCGCTCGGCGTCACCCCGCGCGTGAAGGGCTATCCGATCACGGCGATCTTCGAGATCGGCATGAGCGAATATGATGCAACTTTCCTGTTCATGCCGCTTACCGAAGCGCAGGGTTACTTCAACATGGACGGAGTCGCGACCGGGATCGAGGTCTACACAAACGACCCGGACCGCGTTGGCCAGATGGTGGCACTGATTGAAGATGCTGCCGGGCGCCCGTCCTTCGTGACGGATTGGCGTCAACGCAACCAGACATTCTTCTCGGCCCTGGAAGTCGAACGCAACGTGATGTTCATCATCCTGACGCTCATCGTGGTGGTTGCCGCGCTCAATATCATTTCCGGGCTGATCATGCTGGTGAAGGACAAGGGCAGGGACATTGCCATCCTCAGGACCATGGGGGCGACCCGAGGTGCCGTGATGCGCATCTTCCTGATCACGGGTGCCAGCATCGGTTTTGTCGGTACTCTGGCCGGGTTCTTCCTGGGTCTAATCTTCTGCTGGAATATCGAGAATATCCGCCAATTCGTTTCACTTCTGACGGCAACGGAACTCTTCAATCCCGAGCTCTATTTCCTGTCGCGGCTGCCGGCTGAAATTGACAATGGCGAGACGATCACGGTCCTGATCATGGCTCTTGTCTTGTCGCTGGTCGCAACCCTATATCCGGCATGGCGCGCGGCGCGGCTCGATCCGGTGGAAGCGCTGAGGTATGAGTGACATGAACATCTCTGCGCAATCCTCCGGTATAGGGGCATCCGGGCAAACTGTCCCATCCCTGCGGTTGTCCAAGGTGACACGCAGCTTCAATGAGGGTGAGAACGAGCTTCACATTCTTCGGGGAGCGGATCTCTCCATCGCTGCGGGTGAAATGGTTGCCCTGGTGGCTCCGTCCGGCACCGGCAAGTCTACCTTGCTCCATATTGCCGGCCTCCTGGAGAAGCCGGATTCGGGCGACGTGTATGTGGGATCGCGAAGCTGCAATGATCTGTCGGACGACGAACGCACGGCGATGCGCCGAAACGACGTCGGCTTTGTCTACCAGTTCCATCATCTGCTGCCGGAGTTCACCGCTCTGGAAAACATCATGATGCCGCAGATGATCCGGGGGCTGTCCAAACCGGTTGCCGCAGAGCGGGCACTTGAGCTTCTGAACTACATGCGCATGGGCGCAAGGGCTGAGCACCGTCCCGCGGAACTGTCAGGCGGCGAGCAGCAGCGTGTTGCCATTGCACGTGCGGTTGCCAATGCACCACGCATCCTCCTGCTCGATGAGCCTACGGGAAATCTGGATCCAAAGACCGGAAGTTATGTGTTCGAAGCCTTGCAGGCATTGGTGAGAGCTTCCGGCGTTGCAGCCCTGTTTGCGACCCACAACATGGAACTCGCCGGGCGCATGGACCGGATCATCACCCTGCAGAACGGTCTGGTGGTTCCGCTCCGCTAGAGCATTTCCAATCGAAGTGGATACCGGTTCGACGTCCGGAAATGCGCTAAATCAGTTACTTGGAGCACGTCGAGTGATTCAGTGAATGCGAGACGTGCTCTAGGAGCGTCTTCCGCAGCATTCACCCAGATTTGCGACTTGGTTTCCAATTGGAGACCGGGACCCGAAACTTTGAGTCAAACGGATTCATCTCTATAGAACAAAAAGGGCTTGCAAAGAGAACAAAATAAGAACATTATCGGGGAAAGACGGAATTTCCGGTAGGAGGAAGAGATGGTACATTTCGCTCGTGATGTCGCTGCCTTTGGTTCTCTGGTCGCCTTTTGCGCCACTATCGCCGTATGGGGCGATGTCATCCTCGCCCTGAGTTGACAGGGAATCCCGAGCTGAAAGGGCATAGTGTTCGGGTCTGAAGTCATCTGGACCAGCGCGGGTGTTCTTTGTTGGTTTAGTCGGGCTCCAAGAAGAGCGGGGACAGTTTGCCCCTTGCACTCGACATAGCCGAGCTGGGTTGCTTCATTCTAGCCTGATGATTCAGCAAGTCACATCGGGGTGGGTATGAACGATCAGCGCGGCGCAGAAGCGGGCGAAGGCAGCAAGGCGACTGGCGGCGCATCGGGACCAGATTTTGTCCACCTGCGTGTTCATTCCGCGCTTTCCCTTCTTGAGGGGGCGCTGCCGATCAAAAAGCTTCTCGATCTGGCCAAGGCCGATGACCAGCCGGCCCTCGCAATCACCGATACAGGCAACCTCTTTGGTGCCCAGGAGTTCTCCGGAAAAGCCTGGGGCAGCGGTATACAGCCGATCATCGGTTGTCAGTTGGCCGTTCACTTCGACGATGGCGTTGAGGCCGAGCGCAAGGGCGAGTTGCCGCTGTCGCAGGTGATCGTGCTTGCGATGACCGAAGGCGGTTACGGCAACCTGATGGAGCTGACGTCACGGGCGTTTCTCGATACCGAGACGGGGCTTCTCCCGCATATCAGCGCAGACTATCTGGCAAGCCGAAGTGAAGGTGTCATTGTCCTGACAGGGGGCGTTCACGGTCCGGTTGGAAAGGCGCTTCTGGCGGGGCAGAAGAAGGCAGCGCGGGAACGGCTGGAATTTCTTGCCCGCAACTTCCCGGGCCGTTGTTATGTCGAGATCCAGCGTCATGGTATGGAGGCCGAGCGCAAGACGGAAGCGTCATTCCTCGATCTTGCCTATGATCTCAACCTTCCAATCGTTGCGACGAACGAGGCGTTCTTCCCCAAGCGCGAAGACTATGAAGCCCATGATGCCTTGATTTGTATCTCCGAGGGCAGGGTGCTGATCGAGGCCGATCGAAGGCGCCTGACCCCCGAGCACTATTTCAAGTCCCGCGCGGAAATGGTGGAGCTGTTCTCCGACCTTCCCGAAGCTCTGGCGTCGACAATCGAAATTGCGCGGCGTTGCTCTTATCGGCCGCTGAAACGCAATCCCATCCTGCCGCGCTTTGCGGGCGCAGACGCGGATCCCGAGGAAGCCGAACGGGCAGAGGCCGAGGAGCTGATGCGTCAGGCGCGTGAAGGCCTGCAGGATCGCCTCGATGCGCATGGCGTTGCCCCCGGTCTTACGGAAAAAGACTATTGGGACCGGCTGGATTATGAAACCGGCATCATCCAGCGGATGAAATTTCCCGGCTACTTCCTGATCGTTGCCGACTTCATCAAGTGGGCGAAAAATCAGGATATCCCGGTCGGGCCGGGCCGTGGGTCGGGTGCGGGTTCGCTGGTCGCCTGGGCGCTGACCATTACCGATCTTGATCCGATGCGGTTCTCGCTCCTGTTCGAGCGCTTCCTCAATCCGGACCGTGTCTCGATGCCGGACTTTGACATCGACTTCTGTCAGTCCCGGCGTGAAGAGGTTATCCGCTACGTTCAGGAAAAATACGGCCGTCAGCAGGTTGCACAGATCATCACTTTCGGATCGCTGCAGGCGCGAGCCGTGTTGCGCGATGTGGGCCGCGTGCTTCAGATGCCCTATGGGCAGGTGGACCGGCTCTGCAAGCTGGTGCCAGCCAACCCGGCCAATCCGGTCACTCTTGCGCAGGCCATCGAGGAAGAGCCGCGTCTGCGGGAAGCCGCCCGCGATGAGGAAATTGTCGATCGCCTCCTGAAAATGGCGCAGAAGCTCGAAGGGCTTTACCGCCACGCCTCGACACACGCTGCCGGCGTTGTGATTGGCGACAGACCGCTTGAACAGCTGGTGCCGCTCTACCGAGACCCGCGCTCGGACATGCCTGTCGCCCAGTTCAACATGAAGATGGTTGAAGACGCCGGACTGGTGAAGTTCGACTTTCTCGGCCTGAAAACGCTGACGGTCATCGACACAGCCGTAAAGCTGATCGAGCGACGGGCGGAAAAGATCGACGTCGCCGAACTTCCGATCGACGACAAGCGGACTTACGAGCTTCTGGCCAGAGGCGAAACCTTCGGCGTTTTCCAGCTGGAAAGTCAGGGCATGCGCCGCGCTATTGCGGGCATGAAGCCGGACCGGTTCGAGGACATCATCGCGCTGGTGGCTCTGTATCGTCCGGGGCCGATGGAGAATATCCCGGTCTACAACGCCGTGAAGCACGGCGAACAGGAAATGGACTGCCTGCATCCCTTGCTCGTGCCGATCCTGAGCGAGACCAATGGCATCATGGTCTATCAGGAACAGGTCATGCAGATCGCGCAGGTCCTGTCCGGCTACTCCCTTGGGGAAGCGGATCTTCTGCGCCGTGCGATGGGTAAGAAGATTGCTGCGGAAATGGAAATCCAGCGCGCCCGATTCGTTGATGGGGCCGTGGAACGCGGCATCGACAAGGGGCAGGCCGGAACGATCTTCGATCTGGTGGCGAAGTTCGCCAACTACGGCTTCAACAAGTCTCACGCCGCTGCCTATGCGCTGGTCTCCTATCATACAGCCTGGTTGAAGGCGAACTATCCGGTCGAGTTCATGGCAGCCTCCATGACGCTCGACATGGGCAACACGGACAAGCTCGGCGATTTCCGTCAGGAAGCCCGGCGCATGGGGATCGATGTGATCCCGCCGTCCATCAATCGCGGGCAGGTCTATTTCGATGTGGCCGACGGGAAGATTCTCTACGCCATGGGAGCCATCAAGGGCGTTGGCGAGCAGGCAGTCGAACACATCGTGGAAGTGCGAGGCGACAGGCCGTTCAAGAGCCTTGGCGATTTTGCTCGCCGCATTTCACCGAAGTTCCTGAACAAGCGAACATTGGAAAATCTCGTTTGCGCCGGTGCCTTTGATGAGTTGGAGCCATCAAGGGCCCGTGTCCTTGAAGGACTGGACCGCATCATGGGTCTTGCGCAGCGGACGGAAGAAAATGCTGCGGTTGGTCAAAACGAGTTGTTTGGCGGCGGCGGCGAAGAGGAACTTCAGTTGCCTGAGGTCCATGCATGGACGCCGGATGAACGCCTGCAGCGCGAACACGCCGCCATCGGGTTCTATCTCTCTGCGCACCCGCTCGACGAATACAGCGCGTTGATGGACAAGATGCGGGTTCAACAGTGGTCCAAATTCTCCGAAGCGGTGAAGAAGGGGGCATCCAATGGCCGCCTAGCCGGGACGGTAATCTCCCGCCAGGAGCGCAAGACCAAGACCGGGAACCGGATGGGTATTGTTCGCCTGTCCGATTCGACCGGACAATATGAGGGACTTCTCTTCAAGGAGAAGCTTGAGCAGTTCCGTGACGCGCTCGAGCCGGGACGGTCCGTTGTTCTGCTGGTCGGCGCAGACATGCGCGATGATGAACCCTCGATCCGTATCGAACAGGTCGACCCGATCGACAAGATGGCTGCCAGCATCCAGAAATCCATGCGGGTTTTCCTGAAGGATGAACGTCCCGTGCAAAGCCTCAAGCGACACCTGACGGTGCGCGGAGAGGGCGATGTGACGGTCATTGTGCAGCTGGACAACGGCATGCGCGAGGTAGAAGTCAAGCTGCCTGGTCGCTATCGCCTGTCGCCGGAAATTGCCGGGGCGCTGAAAGCGGTTCCCGGTGTTTTGGAAGTGCAGATGGCCTGAACGGGAGGCAGCAGACCTGTCGCTATCCCCAAGAGGTCGATCTGCTTGGGGAAATTGTCGGCGGAAACTGACCGCCAAGGTCTTGCGCTTTTGAAGGCTCCCAACTATAAGGCGCCCATTCCACACGCAAGGGGTGGACCCCGAGCCTATCGGTGTGTCCGTCCGGTGATGGTTGGTTCTTCGCAAACCGAAAGCCAGTCATTCACATCCCCTCGCGGAGGTCAAACCGGAAAACACAGGAGAATAGGGCATGGCATTGCCTGATTTCAGCATGCGTCAGCTTTTGGAAGCTGGCGTTCACTTTGGTCACCAGAAGCACCGCTGGAACCCGCGCATGGCGCAGTACATCTTTGGTGTACGCAACGACATTCACATCATCGATCTGGCCCAGACCGTTCCGATGCTTCATCAGGCGCTGAAGGCTGTCAGCGACACTGTAGCAGGCGGTGGCCGTGTGCTTATCGTTGGCACGAAGCGCCAGGCTCAGGAAGCCGTGGCTGCTGGTGCACGCAACTCTGCACAGTATTTCGTCAACGCACGTTGGCTCGGCGGCATGCTGACCAACTGGAAGACCATTTCCCAGTCCATTCAGCGCCTTCGCAAGCTGGAAGAGACACTCAACTCTGATCAGGCGAATGCCCTGACCAAGAAAGAGCGTCTGTTCATGGACCGCGAGCGTGAAAAGCTTGAGCGGAACCTTGGCGGTATCAAGGACATGGGCGGTATCCCGGACCTTCTGTTCGTGATCGACACCAACCGCGAAGCAATCGCCATTCAGGAAGCACGTCGTCTGGGTATCCCGGTCGCAGCTATCCTCGACACGAACTGCTCGCCGGAAGGCATCACCTATCCGGTTCCGGGTAACGACGACGCTGGTCGCGCAATCTCGCTTTACTGCGATCTGATTGCACGCGCTGCGATCGACGGTATTTCCCGCGCACAGGGCGCAGCTGGCATGGACATCGGCGCGAGCGAAGAAGCTCCGGTCGAAGAAGCGCTTGCTGAAGGTTCTGAAGAAGCAGCAGCCGAATAAGGTGTTGTTGGCGCGCGTTGCCCAGCTTCGCGCGCCGAAAACCTGTTGAGCGTCTGCATTGGACTGCACCTCGTTGTGGTCCTGTCATATTGATGCGGGAAGCCGTCGGCTAAACCGTTCAAATCCTAAACACCAATTTCACGAGGCGATCGATGAGCATTACCGCTGCCATGGTGAAAGAGCTCCGCGAGAAATCCGGCGCGGGCATGATGGACTGCAAAACCGCCCTTACTGAAAGCGGCGGCGACATGGAGGCAGCAATTGACTGGCTCCGTACGAAGGGTCTTGCAAAGGCTGCCAAGAAGGCTGGCCGCGTTGCAGCTGAAGGCCTTGTTGGCGTTGCTGCCGACGGCGCCAAGGCTGCCGTCATCGAGCTGAACTCCGAAACCGACTTCGTTGCTCGTAACGAAGGTTTCCAGGAGCTGGTTGGCAAGGTTGCCAAGGTAGCACTTGGCACGGATGGTTCGCTTGAAGCCGTTTCTGCTGCCGATCTCGGCGGTAAGTCTGTCACCGACTCCATCACCGACGCAATCGCCACCATCGGCGAGAACATGGGCCTGCGCCGCACTGCAGTCCTTTCTGTGTCCGAAGGTGTTGTCGCTTCCTACGTTCACGGCGCTGTTTCCGACGGCCTCGGCAAGATCGGCGTTCTCGTAGCGCTGCAGTCTTCCGGCGACAAGGACAAGCTGGCAGCTCTCGGCCGCCAGATCGCCATGCACGTTGCTGCAACCAGCCCGCTTGCCCTGAGCACCGACGAGCTGGACCCGGCAGTGGTCGAGCGTGAGCGTTCCGTTTTCGCCGAGCAGGCTCGCGAATCCGGCAAGCCGGAAAACATCATCGAAAAGATGGTGGAAGGCCGTTTGCGCAAGTTCTACGAGGAAGTTACTCTCGTCAAACAGGCGTTTGTTATCAACCCGGACATCACTGTCGAGCAGGCTGTTGAGGCCCTCGCCAAGGATCTGGGTACAGAAGTCAAGCTGACCGGTTTCGTCCGTTTCGCCCTTGGAGAAGGGATCGAAAAGGAAGAGACAGATTTTGCGGCCGAAGTGGCCGCTGCTTCTGGGCAGTAAGCTTCCAACGAAAAGCGCCGGCATTGACCGGCGCTTTTTTTATGAAAGACCAATAACGATCAATCAGGGTGCTCCCATGTCCAAACCGCTTCGCTGGAAACGAATTCTTCTGAAACTCTCTGGTGAGGCCCTCATGGGTTCCCAGTCCTTCGGAATCGATCCGATGATCGTGCAGCGGATAGCCAAGGAAATTGCCGACGCAGTTGAGCTTGGTGCGCAGGTTGGTGTGGTTGTCGGTGGCGGCAACATTTTCCGCGGCGTGGCCGTTGCTGCGAAAGGCGGAAACCGGGTCACTGGCGACCACATGGGCATGCTTGCCACGATCATGAACAGCCTGACCATCGCCGACGCCCTTCGTCGGCTGAAAGTGCAGGCTCGCGTCCTGTCGGCTGTGTCCGTTCCGTCCATCTGCGAGACATTCTCGCAGCGTGTTGCTGACCGATACATGGAAGATGGCGATGTCATTGTCTTCGCCGGTGGAACAGGTAACCCGTTCTTTACAACTGATAGCGGCGCAGCCCTGCGTGCCGCCGAGATGAAATGCGATGCTTTCCTGAAAGGCACGCAGGTTGACGGTATTTATTCCGAAGACCCGAAAATCAATCCGAATGCAGAGCGTTATGACGAGCTGACATTCGACGACATCATCAAGCGCAATCTGAAGGTGATGGACACGACAGCAATTGCGCTTGCTCGCGATAACGATATTCCGGTCATCGTCTTCTCCATCCACACTCCGGGCGCTTTGGTCAACGTGCTTCAGGAAACCGGCACTTACACAGTTGTGGGTGCTTGACGGTTTTCGCAATTAGCGGTCACACAACACTTGTGTTTCGCGAGAAGTGTGCGATTTTGACCGCCAATTGCCATTTGGGCGACCAATAAGAATGAAGTGAGGATGACTATGTCGGTGGAAGGTATTGACCTGAACGATCTGGATCGGCGTATGCAGGGTGCCCTCGGGGTTCTCAAGACGGAATTTGCCGGCCTGAGAACCGGTCGCGCATCTGCAAGCATGATGGATCCGATCACGGTTCAGGCCTATGGCCAGTCCATGTCGATCAACCAGGTGGCCACTGTCAGTGTCCCGGAACCTCGCATGGTTGCCGTGCAGGTCTGGGACAAGGGCATGGTATCCGCAGTCGAAAAGGCCATTCGTGAATCCAATCTTGGCCTCAACCCGGTGGTCGATGGGCAGCTGCTTCGCCTGCCAATCCCGGAACTGAACCAGGAACGCCGTCAGGAGCTCATCAAGGTTGCTCACAAATATGCAGAGCAAGCCAAGGTGGCTATCCGTCATGTTCGCCGTGATGGTATGGACATGGCGAAAAAGGCTGAAAAAGACGGCGTGATTTCGCAAGACGACCTTCATGCTGCCTCAGATGAGGTGCAGAAACTGACTGATAGCAAGATTGCTGAAGTCGACAGCATGCTGGCGAAAAAAGAGCAGGAGATCTCTCAGGTCTGATCGGCTGGATCTGTGTGACAAGTGGGGAAACGGATGACCGCTCATCCAGAACGCCTTCAGGACAGCCCGGATCTTGATCGGTCAGATCGACCGCTGCCGCAGCATGTTGCCTTCATCATGGATGGTAATGGTCGGTGGGCAAAGGCCCGTGGATTGCCGCGTACAGAAGGTCATCGCAGAGGTCTTGAGGCTTTGCGCGGTGCTGTTCGACACGCGGGCAAGATCGGGATCGATTTCCTCACTTTCTTCAGCTTTTCTTCGGAAAACTGGAGCCGGCCGCCGACCGAAGTGAGCTTCCTGATGGGGCTCCTGAAGCGCTTTATCGAACGAGACCTGTCTGAGCTTCACGAGGCCAATACGCGGGTCCGCGTGATTGGTGCTCGCGAAGATCTGGATCCCGGCATTCTTGCACTTCTTCAAAAAGCCGAGACACTTACCAAGGACAACACTGGTCTGACGGTCGTCATTGCCTTCAATTACGGGAGCCGCGACGAGATCGTCCGCGCCACCAGGAAGTTGGGAGCACGTATCGCCGCCGGAGAGTTGTCGCCGGAAGCCATTGATGAAGAGCTGTTCGATAGAACGCTCGATACTGCGGGTATTCCTGATCCGGATCTGCTGGTTCGAACAAGCGGCGAAATTCGCATTTCAAACTTCCTGCTTTGGCAAAGCGCCTATACCGAGTTTCATTTCTCGCCGCTGAACTGGCCGGATTTCGACGCTCAGGCTTTTGACGCGGCGCTTGAAGATTTTTGCGCGCGTGACAGACGTTTCGGCGGGTTATCCGTCAAGGTCGTTTAGTAGAAGCTTGAAGGAACCGTTGCCCTGACCAGCCAAGCCAATCCGCAGCCGAACCGTATGTCTGATCTGAAACTGCGTTTTTTGTCGGCAATAGTCCTTGGCCCAGCTGTCCTTGCGGCGACTTATTACGGTGGCTTGCCCTTCTTTGTGCTGGTTACGCTTGCAGGAGTGCTTTTCCTGTCAGAATGGCTGACCATGACTGGCACGGCCCAGTTTCAGCGTCATGCGCTGATGGGCTATGCGGCAATCGTTCTTGCTGCCGTTCTCTATTATTTCGGGCAGGGACTGGCGTGCGTCGGTGTCATTTTGCTTGGTGCGGGGACGGTCTATGGTCTGGCCGGCTTTTCCCGGGAAGGTCGTTGGGCTGCGGAAGGCGTTCTTTATAGCGGCCTTGCATCCTACGCGCTTTTGGCGGCGAGGTTTGGCGATGGCGGGCTTGTCTTTGTCTTCTTCCTGCTGACCGTCGTTTGGGCAACCGATATCTTTGCCTATTTCTCCGGCCGGACATTTGGCGGTCCAAAGCTTTGGGAGCGGGTGTCCCCAAAGAAGACCTGGTCGGGTGCAGTTGGCGGGTTGCTGTCTGCGATCGGACTTGGGGTAGGTCTCGTCTATCTTGCAGGCCAGCAAGACCTCTTCAAATGGGCCGTGCTGGCATTTGGCTTGTCCGTTATCTCGCAGGCAGGAGATCTGCTGGAATCTGCCATTAAACGGCGCTTCAATGTGAAGGATTCAGGCGGATTGATCCCCGGGCATGGCGGTATCATGGACCGCGTTGATGGTCTCGTTGCCGCCGCAATTCTTGCCGCCGGGATTGGCCTTTTGCTTGGTGGAACAATCATGGATCCGATTTCGGGTCTCGGGCTCGGTTAAACAGGGAAAAAGCAATGTTGGTCGAGCCGAAGTCCGCGGTGCCGGGCAATGCCTGCCATGCGGATGCGCCTTTGCGAATTATCATTCTGGGTGCGACCGGATCAGTTGGCCAAAGTGCGTGCGACATCATTCTATCCGCTCCAGAGCGCTTTGATGTTGTTGCCTTGGTCGCCAACAGGAACGCCAAAGCCCTTGCTGAAATGGCCATCAAGCTGTCTGCGCGCTGCGCGATCGTAGCCGATGCTGACTGCTATACGTGCTTGTCTGATGCGCTTTCAGGTTCCACCGTTGAAGCTGGAGCGGGTGAAAACGCGATCCTCGACGTTCTCGACAGAGACGCGGACATGGTCATCGGGGCTATCGTCGGTGCAGCCGGATTGAAGCCTTCCCTTGCCGCCATGAAACCGGGCAGAACGATTGCGCTGGCCAACAAGGAATGCCTTGTATCCGCCGGTGATCTTTTCATGCAGGAGGCCCGGCGAAAGAACGTTACAGTTCTTCCAGTCGACAGCGAGCACAACGCGATCTTTCAGGTTTTTGAGCGCGAGAATGCCTCCGAGGTCGACAAGATCATTCTGACGGCTTCTGGTGGGCCGTTCCGAACGACCTCGTTGGCCGCGATGAAGGACGTGACCCGCGAACAAGCATTGAAGCACCCCAATTTTTCCATGGGAAGCCGGATCACCATCGACAGTGCGACCATGATGAACAAGGGCTTTGAGGTCATCGAGGCCTTTCACTTGTTCCCGCTCTCCCATGACCAGCTGGATGTACTGGTGCATCCGCAGCAGATCGTCCACGGTTTGGTGCAATATTCAGATGGGTCGCTGCTTGCCCAGATGGGGGCACCGGATATGCGCATTCCACTGGCGCATTGCATGTCCTGGCCAGAACGTATGCCGGCACCGGTTGAAAAGCTGGATCTTGCCGACATTGCGCAGCTGACATTTGAGAAACCGGATCTTAAACGGTTCCCGGCTCTGCGATTGGCGAAGGAAGCCATGCGGCGCGGGCAGGGGGCAACGGCCGTTCTCAATGCCGCCGATGAAGTAGCTGTCGCAGCCTTTCTCGGTGGCCAGATCGGCTTTCTCGATATTGCGGCCTCGGTGGAGGCGACCCTTGAACAGGCCGAGGCCAAAGGCCTGCTGGAAGTTCAGGACAGCCTTGACGATATCCTTGAATTGGATGGGGCAGCCCGGCAGATCTGTGCAGAGTGGCTGAGATCCAGATAGGTTCGCCATTAGCGATCTGTTAATTATAAATACAACTAAGCGCGATCATTACGCTGCCGTAATTAAGGGTTTGATATGGTGGCGCACATGGGATTCCGCCTTCGGGCGAAGTAGAGGCAGGTAATGGAACTCATCAACTCCGCTTACGACCTGGTGATAGGGTACATCATTCCGTTCCTATTCGTTTTGACGATTGTTGTTTTCTTTCATGAGCTTGGTCACTTTCTGGTGGCTCGGTGGTGCAAGGTGAAGGTGGATGCATTCTCAGTCGGTTTCGGGAAAGAGCTGATCGGTTTTACCGATCGGCATGGCACACGCTGGAAGTTGTCCCTGATTCCCTTGGGCGGATATGTGAAGTTTGCCGGCGACGAAAATGCCGCCAGTGTTCCTGACCGCGAGCGCATTCTCCAGATGAGCGAGGAAGAGCGCAGCACAGCGTTCATTGCCAAGCCGGTCTGGCAGCGCGCAGCTGTTGTTGCAGCCGGACCTTTTGCCAACTTCCTTCTCTCAATTGTTATCTTTGCAATGATTTTCCTGAGCTTCGGGAAAATGGTGACGCTGCCTGTGGTGGACAGCGTGCGCGCTGGCAGCGCAGCGGAAGTTGCAGGTCTGCAAACAGGCGACCGCATTCTGGCGGTGGATGGTGTGAGCGTCGAAACGTTCAATCAGTTGCAGCGGATCGTTTCGGCAAGTGCTGGTGTTCCGCTTGTTCTGGATGTGGAGCGTGGCGAGCATCTGCTGAACATGACCGTGACCCCGGAACTACGTGAAATTACAGATAATTTCGGCAACAAGCAGAGAGTCGGGTTGCTAGGGGTGACCCGAAGCATTGAACAAGACACTTTAATCAACAAGAATTTCGGCCCGGTTGAGGCCGTAACAGAAGGCGTCAATGAAACCGTCTTTATCGCGGAACGAACCCTCAGCTACTTGTGGGGTGTGATTTCCGGGCGCGAGGCCGCCGATCAGCTCGGGGGGCCAATTCGCGTGGCGCAAGTGTCAGGGCAGGTGGCAACACAAGGCATTGTCCCGCTTTTGTCTCTGGCTGCCGTGCTTTCGATCAGCATAGGCCTATTGAACCTGATGCCGGTGCCGATGCTGGATGGTGGCCATCTTGTCTATTACGCAGCAGAAGCGGTCCGCGGGAAACCGCTTAGCGAGCGTGTTCAGGACATGGGGTTCCGTATCGGACTGGGGCTTGTGTTGCTCCTGATGGTATTTGCAACCTGGAATGACGTTCTTCATCTCAGTAAACTGTGACCAAATCCGTGACTTCGGCGCAACGCACTCAAGACAAATCAACTTTCGCCCCTGTGTGCGGTTGCGTATTCCGCAAAAGCTTGTAAAACCATTCCGAGTTCTGAGAATCTTCGTATTAATGCGGGGTCTCACGCGGGTATTAGAAAATAAAGGCATAGCGCAATAATGCAGCGATTGCAGAAACTTAGAAACGCCTCGCTTTTGGTGGCAGGGTTGCTCTCCACGACGGCAATCATGCCGGCAGAGTTCGCTCCTTTTTCAGTAACGGTTGCCGAGGCGGCTGTTGCACGAAACATTGTTGTTCGGGGTAACACCCGCATCGAGGAAGAGACGGTCCTTAGTTACCTGACTTTCTCACGCGGACGTAACTACAGTGCAGCTGACATTGATGAGTCGCTGAAGGCATTGTTTGCCACCGGCCTGTTTGCCACGGTCGATATTCGCCCGAATGGCAGCACGGTTGTGGTGAACGTGACTGAAAATCCGATCATCAATCGTGTTTCTTTCGAAGGAAACAAGAAACTCAACGACAAGTCTCTGGAAGGCGCAATCCGCTCCCAGCCTCGCACGATGCTTACCCGCGCACGTGTAGAGTCTGACGTCCAGAACATCCTTGAAGGCTATCGCCGCTCCGGTCGTTATGATGCGACTGTCGAGCCGAAAATCATTGATCGCGGAAACAATCGCGTCGATCTGGTTTTTGAAATCAGCGAAGGCGACAAGACCGGCGTTGAGCGTATTTCCTTCATTGGTAACAGTGCATTCAGCGATGGCCGTCTTCGGGATGTCATCCGTACACGTGAAAGTGGCTTTCTGAGCTGGCTTCGCAGCACGGATACGTATGATCCGGACCGTCTTGCTGCTGACCAGGAACTGCTGCGTCAGTACTATAACCGCAAGGGTTATGCTGATTTCCGTATCATTTCAGCGACTGCTGATCTCGATCGCGAGCAGAACATCTTCTATGTGACCTTCACGGTTGAAGAGGGTGAGCGCTATGAATTCGGTGATGTAGAGATCGTCTCTTCGGTTTCTGATATTGATGCGAATGATCTGTATTCTGTGGTGCGGACCAAGTCTGGCAAGCGGTTTGACTCGCTTCGCGTCGAGCAGTCCATTGAAGACCTGACGCTCAAGGTTTCCGAGAAGGGCTATGCCTTTGCTCAGGTTCGCCCGCGTGCACTTCGCAACTACGAGAACAATACCGTTTCGCTGATCTATTATATCGAGGAAGGCCCGCGGGCCTATGTCGAGCGGATCAACGTGATCGGAAACGATCGGACACGCGAATATGTTATTCGTCGTGAGTTCGATATGGCCGAAGGCGATGCTTTCAACCGGGTTCTCGTCGACAAGGCAGAGCGCCGTTTGAAGAACCTCGGGTTCTTTGAACGCGTCAACATCACGACCTCTCCGGGAAGTGCTCCGGACAAGGTTGTCGTGAATGTTGAAGTCGCTGAGAAGGCAACCGGTGAGGTTTCCTTTGGTATCGGTTACTCCACGACCGACGGTGTGATCGGCGATATCTCCATCTCCGAACGCAACTTCCTTGGCCGTGGCCAGTATGTAAAGGTGGGTGTTGGTCGTGGCGAAAGCTCGCAGACCTACGAATTCGCTTTTGCTGAGCCGTATTTCCTTGGCCGTCGTGTTGGTTTCGATTTCGACGCCTATCGCCGGGTTCTGGACGCAAACGACTATCGTTCGTTCGATCAGAAAAAGACGGGTGGTGGCTTCGGGTTCACACTTCCGCTTCGCGAAGACGAGCTGAAGCTGCGGCTCTACTACAAGATCTTCCAGGATGAGAACACCGACCCTGACAACAGATCGACCGGAGTTACGAACTGTGACACGACGCGCTTGTCGCTTGCTGTCTGTGACTCTCTCGGCGAATACCTGACCTCTCTGGCCGGTTACCGTCTGACGTACAACACGTTGAACCGTAACCAGAACCCGACCGATGGCTTCTATGCAGCCTTTGGTCAGGAGTTTGCAGGTATTGGTGGCGATTCCACCTACATCAAGACGACGGCTGAAGCTCGCGCCTACACCGAGCTTCTCCCGGATTGGGGTATTGTCGGCTCCGCCAAGATCGAAGGTGGACACATTTATGGCATCGGCGACGATCGTCTGCGTGTGTCCGAGCAGTTCATGGTCGGCGGTAACATCATCCGTGGTTTCGAAAACCAAGGTATTGGTCCGCGCGACAGCAAGACCGGCGATGCAATCGGTGGTCGCATGTATATTGCAGGCTCGCTTGAAGCCACGTTCCCGTTCCCGGTCATTCCGGATGAATTCGGCCTGTCCGGTGCGGTCTTTGCCGATGCGGGTACGCTTTGGGATGCAGACAATGATCTTGTGAAGATCGTTGAAGCAGGCGGCAACAAGGTGAACTCCAACGATTTTGACATCCGAGCCTCCATCGGTGCCGGTGTACGTTGGGAATCGCCGTTCGGTCCGCTGCGTGTCGATTTCGCTTGGCCGCTCGTCAAGAGCGACTTCGACGAAACACAAGTCTTCCGACTCAGCGGCGGAACACGCTTCTAATATCCGGCTTTCGGGTTTAAAAACGGTCGTCGCTAGCCGACGGCCGTTTTTGTTCGTTCAGGCCTGAGCCGAAAATCACAATTCCAGGAACCACCAAATGACAGATCCGGTATTCTTCGAACAACCGAAGCCAGTTCTCCTGAAGCACATTGTAGAATGGGCAGGAGCAGAGCTGGAACGGGGCGAGGAACACACGGAAATTCTTGGTGTGGCGCCGGTGGAAGATGCGAGCGACGGAGACCTCGTGTTCTTCGACAATGTGATGTATCTGGACCAGCTGCGAACAACTTCCGCATCCGCCTGCCTGGTTGCCAGGAAGCATGTTGGCAAAGTGCCGGAGAATGTTGCCGTTCTCGTCTGCAAAGACCCCTATCGGTCCTGGGCGCAGGTACTCGCCAAACTTTACCCGGTCGCCATGGTGCCGACGGATCCTGCTCTCGTGAGCGGAGTATCCGAACGCGCATCTATCGATCCTAGTGCTGCGTTGGAAGACGGCGTTGTGGTCGAGCCGGGGGCGGTGATTGGTGCAAATGCCGCAATTGGCGCTGGCACGGTTATCCGCGCGAATACCGTAATCGGCAGCAGCGTGAAGATTGGACGCAATTGCGTCATAGGGCCGAATGCGACTGTCCAGCACAGCCTGATTGGAGATCGGGTATATCTTCATTCTGGTGTTTGCTCCGGGCAGGACGGATTTGGCTATGCCATGGGCCTTCAGGGCCACCATAAGGTGCCGCAGGTCGGACGCGTCATCATCCAGGATGATGTTGAGATCGGCGCAAATACGACCATCGACCGCGGCGCAAACCGCGACACGGTGATTGGCGAAGGCACGAAGATCGACAATCAGGTGCAGATCGGCCACAACGTCGTAATTGGGCGCCATTGTGTGTTGGTGTCGCAGGTCGGTCTGTCCGGAAGTTGCACACTTGAGGACTTTGTGGCTATCGGAGGCCAGACAGGCGTGCGCGGTCACGTCCGCATAGGAATGGGCGCGCAGATTGCCGCCGTCAGCGTTGTGAATGACGACATTCCCGCAGGTGGTCGATATGGCGGAACACCGGCAAAACCCGTCAAACAGTGGTTCCGCGAGGTTGCTGCGATACGCAAGCTTGCAGAACGGGGTTCTGACGCTTAAGGAAGTAAAAAGTTTCGTTAGAATGAATTGATGCCAAGGGGCTAGGTGATGGACGCAGTCAACGAAAAGACGCTGGAAAGCGCTGATATCCTCAAGATCATGCAGCTGCTGCCGCATCGATATCCGTTTCTTTTGATCGACAAGATCATCGAGATGGACGGTGATGACAGTGGTATTGGCATCAAGAACGTGACGATCAACGAGCCGCATTTCAACGGGCACTTCCCGGGTCAGCCGGTTATGCCGGGTGTTTTGTTGATCGAGGCCATGGCACAGACCGCTGGTGCCCTGTGTGTTCATTCGCGCGGCGTGGATACGCCTCCGCAGCTGGTCTATTTCATGACCATCGACAAGGCCAAATTCCGCAAGCCGGTTGTGCCGGGTGATCAGGTCCACTTCTATGTGAAGAAGATCAAGCAGCGCTCGAACATCTGGAAATTCGAAGCTGTCGCCAAGGTGGATGGTGCCAAGGTCGCCGAAGCTGAAATCAGCGCGATGCTCGTGGACGCGTGAGGTAGTATGGCTGACATTCACTCAACAGCGATTGTTGAAGACGGAGCCCGCCTCGGCGAGGGCGTTCGGATCGGACCATACTGCGTTGTCGGTCCAGAGGTGCTGCTCGGGGACGGCGTGGAGCTCAAGTCTCATGCCGTTGTCGCTGGCGACACCCATATCGGCTCGGGCTGCGTGATCTTTCCGTTCGCCTCTATCGGGCATCAGGCGCAAGACCTGAAGTTCAAGGGCGAAAAGGCCATCCTTCGCATTGGCAACAACTGTACCTTTCGTGAAGGTGTGACCGTCAATGCGGGCACTGAAGGTGGCGGTGGGTCGACGACGATCGGCAACAACTGTGCGCTGCTCGCAAATTCCCATGTTGGACATGACAGTCATCTTGGAAACGGGATCGTCATGTCGAACAACGTGATGATCGCCGGACACGTCACCGTGGATGATAACGTAATCTTCGGCGGTGGATCGGCAGTTATTCAGTTCACCCGTATCGGTACGGGATCGTTCATTGGCGGTCTGGCGGGACTTGAAAACGATCTCATTCCCTTTGGCATGGTCACTGGAAACCGGGCCAGCCTTGGTGGCCTGAACCTCGTCGGTTTGAAGCGCAGAGGGGCTCCTCGCGAGCAAATTCATGCGCTCCGCTCAGCTTATCGCGAATTGTTCGAAAGCGACGAGGGAACGCTGCGCACACGAGCCGAGAAGATCGCCCAGGACATGGCTGACCAGCCTCTGGTCAAGACCGTGATCGATTTCATTCTGGATAAGGACGACCGCCGGTTCTGTACACCGCGAAGCGGGGACTGAATGAGCGGGGCTGTCCCCCAGATGTCAGATTCGGGCCGGATCGCGATCATCGCGGGTAACGGTGCGTTGCCGGATCAGGTTGTTGCCTGCCTCCAGCAAGGTGGTCGCGATCATCGGGTGATCGCGATAAGGGGCGAAGCGTCGGACCAGGTTCGTCGCACGGCCGCCATTGAACTTGGCTGGGGTGAAATCGGTCGCCTTTACAAGTTTCTCGAAAGGAACGGGTGCGAGGAGATCCTGCTGATTGGCGGAATTTCAAAACGCCCGGACGCCATGTCCTTTCTGGGCGATTTTGGAACGCTTCGGCGGTTGCCCAAAATCCTAAAGGCTCTGATTGGCGGCGATGACAGCCTTCTGACCAAGGTAATCGGCTTGTTTGAGGTCGAGGGATACCGCGTTGTGGGGATCAGGGACGTGGCAAAAGAGCTTCTTGCAACACAGGGGATAATCGGCAAACACAAGCCAAGTGAAGCGGATCTGCGCGACATGAAGCTGGCTTTGGAAGCCACCCGCAGGCTTGGTGAGCTGGACATTGGGCAGGCGGCCGTTGCCGTTGGTGGCCGTGTCGTGGCTTTGGAAGGGGCTGAGGGTACAGACGCCATGCTGGAGCGGTGTCGGGATCTGCGCGCCATCGGTCGCATTCGCAGCAGAGGCGCTGCAGGTGTGCTGGTCAAGAGCGCAAAGCCCAATCAGGATCTTCGTGTAGATCTCCCGGCGATTGGACCGAGAACCATCGAGCTTGCTCATGCAGCTGGCCTTGCCGGTGTAGCCGTTCATGCCGGAAATGCCCTTGTATCCGAACAGGAATTGACCTTGAACAAGGCGGACGAACTGGGGTTGTTCGTATACGGGTTTGATCCCGACACCCAAGCATGAGCCGATAGAATGACCGAAGATGTGCGCCGCCTGACCATTGCGATTGTGGCTGGTGAGGAATCCGGGGACGCGCTGGGAGCGGAACTGATTGCAGCGCTCAACGCGCGGCTGGAGGTCAAGCCGCGTTATATCGGCACAGGGGGGGACCGAATGGCCGCTCTCGGTCACGAGAGCCTTTTCCCGATCAGCGAAGTAGCGGTCATGGGCCTGACCGCAGTCTTGTCGCGTCTGCCAAGGATCGTGAAGCGTATCTATCAGACTGTCGATTCCATTGTAGAGGCCAGTCCGGATGCTCTGGTGATCATCGACAGCCCGGATTTCACCCACAATATCGCAAAGCGTGTGCGCAAGCGTGCGCCCCACATCCCGATTGTCGGCTATGTGTCTCCGTCGGTCTGGGCATGGCGGTCGGGCAGGGCGCGCAAGATGAGTGTCTATGTCGACGACCTTCTGGCGATCCTTCCTTTCGAGCCGGAAGTCCACAAACGCCTTGGCGGACCTCCCACGCATTATGTCGGCCACCCCTTGAGCGAAAACGTTGCAAGGCTAAGGCCTTCCGAGGGAGAGCGTGCTGAAATTTCGGGCACCAAGAAAACACTCCTGGTGCTTCCGGGAAGCCGCTCATCGGAAGTTGGCCGTCTTCTGGAAACCTTCGGCGAGACTGTTGCGCGGATAGCTGCGCAAACTCCTGACCTTGAAGTCCTTCTGCCAGCCGTAAAGCATCTGGAACCCCGTATCAGGGAAGGGGTCAAAAACTGGACTGTCCAGCCAACACTCGTGGTGGGGCAGGAAGATAAGCAAGCCGCCTTTCGAAAGGCGCACGCCGCTCTCGCTGCATCTGGCACGGTGTCGCTGGAATTGGCGCTCGCAGGCGTCCCCATGGTCGTGGCCTACAAGCTGGACTGGTTCTATCGGCGGGTGAAAAACCTCAACCAGCTTCTGAAATTTTCCGGCGTCACGTCGATGGTGTTGCCGAACATCATTTTGGAAAAAAACATCATACCGGAATATCTGGATGATGATGCAAATCCGGTCGCTCTTTGTGAAAAAGCACTGCCTCTCCTGAAGGATAGCGCCGAACGTCGTGCGCAACTGACCGCCTTCGAGACCCTCGACGACATCATGCGCCTGCCAGATGGAGCAAGTCAGAGCGGTGCGGCAGCAGAAGTGGTGTTGAAGCGTATCGAGCTTGGAGCCCGATAATCAAAAAGCCCGCCGAAACGGCGGGCTTGAGGTTGATGGCAAACTCATGCCCCTCTGCAGTCATCCTCGGTCTTGTGCCGCGGATCTAATGAACTCAACGGCTTGCAGATGCTCCGGACAGGCCCGAGCATGACGACAGTAGAAACACCCAGCTTTGCCCGCAACCTTGAAGTCCGCCGAACGGTCGGGCTCTCGTGTCTTTGAAGCTAGGCCGCAGCGACTTCTTTCAGGAATGTCTCTACCTCGCGTTTGAGGTCATCGGTGCGTGCGGACAGCTCGCTGGATGAATTCAGAACCCGATCAGCAGACGCCGAAGTCGTTTCAACGTCTTCAGACAACCCAGCCATGTTCTGGGTAACCGCACCGGTGCGTTGAGCAGCCCGTTGGACATTGTCGGAGATTTCGGCCGTAGCTGATCCCTGCTGCTGCACGGCTGCAGCGATCATGCCGGTATACTCATTCACTTCTTCCATGATCCCGGTGATTTCGGCAATGGCAGTAACCGATTCGCTGGTCGCGCCCTGGATAGCCGTAATTTGCGAGCTGATCTCTTCCGTTGCCCGGGACGTCTGGGCGGCGAGTTCCTTGACCTCCGCAGCGACCACTGCAAAACCCTTGCCGGCTTCGCCTGCGCGGGCAGCTTCAATAGTGGCATTCAGGGCCAGAAGGTTCGTCTGTTCTGCAATCGCCTGGATGAGGCTGACAACCTCTCCGATCTTGGTGGCAGCAGATGCAAGGCTCTCGACCTTCTTGTTCGTCTCGCGCGTTCCTTCGGTGGCACGGCCGACTACTTCGGTCGTGTGGGAAACCTGACGGGAAATCTCGGCGATCGAAGCGCTCAGCTCTTCCGCAGCACTGGCAACGGTCTGGACGTTTGTCGACGCATCATTTGTTTCAGAAAGCGTCGCCTCAGCCCTCCGGGAACTTGCCGATGCGGATGCCCGCAAGTCGAGGGCCGTGCTGTCGAGATCGCCGGCGGTGCGTGCAACTACTTCGAGCAGCTCGCTCGACGTTGCCCTGAACCCGTTGATGAGGGCGTCAATCCGTTCCTGACGCGCAATGCGCTCTGCTTCTTCCTGTGCTGCTACGTCCTGCAGGCGGGTTCGCTCCAGTGCATTGTCACGGAACACCTGCACGGTACGGCTCATGTCGCCGATCTCGTCCAGACGGTCCGTCTCATCGATATCGATGGCGGTATTGCCCTTTGCCAGTTCTTCCATGGTTTTGGTCGTCCTGCGAATGGGACGTGTCACGAGGAAGTTGAGCGCGATAGCAAGGCCAACACCTGCCATGATGGACAGCAGCACGGTGAGGCCGATCGTGCTGAGGGCCTTGCCGCTCGACGTTTGTGCGGCAAGTGTCTGATCCTGCGAAATCTTGGAGATCATCGCCTGAACTTCGCCGGCAAGGGACTGAAGCTGGTTGCTTTCGTCCATCAACACGGTGCGGCTGTTCACCAATTGGCCAAAGTCACGTGCAAAGGCTTCGATGGAACCGCCCAGTTTACCGGCTTCCGCCTGTACCGCCTCCATGGTGGCTGCCTTGGCGGCCAGATTTTCATCGATCTTCCAGAGATTGTCGATTTGCTGGGAAACGCGGGTCTTGTTGATCCCGGTCGGATCCATGATGAAATCGAGCGTCGCCACTTTCAGCGACAGGGCATTGGTGCTCAGCGCGTTCGCCACCACCGATAGCGAGGCAACTTCATCATACTTGCTGTTGGCTTCTGCAGCCTTGGCATAGGCGGTATCAACCGTTGCCGTTGCCTGATGGCGAATTTCCTTGGTCAGCGCGTCAATCTCGCCGAAGCTCTTCTTGGCTTCATCGGTGAGATCGAAAATCTCGATATAGTCCTTGGTTTGCGACAGCTTCATGAGGGTTCGCGCCAACTGCATGGTCTTCATGCTGACATCGGACAAGAGCGCGGTATCGACGCCATCCAGTCGCGCCATGGAGAGTTCTTCCGAAACGGGAACAAGTTTCAGAACACCATCCTTTACGGCAGTGATCTGCTGTGTGTTGTTGCCCGCAGTGACAAAGGCCGTGCGAAGGGTGAGGACCTGCTCTTGAAAGTCGGAAGCAGTCCGCCCCACTTCGTTCGCTATAAACAGAACGTCCTGCGTCGCCTTGTTCTCGGAGCTGACGGCCTCCCGGATCTGCTCGGCCGAAACAGCAATTGAATGGGCGATGCCTTCAAACTGGTTGAGCGTGGTTTCAAGATCCCGGCGGTTCTGTGTCTGGGTTGCCTTCAGATTGATGATGCGTTCAAAACTCGACTGGAAGCCTGCAATGGCAGCAGAGGCGGATTCGATGGACAGTTGGGAGCCGGGGTCATCAGCCAGGCGGGTTTTCAGGGTGCCCAGTTCGCTGTTGAGGGCCGAGAGACCTGCCAGTGTAGCATCAGCCGCCTTCTGGTCCTGACTGCTCAGGAACGAGGCTCGGTCTTCAGACAGCTTTTGCAGATGCGCAATCGCGCTGGTGGAGTGGCCGGCAACTTCCATCCGGTCTGTCAGGTTATGAACGGCATAGGCACCAACACCACCAACAATCCCGGTCAGGGCCAGGACAGTGGCAAATCCACCACCGACTTTGTGACCAAATTTGAGATTGCTCACGAACTTCTTGATTTGCATGTTGACCCGCATACGACTGAGAACAAGGACTAAATTGGATGCCGGGATGCTAGTCGTAGCGGCTTAATCACTAGTAAAAATTGTTTAGTCCTTGTTTTACAACGCATAAAAGAAAAAAGGTGCCCTAGGGGCACCTTTGGTGTTGTAATCATTGACGATTTTATTATCGGCGCTGAGTGATCGGAACATAGTCGCGCTGGGGGTAGCCGGTGTACAGCTGGCGCGGGCGACCGATGCGCTGAGACGGGTCTTCCACCATTTCCTTCCACTGTGCGATCCAGCCAACAGTACGGGCGAGAGCGAACAGAACAGTGAACATGTTGGTCGGGAAACCAAGTGCGCGAAGCGTGATGCCCGAATAGAAGTCGATGTTCGGGTAAAGCTTCTTTTGGACGAAATATTCGTCGTTTAGCGCAATCTTCTCAAGTTCCATCGCAACGTCGAGAAGCGGGTCGTCCTTGATGCCCAGCTCACCGAGAACCTCGTGAGTGGTCTTCTGCATGATGCGCGCACGCGGGTCGTAGTTCTTGTAGACCCGGTGACCGAAGCCCATCAGACGGAACGGGTCGTTCTTGTCCTTGGCACGGGCAATGTATTCCGGGATGCGGTCAACGGAACCGATCTCGGAAAGCATGTTGAGGGCCGCCTCGTTGGCGCCGCCGTGAGCAGGGCCCCACAGGCAGGCAATGCCGGCAGCAATACATGCGAACGGGTTCGCACCGGAAGATCCTGCAAGGCGAACCGTGGAGGTCGACGCGTTCTGCTCGTGGTCTGCATGGAGGATGAAGATTCGGTCCATGGCGCGGGCCAGAACCGGGTTCACCTTGTAATCCTCGCAAGGCACGGCAAAGCACATGTGCAGGAAGTTTGCGGCGTAATCCAGGTCATTGCGCGGATAAACGAACGGCTGACCGATATGGTACTTGTACGCCATCGCAGCGATTGTCGGCATCTTCGCGATCATGCGAAGCGACGCGATCATGCGCTGGTGCGGATCGGCAATGTCGGTGGAGTCGTGATAGAACGCCGACAGCGCGCCAACGACACCGACCATGACAGCCATCGGGTGAGCATCCCGGCGGAAACCGGAGAAAAACTTGCTCATCTGCTCATGGATCATCGTGTGGTAGGTCACACGATTGACGAAGTCGTCCTTTTCCATCTTGTTCGGCAGTTCGCCGTACAGCAGAAGGTAGCAGGACTCCAGGAAGTCTCCGTGGTCTGCCAGCTGTTCGATCGGATAACCGCGGTAAAGAAGCGTGCCTTCGTCACCGTCGATATATGTGATCTTGGATTCGCAAGAAGCGGTCGAAGTGAAGCCAGGATCATACGTGAACATCCCGCTGTCCTTGTACAGCGAAGAGATGTCTACAACAGACGGGCCAATCGTGCCGTCCTTGATCTCGTATGTGTGGTTTTTCCCACCAGCCTGGAAATCAGCTTTTTGTTCGGCCATTCAGGTAACCCCCTTTTCTAGCACTCACTGTATCGTCTGGAAGGCCGATGGCTCGGGCAAAAATATGTATTGCTGAGCATCACGCCGAACGACGCAGGAGGAATGGTTGCGTCTTGCCTATCCCATTTGCCGCAGTGCCGCAAGCTGGCGGGCCTAACGCTTTCGTCAAAGGCTCTTTTCCAGATTCGGCATTCGCCGAACCGGGTATTTCTCGGAAATGGTGGCTTTGCAAAACAAAGCCACCAATACGCCTCGCGTCAGCCTCGAGCCTGATCGGATATCCTTCCAATCGACTCCTCACGGCCAAGCGCTACAAGAACATCATAAATGCCGGGGGACGTTCCCCGACCGGTCAGGGCTGCGCGCAAGGGCTGTGCAACCTTGCCCAGTTTCAGCTCCTTGCTTTCCGCATACGCCTTTACAGCGGTTTCAAGAGGCTCCGCATTCCATTCAGACACGCCGTTGAGAATTTCGGCAAGGTCTCTCAGGATATTTCTGGCATCTTCATCCAGAATTTTTTCAGCTTTCTCGTCAAGATCAAGCGGACGTTGACGCCACAGATAGGACGCGCTTTCCGTCAACTCCACGAGTGTCTTTGCCCGCTCCTTCAAACCCGGCAAGGCGCCAAGGGCAATTGCTTCATTGGCTAAGATCCAGTCGAGAATCGGTTTTCCGCCATCGACATGGGCCAGATAGACCTTCCAGTGCTTGAGAAGTTCTGCGTCGTCGGTCGCACGCATGTAATGACCGTTGAGGTTCTCAAGCTTCTTGAAATCGAAACGGGAAGGTGACTTTCCAACGGAACCGAGGCCGAACCACTTGATCATGTCCTCTGTCGACATGATTTCCTCATCCCCGTGGCTCCAGCCGAGACGGGCAAGGTAATTGCGCATGGCCGCCGGCAGGTATCCCATTTCGCGATAGGCTTCTGCACCCAGTGCGCCATGGCGTTTGGAGAGTTTCGCGCCGTCCGGTCCATGGATCAGCGGAATATGCGCCATGCTGGGAATGGTCCAGCCGAGTGACTGATAAATCAGCTTCTGCTTTGCCGAGTTCGTCAGGTGGTCATCGCCGCGCACAATGTGGGTGACACCCATGTCGTGATCATCGACAACAACGGCGAGCATATAGGTCGGAGTACCGTCAGAGCGCATGATGACGAGGTCATCGAGATCCTTGTTCGGGAACACAACGCGGCCCTGAACCTCGTCCTCGACGACAGTTTCGCCATCGAGCGGCGATTTCAGTCGGATCGCCGGAGCAACGCCATCGGGAGCCTCGGACGGGTCGCGGTCACGCCAGCGGCCATCATAGCGCGGCGGGAGGCCTGCAGCGCGCTGCTCTTCGCGCATCTGGTTCAGTTCTTCTGCGGTCGCATAGCAGCGGTAGGCCGCGCCGGAGGCGAGCATCTGGTCAACCACTTCACGGTGGCGTTCAACCCTGCCGAACTGGGAAACCGGCTCGCCGTCCCAGTCGAGTTCCAGCCATGTCAGGCCATCGATGAGGGCATCTACTGCATCTTGCGTGGACCGGGCTCTGTCGGTGTCTTCGATGCGCAGAAGCATCTTGCCGCCATTGTGCTTGGCCAGAAGCCAGTTGAACAGGGCCGTGCGGGCACCGCCGATATGCAGGTAGCCGGTGGGTGAGGGGGCAAATCGCGTGACGAATTCTTCAGCCATGGTGTCTTTTGAAAGTCTCTGCCAATATGGAAAGGGAGGAGGCGGGAGCGCCCGGTTGGCGAGGTCTTAGCACAGGCTTGGCCCCGGCTAAAGTAGGCGTGTTTCGCCCGCAGCGCGGCAGCGGGGATTTGACCGAGGAACGGGAACTCTACCGAGGCAGTATTTTGCGGAAGGCTGGTCCTTCCGAGCCCCATCTTTCCCGGAGTAAAATAGTTGGCCCTGCGGAGGCAGCCCCTTGGAATATCTGGCTGCGTAAACTCGCCCGCGATGAACCGGTATCTGCTTTTGCTGATCCCTCCCGTGGCAAGAGCCTGACAGATCATCTGCACCTCAATCGCTTGCTGCTTGCTGCCATCGCCTTTGCAGTCGGCATCTGGGCCTATTTCGCGCTGCCCGAAGAACCGGCGAGTTTTGTTCTTCCTGTTTCAGCCCTTTGCGCGTCTTTGTGGGCCTTTGTGCAGTTCCGAAAGGGAGGTGTGGTCCGGTTTGCCATGCTTGTTGCTGCATTTCTGCTGGGCGCTGCCGCTGCAGATCTGCGAACCGGGTTCGTCGCAGCCCCGCGCATTTCAGCTCCTGCAACATTTCAGCTCTCAGGGTGGATATCGGAGATTTCAAAAGGCCATCGCGGCAAACGTCTTGTCGTCAGCGTTGTCAGGATGAAAGGTCCGGATTACGCGTTGTCGAATGGGGTCCCGGACCATGTTCGCGTAAATGTCCCCAAAGACAGTGCAGTTGATGTCGGCGAGTTCGTGTCTATGCGGGCACGTCTCTTTCCTCCTGCCGGTCCTGTATTTCCCGGCGGTTATGATTTTTCCTTTGTTGTCTATTTCGACGGATTGGGTGCCAGCGGTTATTCCTACGGGCAGCCGAAAGTCGCTCAGGCGGAGGAAGGCCGCCCGCTCTTTCATGTCGCGAGGAAAATGCTTGTCGATGTCAGAGGGGGCATTCGGTCGCGACTGGAAGCCCTTGGACAGGATGAAGCCGCAACTGCATTGATGGTGGCGTTGCTGGTCGGGATCAGGGACCTCATTTCGGAGGAAACCGAAGAAGACCTTCGCATTGCAGGTCTGGCACATATTCTGGCTATATCCGGTCTTCACATGGCGCTCTTTGCCGGAGGGGCGTATGCAGCCTTTGTTCTGGTGCTCTCCATCAGTCCTGCGCTCGCGCTGAACTATCAGATCCACCGCTTTGCGGCAGTCGGGGCGCTGATGGCCGCGACGCTTTACCTGCTGCTCTCTGGTGCCTCGGTGGCAACGCAGAGATCCTATGTGATGATCATGCTGGTTTTTCTAGGAATTCTGGCAGGACGCAGGGGGCTGACGCTCAGAAGTGTTGCGCTTGCCGGACTGGTTCTGCTTCTGATGGCACCGGAAAGCCTGTTTCATCCGGGCTTTCAAATGTCATTTGCTGCCGTTCTCTGCCTTGTCGCAGCCTATGAGAGCCTTCGAAATATTGGCAGTTCAGCTTCGCTCATCGGGTCGGCAGGTCAGCGCCTTGGACAAGGTTTGCCTCGATGGATAGGAACAATCGCAAAATGGTTGGGTGGCCTTCTCGTGACATCGCTCATCGCTGGACTGGCGACCGGCATAATTGGTGCGCACCATTTTGGCCGGATCGCGCCCTACGGGTTGTTGGGCAACGTGCTTGGCATGCCGATCTTCACGCTGGTCGTGATGCCGATGGGGTTGCTGACGCTTCTGCTGATGCCTTTCGGGCTTGCGTCCATACCGGTCTGGGGCATGGAATGGGGCCTCAAGCTGCTGCTTGATATCGCCCGTTACACATCCTCCATGGATGGGGGGAGCGGCATCGTTTTGCCTCCCACGGCATTCACGACACTCGCTCTCTTTTCTGGCCTGTTTTTGTTGCTGTTTCTTCCCGGTAGAACGCGCGGCATTTCTCTGCTGTCGATCGGCCTGGGTGTCTTGCTCTGGGTTTTGGCTCGACCTGCGGATGTTCAGATCGCTGAAAGCGGTACAGTTGTGGCTGCGCGTGACGAAACGGGCCTTATGAGAATCTCGACCACGCGCCAAAGTCTGCGTTCGGACATGTGGAAGCAGCAGGAGGGCCTCGCTGCCGGAGAACCGAACTTCCCGAAAATGAACAAGGACCAGCGCAGGTGCGACGACGAAGGCTGTGTCATCAAAGCCTATGCACCAGCTGCCAGAGGCAGGCCATATTTGATCGCCTTTTCCAAAACTCTCGAAGGAACTCTGGAAGATTGCAAAAGGGCAGACCTTGTTTTCACCGAACTGGATCACGCCCCTGAAAATTGCGGCATACGGGTCTATGGGCGAAATGACAGAACGCTCACGGGTGCGATCTCCTTGTGGCTGTCCGCTGAACCTGGGGTCGAATCCGGGTTCGTCAGCACACAAGTTGAACGTATGAAGAACGCAAAATCCGTCCCGCCCAGACCTTGGCACCAGTAGGCGAGCTGCTATCTCCTTGTTTCATAATTGTTCATTTTCGCCAAAAAACGCGGAAAGCAATCCTTAACTGTTGTAGAACACAGTGAGAACAGTTATTCTATGTTCATGATTTGTACCGTTGAGTGGTGCTGGAGATTCGGTGATGCTGACGCGTAAGCAATATGAACTTCTCATGTTCATTCATGAACGACTGAAGGAAACCGGTGTTCCGCCCTCGTTCGATGAAATGAAGGACGCGCTGGATCTCCGCTCGAAATCTGGCATCCACCGTCTGATTACGGCTCTTGAGGAGCGAGGCTTTATTCGCCGCTTGCCGAACCGTGCCAGAGCCATGGAAGTGGTCAAATTGCCCGATTCGATATCACCTGGCCTCGGCGCACCACGGCCAAGGGGAAGCTTCTCGCCGGAAGTGATCGAAGGCTCCCTAGGCAAGCCTGTCGAAAGAACCGAACCTCTAGCAGAGAAAATCAGCGCGCCGTCCACGATGGAAATTCCGGTCATGGGACGTATTGCTGCTGGGGTTCCGATCGAGGCGATCCAGACCCACAGTCACACAATCAGCGTGCCGCCGGAACTGGTGGGCAAGGGCGAGCATTATGCTCTTGAAGTGCGCGGTGACTCCATGATCGAAGCGGGGATTCTAGACGGGGATACGGTGTTGATCCGCCGGTCCGATTCTGCTGACAGTGGCGACATCGTGGTGGCTCTTGTTGATGACGAGGAAGCGACTTTGAAGCGCTTGCGCAAGAAAGGTGCGTCGATTGCACTCGAGGCGGCGAACCCGGCCTATGAAACCCGGATATTTGGTCCCGGACGTGTAAGGGTTCAGGGAAAATTGGTGGCGCTGTTTCGCCAGTACTGATCTTTAGTGACCATCGCTGCAGCGTCAAAACCGGTTCTCCCGATAGGGTGGGCCGGTTTTCTATTTGTGAACTCTGTGGTGCAATTTGCCGAGCAGAATGGTCAGTGTATTTACCTAAAGAAAGTTCGCATCCGAATCTACGACATTGCAATACAATCTTGGCGTGTGTAATTTCATAACGCACCTTAGAAACAGGTTTATGCTTTTGAAATTATTCAAGGAATTATTCTTTTGATGAAGGCATCCTTTTCAGACTGAGCATGCTAACTCTAGGAAAGTCGAGTTCGGATAAAAGTCCTGTAAGTAGCAGAAAAAAAGGACAAAATTGGCTGGATGATTTCACGGGGATCTCGGATTTGCTCGTAAGGGGGCACTTGTGCTTCGACAGAAGCAATGCAATCAGTAATAATCACAATATTGCCGATAGAATGCCGTAAGTGCAGGCTGGCCAAAATCATGTCGAGGTGGGCGGCGTAATCCGGGGGGCACGAAAATGGCCGGACCCGATTGATGTTCTGATTTTCCGCAGCTTTCCTCCGGACCAAAATTATGTATGGCGAGTGTTTGTGAATGAACACAAATCAATCGCGTCGGGAGGAGGATTTTCCTTCCAAGCCGAAGACCGGCTTGTCGCGTACGTTTATTTTATACACCCTCGGGTCTTTTGCTGTCCTGAGCGTCATGTTCATCGGCGGCCTTTCGCAGTTTCTGTGGCAGCGGGAAATGAACCGCGCGATCACCACCACGGAAACCCTGTTTCAGGCATCCAAGGAGCCGTTGGAACGGGCGGTCTGGTCCATCAACGAGGCATCGGCGGAACAGATCGTCGAGGGTTTGCTCAGCCTGGAAGTCGTTCGCAACGTCTGGGTCGAAACTCCTGATACCGGCACCTATGGAAAGCCGTCGAAAATCGGCACGCAGGACGCAATCACATACGACTTGCTGAGCCCGATCCAGTATTCGTCCGGTGGAAAGATCGGTACGGTCCACTTCATCATTGACCGCGATGAGATCAGGGAGCAGGTCACATCAGTCGTCGTCTCCACAATCGTCAGTATTGTTTTTTACCTCTTTTTCCTCGCGGTCATCCTGCAGATCATTTTCGACCGCCTCATCGGGATACCTCTGACGTCCATCGTCAGCTATCTCAACACGCCCGGATTGATCGACAATCCCCCCGAAGTCGATTTGCTCCCCGACCGCGATGATGAGCTGGCTGTATTGGCCAATTCCCTGCAGGGCATGGTCAAGAAGCGCCATGCGGACCTGAAGCAGATACAGGCCTATCAGCAGAACCTGGAGGATCTGGTCGAGAAGCGCACCGAACAGCTCAAACGTGTTCAGGACGAACTGATTCAGGCCGACAATCTTGCAGCTCTCGGTTCGCTTGTTGCCGGAGTGTCGCACGAGCTCAACACGCCGCTCGGCAATGGTTTGATGGCGGCGACGACGATTTCGGAAGCAAGTTCACTTCTCAGACAGGATCTCAAACTGGAAGTCCTGACGAAGGAACAGCTTGAAGAGCAGCTCGAGCGAATTGCCGAATGCGCCAATGTGATTGAGAAGACCTTGGCTCGGGCTCGCGAACTGGTTCAGAATTTCAGGCAGGTTGCCGTCGACCGCCAGAGCGAAAAACGCCGCGAGTTCAATATCGATCACATAATCAGCGAGACAATTGCAACGGTTCAGCCGTCGTTGAGGGCGACGCCTT
Organism: Roseibium sediminis; assembly: GCF_008711325.1. GTDB lineage: Bacteria > Pseudomonadota > Alphaproteobacteria > Rhizobiales > Stappiaceae > Roseibium > Roseibium sediminis. Next base: position 66,798 of record NZ_VXDB01000011.1, read on the forward strand.
ATATGGTTCGTCTCGATCTGGAGGCGGATGCGGTCATTGACAGCTACCCTGGTGCCATAAGCCAGATCGTCACCAATCTTGTCGAGAATGCCGTCAAACATGGATATGAGGGGCGGGATGCCGGAGAGGTACTTGTTGCCTCGCGGCGCAAACATGATGGTTCAATATCCATCGAATGTTCCGATACCGGCTGCGGTATCTCGGATGGCAATCTCAAGCGTCTTTATGAGCCATTCTTCACCACAAAGCTCGGCAAGGGCGGATCGGGATTGGGAATGGCAATTGTGTACCGGCTCGTCACGGACGTCCTTGGCGGCCAGATTTTAGTAGCGTCCGAAGTCGGGGAGGGAACGTCGATAACCGTCGTCATTCCCGCCTCTCTCCGCTCGGCCCGCAGTGCGGCATAGAACGGAGTATCATCATGCCCATGGATTTCCTGGCCTCAAACAACTCGAAGCCAAATACGATTTCCCTCCAGCCGTGGAAGGTCCTTGTCGTGGATGATGATGAGGATGTGCATGAGACGACACGGATAGCCCTGGCTGGTTGTCGGCAGGATAATCGTCTCCTGAGGCTCTATCACGCTCAATCCGTGGAAGAGGCGAAAGAAATCCTCGAGAAAAACGACGATATAGCTGTCGCCCTGATTGACGTTGTCATGGACACACACACGGCAGGCCTCGATCTGGTCAAATGGGTTCGCAGCACCCTCGGCAACTCCTTCATCCGATTGATCATGAGGACTGGTCAACCCGGTTACGCGCCGCGCATGGATGTAATCGAGCGCTATGAAATTGACGGTTACAAGGAAAAGGCGGAGCTCACACGCTCCAAGCTGCTTTCGGCGATCATCACGGCCCTCAGGGGCTACAAGTTGCTCATGTCGCTGGAGACCAATCGGAAAAACCTGAAAAAACTCAACGATCACTTCTACGAGTTGATCGAAAAGGACGATCTGCTGCAATTCGGGTCCACGCTTCTTGATCAAATCGCAAATTTGATCGGAGTGGCTCCGGAAGGACTTGTTTGTGCCGCAGAGCGTGATGTCGAGATATCTGACATCCGAGCGAACACGGTCAAGGTTCTTGCAGCAGGCGGTGTGTACATGAGTTTTGTGGGCCGGACGCTGGATGCGGTCACATCGAATGATATTCGCACCCCGATCTACCAGTGCATCACCTCCGGGGAAAACCAGATCCAGCCTTTCGGTACTTGTCTGGCCCTGCGTTCGCGTGCCGGATTGAGGGCAGCCATTTACGTCGGGCTTCCCTATGCGGTTCTGGAGCGTTTGCTAGGCGAGGAAGTGCTGAACATATTTATCCTCAACGCCAGTCTGGGTTTCGAGAAAACCACGCTTTTGGAACATATTCATCGCCTTGCCTTCGAAGACCGGGTCACGGGTCTCAGCAGCTATGCCGGCTTTACGGAACGGTTCCGTCGTCTGGCAGGAACCGGGCGGCCGATGACAGTCGTCCTGCTCGATATTCATCGTTATCGGATGATTGAGCACGGTATTGGTGAAGAACAGGCTGGCGATTTTCTCAAGAAAGTCGGCATGCGGCTGCGTAGCGGTTTTCCAACCGCATTCGTGATCGCACGCAAGGAAGTCGATGAATTCATTCTGCTGTTGGATCACGTCGGAGCAGGCCGACTGCCCGATCTTGTCGATTTGCTCGAAACCTTGTTCGATGAACCCATCGCCGTCGGGGATAGCGTATTCAACATTCGAATGCGCATGGGGATCGCCAATTCCGGTGATCATGGCCATGACCCTGAACAACTCGCCCGTTATGCATCGATAGCGTTGAATGACCTGAGGCAACGGGGTTCGGCCAATTACGCAGTTTTCACTCCGTCGATGCAGGAAAATGCGTTTGAGCGACTGCGCCTGACATCGCTTTTGACCGGGACTGCCGGAAAGACGCAGTTTCTCGTGCACTATCAGCCGATCATCGAGGCGGGGACCGGTCTGGTTTATTCATGCGAAGCGCTCATGCGATTTCGCACCTCAGGCGGTGACTTCCTGAACACACAGCGCATGATCGAGGCAGCCGAAGCCAGCGGCATGATCATCGATGTTGGAGGATGGATGATCCAAAACGCGGTTTCCGAATTCAGCGCTCTGCCGACCTTGCCGCCTAGTGTTCATCTTAATCTCAATCTGTCGCCGAAGCAGGTTCAATCCTCACGGATCTATGCGGATGTCGAGCGAGCGCTGGAGCATTCCGGCACATCCATGGATCGCCTGATATTTGAAGTGACGGAAGGAATCTTCGTCAACAATGATCAGGAGATCATCTCCTTCCTGACCTGGATTCGGGACAATGGCGGCAAGGTTGTCATAGATGATTTTGGAACCGGCTATTCCTCCTTCAGCTACCTTCGCAAACTGCCAGTCGACGGAATCAAGGTCGACCGGGAATTCATCATGCACATGGATCAGGATGAAGATGCGCTTGCCGTCGTCCGGTCAATCCTCGCTGTGGCGCAGGCTTTGGGTCTGGAAGTAACAGCAGAGGGCGTAGAGACTTTGCCTCAAAGAAATATTCTCCGGGATCTGGGATGCGACTATCTGCAGGGATACCTTTATTCCAAACCAATCCCGGGAGAAGATCTCATCACCTTCATGTCTCAGGAGAGTAACACCGGTACCGGTTTGACATTTTAAAAGGGGAAAACCATGCGGGCATTGCGCATTTGCGCGGGCATGGAGTGACCTGCAACCGAACTCACAATTTCGTGCTTTCATTCTACTGCCTCGCTGTGATTGAAATCAGGAGAGTTGCAGGAAAAAGGCGTATCCAGATTCGGATACGGCGAAAGCAAGGAGTGTGGGTTTCATGTTGATCGTTCACGGGCGAGCCAATTCCGTCAATGTTCAGCCGGTCGTATGGTGCCTCGCCGAACTTGGGGTGCCCTTTGAGCGACTTGATGTTGGCGGTCCGTTTGGCGGGACCGATACGCCCGAGTATCGGGCCATGAACCCAATGGGCCTCGTACCGACGCTGACCGACGCCGGACAATCCTTGTCCGAAAGCGCAGCGATCCTTCGGTACATCATGCGCAAGTACGGCAATCATCCAACCGACCCCATGGCCGCAGCGCAGATCGAACGATGGGGCGACATGTGCCGGTCACATGTTTATCCGCATCTCCTGCCGGTGATCTTCTGGCAGCTGTACCGGACCACGAAGGAAGACCGGAACCACGCGGCAATTGCCTCTGCTGCGGCGGCTCTCAAGGTCGCCATGACAGCCTTTGCCAATCAGACAAAGGGCAACCTTTTCGGCGGAGACGCGCCCAATCTGGCCGACTATCAATTCGGCTGCTTGTTGTTCCGATACTACGGCATGGACTTCGAACGGGCTGACCTTCCGGCTCTGGACGATTATTACGCGGCCCTTTCGGATCGTAAGGCTTATCAGCAACACATCATGCTGGATTTTGCGTCTCTGAAAATTCCCGGCGCCTGAGATGATGCCGGTCCGGCGCCGAGCCGATCACTGACCAAGTGGCATCGAATCCCGTTCGATCTGGGGATAGAGATGCGCGATGGACCGGTGAAACTCCTGCGGCATGGCTCCCATGCCCGCAAAGCGATCCGGCAGTGGCTCGTCCATGATCTCCACCATGTCCAGTCCGTCCAAAGCGGCCTGCTTTAGCGTTGCCTCAAGCCAGTCCAGATAATCCCGTGTCTGCGCGAGTGAGGCCCCGGACGTATCCAGCGGACCATGGCCAGGCAGGATCGCCGAGGCGTTTTTCTCCGTCAGCACGTCAAGCGCTGCACGCCACGTCGGCAGGTCAGCATGCGGTGTGGTCGGGGCGCGGTTCAAGAATGCCAGGTCCCCGGCAATCAGGAGACCTGTCTTTTGATCCAGTATGGCGAGATCAGCGCCAGTGTGTCCTGACAGCGGAAGCGTTTCAAAGGACCGGCCGCCAATGGATATGACACTGCTGGAAACGTCGGTATTGGGCGGAGCAGGCTCGGTTCCGCGCATCCAGTCACCGAGCAGCCTGTACATGTTGTCAGCAAACCCGTCGCCCTGGCTCTCGGCGAGGGCTCTGGTTTCTGGTAGCGCGTGGATCGGCTTGTCGGAAAAGACCTGATTGCCGAAGAAATGATCCGGGTGGTGGTGGGTGATCATGACCCCCGCAACACCACGCCCATTGAGCCCACGTGCCACATCCAGCAGGGCCTCACCGTATTTGCGTGACGGTCCCGTGTCGACAAGCACAATTCCCGCTTCAGTTTCGATGAGCGCGCAGTTGACGATAGCGCCGCCGTTTTCGGCTGAAAAATATTCTGTTCGGCCTTCGATCATCCAGATGCCGTCTGCAACCTGCACCGGTGCAAGGTCATAGCTGAGGGGGGCGGCAAACACCGACTTGGGAAGGGCTGCAATTACGGCAGTGCTGCCGACGGCGCCAAGGAACTGGCGTTTCGTGAGGTCGGTCATTGAACCGCTGCCGCGCTGAGAACGGCATCGATTTCGTTGCCATTGTTGTCGCGCCCTGTGACCTGCACTTCGTTCCCGACGCCATTGCTGCCGAAATAGAGGGTGAATGCAGGGTCCTCATTGACCGGTTCGTGAAGCTCCAGTCGGGCGAGCGACTCCCCTGACAGGTTGTCTGCGAGCTGTAACTGTTCAATGATGAAAACCGGAATTCCATCGGCGAGACCGGTGTCCATGGGATGGTCGACAATCATGCGAACGCGGCCTTTTTCCGGCCAGACACGTCCGCGGACTTCTCCAAGGTGTTCTTCCCAGTCATCCGCAGCATAGGCAACTGCGGGTGCGGAGCAGCCGCCGCCTGCAGCATCAATCACAGTGGAACCCACATGCCACTCGCCATCGCCGGTCTGAACCGCTGCACGTACAGGGGTCGCCTGATCAATCTTGAAACGGAAGGACAGTTTCGGTTCCGCCTTCTGCGGCCAATAGGTCAGGATTTTGGGAATGGGGCCGTAGTCGACAAGAAACACCATCTGCTTCACATCTTCGAGAGCAGTGGCATCAACGAGGACGGGAACGTTGAAACTGTCTTCCGCAGCAACCGGCGCCTTGACCACAACACGCTCATCAAAACGGATCTTGTCAGGATTTCCGAGAATATTAATCTGGTGATAGGACCACATTCCGGTGTCGAGCGGGTCGGTCAACTCCACCTTGGGCGCATCTAGGGCGTAGGCCTGAGTGGCGAAGAAAGCCGTGAGAAGTCCAGTGGTTATTCTCATGTCGCGTCCTACCATTCGGGTTTCGTGTAGGTCAGTCCGTGGGCCTTGAAGATGCTCGCCAACCTGCCATCGGCAACTGCCGAGCGGACAGCATCATCAATTGCATAGGACAGCGGCCTCCAATTGTGTCGAACCGCAACGCCCAATGTCCAGCGCGATTTGGCGAGGCCGGGGTAGGGCGGCGCATGAACGACCATGTCATCAGCTAGGCTGTGCTCAAGCTGGGACAAGGGGCCCATCACTGCCATGACCTCTCCGGCTGCCAGCGCGTTCATGGCGTCCGCAGGGCTTGGATATCGGCGCACGTTCTTGCGCATTTGTCCGCCTGCAAAGGACCCAAGATAGAAATCGGCGAGTGTATCGTTTTCAACGCCAACCGTATCGAAGCGAAAATAGGCCGGGACCGGCGGCTCTTCCGGATAGGTCGCCGGTTTGTAGGCAATGGCCATCTGCTCGTTGAAATACTGGCCTTTGAGGACGACCATTTCATTCCGGCAGGCCAGTTCCCGATCATAGGGAACATGAAGCATCACATTGGCTATCTGCCCGCCGATCAGCTTGCCGCGCCAGATATTGTTGCGCAGGTCTCCATCGACATTTTCGTCTGCTGCGGTTTCGATGAAGCGCGCCTCAACACCCAACTCGCTGGCGATCAGCTTTCCCAGATCAACGTCAACGCCCGCAAGTTCGCCGTTTTTCCTGTATGAAAACGGCGGGAAATCCTCGTAAACCGCAATCTGGATGAAACCCCGTTCGATGATCGTATCGAGATCCTGTCCGACAATATCTCGTGCGACATTCTGGGGCTTGTGGTTGGCATTCAAGCCAGACTTGATGCTGTCGCAATTCTGCGCGTGAGCGGTGCCGCCGGTGATGGGACCGGCGGCGACTGTAACCAGAAAAGCCAGAATGGCTGCGGCTGCTGTGCGCATTGGCTTTTACTCGGCTGCAGACAATCCGATTGTCAGGACTTCAGCGGCATTCTTCAGACTGCCATCGGACCCGTCGAGGGCAAAGACCGCCCGCGAGGCAACGGAATCTGCTCGCGGTGCACCGGAGCCCGTTTCGACTTCTACCGCTATGCTTTCCATTTCCGACTTCAGACCGGCAATTTCGTCAGCCGCATCCGAGGTGCCTTTACCTTGGGATAGCAAGGCCTTGAGTTCGTCCCGAATTTCCTTGAGACGCTCGGCATGGGCGTCAATCGCACCGTCGTCCGGACGCGTTTCCACATAGGTTCGAATGGCCCAGGCAGCTTCCTGTCCAAGCAGCTCTCCGAAGGCTGGCATCTTGGTGATCCCGTTTTGGGTATAGCCGTGCTGGAAGCGCTCCATGAACCATTCGTCACCGGCATCATCTGCTTCCAGATAACGAAGATCAGGGGCAAGGCCGCCGGAGATCACTTCAAGACCGTGGCAGCGGGCGCAATTCTGATTGTAGCCGGATGCGCCGATCTTGACGGCCGTCGCCCAAAACTCACTGTCCGGGTTCCGCCAAGGGTTTTCTTCAAGCCATTCTTCGCCAAGTGCAGGCAGGCCTGATGTATCGACGGCCTGTGGGGCAACATCTCCATGCGCCTCAACGGAAACAGATTGGGCAACAACAAAAAGGCCAGCAGCAGTTGCCGCAAGTGCGCATAGCACGGCATTGCGTGAAAACATCGATCCACTCCTCCCGAGTTCTTGAAACTAGGAATAATCGGAAGAAATACCGTTGCGCTATTGTACCAAGGGACAAAGGAGAACGTGTTGCGCAAATGAAATCGGCGCAGTTACATTGCCTTACAACATATACGTCACATGAATTCGCGTTCCTGCGGCCTTGGGAGGGGCTGGTTCATGCGCAGATTGCTGATGGTCTGCCTGATAGCAACTTGGCTGTTCCCGGTCCTTTCGGCCGAAGCGGATGTTCACACGACAATCGGCTATCTGGAGAAGGTGGTGCCGCCGCCACCGGTGCTTTCAAATCTCGATCCGATACCGGGAGACCTCGGCCTTGCCGGAGCACAGGTCGGGTTGTCGGATAACGAGACCACAGGGCGGTTTTTAAACCAGACCTATCTGCTGGAAAGCCGGATCGAAGAGACGGAAGAGGGGTTTCTAACCGCCGCACGGGAGCTTTTGAAACTCTCGCCATATCTCGTGCTCAAGGCTCCGGCTGAGGATCTGCTGAAAGTGGCGGACCTGCCGGAAGCGCAAGGTGCCATTTTGCTCAACGCGGGCGCGCCGGACAATGAGCTGCGCAACAAGAGTTGCCGGTCCAACCTGCTGCACACCTTGCCATCGCGCAGCATGCTGACTGATGCGCTGGCGCAATTTTCGTTGAAGAAAAAATGGATTGTCTGGGTGCTGCTGTCTGGTGTGCATCCGGGCGATGTTGCCTATGCAAATGCGCTTGAGACCTCTGCACGAAAATTTGGCATCCGCATCCTGGCGAAGAAGATCTGGGAATTCGATGCCGACATGCGGCGGAACGCGGCGCAGGAAGTGCCTTTGTTCACCCAGAACTTCGGCGATCATCACCTGGTCGTCATTGCCGACGAACCAGGCGATTTTGGCAGATATGTCGCCTATAACACATGGCTGGCACGGCCTGTCGCGGGAACCGAAGGTCTGGTTCCCTCCGCCTGGGACCGGACAGTTGAGCAATGGGGCGCGGCGCAACTGCAAAGCCGGTTTGAAAAGGCCGCTGGCAGGTCCATGCAGCCAATAGACTTTGCCGCCTGGGCTGCGGTGCGGACAATCGGCGAGGCGGTTACGCGCACTGGGAGCTCGAACAAGGGTGTCGTGCGCGATTATATCTTTTCCGAAAAATTCGAACTCGCCGGCTTCAAGGGGCGTCCGCTGACCTATCGTCGCTGGAACGGTCAGCTCCGCCAGCCCATACCGATCACTCATCCGCGGGCTCTTGTGGCAATGGCACCCATGGAAGGGTTTCTACATCAACGCAATGATCTCGATACGCTTGGAATTGATCAGGCAGAATCGGGCTGCACGGCATTTGAAGGTTAGTTCATGCGCGCTTTCCCCATCATGGCAGGTTTGGTGCTGCTGGCGTTCCAAGTGCCGGCCTTGGCGGATGAAATCTGGGTCTCCAACGAAAAGGATGACACGATCAGCGTCATAGATATCGAAACAATGGAAGTCGTCCGCACACTGGAAGTCGGGGAGCGGCCTCGCGGGATCACATTCTCGAAGGATTACTCGCTGCTTTATCTCTGCGCGTCGGACAGCGACACCGTTCAGGTCATCGATCCGGATACGGGCAGGGTGCTGCATGATCTCCCTTCCGGAGAAGATCCTGAACAATTTGTCCTTCATCCGGACAATCGGTATCTCTATATCGCCAATGAAGATGATGCGATCACGACTGTCGTGGACACCGAAACCCGGCGGGTAATTGCCCAGATCGATGTTGGCATCGAGCCGGAGGGGATGGCGGTGTCGCCGGATGGCAAGATTGCCATCACCACCTCCGAGACGACCAATATGGCGCACTGGATCGACACCGAATCCCAGCAGCTTTTTGCCAACACATTGGTGGATCAGCGCCCGCGCCATGCTGAATTCACGCAGGATGGGGCGGAGCTTTGGGTCAGCGCGGAGATCGGCGGAACCATAACGGTCTTTGACGTTGCCTCTCAGAGCGAGAAGGCAAAGATAACCTTCAAGATCCAGGGTGTGCATCAGGACCAGATCCAGCCGGTTGGTTTTGAAATGACCCGTAATGGAAAATACGTTTTCGTCGCGTTAGGGCCCTCAAATCACGTCGCCGTCGTGGACCAGAAAACCTACGAAGTCCTTGATTACATTCTCGTAGGACGGCGGGTCTGGCATCTGGCTTTCAATGGCGACGAGAGCCTGCTTTTCACGACCAATGGCGTCTCCGGGGATGTCACGGTGGTCGATGTGGCTGAGCGCGTTGCCCTGAAGTCGATCAAGGTCGGACGGTTTCCCTGGGGGGCTGCATACCGACCAACAAACTAAGTGCCCCGGTCTTTGCGAGACTGTAGGATGGTGAAAAGACGCAAGGGGAGTGTTGCGTGGTCGGTGGTATCAAGGTCTCGCGTGTCAGTCACGGCTATGGGCAAAAACAGGCCCTCATAGACGTCAGTTTCGAGGTGGAAAAAGGAGCGTTCTGCGCGCTCCTCGGGCCAAACGGGGCCGGAAAGTCGACCCTGTTTTCCCTCCTGACCCGGTTGTTTGTTCCTCGATCCGGAGACGTCGAGATTGCCGGTGCGTCGTTGGGACGTGATCCGCGTCAGGCGCTGGCACGCCTCGGGGTGGTCTTTCAGCAACCAACCTTCGACATGGATCTGACCGTTCGTCGTAACCTGAAATATTTCGCTGCCCTTCAGGGACTGTCCGGAAAGGACGCTGACCGGCGTATCTCGGACGCGCTGGAGCGGCTCGGTATGGCGGAAAGGGCAAATGAAAAGGCCCGCGCCCTGAATGGCGGTCACCGGCGACGTATGGAAATTGCCCGTTCCCTCCTGCACGACCCATCCGTTCTCCTGCTCGATGAGCCAACTGTGGGACTGGATGCTGCGACGCGCCGCGGGATCACCGAGCACGTTCATGAACTGGCCGCGAACACAGGTTTGACCGTACTCTGGGCAACGCATCTGGTCGATGAAATCTCGGCAGGCGACAGGCTGGTTGTGCTCCACAAGGGGCAGATTGTGGCTGACGGGATAAGCGAGAAAATCGCAGGCGATTTGAGTTTGGGCGACAGGTTTCTTGCCCTCACGAAGAGCGAAGAGGTGGCAGCATGAAGGGTATGCTGGTCTGCCTGATTGCGATCGTACAGCGCGAGGCGTTGCGCTTCATTTCTCAGCGGAGCCGGTTTCTGGCGGCTCTTGTCCGTCCGCTGGTTTGGCTTGTGGTGTTTGCCGCCGGTTTCCGGGCGGCCCTCGGCCTCTCGATCATGCCGCCGTACCAGACCTACATCACCTATGAGGTCTATATCGTGCCCGGCCTGTGCGGCATGGTGCAGCTCTTCTCTGGCATGCAATCTTCGCTCAGCCTCGTCTATGACCGTGAAATGGGGTCGATGCGATTGCTGCTGACAAGCCCTATGCCGCGCTGGTGGCTGCTCTTTTCCAAGCTTGTGGCCAGCACGCTGATTTCCGTGATTCAGGTCTATGCCTTTTTGGGCATTGCCGGACTGCTTGCGGGTATCAAGTTCCCGGTCCTTGGCTATGTTCTGGTCTTTCCGGCACTTCTCGTCAGCGGTTTGATGCTGGGTGCGCTTGGTCTTCTGCTTTCATCCACAATCAAGGAGCTGGAAAACTTCGCCGGTGTGATGAACTTCGTGATCTTTCCGATGTTCTTCATGTCTACCGCGTTGTACCCGCTCTGGAAAATGGCCGAAGCCTCGGTCCTGCTGCGGGATATCTGCGCCTATAATCCCTTTTCCCATGCGGTGGAACTGATCCGCTTTGCCCTATATGGCCAGGTGAATTTAGAGGCCCTTGGCTGGGTCGTGTTGGCCTTCGTCGTCTTCATGGCAGGCAGTCTGTGGGGGTACGATCCGGCCCGAGGCATGATCCGCAAGAAGGCATGACGGTTTGAAGGAGAACAAGGCATGACACGTGCGTCCAAAACCGGCGTGATCCCGCTGCTTCTGGTCTGCCTTGCAGTCCCGGTCACGGCTGAAGAAACTGATCCCGGCGGAACGCTGAACCCGGATGAAATGACCCTGAACCGCTCCCTTCAGCGCGCTCTTGAGGGAGACGTTGACATGGTTGTTTGTTCCCAAGGGTACCTCATGACCAAGAAGGGCGATCATGCAGCTGCTCGCAAGCTTTTTGAAGCCTGCGCGGCAAAGGGCTGGACAGGCACCATGACCTGGATGGCCTATATGGAGCAAAACGGCTTTGGCGCGTCCGAAGACCCGGAAAAAGCCGCCGAATGGGATCGCCACGCAGCCGAGGCAGGAGACCCGATTGGCCAATTCAACTACGGCCTTGATCTGCTCCGTGGTTATGGCGTCAACCAGGACTCAGATCTTGGGAAAAGCTACATAGACCGGTCCGCCGAACAAGGGCTCGATGTTGCGCGAGACCTGAAGGAGAACGGCTATGACTGGCGTGCGGTGACGCCGGATGCCGATGAGTGGAAGTTCCAGCGGATTTACTGACAGGCCGCCTCAAACCAAACCAGCGGGAGACCCACCAAGGCGCAAGACGCGGGTTGCCAATGTGTTTGCTTCTTCCTCTGAGTGGGTCACAAACAAGGTGGCAATCTTTCGCTTGTTCAACAGGCTTTGGGTCAGCTCCATCATTTCGCCGATCCGTTCTGGATCAAGAGAGGCGAAGGGCTCGTCCATGATCAGGAAGTCCGGGTTTGTGACAAAGGCGCGTGCAAGGGCCAACCGTCGGCGCTGACCGAGGGAAAGCTGCAGCGGGTAGTGCTGTGACTTGCCGTCAAGCCCAACCTCTGCCATGGCATTCAGCGCTCCGGCTTCATCGATGCCGGTTACCAAGGTGAGATTATCCAGAGCCGACCGCCAATTGAGCAATGTTGGTTCCTGGAACACCATGGCAAGGCGATCGGGGCGCGTTACGGCCCCTTCGAACGTGTCATCAAGCCCGGATATGATCCGCAAAAGGGTCGTTTTTCCAACTCCGGAAGGCCCTAACAGAGCGACACATTCTCCCGGAGAAATCGAAAAGGAAATCTCGCCAAGGATCTGCGCTCGGCCGAAGGACTTGCGGGTGACTTCAACCGAAATCATGCGCGCCTCCAACGGCTGGCATGAGTTTCCCATGGCTGGAGGATCGCAACCTCGATCAACAACATGACCAATACGAAGGACAGGGAGTAGGTCAGCACCATCGGCACGTCGAAAAGCTGAAAATAGAGATGCAGTTGAAAGCCGACGCCGTTTGAACGACCGAGAAACTCCACGACCAGCACAATTTTCCAGATCAAAGCCGTACCCGTTCTCGCGCTTGCCGCAATGTGAGGGGCGAGCTGGGGCAAGAGCACATGACGTATCCGCCGCCATGTTGGCATCCGGTAGATCTGAGCCATGTCGTCAAGGTCGGCGTCAAAAGCCCGTGCGCCTTCCCGTATCATGGCCGTTACCATCGGGATCTTGTTGATCGCTACGGCAAGGATGGCCGCAACTTCGTTCAGGCCGATCCAAAGGTAACAAAGCACGATGGTGACAAGGGCAGGCAAGTTCAGAAAAACCACCAGCCACGGGTCCAGCCATCGGTTGAGGCTTCTGTTCCTGCCCATTATCAGCCCGAGAACCAGCCCGAAGGACATGGCAAGCATAAAGGCTGCAAGAACGCGCAGCAGTGTCGCGCCCATATGGAAAAACAAGGGGCCGTCAAAGGCTTCGGACGCAATCAACCCGGCCACATGAAAAGGGCCGGGGAGTGTCTCGGGGTCCGAAATCAGGTGCGCCAAGGTCGCCCATCCCGCCAGCATCAAGGCCAGCGAGATGAGACGAACCATATGGCCCTCAGCCTTGGGGAGCGACAAACAGACCCTCCGGCAAGGTTTTGGCCGCACCGACCAGCTCTTCGCCGCCAAGGCGTGACATCAGCTCCAGCATTTTGGCAGCCTGCTCTTCGTTTACAGGTGCATTAGCCGGAATACCGGCAATGTAACCGGCCTTAAGCGCTTCGAACTGCTTGTCATTTTTCACGTTCATGATCCCGCGAATACGCTCAAAAGCTGCAGGGTCATTGGCAAGCAAATCCTTGGCCTCACGTGATGCCATTGAGAGGCCCTTGATGAGGTCGGGGTTCTTGTCCGCCATATCGCCATGGATGACATAACCAAGCAAAGGGGTTTCCGGATCAAGGCCAAGCGCGACGGCTGCATCGGACACCGAAATCAGTTCCTTCATGCCTGCTGCCTGCATTTTTGCGAGAAAATGCCAGAAGTTGATGGCACCGGCAGTTTCACCGGAAAGCGCGGTCTTGAAGATGAGCGGCGGAGCACCGAAAACCTGCTCTGTTTCGGCTGCGAGATCCATGCCGTATTCCTTTTCGGCATAGGCGCGCAGAATCAGCCAGCTCTTGTCGAGCGGTCCTCCGGCAATGCCGATTTTCTGCCCCTTCAGGTCCTTGAGCGTTTCAGCGGTGCTGTCCTTTGGAACAACGAGCCCGCCAACGGCCTTGGAGTAGGGGATGAAGCGGTAGTCCTTGCCTTCCGCTCTTTGGCGCGCAACCCACAGCCAGTCAGCCACCATGATATCGGCTTCGCCGCCCTGAAAGGCGATGCGGGTGGCCGGGTTGCCTGCCATGCCGACGACTTCAAGATTGAAACCGGCTTTGGTATCAAGGCCATAATGCTTGATCGTGTCGAGTTCCCAGTTCACCGTGCCGGTCTGAAGAACGGCGGCCTTGAGCGTCGGCTGCTCAGCTTGCGCGGCACCGAAGGTCAACGCCAGCCCGAGCAGGCCCAGCGCAAATTTGCGTAACGCAACCATGATTTCCTCCCGATTTTATTTTCTCCTAGAGTATCAGTGGCAAAACTGACGTGAAGTAAGACTTTCGGTCGGGAAACGAGGTGATCGGGTGACACTCAAAAGCGGGAGATTCGACGGGTGCAGGTGGCTGGTGGCCTTGGTCATTCTGGTGTCTGTCAGCCTTCCCGTTCGGGCAGAAACCTATGCCTCGGTTCAGCAGCGCCGTCCTGACCTCTTTCACCCCGAAACAGGTTTCCGGATTTCGCGGCACAGGGCCCCGACCCCGGAAGATATTCCGCCACCAGCGACTGTTGTGTCAGTCGAGAAGGCCGCCGAGGCACTCTCTGCCGGGGCTATCGCTGTCGATGTTTCTGGCGCATTGCAATCACGCTACGACGAGTTGGAGGGAACCTGGTTGGTTCGCGGCCCGAGAGACAGTCTACCGGGGGGCGTGTGGCTGCCTGAAGTCGGGCGCGGGGTGCTGGAACCGGAAATCGACAGCTATCTGAAGGACAATCTGGAGCAGCTGACGGGCGGTGATCGATCCAGGGTGATTCTTGTGTTCTGCAATGCGGATTGCTGGATGAGCTGGAACGCTGCCCAGCGCATTGCAAAGCTTGGATATTCAAATGTTCTCTGGTTTCCCGAAGGTGTCGACGGCTGGAAAGAAACAGGGCGTGGTTTGCAGCCCATTCTTCCAGTTCCAGTTAACGTCGATAAGTAGAAGAACCGAAAAATATCATTAGTTACAGAGGCATGGTCGGGGTGTGCACTTTGGTGCAATTCTCTCGTTTTGACGTTTCTCCTATTGTGCCGCTGCGGAATTCGTCTGCATGCGCGAAGGTGTACCGCGGAGGGGCACCTTGTTGCGCACTTAATCTGGGAGGATGCAGGATGAGGAAATTCATGGCTGTCGCCGCAGTCGGTCTGTTGGCGGCAACAGGGGCGCAAGCAGGTGTCACGGAAGAGGATCTGGCAAACGATACCGCCTCGACCGAAAACGTTTTGACCAACGGCATGGGGCGTCACCAACAGCGGTATTCGCCGCTGAAGTTGATCAACAAGGATAACGTCAAGAACGTTGTTCCGGCTTGGGCCTTTTCTCTGGGAGGTGAAAAGCAGCGCGGTCAGGAAACGCAGCCGCTTGTCTATGACGGCATCATGTATATCACCGGGTCGTATTCCCGCCTTTACGCCATCGACGTGAAGACCGGTGAAGAGGTCTGGCAGTATGATGCCCGCCTGCCGGAAGGCATTTTGCCGTGTTGCGATGTGATCAACCGCGGAGCGGCCATCTTTGGCGACAAGATTTATTTCGGCACGCTTGATGCCCGAATTGTCGCGCTCGACCTAAAGACGGGCGATGTTGTCTGGCGCAAGAAGATTGCGGACTACAAGGCCGGTTATTCCTACACCGCAGCTCCGTTGATCGTGAATGGTCTGGTGATTACAGGCAATTCCGGCGGTGAATTCGGCATCGTCGGCGAAGTGCAGGCGCGTGACGCGGAAACCGGTGAGCTCGTGTGGACCCGTCCGGTGATCGAAGGTCACATGGGCACCTATAAGGGTCAGGAAAGCACCATGACGGGTACGCTGAACGCGACCTGGCCGGGTGATCTCTGGAAAACGGGTGGCGGCGCAACCTGGCTCGGCGGAACCTACGACCAAGACACCGACACGATTGTCTTTGGCGCGGGCAATCCTGCCCCCTGGAACAGCTGGCTGCGCTCGGCTGGCAATCCGGAAGGTACGGAAGGGGACAACCTTTACGCTGCATCGCGTATCGGCATGGATCCGTCAAACGGCGAAATCAAGTGGCACTATCAGACCACGCCACGCGAAGGCTGGGACTTTGACGGCGTGAACGAGGTGGTTCCGTTTGTCGATGCAAACGGCAACAAGCGTTATGCCACTGCAGACCGTAATGGTTTCTTCTACGTCCTCAACCGCGAAGACGGAAAGTTTGTCGGTGCATGGCCGTTCGTGAAGAACATCACCTGGGCTGAAGGCATCGACGAGACCGGGCGTCCGATCTATGTCGAGAGCAACCGTCCGGGTGATCCGACCAAGGCGGCAGACGGCAAGAAGGGCGAAGTCGTCTTTGCCGTTCCCTCGTTCCTTGGCGGCAAGAACTGGATGCCGATGGCGCACAGCCCGGACACCGGCCTGTTCTATGTTCCGTCCAACGAGTGGGGCATGGACATCTGGAATGAACCGGTCACCTACAAGAAGGGCGCTGCCTATCTCGGGTCCGGGTTCACCATCAAGCCGATCTTCGAAGATCACATCGGTTCCCTCAAGGCGATTGATCCGAATACCGGCGAAATCAAGTGGGAATACAAGAACAACGCTCCACTTTGGGGTGGCGTGATGACCACCGCTGGCGGTCTTGTGTTCACCGGTACTCCGGAAGGTCACCTCAAGGCCTTTGATGCGAACACGGGCGAGGAACTCTGGAAGTTCCAGACCGGTTCGGGCATCGTCGGTCAACCGATCACATGGGAAATGGACGGCGAGCAATACATCGCAGTTGCTTCCGGTTGGGGCGGCGCGGTTCCGCTGTGGGGCGGTGAAGTCGCCAAGAAGGTCAACTACCTCAATCAGGGTGGATCGATCTGGGTCTTCAAACTGCCAAAGCAGCTCGCTGCAGCCAACTGATACAACACTGCTTCACCGACCTTTTTCTAAGGGTCGGTGAAGTCCTTTCGGCAAAACTTGTGGTGGGGTCTGGTTCAGCCTGTTTTCACTACCTATACTGGAAGGCCGTTATTCATGCTCGCAGAGACAGTTGCCATGGCGAAATTCCTGATTATTGATGATCATCCATTGTTTCGCGAGGCACTGCACAGTGCTGTGGAATTGGCCTATCCGGAATCCGACACTCAGGACGCAGCCTCGCTGGACGAGGCTTGCAGTTTCCTGACGAAAGACAACAGCTACGATCTTGCCTTGCTTGACCTCTCCATTCCCGGTGTTCGCGGGATGGAAGGTCTCTTGCATTTGCGTACCCACTTTCCGCGGCTGCCTGTCGTTGTCGTCTCGGGAAATGACGATCCACGAATCGTCTCTCAGGTTTTGGCCTACGGGGCTGCAGGCTTCATTCCCAAGTCGTCCAAGAAAGCAGTGCTTGCCGACGCAATCCAGCACGTCATGAGTGGGGCGGTCTATATTCCTGAGGAGTTGAGCGACGCGGGAGAAAGTCTCGACGAAAAAACACGCGAAATGATCCAGCGTGTCGCCAGTCTGACGCCGCAGCAGATGAAGGTTCTCAAGATGATCTGTGACGGTCTGCTCAACAAGCAGATCGCCTATGAACTCAGCGTCGGTGAGACCACCGTAAAGGCGCATGTTTCGGAGATCCTGCGCAAACTGAATGTCTTCAGCCGGACACAGGCCGTCATCGAAATCAGCAAGCTGGAAGCCATCGGCGCTATCGAACCGGTGCTGGGCGAACCAACAAGTGATGCGCCCGGCGCTTAGGCACCACGCCTGATACCCGGACAAGGCAATTCAACACTCACGTGCTTCGGCTCTGGATGAGGTGGCTCATCAACGCGCGCAACTGCGCAGGCTTGACTGGTTTCGACATATACTCATGCCCCAATTCGTCGACGCGGGCTTGAACGGCTTTCGAGGTGTCGGCGGTCGCCAGTATCGCGGGAACATCATGCGGAAGATGGTTCCTCAAGGCAGCCAGCGTTTCGGTGCCCAGATCGCCATCGTCCAGATGATGGTCCGCTATGATCAGTTCCGGCAGCCATTCGCTGGACGCCACGGCTTCAATAGCGCGTTCCTTGTTTGGGACGATGCGGCAGTCGATCTCCCAGTTGTTCATGAGCAGCGACATGGCTTCAATAACCGCCGGGTCGTTCTCGATGACCAGAACCCGCTTTCCGGACAGGGACCCGTCGCGCAGGACAGGCTGCGCCGGGCGGCTAAACTGGCAGGGCGCAGGTGGGGGCGCATCCGGCACGACAGGGACTTCAATTCGAAATGTGCTGCCACGTCCGGGTTCCGAGGTCACCGTCATGGAGTGATCGAGCGCAGTGACCAGTCGCCGGACAATGGACAGGCCAAGGCCAAGCGCGCACTCATTGTCTGCGACAGCTGCCTTTCCGTGACTGCCCCTGTGAAATTCTTCGAAGATTGTTTCCAGTTGGTCTTCCTGAATTCCGCAGCCTGTGTCGATCACCTCAAGTGACAGTCCATCACCGGAACGGCGCGTCCCGATCAAAATGCCGCCTTTCTCGGTATAGCGAATGGCGTTGGAAATGAGATTTTGCAGCGCGCGTCGCAACATGGACCGGTCTGTCAGAACAGATTCACTTGCAATGGATATGCGCAGCTTCAAACCCTTGCGCTCGGCGATCGGACGAAGGTCCGACAACAGGCTTTCGATCAGATGCGGTAGATAAACCGGGGTGAAGTTTGGCTTGGTGACACCCGCATCCAGTCGAGAGATATCGAGCAGGGTCCGAAGCAGCTCGTTCATTGTGTCGAGCGACCGTTCCACCTGTTGCACCATGGAACGGGCGGCATCTGTCTGCTGAAGGTCGTAGAGCGAGGATATCGTCAGCTGCGCGGCATTGAGCGGCTGCAGGATGTCATGGCTCGCCGCAGCCAGAAAGCGGGTCTTGGACTGGTTAGCACGCTCCGAAATTTCCTTTTGCCGCGCCAATTCGCAGTTGGCTTCTTCCAGCGAATGCAACGTACTCGTCAATTCATCGGTGCGACGGCGAACCTGCCCCTCAAGCGATATGGCTGTCTGAAAGAGTGAAAATGCGTTTCTCTGCTGGTCGATGGCCAGCTCGACACGATTGACCAGTGCATCATTGATCCGTTTCAGACGTTCAATGTCATCAATCTCTGCCAGGCTCATGGGGATCTCCGCTCTCAACGGCAGGGCCGAAAGCGATGCCGGTGAAAGTCTGGTTCAGGTGCATTGAGTGATATTGTTCGCCATAGGTGTTGAAGCCTATGACGTTGTTTTCGCGATAAAGGCTTTGAATTCTCTGGGTCGCCTGACGGTTCTGGGCGTCAATCCGGCGCAGCACACAATCAAAGCCGAGAACAAAATCGATGTCGCCGAGGTCTTCACGAACGGCGTCAAAGGCAACCTTCGTTGTCCGCGTCATGCCCTCGGGTTCCGCTACTGTCAGAACGATTCCGTCGTCAATTGCGCAGAAGAAAGAGAGCGAGCCGTCTGGGTTCACCTTCTGGACGGACCGGCAATAATATTCGCCGCCAACGCGCACAACGAGCGGATGCGAGGCAAAGCTCATCGGTGACAGCTCGCCGGGGGGCATGCCGATCACGCGCGCATATTCGCTGGCAGCCTCGGCGGCATTGAATTCGTGGATGATGCGCCGTTCCGGATCGGACTTGGTGACCACCAGCTTTCGGTCGGTCGGAACGAAGTTGTCCGTCTTGAAAATGCGAAACGGCACCTCGGTGCGTACGAGGATCAGCAAGGCGCAGTCGTTTCCGATCTCTCCATTCAGGATCAGGGAAGTTTCTGCAAACCGCATGTCATCGCCAGCGGACCCGCCAAGCAACGGAATTTCCTCAAGTGCCCAGTGAAAAGCCGCGGTAACCGTTTCCTCCGCAACTGACAGGCCATCAATGAGGCTGAGGGCAAAGGTCTCCGTACTTCCGGAACGGGATTGGGTTGCCGAAGTGCCTGCCTCTTGAAGAAACTTCTTTTTCGCCTCTGTTACCAAAGATACGATTCGGTCGAAGCCAATTGTTCGAAGGTCTGGAATGCGAACGGTAGAAAAAGAAAACTCATCCCGGGGGAAGAGGATGGCAACCAAGCCACCGAAGGTCACCTCCGCTCCGCCGATTTCTCCGGCCGTCGAACAGGCTGCGTATTGAAGGGTTGGTGCGTTACGCGCCAGTCCGTCCCGGATGTCTTCGGGGGTGAAATGGGTCTGGGAGAAAAAAACCAGGCCAAAGCCGTAGCGCCCGGACGCATGTGCAGCAGCCAGGTCGTTCCAGAATTTGCTATCCTCCAACCGGTCCGTTGCCAACGAGATGACACCGCACCGGAAGCGCATGCCGCCAATGGGCTGCATATTTTCCTCCCAAACGCGGTTACCGCTAATGTCGCAGTTTTCCGCGCCTCAAGGAATTTGTACCCTTGCGATGAAAAAATTGCAAAGTTTGACGACCCGTCCAAAAGTACAGTGTACATATGGTCCGGGCTGCTCTTTCCTGATGGGTAATTAAAAATAGGCGTGCCATCTGAATCGGCACGCAGAGGAGGATTCACGATGGACATGGAGGGCACCTACCGGATCCCCGCGTCTCGCGAAACGGTCTGGCAGGCACTGAATGATCCGGAAGTCTTGAAGGCTTGCATCCCCGGTTGCGAATCCCTGGAAATGACCAGCCCCACCGAAATGACGGCGGCTGTGACATCCAAGATCGGACCGGTGAAAGCCAAGTTCAAAGGCGCTGTCACCCTTGAGAACATCAACGCTCCCGAAAGCTACACCATCGTGGGTGAAGGCAAGGGCGGTGTGGCCGGATTTGCCAAGGGATCAGCGGATGTTTCGCTGGCCGAGGACGGCAGCGAAACAGTTCTCACTTACACCGCCAAGGCGCAGGTTGGCGGCAAGCTCGCACAGCTTGGCAGCCGCCTGATTGATTCCACTGCCAAGAAAATGGCCGACGAGTTTTTTGGAAAGTTTTCCGAAACAGTTGGCGGTCCATCCTCCACGGATGATCTGGATGCAGGCGTGGTTGAAGAGGCCAAGCGCATTGCACTGGAAGATGCGCCTTCGGCAGCCGTACACGCTGTTGAAGCGGTAGAACACGCTGCGGAAGAAGCGGTTCACAAGGTGGAGGAAAAAGTCGAACAGGCCGCCGAACGCGGCGCCTTTGGTGGACCGATGGTCTGGGGGCTTCTTGCTCTCGGCGCCGTTGTCGTCATTTTGGCACTGATGAGCTGAAAGGTTTGAACCTTCTGCAATTATAGTCATATTTAACAGGAAGGCATACATGGCAGGGTTGTAACTGCCAGACCTTGGGAGAGGAGGATTTATGTCTCAGATATCTATGGTGGTGAATGGCAAGCGCGTGAGCGGTACGGTGGAGGATCGTACCCTGCTTGTGTCGTTCATTCGCGAAAATCAGGGCCTTACAGGGACCCATGTTGGATGTGATACGTCGCAATGCGGCGCATGTGTCGTCCATGTCGATGGCAAGGCCGTAAAGTCCTGCACCATGTTGGCCGTTCAGGCCAATGGCAGCGAAGTGACAACCCTTGAAGGGGTTGCATCGGGCGGTGAGCTGCATCCTGTTCAGGCCGCGTTCCGTGAACACCACGGTTTGCAGTGCGGTTTCTGTACTCCGGGCATGATCATGTCCGCAATCGACATGATCAATCGTCACGGTGCGGGCAACCTCGACGAGGCAACCATCCGCCACGAGCTGGAAGGCAACATCTGCCGCTGCACCGGCTATCAGAACATCGTCAAGGCGATCAAGGCAGCATCCGATCAAATGGCAGGCATGGCTCAGGCTGCGGAATAACGTTACGCGCGCCGGTCGGTCGAATATTGGACGATCCTCTGGAGCGCAAACTCAGACAAGCGCGGCGTAGGCGAGGAGGCCTGCTCCGACAGCGCCCGGTTCAGGGTGCCTGATCAAGAGTTTTGGGAGAGAGACATATGGGCGTTGATGGAATTGGCGCACGCGTCTTGCGTAAGGAAGACAAGCGCTTCATCACCGGCAAGGGCCGGTATACTGACGACATGACAGCCCAGGGCATGGGGTATGCAGCATTTGTGCGGTCCCCGCATGCTCACGCACGGGTTAAATCGATTGATAGCAGTGCAGCCCTCGACATGCCGGGCGTTGACGCAGTGCTCACCGGTGAGCAGCTCGTCGGCGATGGTATCGGCAACCTGATTTGCGGCTGGATGATCCACTCCAAGGACGGATCCCCGATGAACATGGGTGCCTGGCGCGCCCTTGAGCCGGAAATCGTTCGCCATGTCGGTCAAGCCGTTGCTGTCGTGATTGCCGACACGCAAGCACAGGCACGGGATGCTGCCGACGCGGTTGTGGTTGATTATGAAGAGCTCGACGCAGTCGTTGATCCTGTTGCTGCAATGGAAGCAGGCGCCCCTCAGCTTCACCCGGAAGCTCCGAATAACCTGATCTATGATTGGGAAATCGGTGACGAGACAGCGACGAACGCCGCCTTCGACAATGCGGCCCATGTGACCCGCATGGAGATCTACAACAACCGTCTGGTTCCAAATCCGATGGAACCGCGTGCGGCGCTGGCGATCTACGATTCAGCCGAAGAACACCACACGCTCTACACCACATCGCAAAACCCGCATGTGGCACGTCTGGTTCTCTCCGCCTTCTACGCCATTGCGCCGGAGCACAAGCTTCGTGTGATAGCACCGGATGTTGGTGGTGGTTTCGGTTCGAAGATCTACATCTATCCTGAAGAAATGGTCTGCCTGTGGGCTTCCAAGAAGGTGGATCGTCCGGTCAAGTGGGTCTCTGATCGCACCGAGGCCTTCCTTACGGATGCCCATGGCCGCGATCACCGCTCCGTGGCTGAAATGGCGCTGGATGCGAACAACAATATCACCGGCCTTCGGGTCAAAACGGTTGCGAACCTCGGCGCCTACATGTCGCTGTTTTCCTCCTCTGTCCCGACCTACCTTTACGCAACGCTTCTGTCGGGCCAGTACAACATCCCGGCGATCCATGCGAATGTGAAGGCAGTCTATACAAACACGGTGCCGGTAGACGCCTATCGCGGAGCAGGGCGTCCGGAAGCGACCTATCTTGTTGAACGCATGATGGAAACGGCTGCGCGTGAAGTGGGCATGAGTCCAGCGGATTTCCGCCGCAAGAACTTCATCACCCAGTTCCCGCACCAGACGCCGGTCATCATGTGCTACGACGCTGGCGACTATAGCGCGACGCTGGATGCAGCCATGAACGCCATCGACTACAGCGGCTTTGCAGCTCGCAAGGCGGAAGCGGCGTCCCGTGGTAAACTGCGCGGCATCGGCATGTCCTGCTACATCGAGGCTTGCGGCATTGCGCCGTCCGCCGCAGTTGGCTCTCTGGGGGCAGGTGTTGGTCTTTGGGAATCGGCGGAAGTTCGTGTGAACCCTGTTGGCACCATCGAAGTCCTGACGGGTTCGCACAGTCATGGACAAGGACATGAAACCACCTTCGCACAGCTGATCACCGAACGCTTCGGTATTGGCAACGATCAGGTGTCCATCGTCCACGGCGACACGGACAAGGTCCAGTTCGGCATGGGGACTTACGGGTCCCGGTCCGGCGCTGTCGGCATGTCCGCCATTGTGAAGGCTCTGGACAAGGTCGAGGCAAAGGCAAAGAAGATCGCAGCTCATCTGATGGAGGCCTCTGAAGGGGACATCACCATCGAGGGCGGCGAGCTGAAAGTTGCCGGCACCGACAAGAAGCTGACCTTCACCGAAGTGGCTCTGGCGGCCTATACGGCGCACAACCTGCCTGCAGGCATGGAGCCGGGTCTGAAGGAAGGCGCGTTCTACGATCCGACGAACTTCACGTTCCCGGCTGGCACCTATATCTGCGAAGTGGAAGTCGACCCGGAAACCGGCAAGACCGAAATCATCAACTTCGTGGCAGCCGACGACTTCGGCAAGGTCATCAACCCGATGATCGTGGAAGGCCAGGTGCATGGTGGTCTGACCCAGGGTATCGGTCAGGCGCTTCTGGAAAATGCAGCCTATGACGAGACCGGTCAGCTTCTGACGGCGTCCTACATGGATTACTGCATGCCGCGTGCCGACGACCTTCCGGCGGAGTTCAAGCTCTCAACGCATGAAACCCTGTGCCCGGGCAATCCGCTCGGCATGAAAGGGTGCGGTGAAGCCGGTGCGATCGGTTCGCCTCCTGCCGTGATCAACGCGATTACGGACGCGATCGGCTCAAACGCCCTGTCCATGCCTGCAACGCCTGAAAAAGTCTGGCAGCTCTGCCGGGCTGGCATGCAGCAGGCAGCAGAATAACCGGCTGATGGCAGACGGTCTGTTCGTCTGCCATTCCAATTGGGATATCCGAACCTGAAACAGGCTTATGCGCTGTCAGGGAAAACGGGAGAGAAACAAAATGTATGAGACGACCTATCACAGAGCCGGTTCTGTGGCCGATGCGGCGGCTCTTCTGGCTAAGGCCGAAGACGCCAAGCTGCTGTCAGGCGGACAGACACTGCTACCGACCATGAAACAGCGCCTTGCAGCGCCGAGCGACCTGATCGATGTCAGCCGCATTGCCGAAATGCAGGGCATTACGGACAACGGTGCTTCAATCTCCATCGGTGCTGCAACCAAGCATGCGGATGTTGCTGGCTCAACAGTCGTGAAGCAAAAGCTTCCCGGCCTTGCCAAACTGGCTGGCGGCATCGGGGATCCGGCAGTTCGGCATATGGGTACGCTCGGCGGTTCGATTTCGAACAACGATCCGGCAGCTGACTATCCGGCAGCCCTGTTGGCGCTCGGGGCAACGATCACGACCAGCAAGCGCAGCCTGGCTGCCGACGAGTTCTTCACCGGGCTGTTTGAAACTGCTCTGGATGAAGACGAGATCGTGGTGTCTGTATCGTTCCCGGTCGCACAAAAATCCGCATACGCGAAATATCCGAACCCAGCATCGCGTTATGCCATGGCGGGGGTGTATGTTGCCAAGATGGGTGACGGATCCGTTCGCGTGGCAGTGACCGGTGCAGGACAGGGCGGTGTGTTCCGCGTACCCGAGATGGAAACGGCTCTTGCGGGCAATTTCTCTGCAAGTGCGGTTGCCGGTATTTCCGTTGGTGCAGACAACCTGTTGTCCGATATCCACGGTTCAAACGCCTATCGTGCCAATCTGGTGACGGTCATGGCCAAACGTGCCGTAGAGGCAGCGGGCTAAAACGGGTACCCAAAAGGTTCCTGTGAAGACACAACGGCCGCCATCTGGCGGCCTTTGACTTTTCTTCCCACTCGTCTATGTGTTTTGCAACGCTAATTTTGACAATTGCAGGCAAGTTTCAAGCCTGAATACACGGTTTGTTTTCATCATGTTCCTATTCTGAATAGGCGCTGTTTCTGTCTTGCAACCCAGAAACAGGACGATCGGAAAAACCGGGACAGAACTGGACACCCATGCATAACAATGCAGAGCGACATCGGCGGACTGCAGGCTCACCATCAGAAGATCCTGTAGCGCAGGCGTTTCGCCCGGTTAAATCCGCCTTTTGGGCCGTCGGCCTGTTCAGCTTCCTGATCAACATTCTCATGCTGACCGGTCCGGTCTTCATGCTGCAGGTCTATGATCGAGTTCTGGCGAGCGGATCAGTGCCGACACTGGTGGTCATCGCCGGCCTCGCAATCGTCCTGTATGCGTTCTACGGAATTCTAGAAGGTCTGCGCAGCCGTATTTTGGCCCGCATTGGCCAGCGCGTCGACGCTCGTCTGTCACCGCTGGTGTATCGACTATCCAGTCTGCTGCCCGTCCGGATGGGAAAGGCGGCGGCCCGCATTCGCCTCGTGCAGGATCTGGATGCCGTTCGAAACTTCCTGTCAGGCCCAGGGCCTGCGGCAATCTTCGATCTTCCGTGGCTTCCTTTCTATCTGGGCATCGTTTTTCTGTTCCATCCGGTTTTGGGCATGGTTGGCCTTGGGGGGGCGGTGCTTATCTGTATCCTGATCTGGCTCAACGAGTACCTGAGCCAGAAACCGGCACAGGAAGCCAACCAGCATTCAGGGCGACGCTTGGCAGATGTTGAAGCCGGTCAACGAAACTCCGAAGTCATTGCGGCCATGGGCATGGACCATGCGCTGACTCAAAAATGGGACGAGCAAAACGCCGGTTATCTGGAAACACAACGGCTGGCTTCTGACCGCACAGGGCTATTCGGAACGCTGATCAAGACCATCCGCTTTGTTCTCCAGTCTGCGATTCTCGGCGTGGGGGCCTGGCTCGCTATCAAGCAGGAAATCACTCCAGGCGTCATGATTGCGGCGTCCATCATGACTTCTCGGGCCTTGTCGCCCATCGAAGCAGCCGTTGCGCAGTGGCGCGGATTTGTAGCCTGCCGTCAGGCCCTTGTTCGTCTTCGCCAAATTCTTGGGCAAGTGGCCGGTTCGCTTGACGGCGCATCCTTCGAATTGCCGTTGCCAACACGAAAAATCGATGTTGAGCAAGTCAGTTGCGGCCCGCTTGGTGAGCCGCTTCCTTATGTCAACGGTGTCCACTTTTCGCTGGAAGCGGGCGATGGCCTCGGCATCATAGGCCCCTCCGGTTCGGGCAAGTCCACTCTTGCAAGAGCTCTTGTCGGGATTTCTCCAACCTTGCGGGGCGCTGTCCGCTATGACGGAGCCGAGATAAACCAGTTTTCGCCGGAGCGGCGGGGTGAGTTCATCGGCTATCTACCGCAGGACCTTCAGCTGTTTGACGGAACAATTGCCGATAATATCGCTCGGTTCAGACCGGACAAGTCGACAGAGAAGATCATCGAGGCGGCGGAACTGGCAGATGTGCACAAGCTGATCGTTTCCCTCCCGGAAGGGTACAACACCGTTATTGGTCGGGCAGGGCGCGCATTGTCGGCCGGGCAAAAGCAGCGCATTGCCCTAGCAAGAGCACTCTATGGCGATCCGTTTCTAGTGGTTCTGGACGAACCCAATTCCAATCTGGATGCAGAAGGTGAAGCGGCGTTGACGGCGGCCATCAAGGCCATGCGCAACAAGGGATCCATCGTGGTAGTAATCGCCCATCGACCCAGTGCCATCGCCACCGTTGACAAGATCCTGTGCCTGACGGAAGGACGGATGGCAGCCTTCGGACCTAAGGACGAAGCTCTGAAGCAGGTCGTAAAACCTGTTCCGACGACGATTGGAGCAAAGTTTTGACCCGATCTGACGAACAAAGGTCTGCGGCAGCCCATTCCATGGAGACTGTCAGCGACGCTTCCCTTCGCAAAAGCATTCGCAAACACATCCTCATTTCGTCGGTGATTGCCATTGCCATAACAGCCGGCATTGGTGGTTGGTCGGCGGTCGCCCAGATCTCGGGCGCCATCGTTTCCTCCGGAACGGTTGTGGTGGAAACCAACACGAAACAGGTCCAACACCGTGAAGGTGGGATCGTCAAGGATATCCGCGTCCAGAACGGGGACACAGTTCAGGCTGGCGATTTGCTGCTGCGGCTGGATGATACCGTCACGCGCGCAAATCTTTCGGTCATTACCAAACAGTTGCGTGAGTTGACGGCACAGGAAGCGCGTCTGGTTGCAGAACGCGATGACCTTGAAGAAATCAACTTCGACGAGAGTGTCGAAAAGGGCAATATTGAACTGGGGCAGGCGCAGCTGATGACGGCCCGACGCGAGAGCGTGGCAGGGCGCAAGAACCAGCTGGAAGAGCAAATTCGCCAGTTCGACAAGCAGATCGAAGGACTGACAGCACAGCTCCAGGCCAAGACTACCGAGATTGATCTGGTCGATGAAGAGTTGGCCGATCTGTCCGACCTGTTGACGAAGAACCTCGTTTCAAAAAGCCGTGTGACTTCCTTGCGTCGTGAACGGGCCCGCCTCCAGGGGGAGTTTGGAGAGTTCCTTTCGCAAATCGCGCGGTCCGAACAGGCGATCAGCGAGCGCCGGGTGCAGATCCTCCAGATCGAGGATAGCTACAGGGCGGAAGTGTTGGAGCAGCTGCAGAATGTCCGCTCCGAAATTGCCCGTCTGCAGGAGCAGAGAATTGCCGCCGAAGATGAACTGACGCGCGTGGATATTCGTGCACCTCAGACCGGTTACGTGCACCAGTTGGCCGTTCATACAATCGGCGGCGTTGTGGCACCGGGCGAAACCGTAATGGTCATTGTCCCTCAGGAAGACAAGCTGATCATCGAGACCCAGGTTCGGCCCGTAGATATTGACCAGCTTGCAGCTGGCCAAAAGGCGAGTGTTCGGTTCCCGAGCTTTGACCAACGCACCACCCCGGAACTCGACGCTGAACTTCTTACGGTTTCAGCCGATCTGATCGTCGACGAACGTTCGGGCGCGAGCTTCTATACCGCACGCCTGATCATTCCCGAAGATGAGCTGGAAAAGCTGGATGGAAAAGTTCTGGTGCCCGGAATGCCCGTCGAAGCGTTCATGAAAACCGGCGAGCGAACCGTCCTCAGCTATCTGGTGAAACCGGTGGTCGACCAGATTGCGCATGCCATGCGGGAGCGCTGAGCGCGACTATAGAGCACGTCTCGTATTCACTGAATCACTCGACGTGCTCTAAATATTTGATTTGGCACATTTCCTGACGGCGAACCGGTATCCACTTCGCCTGGAAATGCTTTAAAGCTTCAGGATTTTGACCGTCGCGCCTGCGTCGAGGGCGGGGGCGTGTGGTGGGCGGATAATCAGGGCACCTGAGTCCGCCAGAAGCCGCAGCATGGAACTATCCTGACGCTCGAACGGGGTAGCAACTGCACGACCGCTTTCATCGAATTCGAGCCGCGCGCGGATATAGTCCTGACGACGGTCGTTTTCTTTCAAGGCAGCGCCAAGTATGGCGTCAGTTTCATCATCGCGCGGTGCGATATCTCCAAGCATACGGGCGAGCAGCGGTTTCAGGAAAAGCAAGCTGCAGACCAGACTTGAGACCGGGTTGCCCGGCAACCCGAGAACTTTGGTTTGTCCGAGTTTACCGGCCATCAAGGGTTTTCCGGGGCGCATCGCAATACGCCAGAACGCCAGATCCATGCCCTGATCGCCCAGGACATCCTGAACAAGGTCGTGGTCCCCAACGGAGGCGCCGCCAAGGGTGACCAGAATGTCGACTTTCGCTTGGACTGCCTTTGAAACCAATCCGGCCATGACCACGGGATCATCGGGCGAAATGCCGAGATCGAGAACCTCTCCGCCACAATCTTCCACCAGACCTGCAACACCCAGATGATTAGACGCGATGATCTGGTCCGGGCCGGGATTGCCTCCGGGGCGAACGAGCTCGTCACCCGTTGCCAGAATCGCGACAACAGGTTTGCGCACAACAGGAAGCTCGGCGTGGTTCATGGCAGCGGCGAGTGCCAGGTCACGGTAATTGAGTTTCTTTCCGGCAGAGAGAAGTGTTTGTCCCTCGGAAAAATCCAGTCCGGCAGGACGCACAAAGGCACCCGCTTTTGGAGGTTCGATCACGGAAATCGAATCTTCGCTGCGGTGGGCATTCTCCTGAATAAGAATGCTGTCGCAGCCATCCGGCACAGGCGCACCGGTAAAGATCCGCACCGCTTCGCCTTTGGAAACAAAGCCCTTGAAAGAATGCCCTGCCGGAGCTTCGCCAATCACCTTGAGTTCAGCACCCGCGTGAGCGGCATCTTCAGCACGAACAGCATATCCGTCCATGGCCGAGGCAGCAAAGGGAGGCTGGGTGCGCGATGCGGTGACGTCCTGCGCAAGAATGCGGTGGTTCGCCTTTTCAAGGGGAACCATTTCGGTGTCCCGTCTATCTACGTCCTGCAACAGAAGGGCGAGCGCGTCCGCAATCGGCATCAGGCTCATGGGTCAGGTTCCCAAGCCGCCAACAGGTGCAGCGTCGTCCTTGTGCCAGTGGCCCGACTTGCCACCCTTTTTCTCTACCAGACGGATTTCACCGATTTCCATGAAACGATCGACCGCCTTGGCCATGTCATAGACCGTGAGGCAGGCAATGCTGCATGCGGTGAGCGCTTCCATTTCGACCCCGGTCTGCCCGCTGACCTTGGTTGTCGCCAGCACGCGAATGCCCGGCAGGGACTCATCGACTTCCAGATCGATCGATACCTTGCTCAGCATCAGGGGATGGCAAAGCGGAATAAGCTCGTGCGTCTTTTTGGCAGCCATGATCCCGGCAAGGCGGGCAGTGCCCAAAACATCACCCTTTTTGGCATTGCCGGACTGAATAAGCGCCAGCGTCTCCGGCAACATCTTGATGCGGCCTTCGGCAGTCGCCACGCGGGACGTGACATCTTTTTCGGAGACGTCGACCATGTTGGCAGCGCCCGAAGAATCGATATGCGTGAGTTTCGGGTCGCCGGTCATGGGTTATTCCGCTGCAGCCGATGTCTGTTTTGCCAGCAGTGTCCGCGTTGCCGCTTCAACATCGTCCTGACGCATCAGGCTTTCGCCAATGAGGAAGGTGGAGATCCCGACCGCCGTCATGCGGGTAAGGTCAGCTGGTGTGAAGAGGCCGGATTCGCCGACAATAATCCGCTCCTGCGGGATCATGGGCGCCAGCGTCTCACTGGTTTCAAGCCGTGTCTCGAAGGTCTTCAGATTGCGGTTGTTGATGCCAAGAAGCCGTGACTTCAGCTTCAGGGCCCGTTCGAGTTCTTCCGCGTCATGAACTTCCAGAAGAACATCCATGCCGAGCTCGAAGGCCGTCTCTTCCAACGCCTGTGCAGTCGCATCGTCCACTGCAGCGAGAATGATCAGGATGCAATCCGCACCCCAGGCACGAGCTTCGTAGACCTGATAGGTCTCATAAAGAAAGTCCTTGCGCAGGGCAGGAAGCGAAACCGCATCACGCGCTGCCCCAAGAAACTCCGGCTTTCCCTGAAAGGACGGAGTATCCGTCAGAACCGACAAGCAGGCGGCACCACCAGCTTCATAGGCGCGAGCGAGCGCGGGTGGATCGAAATCCGCACGGATCAGGCCCTTCGACGGGCTGGCCTTCTTGATTTCGGCTATCAGCGCATAGTCACCGGCAGCAAGCTTGGCCTCGATCGCCTTTTGAAACCCGCGGCAGGGAGCAATATCCAAGATACGCGCCTTGAGGTCTTCAAGGGAAACATTCGCCTTTGCAGCTGCGATTTCCTCGCGCTTGTAGGCTTCGATTTTCTTCAGGATATCAGCCATGTCTTATCCGTTGGAAATGGAAACAAGACGCGAAAGCCGATTGGCGGCAGCGCCACTATCAATTGAGTCGGCAGCCTTCGTGATCCCGTCATTCAGATTGTCGACGACACCTGCAACAATCAGAGAGGCAGCTGCGTTGAAAAGGACAACATCCCGGTAGGCGCTTGGTTCGCCAGCGAGAACCTTTCGAAGGGCAGCAGCGTTTTCTGCGGGCTGACCACCTTTAAGGTCCGCCATTGTCGCACGCGGCAAGCCAACGTCTTCCGGTGTCAGTTCGAAGGAACGGGTCTCACCGTTTTTCACCTCGGTCACGAAGGTGGTGCCGGTCGTTGTGATCTCGTCCATGCCATCGCCATGGACAACCCAGACATGCTCGGAGCCGAGGTTCTTGAGCGCCTCGGCAACCGGCTTGATCCACTTGGGAGCAAACACGCCAACCATCTGCCGCTTCACACCAGCCGGATTGGACAGGGGGCCTAGCAGGTTGAAAATGGTACGTGTGCCAAGTTCCATGCGGGTCGGGCCAACATGTTTCATGGCCGCGTGATGAAGCGGGGCAAACATGAAACCGATATCGGCGCCCGAGATGCACTGGGAAATCTTGTCCGGGCCAATGTCGATATTGATGCCAAGTTCGGCCAGCGCCTCTGCCGAGCCCGATTTCGAGGACAGAGACCGATTGCCGTGCTTGGCAACAGGAACGCCGCAGCCAGCCACGACAAGCGCAGTACAGGTGGAAATATTGTAGCTGCCAGAATTGTCACCGCCCGTGCCAACGATGTCGATGGCACTGGCGGGAGCAGAGACAGTCAGCATCTTGTCGCGCATCGTCGCCACAGCACCCGTAACTTCGTCCACGGTTTCACCGCGAACGCGCAGGGCCATGAGGAACCCACCCAACTGGGAAGGAGTGGCTGAACCGGACAAGATGATGTCGAACGCTTCACGCGCTTCCTGTCTGTTCAGGGAATGCCCGTCGGCAACCTTGGCAATATACTCTTTGAACGTAGTCATCGACGGGACGGTACCTTTCGTCTCGGTTAGTTCTGGCCGGTGTTGTTCAGGCCAAGGACGCGTGCAATTGCACCATCATTGACCTCAACGCCAGCGCTGGCCTCGATACCGGCAACATACTGGTTGAGGAGACTATCCTGCATCTGGGAGGAGAGCTGTCCAGCCAATGCCTGAATTTCCTGCTCTTCGGCAAAGAAAGCAGGCACGATGACCTTGTCGACACGGGCAACTGCACGAGCTGGGCTCTCTGCACCGTCCACGGCAGCCACATGACCCTCAGGCCCTTCAAACAGGCTTGCAAGGCCGCTGCGGGTCACGGCTACAGAAACCGAGTTGCGCTTGACGCCTTCAGACTTTTGAACCGTGAGACCGGCTTCCGTTGCAATGGCATCAAGAGTTTCACCCTTGCGAACGCGTTCGGCGTAGGCATCGGCCGTTTCCTGAATGCGCTTGGCCATCTCAGCGACCTTCCAGGCATCGATGGCTTTTTCACGAACTTCATCAAGTTCGCGATCCCGCGCCGGAATGACTTCGGTAACTTCGTACCAGAGGAATCCACGCGTACCGAGTGGGAGGGGATCATTCTCAACGCCGATATCAGACGAGAAGGTTCCCGAAATCAGATCGGCAACATCGGGAAGATCAACGAGAGCTTCATCGGCATTCTTGCCTGCACGGTCAAAGGCTTCCGGGGAGGTTGTCGTCAACTGGAAACGTTCTGCAACTTCGGCAAGAAGCGCACCGCCTGCACGGGCATCTTCGATCTCGTCCAGAAGGTCGAGAACCTCACGTTCTGCCTGTTCCGCTGCAAGGGAGGTTTTGATTTCCGCCTTCACCTCTTCGAACGGCTTGGTGGATTCTGGCTGAATTTCGGTGACATTGACGATGACAGTCGAGAAGCGACCATCAATAGCCCCACTCGTTTCACCAACGCCGAGAGTAAAGGCAGCGTCTCCAACAGCAGAATCAAGGAACCCGTCCTTGGCCAAGAGGCCTAGATTGACATCGTTGTCTGTCAGGTTGCGCTCGGCCATCAGGGCCTCAAACGTCATGCCTTCCTTGATCTTCTGGGCAGCAGCGTTGGCTTCGTCTGCATTTTGAAACACAATCTGACGGGCACGGCGGCGCTCTGCCTGATAATAGCGATCGGTGTCACGGGCATATTCTTCACGGGCCATCTCATCGGAAATGTCATCGGGACGGGCCAACGAAGTGGGTGACAGTTCGAGAAGCGTGAGCTTGCGGAATTCGGGAGCCTTGAAGTTGGCCTTGTTCTCTTCGAAGTAGCTGTCCAGAGTTGCCTGATCCGGATCTGCGATTTCGCCAATCTGCGACGGCGTGATCACGATCAGGCTGAGATCGCGAGTTTCATTCTGATAGGCGTGCAGGACTTCCAGATAGGTTGTCGGCGCATTCATCGCGCCTGAGACACCCTGTGCAAGCTGCTGGCGCTCGATCAGTTTGCGTTGCTCGACAACATATTCGTCTTCGCTCATGCCGATATTGCGCAGCACCTGTGCAAGCTGTGCCCGATCATATCCACCGCCGGGGCGCTGGAAGGCGGGATCATTTTGAATGACAGTCGCCAAGCGGGAATCAGACACACCGAGATTGAGCTGGCTGCTGGTATCGTTCAGTGCCGCTTCGGCCAAAAGGCGGCCGAGCGTCTGCTGAGGAATGCCTAGCTGAGCGCCTTCAGTGGTAGAGAGCGGGCGGCCGACCTGCTGGCCAAAACGGTTCAGATCCTGCCGATAGGCCCGGTCGAAAGTCAGCGTTGAAATTTCGGTTTCGCCAACCTTGGCCGCCACATTCTGCCCAAAACCGGTAAACACGTCAGCGACGCCCCAGACGGCAAAGCTGAATACCAGAAGGGCAATGAATATCTTGGCAACCCAGGTGCCGGCGCCCTTGCGCAACGCGTCGAGCATGTTGTCTCCCGTCTTTCTTCTTCTGTCGGGCCAATGGTTCGGCGCAAAGTGCTACCGCCCCCTGCCAGTTATGGCAAAGCGCGCGGATCATAATGAGACGAGGGCAGGGGAGCAAGTGACAGAGGGCAAACTCTTTTCGCCATTTGCCGCTTGCGGAATTGCAAGTCGCGCGCAGTTTTGCTCTAACCTCGGTCCGGTTCAATTTTTCACGATGTGGGACGACGCGGGCAATGACACATACAGTAAAGCCACTGGTAGCCGGAAACTGGAAGATGAATGGGGTGCGGAGCTCGCTTGCGGAGTTCGCCAACATCACCTCCGGAGTGTCCAGCGCGCTCGCTTCCAAGGTGGATACGATGATCTGCCCGCCTGCGACGCTTACTTATCTTTTTGCGGTCGGGGCCGTTGGAACATCTATTGCCGTTGGCGCACAGGATTGTCACACAGCTGACAAGGGTGCTCACACCGGCGATTTATCCGCAGGAATGCTGGCCGATGCCGGGGCTACGGCTATCATCGTCGGGCATTCGGAGCGCCGTGCGGATCATGGCGAGACAGATGCAGTTGTAAATTCCAAGGCAAAGGCTGCTTGGGCGTCAAACACGATTGCCGTCATCTGTGTTGGTGAAACGGAAGCCGAACGCAAGGCAGGCAAGGCGGTGGAAATAGTCGCCGGTCAGCTTGCTGAGTCTGTTCCCGACGGTGCGGATGCTCAAAACACCGTCATCGCTTATGAGCCGGTATGGGCAATCGGAACCGGTTTGACGCCGACGCCAGCAGACGTCGCTGAAATCCATACCGCCATTCGCAGCAAACTTGTGGATCGTTTTGGCGATGCCGGAAACAAGATGCGGATTCTCTATGGTGGCTCGGTGAAGCCCTCCAATGCTGCAGAGCTTATGGCTGTGGAG
The DNA here is from genome assembly GCF_008711325.1 of Roseibium sediminis. Taxonomy (GTDB): domain Bacteria; phylum Pseudomonadota; class Alphaproteobacteria; order Rhizobiales; family Stappiaceae; genus Roseibium; species Roseibium sediminis. The sequence continues at coordinate 101,217 of NZ_VXDB01000011.1, forward strand.
AACGTGAACGGTGCACTCGTAGGCGGCGCAAGCCTCAAGGCAGAGGACTTTTTGGGCATCCTCAAGGCCTACGCTTGAGCCTACTTGATCACAGCCTAGAGAAAACCCACATTTGCGGGTGGTCAGCAGCGCTTTCGTGGTGTAGAACCCCGCAAACTTCAGCAATAAGATATGGTATTCGATGGAAACCGTAGTCATCGTCATTCATCTGATGATTGTCCTCGCGCTCGTGCTTGTGGTGCTCTTGCAGCGGTCTGAGGGCGGAGCTCTTGGTATTGGTGGAGGCGGCGGTGGCGGCCTCATGTCGGCTCGTGGAACGGCAAACGTTCTGACACGGGCGACGGCGATTCTCGCAGTCGCTTTCTTTTCGACATCGCTGATCCTCAGCCTGATTGCCAAGAACGAAGATCGTCCGTCCTCGATTCTCGACGCCACCACTCCGGCGGCAACCGAGAGCGCCCCGGCAACGACTGAAGGCGAATCGGGTGGCGGAATTCTCGACACTCTGAAGCAACAGAGCCAGCCGACAGGTCCCCAGGTTCCCTCTGCACAATAAAATGCAGCGGTCCTAATTGAGCTGAACTGACGGAAATACGGCCCTGCGGGCTCCTCGCAGGGCATTTTTCTTGTTCCTAATGAAAACTCCCGAGTGGTCAATCGGCCCTCGGCAAGGATATGGTATTGCTCCATGGCGCGATACATCTTCATCACTGGCGGCGTGGTTTCCTCGCTTGGCAAAGGTCTGGCATCCGCAGCACTTGGAGCGTTGCTCCAGGCGCGTGGCTACAAGGTTCGTCTTCGTAAGCTCGACCCCTATTTGAACGTCGATCCGGGCACCATGAGCCCGTATCAGCACGGTGAGTGTTTTGTGACCGATGACGGGGCGGAGACCGACCTCGACCTTGGCCACTACGAACGCTTCACCGGCCGTCCTGCAAACCAGCAGGACAACATCACCACCGGGCGCATTTATCAGGACATCATCGCCAAGGAACGGCGCGGAGACTATCTCGGCGGTACGGTTCAGGTGATTCCGCACGTGACCGATGCGATCAAGAATTTCGTTCTGGACGGCAACGAGGACTATGATTTCGTTCTCGTAGAAATCGGCGGGACGGTTGGCGACATCGAGGGGCTACCGTTCTTCGAGGCCATTCGCCAGCTTGGCAATGATCTGCCGCGCGGCGAAGCGATCTACATTCACTTGACCCTGATGCCCTATATCGCAGCGGCAGGTGAAATGAAGACTAAGCCGACCCAGCACTCTGTGAAGGAACTGCGCTCGATCGGTATTCAGCCAGATATTCTGATGGTCCGCTGTGACCGTCCGATCCCGGACAACGAAAAGCGCAAGCTCTCCCTGTTCTGTAATGTTCGCGAAACCGCTGTCATTCCAGCCTATGACGTCAAGTCGATCTATGACGTGCCGATTGCCTATCACAAGGAAGGCCTGGACGACGAGGTTCTTGCAGCCTTCGGCATCAAGGGCGCACCGAGCCCGATGCTTGCGCGTTGGGAAGGCATTTCGGAAGCCGTCAACAACCCGGAAGGTGAAGTGAACATTGCCATTGTCGGCAAGTACACGGTCCTGAAGGATGCCTACAAGTCTCTCATCGAGGCTCTGGTTCATGGCGGTATCGCAAACCGGGTAAAGGTCAATCTGGAGTGGATCGAATCCGAGACCTTCGAGAAGGAAGATCCGCTTCCCTATCTGGAAGGCGTTCACGGCATTCTGGTGCCGGGCGGATTCGGCGAGCGTGGCGCAGAAGGCAAGATTGCGGCTGCACAGTTCGCACGCACACACAAGATCCCGTATTTCGGCATTTGCTTCGGTATGCAGATGGCTGTGGTCGAAGCAGCACGGAATTTGGCTGGCATCAAGGAAGCCAGTTCAACCGAGTTCGGTCCCGCGACAGAGCCTGTTGTTGGCTTGATGACCGAATGGACCAAGGGCAACGCGAAGGAAATGCGTGTTGAGGATGGTGATCTCGGCGGAACCATGCGCCTTGGTGCTTATCCGGCGGCCCTCAAGGCGGGGTCCAAAATCGCTGAAGTCTATGGTTCGACCTCGATTTCGGAGCGTCACCGGCACCGGTATGAAGTGAATATCGATTACCGGGACCGTCTTGAGAACTGCGGCCTTATATTTGCCGGCACGTCACCGGACGGCGTCCTGCCAGAAACGGTCGAGATTGCGGATCATCCGTGGTTCATCGGTGTTCAGTACCATCCGGAACTGAAATCCCGTCCGTTTGAGCCTCATCCGCTGTTTGCTTCCTTTGTGGGAGCGGCCATTCATCAGAGCCGACTGGTCTAGTCGGCTCTCGCTATTCAAAAACGGTACGGGGAGAGGCAATGGTCCGTGGTCTTGATCATGTCGTGCATGTCGTCAAAGACCTGGACGCTGCTGCCCGTTCCTATGAAGCACTTGGGTTCACGGTAACACCGACGGCTCACCATCCCTGGGGAACGTCCAACCGTCTGGTCCAGCTCGATCATTTCTTCATCGAGATATTGACCGTTCGCGATCAGACGCTGATCCCGAACCATACGGATACGGCATTTTCCTTTGGTTCCCATTGCCGCGGGTTTCTCGAAGACCGGGAAGGGGCAGCCATGCTCGTTCTCGAAAGTGGCAATCCCGATGAGGACCGCAAAGCCTTCGAGGACCTGGGTCTTGCGGTCTATGATCCGTTCTCGTTTCAACGCGAGGCGACCTTTGGTGATGGCACGAAGGCAACCGTCGGATTTGATCTGACCTTCACTTCGACGCCACAGGCTCCCGGCCTTGGCTTTTTCACCTGCTTCCATCGTTATCCGGATGTGTTCTGGCGCCGCGAGTTTCAGGCTCATCCGAATGGTGCCAACCGGATCCTTGAGCTGATCATGGTGGCAAACGATCCGTCCGACTTGCATGAATTTCTCGGTGGTTTCACTGGCCAGCGCGAGATGCGTGCCACAAGCCTCGGTCTGGAAATTGCGACGCCACGAGGGCTGATAACCGTGTTGTCCCCCGGAGCGTTTGCCGCTCTTTACGCAGATGCGGACCCCATCGTTCCGGCTGATGGCGGACCGGTTATCGCCGGTGTTGTGATAGGCAATTCGAACGGAATGGCTGAGAAATCCGTCGAAATCAGCCAAATTGCCGGGATGATGGTTGCTCGCCGCGGATAGATCCGCCGAACACCTGCAGGCAGTTCCAATTTTATACGACGATTTGCCTTTGCAAAGACACGTTCCACGCGCATGCGCAGGGTTGTTAAATCGGTCCGGGGAAGAGTAGGGTGTGCGCAAGGTAGCAACCTTGCAGTTGCTCTATAAGATCCATTCGGAGCGTCCCTTTAATGTCTATCGATCGTCTATTCATTTCCAGAAAGACAATTGTTCTATCCGGGTTCATGGCACTGGCAGTTGCCGGGTGCAACGACCAGAGCCAACAGGCAGCTCCCGCAGCTCCGCCCCCATCCGTAAGCGTTGCTGCTGCCCAGTCGAAGGACATTCGTCAAAGCGTGCAGTTTGTCGGTCAGATTGCAGCTGTCGATCAGGTCGCTTTGCTTGCACGGGTCTCCGGCTTTCTTGAAAAGAAAGTCGTCGCAGACGGCGCTGTAGTGAACGAAGGCGATTTGCTGTTCACGATCGAGAAGTCCCAGTACGAAGCGGCCCTGTCGAAAGCCAAGGCAGATCTGGCAAGCGCGAGAGCAGATGCAGCGCTCAAGGCTGCCGATGAAAAACGGGACAAGGACCTTCTGCAGAAAGGTCACGTTTCCGAGGCAGCCTATGAGGCGACCTTGGCTCAAAAGGAACAGGCGGAAGCCGCAGTTGAAGCCAGCAAGGCAGCGTTGCAGCAGGCGGAACTGAACCTCGGCTACACCGATATCAAGGCCCCGTTCCCGGGCCAGATCGGCAAAACAGCCTATAGCGTCGGCGAAGTCGTTGGGCCGAGTACGGGTGCTCTAGCGACGCTAATTCGTCAGGCCCCGGTTTACGTGAATTTCGCGGTCAGCGAATCCCAGTACCTGAACGCGGTTCAGGAACACAACATTTCGACGGCGGCCTTTGAGGCGGAAACAGCACCGGCGATCAGCCTGATCCTTCCCAATGGCCAACGGTATGGCGAAACCGGCAAGATCGTCTTCATCGACAATCGGGTCGACGCGCGCACAGGTACCGTCTCGTTCCGCGGCGAATTCGCTAATGGGGATGGTACGCTGCTACCGGGCACATATGTGTCGGTCATCCTTGAGGCCCCGCAAGAGACCAAGGCTCTGGTCATTCCGCAGGCTGCCATCCAGCGCGACCAGAAAGGCGATTTCGTCCTTGTTGTCGGCAAGGAAGAAACCGTCGAGCAGCGTTATGTGAAGCTGGGCGATCAGATTGATGGCGACTTTGTCGTAAAGGACGGGCTTCAGGATGGTGAGCGGGTCATTGTCCAGGGTCTGCAAAAGGTTCGTCCCGGTGTGCCGGTGAATGCCGTTCTTGCCGCCAAGCCGGTGGAGTAACGCCTGATGTTTTCCCAGTTCTTCATCTACCGGCCAAAGTTTGCGCTGGTCATATCTCTCGTGATCTCGATTGCCGGGGTCCTTGGATATCTCGCTCTGCCTGTTGAGCAGTTTCCCAACATCACGCCGCCTGTCGTCAACGTGTCGGCAAGCTACACCGGCGCCAGCGCAGAAGTGCTGGAAGAAACAGTCGCAGCTCCGATTGAGGGTCAGGTGAACGGCGTTGATGACATGATCTACATGTCATCAAACAGCGCCGACAGCGGCAATTACTCGCTGAATGTGACCTTTGCCGTCGGGACGGATCCCGACATTGCGACCGTCAACGTCCAGAACCGCGTATCTCAGGCAACCAGCCAACTTCCCAGCGAAGTCACAGCGACCGGCGTGACAGTGCAGAAGGCCTCAACAAACATGTTGCTGGTCGTCACGCTGTATTCCCCGGAAGGGTCCTACGACGAGGTGTTCCTGTCGAACTATGCCTCGATCAACATGAAGGACGCTTTGGCACGTGTTCAAGGTGTTGGCCGCGCGGATGTCATGACGGACTTTGCCTATGCCATGCGCATCTGGCTTGATCCGGATCGACTGGCCAGCCTCGGCATGACGCCGCTGGATTTCGTAGCTGCCGTGCGTGACCAGAATATCCAGGTTGCTGCCGGTCAGATCGGCGCTCCGCCGGTGCCGGACGGCCAGCAGTTTCAGTACACGATCAAGGCCAAGGGTCGCCTTTCCTCAACCGAGGACTTCGAGAAGATCATTCTTCGCACCGGTGAAGATGGTGCGATGGTGACCATCGGCGATGTCGCCCGGGTCGAACGTGCTGCGCAGTTTTATAACGCCAGTGGCCAGTTCAACGGCAAGCCGTCCACGGTTCTTGCCGTTTATCAGGCACCGGGTGCGAATGCTGTCGCCGTTGCTGCCGCCGTGAAGGAGCGACTGGAAAGTCTGTCGAGGTCCTTCCCGGAAGACATGGAATATGGCATCCCGTTTGACACGACGGAATTCGTTGAACAGTCGCTCAATGATGTGATCGAAACGCTGTTCGTCACCTTCATCCTCGTGGTGACCGTGGTCTTCATCTTCCTTGGAAACTGGCGTGCAACCATCATTCCGACAGTCGCGATTCCAGTATCGCTGATTGGCACGTTCGGTGTCCTTCTTGCCCTTGGCATGTCGCTCAACACGATATCGCTTTTCGCGCTTGTGCTTGCCATCGGCATCGTGGTGGATGACGCCATCGTTGTCGTTGAGAACGTAGAGCGTCTGATTGCCGAGGAAGGCCTGTCTCCGAAGGAGGCGACGGCCAAGGCGATGACACAGATCACCGGTCCGGTGATCGCGACAACACTCGTGCTTCTGGCCGTGTTTGTTCCAACGATCTTCATGCCGGGTATCACCGGTCGCCTCTATTCCCAGTTCGCGGTCACGATCTCCGTCTCTGTGATCATTTCCTCCATCAACGCGCTGACGCTTTCGCCGGCCCTGTGTGGTTTGATCCTCAAGCCTAGAACCGGACCGGCGCGCGGACTGCTCGCGATTTTCGAGAAGGGCATTGGGGCCGTTCGCGACGGCTACACGAGCCTCGTGCGCCGACTTGTCCGCATGTCCTTCATGGGAATTGTCGTCATCGGCGGTGTGCTGGTTGCCATCTACTATTTCAATGGTCGCCTGCCGACCGGCTTCCTGCCACTTGAAGATCAGGGGTACCTGATGGTCGACGTGCAGCTGCCGGATGGAGCCTCTCTCCAGCGGACCGAGGAAATCACGGCTCAGGTGGTGGAGTTCGCAACAAACACGCCGGGCGTGGAAAACGTCACCGTGGTCAACGGCTTCTCCATCCTCAATGCAGCGCTTGCCTCCAACTCGGCACTCGTCATTGCGACCATGGACAACTGGCAGGATCGTCAGGACCCTCAGCTTGGTATCAACGCGATTTTGAAGAGGTTCTGGCAGCAGTTCTCCACGATCCCAGGCGCGAATATCATTTCGTTCAATCCACCGCCCATTCCAGGTCTTGGAACGACCGGTGGTGTTGAAATGATCGTGCAGCAGACTGGGGGCGGCACGCCGCAGGATCTGGCGTCAGCCATTGGCTCGCTGGTCTATTCGTCCAACCAGAGCGCCGATATTGCTCAGGCCTATTCGACCTTCCGGTCGAATGTGCCACAGATCTTCGTTGATCTGGACCGCGAGAAAGCCAAGTCACTCGGCGTAAACGTGGCGGATGTCTTCTCCACTTTGCAGGCCTACCTCGGCTCCTACTACATCAACGACTTCAACATCTTTGGTCGCGTCTACCGGGTCATGCTGCAGGCTGAGGGTGAGTTCCGCAACAAGGCGGACGACATTGGTCGCCTCTATGTCCGGTCAACGGATGGAACGATGGTTCCACTGCGCACGTTGCTGACAACCGAAAACGTGCTCGGGCCGCAAACCCTCACACGGTACAACATGTTCCGGTCTGCCAGCGTCAATGCCGAGCCGGCCCCCGGTGCGTCCACCGGTCTTGTGATCGGAGCAATGGAGTCGGCTGCGGCTGAGGCATTGCCGTCCGGCTATACCTATGAATGGACGGGCACTGCCCTGCAGCAACAGGGGGCGGGCGATATCGTTCTGTTCATTCTGCTGCTGTCGATCCTGTTCGCCTATCTCTTCCTCGTGGCACAATATGAAAGCTGGACCATGCCAGTGGCGATCCTGTTGTCGGTGACCGTCGCGATGCTTGGCGCGTTTGTTGCGGTCTATCTCACAGGAGGAGACGTCAACCTCTACACCCAGATCGGCATGATCATGCTGGTGGGGCTCGGGGCCAAGAACGCCATCCTGATCGTCGAGTTTGCAATGGAGCAACGCGCGTCCGGTAAGTCCATCAAGGATGCGGCAATCGAGGCTGGGCACCTCCGGTTCCGGGCGGTGATGATGACGGCGCTGTCGTTCCTTTTGGGCGTGGTTCCCTTGATGACAGCCTCCAGCGCAGGCGCGGCCAGCCAGAACGCCATCGGCTTTGCCGTATTTGGCGGGATGCTCTTTGCGACCGTGTTCGGGGTCATCCTGATCCCGGTTCTGTATGTGCTCATGCAGTCCATGCGCGAGAAGGCCAAAGCCATGATGGGTGGCTCGACGGATACACCGCCTGCAGCGACCAGTTAACAGCGGTCAAAACATCTTGGAAGGAAAGGCTCGCCGGTTCCCTCCGGCGGGCCTTTTTATCTTCTGCCGAAACAGCATTTCATCTGATCAAGAGTTTTTGTGGTCGCAATTCAACAAATGAATTGGTCCGCCGTGCCGGCAGATGCAACACTGGCGCAAACGATCATCAGCCGACATGAGAGACAATGCTCCCGAACCTGCGCCACCTGTTTGATATCCCCGAAGACGTTGCCTATCTGAACTGCGCCTATATGGGCCCCTTGATGCATAAGGTTGTCGAGGCTGCGGAGAAGGGCGCCCGAGTCAAGGCGCAACCCTGGACGATCAAGCCATCCGACTTCTTTGAAACGCCGGAAAAGGTGAGGGAGCTGACAGGAAAGCTGATTGGCTGCTCTGCGGATCATATCGCAGTCATTCCATCTGCGAGCTACGGCCTTGCGATCGCCGCGCGAAACCTGACGATCAACAAGGGTCAAAGCATTATCGTCGCGGGAGAACAGTTTCCTTCCAACCGCCACATCTGGGCCAAACGTGCTGAAGAAACCGGCGCAGATCTTGTAACCGCAGATGGGCAAGACCTGACCGAGGCATTTCTGGGCGCCATAACGGCTGATACCGCTGTTGTGGCTGCCTCTGCATGCCGTTGGACCGACGGACGTGTGATTGACCTGGAGAAGGTCTCAAAAGCCTGCAAGGATGTCGGCGCCGCTCTTGTGCTGGATTTGACCCAGTCCCTTGGCGCAATGCCATTCGATGTGAAGGCTGTTGATCCTGACTTCATGGTCTGCGCTGCCTACAAGTGGCTGCTTGGCCCCTATAGCAGCGGCATTCTTTATGTCGCCGAGCGCCAATGGGAGGGGTCCCCGATCGAGGAGGGGTGGATGAACCGTGCCGGGGCGGAGAACTTTGCCCGTCTTGTGGATTACAGTAACCGCTACAGGCATGGTGCCCGTCGTTTCGACATGGGTGAAGTTGCTAATTTTGCTGCACTTCCGGCGTTATGCGTTGCTCTTTCACAGATAATTGAGTGGTCTGTGGATAACCTCTATTTGTCGCTTTCCAGGCGCAATCTCGAACTGGCTGCGCGAGCTTCGACAATGGGACTCCTCCCAGTGGGAGAAACCGAAAGAGCAGGGCACTTTTTGACCCTCGGTTTGAATGAGTCGGCGCCTGCCGATCTGGTTCAAAAACTTGCCGAAGAAAACGTTTATGTCTCCCAGCGCGGCGCATCCCTGCGGATCACACCGCACGTCTGGACGACGGAACAGGATATTGAGCGTCTATTTTCAGCCCTGAAGAAATACCTTTGAAGCTTCAAACTCCGCGAAATATCGCGGGTTTCACCATTTCATTTATCGATGTCCGTGGGAGATGAAATGGTGAGCCGACAGGGGTTCGAACCCTGGACCTACTGATTAAAAGTCAGTTGCTCTACCAGCTGAGCTATCGGCTCTTTCCAACAACCTGCGAAGCGGTTCAAGGCTTCGTTGTGGGAGGGTGATTGACCCGCCCCGTTGGTGTGGCGAGTGTTTAGGCCGAGCAGGAATGAGATGCAAGAGGAAATTTCGATATTTTTTGGTTATTCCACGGCCTAGGTAAAAAATACGAGGAAACTTATGTACATCTTGTCTGGCTAGCGGCGGTTAATAATAAATTACTATTATTGCTGTTGAACTTATGAGTTAATTGATGAATAAACATATTGATGGTAGTTCAGCCGGATCATGAATTTCATGTGAGGCATTTCACAAACCGGGGAATGTGCACTCCCCCGTAAGCAGAAATGCAAATTCGAATAGGTGTTCAAAGAAAACGCCGTCGAAAATACAGTGAAGAGAGGTACGATGTCGTACTACCAAGCAGAGAACGAAGTCGGCACGGTGGAGCTTGATTTCGTCAAAGGGCACATTGCTGCGACAATGACCCTTATACACGCGATGATAGAACAGGATGTTCTTGATCGGTATCAGTTGGATACTTTTTTTGCTGGTTTTGTAAGCCAACTGCCGCACACCCGCGAAACGATGAGCCTTAGACTTATTATTGATCAATGGCGCAACGCATTGCGGGAAGGCGAAGACGAGAAGGAACTGCGCGGTCGTCTGTTTGAAGTAATCAACGGCGGAAGAGCAAGTTGACTTTGTAAATGCCGGTCATGCTTCTGAGTGAGCTGACCGGCTTTTGCATGTCCATTTGCTTATACTGCGCGCATGGCATGGTGCAATTACCACGCGAATTTGTGTTCCTTTACCGACAAAAAACACTGTTTTTTTTCCAATTTTGCCATTGAGGGTTTTATCTCCGTCGCGTTTTTGGTTAGGTAGCTCTTCCGACTTTAGTTGGAGGGGCTCACGCCCATAACAATAAACGGAGGTTATCTCATGAAATTTGCTAGCCTCGCCCTCGGCGCCGCAATGATCGCAGGCACCTTTGGCGCAGCAAGCGCTGCTGAGCAGCAGTTCATTTCGATCGGCACCGGCGGTGTCACCGGTGTCTACTATCCGACCGGTGGTGCAATTTGTCGTCTGGTCAACAAGAACCGCAAAGAGCATGGCATCCGCTGCTCCGTGGAATCCACTGGTGGTTCCGTCTACAACATCAACACAATTCGTGCCGGTGAGCTCGAGTTCGGTGTTGCTCAGTCTGATTGGCAGTATCACGCTTACAACGGCACCTCCAAGTTCGAGGAGCAGGGCCCGTTTGAAGGCCTGCGCGCCGTATTCTCCGTGCATCCGGAGCCGTTCACACTGATCGTTCGCAAGGGCGCTGGAATTGCCGGTTTCGAAGATCTGAAGGGCAAGAAGGTGAACGTCGGTAACCCGGGTTCGGGTCAGCGCGCGACCACCGAAGTTGTCATGGAAGCCTTTGGCATGAGCATGTCTGACTTTGCTCTCGCTGCCGAGCTGAAGGGTGCTGAAATGGCCCAGGCTCTGTGTGATGGCAAGATCGACGCCATGATCTACACCATTGGTCACCCGGCTGCGGCGATCACCGAGGCTGCTACGACCTGTGATGTGGAACTGATTTCCGTTGAAGGCGCTCCGATCGACAAGCTGATCGCAGACAACCCGTACTACCGCAAGGCCACGGTGCCGGGCGGCATGTACAAGGGTACCGACAACGAAGTCACCACTTTCGGCGTTGGCGCAACCTTCGTGACCTCTGCAGACGTTTCTGACGAAGTCGTCTACACGGTTGTTAAGGGCGTATTCGAAAACTTCAGCGATTTCAAAGGTCTGCATCCGGCGTTTGCAAACCTGAAGGAAGAAGAAATGGCCAATGACGGCCTGTCTGCTCCGGTGCATCCGGGTGCTGAAAAGTACTACAAGGAACGCGGCTGGAGATAAGCCGATTTCCGGACCAGGCGAGACATCGCCTGGTCCTTTTTGTCTTTGACGACGAAACTCTCGGTCTTTGGGCGGCAGCTGACAGGAGTAGGGCCTGTTAAATCCAAAGCGGTTTGGGGTGCAGAATTCGTCCTCTGCAAAAGCAAGAATTCCTTGGGGGGCATCATGGCTGAAGAGGCCACAAACAAGTCCAATGTTGACGTCGATCTCATGGTCGCCGAAGTCGAGAGCGGAGCGAGAAACGCTGCCGGTCTCGCAGGAAAATTCATACTCGCTCTGGCCTGTGTCTGGGCCGTTTTCCAGCTTTATGTTGCGTCCACAATTCCGTTCATTCTGACGGAATGGACCGGCGCGAACCTGGTATTCAACAATCAGGAGACACGACAGATCCACCTGGCGTTTGGCCTAGCCCTGTCGATGCTCGCCTATCCGCTTTTCAAGTCCAGCCCGCGCAACCGCGTGCCAATGTATGACTGGGCTCTTGCGGCGATTGCCGCATCTTCCTGCCTCTATCTGCTGGTGTTCAAGAACGACATCGCCGATCGTGCTGGCTTGCCGACTACTGCGGACCTTGTCTTCTCCACCATCGGCATGTTGAGCCTTGGCGTCGCCGTATACCGCGCCCTTGGCCTTCCGCTTGTGATCGTGGCTTCCGTCTTCGTCTTCTATGTGTTCTTCGGACACCTTTCCTTCCTGCCCGACGCGGTTCAGTGGAAGGGCGCGTCCTTCGGAAAGGCCATGTGGCATTTCTGGATGCAGACAGAAGGCGTGTTTGGCGTCGCGCTTGGCGTATCGGCGTCAATGATCTTCCTGTTCGTGTTGTTTGGTTCGCTGTTGGAACGGGCAGGGGCTGGCAATTATTTCATCAAGCTCGCCTTCGCTCTTCTCGGTCACCTTCGGGGCGGCCCGGCGAAGGCCGCAGTTGTCGCATCTGCGCTTTCCGGCCTCTATTCTGGATCGTCAATTGCCAACGTGGTGACCACAGGGACCTTCACCATCCCGCTCATGAAGCGGACCGGCTTCAAGCCTGAAAAGGCCGGTGCGGTCGAAGTGGCATCCTCCACAAACGGTCAGTTGACACCGCCGGTCATGGGTGCTGCAGCGTTCCTGATTGCAGAGTTCACTGGCGTTGCCTACCCGACGCTCCTGCTGCACGCGGTTCTTCCGGCGCTGATTTCCTATATTGCGCTTGTCTATATCGTGCACCTTGAAGCGCTAAAACTTGACCTGAAGGGCATGGAGCGCCCGCCTGCGACCATGACTGCTGCCCGCAAGCTGTCCGGCGTGCTTCTCGGCTTCCTGCTCATGGCAGGCCTTGCCATGGCTGTCTATTATGGCCTTGGCTGGATCAAGGTTGCCTTCCCGAACATGACATTCGGCGCAGCCGTTGCCCTGTTCCTTGGTGCTTACCTCATCCTCGTCAAAGTGGCTGCCGACCAGCCGGATCTGGAAATGGATGACCCGAACGCACCAATGACCGTGTTGCCGCGTCCGTGGGATGTCGCAGTGACAGGCTTTCACTTCCTGTTGCCGATCGTCATTCTGCTCTGGTGCATCCTGGTCGAGCGTCTGTCACCGACATTGTCTGCCTATTGGGCTACGGTTGCGATGATCGTCATCCTGCTGACCCAGCATCCGCTGAAGGCCTTCTTCCGTGGGGGCGGAGCCTTTGGTGAAGCATTCCGTCGTGGCGGTCGTGATTTGTTCGACGGCATGATTGCCGGGTCGCGCAACATGATTGGTATCGGCGTTGCAACAGGTGCAGCTGGTGTCATCGTGGGCACTGTGTCCCTGACCGGTGCGCACCAGGTGGTGGGCGAACTTGTCGAGTTCCTCTCCGGCGGCAATTTGATGTTCATGTTGATCCTCGTGGCTGTCATGAGCCTCATTCTGGGAATGGGCTTGCCGACGACGGCCAACTACATGGTTGTGTCCTCGCTGATGGCACCAGTCATTGTGTCGGTTGGCGCCCAGTCCGGACTGATTGTCCCGTTGGTTGCGGTTCACCTGTTCGTGTTCTATTTCGGCATTCTTGCAGATGACACGCCACCAGTTGGTCTGGCGGCCTTTGCGGCTGCCGCTATATCCGGGGGGGACCCGATCAAGACGGGTATCCAGGGTTTCGCCTATGACATCCGCACTGCACTGCTGCCGTTCCTGTTCATCTTCAACACCGAATTGCTGCTGATTGATGTTGGCCCGGCCAAGGCTGTCTTCATCTTCATCGTAGCCGTCATAGCCATGATGTTGTTCGCGGCGGCCACGCAAGGGTACTTCTTTGCCCGCAGCAAGCTTTGGGAAAGCGCAGCGCTTCTCCTGATCGCGTTCACGCTGTTTCGTCCGGGGTTCTGGCTCGACTATGTGCAGGAGCCTTACATCGACAGTCCGGGCACCGAGATTGCCACGCTTGCGGAGGCAACTCCGGCAGATGGCAACCTGCGTATCGTGGTGAGGGGGCCTGACTTTGACAATGCGGACAAGATTGTCGATTTGACGCTCTTGCTGCCCTTGGGCGAAGCAGGGTCCGGCGAGGAACGTCTGAAGAAACTTGGTCTTTCCATGATGGAGGAAGACGGACGAGCCCTTCTGGAAGAGCCATTCCCGGGCACACTGATGTTCGAGAGGCTGCAGAACTTCGATTTTTATGGTGATGAGCCGGTTGAAGTTGCTGTTGTCCAGACCGAAGCGGAGCGTATGCCCAAGGAAGTCTTCTACATCCCGGCATTCCTCTTGCTGATCTTGGTTATCGGGCTTCAAAGACGTCGCACTGACGTTCCTGCGTTCTGAGGAGAAAAGACCATGTACAAATCAATTCTCCTGCCCATCGACCTTGGCGAGGAAAGCTCCTGGACGAAAGCGTTGCCGACAGCTGAAAAGCTGGCGGTGACCTTTGGTGCGGAACTCCATGTCGTGTGTGTTGTTCCCGATTTCGGCAAATCCATTGTCGGTTCCTTTTTCCCAAAGGATTACGAAGGTGGCGCGCTGGAAAAGGCCAGCGAGATGCTGAAATCGTTTCTCGACGAGCACAATCCGGACGGCTTGGCCATCAAGGGGCATATTGCCCACGGGACAATCTACGAGGAGATCAACAAGACAGCCGACAAGCTGGGATGTGATCTCATTGTATTGTCTTCCCATCGACCGGAGTTGAAGGACTACCTGCTCGGCCCGAATGCCGCCCGTGTTGTCCGTCACGCAAACCAGTCGGTCATGGTGGTCCGCAGCTGATCCTGTGGTCCGGGCACAGTCCCTTTTTGCACATGCGTCAAACAGGCCTCTCGCAATGGTGAGGGGCCTGTGTCTTTTTCAGGCGGGAAAAGTGTCTTATCTAGCAGCTAGCAGACACAGGCAGTGCCGCCTCGGCAGGAAACGGGATTGGAATGCTTCAGGAAGTAACATTATTGGGTGCGGTTCTGGCAGGGCTTCTGTCATTCGTTTCCCCATGCGTCTTGCCACTTGTCCCACCTTATCTGGGGTATCTTGCGGGGGTCTCCCTTGAAGAACTGGCTGAAGAACGCGCGGACCAAGCTGCTGCCCGGAAAGTCTTTTTCACAGCGCTTTCATTCGTTGCCGGCTTCTCGACGGTTTTCGTGATCCTCGGTGCAAGTGCGAGCCTTCTTGGTCAGTTCGTCAGCCAGTATATCCAGTATCTGAGTTATGTGGCCGGAGCGGTCATCATCGTCATGGGGCTGCACTTCCTTGGTGTCTTCAAGATCGCTCTTCTGTATCGGGAAGCCAGGGTTCAGGTCGATCGCAAACCGGCCGGTAGTCTCGGGGCCTACCTGATGGGTCTCGCTTTTGCCTTTGGTTGGACCCCGTGCGTCGGTCCGATTCTGGCAACAATCCTGTTTGTTGCAGGTTCCGAGGATACAGCGGCGCAGGGAGCAGTCCTGCTCAGCGCCTATGCGCTCGGCCTTGGCATACCGTTCTTGTTCGCTGCCCTTTTTGCAGGTCCATTCCTGAAATTCATGGTCCGGTTTCGCAAGCACATGGGGCTGGTGGAAAAAGGTATGGGCGTGGTGCTGGTGATCACCGGCATCCTGTTCCTGACCGGACAAATGGCGACACTATCTTTCTGGCTGCTTGAAACATTCCCTGCGTTTCAGAGCATCGGATAGCTTGGACGGAATTTTGGATTGAGCTTGAGCGCGATCAGTTGCGTGCGGTGGTCGCGGTCAGTGCATCGCCGCTGAAGAGCGCCGGATGGCACTTGTCGCTGACTTCCAGCAGGCGCAGGCAGGCAACCGCAGCATCAGCTGCATTGCCAAAAGGCCCTACAAGGAGCGTGAGGGGAGCATCCGCCGCACCTTCCGATGCCAGCAGCGGTTGAAGATCGCGCATGCGATCATCATTTTGTTCCTTGAACTTGCCCCATGCGACAATCGCGTCTTCGCGGGTTTCGTAAGTGCCGATGGCAGCGCCAAAGGTCGAACTGTTGAGGCTTGATCCGCCCGTTGTGTTCAAGCGACCGACTGGTTTTGAAGGAAGAACGACACGCGGCTTTTCCTCGGGCGTCGCAACATGGTGCGCAGGATCAATCGAGCCGGTAATCGTCGGCGGCGTTGGATCCGTCGGCAATGTGACCAGTTTCACAGGAGATTGCGCCACAACAAAGCTCTCTTCCTGAGGTGCTTGCTGCATTGGCATCGGACGTGGCGCCTGAACGACCTGCTGTTCCAGCTCATTGGGCGTATCGCGAAACTGGACTGCGGTTTTCACCGTGACGCTTTTTTCAGGAGGCTTGCTTGTGTCACTTGCCATCTGGGTATTGGTTCGCAGATCATCTTCCAGCGCAGCGATGCGTGTGGAATAGATCCGGTTCTGTTCACTCAAGCTTTCAAGGCGGCGCCGCATTTCAACGACTTGGAGCTGAAGCGTTTCCAGATGGCTTGCCACTTCATCCGGTTTGGCATTCGAAGGTGAGCCTGGTGGAAGCACACCGACGCTGACAGCGTAGGGATTGTTCACCGATGCTGTCGTGGACACCGGCCCGGGGGCAGGCAGTGGAAGCCCGCTCACTGCGAAGCGGCTGCCAAAATTATCCGGTGCATTGGCAAACTGTACGGACGCAACACCGACTGAGCCAAACAGAATCGCCGCAACCGCCCAGCTGGCGACCGAAAGCCGCTGCGGCGTCAGGGTTTCTTGAACCTTGTCGCGGGTCGATTTCTTTGGCTTGGGATCCAGCAATGAACGGCTTCCAGCTTAAAAAACGAATCTCTAGATGATCAGGCTGTATTTCAGCCCATTTAAGGTTAATGAACAACGAATGTTAGAAAGATGCCCCCTGAGAACTTTCACATTTTGCCAAAGAAAGGCATACCTGCGGGGCAATTCATCCAATCGGGAAAAACTGCATGTCTGACCGTACCTGTCTCTCCGTTGTTCTGGCTGCCGGACTGGGCACCAGAATGCGTTCCTCTTTGCCCAAAGTCATGCACGAGATCGGCGGTTTGCCTTTGGTCGGTCATGTTCTGAAGGCACTTGCGGAGGCAGGGTCAAGCGAAGTCGCCGTTGTCGTGGGCCCGGACATGCCAGAGCTGGAACAGACCGTTTCAGCACTCAGCCCTTCCGCCAGATGCTATGTTCAAAGCGATCGGCTCGGCACGGCTCACGCGGCCCTCGCTGCCCGTGAGGCGCTTTCCGGGTCGAACGATGACGTTCTGGTTCTGTTCGGGGATACGCCGCTTGTGACGGCTGAGACCGTCGCAAACGTGCGAAAGAGGCTGGCTGCCGGGGCTGATGTGGTTGTGGTCGGCTTTGAGGCCGCAGATCCGTTTGGCTATGGCCGACTTCTCATGGAGGGCGAACAGCTTCTCGCAATTCGTGAAGAGAAGGACGCATCCGTCGAAGAACGCAAGGTTACCTTCTGCAACTCCGGCATCATGGGTTTTTCCGGCAGCAAGATCCTCGGGTTGTTGGACGCAATCGGGAATGCAAATTCAAAGGGCGAGTACTATCTGACGGATGCAGTTGAGATTGCGAACCGTGACGGGCTGAAAGTCGTGGCGGTTGCGGCGCCCGAAGATGAGGTGCAGGGGATTAACACCCGGGCACAACTCGCTATCTGCGAAGGTGTTTTTCAGGAGCGTCGACGGGCATTCGCCATGGAAAACGGAGCAACCCTGCGCGCGCCACAGACCGTGTTCTTCTCCCATGATACGATCATCGGTGAAGATGTAATCATCGAGCAAAACGTCGTATTCGGTCCGGGAGTTCGGGTTCAAAATGGCACAGAAATTCGCGCGTTCAGCCATCTTGAGGGCGCCGTCGTTGGTACAGAGTCTCGCGTGGGGCCTTTCGCCCGTCTTCGTCCGGGAGCAAACCTTGAGGGCAAGAACCACGTCGGAAACTTTGTTGAAGTCAAGAATGCATCGGTCGGCCTGGGGGCCAAAATCAACCATCTTTCCTATGTCGGTGACGCCAAGGTGGGCGCAAAATCCAACATCGGCGCGGGGACGATTACCTGCAACTACGACGGCTTCAACAAGCATCTCACCGAGATCGGCGAGGGGAGTTTTGTCGGGTCCAACAGCACTCTGGTCGCCCCCTTGTCGCTTGGGTCAGGCGCCTATATCGCAGCTGGCAGTGTTGTTACAGAAAACGTTCCGGACGAAGCCCTTGCGATCGGTCGCGGCAGGCAGGTCGTGAAGAATGGCCTGGGCAAGAAACTGCGAGCCCGGTTTCAGGCGATCAAGGATGCGAAGCGCTAGGTGCAATCAATCAATCCGTACAGTCCCTGTTATTTTCTGCAACAGGGTTTGATTTCAACATTGGACAGCCTCTCGTCTAAAGGAGGCTGTCTTGTCATTTATGGGAAATTTGCTGATGTGCGGAATTGTCGGGATTCTTGGTCGTGAAAACGTTGCGCCCTTGATGTTGGACGCTTTGAAACGACTGGAATACCGCGGATACGATTCCGCAGGTGTTGCGACTTTGGCTGGCGGATCAATCGAGAGAAAACGGGCGGAGGGAAAGCTTCGTAATCTCGAAGAGGTCCTGCGCGGAGCGCCGCTTGAGGGGCAAGTTGGGATCGGCCACACGCGTTGGGCCACCCATGGTGTCCCGAGCGTGCGCAACGCCCATCCGCATATGGCGGGAAAGGTTGCCGTTGTTCATAACGGGATCATCGAAAACTACCGTGAACTGCGTGAAGAAATTGTCGCTGCGGGCGAAGTCCTGACCTCGGACACGGATACCGAAGTCGTTGCACATCTGGTCAATCTTGAACTCGCAAAAGGTCTGTCGCCACAGTCTGCAGTCGCTGTAGTCCTGCCGCGACTGACCGGTGCATTTGCCCTTGCGCTGCTGTTTGCCGGTGAGGACAACCTGTTGATTGGAGCGCGGCGCGGTTCACCGCTTGCAATCGGCCATGGCGACGGCGAAATGTTCCTGGGTTCGGACGCCATCGCTCTTTCTCCCTTCACCGACCGCATCACCTATCTTGAAGAAGGTGACTGGGCGGTTGTTACCCGTAGCAGCCTTGATATTTTCGACGCACAAAATGCGCCGGTCGTTCGTCAGGAAGCCAAGTCTTCTGTCAGTTCTTCGATGATCGACAAGGGCAACTACCGCCACTTCATGGCAAAGGAAATCCACGAGCAACCGGAAGTCCTCGGCCACACGTTGTCGCATTATCTTGATCTTGGGGCGGGCAAGGTACGCATTCCCGACGCGAACCGCATCGATTTTGCCAAATTGAACAGAGTGGTCATTTCTGCCTGCGGAACCGCCTACTATGCCGGTCTGGTGGCGAAATACTGGTTTGAAAAATACGCACGGCTGCCGGTGGAAATAGATGTCGCATCTGAATTCCGATATCGGGAAACTCCGATTGTCGATACGGATTGCGCCATCTTCATTTCACAGTCTGGCGAGACGGCGGATACGCTCGCATCCCTGCGTTATTGCAAGGAAAATGGTGCAGCCATCGCTGCAGTCGTGAATGTTCCGGAAAGCACGATTGCGCGCGAATCCGACGTCATTTTCCCGACCCTTGCCGGACCGGAAATTGGTGTGGCTTCCACGAAGGCGTTTACCTGTCAGTTGGCCGTTTTGGCGTCCATTGCCGTGCATGCCGGACATCAAAGAGGTGTTCTGACTGACGAAAAGGTGGCAGAACTCGTTCGTGCGCTATCTGAAGTACCCAACCTCGCTCTGGCGGCCCTGAAACTGGAGCCGCAGATCGAAACTTTCGCCCATCCGCTTTCACGGGCCTCTGATGCGCTTTATCTGGGGCGCGGCACGAACTATCCGCTGGCACTGGAAGGCGCGCTCAAACTGAAAGAACTTTCCTACATTCATGCGGAAGGTTATGCGGCGGGCGAACTCAAGCATGGACCGATTGCGCTGATCGACGAAGACATGACCGTGTTCGTGATTGCCCCGCATGACGGTATCTATGAGAAAACCGTTTCAAACATGCAGGAAGTCGCGGCACGCGGTGGCAAGATTGTCCTGATTACGGACGAAAAGGGAGCCGGAGCTGAAACGGACGCGGCTCAGAGCAAGATTGTCATGCCGGATACGCATGAAATCGCAGCTCCCATCATTTACGCCCTGCCGATCCAGATGCTTGCCTACCACACGGCTGTATTCATGGGGACAGATGTGGACCAGCCGCGCAATCTCGCCAAATCGGTGACGGTGGAATAGTTAGCCGTTCTCTGGCGCTGTTTGAAGGCTGGAGGGCCGCGACATGACGTAGGCGGCGCACCCGATGAGGGACGCCGCCACCACCAGAGCCAGCCAAAGCTCGGGATGGACCCGCCACAAGAACAACCCAAATCCCAAGGTCATTCCGCCGACCGCGAAGGCCTTGGCCTTTTTTGAGATGATGCCGTGCTCGCGCCATGCGACCACAGACGGCCCGACGGTCGGGTGATTGAGGATCTTCTCCTCAAGCTTCGGCGACGACCTCGCGAAACATCCTGCTGCGAAAATGAAAAAGATGGTGGACGGCAACAGAGGCAGGATCGCGCCGACGATCCCGATAGCCACGTTCACAAATCCAAGCACGAGAAACGTTGTTCTGTGCAAACTCAATCTCCACCCATCGCTGCTAAGCTGTTCACGGCAAAAAAATACTCAGGAAAACCATACCGGATTCCATTATAGGATCCTATGTAAGAGCTGACAGGGCAGTTGACCACAGTCAGATAAAGAAATTGGGCATTGTGAATGACAGGGCATCAGGAAAAGAATGAAGCGGAAGTGGTCCATCATCGGGTGCGTTTCATCACTCGTCTGCGAAACTATTTTCTGACCGGGCTGGTTATCGCAGGTCCCATCGGCATCACGCTCTGGTTGACTTGGACATTCATCAATTGGGTGGACGGATGGGTAACACCGCTGGTCCCGCGCATCTATCACCCGGAAACCTATTTGCCATTCAGCATTCCCGGTTTTGGATTGATCGTCGCGATCTTCCTTTTGACAATCGTCGGCTTTCTGGCGGCGAACTTTGCCGGTCGCAGTCTTATCTCGTTCGGCGAGTCCCTGGTCGGACGAATGCCGCTTGTGCGCAATCTCTACAGCGGCCTGAAGCAGATCTTCGAGACAGTTCTGGATGAACGCGGCAGCTCCTTTTCAAAGGCTGCCTTGCTCGAATATCCACGCCGCGGTCTTTGGGCGATCGTGTTCATCTCCACCGAAACCAAGGGGGAGGTTGCACGTCGGTTGAACGAAAAGGCCAACATGGTCTCGGTTTTTCTGCCGACCACGCCCAATCCGACTTCAGGCTTTCTTCTCTTCGTGCCCAAGGATGACGTGATCGAATTGTCCATGTCGGTCGAAGATGCGGCGAAGCTCGTAATCTCCGCTGGTCTGGTAAACCCGAGCTATCCGGAATTGCTGGAAGAATTCATGGACGAAGACGGCAAGGCCAAATCATCCGGCAAGGATCAGATCAAGCGGGTAAATCCGGAAAACGAAAACGCCTGATCCGGGCTCAACCGGCGCGAAGTAGTCCAATCGCCTCATCCCGCCCGAAAAGATAAAGCAGGCATCTGAGGGCCGAGCCACGCTCGGTTCTCAGATCCGGGTCCTTTTCCAGTATCAGACGTGCATCATCTCTCGCCGCTTCCATGAGATCGGCATGAGCTTCGGCATTGGCAATCCTGAACCCCGGCATGCCGGATTGCCGTGTTCCCAAAATCTCGCCGCCACCGCGCAGTTTCAGGTCTTCTTCGGCAATCAGAAAGCCGTCATTGGTCTGCCGCATGATGTTGAGCCGGGCAGACGCTGTTTCGCCAAGCGGTCCCTTGAACAGAAGAACGCATGTGGACGGCTTGTCACCACGCCCGACCCGGCCACGAAGCTGATGCAGCTGGGCAAGGCCGAAGCGTTCGGCGTGCTCTATGACGATGATCGTGGCATCGGGAACATCAACCCCGACCTCAATAACGGTCGTCGCGACTAGAACTCGCGTCGCTCCGCTCTTGAAGGCTTGCATGCCGGCATCTTTCTCATCTGCGGTCATGCGTCCATGTACGAGTGATACCGGCTGGCCAAGGGCGTGTTCCAGTACCCGGTGGCGATCCTCAACGGCTGCCAGATCGATCTTTTCGCTTTCCTCGACAAGCGGACAGATCCAATAGACCTTTTGGCCACTGTGGATGGCGTTTCCAACACGGCCAATGATTTCCTCAAGACGGTCGAGTGAGGCGGAGACCGTTGTGATCGGTTTACGGCCTGCCGGCTTATCGGTGAGGCGGGAGACTTCCATGTCGCCAAAACTGGTGAGGACCAGCGTGCGAGGGATTGGTGTCGCCGTCATCACCAGCACATCAACACCGCGTCCCTTTGATGACAGGGCCAGCCGTTGATGAACGCCAAAACGATGCTGCTCGTCGACAACCACAAGGCCAAGATCGCGGAACTCGACCGATCCTTGAAACAGGGCATGAGTACCGACAACGAGGTCGATCTCTCCGGCGAGCAGTTTTTCCTGCGTTTCACGTCTCAGCTTGGCGCTATCCTTGCCGGTCATCAGGGCAAGGCGAATTCCCGCTTTCTCGCAGAGGGACGACATGGAGGCAAAATGCTGGCGCGCCAGAATTTCTGTCGGTGCCATCAATGCGCCTTGAGCGCCGGTCTCGATGACCTGTGCAAGACTTGCTAACGCGACAACCGTTTTTCCCGAGCCAACATCTCCCTGCAAAAGCCGCAGCATGCGAAGTGGCTTTGCAAGATCTTCATTGATCTCGCCAATGGAGCGGGATTGGCTTTCTGTCAGTTTAAAGGGCAGTGCTTCGATCACCGTGCGTTGTAGAAGACCTTCTGGCGCACGGGAAATGCCGCCGAGCTGGCGCATCTTGGCGCGGACGAGGGCGAGGGCTAACTGACTGGCAAGCAATTCGTCATAGGCGAGGCGCTGATAGGCAGGCGCCTCCGGATTGAGATCTTGCTTCTCCTGCGGTCGGTGAAGCGTTTGCAGGCTTTCTGCGAAGTCGGGCCAGTGGTTCTGGCGTTGATGGGCGGCATCAAGCCATTCGGGCAGAGTGGGCACTTTCGCCAGGGCTGCTGTCAGCGCCTTCTGCAGGGTCTTTGATGCAAGGCCTGCAGTTAGCGGATAGATAGGTTCGATCGTCGGCAGGCTGTCTGCCTCCTCAGGCGGAACAACATAGTCCGGGTGGACCATCTGCGGGCGTTCGTTGAACCATTCGACCTTGCCCGAGACAATACGTCTTGCCCCGACCGGAAACATTTTTTCCAGCCAGTCCCGCCTTGGATGAAAGAACACGAAAGTAATTTCGCCCGTATCGTCATACCCGGTGATCTTGTAGGGCGCCTTTGAATTGCGGGGCGCGGCCTGATGATTGCCGACCGTGATATCCAGCGTGACAATGTCACCGTTTTCCGAATAGGCGATGCCGGGCTTGTGCCGACGATCGATCAGCGAATGCGGAAGATGGAACAGGAGGTCGGCAACGGACGCTTCCCGCTCGGGATGCGAAGCAACGAGCCCGGAGAGGATTTTCGCGATTTTGGGTCCGACACCTGGAAGGGTCGAGACCGGCGCAAAAAGAGGATCAAGAACCGTTGGGCGCATTCACATCAAGGGTATTTGCTGGAAAATGGCGGGCAGGGCGACTGCCTATTGTTCTGGCACGGGATGCAATAGACGGCAATCCATAACCGGACCTGACATTCCCGTTGTCAGGCGCTATATAGCGGCCAACAACAATTTCCATACCTCCAGATCTGGGCTGCGCCATGACACAATCGGAAACGGGTTCCTCCACTATATCCCCGGAAGACCGCGACCCAAGGCGCAAGCGGATCCTTTATCGCTGCTGGCATCGGGGCATGAAGGAAATGGACCTGCTGCTTGGCGGTTTTGCCAAGGCCACGATTGATGATCTGAATGAGGAAGAGCTGGTCGAGCTGGAGTATATCCTGACCGCTCATGATCAGGATCTTTATGCGTGGATGACAGGGCGCAAGCCGCTTCCCGAGGAGTGGGACGGACCGCTCTATCGACGAATCATCGCCTTTCATGCGGATCTTTCCGCCTGAAAACGCCTACGAACAAGACCACAGGACGAACCGGTGTTTGAACGCCTGCTGAACGATCAGGCCAATGTCACGCTCGCCAGCGTGCCAGATGGCGCCGAAAGCTACGCGCTTTCCAGATTATTGGAAGAAAACACTCGCAAGGGTCTCGCTCTGGTCTTTGTCGCGCGCGATGCAACGCGCATGCAGATGATCACCGAATCTTTGGGGTTCTTTCATCCTGAAGTCGAGGTCCTGCAGCTGCCGTCATGGGACTGTCTTCCCTATGACCGTGTCTCGCCAAATCCGGCCATCAGCGCGCGCCGCCTTCTGGCACTTGGCGCCCTGGCGCACGGGATTGCATCGAAAACACCAACCATATTGCTGACGACGGTCAATGCCGCGCTTCAGAAAGTACCTGAACGCGGCTGGATGGCGGAGCAGACGCTCGCCATGGCACCGGGCAATCAGATCAATATGGCGACAATCTCCAGCTGGCTGGAGAGAAACGGATTTTCCAGAACGCCAACGGTTCGCGAAACAGGCGAATTTGCCGTGCGTGGCGGGATTGTCGACCTGTTTGCGCCTGGCGACAGTGATCCGGTCCGCCTCGACTTTTTTGGCGACACGCTTGAATCCATCCGGTCGTTTGACCCCAACACGCAGCGCACCCTGAAACAGCTCAAACGGCTCGATCTGGTTCCCATGAGCGAAGTCGTGTTGTCCGAAGAAGCCGTGTCACGTTTCCGGCGGTCCTATCTGGCAAGTTTCGGCGCAGCAAGCCGCGAAGATGTGCTCTATCAGTCGATCAGTGATGGACGGCGGTATCCTGGGATGGAGCACTGGCTGCCGCTCTTCCATGAAGGGCTGGAAACCGTATTCGACTATATCGGGGACGCACCTGTCGTGCTCGATACTCTTGTCGCTGATGTGGTGCGCGAGCGGTCAGATCAGATCAAAGAGCACTATACGGCGCGTGAGGATGCCCGTCACAAGGGGAGTGGCGCGGGCTCCGTGCCGTACATGCCGGTTGAGCCTCAGCTGATCTATATGTCCGAGACAGACTGGACGACACAGCTTGCGGACAAGGGCACAGCTGCGCTGGACGCCTTCACGCCACCGCCCGGCACCGGCAAAACCGTGATCGACATGGCGGGCCGACAGGGACGCAGCTTTGCGGCCGAACGTGCAGCGGGTGACGTCAACATCTTCGATGCGTTGGCGAAACACGTGAGAACTCTGCAGAAAGACGGCAAACGCGCCGTCATCGCCTGCTGGTCGGAAGGGTCGCGAGATCGTCTGGGCCAGATTCTGGCAGATCATGGCCTTGAAAATGCGGTTGAAGCGGAAACGCTGAAGGATGTGTTGGCGCTGCCTCCCAAGACGGCAGCTCTCAGCGTTCTGGGAATCGAGCACGGGTTTGAACTCGCAAATATCGCGTTCATCGGCGAGCAGGACATTCTCGGGGATCGTCTGGTTCGCAAAAGTCGCCGCAAGGCCAAGGGCGCGGACGTCATCACGGAGGCGTCAGGGCTTTCTGAGGGCGATCTGGTTGTTCATGTCGAGCATGGTATCGGTCGCTTCCTCGGTCTGAAGACCATCGAGGCCGTCGGCGCGCCACATGACTGCCTTGAGCTGCAATATGCCGATAACGCTAAACTCTATCTGCCTGTTGAGAATATCGAGCTTCTCTCCCGCTACGGCTCTGACGATAGTGATGCGCAGCTGGATCGTTTGGGCGGCGGAGCATGGCAGGCCCGCAAGGCGAAGCTCAAGAAGCGCATCCTTGAAATCGCCGACGGCCTTATCAAGACCGCCGCAGCGCGTGCGCTCAAGACTGCTCCGGTCGTTGAAGCGCCGGAAGGGGTTTATGACGAATTCGCCAGCCGCTTCCCCTATGAGGAAACGGAAGATCAGCTGACTGCGATCGATTCCGTTTTTGATGACCTGGCCTCCGGGCGTCCGATGGATCGTCTGGTCTGTGGTGACGTCGGTTTCGGCAAGACCGAAGTGGCCCTTCGTGCTGCCTTTGTAGCCGCCATGTCCGGTCGGCAGGTTGCCGTCGTCGTGCCGACCACGCTTCTGGCCCGCCAGCACTTCAAGACATTCTCTGAACGCTTCCACGGCCTTCCGATCAATGTTGCCCATGCCTCACGGCTGGTGCCGACCCGCGAACTGAGCGCCGCAAAGAAGGGCGTGGCAGACGGAACCGTTGACATTGTCGTTGGTACACATGCGCTTCTCGGCAAAACCATCAAGTTTCGCGATCTCGGGTTGCTGATTATCGACGAAGAGCAGCATTTCGGCGTGAAGCACAAGGAGAGGCTTAAGGAGCTGAAATCGGACGTTCACGTCCTGACCCTGTCGGCAACGCCAATTCCTCGTACGCTGCAATTGGCTTTGACCGGCGTTCGCGAGCTGTCCCTGATCGCCACACCGCCCGTGGACCGCCTCGCGGTCAGAACCTTCGTATCCCCGTTTGATCCGTTGGTCGTGCGCGAGGCGCTGCTGCGCGAGCACTATCGCGGTGGACAGAGCTTCTACGTTTGCCCCCGGTTGGCCGATATCGCGGAGCGCCTGGAGTTTCTGCAGGAACAGGTGCCTGAACTGAAGGTCGCAGTCGCCCACGGACAAATGCCGCCAAGCGAGCTGGAAGACGTGATGAACGCCTTCTACGAGGGGAAATACAACGTGCTTCTCTCCACGACCATCGTGGAATCCGGCCTCGATATCCCCACTGCCAATACGTTGATCGTCCATCGGGCGGACATGTTCGGTCTGGCACAGCTTTACCAGCTGCGTGGGCGCGTTGGACGCTCCAAAACACGCGCATATGCGCTGTTCACAGTTCCTGCGTCCAAGAAGCTCACACAGACCGCAGAGCGGCGTTTGAAGGTCTTGCAGTCCCTCGAAACGCTTGGCGCTGGTTTCCAGCTTGCCAGCCATGATCTGGATATACGAGGGGCTGGCAACCTCCTTGGCGAAGAACAATCTGGCCATGTGAAGGAAGTTGGGTTCGAGCTTTACCAGCAGATGCTGGAGGAGGCTGTCGCCCAGCTGAAGGATGGGGGCGCCGATTTCGGCGAGGAGCAGTGGTCGCCGCAAATCAATATCGGTACGCCGGTCCTCATGCCGGAAACCTATGTTCCCGATCTGCAGCTTCGTCTCAATCTGTACCGCCGCTTGGGTGACCTCACTGAAGCCGACGAGATCGATTCCTTCGGGGCAGAGCTCATCGACCGGTTTGGTCCGATGCCGGAAGAAGTCCATCACCTTCTCAAGATCGTGTTCATCAAGGGATTGTGCCGCAAGGCCAATATCGAGAAGGTGGACGCGGGCCCGAAGGGCATGGTCATCGCCTTCCGCAACAACGAGTTTGCGAATCCCGCAGCGCTGGTTGGTTATATCGCGGAGCAGGGTGTGCTCGCGAAGATCAGACCGGACCAGAAAGTCGTGCTAAGCCGCGAGTGGGAGAACACCGACACCAGATTGAAGGGCGTCGCCACAATTCTCTCGAAACTTGCAAAGCTCGCCGCCGCTGCGTAACCGGCTAGAAATGAACAGGAATTTACCAAACCAAGAAAGAGTCTGTTAAGCCTGAGCGGGCATTATTTACCTATCAAGTGACCACAGTAGTATCCGCGTTAAGGTCCAATAAGTGCCTGCACAAACTCGCCAGCGCAAACAGTCTTTCCTGCGCCACCTTGTCGTACCAACCCTTGCCTTGTCTGCATTAGCCTATTTTGGTTTCCATGCACTCAATGGCGAGCTTGGTCTGGTAGGGCGTGCGCGCATTGAGCATGATGTCCAGCGACTTGAGGCCGAGTTGGCCAAGCTGGTCGCCGAGCGGGAGCATCTGGTTTCCCGTGTCAGCCTGTTGCGTCCAGAGAGCCTTGATCCGGACATGCTGGACGAAAGTGCCCGACGTAATCTAAACTTGGTTCACACGAAAGATCTGATTATACTGCGTCCGTCTAGACAGGCTTCTGCAGTTAACTGATATTTAGTTCACGCTTACCTATTAACCGGAATTTTGTTAACTCCGGAAGCTTCCATAAAAACAACAATATATGGCCACATTTTCGCGTATCGCGCGGGATTGGTTTGTCAGGATTTGCGGGTTAATTTCTCCGCACCTGTCTTAAGGGAAACGCCAAGCCGAGAAGAGGGTTATGGTCACAGCGAAAAAGTCATCGTCCGGTAGCAAATCAGCCAGCCGGTCCCGCAGCGCCTCCGCCAAGGCCGCGTCTGCGATCGCCGAGTTCGACAAGGAACAGGAACTTCACGCTTATCGCGAGATGCTTCTGATCCGCCGTTTTGAGGAAAAGGCCGGCCAGCTGTATGGCATGGGCTTCATCGGCGGGTTCTGTCACCTTTATATCGGTCAGGAAGCTGTCGTTGTTGGCATGCAGATGGCCAAGATCGAAGGCGATCAGATGATCACCGGCTATCGTGACCATGGTCACATGCTTGCCATGGATCTGGATCCCAAGGGCGTCATGGCCGAGCTGACCGGTCGCCGCGGCGGTCTGTCAAAGGGCAAGGGCGGCTCCATGCACATGTTCTCCAAGGAGAAGCATTTCTACGGCGGTCACGGCATCGTCGGTGCGCAGGTCGCGCTTGGAACCGGTCTTGGCTTTGCCAACAAGTACCGCAACAACGGCAATGTTTGCATGGCGTTCTTCGGGGATGGTGCCTCCAACCAGGGTCAGGTCTACGAAAGCTTCAACATGGCCGAGCTTTGGAAGCTGCCAGTTGTCTATGTGATCGAGAACAACAAATACGGCATGGGCACCAGCATCGAACGTGCATCTGCAACGACCGATCTGTCCCAGCGCGGCGCCTCTTTCGGCATTCCGGGCGAGCAGGTCGACGGCATGGATGTTCGCGCTGTCAAGGCTGCCTCCGAAAAGGCGCTTGAGTGGTGCCGCTCTGGCAAGGGGCCGTACATTCTTGAAATGATTACCTACCGCTATCGCGGCCACTCCATGTCCGATCCGGCCAAGTACCGGTCCAAGGACGAAGTTCAGAAGATGCGCAACGAGCATGACCCGATTGAACAGGTCAAGGCACGCATTCTGGAAAACAACTGGGCAACCGAAGATGAGCTGAAGGCCATCGACAAGGACGTTCGCGCCATTTGCGCCGAGGCGGCCGAATTTGCCCAGACCGATCCGGAACCGGACGTATCTGAACTTTACACTGACATTCTGCTTTAAGGCGGGGGGACACCATGCCGATTGATATCCTGATGCCGGCCCTTTCGCCGACTATGGAAGAGGGAAAGCTCGCCAAGTGGCTGAAAGCTGAAGGCGATACGATTTCCGCTGGCGACGTAATAGCCGAAATTGAGACCGACAAGGCAACCATGGAAGTGGAAGCCGTTGACGAGGGCGTTCTGGGCAAGATTCTGGTTGCTGAAGGAACCGACGCGGTCAAGGTCAACGAAAAGATCGCAATTCTTCTTGCTGAAGGCGAAGACGCAAGCGCTATTGATGCCGCAGCAGCTGCTCCGGCTCCTGTAGCTGCGCCTGCTGCAGCCCCGGCACCTGTTTCGGCAAGCCCGGCTCCGGTCGCAGCCGCACCGGTTGTCTCCGAGCCTGCAGAAGACCCGGAAATTCCGGCCGGCACTGCCATGAAGTCCTCCACCGTTCGTGAAGCCCTGCGCGACGCGATGGCTGAGGAAATGCGCCGTGACGGTGATGTCTTCATCATGGGTGAAGAAGTTGCCGAATATCAGGGTGCCTACAAGATCACCCAGGGCCTGTTGGATGAATTCGGCGCTCGCCGCGTCATCGACACCCCGATCACCGAACACGGTTTTGCCGGTCTCGGTGTTGGTGCGGCCATGACCGGTCTGAAGCCGATCGTCGAGTTCATGACGTTCAACTTCGCCATGCAGGCGATCGACCACATCATCAACTCCGCTGCCAAGACGCTCTACATGTCCGGTGGCCAGATGGGTGCTCCGATCGTGTTCCGTGGCCCGAATGGTGCTGCAGCCCGCGTGGGTGCCCAGCACTCTCAGGACTATGCGTCCTGGTATGCGCATATCCCGGGCCTCAAGGTCATCCAGCCGTATTCGGCTGCAGATGCAAAGGGCCTTCTGAAGGCGGCCATTCGTGACCCGAACCCGGTCATCTTCCTAGAGAACGAAATCCTCTACGGTCAGTCTTTCGAGATCCCGGATATGGACGACTTTGTCCTTCCGATCGGCAAGGCCAAGATCGAGCGCACCGGTACCGACGCTACTGTCGTGTCCTGGGGCATCGGCATGACCTACGCGCTCAAGGCAGCTGATGAGCTGGCTGCGCAGGGTATTTCTGCTGAAGTGATCAACATTCGGACCATTCGCCCGCTGGACATCGACACGATCCTTGCATCCGTTCGCAAGACCGGTCGTATCGTCACGGTCGAAGAGGCCTTCCCGATGTGCTCCGTATCTTCGGAAATCGCCTATCAGGTTCAGGAAAAGGCATTCGATTATCTCGATGCCCCGGTCCTGCGCGTTACCGGCAAGGATGTTCCCATGCCATACGCGGCGAACCTCGAAAAGCTGGCGTTGCCGAATGTCGGTGAGGTCATCGAGGCGGTCAAGGCCGTCACCTACACGGCCTAGGGGGCTACATGTTTGGGTTTGGCAAAACCAAAATCCAAAAAGTTGAGCATCCGTTGTTGTTCCTGATGAGGGACCGGAAAGCTGATGACGACCTCACCGTGCATATCGATCAGGACCAGATCGATAACGCGGAGGAGGTCGGGATCATCCTGGCCATTGCAGCGGAACACTTTGCAAATGCGCTGCATATTTCCGGAAAGGCTGAGAGCGTTGAGGAGGCACTGGTTACGATCAGGCACCTCTTCAATGCCGAGCTGGATCGTGGATCAGAAGAAATACAAGGCGGATTGGCTTAGTCGCTAAGGGAGGCTTCAATGCCGATTAATATTACCATGCCCGCGCTTTCACCAACGATGGAAGAGGGCAAGCTGGCCAAATGGCTCGTCAAGGAAGGCGACAAGGTTTCCTCTGGCGATGTCATTGCCGAGATTGAAACCGACAAGGCGACCATGGAAGTGGAAGCCGTTGACGAGGGGACTGTTGGCAAGATCCTAGTTCCGGAAGGAACAGATGCGGTGAAGGTCAACGCGTTGATTGCCGTTCTTCTGGAAGATGGCGAAGACGCAAGCTCCATTTCAGCTGGAGGCGCAGCTTCTGCAGCAGCACCGGCTGCTGTAGCTCCTGCACCCGCGGTTGCCGAGGCAGCCCCCGCAGCGGCTCCTGCGCCAAGCGCTCCGGCAGGTCCGGCGCCGACCGCAGCGGACGGAAACAGGATCTTCTCGTCTCCTCTGGCTCGCCGACTTGCCAAGCTGAACGGTCTGGATCTTGGACAGATTGCCGGTACTGGTCCTCATGGCCGTATCGTCAAGAAGGACATTGAATCCGCGCTTGAAAAAGGCGTCGGCAAGGCAGCACCAGCTGCTGCAGCCGCGGCACCTGCACCGGCCGCCGCAGCTCCAAAGGCTGCCGCGCCAACCGGCATGTCGTCGGATCAGGTGCTCAAGCTGTTCGAGGACGGCTCCTACGACCTCGTGCCGCATGATGGCATGCGCAAGACCATTGCCAAACGTCTCACCGAGTCCAAGCAGACCATCCCGCACTTCTATGTGTCGGTTGACTGCGAACTCGATGCGCTTCTGGCCCTGCGTGCCCAGCTGAACAGCGCTGCGCCGACCGACAAGGACGGAAAGCCCGCCTACAAGCTGTCTGTCAACGACATGACCATCAAGGCGCTTTCTCTGGCCCTGCGCGATGTTCCGGATGCAAACGTCTCCTGGACGGACGACAACATGGTCAAGCACAAGCATGCCGATGTTGGTGTGGCCGTGTCCATCCCGGGCGGTTTGATCACCCCGATCATTCGCAAGGCCGAAATGAAGCCGCTGTCTGTCATTTCCAACGAAATGAAGGACCTCGGCAAGCGGGCCAAGGAACGCAAGCTGAAGCCGGAAGAGTACCAGGGCGGAACCACTGCGGTTTCCAACATGGGCATGATGGGCGTGAAGGACTTCTCGGCTGTCGTGAACCCGCCGCATGCAACCATTCTGGCGGTTGGCGCTGGCGAACAGCGCCCGGTCGTCAAGGACGGTGCTCTGGCGATAGCAACGGTCATGACCGTGACGCTCTCCACCGACCACCGCTGTGTGGACGGCGCGCTCGGCGCGGAACTTCTGGCGGCCTTCAAGGGCTACATCCAGAACCCGATGTCGATGCTCGTTTAAGAGCGGATCGTTCTCCGGCGCGGTGGAGATCGCCGCGCCGCCTTCCTTTTCTCGTTGAATTCGCAGGGATTGGACTATGACCGACACTGCATATGACGTCATCATCATCGGGTCTGGCCCCGGTGGTTATGTGACCGCCATTCGTTCCGCCCAATTGGGCCTGAAGACTGCCATCGTCGAACGCGAACATCTTGGCGGTATTTGCCTCAACTGGGGCTGTATCCCGACCAAGGCGCTGCTGCGCTCTGCTGAAATGATGGACCACGCTAACCACGCCAAGTATTACGGCTTGAAGCTGGAAGGCAAGATGACCGCTGACGTGAAGGACGTGGTTGCCCGCTCTCGCGGCGTTTCCGCACGCCTCAATGGCGGTGTCGGCTTCCTGATGAAGAAGAACAAGGTCGATGTGATCTGGGGTGAAGCAAAGCTCACCAAACCCGGTCAGATCGTGGTCGGCAAGTCCACCAAGCCTGCCGTCGAACCGCAGCATCCGGTTCCAAAAGGTGTGAAGGGCGAGGGCACTTACACCGCCAAGCACATCATTCTGGCGACAGGTGCCCGTCCGCGTGCGCTTCCGGGAATCGAGCCGGATGGCAAGCTGATCTGGACCTATTTCGAAGCCATGAAACCGGACTTCATGCCGAAGTCTCTGGTCGTCATGGGGTCTGGAGCGATCGGCATTGAATTCGCATCCTTCTATCGTTCCATGGGCGTTGATGTGACCGTTGTTGAAGTCATGGCAAACGTCATGCCGGTGGAAGATGCGGAGATTTCCGGCATTGCCCGCAAGGCGCTGGAAAAGCGCGGCATGAAGATCCTGACCGAAGCCAAGGTCACCAAGGTCGAGAAGGGTGCGAATTCCATTACCGCTCATGTCGAGACCAAGGATGGCAAGACGCAGGCCATCACCGCAGATCGTCTGATCTCCGCTGTTGGTGTCGTCGGCAACATCGAGAATCTCGGCCTTGAAGCACTCGGCGTGAAGACAGACCGCGGCTGTGTCGTCATTGACGGGTACGGCAAGACAAACGTGCCGGGCCTTTATGCCATCGGCGACGTTGCCGGACCTCCCATGCTTGCCCACAAGGCTGAGCATGAAGGTGTTATCTGCATCGAAAAGATTGCAGGCCTGCCGAACGTTCATCCGATGGACAAGGGCAAGATCCCGGGCTGCACCTACTGCAATCCGCAGGTTGCCTCTGTTGGTCTGACAGAAGCCAAGGCAAAGGAACAGGGCCGCGATATCCGCGTTGGCCGCTTCTCCTTTGGCGCCAACGGCAAGGCCATCGCGCTTGGCGAGGACAATGGCCTCATCAAGACAATCTTCGACAAGAAGACCGGTGAGCTTCTCGGCGCGCACATGGTTGGTACGGAAGTGACCGAGCTGATCCAGGGTTTCGTGGTTGCCATGAACCTTGAGACGACCGAGGAAGACCTCATGCACACAATCTTCCCGCATCCGACCCTGTCGGAGATGATGAAGGAAAGTGTGTTGGACGCCTACGGGCGAGCGCTCAACGCCTGATCTTGACAGGAAACCCGCCGGTCGGTTCGATCTGGCGGGTTTTTTTAATGGGAGGATCACATGCAGGCCAAATCAATCATTGTCTGGGTCTTGATCGGAATTTCAGCCGGGTGGCTTGCAAGTGTCATCGTGGGTGGCGGCGGCCTTTTCCGATACCTACTTACAGGGCTCATTGGCGCTTTTGTTGGCGGCTTCGTGTTTAACGCGGCAGGCATCAAGCTCAACCTCGGCCATCCGCTCGTCAACGAGATCGTGGTCGCAGCAGGCGGCGCAATTATTGTAGTCCTCGTGGCGCGCATTCTGGCTTGATCCGCTTGTGTGCCCGATGTCGGGTCAATCGGCCCATTGAAAGGGTGACATGAGTTTTATTCTTTGGATCATTATCGGTCTCGTCTCCGGGGCAGTCGCGCACCGCGTGCTCAACAGCAAGGGCGGCTTCATCGGCAGCCTTGTGATTGGACTGGTGGGCGCATTGGTCGGCGGCGAGTTGGCACACCTGTTCAATCTGAACGTAACCGGCAGCATTCTCGATCAGCTGGTGATCTCGACAGGTGGTGCGGTTCTGTTCCTGTTTCTCTGGCGCAAGCTTTTCGCTAAGGGCTGATACCTGATGGCAAGTGATCCGCTTACGATCAATGACTTCCCAATCCGCTCGCATGACAAGGTGCGCTACGGCGATACGGACCGTCAGGGGCATGTCAACAATGCTGTGTTCGCAACTTTTCTGGAAACAGGCCGGGTGGAAATTCTGGCTGACGGGGACCACCCGTTGGCAGCTTCAGGATGTGCCTTTGTGATTGCGCGCCTTGAGCTCGATTTCCGTGCTGAAATCACGTGGCCAGGAACCGTCGAAATTGGTACGCGCGTTGCTAGTATCGGTACGAGTTCCATGACATTGGAACAGGCCGTCTTTCAAAATGGAAAGATTGCGGCCAATGCAAAGACTGTCATTGTGCAAATGGATGAAACCACACGCAAGTCCAGTCCCTTGTCGCCAAGTGCAGTTGAGCGACTAAACCTTTTGTTGAGATCTGCACCGGATGCATAGCAGTAATCCTAGTTTCTGCTTGACCTTTACTCCTGATAGCGACACTTAAACGCCATGGTTACAATCGTCGACACACTCTCCCGTGGTGCTGACAAGCGGGACACCAAAGAGGAGGCGCGTCCGCGCCACCCTGAAAAGGCTCATCGTCCCGACAATCCGGTGATGCGCAAGCCTGCCTGGATCCGCGTCAAGGCGCCGACGTCTTCGGTCTATCGCGAGACCCACAACCTTGTGCGCGAGAACAATCTCGTCACAGTGTGCGAGGAAGCCGGCTGCCCGAATATCGGCGAGTGCTGGTCGAAGAAACACGCCAGCTTCATGATCCTCGGCGACACCTGTACTCGTGCCTGCGCCTTCTGTAACGTGCGCACCGGCATGCCGGGACCCGTCGACCAGAACGAACCGGCTGGTATCGCCAATGCCGTTGCCCGCATGGGACTGGAACATGTGGTGATCACGTCGGTGGATCGTGACGATCTGGATGATGGCGGTGCCACGCATTTCGCCAATGTCATCAAGGCCATTCGCGAGCATTCGCCGAAGACCACCATCGAGGTTCTGACACCGGACTTCCTGCGTAAGGATGGCGCACTGGAAATCGTCGTTGAGGCGAAGCCAGACGTGTTCAACCACAACATGGAAACCGTGCCGTCGAAGTACCTGAAAGTTCGTCCCGGCGCGCGCTATTTCCATTCCATTCGCCTGCTGCAGCGGGTGAAAGAACTGGATCCGAGCATGTTTACCAAGTCCGGCATCATGGTTGGCCTTGGCGAAGAGCGGAACGAAGTCCTGCAGCTGATGGATGACCTGCGCTCTGCGGACGTCGACTTCATGACGATCGGTCAGTACTTGCAGCCGTCGAAGAAGCACCATCCGGTACTGGCCTTCATCACGCCGGAAGAGTTCAAGGCCTATGAGCGCATCGCCTATGCCAAGGGCTTCCTGAAAGTGTCCGCCAGCCCGCTGACGCGTTCGTCTCACCATGCTGGCGAAGACTTCGCCGACTTGCGTGCGGCACGCCTTGCGAAACTCGGCCACTAGAGCGTTTCCAGGCGAAGCGGATACCGGTTCGCTGTCGGACAACGCGAAAAATCGAACATTTAGAGCACGTCGGGCTATTCGTTGAATGCGAGACGTGCTCTGGGACGTTAGAAACTGGACTTTCGATGCCGAGCTTTTCCTCGACACATCATGTCAGACACAAGGCTGCGGACATGTTCGCCCTTGTGGCTGATGTGGAGCAATACCCGCAGTTTGTTCCCCTTTGCCAAGGGCTGCAGGTACGTGGTCGCAAGGATATGGGTGAGGGCAGGGAGGTCCTGGTGGCAGACATGACCGTCGCCTACAAGGTTTTCAAGGAAACCTTCACCAGCCGGGTCGAGCTGAGGCCGGAAGAAAACACGATCCTGGTCCAGTATCTTGATGGGCCGTTCAAGCACCTTGAGAACAAATGGACCTTTGCAGACACCGATGACGGTGGTTGCGATGTCGGTTTCTTCATTTCATATGAATTCAAGAGCCGGACGCTCGGCTCCATGATGGGCGCGATGTTCGACCGCGCCTTTCGCAAGTTTTCGGTCGCTTTTGAAGAACGTGCCAATCTCGTCTACGGACGGTGACCGGCAAGACCGTTATTTGAAATCCTTGAACGCTTCGCTGATGACATTCAGTCGCGAGCGTGTCGGCCCGCCGATCTTGGCTTCGCGCAAGGACGGTGGCAACTTCTTGACATTGGTCGCCACATAATCGGTCGCATTGTTGCAAACGGTCCGACGTCCGTCTGAAGTTTCCTGAATGATGACAAGGCTGCGACCTTCCTTCATCTCCGTATCGCTCCACAGGACAGTCGTGTCCCGCATCCAGAAGTCACGATTGCAGAAGGTGGTCTTTATCAGCCCCTTGAGTGGCACCGGTGAAATCTCGTGTGCACCGTTGAGTTTGCCGGATCTCTGAATGGAACGAAGATAATAGTCGCCAACATCGGCGAATGCAGGAAACGCGGAGAACGCGGTCGCCAGAGTCAGAACCGTAGTCAGACTGATTACAGTGAAACCTTGCTTCGTCATCTCGATCTACTCCTGCCTGTCCGGTCAGGTCGCATCCGCAAATGCCACCACGCAAAAACACGGTATTGAGGATGAGATGTGCGGCTTAAGATTCCTTTAAAATCCGTAAAAGCGCTCCCTTATCGGGCGTGGTAACTGCCCTGCGGTCCGCTTTTGCCGAGAGCCCTGAAGGACTGACCAATAGCTGCAAACCTGTTGGCGCGTTTGAGTTCAGCCTCGCTTGTGAACAGCATTTCCGCAGCCGGCAGCGTCACGCCTATATCGGCAAGACGGACCTGATCGCTCGGCTTGCTACAGATGGGCCGCCAACCCTTGCCGCGATTGAATTCGACATTCACCGTGCGCTCGTTCTCTTCTTCAAGCTGCGTCCATGCGACGGTCTTGGCGCGAACCCAATAAGTTTCTCCGCAATAGGACACTTCGTGCAGCCCAGATGCGTTTTCCTTGAAGAGACGGTGGCTGCCGAGGAATTGGCCCCGATCTCCGCGCGAGATGACATAGTAGTCCCCCAGACGCAGCTCGCCTTCTCCGGCGTGGGACGGGAGAGTGGCAGCAAAAAGGGCGGCCATGATGAGGCACTGCTTGAGCATGCGAGGTCTCCTGTCGAGCAATACGGGGCGTAAAAATTCTGATGGGCAGCTTTATTACCCGCCAGAATTCAAGAAATCGCTCGCGATGCCATTAGGAGTCGACTTGAATTTGATCAAAATTTTAATGAACCGCGATTGCACATAGCCTGCGCATACTCAGTTCATAGATTGACCGGCAGCCTTCAGAAATAGGTCG
The DNA here is from genome assembly GCF_008711325.1 of Roseibium sediminis. Classification (GTDB taxonomy): domain Bacteria; phylum Pseudomonadota; class Alphaproteobacteria; order Rhizobiales; family Stappiaceae; genus Roseibium; species Roseibium sediminis. Next base: position 138,416 of record NZ_VXDB01000011.1, read on the forward strand.
AAGGCCTTCTGGACTGTCAAAAACCTGATTCCGCGGCGACCGACATCCGGAAAATGCATGGTCGACGTGATCACCAGTCCGTCTCCCACGGTCATTGCAAGGCCAAAGCAAACCGTCCCTACTGGTTTGGTCGCCGAGCCGCCTCCCGGACCGGCAATCCCGGTGACAGAGACCGCAACCGAAGCATCCGAGCTGGTCAACGCGCCTTTTGCCATTGCTTTTGCGACAGGTTCGCTAACCGCGCCAAAAGAGATGAGGTCTTCCTCGGGAACGCCGAGCATCTCCATCTTGGCTTCGTTTGAGTAGGTGATGAACCCGCGATCAACAACGGCGGATGAGCCAGCCACTTCTGTCAACATTGCGCCTATCATGCCACCGGTGCACGATTCCGCAGTCGCGATCTTGAACCCCTTGGCCGCAAATGTCTCAATAACTAGGGCGGCCTGATGTGCGAGATCGTCAAACCCGGGCACTGTTTCGAACTGGTCCATCACTGAGGATACTCCTCGGTATCATCAAAGGGGAGGCGCACGGTGACCACTGATGCGCAGGCAATTCCCTCCTTGCGGCCAGTGAAACCCAGCTTTTCCGAGGTGGTCGCCTTTACAGATACCCGGCCAATCGGAAGTTTGCAGATTTGTGCGATCGAACTGCGCAGCGCATCGCGATGCGGACCGATCTTGGGGGCTTCACAGATGATCGTGACGTCCACATGCGCCAGACGCCCGCCGAGCTCGTCAACCCGTCGCAGGGCATCGACAAGAAACTGGTCTGAAGCGGCGCCCTTCCATTTGGGATCACTGGGCGGGAAATGCGCTCCAATATCTCCATCTGCAATGGCACCCAGCATGGCATCCGTGATTGCGTGGAGGACCACGTCCGCGTCGGAGTGGCCCTTGAGCTTACGGGAATGCGGGATGGAGACGCCGCCCAGAATGACCGCATCACCATCTTCAAACGCATGAACGTCATATCCTTGACCGGTGCGAACGTCGTCAAGGGCTGCAAGGGGATGGGGCGAGGGAGAAACAGGGTGGGTCATGCGCGCGGCCAGGCTTTCTGCTTTTATGAGGTCCGGTTGGGTCGTTATCTTGAAGTTATCCGCCGAGCCTTCGGCAATATCGATATCAATTTCCTGCCATTCGGCCAGGCCAATATCATCGGTAAAATCCAGCCGCCCTTCCGATTGAGCCTGCTGGTGAAGCTTGAGAGCCGTTTCCAGCGCAAAGGCTTGCGGAGTCTGCGCTGCCCAGAGCTTGGAGCGGTCAATCGTTTTCAAACAACCATCAGAAATCGACTTGATTGTATCGACGACCGGGATGGCCGTTAAGACGGCAGCGGAACCGGAACGCAAACGGTCTAGTATGTCCGATATGGTTTTCTCGGCAATAAAGGGTCTGGCAGCATCATGAATGAGGACGTGCGTGACGCCGCTCTCTGAGAGGGCAGAAAGACCGTTGAAGACCGAGGCCTGTCTGGTCGCGCCGCCGGTCGCGGGTTCATGGCATTTTGCCTGTGTTTCCGCAGAGGTTTCAGCCAGACTCCTATCGTAAAGACGGCGGTCTCCTTCGGCGATGACGCAAACGATATCATCAATACCCGCGTGACGGCCAAAAGCATTCAGTGTATGTGACAGCACCGAACCGGAACCAAGTCTGCGATATTGCTTTGGCAGGTCGTCGGGTAAGTTCGACAGCCGAGACCCTTTTCCTGCCGCAACGATGAGTGCTGCTACACGCTGTTTCATGAGGATTCCACTCTTATGGGTCCTGCGGTTTTGTCAAATGGAGACCGGCACTTCAACCACGATGTTAAAATCACACAGCTTTCGGCTTGTCGGCGCGGCGTAAATGACTAATATATAAGCATCCAAAATATGTGCACAGACAATAAGCAAACCGAGATAATGTCGTCCCGCAATAACTCCCGTCTACCTGTCAGGATTGGTCCGCATGAACTTGAAGTTCCCGCGGTTCTTGCGCCCATGTCCGGCGTTACCGATCTACCGTTTCGGCGAATTGCTGCGCGTTTCGGGGCTGGCATGGTCGTCAGCGAAATGGTGGCAAGTGAATCCTTCGTAAAGGGTGACGCGGAAACGCAGATGCGCGCAGAGGCTCAGGACAAGGGCCTCCATGTCGTACAGCTGGCAGGTCGTGAGGCCCGCTGGATGGGAGAGGCGGCCAAAACCATTGCCGGTCTCGGGGCAGACATCATCGACATCAACATGGGGTGCCCGGCCAAGAAGGTCACCAGCGGCTATTCCGGGTCAGCCCTGATGCGGGATCTTGATCACGCTCTTTCCCTGATCGAGGCAACAGTTGAGGCGGTTGATATTCCTGTCACGTTGAAAATGCGATTGGGCTGGGACGAAAAGTCGATCAATGCCCCTGATCTGGCACGGCGGGCTGAAAACGCAGGCGTACAGTTGATTACGGTCCACGGGCGAACCCGTAACCAGTTCTACAAGGGAAAAGCGAACTGGGACGCCATCGCCGCCGTAAAGGACGCCATTTGCGTTCCCCTGATCGCCAACGGCGACTGTTGCAGCTTTGAAGACGCCGAAACCATGCTCGAAAAGTCCGGGGCCGACGGCGTAATGGTTGGCCGTGGTGCCTATGGAAAGCCGTGGCTTCCCGGTCATGTCGGGCATTATCTCAAGACCGGCGAGCGCAGGCCGGAACCTGCCGGGGCAGAGCTTAAGGCAATTGCTGTCGAACATTATGAAGCCTTGATCTCCCATTACGGAGATGCTGCGGGCAACCGGATCGCCCGAAAACACATCGGCTGGTATTTTGACACCGCCGGAGCTTCTTCCAACATTTCGGACGACATGAAACGCCACATAATGACGTCAAATGATACGCGACTGGTTCTTGAACTGCTCAAGGATTGGAACCCGTCGATGCCCGCCGAGAGGGTCGCAGCATGAGCCCGCAAGACGCTCAGGACCAGCGCGCCGCCATTTTGACCAGCGACGGCCCCTCCATTCTGGACGCACTGCCGCATCCCGTCCTTCTGGTCGCGCCCGATGGCGTGATCGAATCCGCAAACATGGCCGCCGAGATTTTCATGCGCTGCAGCGTCTCGGTCATGCGACGCCATCCGATCAGCGCATTCATTCCCTTTGGTAGTCCGCTTTTGACCCTGATCGAACAGGTGAGGGAACGCGGCGCTGCTGTGAACGAATACAAGGTCGATATCGGTTCACCCAAGATCGGCAGTCCAAAGGTCGTTGATATCAACGCTGCACCTGTCGCGGCTCGACCCGGCGCCGTTGTCCTGATGTTTCAGGAACGGACGATGGCGGAAAAGATCGACCGTCAGCTGACCTCCCGAGGGGCGGCACGCACGGTCACCGGGCTCGCCGCAATGCTGGCGCACGAAATCAAGAACCCGCTGTCTGGCATTCGCGGCGCAGCCCAGCTTCTGGAACAGTCCGTTGGCGAGGAGGACCGGCCTCTCACCCAGCTGATCACGGATGAAACAGACCGGATCGTGAAACTGGTCGATCGCATGGAAGTTTTCTCCGACGAACGCCCAATCGAGCGCACGCCGGTGAACATCCATGTGGTTCTGGATCACGTCAAACGTCTGGCCGAGAACGGGTTCGCGAGGAACCAGAGGATCATTGAAGACTACGATCCCTCTCTGCCCGACGTATTCGCGAACAAGGATCAGTTGACGCAGGTATTCCTTAATCTGGTGAAGAACGCCAGCGAAGCCATCGGCGACGCACATGACGGCGAAATCCGTATCAGAACAGCGTTTCGTCCCGGTGTGCGGCTTTCGGTTCCCGGTACGGAACACCGGGTCAGCCTGCCGCTGGAGTTCAGCGTGGAAGACAACGGACCGGGGGTGCCGGACGATCTGATGCCGCATCTCTTCGAGCCGTTCATAACGACGAAGATCAACGGGTCAGGCCTTGGTCTCGCCCTCGTGGCAAAGATCATCGGCGACCATGGCGGCGTGATCGAGTGCGATAGCCATCCCCGTCATACCCGCTTCAGAATCCTGATGCCGGCCTTTACCGACCAAACGGAAACCGAAACCGAAACCCTGGCCATGAACCTTGGGGGTATGTGAGATGCCATCTGGAACGATCCTCGTTGCCGATGATGACGCCGCCATCCGGACGGTCCTCAATCAGGCATTATCGCGAGCCGGGTATACGGTTCGGGTTACCTCGAACGCGTCGACATTGTGGAGATGGGTCAGTTCCGGCGAGGGTGATCTGGTGATCACCGACGTGGTCATGCCGGACGAAAACATCTTCGACGTGCTGCCCCGCATGAAGAAGGTCAGGCCCGAGCTGCCGATCCTTGTCATGAGTGCCCAGAACACTTTCATGACGGCCATCAAGGCCTCGGAAAAGGGGGCATATGACTATCTCCCCAAGCCGTTCGATTTGAAGGAGATGATCAGTATCGTCGGCCGCGCGCTGGAAGAGCCGAAAACCGCGCGGATAGCCGTGGTCGAGGATCTTGGCGAGCACATGCCGCTTGTAGGCCGGTCGCCGGCCATGCAGGAAATCTACCGCGTCCTTGCCCGTTTGATGCAAACCGACCTCACAGTCATGATCAACGGGGAATCTGGAACCGGCAAGGAATTGGTTGCCCGCGCGCTCCATGACTATGGTAAGCGCCGCAACGGACCATTTGTGGCAATCAACATGGCCGCCATTCCGAAGGACCTCATCGAGGCAGAACTGTTCGGCCACGAAAAGGGAGCCTTCACAGGCGCGCAACACCGTTCATCGGGCCGCTTTGAGCAGGCCGATGGTGGCACCCTGTTTCTCGATGAAATCGGCGACATGCCGATGGAAGCCCAAACCCGACTTCTTCGCGTCCTGCAACAGGGCGAATACACAACGGTCGGTGGGCGGACGCCCATCAAGACGGATGTGCGCATCGTCGCAGCGACCCACAAGGACTTGCGCCAGTCGATCAATCAGGGCCTCTTCCGCGAAGATCTCTATTTCCGACTGAATGTGGTTCCGATCCGCCTTCCTCCGCTGCGTGAGCGCGTGGAGGACATCCCGGATCTCGTGCGCCACTTTTTCTCCATGGCGGAAAAGGAGGGCCTGCCGCCCAAGCAGATTGATCAGGGAGCACTTCATTTGCTCCGTCGTTACCGATGGCCCGGAAACGTGCGTGAGCTGGAAAACCTGATCCGTCGTCTGGCTGCCCTTAATCCGCAGGATGTAATCGGTGAAGCCCTGATGGAGCAGGAGCTGAGCCAACCGATGGAAACGACGGTGGTGGTAGAGACTGGCGATGTGACCAATTTGAGCGCCGCTGTTGAGAAATATCTTGGCGGATACTTCGCCACCTACGGCGAAGCGCTGCCCCCACCGGGCCTCTATCATCGGATCCTGCGTGATGTGGAACACCCCTTGATCAGCGCTGCATTGACCGCAACACGGGGCAATCAGATCAAGGCTGCCGAGCTGCTCGGTGTAAACCGAAACACGCTGCGCAAGAAAATCCGCGATCTTGAAGTCGAAGTCATGAGGACAGGGAAATAGGGAGAGCACCCATCCCTGATGTCTCATCAACAAGCTTCGCCGGCGAAAAGTTGCCAATGTCGCAATTTCGCAACAATGTGTGGTAAGTCTGCCGCAGTTGCGGTTTAAGAGCCGCTTGGGCAGAGAGTGGAATGATTTTGGAATCGCCTCAGAGCGCAGTGTTCAAACAGGTATCCAGTGGCCGTGTCGCAAGGCGCTTTGGCCTTGCGATCATGATCCTGGCACTCGCCGCAATTGGCGTCACCTTTGCAATTCTCATGGGGTTGACCCCCATTGCCCCGACGCAGGATGTGATCTGGATGGCCATGGGCGTGAACGGCTTTTTGGCCCTTCTGCTCGTACTGTCCATCGGCTGGGAAATTGGCAAGCTTCTCACAGCCCGCCGGAAAGGTCGTGCGGCCGCGCGCCTCCATGTCCGTATCGTTGCATTGTTCAGTGTGGTCGCAGCCGTGCCAGCGATTCTCATGGCAATTCTGGCTGCAATAACACTGGATCGTGGGCTGGACCGGTGGTTCGAGGATAGAACCCGAAACATCATCGACAATGCCCTAGTGGTGGCGAAAGCCTACCTGAATGAACATGGCAGCGTGCTGCGGGCGGACCTCATCGCCATGGCCAATGATGTGGACAGATCACGCGCTGTCTATGACTTTGAACCCACTCGTTTTGACAGTTTCTTTCAGGCTCAGGCGCAGGTGAGGGGCATGCTTGGTGCCTTTATCATCAATTCCAAAGGTGAGGTCATTACGCGTGTCGTCGCTGACCCGCGAGCCCAGGTGATCGTGCCGCCGCGCTGGACAATCGCGCAGGCCAAGACCGGCGAACCAATCATGATCGCCCCCGGCAAGTCGAACCTGGTCGGCGGCGTCATGAAATTGGCCGCGTTTGATGATTTCTACCTCTATGGCGTGCGCATCATCGACCCGCGTGTGATCGAATACATGAACCTCGCCGAGGCTGGCGCATCTGAATACGCAGAATTGGAAACCAGCCGTTTTGGTGTTCAGGTCGCGTTTGCGCTTGTCTATCTCGGCGTTGCGCTGGTTCTGCTTCTTTCAGCGATCTGGATCGGTTTCGGGTTCGCAAACCGGCTGGTCGCGCCCATTCGAACACTGATTTCGGCCGCTGACGAGGTCTCCAAGGGCAATCTCGCGGTCAAGGTTGAAACGGCCAAGTCGAGCGGCGATCTCGCCAATCTGGGTGCCACCTTCAACAAGATGACCGGACAGCTGCTTGGTCAACGCGATGCGCTTCTGGCAGCCAATGAACAAATCGACCGCCGCCGGAGGTTCAACGAGGCCGTTCTGTCCGGTGTCTCTACCGGCGTGATCGGTATTGACGATGAAGGCTCGATCCGGCTCGTAAACCGGTCTGCCGAGCAGTTGTTAGATACCCGCGAAGTCACGATCCTGAACAAGTCCCTGCTTGAAGTGATGCCAGAACTTGCCGAGGTCATGGAGACTGTACTTGCAAGTGGCGAGACCCGGCCAAGAGAGACCCAGCTGGAAATCAAGCGGGGCGGGCGGCAGCGGACGGTGAATGTCCGTGTGACCAGCGAAAAATCGACCCGGCACGAGCATGGCCACGTTATCACCATCGATGACATTACGGATCTTGTCTCGGCACAGCGAAATTCGGCCTGGGCGGACGTGGCTCGCCGCATCGCGCACGAAATCAAGAACCCGTTGACGCCCATCCAGCTATCCGCAGAGCGCATCCGTCGCCGATATGGCAAGAAGATTGAGGACGAGGATCGCGGCGTTTTCGATCAATGCGTTGACACCATCATCCGACAGGTCGGTGACATTGGGCAAATGGTTGACGAGTTTTCGTCCTTTGCCCGTATGCGCAAGCCGAACAAGACAAGGGCCGATCTTCGCAATTCCGTTCGTGAAGCAGCTTTCATGCAGACCGTGGCGAACCCGGACATCACGATCACAACGCACTTGCCGGAGGATGGACTGGAGGCGGTCTTTGACAATCGTCTTCTCGGGCAAGCGCTGACCAATGTGATCAAAAACGCGACCGAAGCCGTGTCTGCCCGGGAAGGCGAGGAAAAGTCAGACGGCCAGATATCGGTCACGCTTTGGCGCCGCGATGACGGCATGGTCGTGATCGACGTCATAGACAACGGTATCGGCCTTCCGGACGAACACCGGCACCGGCTGCTTGAGCCCTACATGACCACACGCGAGAAAGGCACGGGTCTGGGGCTGGCCATTGTGCGAAAGATCATGGAAGATCACGGCGGCGGAATTGAGCTGCTGGACGCTCCCAGGAACGAACCAACAGATACCGGAACCCTTGTACGGCTGACGCTTGTCGCGGAGCCAGGCGAGGAACCGGAACCCAAAAAAGAATCTGAAAGTTGAGTAGCTGACAAGCCATGGCACATGACATTCTGGTCGTTGACGACGAGGCTGATATCCGCGAAATGATTGCTGGAATTCTGGACGACGAAGGGTTCGGAACCAGAACAGCCAGTGATTCAGACACCGCTATTGAGGCAATCAAGAGCCGACGCCCGTCACTCGTTGTTCTGGATATCTGGCTTCAGGGCAGCCGTCTGGACGGTTTGGCGCTTCTGGATGTTATCAAGGAAACAGACGCTGATCTGCCGGTGGTAATCATCTCGGGCCATGGCAACGTTGAAACAGCCGTCTCGGCGATCAAGCGCGGTGCCTATGACTACATCGAAAAGCCATTCAAGTCTGACCGCCTGATCCACATCACCGAACGTGCTCTGGAAGCCTCAAGCCTCAGACGGGAAATCCGGGATCTGAAGCAACGCAGTGTCGATACGTTCGACATAATCGGCAATTCCAGCGCAGCCCATCAGCTGCGCCAGACGATCCAGAAGATCGCCTCGACCAACAGTCGCATCCTGATCACCGGCCCATCGGGTGCGGGCAAGGAACTGAGCGCTCGGATGATCCACCAGCTCTCGCCCCGCGCCTCCAGCCCGTTTGTGGTTCTGAATGCGGCGACGATCACGCCAGACCGCATGGAAGAAGAGCTGTTCGGGGTCGAAGATGGGCAAGGTGCGCTGAAAAAGGTTGGTGCGCTGGAGGAAGCCCATGGCGGCACACTCTATCTCGATGAAATCGCCGACATGCCAGCCGAGACCCAGGGCAAGATCCTTCGGGTGCTCGTAGACCAGAGCTTCAGCCGCGTTGGCGGGTCGACAAAGGTGCAGGTGGATATCCGCATCTTGTCGTCCACATCCAGAAACCTAGAAAGCAACATAGCAGCGGGCACCTTCCGACAGGACCTCTACCATCGCTTGAGCGTGGTTCCGCTACGTGTTCCGGGACTTGCGGAAAGACGTGAAGATATTCCGGTTCTGGTCGATCATTTCATGGAGCAGATTTCAACCGCTTCAGGCATCCCTTTGCGGCCGATCGCCGATGATGCAATGGCAGTCCTTCAAACTCATGACTGGCCGGGCAATGTACGTCAGCTCCGCAACAACGTGGAACGTCTGTTGATCCTGTCCCGCGGCGAGCCCGACAGCATCATTACGGCAGATCTTCTACCAGCCGAAGTTGGGTCCACCATCCCGAACCTTCCAACCAATGGCGGCGGCGAACACCTGATGTCAGTGCCTCTTCGCGAGGCGCGGGAAATGTTCGAACGCGACTACCTGCAGGCCCAGATCAAACGGTTTGATGGAAACATTTCCCGCACGGCGGAGTTTGTGGGCATGGAACGGTCGGCCCTTCACCGCAAGCTGAAAACCCTTGGGCTGTCTTGACGTTGCCGGATGAAAGGGCCATCCATTGACAAAACTATCGCATCGGGCGAGCGCAAGGACATAACCTTATGAAAGTCGTGATTTGCGGGGCGGGCCAGGTTGGATACGGCATCGCAGAACGTCTGGCTGCAGAGGAAAATGACGTCTCCGTCATTGATTCTTCGCCGCGTCTCATTCAGGCCATTGGCGATCAGTTGGATGTCCGGGGCTTTGTTGGCCACGGCGCCCATCCGGACGTGCTGGCACAGGCCGGCGCGCAGGAAGCGGACATGATCGTTGCCGTGACCTTGTATGACGAGGTCAACATGGTCGCCTGTCAGGTCGCGCATTCGCTCTTCAACGTTCCGACCAAGGTCGCGCGTATTCGCGCCCAGAGCTACCTCCAAGGCCGCTGGCAGAACCTGTTTTCGCGCGAAAACCTTCCCATCGATGTGATCATTTCTCCCGAGATCGAAGTGGGCGAGATGGTTCTCCGCCGTCTGGCGCTCCCCGGTGCCGTCGAAACGGTCCGCTTTGCAGACGACCAGATCGTCGTTGTGGGCATCATGTGCGAGGAAGAGTGTCCCGTTGTCGATACGCCGCTGCGCCAGTTGACCGAGCTCTTTCCGGATCTTGGCGCGGTCGTTGTCGGCATCCATCGCAACAACAAGCTGTTTGTACCCAAGAGCACGGATTCGATCCTGGTCGGGGATCTGGCCTATGTGGTCGCCCGCCGCGATCAGGTCCGCCGTACCCTAGGCATCTTCGGTCATGAGGAGCCGGAGGCAAACCGCGTGGTGATTGCCGGTGGTGGCAATATCGGCCTCTACGTCGCGCGTGCCCTCGAAAAGCGTCAGAAGAACACAAAGATCAAGCTGATCGAGGCCTCCCGTGAAAGGGCCGTGTCTGTTGCGGACAAGCTAAAGCGTTCCGTCATCCTGCATGGTAGTGCTCTTGATCAAAAAATTCTCGAAGAAGCGGATGTCGGCGATGCTGACACGCTCGTTGCCCTGACCAACGAAGACGAAGTCAACATCCTGACTGCCGTGATGGCCAAGAAACTCGGCTGCCGCCGAAACCTATCTCTGCTGAACAACCCGAGCTATCCGGCCTTTGCCAATGCGCTAGGCATAGATGCCTTCATCAATCCGCGCGCGGTTACGATTTCGCGTATCCTGCAGCATGTGCGCCGCGGCCGTATCCGGGGTGTGCATTCGTTACAAAACGGCGCGGCTGAAGTGGTCGAAGCAGAAGCGCTGGATACTTCCCCGCTGGTCGGTCGTCCGCTGCGCGAGATTGATCTGCCGTCCGGCATCAGGGTCGGCGCGGTGTTCCGCGACGGCGAGGTACTGACGCCCAATGGCGGGCTCCAGATCCAGCCGCAGGACCGGATTGTCATCTTTGCGACGGCAAATCGGGTCCGCCAGGTGGAACAGATGTTCCGCGTCAGCCTGGATTTCTTCTGATATTCGAACCCAACGAACAACAATCCACGACGTGTGTCGTCATGACGGGAGTGAGTGAATGAGCAGAGTGGCCTATGTGAATGGTCAGTACGTTCCGCACAAGGACGCAGCCGTTCACATTGAAGATCGCGGATACCAGTTTGCAGACGGAGTCTATGAGGTTTGCGAGGTTCTCAATCGCCAGATCGTGGACATGCCGCGTCACCTTGAGCGCCTCGGCAGATCGCTGTCCGAATTGCGGATCGAATGGCCCTTGGCCCGCAAGGCTGTCGAGTATGTGCTGAAGGAAACCATTCGCCGGAACAAGGTGACCAACGGTCTGGTCTATATTCAGGTGACACGAGGCGTTGCCCGTCGTGACCATTTCTTCCCCTCAGCTGATGTTGCCCCGTCGATCGTCGTCACTGCCCGTAACACGAGCCGTGCAGCGGCAGACCTTCAGGCAGAGAAGGGCATCGCCGTGGTCACTTATCCGGAGAACCGCTGGCCGCGCGTCGATATCAAGACTGTCGCGCTGCTGCCAAACGTTCTAGCAAAACAGAATGCCAAGGAGAACGGTGGCAAGGAAGCCTGGTATGTGGATACCGACGGCAATATTACCGAAGGCGGCTCCACGAATGCGTGGATTGTGACAAGGGACGGCGTCCTCGTAACACGCCCGGCAGAATCAGGTATCTTGCGGGGAATCACTCGCGCAGTCGTGCTCGATCTCGTCGAAAGGGAAGGGATCAAGTTCGAGGAAAGGGCTTTTTCACTTGAGGAAGCTCTGGAAGCGCGAGAGGCATTTGTTACGGCAGCATCTACACTTGTGATGCCCGTAGTAAAAATAGATACTGCAATAATTGGCAATGGACACCCCGGCAGCATTGCTACCTCATTGCGTCAGCTTTTCCATACTGCTACTGATTTGCAGGTGGTTTGATCAACTGATGAGATGGTCACCGGATTATTATCCGGTTGACCAGCTTATAAATGGTCAAAATTGTCCATAACGACTGCGTCATCTATGGACAATTACGCATGATCCACTGAAAGTGGATGAGCTAGTGGGGAACAGGAAAGCGGCTTCCTCGACGGCGGCGAAAAAGATTGAAACACCGGGTGCCCGGCCGCACTCGGGGGGCAAATAGGATAAAAAAACAGATGGCTGAGCGCGCGCAAAACCTGCAAGACACCTTTCTCAATCACGTTCGCAAGCAAAAAACACCCCTCACGATTTTCCTGATCAACGGCGTAAAGCTGCAGGGAGTCGTTACCTGGTTCGACAATTTCTGTGTCCTTCTGCGACGCGACGGACACTCGCAATTGGTTTACAAGCACGCCATATCCACGATAATGCCAAATGGTCCGGTTCAGCTGTTTGAGCCGGAGAATGATGGCGCGGAAAAGGCGGGAAGCTGATTGAAACCGAAGTCTCGTGAAGACGACATATCGCAAGTAAGGGACGCAGATACACACCAGGCCGAAAAAGGCGGTATTGATCGGCGTCCCCAACCCTACAGAGCTTTGATCCTTGAACCTGTTCTGCCCGGTCGCCACGGTGCCGAGGACGGGGACTTGCGCGCAAATCGTACACCCGAAGCGCGTCTGGAAGAAGCCATCGGCCTCAGCGCAGCCATCAATCTCGATATTGCCGTGTCCGGGGTCATCAAGATCACGAACCCCAAGCCAGCGACCCTTTTCGGCGAAGGCAAGGTTGAGGAATTGGCCGGGATTGTTGCCGCTGAAGACGCCGATCTCGTTGTTGTTGACCATCCGCTGACGCCCATCCAGCAACGCAATCTGGAAAAACGCCTAAAATCCAAGGTGATCGATCGGACCGGTCTGATCCTCGAGATTTTCGGCGACCGTGCACGCACGAAAGAAGGTCGCCTTCAGGTCGATCTGGCCCATCTGACATGGCAAAAGAGCCGTCTCGTGCGGTCATGGACCCACCTGGAGCGCCAGCGCGGCGGTGTCGGTTTCATGGGTGGTCCGGGCGAAACCCAGATAGAGTCAGACAGACGCCAAATTCAGGATCGCATCAACGCCCTTCAGCGGCAGATCGAACAGGTCCGACGGACCCGCGACCTCCACCGCAAGAAACGCAAGAAAATCCCGCAGCCCGTTGTGGCTCTGGTGGGTTATACGAACGCCGGAAAGTCGACCCTGTTCAACCGGTTGACGGAAAGCGACGTCTTTGCAAAAGACCTCCTGTTCGCAACCCTTGATCCGACCTTGCGCAAAATCCGTCTGCCACATGGCCGCGAAGTGATCATGTCCGACACGGTGGGTTTCATTTCGGACCTGCCGACGCATCTGGTTGCGGCGTTCCGCGCCACCCTTGAAGAAGTGCTCGAAGCGGACCTGATCCTGCATGTTCGTGACATCAGCCATTCTGACACGGACGCCCAGGCGGCCGACGTCAAGAAGACGCTGGTTGATCTCGGCGTGGACGGCACGCATGCGGCGCCAATCGTCGAGGTGTGGAACAAGATTGATGCGCTTGATCCCGCCTATCGGGAAAAGCTGCTGGCTGAGTCGGGTCCGGAAGGTCCAGTCTCTCTTTCAGCCTTGACCGGGGAGGGCATCGAAAGCCTCTACTCCCGCATTGATGCGTTCATGGCTCAGCATGACGACATCTTCACCGTCAAGCTGCCAATAGCGGAAGGCGCATTGCTGGCACAGCTCTATCAGCTGACCGAAGTGCTTGATCGCGAAGATGGGGAAGAGTGGATTACCGCCGATGTCCGCGTATCGGATAAACAACGCGGCCCGTTCCGGCAAACGTTCTCGACGTTTCTTTCCGAATAGAAGGCTGTTTGAGCTCTTCAGATAAAACTGGCTGCAGAAAATAAATGCGGCAGAAGAAATTCACGTTCTTCTGCCGCACCGAACCAGCAATCTTTGGATATCGGTTATCTCGTCAGATCCTGCGCCAGCATGAGGGCATTGCGGTCGGGGTCATAGAATGTTGCAAGGCTCACCATGCCTTCAACGGTAACTGTATCGCCATCGAACGCGACGCCGGCAGTTTCCAGCGCGGTTCGCGCAACAGATATGTCAGCCACTCCAAAGACAGGCACAGAATTTCCCGGATTTGGTTCGGATTGTTCCCCCAGACCAAGAGTGACACCGGGCGTCTTGGTCCGAAGTTCGGTCCATCCCGCTTCGTCGATGTGATGCAGCAATTCGAATCCGAGCTTTTCTTCATACCACGCCGCGCTTGCATGCCGATCACGCACTGAAATTGCCAAAGTAATCGTGTCGTCCAACTGAACCAGAGCCATCTCTCTTCCCTTCGATTAAAAAATAAAGTAACTATACTTTATGGACATAAAGACGCTTGTCAAGCTCACTTCCAGAGCCTGGTCGTTGAACATATTGTCGTTGATGCATGACGGAACGCCCGGTCGGCAGGCCAGTCTTCTTGCCGCCACGGCCGCAAGCAGGACTGCGTTCGCCGCCAGCTTGGAGAACCTCGTCAGTCTCGGTTTCATTGAAAGGAACCCGGACCACGGACACCCTCTGCGCCCGGAGTTTCGCCTGACGGATCAGGGCAAAATTGCTGCCCAAGTCGCTAAGAGGATTGTATCTTTGGTGCCGAGTGACGAGGAATTCACATTGCTGCGTCGCAGCTGGACGGTGCCGGTCCTTGCCTTGATAGAGGAACCGCAAAGGTTCTCCCATCTGAGAACGAGCCTGATTTCAATAACGGATCGAGCCTTGTCCGGAACCTTGCAACAGCTGGAAGAGCGCCAGTGGGTTGATCGACACTTGGTCACCTCGGTCCGGACACCTTATCCGATATATGGTGCCATCAATCGCGGTCAGGAAATCACGCGCGCCATCAACTTGGCGTCGGGGCCGAGCTAAACAATTAGGGCACCAGCGCCGCGCGCTTGCAGGCGGGTCAAACTAGGCGACCGCGCTTGCCGCTATTTCTTCTTTGCTGCCTGCCATGCCGCTTCCATCTCGTCGAGCGTCATCGCTTCGAGTGTGGTTCCGGTCTTGTTGGCATGGTCCTCAATGGCGGCAAAGCGCGTGCGGAATTTGCGATTGGTCTTGCGCAACGCTTCTTCGGGATCGATTTCCAGATGCCGCGCGAGGTTGGCGAGGGCAAACAGCGTATCGCCCAGTTCGTCTTCGATGCGAGCCTTGTCCGGCTCTGTTGCGGACAGCTCTTCTTCCAGCTCATCCGCTTCCTCACGGATTTTTGCCAGAACCAGACGCGCGTCGTTCCAGTCAAATCCGACCATTGAGGCCTTGCGCTGCAGCTTGTCGGCTTCCTGCAGGGCAGGGAAGGCGGAAGGAACTTCGTCGAGAAAGCCTTTGTTTGTTTCTGTTTGAAGCCCAATCGCTTCGCGGCGGGCACGACGTTCCGCCTTTTCCTCCGCCTTGATCTTCTCCCACATGCCCTTGGCCATGCCGGATGACCGCGCGTCCTCATCGCCAAAGACGTGCGGATGGCGGCGGATCATCTTTTTGGTAATGCCGTCAACTACATCGCCGAAATCGAACGACTTTTCCTCTTCTGCCATGCGGGAGTGATAGACAACCTGTAACAACAGATCACCCAGTTCCTCACGCAAGTCATCCATGTCGCCCTTGTGGATGGCATCGGCGACTTCGTAGGCCTCTTCCAGCGTGTAAGGAATGATGGAGGCAAAATCCTGTTCAAGATCCCAGGGGCAGCCGGTCACCGGCGTCCGCAGCGCTGCCATGATTTCAACTAGGCGGGTGACATCACGGCTTGGCTTCATCAATGAGGGATCCTTGGCGCAAGATATAAATCTGGCGACTTACTAGCGTATGTCCTGGCAATTGACCATGGCGAGCGTGAACCAGCCCGCCATGCAGAGGTGAATTACTGGATCGCAGGGCGGGTTTCGCCGGGAGCCTGTTCCAGAACAGTTGGAAGCTTGCCATCCCCGGTCATGAAGACATTCAGGATACGCGCCGGGGTCTCGCCGGTATTGTGGCCCTGATGGGTCATGTCGAGCGCTTCCATCAAACCATCTCCTTCACGGTAGAGCTTCTTGCCCAGACCGTCATAGGAAACAGTCACTTCGCCTTCCAGAACGTAGGAGAAAAGCGGTGCATGGTGCTTGTGCCAAGCCGTCTTCTCGCCGGGCGCCAATGTCACGATTATGGATTTGACCGCGATATTGTCTTTCGGGAACTGAAATTTTTCCCCTGCAACGGTCGTGTCGCCGGAAAAGACTTCTTCCATGCGCTCATAGGGCGTGATTGCGGCGCGAAGCGCTTCTTCCGCCGCCTTCGAACCCGGCTTGGCATGGGGCGACAAGGGCGCCGGCTTATGTTCGGGCGTCAGGGACTTGTCGGCAGCCAAGGCAGGTACGGCCACGAGACCCGCCACTGCAGCCGCAAGGACAGTATGGATTAGCTTTGCCATGGAAAGACCCCTGATTTTTGATCGTTCTGTCACGGACACTCTAACGGAGACTTGGCGAAACCATGGCATCAAATTGAATGTGATGGGGAAATTACCTGTGCGGTATCACCTGCGCATCGATGGATGCCAGAATGTGACAGCGCGCTCGATCATCGCAACAAGCCCGTAGAACAGCGACCCCGCCAGCGCAGCAACAGCAATTTCCGCCCAGACCATGTCCACATTCATGCGGCCAACTTCAGTGGAAATCCGGAAGCCCATGCCGACAATCGGTGTTCCGAAGAATTCGGCAACGATGGCACCAATCAGGGCAAGCGTAGAATTGATCTTCAGCGCGTTGAAAATGAATGGCATGGCCATCGGCAGGCGGAGCTTGAACAAGGTCTGCCAGTAGCTGGACGCATAGGTGCGCATCAGGTCGCGCTGCATGGCATCGGAGGCAGCCAACCCGGAAACCGTGTTCACCAGCATCGGGAAGAACGTCATGATGATGACGACAGCCGCCTTGGACGGCCAGTCGAAGCCGAACCACATGACCATGATCGGGGCAACGCCGATGATCGGCAGGGCGGAGACAAAGTTGCCGATGGGCAGCAGGCCGCGGCGAAGAAACGGCGAACGGTCAACCAGAATGGCCGTGATGAACGCGGAGCCACATCCGACCGCATAGCCAATCAGCACAGCCTTCACGAAGGTTTGCTGAAAGTCGGCCCAGAGTGTCGGAACCGAGCCCACAAGCCGCACCCAGATCTCGGATGGGGCAGGAAGCAGCACTTTCGGAACGCCCGCCCCGGTGACAATCAGTTCCCAAAGCAGCAGCAGCGTTGCCCCAAACAAGAGCGGGATGAGAAGATTGACGACCCTGGCTGCGGACGGATCACTCAACCGCCACGCAGCAAGCCGGTCAACAAAAAGCCAGAAGGAGAACCAGAGGGCACAGACAAGAGCCCAGAACCCGAAAGCGGCGTCACCGGCAAATTGATGAGCCGCGCGTATCAAGAACCACCCGGACACCGCACAAACGACACCAAGCGCAATATCACCAGCCCGGTTATGTGCAAAACCGAGGGAGTAGCGAACGCCAAGGATGGCCAGAAAGCCGAAGGGTATGCCAAGGTTGGGGGTGTTGAAGACATATCGATCGCCTGCGAACGCCATTGTTGCGAGCGACAGACCAACACAAACAATGACAAGACCGGCGAGGATCGCCGCAGTGTCGAAGCGGGAGCGGGATGCGGTCATGGAACTCATCTATCCATCCCCATATACTTAAGCGTCTGTTTTTCAATCACGCCAATCAACGCAACCAGCGCTCCGGCCAGAAGGGCAGCCATGAGCAGCGCCGACCAGATCTGGACCGTCTGACCATAATAGGACCCTGCCAGCAGGCGGGCTCCAAGACCGGCAACAGCGCCCGTTGGAAGTTCACCCACAATTGCTCCGACAAGGGATGCAGCCATGCCGATCTTCATCGAGGTGAAGAGATAGGGAACGGCGTAGGGCAGGCGCAGTTTCCAAAAGGCCTGCCAGCGCGTTGCAGAATAGGTGTGCATCAGGTCCATGTGGATCACCTCCGGCGACCGCAACCCCTTCACCATGCCTACCGTTACCGGGAAGAACGAAAGATAGGTGGAGATCATCGCCTTGGGCAGCAGGCCGGATATGCCGACTGCGTTCAAGACAACGATGATCATCGGCGCAATCGCAAGGATTGGAATGGTTTGCGAAGAAATCACCCAGGGCATCATCGACTTGTCGAGAACACGGCTATGCACGATCCCGACCGCCAAAAGGATACCAAGTGTGGTCCCGATCAGAAAACCCAGCAGAGTGGAGGAGAGGGTGATCCCGGTGTGATAGACTAGCGACCGTTTGGACGTGATCTTCTTGTTCACCGTCGTGTCCCACATCTCCGCGATCACCTGATGGGGAGCCGGGAGGACCGGGCGCTCCTGCGCCAGCGTATCCGTTACCAACTGGCTGAACGGCACATCAACCTGATTGGCCCGCTCATAGATTTCAATCTGGAACTTGGCATTGAGCGAGACCGCCGCGATGTACCAGATCGCAAGGATCGCAAGCACCACAACAATCACGGGGCCCGTGGTGCCGGCCATGAGACCCGCGAAGGGATTTGCTGTGCGAGACGCAGGGAGGGCGATATCAGTCATACAGCGACCTCCGGTTTAGCCCAGCAAAACAAGATGTCTGGCAGTCCCTCTTCATTTTCACCAGTGGTGCGCCGCACCTCGACAAAACCTTCCCGCCGATAAAAGGCCGGAGCCTTTGTATTCGCTTCAAACGCCCAAAGTGAGAGCTTTGCGGAGCCGTTCAGTTTGACGTGATCAAGAAGCATCTTGCCGAAACCGCGTCCTCGAGCATCGCGATGGAGGTAAAGTGCTGTTACAAAATCATCTGTTGCAGAGAGAAATCCAAAATTGGAGCCTTCTACATCTACCACCCAAACCTGTTGCTGTTTGAATACGATGTCCTCGTAGTAGCCTGTAACATCCGTGCGGCTGTGAACACGAGGCATCCAAGGCGTTTCGTCCACCCAGTCGTTGAATATATCTGCACACACTGCCATGTCGCCAAAACTGGCCTCACGAACCGCAGGCATGCCTTGCACGACCTCAATCCTCATAACTATGCCCCGCTTTCAACCCTTCGCGGACGCGGTGGGCGATTTTGAGGAACTCCGGAGTTTCGCGGACATCAAGAGACCGGTCGCGCGGCAGATTGCTTTCAATGACGTCGTAGATCCGCCCGGGGCGCGGGCAGAGCACCACGATCTTTGTGGAGAGGAACACCGCTTCCGGGATCGAATGCGTGACAAAGACAACGGTCTTGTTGGTCTTTGCCCAAAGCTGCAGAAGTTGTTCGTTGAGATGGTCGCGCACGATTTCATCGAGAGCGCCAAAGGGTTCGTCCATCAAAAGGAGGTCGGGTTCCACCGCGAGGGCGCGGGCAATGGAGGCTCGTTGCTGCATGCCTCCGGACAGTTGCCACGGATATTTCTTTTCAAAACCGCCAAGATTGACCAGTTCCAGATTGCGTGAAATCCGGGCCTCTTGCTCCTCACGCGAGAGACCCATGATTTCTAGCGGCAGGGCCACGTTCTTTGCAATGGTCCGCCACGGGTAAAGGGCAGCAGCCTGAAACACATAGCCATAGGACCGGTTGAGCCGCGCCTCGTGCGGCGACACATCGTTGACCGTGATTGAGCCGTCTGTGGGTTGTTCCAGATCGGCGATCACACGCAGCAGCGTGGTCTTCCCACAGCCGGACGGGCCGATGAAGGAAACGAAGTCTCCCTGATTGATCGTCAGGTCGATATTGGAAAGCGCATGGACCGGACCATCATTTGTCTGGAAGGTCAGCGAGAGCTTTTTGGCCTCAACCACGGTTCTTGTCATGTTCGTCCTGCCGTCCTCATCGCGTGGATGAAGTCTTTCCATTGTTTCAGCCATTTCTGCCTGCAAGGTTCAGTCTCCATCTTCCGGTCATAGCTTGAGCAACCGGGCTTTTGCCCGATCAAGTGCCTTGAGCAATTGCTCTCGATTTTCGTCTGTTATCGCGTGTGGATCGATGTAGATACGTGCGCCATCAACGCGCTCATCGATCGTTTCGAGCCCGGATTGCGAGATTTCCAGATCGGTTACACGATACGGGATGACATCGCGTCCAATGCCTTTCAGGCGAATTGGTTCCAGAGGCTCGGCCTTCACCAGATCTGCCACATGAACATAGGTTTCATAGCTCATGACGATGCCGCCGGGTTCCGCAATGGATTCCAGCCGCGCAGCCAGATTGGCTTCCGCACCGATGATTGTGTAATCCATGCGTTCGTTGCTGCCGAAGTTCCCAACGTTGCAATAGCCGGTATTGATGCCAATCCTGGCCTTGAAGGGTTCCTCGATGCCTTTCGCGCGCCAGATGACATAGAGTTCGGCGAGGCGCTTTTGCATCTCGATAGCCATCTGGACACAGGCCCGTGCGTCTTCCTTCGGCCCGCGCGTTTCCGGATCGCCGAAAAAGGCAAGGATCGCGTCGCCAATGAACTTGTCCAGCGTCGCCCCGTGCTTGGCGGCAATCGCGGACATTTCGGTGAAGTAGTCGTTGAGCAGTTCGGTCAACTCTTCCGGCTGCAACCGTTCGGATGTGATCGTAAAGTCCTTTATATCGGAAAAGAAGATGGTGAGCTTCTTGCGCTCGGTCGTCAGCGTCGTGTCGCGCTCGCCACTGAAGATCGACTTATAGACCTGTGGTGACAGGTACTTTGAGATCTTGAGAGACACAGTCGCCAAGAAGGAATTCGTTTCCTCCAGTTCCCGGTTCAACCGCGAATAGCTGGCAGCCTGATAGGTCTGCATGACGGCAAAAGAGACACCGAAAATCCCTGCGCCGACAAAATAGGCGAGCAGGTATTTGAAGGAGGCCAGATTGGTGACAATGGCCTGCTCAATCTCTATCGCCTGTATGCCGCGGACATCACCAACCTTCCAGTCCTTCTTGGGGCTCAAGGGGCTGGAATTGTGACACTCCACACAGGCAGCCCCCATGACGACCGGACCCGCCAGACGAATGCGGCGGTCGAAAAGGCTGCCGTCAATCCGGGTGACGATCTCGTGCCCCTGTTGGCTGGCCGCCTTTTCAGTCCGAAATGTCGCAAGCGCGTAACGCTCGAAATCGTCGAGCTTGTGCGGCTCGCGCCCTTCAAAGGGATAGTCGGAGACAAATCGATAGCGCACATTGCGCCCGTGCTCGCCGACGACTTCTCCCAGTTCAAGAGACAAGGTTGCAGGAATGGGAATGGCACCGGGTACGATGGCATAGTCAGCCGCCGCAACACTATCTCCCGCATGGGCCTGCACACGGGAAACGACATTGTTCGCGTAGTAGGCGCGAATGTCGGTGATCATTTCGTTGAGGGTCTCGGCCTGCCGCTCCAGCGCGACATCCGAAATATGTCGCAGGTCGAGCCAAACGGCGACGGGGAGCAACAACAGCGCAACCGCGACCGCCAATCCAAACAGGGCAGGACGCCTGTTGAACAGCTGATATGCGGCATCCATGCCCCTTTTGAGTGTGTTCCCCACGCCCTTTGTAACCTTTCCCTTGCGACGACCTTAATGGCCGTTCGCCGCCCCCCAAGGTTTCCCGTCGCCGGTCGATTGGCGACGGGTCTTTCATTCGGCCATTGCGATCAAACTCCGCTGACCGGAATACCGGAGCGCTCCACCTTGCGCGGCGCTGTCAGCTCTTTCCAGGTCGACAAGGCCTTGTTGACCGCCTGAAACGGCTCGCGCTTGACAAACTTGCCGTGACCTTGCTGCGGCACAACCTTGCCGTCGTCCACTGCCACTCGTCCGCGCGAAAGGGTGTATCTCGGAAGTCCCTTGACCTTCTTTCCTTCGAACACGTTGTAATCAATAGCTGATTCCTGCGAGGCTGCAGAAATCGTCTTCTCCTTGTTTGGATCCCAAACCACAAGATCCGCGTCCGCTCCAACCAGAACGGCACCTTTCTTCGGGTAGACATTCAGGATCTTGGCAATGTTGGTGGAGGTCACAGCCACAAATTCGCTCGGCGTAAGCCGTCCGGTATTGACGCCATAGGTCCAGAGCATCGGCATGCGATCTTCCAGCCCTCCGGTGCCATTCGGGATCTTCGTGAAGTCACCCACGCCGGTGCGCTTCTGGTCGGTGGTAAAAGCGCAGTGGTCGGTCGCGACAACCTGCAGGGAACCCGACGCGAGACCTGCCCACAAGCTATCCTGATGCTTCTTGTCCCGGAACGGCGGCGACATGACACGCCGTGCCGCGTGATCCCAGTCGGCGTGCTTGTATTCGCTGTCATCCAGAGTGAGATGCTGGATCAGCGGCTCGCCATAGGCACGAATGCCGTTCTGGCGCGCACGGCGGATCGCTTCATGCGCCTGTTCGGACGAGGTGTGAACGATATAGACCGGCACTCCAGCCATGTCGGCAATCATGATCGCGCGGTTGGTGGCTTCGCCTTCCACTTCCGGCGGACGGGAATAGGCATGGGCCTCCGGGCCGTTGTTGCCTTCGGCCAGAAGCTTGGCCTGAAGAGAGGCAACCACATCGCCGTTTTCTGCATGAACCAGGGGGAGGGCACCCAGTTCTGCGCAACGCTGGAAGGAGGCAAACATTTCATCGTCATTCACCATCAAGGCGCCCTTGTAGGCCATGAAGTGCTTGAAGGTGTTGATGCCGCGCTCGCGAACCACGGTCTCCATTTCGTTGAAGACCTTTTCGCCCCACCAGGTGATCGCCATGTGGAAGGAATAATCGCAGTGGGCCATGGAGGACTTGTTGTCCCACATTTGCAGTGCTTCCAGCAGCGACTGGTCTGGAGAGGGCAGGGCAAAGTCGACAACCATGGTGGTTCCACCGGCAAGCGCCGCCCGTGTTCCACTGTCGAAATTGTCGGAGGAATAGGTGCCCATGAAGGGCATTTCCAGATGCGTATGCGGATCGATGCCACCCGGCATGATGTAGCAACCCGACGCATCCAGCGTGGTGTCTCCGGAAAGGTTCGGACCGATCTCGGTGATCGTCCCGTTCTCGATCCTCACATCGGCTTCGTAGCTGAGATCGGCGGTAACAACCGTCCCGCCCTTGATCACTGTACTTGGCATTTCACTCCTCCCACTCAGATTTCCAGATCGCGGAGATGAACCGCAAAAACAACACCATTTCCGGGCTCTCCGATCCCGGGTCTCATTTCATTCGCCCGGGATGACGATGGAGAGTTTGTTGGCTTGTTTGACTCCTTTCAGAGTAACTCAAACTTTCAATAGTCATCCCGGACAAACGCAGTGCAGATCCGGGATCGGAGAGCCCGATCGCCCATCGTTCAACCATTCAGCTCCTAGTACAAATCTCTCCATTTTGGGTTCATTCTTTCGATCAGCTCAAACTTCCATTCTCTCCGCCACCGTTTAATCTGCTTTTCGCGTTTAATGGCTTCAATCATTTCGGCGCATTCTTCGTACCAAACCAATCGCTTCAGTCCGTAGATATTCGTGAAGCCTTCAAGCAAACCTTCTCGGTGTTCGTATATCCGCCGTTCCAGGTTGCTGGTAACTCCCGTGTAGAGTGTTTCATATGGTTTTGACGCCATGATGTAGACCCACGCGGGCAACGGTTCTTTGTCCTTCTCTAGCTCCGAGGCTCCCCGATCCCGGATCTCGTTTTACTCGTCCGGGATGACGATTGAGAGTTTGGCAGCATTCATAACCCTCAAGCGGCGTTCATCTATCTTTTGTCATCCGGACAAACGAAGTGCAGATCCGGGATCGGTGAGCCCGTTAGTTTCACTCTACGATCTGGGCTGTTTCGACGACAGCATGGAAGAGCACGTCGGTGCCAGCCTTTGCCCAATCCTTGGAGATCTCTTCCGCCTCGTTGTGGGAGAGGCCATCGACACAAGGGCACATGATCATCGAGGTGGGGGCAACGCGGTTGATCCAGCACGCGTCATGGCCAGCTCCGGAGATGATGTCGCGGTGTGAATAGCCCAAGCGCTCGGCAGCGTTGCGCACAGCCTTCACGCAGGTCTCATCGAAGGTGACAGGATCAAAATGGCCGGCGATATCAATGGAGATCGTCAGGCCAAGTTCCTCGGCAACAGCGGGTGCGCGTTGCTCGAATTCCGCCTTCATTCCATCCAGAACATCCTGATTGGGAGAGCGGAAGTCGATGGTGAAAACGACCTTGCCGGGAATGACGTTTCGCGAGTTCGGATAAAAGTCGCAATGGCCGATCGCACCGACCGCAGCCGGCTGATGTTTCATGGCAATCTCGTGGACCAGTTCCGCCATCCGCGCCATGCCGAGCCCCGCGTTGCGGCGCATGGGCATGGGTGTCGAGCCGGTGTGGCTGTCCTTGCCGGTGACAGTCACTTCAAGCCACCACAGGCCCTGACCATGGGTGACGACGCCGATATCCTTGCCCTCGGCCTCCAGGATCGGGCCTTGCTCGATATGAAGTTCGAACATGGCGTGGATCTTGTCCTTGCGGGCGCCAACCGGTTCATCGCCGACCCAGCCGATCCGTTTCAGCTCATCACCGAACTTGAGGCCCTTGGCGTCAACCCGGTCATATGCCCAGTCCTGTTCGTGCATGCCCGCAAACACGCCGGAAGCAAGCATGGCCGGGGCAAAGCGCGTGCCTTCCTCGTTGGTCCAGTTGGTCACAACTATGGGGTGTTTGGTCTTGATGCCGAGGTCGTTCATGGTCCGCACGACTTCCAGACCACCAAGAACGCCAAGGACGCCATCATACTTGCCGCCGGTCGGCTGGGTGTCGAGGTGGGATCCGACATAGACGGGAAGGGCATCGGGATCCTTTCCCGCTCGCGTCATGAACATGTTGCCCATGGTGTCGACCGCCATGGTCATGCCAGCATCCTCGCACCATTTCTGGAACAGTTTGCGACCTTCGCCGTCTTCATCCGTCACGGTCTGGCGGTTGTTGCCGCCCGCAACGCCCGGCCCGATCTTCGCCATCTCCATGAGGCTGTCCCACAAGCGATCAGCGTTGATGCGTAGATTTTCCCCCTGAGCGGCCATGAAGATCTCCCTATTTCAATTCTGTTTCGACGAAGGACATAACAGCCGCTCCGCCATTGATGACGTTGTGATGGACACCCTCATGACGCCGGTAGACGGTTCCCGCCGGAACAAACACCTCGCGTGTTTCGCCTCCGGGTTCCTCCAGAACCATCGTGCAGTCGGTCAGGGTCGTGATGACATAATCGAGGCCATGGGTATGCCACCCGGTCTCGTCGCCGGGTTCAAAGTCAAAGCGTGTGACCCGGACACGTTCGTCATCTATCAGAATTTCAGATGATGCCTGTTTCCGGGTCATTGCGCTGTTTCCTTGCCTCAGTCGATGCTGTTGAGAACAGTCCGAAGCTTGTCGAAGAGTTCGTCGATCTGCTCCTTGCTGATGATCAGCGGCGGAGACAGAGCGATGATGTCACCGGTGGTCCGGATCAGAAGGCCGTCGTCATAAGCCTTCAGGAACGCAGAAAAGGCGCGTTTGGTCGGCTCTCCGGCTATGCCCTCAAGCTCAATGGCACCGATAAGTCCGAGATTGCGAATGTCGATGACATGCGGGCAGTCTTTCAGGGCATGAAGACCGTCTTCCCAGTATTGGGCAAGATCAGCGGCGCGTGTCAGCAGACCTTCCTCGTCATAGGTGTCCAAGGTCGCCAGGGCAGCCGCACACGCAATCGGATGCGCGGAATAGGTATAGCCGTGGAACAGCTCGATCATGTGATCCGGGCCAGTCATGAAAGCATCATAGATCGCCTTGGTGCAGAACACGGCGCCCATCGGGATCACGCCACTGGTCAACCCCTTGGCTGTGGTTACGAGATCAGGTGTCACCCCGAAATAATCGGTGGCGAACGGTGACCCCAGACGGCCGAAGCCGGTGATCACTTCATCGAAAATCAGGAGGATGCCGTGCTGGTCGCAAATGGCACGAAGGCGCTCCAGATACTTCTTCGGCGGCAGAATGACACCCGTCGACCCGGCAACCGGTTCCACGATTACTGCTGCAATTGTGGAAGGATCATGCAGCTGGATGATGCGGATCAGATCTTCGGCATATTCAGCGCCATGTTCTGGCATTCCACGGGAGAAAGCGTTGCGCGACGGATCATGGGTGTGACGCATGTGGTCCACGCCAGTGAGCATCGTTCCGAAGGTTTTGCGGTTGTTGACGATCCCGCCAACGGAAATGCCGCCAAATCCGACGCCATGATAGCCGCGCTCACGACCAATTAAACGGGTGCGCGTGCCCTGACCAATCGCTCTCTGATAGGCGAGTGCAATCTTGAGCGCCGTGTCGACACTTTCAGAGCCAGAGTTCGTGAAGAACACGTGGTCCAGCGGTGAGGGAAGTAGGGCAGCAAGACGTGCCGCCAGTTCAAACGCCTTGGGATGCCCCATCTGGAAGGCCGGCGCGTAATCGAGTTCGGCGACCTGCTTTTGCACGGCTTCAACGATGCGCGGGCGGCTGTGGCCAGCGTTGCAGCACCACAGGCCAGCAGTTCCATCCAGAACCTGACGGCCATCAGCAGTCGTGTAATGCATGTCCTTGGCGCCCACGAACATGCGCGGAGCCTGTTTGAATTGCCGGTTTGCCGTAAAAGGCATCCAGAATGCGTCGAGATTGTTTGTGGTTGATGCCGAAATCGACATGCGTCCTCCCTTGCAGCCCAGCACATTCGAGGCTGCCATTTCCAACGATCATGTTCGGGGGCCATCCCAATATCGGGCTAGCGGCCTCGGTTTCCCGAACGGTTCCCACTGTTACATTGTCGGGGCATTTTTATGAGTCCCTTTCGACAATGAATTGCTCTCTGGATCGAGCTTTTCTGGTGAAAGCTCTTTGGCCATTTCGGCTTCTCGTCGGTCAGTCTCTGCGGCATGCGCTATTGGGGTATTTAAAAGCTCACGCAGCGAAATCTGACCAATTGGTCAAAAAGAGGTTAGGAAGACTCTTGAACTCGGTCAAGCCAGAAAATTTCAAAGAGGAATCGCGGTCCGCGATCGTCGGTTTCCGCAGTTCCAAAGGATTCAGCGCGACTCAACTACGTAGCCGGACTCGGTAGTTTCCAACAGTTTTAATAAGTCATTAACCATAACATCATGCAAAGAGACTGTTCATGCAGAACAGCATGGGGGAGCTTCGTCATGACATTAGGACTTATCACCGGGCTGCTTGGCCACCACAAGGGCAAGCTTGATATCGGGAAAGCGAACCTGTTCGGACAGCATCTCGTTCAGGCGCAGTCTGCCGGGCATGCAAATGTCGAGGCGAAATTCGACGCAAATGTGAATGCCAAAGTCGAAGCGAACGGCGGAAATGCACAGATAGCGAAGGGTGGATGTGTTCACTCCGCGCATGCAGCCCACAAGCCACAAGTCGTCCATGGCACACACAAACCGGAACAGAACCACAAGCCGGAAGCAAAGCCCGAGCCAGAGGCAAAGCCGGAACCGGAAAAGAAGGAGGAGGGCGGCAAGCACGACCTCTTTGGTGGACTGTTGCAGGGACTGCTCGGCAAGAAACTCGGACTCATCGGCGGTCTGCTTGGCCTGAAAAAGGGCCTTCTAGGGGCTCTCGGCGGCCTCTTTACAAAGAAACACTGATAGGGTCACTTACGCCCCGCACAGCATTACAAAATCGTTGGCCGTTGACCCGAAATTACCTGACGGGTCAGCGGCCTCTTTGTTTTTACAGTCTTTTCCGTCTCACGCTTTTTTATCCCCACACGGTCTGCATGGTTGTCGAGCCCCATAAAAAGAGGTTACCTATGGGGAATTGGGGCAAACGGAGAAGGGGGCTCTCGGGTGACAACCCAAACAGGCACGGCTAAGGCCGGAATGAGCCGAATCCAGGAAAAAAACCGCGCAAGAATTCTTGATGCGGCATTGGGCGAGTTCTCCCGTTTCGGATATGCCGGCGCTACGATAGAGCAGATCTCGAAAGCAGCGGGTATGTCGAAATCCAACCTGCTGTATTACTTTTCGTCCAAGGATGCTGTTTACGCAGCCGTCATGGACCAGATCCTCGATGGCTGGTTGAACCCTCTACGAACTCTGGACAGGGACGGGGATCCCGCTCTGGAACTGCGGTTCTATATCCGGCAAAAGCTTGAAATGTCAGCGAAAACGCCCGATGCATCCCGGCTTTTCGCCAATGAAGTCATGCAAGGTGCCCCGCAAATCAAACAAGCACTTGAACAGGATCTGAAAAAGATTGTCGCCGAAAAGGCCGATGTCATTGAGCATTGGATCAAGGAAGGCAAGATCGGCAAGGTGTCACCAGTGCATCTGCTTTTCATGATCTGGGCGACTACACAGCATTACGCCGATTTTGCTGCGCAGGTCTCGGCAGTTACCGGAACAGGCCTTGAAGACCCTGCATTCTTCGACGAAACCGAAACTGCCATATCAGGCATCATTCTTCATGGGCTTGGTCTCGAATTGCCCGCCAAGAAGGCTTGAACCATGTCTGGCGGAAAAGACGAATTTGAGGATGATGCACCGTCAGCACCAAGGGGCTTGATACCCGTTACGAGTCGATTGCACATCAGTTCCGACGATATCCGCGAGGACTTCATCCGCGCTTCAGGACCCGGCGGACAAAACGTCAACAAGGTTTCAACGGCTGTCCAGTTGCGTTTCAATCTGGCGACAAACGAGAGCCTGCCGGAGGATGTGAAAGCCAAGGCTGCCAAGCTTGCCGGCAGTCGTCTCACATTATCTGGCGAGATCATCATACAGGCCGATCGATTTAGAACACGTGAGCGAAATCGTGTGGATGCACTGGAGCGCTTGATCCAGTTGCTCGCAAAGGCGACCGAAAAGCCGAAACCACGGAAAGCCACTAGACCGACACTTGCATCCAAACGTCGGCGGCTCGACACGAAAAAGAAGCGCGGCGACATCAAGAAGCTGCGCGGCAAGTCCTGCGCCCATGACTAATCAATCTGCAGGATTGGCAAAGCAGTGATAATTCGGCCAAATGAGCATCCCGGGGGAGCCTTAAAACGTTCTCGGCCATATCTTCATTCCAATCAGCATTGCCACACACATAAACCGCATAATATATATTATGGAATATTTTTAGTTCGCCAATTTGAACCGTAGGCATGCCCCGGTCCGTTGAGTTCTCCGCCAAATGTGAAACCCCAATCAGCCGTCAGCTCTCGAATGTCACCACCAAGCGCACTAAGATCTAATACAGAACTTGGAGATGTCGCTTATCTCACTGGAGGATGAAACCGATGCGAATGGCGCTGACAATCTGCACTGCCTTGATGACGAGCATTCCGGCAATGGCTGAACCGCATCGATACGAACTGGATCCGGAACACACGACTGTCGCGTTCTTCGTCAGCCATATCGGTTTTGCCGACACGCTTGGAATATTCACGAAAGTGACTGGCTCATTTTCCTATGACATGGATACGCAAGCCTTGTCCGATGCGCTTGTGACAATTGAAACGCCCAGTGTTGAATCCTTCAACGCA
The DNA here is from genome assembly GCF_008711325.1 of Roseibium sediminis. Taxonomy (GTDB): domain Bacteria; phylum Pseudomonadota; class Alphaproteobacteria; order Rhizobiales; family Stappiaceae; genus Roseibium; species Roseibium sediminis. The sequence continues at coordinate 167,614 of NZ_VXDB01000011.1, forward strand.
GCCCGAGACAATCACGTCCGCAGCAAGGACTTCCTTGACGCGAAATCCCATCCGACCATGACGTTCCGCGCGAATGCCGGAGAACCTTCAGGCCCAACGCATGGCACGGTTACGGGTGAACTGACCCTGCGGGGCAAAACGATCCCGATAACACTTGATGTTACGCTGAACCGTGCCGAGAAATACCCATTTGGACACGGCCGGTTTGTCCTTGGTATCAGTGCGCGCGCGACACTAAAAAGAAGCGATTTCAGAATGACTTACGCCGTGGAAAACGGCCTTGTTGGCGATGAGGTCAAAATCATGATCGAGACAGAGGCAATGCGCATGGAGTAGCGGCTAATCTTCGCCCTGCCCGTCGATTTCTCCATCAATGACCTGTATCGCGAGAGAAACGCTGAAGCCGGCTCGACACATGGCTGCTATGTCACGTTCCCGGCGAACCAGGCGTTCGCCTTCAGTCGACCGGAACGGCCCCAACCGACGTCTTTGAGCGTATCTCAACGCAGCTTCACCATCGTCCACCTGAACTGTCTCGATAGCCTGCTGAGCTGTATCCTGATCAATTCCCTTTGCCGCCAAACTGGCCATGATCTTCCGTGTTGAACCACCTTTACGGCGCAGGCTGGAAACCTTGCTTTGTGCAAAAACTTTATCGTCGACAAACCCGTATGACTGGCACTTCCCCACCACGGCTTCAATAATGGTTTCAAGGTCTTCGTTAGCGATGGCATCGTCATCCAGAAATCGTCTGGCTTTGCGGCGCAACACCTTTTTCAGGTTGTGGACCGACGAACCATAACGATCAAGATACGCATAAGCGGATCTCGTAAGGCGCTGTTCTATCTTCTCTTTTTTCATCGAGTTGCCACATGCCCTACGTGCGAAGTATTATCTTCATGACTTTTATTTAATTGGGATCAAGTCAAATTCGCGCCGTTCAAATAGTCGTGTAGTTTGCCAGATTTGATTATTTAGTTAACGCATGTTAATGTTTTGACCGTGTTCCGAACGCTACCGGTACAATGAGTAGTCGTCGAAGTAGTTTGCGACCTTGAACCGGGACCTGTTTGCCACCGCTTACCACGCGAAGAACGCCTACTACGGGCAGAAGCTTTCAGGCTTCTGCCCGTTCTTCCTTGAACACCCCAATTACAGTCCAATTTCAATCTTCATCCCGTCATAAGCGGGACGTATGTGCGACGGCAGTTCAGCGCACAGGGTCTGATAGTCCATATCGACATGCATGTTGGTCAAAATGGCTCGACCAGGTTTCAGTACGTCTATCCAGCGCAAGGCATCCTCGAGGGAAAAATGGCTGGGATGCGGTGTACGCCTGAGTGCGTCGATTATCAGGATGTCCAGCCCCGAGAGTTCTGCAACATTTCTGTCTGAAAGATCTGAAACATCAGGCATATAGCCGATGTTATTAAACCGGAACACCAAGGCAGCGATATCGCCATGACGCACTAGTACGGAGTTGAACTCAAGCTCCCCACCTTGTCCGGATACTGAGCAAGGTATGCCGACGATCAGAGGGTGATGATCCAGGATCGCGGGATAAGACGACCCTTCCGGTGTTTTGAAACAATAACCGAAGGACTCAAGAGCACGCGCTGTTGTTGGCTCGTCCATATAAACCGGCATACGGCTTCGGTTCCGGATCGTGAAGACGCGAAGATCATCAATTCCGTGAAGATGATCGGCATGCGCATGCGTATAAAGAACCGCATCCAGATCCTGAACATTTTCGCGCAACATCTGCTCGCGAAGATCAGGGCCTGTGTCTATGAGGACGCGCGTCGCTCCGGCAACCGAAATCCTGTCCACGAGCAAGGAGCAGCGCGAACGTCGATTTCGGCTGTCGTTGGGATCGCAGAGCCCCCAATCGTTTCCTATGCGAGGAACGCCTCCGGAAGACCCGCAACCAAGTATGGTGACAACCAAACGATCCGTCATTCACCACCTACCGGCGACGGGCGCGGAACCTTTGAAAACAGGCGGAAGAAATTCTCCGTCGTCTGCCGGGCCATTTCTTCGGCACTCACTCCGTGCACTTCGGCAAGAACCGCTGCAGTCATCGCCGTATATGCCGGTTCATTGCGTTTGCCGCGACGCGGTTGCGGCGCGAGATAGGGCGCATCGGTTTCCACCAGCAGGCGATCGATTGGAACATCACGGGCAATTGCCCGCAGCTCTTCAGAGCGTTTGAAGGTGAGTATCCCGGAAAACGAGACATAGAGGCCGAGCTCGATCCCGGCCATTGCCAGTTCGCGTCCGGATGAAAAGCAATGGAGGACGGCCTTGAAGGGCCCCTTTCCCATTTCCTCCCGTAAGATGGCCGTCATGTCGTCATCTGCATCGCGTGAATGAATAACCAGCGGCAAACCCGTCTCGCGAGCAGCGGCAATATGGGTTCGCAGTCCCCTTGCCTGGGCATCCCGCGGAGCCTTGTCGTAGAAGTAATCAAGCCCGGCCTCACCAATGGCGACCACTTTCGGATGAGCGGCAAGGGCGATGATTTCCGAAGCGGGTATTCCGTCCTCCTCCCCGGCATTGTGGGGGTGAGTACCAACGGAGCAATAGACCGGCTCATGGGCTTCAGCGACAGCAAGGACCTGCGGAAACTTGCGCACACGCGTGCAGATGGTCACCATCAATTTCACACCGGCTTCGCTAGCCCGTTCGATCAGGGCTTCGTGTTCGCCGTCGAAGTCTGGGAAATCTAGATGGCAGTGGCTGTCTACAAGCATGAGAAAGTCTGGGTTCGGTTATTGTGGCTGAATTGGTGTCCATTAAAACGGCTTTCGCCAAACATCCACTTAATGAAGAACACAGGCCGACTGGCCTTCAGGAGTCCTGAGGCGCCGATCCGTTCAGGCACTTTTCACCCTTAATCTGGCGAGTTTCAACACCAAATCAAGGACCACCTGCTTGCGGTCTAGATTGAGGGCATCCGCATCGCGAACTGCCTGATTGAACTGTTCCCATAGGCCGGAAATCTCATGGGCAATGGATAAACCGGAGGGGCCGGATCGCGCCGACTGCGCCAACAGGCCATGCAGATAGTGTTCTGCGACATGCTGGAAGCTTTCCCAGTTGTCGCTTTGCCCACGCGCCGACACGAGGTCTCCGAGACCGTGGAGGGCCCCGATGCTTGGCGAACCACCCTCCTGGACAAGCTTCATGAAGCCACGTGCAATCGCCAACCCATCCCCGGCAAGCAATACAAAGGCCGATCGGAGGCTACCGTCGGCGTACGACGTGACATCTCGAATGTCCCGTTCGCTTGCAGCCAAATCCGGTGCGAATTTCGACAGGCCGGTCGCCAACTCACCTTCTGACAATGGAGCAAGGTCAAGTCGGCGGCAGCGAGAACGAATGGTCGGCAGCAGACGCCCCGGTGTATGCGAAAGAACAAGGAATACAGATCGCGCCGGCGGCTCCTCAAGGATCTTCAAAAGTGCGTTGGCCGAGCTTTGGTTCATGTCATCGGCCGCGTCCACAATGCAGACGCGCCATGCGTTCGCAGATGCAGTGGTTCCAAAAAAGGAAACGGTTTTTCGGACCTCATCAACCGGCAAGTCCGACTTGAACCGCTTGCCGCGTTCATCCCAGGGGCGGCGCAAATGAAGCACGTTCGGATGCGCACCGGCTGCAATCTGGTGATACACCGTGCTGTCAGAAGACACCGAAAGGGATGAAGCGCTGCCAACGACATCCCCGAACCGATCCGGATGTGCGAGCGCAAACCGGGCGAAGCGGAAGGCCAGAGTGGCCTTTCCTATCCCCTTAGGCCCTCCGAGTATCCACGCATGATGGAACCTGTCGGACCTGTAGGCGTCGAGCAAGGCACGTTCAATCTCGGCATGGCCGATCAGGTCAGACTGTTCGCGCGGCAAGGGAACGCCCGGCAGAGCGTCGACTTCCGGTGTCTCGACGATCTCGTTGCGCGGGGCCATGCCTCAGTCCTGTTCTTTCAATGTTGCGATGTCTTCCCCACCAGCTTCGACGAAAAGATCCTTGAAGTGGCGTTCCACGATCCACCAGATTTCCTTCGCCACATGGTCTGAGGAATGACGCCCGTCTACAACGCCAAAACGATCCGGCTCACGTTTGGCAAGGTCGAGAAACAGAGTACGCCGACGTTCGTGCGTGGCGATGTTGTCGGATTCAAAGCGATCCGGGCCACCAGAAGCATCTGTTTTTGAACGAGCCGAAACCCGCGACAAACCGATTTCAGCCGGAATATCGATCAGTATCGTCAGGTCCGGCCTCGTCCCGGCCACTGCTACCGTTTCCAGGAGGTCCAGCACCTGAGTATCAACCCCGGCTTCGCCTTGATACACGCGCGTTGAATCAGCGAAACGGTCACAGATTACCCAGTCACCACGCTCAAGCGCAGGTACGATCACACTGTCAACGTGGTCGGCCCGTGCAGCGGCAAAAAGCATCGCCTCGCCGCGAGGACCCAGCTTGCGCGCAGCACCTGACAAGAGCATCTCGCGAATCTTCTCAGCCCCGGGAGAACCACCCGGTTCACGCGTCAAGATCACCTGAATTCCGAGTTCCTCAAGCCGTTGTTTCAAAAGCGCAATCTGGGTCGTTTTGCCCGCGCCTTCGCCACCTTCAAATGTAATGAATTGACCTGTCACCCGACGGTACTCGCTCACCTTGCAGCTTGGCCTAGAGTGTTCTGCATACAGGCTCACAGCCAGCCGAACAACAGCTCTTGCAGCCCATCGGTCGCACGCGAGAACAAATCCCCTCTTTCGATCCGCTCCCCACCTGTTTCCAGCGGTACACGGTGAACGATCTGCTCACCGGAGAGCACTATGAGCTCGCCGAGCACCTGTCCCGGCTCAACGGGCGCCTGCACGGGCCCCTGATAGGAAACACGGAGCCGATAATCCAGCGTACCGGCCTTGGGCAAGAGCACACTGATATCAGACGCTGCCACCAGAGGAACCTCGCTCGCCTGCCCGCCGTGTACGCGGGCAAAAGCGATGGTTTCGCCCTTGGAGAAAATTGTGCTGATGGAAAAGAGCTCCCACGCTCCGTCCACCACTTCCTTGAGGGCCTGAGCCCGCGCCTTCGCCGATGGAGTGCCCGCAACAATCGCGATAACCCGCCGCCCGTCCCGGATGAGGGACGCAGCTGCTGCAAATCCGTCTGTTTCGCTTGATCCGACACCAAATCCGTCAAGACCACGCACTTCGCCCATGATCGGGTTTCGGTTGCGTTGAAAAATGCCGTTCCAGGTGAATTTCCCGATCGAGAAAAGCGGATATCTGTCCGCATACTCATGCAGCATGTGTTGGCAAAGGGCCGCCATATCCTCTGCAGTCGTCACAGCCCCTTTCGCGGGCATTCCCGCCGGGTTATCGAACCGGCTCGCTGTCAGTCCGATACGGGCGACATAACCATTCATTCTTTCGGTGAACTTCGCCTCGTCATGATTGAGGCATTCCGCGAGGATGATGGCAGCATCATGGGCCTGATGGACAAGCAGACCCTTGAGAAGGTCTAGAACCGGTATCTCGGATCCAAGTTCGGCAAACATCGTGGGATTGCCCGAGGGCGCCCCTCCTGTTCGCCACGCATACTCGCTGACCTTGCATGGGGTTTCCTCGGTGATCTCACCGTCCTTGATCGCCTGAAACACTGTTGCAGCCGTGACAATCCTGGTAAGCCCGGCGGGTTCAAAGGTCTTGTTTCCGTCCTTTGAATAGAGCACCGATCCGGTTTTGGTTTCGACCAGGAAGGCGATCGGCGCACGTGTTGACAGGACCTCCGCCTTGGCTTGACCGAAATCTGTCACCAGTAGGCAGACAAACAGGTTGGTCCAAATCGCAGATCGCAAAAATTGACGCACTACACAAGATCCCGCAGAGACCTCCCCGCGCAAGGCACGGGGATCCAATCGTGACGAACTTTAGCGGGTAAGGTCAGCGCCCTGCAAGGCGTGTCAGCGGAATCCTGTCACTACGCGCAAAATCAAACAGGCCATGCGCCTTGTCGATGCGAGTATCCGGGAGATAAGAGGACACGGGGGTCGGGGTTTCACCAACAGGGATGCCTTCAAAACCGTTCTGGACCGGAGCCAACGGTTCGGATGTGAAGCCGACCGGAGTGACCGTCGGCACATCAGGCGTAAATGTGTTTGCCGAAGCAACCTTGACGGTGCCGGAATTCAGCTCGAAAGCAGAAGCCGGATCGAAAGCAATCTGATAACTCGCCGTTGCATCGAACGAACGCGCCACAGACGCCGAAGCTGTCAGATACGGACGCGGGGCCGGTGCTGGAGCGCCACCAAAAATCAACTGCGGCGGAACAGAATCTGCCTGAGCAAGCTGCGTTCCCGGGAATGTTCCCCCAGGAGCAACCGCATCCGGTCCGCTGTAGGACGCCATCAGGTACTTTTCATCCTTGCCATCGAGGCGAGCCTTGCCGACATACTCGACCTTGACCTTCGCAACCCCGTCCTGCTTCGTGCCCAGCATGTCGGCAACACGTTCCGACAGGTCGATGATACGATTGCCATGGAAAGGGCCGCGGTCGTTGACGCGAACGATCATCGAGCGACCGTTATTCACGTTCGTTACGCGGGCATAGGACGGAAGCGGCATGGTCGTATGAGCCGCCGTCAGACCGTAACGGTCGAAAACTTCGCCGTTTGCCGTCTTGCGGCCATGGAAAGTCGGGCCATACCAGGACGCCAATCCGACATTTTTGTAGTCCGGATTGTGCTCAGGCTGGTACCACTTGCCGGCAATCTTGTATTTCTTGCCAACCATATACCGTCCGCCACCTTTGGGAACGGACTGGCCTTCTGCAACGACCTTCGGGCTTCCCTTCACGCCGTATTTGTCAGGACTGAACTTGTTCTTAGTTGGTGTCGTTTTGGGCGTGGAACCGCAAGCTGCCAAAAGACCGGCAACCGCAGCAACCATCAAGATACGACCGGAATTGGCAACGATACGACGGGTCCGCTCGGACGAAAGTCCGACGGCGTCTGACTGTGTTGCATGAAACCCAGAGGTCGAAAATACGCCCAACCCAAACATCCTGCCATCCTGTTGGTGACGCGCTGGCAGCCCATTCACGCGCGTCTTGTCGTTATCATCGAACCACATGATTTTTCGCCGCACAAATACGCCGTCCGGCAGAAAGAAAAACCCTAATGATCCCCAGGCGCTCGCCCCCGCTAAAACGCCAACCGTGAATTTAACCGGTTCTTTATTACTTCAAAGTGAATCACACGTCGAGAAATCATCTCGTCGGCGCTGAAACTTGCTCAATCGCCTTTCAAAGTCCAGTCAAATTCGATTTCCGCCAGCGCTTCCCGGTTATCCAGTGAAACTTCGCCGCTCCGTGTCTCCCCTCTTGACTTTTTGAGGGGAAAGCCTGAAACGGAGGCAACGGAAGAGTGGTCGAGTGGTTTAAGGCACCGGTCTTGAAAACCGGCGTGCGGGGAACCGTACCGTGGGTTCGAATCCCACCTCTTCCGCCACCTCCAATTGCACCCCTCTTGACATATCCCGCAGAAATCCGCCATTTTCTGCGTTATAAGTTTCCCGCATGAGTTGAAATCCAACCTCTAGGGGCACTTTTGGGGCACTTTTTGGGGCACATTTGGGGCACTTTTCAAAATGGCGGATTACAAAACGTATATTGAAAAAAAGGGTGATTGGTATCACTACCGGCGCAAGGTGCCCGCCGAATTTCAGGACATAGACCCGCGCAAATACGTCAAAAAGGCGCTAAAAACACGCGACAGGGCAGAAGCAAGGGCAAGGGCATTGGAGATTGACCGTCAGGTCATGGCGCAATGGTCAGCCCTGAAGAATGAGAAATCATCCGACCCCGTAGAACGCCGTAAAGCTGCCGTTGATCTTGCAAACGCGCATGGCTTCGATTACCGCCCGTTTCCTGAAGTCATGAACTTGCCAACTGCCGAATTTGTCGCCCGCGCCGCAAAGCTTGGCGAAATAAGCTCAAATACAAAACTCAATTTTGAAGCCCTGTTCGGTGGCGCAACCCCCACAACAGAAATCAAAACCAGTGCCCTACTGGATGAATTCGAGAAACTGCGCAAGGCTGAGTTAAGCGGGAAAAGCGACGATCAATTGCGCGTTTGGCGCAACCCGCGAAAGAAGGCAATTGCCAATTGGCTAAAGGTCAATCCTGATTTGCCGGTTGATCAGGTAACCCAATTTCACGCCCTCGACTTTCGCGACTGGTGGCTAGAGCGGATCGAAACCGAAGGGTTGAAATATGGAAGCGCCAACAAGGACATTGTTCACCTAGGCAAGATGCACCGGGAAATTTGCAAGTTTCACCGTATCCCAAGCGTGAACCCTTTTAGCGGAACCCTCTTGCAGGACGACGAAAAGAACGAACAATTCCCGTTCTCGCGTGAATGGGTGCAAGATCGGCTGTTACCGGGACTGGCAGGCATGAACGACGAAGCCCGTGCAATTGTCCTAATCGTTGCTTCGACAGGTGCGCGCCCTTCCGAAATTGCCCGACTTCCAAAAGATAGGTTTATTCTGGATTCCGACATCCCGCATGTATTGATTGAACCAACGGATAAAAACAAGCTGAAGACAAAATATTCCAAGCGCTCAATTCCATTATGCGGCACGGCGCTATTAGGTGCGGAAATGCTTATTTCGCTGAAGCAGAGGAAATATTTTGAAAAGTCATCAACTCTTTCGGCGACCGTGAACAAGTATCTTGCACAAAACGGCCTGAAAGAGACGGAAAAGCACACCCTTTACAGTTTGCGCCACACCTTCCAGGACGGCTTAACCGCCCTCGATGTACCCGACCGAATGCAAACTGAAATCATGGGCCACAAGTTCGACCGGCCCTTATACGGCACCGGCCCGACACTGGAACACAAAAAGCGGATCGTTGACCAACTGGCCTTTTTCCTACCCGGCCAAACCCGCCCGGCTTCCATCACGGATGAAAGGCAAAGCGCATGAAAACCGATTTAGAGCCCGCTCAGATTGATTTGAAGGACGTCCTAACCGATTACTTTCGGGACATACCGGAACCAGTACATGCCTCACCCCAAGACCATCTTGTTTGGGTTGAAAGGCAGATTGCAGCACCAGAGAAAAAACAGGGCAAAAGGTGACCGGCAAACTAAGTGCACCAATACAAACCTTATTATTCTTCATCAAAATCATTTGTTGAACTGCTTGGCAATTCAATAAACCGCACGACAAAGCTAATGAACATCTTGCATAGCCTAAGCGATAGAAACGACAATCACGGGAACGGGTAGTGAATCGCCTGCCATCCCCCTGCAGAATAGCCCATTTTTGTGTAGCAATCGAAGGAACGCCATTTCGGTTTGTCTATTAACGAGAAGAACTCTTGTGTGTTCGCCTCCCCTTTCGGTAGTTTTCCGAATTGCGCGAATGACATAATTGCACACGCAGCTAGAGCATCTACAGCATGCTCTAGGGTTGCAGAAGAGAACGCTGTTTCCCGATTGTGCTTTGTTAGATTGTAGGCATCGTACCATGACAATGATTGAGTTGCCTTACTTGAAGTCCAATTAACAAAAGGCTTTCTGTCGTTTACGTCTGAGTATGGTGACACACGAACTGAATAGTCACCGAGTTTCAAAACCGGCAACAATTTTACATAGTCATTTGTAGACATCTTCTGCTTATTATATCCATTCGCAATCAATATACCCTTACACTGAGCCTCGAATTCCGTACAGGAAATAATAAGAAGATTGCGTATTTCGTGACCATAAACATTCAGATTACTAGTCGTTAGGCTAACTACTTCACAAATACGCTGCAGCGCCTTTACCATAACCCCTAGTTGGAACGAGGTATCAGCGTGATCAGCCCCACCTAAGCGGTCCAGTTTGAATGTTAGTGCATGATTAGCCTGGG
>NZ_VXDB01000012.1 GCF_008711325.1 Roseibium sediminis
AAACGGCTGCTCCTAAAAGGCCAAGCCAAAATCATTGGGTTTTTGCGGGTGTCCAGCTGGGCTCGCCGGTGGTTCTGAAAATCCCGGATGGCTCGTTCAGCCGCGGTGTCTTCAAGGAGGCGGGGGACGCGGAGATCAAGGCGCGGGTGAAGAGCCTGTTTCAGGACAGTGCTATCGTGCTGGCGCAGGAATATTGCCCGACCGATTTTGACTGGCGCATTGGCGTTCTGGACGGCGAGCCGCTGTTCGCCGTGCAATACCTCATGGCCAAGAAACACTGGCAGATCGTGCGCCACCAGGAGGGCAAGAAATCCGTCGAGGGCGGGTTCAAGACCGTCACCCTTGCCGAGGCCCCGCCCGCTGTCATCGACATCGCCGTCCGCGCCGCGCGTCTCATTGGTGACGGGTTCTACGGTGTCGACATGAAAGTCTTCGGCGACCGCGCCGTGGTCATCGAAGTCAACGACAACCCCAACCTCGACCACGGCTGCGAAGACGTCGCCGAAAAAGACGCCGTCTGGGACCAGATGATCCGCTGGTTTGTTCGCAGGCTGGAGGCAAGGTGAAGGGGATTTACCTAAGTTGAGATCTTAATATTTGCGAGTTTTGATATTCACCCATTCATCAACGTTCATTGTCGCCAGAAACTTTTGCATATTGTCTCGGTGCGTCAAGCAGGTTGAACAGAGTTTGCGCGGTGGCTCTGACCTCGGGGTTGACATCTTTGATTTGGTCTTTTCCATAGAGATAAGCGCTGTACGCAACGAACAGCGGGGTATTAACTTCCGCCTGTCCCGTTTCTTTCAACCATGAAAGTAAATTTTCGCCCTCTCCGTGCATTTCAAATAATCTAAAAAGTCTTACGCAATCAATTTGATTAAAAATGGTAAGCTGAAACTCCTTTTCGTTGAGGATTTTTCCTAGATATTCTAATGATTTATCGATTTTTCTTTCTAGTATGAACTCTGCAGATTGGATGAATTGCACTCTTGTTTTATTGTTGCTTTTTTCTTCTTTTGTTATTTTGATATTTGCAGATTCATCAGAAAGTAAATAGGCCCAAGCTAGTTCAAATTTATAATAATCGCTACTTTCATATTCTATAAATGAAAGCATGTCTTTTGCTATGTTGTATTCATTGGTGAAATCCAAAAGCATTAATCCTGAGAAAAAGTATATGTCATTCTTTTTTCTTAGGGTTTTTATAAATTTTTTCTTTATCTCTAGGCTTTCTGTTGGTTTTTCTACGATAAAATCTTTTATACGTTGTGCAGCTTGATGTACATCGCTCGACTGTTCGAGTGCAATGTCCAGTGCTGTTTTGAATTGCTTCTGCCGATCTGTTCGTTGAGCTAATGCACTAAACTTAGCGGCGATAATATCCAATTCATTTCGCGCATAAAAACAGGTCAGAAAGCTTACCAGCCAGCGCAATTTTTGTTTGGTGCGGCGTGTCCCGTGGCGCATCAAATACCAGATGTTCAAGAAGCGCTCAGTAATCTGGTGTCCTTTGTAGGAGCCGGATGTCTCTACGCTCTCGATCAACCCGTCCTTTCGAAGACGGCTCAGTTGAGGCGACAAAGTCGTGGACGTGATGCCTGTAATTTCGCTCAATTTTCCCGTGGTGACCGGGTCCCAATGGAGTGCAATCGCGTCGATGATTGCGCGCTGTTGCGGGGTTTGGTACTCCTCCACACGTGCCTTGTAGTAGGGTGTTACCTGATCAAGCAGAAGCTCAAGATCGGCCATTGCAGCGTCGGATTCCTCCGTTTCAAGCAACCGGTAAATCAAGGTAAGAACGCGGGGATTGCCCCCGGTTAATGTGTGCAGAACTTTCAGGCGTTCCGGTTGGGTGTCCAGGATCTGGATTACAGGTTCACCATGCTCGCCGCGTCTTTCAGCCAACGACCGCATGCACTCTTCTGTTTCTCGTGCGTCCAGCGGATCCATGTGATGTGGCTGAAAAAATTCATAGAACGCCGCCTTGCTGTCCGCGGATTGCTGAAGCGACTGGGTTGCTGCGCCAATGAGAATTGAGCCTTCCCTATCCTGCAGGTGGCGCCTCAAAGTCCAATGTTCTTCGTCTCTCAACGCATCCAAAATGAGATCAAGATTGTCCACGAGCAGGATCGCGCGCCGGTTGAGGCAGCGTAAAGCTTCGCGGAATGCTTCTTCGGCTCCACCGTCAGACTTCCATTTTTCGGAGACCATTTCTTCGTCTAGTTGGTCGGCCAACTCTTGCTGATTGTTTTCTTCTGCCCATTCTGCGAGAGATTCTCCGCAGTTCCGCCAAAAATCTCCGAGTGAAAGAACATTATACTGCTCTTCCCTGAAACGAAGAGGGATGAAGCGGGTTGAGAGATGTGGATCTCTCGAAATACCAATCGCCAGTCTTCTAAGGAGGGAGGTCTTGCCCATGCCTCTGGAGCCAACAAGGAGGTCGTGCTGTCCTGCTTCGTCCTGATTTTGGGCTCGCAGACGGCGAAGCAAGGCTTCCAGGATTTTATGTCTGGCGACAAAACTCTCAACGAAATCGTCGTCGTTCAATGTGGATTGATTGTAGAGAGCCGGATTGGGGATGACAGTCTTCATGCCTCGTACTCCTGCCAATATCGACGCACCAATCCTGATCGAAATGCAAATCTACCTGAGTTCTTTACTAGCAACCCGTCGGTTACAAGGATGTCGAGCGTATCCTTGATTGACCGCCTGTTCGGCTTTGAAAGTGATGCCAGTAAAGTTTCAATTGTTTCGCCTGATGTTTGTTCGCAAAGCTTATGCAACAGCTGCATGGCCAGATCGCTGTCAGACTTTGTAAGGTTTTTGCGTACATGTTCGCGCCAGACTGCAAAGTCGGATTTGCGCGAAGGTTGAAGCAACTTATCAAACGCTGCTTCAAAATCCTCCCGTGTGGCTTCGTCCGGTCCGTTGTCAGAGTTGTTGATCGAGGGTCGGATTTCGTTTGCGATCAGTTTTAAATAATAAGGCGCAAGCCATCCGAGTTCATCAAACATTTGATCGAGAACTTTCTCAGAGGCGGTGAACTTGTGATTGAAAAGTTCTTGAATTTTTTCGTCTAGCAAAAATGAACGGGCTTCGCCCTTTGTAAACGGCTCGAGAACGAATTTTTCGAAGTCTACAAATGCGCCTTCAAGATCATACCTTCTGGCGATGGTATCGAGCCCGATAGAGCCAGTAAGCAACCAGCGTACATTCTTAAATTGCTGTTGGATGCCGCGCAGTTTGTAAGAGAACCCGTGAGCAGAGGTCTGATCTTGTTCCGCGAGCGCTAGTATGAAATATGCGATTTCATCTATAATGATAACAGTCGGGAAACTGTTGTCATTCAACGCTTCGATCAGTGTCTCGAGAAATTCTACCGGGTCTATATTACTCAAGGCATCAATGGGATTTGTGCCCCAATTGCCGCCTAGCAGATTGTCGAGACGGGTGCTGACATGAGCCAGAAAGCGATCCTTGAGCTTTGATTGTCCTTCGATTTTTTTTGCTAGTTTTCTTGCGAACTCTTCGATGGTTCGCATCCCTTCAACGTCAAGTTCGACCACAGCCCAATCTTCTTTTCGAAGGTCGTCAGCAAGTTTTCCAGCGGTCCATGTCTTTCCGATTCTACGAGGTGCGGGCATTTGTATGTTTACGCCAGCCGATAATTTCCGTTTTAGCAATGCACGTTCTTTTATTCTGTTATGCATGAAAGAAACCTATGATTGAGATTATTCAAAATTGAATTTATTCAAAAGTGTATAATTGTCAAGCGGCGAGAGGCGCGTACTTTTCATTTGCCCTTGCGCCTGTTGCCCTTGGTCCCCAAATCCCCTAAAGCTTGCCCCGCCCATTGAACACCAATCGCTTACCTGCCTTGTCTGCAGGAGTGAGCAGGAGAAAATGCATGATTAAGCTGACCTTTCCCGACAATTCCGTGCGCGAGTTTGAAGACGGGGTGACCGGCGCCGATGTGGCTGCCAGCATTTCCAAGTCTTTGGCCAAGAAGGCCGTTGCCGTTGCGCTGGACGGGGAACTGGCCGATCTCGCCGATCCGATTTCCAAAAACTCCGCCATCGAGATCGTCACCCGTGACGACCCGCGCGCGGTTGAGCTGATCCGCCACGATTCCGCGCATGTTCTTGCCGAAGCGGTGCAGGAGCTGTGGCCGCACACGCAGGTGACCATCGGTCCGGTGATCGAGAACGGCTTTTACTATGACTTCAAGCGCGTTCATCCCGAGACCAAGGAAAACTGGCCGTTCACGACCGACGATCTGGAAGTGATCGAGAAGAAGATGCGCGAGATCATCCAGCGCAATCAGCCTTTTACCAAGGAACTGTGGTCCCGCGAAAAGGCCAAGCAGGTCTTTGCCGAGATGGGCGAGGACTACAAGGTTGAGCTTGTGGACGCGATCCCGGAAGGTCAGGACATCAAGATCTACAAGCAGGGCGACTGGTTCGACCTCTGCCGTGGTCCGCACATGGACGCAACGGGCCGCATCGGCACCGCCTTCAAGCTGATGAAGGTGGCCGGGGCCTATTGGCGCGGGGACAGCAACAACCCGATGCTGTCGCGCATTTACGGCACCGCCTGGTCGAGCGACAAGGACCTGAAGGCCTATCTCCACATGCTGGAAGAGGCCGAAAAGCGTGACCACCGCAAGCTTGGCCGGGAAATGGACCTGTTCCACTTCCAGGAAGAGGGGCCGGGCGTTGTCTTCTGGCATGACAAGGGCTGGCGGTTGTTCCAGACGCTGGTGTCCTACATGCGTCGGCGCCTGTCTGGCGACTATCAGGAAGTCAACGCGCCGCAGGTTCTGTCCACCAAGCTGTGGGAGACCTCCGGTCACTGGGCCTGGTACAAGGAAAACATGTTTGCCGTTCAGGGCGCAGATCCGGAAGACGAGGACGCCCACGTCTTCGCGCTGAAGCCGATGAACTGTCCGGGCCATATCCAGATCTTCAAGCACGGTCTGAAGAGCTACCGCGACCTGCCGCTGCGCATGGCCGAGTTCGGCGTGGTTCACCGCTACGAGCCGTCCGGCGCGATGCACGGGTTGATGCGCGTGCGCGGCTTCACGCAGGACGATGCCCACGTTTTCTGCACCGATGAGCAAATGGCGGCGGAATGCCTCAAGATCAACGACCTGATCCTGTCGGTCTATGAGCATTTCGGCTTTGAAAAGATCGTCGTGAAGCTCTCCACCCGCCCGGAAAAGCGGGTCGGCTCGGACGAGCTTTGGGATCATGCCGAAGAGGTGATGGGCAAGGTTCTGGAGCAGATCAAGGAACAGTCCGGTGGCCGGGTTGAGACCGACATTCTGCCGGGTGAGGGCGCGTTCTACGGTCCGAAGTTCGAATATACCCTGCGCGATGCCATTGGCCGTGAATGGCAGTGCGGCACCACGCAGGTCGACTTCAACCTGCCGGAGCGCTTTGGCGCGTTTTACGTCGACAACAACGGCGAGAAGCAGACGCCGGTGATGATCCACCGCGCAATCTGCGGCTCCATGGAACGGTTCCTCGGCATCCTGATCGAGAACTATGCCGGACACTTCCCGCTGTGGCTTGCGCCGCTGCAGGTGGTGGTGGCGACGATCACCTCCGAGGCGGATGACTATGGCCGCGAAGTTGCCGACAAGCTGCGGGCTGCGGGTCTCAAGGTGGACACGGATTTCCGCAACGAGAAGATCAACTACAAGGTCCGCGAACACTCGCTGGCCAAGGTTCCGGCCATCGTGGTCTGCGGCATGCGTGAAGCGGAAGAAAAGACGGTGAATATTCGCCGCCTCGGGTCCAAGGACCAGACGGCGATGACGCTGGACGAGGCCATCGAGGCCTTCCGTTCGGAAGCCGTTCCGCCGGATATGAAGTAATTCCGTCAGGAATTGTTTAGCACCAACAGGGGAAAGTTCGTCATCTTGTGATGAACTTTCCCCTTTCTTATGTAGGCTGTCATGAAGTTGAAACATTCGCGCATGTATGCCGGATGAAACAGAGACTTTGCCCGAGCGAGAGCGACCCACTTGGATCACGCCGAATTCAGCTACGCCAATCCCGACCACCCCTGGCACAAGCGCATGGTGATCCGCACCATCGAAGGCCTGTCTGGTCGCCGCAAGCTGATGGATCTTTACGAGATCTGGCGCACGTCCATCGTCGGCACGTCCGAGCATATCTGGAGTGATCTGCTCGCCCTGATCAATGTCGGCGTTTCGGTCAGCGCAGGGGAGTGGCCGCCCAAGAACCTTCCCGAAGGGCCGCTGGTAATTGTTGCCAACCACCCCTATGGCATTGGCGACGGCCTTGCGATCCTTGCGCTTGCCGAGCAGCTGGGTCGCCCCTTCAAGATCATGATCAACAACGAGCTTTTGAAGGTGCCGGAGGTTCGGCCTTATTCGCTTCCCGTTGATTTTGAGGAAACGAAGGAAGCGCTGAGGACCAACATGAACACCCGCAAGGAGGCGCTGGAGCTTCTGGCGAACGGGACGACGATCATCGTCTTTCCCGGCGGCGGGGTGGCGACCGCGCCCAAACCTTTCGGCCGAGCCGAGGAGTTTCCATGGAAGACCTTCACCGCCAAGCTGATCCGGTCTTCAAGGGCAACGGTTCTGCCAATCTATTTTGAAGGCCAGAACTCGTGGCTGTTTCATTGGGTCAGCGGCTTTTCGCTCACCTTGCGCCTTGCTCTTCTGGTGCGCGAGTTCCGCCGCATCATCGGCCATGTCATCACCGCCCGCGCGGGCGCAGCCATTCCCTATGAAACCCTGTCCGGTTTCAAGGACCAGAAGGAAATCACCAATTTCCTGTTCGACAAGGTCATGGAAATGGGCCCCGCCGACAAGCACAAGCGGCTGCTCGGGCGGTAATCCAATCTCACCATTGAAAATTGCGCGATGGATCAAGCCCGCTTGGACGAGTTCCTCTTTCCCGTTTGGGGGGACTTGAATCTCCCATATGTCTGCACGGTTCTCGCTTCCCCGGACGTAAGACATTTTCCGTCTTTGTTCCAAAACTCCGAAACTGGTGGATAGCCCAAAAAATGCAGCTTCAGATAGAGGCCTGCGGGGGCTCGTTGTTGGACGGAGCGGCCAAAAAGTGAAATCCTTTTCAGGCGTCTGGTGCTGATTTGGGTATCTGACGAGGGGACTTCCCTTTCGTCATGAGAATGCCTAGATTGGCGAAGAAAAGCGTACAATGTGCGCTTTTTCAGCAAGCCGCCAAGAAGGACAACAATGAACGAATTCGGCTTTTTCAGTTTTGCAATCAAGGTGGCCGGTGCGGCTGCGCTTCTCATTTGGGCCGTTCGGCTGGTCCGGACCGGGTTTGAGCGAACGCTTGGCAGCGATTTGCGCAAATGGCTGCGGCATTCGACCAAAAACAGGTTCCGGGCAGCGCTGACCGGCGCGGTGTCTGCGCTGCTTCTGCAAAGCTCGACGGCCGTTGCTGTCCTGACTTCCGGCTTTCTGGCAAATGGTCTCTTTGCCGCGCCCGCCGGGCTTGCCATCCTGCTTGGCGCAGATCTCGGGTCGGCTGCGGTGACCCAGCTTCTGATTGCCCGGCCGGATTTCGCCATGCCCGTCTTGTTGTTGCTGGGCGGCGGATTGCATCTGAAGGGGCGGACGGAGCGGCTGCGGCAAACGGGCCGGATCATGATCGGCCTTGCGCTGATCTTTCTCTCCCTTGATCTTTTGGGGCAGGCAAGCGCACCGCTGCAGCACAGCGAGACGGCCAAGCTGGTGATGGTTTATCTCAGCGGCGATCTTGCCGTGGCCTTTCTGGTGTCGGCCCTGTTCACCTGGGCGGTGCATTCCAGCGTTGCCTCGGTTCTCCTTTGGGTGACACTGGCCGGGCAGGGCATCCTGCCAATGCCAGCTGCGCTTGCCATGGTGCTGGGGGCAAACCTCGGCGGCGCCTTCATCGCCTTCGTGCTGACCTACTCGGCGCCAGCGGCCTCGCGTCAGATGGTGTTCGGCAACCTTTTGCTACGCGGTGGCGGGGCTGCGATCGTTCTGATCCTGCTCAGCCGGTTTGGCTATATCTTTGACATTCCCGGTGGTTCGCCCGCACAACAGGTGATCAACTTCCACCTCCTGTTCAATTCCTGCCTGCTGGTTCTCGGGCTGCCCTTCGTGTCGCTGGTTGCGAAACTGGCCAAACAGATCGTGCCCGAGGACAAGAAGGACGAGGACAAGGACCTTTTTTCAAGCGTGACGGCTCTCAATCCGGAGGCCCTTTCCGATCCGCAGCGCGCCATGACGGGGGCTGTTCGCGAGACCCTGCGACTTGCGGAGTTGCTGGAGGCCGGTATTCGGGAAATCTGGAGCAAGTCTCCCGACATGACCAAGGAAGACAGCAAGCGCATCCGCCGGGCTTTGGTTCAGGTCTTGGGCCGGTTTCAGGAGCTGAAGTTCTTTCTGGCCAAGATCGAGGCCAGCAAGTGCACGCCGGAGGAGATCCATAAGGCACAGGCGCTGACATCCACCGCCATCAGTCTGGAAACGGCAACGGACCTCATGTCCAACAAGCTTTTGCGGGTGTTTCTGCGGCTCAAGGAACAAAAGCTGCAGTTTTCTGCCGAAGGGCGGGCGGAACTGGACGAGTTTTTTGACCTCGTCCTGCACAATATCCAGCTGGGTATCGATGTGCTTTTGACGCAAAATCCGGAATCCGCGCGGCATCTGGTGCAGCAGAAAGAGCGGACCCGGCAGCTTTTGAACAATCTGCAAAAGCAGCACATGGAGCGGCTGGGGGCGGGAAATTCGGAGTCCATCGAGACCAGCGCCTTCCATCTCGATGTGCTGAACACCCTGAAGCTCATCAACACGTCTTTCTCCATGATCGGCTATCCGATCCTGGAAGAGCGCGGCGAACTCCTGCGCAGCCGCTTGCAGCATGGGTAGGAGCTGAGCTTGAGGCTCAGCTCTTCATCGTCTGCAGGCGGGTCTTCTGCTGACCCGTATCGTCAAAATTCTCCGGTGAAAGCCAGGCTTCGAACGCGGCTTTTATAGCGGGCCAGTCGGTGTCGATGATCGCAAACCAGGCTGTGTCGCGGTTGCGGCCCTTGTAGTGGGTGGCTTGGCGGAACGTGCCCTCATACTGGAAGCCGAGCCGCTCTGCTGCCTTGCAGGAGGGGGCGTTGAGCGCGTCGCATTTCCATTCGTAGCGGCGATAGCCCAGTTCATCGAACACCCGCCGCATCATCAGGAACATGGCCTCAGTCGCTGCCGGGTGGCGCTGGAGCAGGGGCGAAAAATGGATGTGCCCCACCTCGATGCTGCCGACCTTTTCATCGATCCGCAAAAAGCTCGCCAGTCCGATTGGCGTGCCTAAGGGGTCAAGGATGGTATGAAACAGCGGGTCCTGACCGGCGCAAGCAGCTGCCATCCAGCTGGCTAAGTCCTTTTCCTGCTCAAACGGGCCATAGGGCAGATACGTCCAGTTTCGCCCGTCCGTGTCCTTTGCAAAGGCCTCGAACAGGGCTGAAGCATGGGCTTTCGGGTCTGTAGCCACAAGGGAGCAGAACTGGCCCGTCATCTGCGTGCGTGGAGGACGCGGGCGCGGAAATGTCTGGGAAACCGGCGCACCAATCGGTTGGCCAAGCGCGTTCAGCAAAGGTTCGTTCATCAGTCAATTCAGATCAGTGGTGGATGGAAGCAAACTGGTCGCCGCGGATTTCACGGAGCAGTTTTCGAGTCATGGCGTCCCGATAGTCCTCGAAACTGCGGGTAACTTCAACGAACGCTCCGGGACCATGGATGACTTCCTCAAGATAGTAACGCTCCGTGTCCTGATCTTCGGCAATCACCAGACCGTTGACCGTCACGTCTGAGAAGCGAAAGGCACCATAGGCGCTGGCAGGGCCAAAGCCTTCATTGTTGATGCCGTCCCCGGCCACGTCGATGACTTTGCGTGCGCAGGTTTCAGGTGCATTTTGAAGCAGGATGGAGGCGTGGCCGAGGGCGTGGCCAAGCGCTGTGGGGAACTCGGTCTGGGAGCGGGGCTGGGCTGCAATTTGGTCCGCTGCGGCGTGAATTTCGTCCTCCGCCCGGACAAAACGCCAGTCGATCTGGGAAATCTGGTTGTAGCGTCCGCTCCATTCGAAACTGGTGAGCCAGATGCCCCCGACATTTCTGATCGCGGTCATGACAGAGGGGTCTGTCAGTGCGCCGGACAAGCCCTTCAGTTGCAGGTCATGCTCGCGGTCATTCACGCTGGCCGACACATCCATGGCCAAAACGAGGGCCAGAGAGCAGGCGGCTGAGCTGTTGGCGGCAGTCACAAAAGGGAGCGCGAGCCCCAAGGCAGCAGTCTTGATGAAACGCCCGACCATCGACGCATTCCTTTGAAGATCGCGATTTTATACCAACCTCAAAAAATAAAAACCCATCTGATGGCTCTGGTCCGGTTTGTCCGGCAAGGCGCGCTGCGTAGGGCGGCCTGACTGGCCGTTCAAGCAGCGCAACACCGTCCGGCGAGCCGGAGCAAGCCACCGAAGGCCGCGTTTGGACACAGTTCTACTGCGTTGCAGGTTTTGAACGATAAACCATATCGCCCTGCAACCTGCTCCTTGCCGAACAGTCTCCAAACACGGTCAGATAGGTTCTTATCTTTTGAGGTTGCTATTAGCCGAGCATATCTGTTGGCGAGATTTTCGACCAGCCCGGCGAGCGAAGGCATGAATCGATCCTGCTATCCCTTTTGCAAGAGATTTCCACATATCGCGCGCATCAGGAAGGTATTTAGAACAATCAGTTAAAATCTATAAGTTGATAAATGCAACCGATGTTATGGAATTCAGCAATATTTCCGAGTATTTTCAATTATAGGTAGCGAATAACTCTGAGGTAGGTCGTGTGATAAAGGGTGTGCACAGGCTTCGGATGAGAAACATGAAGGATGTGTTTTTCTGGACATCCGTCTGTGTATTCATTGCCATGGCTGCCACGGCGCTTATCGGTTGGTTGTTGCTTCCCGAAGATGTTTTTGCGGTCGCCATTCCCGTCATGGCGACGATTGCATTTTTGCTTGGGTCTTCAATGGCGCTCTTTGCCTGCCGCCAGATCATGCATCTGCAACTGGCCCACAAGACAATCAAGCTTCTGCACGCGACCGATGCACTGACTGGTGCGACCACCCGCCGCCGGTTCTTTGAATTGCAGGCGGAGATGAATGTCAAACAGGCCGCAGTGATGATGGTTGACGTTGATCACTTCAAGTCAATCAACGACCGGTTTGGTCATCCGGTCGGGGACGAGGTGCTGGTGCAGATCGCGGCAACACTCATGGAAACTGTGCGCGACCGGGATATCGTCGCCCGTATGGGCGGCGAGGAGTTTCTTGTCTACCTGCCGGACGTGAACCGGGATAGGGCAGGCGAATTCGCCACAAGGCTGTGCAGCGAGGTCTCGCGGCTGCGATTTGTTGTAGGGGACGAACGCCTATCCGTTTCGGTGAGCATCGGACTGAGCGAGCATACGACGGACAGCCCGATTGATTTTGCGATCTCAGCCGCCGACCGGGCTCTCTACAGGGCCAAGGAAGACGGCCGAAACCGGTGGCGCGAGGAAATCCCGAGCGACGGTTTTGAAGAAGCGTCAGATCACGACGACTGGGGGCTTGGTTCCACACGCAACGTGATCTGACGGCGCTCGGTGAGCGCACGAAGCAAATTCGCGCTGGCCCTAGACTTCGCGAATTTTCAAACCAACCGGGAAGTGGTCCGAAAAGCCTGTTTCATTGACATTCTTGGCCGCGTTTCCTTTCGGCAGGCCGAAACGAATCGGGCCTTCTCCGGTCCTGTGGGACACCATTTCCGGAAATGCGATAATGCCGCCGCTGCCGCCGACATACTTGAATTCGCTGTCGGTTTTGCGATCAACCAGCGGGCGGTTGACCAGAAGGTGGTCGAATACGTTGCCGTTGTCGTTAAAATAGAGGGTGCCTTCCAGAAGCCGGTCGTTGCCCTTGTGGTCCTTTGCCTGCGCTGTCAGGTATTCCCAGGCAATATTGTAGAACTTCGGTGATTTCGCCCGCTCCACATCGCCAAGTTCGCGGGTGGCGAGGGCATTGATGGTCAGGCTTCGATCCCATGGGTCGTCATTCATGTCGCCAAAGGCAATGACGGGCGTGCGGTCCTTCTTGGCAGCTTCTTCAAAGATGCGGCTGTGCCAATAGGAGAGGGTTTCGCCGGCGGTCGCCCGGAACCCGGCACTGGCCTCGGCGCCTGCGCCGCCGTGGCGCGAGGGCCAATGGTTTGCCATCGCAACCAGCTCCTTTCCACTCTGTTGTGTCCGGAAGGTGGCCTGCAGGATATCGCGGGTGCCGGTTCTGCGCATGACCCGGTGATTGAACACAAGGGCCGGGTCCACGCTGAACAGCGTCTTGTCATACAAAAAGGCCGTATCAATTCCGCGATAGCTGAGGTCGTTGGTCTCTGCGATGACATCATAGTCGCGGTTGGGCAAGTCCGGGGCAAGGACGGCAATGAGGTCCTTCAGCACATGCTGGTCTTCAACCTCGCAAATGCCGAGAATGTCCGGACCATTGCCGCCGTTCATCTGGCGGATGATGCTGGCCAGCTGGCGGAGCTTTGTCTGGTAGAGTGCCGGTGTCCATCCGTTCAGATCCTTCGCGATCTGGCTTGCTACCCAAGGCAGGCGATGTGCATGATTTTCCGGACCAAAAAGGTTTTCCAAATTCCAGAAAGCGAGAAAATAATCAGCCATTATTGAATTCCTTAACAATATATATTGGTAAAATACCCTAACGACATGATTGTATCACGACACTGGAACAGCTGTCATGCGCAGGATAGGCGGGGGAACATGCAGGGTAGGAAAAAAGAGCGGAGCGGCGAGGGCCGGAAAACGGGAAATACTTGGCTTAAGGCATTAACCTATTTCCATTTGCCATGAACCGCCCGTTCAGGTCATGTTCAGCCAGATATAACTACAAGGGTACCAACCACCGGTTGGGATTGACCGGCAAACCTGGAAGATTTCCCGTGACACGACTGCTTGCGTTTTTTTCTGTAGTGTTCTTCCTCGCCGGACCGGCGAGTGCCGCGTGTCTTTCTCAAGGAGAGGCCCGCAATGTGGTGGCCTCCGGACAGGCAAAGCCACTGGCTGCCGTGCAGTCTCAGGCTGGCGGTGAAATCGTCAAGGCCCAGCTTTGTCAGGAAGGCGGCGGTTATGTCTACCGTTTGTCTGTCCTCATTGATGGCAAGGTAACGACCAAGGTCGTCAGCGCAAACTGACGCTCCCCTTCTTCTTTTTTAAAAGTAACGGATTTCCGAGATGCGCCTTCTTGTTGTTGAAGATGATGCCGACCTGAACCGCCAGCTGGTAACAGCGCTCGAGGAGGCTGATTACGTGGTCGACAGCGCCTTTGATGGCGAAGAAGGGCATTTCCTTGGAGACACCGAACCTTACGACGCGGTCGTTCTGGATCTCGGGCTTCCCAAGCTTGACGGCCTCTCCGTGCTTGAGAACTGGCGGCGCGACGGTCGGACCATGCCGGTCCTCATCCTGACAGCCCGCGATCGCTGGTCCGACAAGGTAGCCGGGATTGATGCCGGGGCGGATGACTATGTGGCCAAGCCTTTTCACATGGAAGAAGTTCTGGCGCGGGTGCGGGCGCTGGTGCGCCGCGCTGCCGGTCATGCCTCCAACGAACTGACCTGCGGCAACGTGCGTCTCGATCTCCGCTCGGGCCGGGTGACGGTCGATGGTTCCCCGGTCAAGCTGACCTCTCACGAGTATCGCCTGCTGTCCTATCTGCTGCATCATCAGGGTAAGGTGATTTCGAGAACCGAGCTGACCGAGCACCTCTACGATCAGGATTTCGATCGGGATTCGAATACGGTCGAAGTGTTTGTCGGGCGTTTGCGCAAGAAGATCGGCTCGGACACGATCGAGACCATTCGTGGTCTGGGATACCGGATGGGGGAAGCCGGTGACGCTTGAAGCGGGGGGCAGTGGAGAGGCCCAGCCGGACAGTTCTGCGCCTGCGTCTTCCCCATCGTCTCGAAAGACCTCTCTGGCAGGACGCCTTGTATTTGTGGCAGCCGTCTGGTCAACACTGGCGCTGGCGATTGCCGGCTTTTTCCTTGTCAGTCTCTATCGGGCTGCCGGGGAACGGGCCTTTGATGCGCAGCTTGAGGTTTATGTAAAATCCATCGTCGCGGATATGGTGGTCGAAAGCGATACTGCCGATGCCCCGGTCGCCTTTCGCGCGCCGCGCAGCCTTGGTGAGCCGCGTTTTGCCCTGCCACTTTCCGGCTGGTACTGGACCATCCGCAAGGCAGATAGCGGTGAAATCCTGTTCGCGTCCCTTTCGCTGGTCGGGGACCCGCTGCCGCTTCCTCCACTGGATGGGGAGCAGTCGCTCAGCGGGTTCGCCAAGGACCAGTCCAATCACGAGGTCCGCTATTACCAGAGCCTGATCGAGTTCGGGTCTGATCGCATGATTATTGCGGTTGCCGTCGCCACTGCCGATTTCAGGGCCGAGGTCGCGGAATTTGCCCGTCAGGTTGCGCTGACACTGATCCTCTTCGGGCTCGGGCTTGTCGGTGCCGTTTTCCTTCAGGTTCGGGTGGGGTTGCGTCCACTCGTTCGTCTTCGTCAATCCCTGAGCGATGTGCGCAAGGGGGATGCGGAGAGGATCGATGAAAACCTGCCGACCGAAATCGCCCCGCTGGCTGTTGAACTGAATGCGTTGATCACTTCCAACCGCGAAATCGTGGAACGCGCGCGCACCCATGTCGGCAATCTCGCGCACGGCCTGAAAACCCCTCTTAGTGTGATCTCGAACGAAGCGAGGACCCATTCAGGAGCTTTCGCCGAAAAGGTGGGAGAGCAGGCGGGGATCATGTCCACCCAGATCCAGCATCACCTCGAGCGGGCGCGGATGGCGGCGCAAAGACGCGTTATTGGCGTCTCCTGCGAAGTTGAACCGGTGCTGGGCCGTCTTGTAAGGGCGATGGACAAGATCTACATGGACAGGGCGCTTGATCTTGACCTTTCTGCGCCCCGCCAACTGCGGTTCCGCGGGGAAAGTCAGGACCTTGAGGAAATGACCGGCAACCTGCTCGACAATGCCTGCAAATGGGCGAGTTCGACCGTAACTGCCCGCGCTACGCCCTTGACGGAAGGTGGCGGCCGGGAAATGCTCGAAATCGTGATCGAGGATGATGGTCCGGGTCTTTCCGAGGAAGAAAGGCGCGAAGCTGTCAAACGGGGGCGGCGGTTGGATGAAACCGTTCCCGGCACCGGGCTTGGCCTGTCCATTGTAGCAGACCTGTCCGCTCTCTATGGTGGGCATCTGGATCTTGATCGTTCCAGCCTTGGAGGGCTGAAAGTACGCCTCGTGCTTCCGGCTCTTTAGGAGTTTCGTGATATTTGTCAGGGATAGTTTTCATCCTAGGGCGCAGTTCGGCCACATTGGTCTTGCAAGGTCCGTGTCGTTGCGGAAGTTTGACGTAGGCGGCGAATACTGACGGAGGAAATGAATGTCAGCGCGTGTTGCCACATTGTTGATGCTCTTAACGGGGTTGGCCGGGTGTTCCTCGCTGACCGCGGCTGAAAACTCTGGTGGTCAATACAATTCCTCCTTTGGTGCAGCAGGCAGTGCGCTGGCTGGAAATGAGGGCAAATCCGCCATTTCCAATCTCCTGAACAAGGATTTTGCCCGTGGTCTGGAATCTTCAGATCATCGCGCGATTGCCGAAGCGCAAAGCCAGGCCTTGCGCACGGACGGCGTTGGCGCTGCCATCGGCTGGAAAAACGAGAAAACGGGCCGCAGCGGCACCGTGCGACCCGGGCCTGTCTATCACGTCAACGACACCACGTGCCGCGAGTTCGTGCACGAGATGGCTCTTGGCGGCCAGACAGTGAAATCGCGCGGCACAGCCTGCCAGAGCGAAAACGGCAATTGGCAGACGCTCAGCTGAGCCTAATGTGTCGGTAGCTTTCCCGATTGTTTTCAGTGTTCGCGTTTTACGTGTGTCTTCAAGGGCATACCTTGTAAGGTCAATAATTATTTAAGCTTTGCGCATAATACTGACACGGCCATTTATTCGGCCGAAAAGTTCAGATCATGAAGAATGCAAAGCTAGTTTCGGACAAGATCCAGTCTTACCTCGGTGAGCTGAGTCCGCGTGCGGTTCAGTCGCTGGTCAGCCGACTGGAGAAGACCCAGTCGCAGGGCGGGGTGGATCCGAATGTCGACGTAATTCTTCAAGCATCCGTTGGACTTATCCGGGGTGAGAAGCCAGTCAACAAGGTTGAAGAGACCTTCAAGAACGAGCGCGCGGGCACCATCCGCAAGAGCCAGTTGCAGCGCATGTTCTTCCGTCCGCTGGATGATTATCTGCTTGATGAGACACTCAAGGAAAAGCAATCCGGTCGCATTCATCGCTCCATCCTGAACAAGACCTGGGTCTGGCTGAAGCGCGATGTTCTGCCTAATGAAATAGCGCGTGTTGCGGATCGGGCCGCAGATAACTCCTGTTCGAATGAGGAATTGGCTGTCGAGATCGACGGTTTGCAGGAGAGGGCCCTTGCAGCCTTCCGGGGTGCATTGGACAATTCGGAAGTTGCCGAAGTCAGCAAGCGGCGCCTGTCGACCGAGATGGGCGGCGCGCGGGGGCTTGCCGATCTGATCGACATCTATCGCATTTTTGCGCTGGAGACCGATCTTCTCGAGTTTTTCGAACCCTATTCCGAAACCCTGCATCCCAACCGCTTCAAGGTCGATACCGACCTCATGCAACGCACAGCCGAGTTTCTCGCGAAACACCCGTCGGACATGGATATTCTGGCGACCGGTCTGCTGTCTCGCACAAGCCATCCGGCTGCGCTTGCCGTATTTGGAATGCGTCTGGCAAAGACAGATGATCTCGCCGAGCTGGCGAAGTCCCGCTATGCGCCACTGATGGATGTGGCGCTTTCGGAGGTCGAGCGGCTTTCGATTCTTGCGCAGGAGCATCGCAAGTATAATCCCGATCCGATCGGTTTCTCCGTCGCCCTTTCGGACTATCACGAACAGGTCAAGGCTCTGGAAGTTGATCTGGACTTCTCCCAAAGCCGGACATGGCGTGAACGCCTGACGCAGATCAAGCGGACCATGAGCGCACTTGTCGCCAAGGAACTGGAATCGGTTCCCGGTCTGCTTCGCAAGGCCATTCAGGTTCCGGTTGTCGACAAGGATGGAACCTTCCGCGTTGACGCGGCTACTGCTGACAATGCCATTCGAGCCCTTCGTGTGTTTGTCATGGTGCGCAACGCACCGGACACATTTGCGGTCAATGATTTGAACAAGCGCACCCGGCAGGCTGTGGAGCAGATGCTGGAAATCATGACTCGCGGCTTGATCAACGAATTGTCATCGGCTTCCGGCGCGCGGCAAAAAGCGGTTCTGGGTGCCGTCGATACAGCCATCATGCTCTGCGAACTCTACTATGGCGGTGAATATGCCGCGCAGCTGCGGCGCAGCCGCCAAGCGGCGCTGGGCCTCAAGGTTCCGCAATCGCAGGCAAAAAAGCCGAGCAGTGCGGCTGCGCGTAAACCGGTGAGCAAACTGACCTAAAGGCGTTCCTGCCTGCCTGTTGGATATCGTCTCCCGCGACGGCTGGTCACACGATTACGGGCTTGCGTTTCCCGCTGCTGGAATGTCTATAGTGCGCCCATGATGCTATGGATTTTGATTGCGGCAATGACCGCTGCTGCGTCCCTGTCTATCCTTTTGCCACTGGCCCGCGCCCGGAAGACTGCGGGCACGACTTCGGCTGCGGATCAGGCAGTCTATCGTCAGCAACTTGAAGAGATCGACCGGGACCTTGAACGGGGCCTGATCGATGAAGCGGCTGCAGAAGCCGCCCGTACCGAAATTGCGCGCCGTCTTCTTGCTGCCCATGAACGCCGGGATGGTGAGGCGAGCAGCCTCGGTTCGATGTTCGGGGTGCGCTTCACGCAACTTTTGGCCATTTTGGCCATTCCTGCAGGTGCGCTCGGCCTCTATCTGACCCTTGGTTCTCCCGACATGCCTGACCGGCCTCTTGAAGAGCGATTGGCAGCGCCGGCGGAAAACCAGACGATTGACGAGCTGGTCGCCAAGGCCGAACGGCACTTGGCTGAAAATCCGGAAGACGGAAAGGGCTGGGAAGTTCTTGCGCCGATCTACATGCGTCTTGGGAATGTTGAAGCGGCTGCAAATGCCTATTCCAATGCCATAAGGCTGCTCGGTCCGACAACGACCTACCTCACCGACATGGGTGAAGCCTTGACCGTTGCGAACGAGGGAATCGTGACTGCCGACGCTCGCAAGGCTTTCGAGGAAGCGGTCAAGCTTGAACCGAAAGCTGTGAAACCGCGCTTTTTCATTGCTCTTGCCCTGGGGCAGGAAGGAAAGAAGGAAGCGGCGATTGCTGCGTGGGAAAGCCTTCTGGCCGATGCCGATCCGAAGGCATTCTGGGTTCCTGCCGCCCAGGAGGAGTTGCGCAAGGTGGGGGGAACTGTTTCGTCTGCTGCGGAAACTCCGAAAGGACCCACCCGCGAGCAGGTGGAAGCCGCCGGGGAAATGAATGCCGAAGACCGGCAGGCCATGATCCAGAATATGGTTCAAGGCCTGGCTGACCGCCTGTCCGGAGAGGGCGGCAGCGTGCAGGATTGGCAAAGACTGATCCGCGCCTATATGGTTCTTGGGGAAAATGCGAAGGCCGCAGACGCTCTCGGCAAGGCCAGGGAAGCCTTTGCCGACAATGCAGAGAGTTTGGGCAATATCAATGCGATGGCCGCCGAACTTGGGTTAGCAGGTCAATAGGGCAAGGATGAACCGATCTGCAGGTGGAGGGACCTGCAGTGAGTGACGGACGCATTTGCGATGACGCGAAAACAACGACGTTTGACGATGATCGGCACAGCAGGCGCTGTGCTGGCGGTGGCGCTTGGGCTGGTGCTCTTTGCACTCAATGACCAGATCGTCTTCTTTCAAAGCCCGACTGACATCACGGAAAAGCAGATCCCGCAGGGACAGCGTATTCGCCTTGGTGGACTGGTCGAAGACGGCTCGCTTGAGCGCTTCGATGATGCACGGGTGAAGTTTCGTGTCACGGACACCGCCAATACGATTGCCGTGACATATACGGGCATTCTCCCCGACCTCTTTCGTGAAGGGCAGGGGGTTGTTACCGAAGGTGTGATTGGCGCTGACGGCGTGTTTGTTGCAGATAATGTTCTGGCAAAGCACGATGAGAACTACATCCCCAAGGAAGTGGCAGATGCTCTGAAGGAACAGGGGCATTGGCAGGGCGGTGAACAATAGGCCCCGAATTGGTGAGCCTTGACCTGGACGGACGCGGGATAGACGCATGATCGTTGAACTGGGACATTTTGCACTGGTGCTGGCCTTTGTGCTGTCACTCATTCTGTCTGTGGTGCCTGTGTGGGGCGCCCTGAAGGAAGACGAGAAAATGATGTCCGTTGCCTCGCCGGTAACGGTCTCCATGTTCTTTCTCGTGCTGATTTCCTTCGCGGCGTTGACGGTTGCCTATCTCAACTCGGACTTTTCGGTCGAAAATGTCTGGCAGAACTCCCATTCGGCCAAACCGCTGATCTACAAGATCACCGGCGTTTGGGGGAACCATGAGGGATCCCTGCTTCTGTGGGTGCTGATCCTTGTCTTCTTCGGCGCTCTGGTTGCCATATTCGGCGGCAATCTGCCTGCGCCGCTCCGGTCCGCCACGCTCGGTGTTCAGGGCTGGGTAAGCGCTGGCTTCCTGCTGTTCTTGCTGGCGACGTCCAATCCGTTCAATCGCATTCCCAACCCGCCAATCGAGGGCAACGATCTCAATCCGATCCTTCAGGATATCGGTCTGGCGATCCATCCGCCGCTTCTCTATGTCGGCTATGTCGGCTTCTCCATCACCTTCTCCTTCGCAGTTGCTGCGCTCCTGCTCGGCCGTATTGATGCGGCGTGGGCTCGGTGGGTACGGCCGTGGACCCTTCTTGCCTGGGCGTTTTTGACGCTTGGCATCTCCATGGGCTCTTACTGGGCCTATTACGAGCTCGGCTGGGGTGGCTGGTGGTTCTGGGATCCGGTCGAAAATGCCTCGTTCATGCCGTGGCTTGCCGGAACGGCCCTGTTGCATTCCGCCATCGTCATGGAAAAGCGTGAGGCGCTGAAGATCTGGACCGTGTTGCTGGCGATCTTCACTTTCTCTCTGTCGCTGCTGGGCACTTTCCTCGTGCGCTCGGGCGTCCTGACGAGTGTGCACGCGTTTGCCACCGATCCCGCCCGTGGAACGTTTATTCTGGTCCTCTTGTGCATCTTCATTGGCGGGTCACTCTCGCTTTACGCATGGCGCGCGCCATTGCTGAAGCAGGGCGGCCTGTTTGCGCCGATCAGCCGCGAGGGATCGCTGGTTCTGAACAACCTGTTCCTGACAGCAGCCTGCGCTGCCGTTCTGGTTGGCACGCTTTACCCTCTCGCCCTTGAAGCGCTGACTGGCGAGAAGATTTCCGTTGGTGCGCCGTTCTTCAATCTGACTTTCGGCCCCTTGATGATCCCGCTCTTGATGGCGGTTCCCTTCGGCCCGGTTCTGGCTTGGAAACGGGGGGACTTGCTGGCGGCGACACAACGCCTTTATGCCGCCTTCGGCGTTGCGATCCTCCTGGTGCTCTTCACATTCTGGCTGTGGGGCATGGAGCGCGTGCTTGCACCGCTTGGCGTTGGGCTTTCCGTCTGGGTGATGGTTGGTGCCATTGTCGAGATCGTGACCCGCGTGAAGCTTTTCGAAGTTGGCCTCGTGCGTGGCTTCAGTCGTCTGAAAGGCCTGCCGGGGTCTGCATGGGGAACGGCAATCGCCCATTTCGGCATTGGCGTTACCGCGCTTGGCATTGTCACGGCAACGGCCTTTCAGGATGAGAAAGTGCTGACCATGGCGCCGGGCGATACGGTGTCCGTGTCAGGTTATGAGATCACCTTTGATGGCATCGCGCCGCGTCAGGGGCCAAACTATCGCGAGGATGTCGGCCATTTTGTTATCCGACAGGACGGAATCGTGATTGCTGAACTGGACCCTTCGAAGCGGCTTTACACGGCGCGGCAGATGCCGACGACCGAGGCAGGCATTCACACCATCGGGTTCTCGCAAATCTATCTTTCGCTTGGCGAACCACGTGACGGAGCTTCCATTGATGTGCGCGTCTATTTCAAGCCGCTGATCACGCTCATCTGGATCGGCAGCCTGATCATGGCCGTTGGTGCGGTGTTCTCCATCGCCGACCGTCGACTGCGGGTAGGGGCACCCAAGCCTGCAGCCCGGCGTCAGGCCATTCCCGATGCGACACCGGCGGAGTGATGTGATGCGGTTTCTTTCTACGCTGCTTCTCGGCCTGCTGATTGCGACCAGCTCCGCCTTTGCCATTGCGCCGGACGAGATCTTGAACGATCCTGCGCTGGAAGCACGGGCGCGGGGGCTGTCGGCCAATCTGCGTTGCATGGTGTGTCAGAACCAGTCCATCGACGACAGCGATGCGCCGCTTGCCAAGGACCTTCGCGTTCTGGTGCGCGAGCGCCTTGTTGCCGGGGACAGTGATGACGAGGTGATCACCTATCTGGTGGATCGTTATGGTGAGTTCGTGCTGCTGAAACCGCGTTTTGGTGGTCATACGCTGATCCTCTGGGCCTCGGCTCCCGTGGTGCTTCTGGCCGGAGCCATCGGGATTTTCATGGCCGTTCGCCGACGCAAGCAGATGACATCCGATCCGGTCGCCTCTGTGCCGTTGAGCGATGCTGAAAAGGCCAGACTGGACTCGCTCTTGAAGAGCGAAAACAGCTGACCTCACGCAGCGTAAAACTTCTCGTGATTTGATTGGCTTGGCCAAATCCCTATTTCTGTCGCACACTTGAGAAAATCGACAGGGAGCGGCAGACATGGCAAATCGTCCAATCAAGGTGGAATTCGACGGGGCGCATGGCGCGAAACTGGCGGCACGAATGGATATGCCTGCCGGCAAAGTCCGGGCCTATGCCCTGTTTGCCCACTGTTTCACCTGCTCCAAGGATATTGCCGCCGCCCGCCATATTGCTGGTGCCCTGAGCGCCGAGGGGATCGCGGTTCTGCGGTTCGATTTCACCGGCCTCGGTGGAAGTGGGGGCGACTTTTCTTCCACCGACTTCTCCTCCAACATCGAGGACCTCAATCGTGCCGTCGACTATCTGCGCGAAAATTTCGAGGCCCCTCAGCTTCTGATCGGGCATTCGCTTGGCGGTGCAGCCGTTCTGGCCGCTGCCGGTGATGTTCCCGAGGTTCGGGCCGTTGCGACCATCGGGGCTCCGTCCGATGCGGACCATGTGGTTCACAACTTCGGTGCCAAGCTGGATGAAATCCGCGAAAAGGGCGTAAGCGAGGTGGATCTTGCCGGACGCCCCTTCACGATCCGCCGCGAGTTTGTCGAAAACCTCGAAGCCCAAATGGTGCGCGACAGGGTTGGTGCTCTGGGAAAGGCGCTGCTCGTGATGCACGCGCCGCTCGATGCCACTGTGGGCATTGAAAACGCCACGAACATCTTTGTTGCCGCCAAGCACCCCAAGAGCTTCGTGTCGCTCGACAAGGCAGATCACCTGCTCAGCCGGGAGGAAGATGCTGCTTATGCCGCCCGTGTGATTGCGGCTTGGGCCAGCGGCTATATCGATGCTGAAAATCAAGCAACCGAGACGGAGCAGGTGGACGGCGTCGAAGTTCGCGAAACTGGGCTTGGCAAGTTCCAGTCAACGGTGGCAACGGGCTCGCACCGGATGCTTGCTGACGAGCCGGTCAGCTATGGCGGCTTCGACAGTGGGCCGACCCCTTACGACTATCTGTCCGCAGCGCTTGGCGCCTGCACCACGATGACCCTCCGGCTCTATGCTGATCGCAAGAACCTCCCGATCAGCAACATCACCACGAAAGTGCTTCACAACAAGGTTCACGCGCCGGATTGCGAAGATTGTTCGCATGAAGCGCAGGAGAAGGGCGGGAGGATCGATCGTTTCGAGCGTCAGATTTCCTATGACGGCGATGTGGACGCCGAAACCCGCGCTCGTATTCTGGAGATCGCTGACAAGTGCCCGGTCCACAAGACCCTTGAAGCCGGGTCTGCGGTCGTCACACGCGAGAAGCCCTCGACTTGACATTGATCTGATCGACGGGTTCCTTGCTTGAAAAAATACAGTCAGGAAGAACCCGTCGCCATGACCGATTTTCCCATCCTCTATTCCTTTCGGCGCTGTCCCTATGCCATGCGGGCGCGGCTGGCTGTTGCGGCGTCCGGCCTGACGGTGGAGTTGCGGGAAATTGTGCTTCGGGACAAGGCGCCGGAATTTCTGGCTGTTTCTCCGTCGGCCACAGTGCCGTGCCTTGTCGACCTTGACGGCGGCGTTGTGGACGAGAGCCTTGATGTCATGCTCTGGGCCTTGCACAGGTCTGACCCCGAAGGCTGGCTGACGCCGGAAATTGGCGATCTTGATGCGATGCTTTCGCTGATTGCTGAAAATGACGGGCCGTTCAAGCGTCACCTTGACCGCTACAAGTATGACAGCCGCTATGAAGGGGCTGACAAGCACGAAGAGCGGGAAGGGGCGTCGCAATTTCTTCGCAAGCTCAACGAGCAGCTTGCGGAAAGCCCGTGGCTCTTTGGCAACCGGGCTTCGCTTGCTGACTATGCGATTCTTCCCTTTGTCCGCCAATTCGCCAATTCCGGGCGGGAGTGGTTCGACGCAGAACCATGGGACGCCTTGCGTTCATGGCTCGAGAGGTTCGAAACGTCGGACAAATTCACTGCAATGATGGGGAAATATGAGCGCTGGAATGCCGGAAATCCGCCGGTTTTTTTCGGCAAAAACGCTGCGTGACCCAACCTTACCAAACCTTAATCTGACCGACAGGCAACTGTAAGGTAGGCGTTCCTATCTTCTTAAGTGACACGAGAGAACAGCACGTCCCCGCGAAGTCTCTCGGCCTCCAATTTGTCACTTTGAGGATAGACATCATGCAGAATACCCAGGACCCTTCGACCAAGCGTTCCCTGTTCATGTCCCGCCGCGCGCGCCTTCTGGCCGGTGCCATGGCGCTTGGCGCAGCTGGTCTCATGACGGTTCAGACCGTTGTTCCATCACAGTTTGCCCTTGCTGATCCGGTGCGCGTGGAACGCAATGCGCCTGCTGATTTCTCCGATGTTGTTCAGGCGGTTCAGCCGGCAGTGGTCAGCGTCCGCGTGAAGCAGGAAGCCAGCCCACGCATGATGAACTTCAACGGCCAGGGCGGCTTTGGCGAGTTCTTTGGCGACCTGCCAAACGATCATCCGCTGCAGCGCTTTTTCAAGGAATTCGGTGGACGTGAGGGCGAAGGTCGCCGTGGCGGTTCGCCCAAGCAATATGGTCTTTCACAGGGCTCCGGCTTCTTCATTTCCGATGATGGTTATGTGGTCACCAACCACCACGTGATCGACAAGGGCACGGAGTTCACCGTGATTGGCCATGATGGCAAGGAGTATGACGCTCGTCTGATCGGCGCGGATGCCCGCACTGACCTTGCCCTCTTGAAGGTCGAAGCGGACGAGAAGTTCACTTATGTGAAGTTCGCGGATGATGCACCGACAGTCGGTGAGTGGGTCGTTGCGATCGGCAATCCGTTTGGTCTCGGCGGCACCGTCACTGCCGGCATTGTCTCTGCCCGTGGCCGTGACATTGGCGCAGGCCCCTATGACGACTTCATCCAGATCGATGCACCGGTCAACCGGGGCAATTCCGGCGGTCCTGCCTTCAACATGAATGGTGAGGTGATCGGCGTGAATGCGGCCATCTTCTCCCCGTCCGGCGGCAATGTGGGGATCGCCTTTGCCATCCCGGCATCCACCGCGACCGACGTGATCATGGATCTTGAGAACGGCGGCAAGGTGTCTCGCGGCTGGCTTGGCGTCCAGATCCAGGGCGTGAACGAGGACATTGCCGAGAGCCTGAACCTGAAGGAAGCACGCGGTGCGATCGTTTCCGAAGTTCAGCCGGGTAGCCCCGCAGCCGATGCTGGCTTGCGCTCCGGCGACACGATCCTTGCAGTGGAAGGCAATGAGGTAAAAGGCCCGCGTGACCTTTCCAAGATGATTGCGGCTTTCGACCCGGACACGAAGGTGGATATCACCGTGTGGCGGGATGGGGCCGAGAAGGACATTGCCGTCAAGCTCGGCAGCCTGAAGGAGCCGGAATCTGTTGCATCGGCTGTGAAAGTCAGCCCGACCGAGACCAGCCTTGAGGACCTTGGCCTTGTTCTGACGACGGCAAAGGCCGCCGGACTTGAGGGTGACGGCGTGATTGTTTCCGAGGTTGATCCCGATGGTCCGGCAGCGGACAAGGGCTTCAGCCGAGGCGACCGCATTCTGGAAGTGGCCGGTCAGGCGATCACCAGTCCGGATGATGTTGTCGACGCCATCAAGCGCGCCGAAGACGACGGTCGCAAGGCTGTGCTCTTCCGGGTGGAGAGCAATGATAACACCCGCTTTGTCGCCCTGCCGATGAAGGTCAGCTGATTGACAATGGGTTGAAATCCAACAAGGAGCCGTGTTCCCTCTGCCCCCCTGACGCTCTCCTTGTTGCGACCGCCGGCGGCGACCGATAAAACGGTCGCCGCTGCTCGCGTGTTTTGCCTATGCTGTGCCAAAAGAGATTCGAATTTGCGGAAGACTTGTCCATGCTGAGAATTCTGATCATCGAGGATGATGCGGAAGCTGCGGCTTACCTCGCCAAGGGTTTGAGCGAGCTTGGCCACGTCGCCGACCGCGCTGCGGATGGTGAGGCTGGTCTTGAGCAGGCCATGTCCGGTCCCTATGACGTCTTGATCGTCGACCGTATGTTGCCCAAGCGCGATGGCCTCTCGGTGATCTCCACCTTGCGCGCCTCCGGCAACCATACGCCTGTGCTGATCCTTTCTGCACTGGGCCAGGTGGATGACCGGGTCAAGGGTCTGAAGGCCGGGGGTGACGACTATCTTCCCAAGCCCTACGCGTTCACCGAGCTTCAGGCACGGGTGGAGGCGCTTGCCCGCCGTCCAAAGGCGTCCGGCGAAGTGGAAACGACCTATCAGGTTGGCGATCTTGTTCTGGACCGATTGGCGCATTCCTGCCGCCGTGGAGAGGTGGAAATTCCGCTTCAACCGAGGGAATTCCGCCTGCTGGAATATCTCATGCAGCATGCGGGTCAGGTCGTGACGCGGACCATGTTGCTGGAAAACGTCTGGGAATATCATTTTGATCCGCAGACCAACGTCATCGACGTTCACATCTCGCGGCTGAGATCCAAGATCGACAAGGACTTCGACAAGCCGTTGCTTCAGACAATCCGTGGCGCCGGGTACACGATCCGTGAACCGGCTCGCTAGGATCTACCGCACGACAGCCTTCAAGCTGTCTCTGCTATATCTGGCCGTTTTCACGGCCCTTTCGGCTTTCCTGCTGATTTACATTTCCCAGAACACCAACCAGCTGATGCTGGCTCAGGTGACGCAGACGCTGGATGCGGAGATCACCGGCCTGCCGGAAGAATATGCGCGCGGCGGTGTGCGTGCTCTGGTGGCGGCCATCGACAGCCGCGCCCGAAGACCTGACGCTAGCCTTTATCTCCTCACGGATTTTGCCGGAAACGCGATTGCGGGAAACATCACGCAAATGCCGCGCCTCTTCATCGAGGAAGGAGATGGCGGGGTGCAGCGCGTGCAATACTACCGGCTGAATGCGGAAGGGGAGGAAGTCAAGCGCGAGGCGCTGATCCGGACCTTTGACCTGAGGGGTGGATATCGCCTGCTTGTCGGGCGCGATCTTGGAGAGCGGCGCCATTTTGTCGGCATTCTGGAAGAAGCCCGCCGGGTCTGGATCGGCGCTGTGGTCATCATGGCGGTGATCACCTGGTTCTTCGTGAACCGTCGCATCATGAAGCGCATCGACGAGATTTCCGCTACGAGCAAGACAATCATGGAGGGGGATCTTTCCAGACGTTTGCCGATTCAGGGAACAGCCGACGAGTTTGATCGTCTTGCCGTGAACCTGAATGACATGCTGGAGCGCATAGAACTCCTCATGCGTGGCATGAAGGATGTGACGGACAATATCGCCCACGATCTGAAAACACCGCTCACCCGCCTGCGCGGGCGTGTTGAAACTGCGCTGCGGGAGGCGAAATCCGAAGAGGCCTATCGTGAGGCTCTGGAGGCAACGCTAGGTGACAGCGAGAATCTCATCCGTGTCTTCGACGCCCTGCTGAGGATTGCCCGGATCGAGGCGATGACGCCCGAGGCCGGGATGGACGAGATCAACATCTCCGAAATCGCGGCTGAAATCGGCGAATTGTATGACCCCGTGATCGAGGACGAGGGGGGCAGTTTGACCGTGGATGCCGGAACCGGGCTTGTTGCTCGCGGTAACCGGGACCTCATCTCGCAGGTGCTCGTCAATCTTATTGAAAATGCGATGAAATACGGCCGCGGTGAAGACGGCTCTATTGTGATCGAGATCAAGGCAGAACAGGCAGGCGACCGCATTATCCTCGGCGTCTGCGACCATGGCCAAGGTATTCCCGCCGATGACCGTGACCGGGTGCGCGACCGCTTCGTGCGTCTTGAAGAAAGCCGGACAGCACCTGGATATGGGCTGGGCCTCAGTCTTGTTCAGGCTGTTGCGCGCCTTCATGGTGGCGAACTGGCCTTGCGCGATGCGCAGCCGGGATTAAAAGCTTGTATTGATCTTCCCATCGGGAAAACCAGCAAGGAATGAAACCAGATGCACGAACAGGGTACCGCAGCCTTTTCCTCGACTGTTGAAGCGGGCCCGGTCATGGAGCGGTTGAATACGGTTCCGCTGTGCAAGGACGCGGCGCATGCGCAGCTGTTCCTCGATGATGTGCTGAAACGGGCCCCCGATGACAAGGCCGCCGTTGCCCTAGCTGACCTGATTGATGAAATCCCGAACCTGAAACCGTTCCTGCTGGGTGTGTTCGGGAACTCGCCATATCTGCGGGAACTGGCGATTTCCGACAGCGCGCGCCTGGTGGATATCCTCATGGCGAGCCCGGAAGCACGGATCAAGGATATCCTGAAGCAAACGGACGATCTGAACGCTGACAGCGAAGCTGATCTAATGCGCTCGCTGCGTCTGCTCAAGCAGGATCTGGCGCTGACGCTGGGATTGGCCGACATTAGCGGCGCGGTCGAGCTGACGACGGTGACAGCTGCGCTGTCCTCCTTCGCTGATGTGTCGCTTGATGCCGCCATCAACTTCTGCCTTTCGGATCTTGCGGCCAAGGGCAAGTTTGCTCCCGAAGACCCGGAAGATCCGGGCCGCGACTCCGGTCTGATCGTTCTTGCAATGGGCAAGCACGGTGCGATGGAGCTGAACTACTCCTCTGACATTGACCTGATCATTCTCTACGATCCGGCGAAGGCGCCGATGGTGGGCGGTGCGGAAGCTCCGGTGGAGTTTGTGCGGCTGACGCGTCGCCTTGTGAAGATCATGCAGGACCGGACAGCGGACGGCTATGTCTTCCGCACCGATCTCAGGCTGAGGCCGGATCCGGGAGCAACGCCGCTCGCCATGTCCGTGCCTGCAGCGCTCGCCTATTACGAGGCGCTTGGCCAGAACTGGGAGCGGGCGGCGCTGATCAAGGCACGGCCTTGCGCTGCGGACATCATGGCAGGCACGGCTTTTCTCCACGAGATCACCCCCTTCGTCTGGCGAAAATATCTGGATTTTGCGGCCATCGCCGATGTCCAGTCGATCAAACGTCAGATCCACCTGCACAAGGGACACGGCGCGATTGCGGTTGCCGGGCATAATGTGAAGCTGGGCAGGGGAGGCATTCGCGAGGTGGAGTTCTTCGTCCAGACCCAGCAGCTGATCGCCGGTGGGCGCAACCCGGCGCTGCGCGGTCGTCGCACGCTGCACATGCTGGAACGGCTCACGGAAGCCGGATGGATCAAGGATGACGCGCGTGACGAGCTGACGGAGGCTTACATCTTCCTGCGCTCCGTTGAACATCGCATTCAGATGCTCAACGACGAACAGACCCAGTTGCTTCCCAAGGATGAAGAAGGGCTGACCCGCATTGCCTGGCTGATGGGCTTTGCGAACCTTGCGGCCTTCAAAACCGCGCTGGTCCACCAACTCAAGACGGTGCAACGTCATTATGCCGAGCTTTTCGAGGATGAGCCTGCGCTGTCCTCTGAACTGGGCAATCTGGTTTTCACCGGCGATGACCACGATCCGGATACGCTTGAAACCCTGTCTCGCCTTGGTTTCAAGCAACCGTCTGATGCAGCCAGCATCGTGAAAGCGTGGCATTTCGGGCGCTATCCGGCTGTGCGGTCCACCAAGTCGCGCGAGCGTTTGACGGAACTGCATCCGGTGTTGATCAAGGCGCTGGCAGATACGGACAATGCGGATGTGGCGCTTCGGGCCTTCGACGGGTTTCTCTCCAAGCTTCCCGCTGGCGTGCAGCTTTTTGCGCTTCTGAGGTCCAACCCGCAACTCCTGCATCTTCTGGCAACTGTCATGGGGGCTGCCCCGCGCCTTGCTGAAACCGTGTCGCGCCGCGTTCATGTTCTCGACAGTGTGCTTGATCCTGCGTTTTTTGGCGCAATGCCGAGCGTGGTCGAGTTCCGGGATGGGCTGGACCTTACGCTTGCACAGGCGCGCTTTTACGAAGAAGCGCTCGACCGGGCGCGTATCTTTGCGCAGGAACAGCAGTTCCTGATCGGGCTGCGGCTTCTTTCAGACACGCTGTCTTCGGACAAGGTCGGATTTGCCTTGGCGCGGCTGGCGGAGGTGGTCGTGGATCGACTGCTATCGCGGGTGATCGATCACGTTGCCGAAAGCCATGGCCGGATTGAAGGGGGAGAAATTGCCGTGTTGGCCATGGGCAAACTCGGTGGACGGGAGATGACCGCGTCTTCGGACCTTGACCTCATTCTGCTTTACGAGCCGCCGGAAGACGCGACGCAGTCGGACGGCAAGCGTCCATTGGCGGTCAGCCAGTACTATACCCGTTTGACCCAGCGGCTCGTGACCGCCTTGTCCGCACCGACCGCCGAAGGCAGCCTCTACGAGGTGGACTTCCGTCTGCGCCCATCCGGCAACGCGGGGCCATTGGCAACGCATCTCGACGGTTTTTTGTCCTATCAAAAGACAGATGCCTGGACCTGGGAGCACATGGCGCTCACTCGGGCGCGGGTGATTGCTTCAACGTCCACCGCGTTCCGTGACAAGATCAACGATCATCTGCGGGCAACGCTGGCGCAACAACGCGACAGGGCCAAGCTTGCCGATGATGTCAGAACCATGCGCGCCCGGATCGAGAAGGAGAAGGGCACCAAGGATATCTGGGAACTGAAGCAGGTTGCCGGCGGACTGGTGGATATCGAGTTCATCGCCCAGTTCCTGCAGCTGGCGAACGCGACCAGCAAGGAGGATATCTTTGCTCAAGGCACGGACGACGCGCTTACCAAACTCAGGGCTGCGGACATGCTGTCTCCGGATGATGCGGACCTCCTGGTCAACGCGCTGCGGCTTTACCAGCGTCTGACCCAGGTGCTGCGCATGGTGCTCACCGGCAAGTTCGTCGCCAGCGAAGCTCCGCGTGGTGTGCTTGATCTTCTGGTCAAGGCAGGAGCTGCCCCTGATCTCCAGCGGCTGGAACTGGAACTGTCTGAAACCCAGATCGCGGTGCGCTCCGCCTTTGAACGGATTGTCGGTCCGGTAGAGATCGTCGAAGACAAATGAAAACGCCGACAGACGCCGGCGGACATCTTCGGGAAATGTGAGCTTTCTGTCAGATCAGTTCGGGCTGCACCGGGGCATCGTCAGCGGATGCCGGGAGCAGGAAGCTGACACGTGTTCCGTTGCCCAGCTCCGACTTGATCTCAAGTTTGCCGCCGTGCAGCTCGATCAAGGAGCGGGCGATCGCAAGGCCAAGGCCAGATCCCTGATGGGTCTTGGTAAACTGGTTTTCCACCTGCACGAACGGTTGGGCGAGGCGGGCAATGTCCTTGTCGGAGATGCCGATGCCGGTGTCGGCGATTTCGAAGCGGATGCGTCCGTCCTGCTTTGCAGCGCTCAGGCTGACCTTGCCGTTTTCCGGAGTGAATTTCACGGCGTTTGCGAGGAGATTAAGCAGGATCTGCTTGAGGGCACGGCGGTCGGCACGAACCTGAAGGGCGTCCTTGACCTCGCAGGTGACCTTGATGTTTTTCTCGCGCGCTGCAGTGGACATGATGCGGGTTGCGTCTTCTGCAACCTCGTTCGCGGACAGGTCTTCCGTTTCGATGGACAGGCGGCCTGCTTCGATCTTCGACATGTCGAGAATGTCGTTGATGACGTTCAGCAGGTAGGTGCCACTGTTATGAATGTCGCGGCAGTAGTCGGAATATTTCGAGGTGCCGATCGGGCCGAACATTTCCTTGTTCATGATATCGGAGAATCCGATGATCGCGTTCAGCGGCGTGCGCAGCTCGTGTGAGATATTGGCTAGGAACTCGGACTTCGCCTTGTTCGCATTCTCGGCCCGGTTTCGCTCCTCGGAGAACTTGTCTGCCAGCTCTTCCAGTTGCTTTGCCTGCAGCTGCAAGGTCTTGCGGGACCGGGTGAGGTCATCAACGGTGACGTTGAGCTTTTTTTCGCGATCAATCAGTTGCTCTTCGTGACGCTTCAGCGCGGTGATGTCCGTGCCGACCGACACGAAACCGCCATCCTTGGTGCGGCGTTCCGAAATCTGCAGCCAGCGGCCATCATCCAGTTGCGCTTCGTAGCTGCCTTCCGGTGCATTCAGGCGCTGGCTGATTTTCACCGGTTGCGGGGCAACCTGTGTGTTCTCCGCAGCTGCCATCACATCCTTGTAGGGTGTGCCCGGCTTGACTGCATACGTCGGTAGACCATGCAGTTCCTGATAGTTGGAATTGCAGATCACCAGCTCGTTGTTGGAATTCCAGAGAACGAAGGCTTCCGAAATCGTCTCGATGGCATCGCGCAGGCGGAGGTCAGCAGTACGGCTTTGTTCTGCCAGCTGATGCTGTTCGGTCACGTCGATGCAGATGCCGATGAGGTGCGGCTCGCTGCGACCCGGTTCGCTCTGGATTTCGCCGCGGGCGCGCAGCCAGATCCAGCTGCCATTGGCGTGGCGCATGCGGAACATCTTGTCGACGATGCCGCCACCGGCTTCCAGAAGTTCGGTCGCCAGTTCGTAAAGGTCGACATCTTCCGGGTGGGTCAGGTCTGCCACTTCCGCAAAGCTCAGGAGGTGCTCCTTGGGCGAATGGCCGAGCATCTGATAAAGGGAAGACGACCAGAAAATGCGGCCACGGGACAGATCCCAGTCAAACAGGCCGCATCGACCGTGATTGAGCGCGGTGTCAATGCGGCTTCGGCTGGCGGCATAAATGTCATCAGCCTGTTCAGCCCGCAGGGCCTGAGCATA
Source organism: Roseibium sediminis (assembly GCF_008711325.1). Lineage (GTDB taxonomy): Bacteria > Pseudomonadota > Alphaproteobacteria > Rhizobiales > Stappiaceae > Roseibium > Roseibium sediminis. The sequence continues at coordinate 32,493 of NZ_VXDB01000012.1, forward strand.
AAAGGCGTAAATCAGGACAATCAGGATCGATGCCGTGCCGACGAAAAGGGTGACGTTCGCCGAAACATCGCTGCGCCAATCGGCGAATATTTCCGACGTCGGCTGAACGAGTGCGACCATGCCGAGCCGACCGTCCAGATGATGGACGGTGGAGTAGGTGTTGATCGTCTCGCCGCGGCCGTAGAGGTCGATATCGACCTCCATGATGCCTGCGCGTTCGCCGAAGACCGTGAGCGGCTGCGATGCGCCGAAAATGTCGCTGATCGGGCGGCCGTTAAGGCTGGGATTAAGTGGAGCGCTGGCGATGATCCGGGAATTGTCGTCGGTCACCAGGATCATGCGGCTGTTGCTGGTCGCACCGACGGGAAGGCTTTCTGCCAGTATACGCTGGACAGCGGACTTGTACCCCGCGTCGGGCAGGGCGGCTTCCTCATCTTCCAGATGTTCCGAAATGATCGTTGCCATCAGGCCAAGTTCATTGCGAACCATCAGGTCAACCTGATCGTGGTCCTTGAACAGTTCAACGGCGCGATAGGTTGCCAATGTGCCGATGAAGATCAGGCACAGGATAGGGACCAATCGGCGGAACAGATTTTCAGACTTGAGGAGGCGTCGGTATGCAGGCGCAGCCCACAGTTCAAGTTGCCCGGTCAGGGTCCGTTTTTCTTGTTTGGAAACCTGATTTTGGTCAGCACGTCGCGAGGACGCGCTGCCGGCAATTGCCCGCGCCATCGGAAGCTTCCCGACTTTCTGGTGGTTCGTCACAAGGGGCGTTTCTGCCCCCGAATCACCTTCATTTGAATCCAAGGGTTCTCATTTGTCTAGAGCACCAAAGGAAAAAAATGGTTAATGGATCAGGCTGATTTGGCTTTATTTGTTAAGGATTTAAAGTAGAACCTACTATTTCAGGGTCTTATCTACGATTTCACGGCAGTCTCTGGACAGATTTGCCATGTCTGAAATGCGTAAAAGTGCCTTTTTCGCTTCAATTGCCCTGCATTCTTCCAGTGACCGCCACGAGCGGAAGCTGGTGAGAAGCCGCGAAGCTACCTGTGGATTTCGCGGATCGACCTTGAGAATAATATCAGCGACAAATTCAAATCCACGGCCATCCTTGCGGGCGAACTGGGTCGGGTTTCCAGCGGCAAAGGCATGCACTAGGGCCCGGATTCGGTTGGGATTGGTGCCGTCATAGAGCGGATCGAGCATCAGCGCGTCGATCTGGTCAAGGCAAGTGTCATGAGGCGCGGTGGCCTGAACATGGAACCACTTGTCCATGGCCAGCGAGGATGTCGAATGGCGCTGGCGATAGGCTGCGAGGGCCTTTTCGGCTCCCGGCAGGTCCTGATTGACCAACTGCGTGAGGGCGGCAATCCGGTCGGTCATGTTGTCGGCAGAGTGGTAGGCCGCGGCAACCCTGTCAGCGGCATCTGCTGCATCGGACTGGGCGTAGAAGGCGAGGGCCCTGTTGGCGAGGGCGCGTTTGCCTGCCGAGGTTGCATCGGGAGAAAAGGCGCCGGAAGCAGTCTGGTTCATGAGGTTGCCAAACTGCGCCATATGCGCGTTGGCAATAGCGGCCGTCAGGCACTTGCGCGCCTTGTGAATGGCGTCCGGGTCCACATCCTGCCCGAGTTCGCGCGCAATGTCCTGTTCGCTCGGCAAGGTGAGGGCCTGTGCGCAAAAGGCCGGGTCGGCTGAAGCCTGATCCAGAACCTCGGCGATCACGTCCACCAGGGCTGCGTCCGGCTTCAGGCGGGCGCGGGTTCTTGCTGCCTTGGTCAGGCGGATGAGTTCGCGGGTCGCGAGTGTCTGAAGCGCCTGCCAGCGGTTGAACTGATCGCTGTCATGACGGGCAAGAAACAGCAGGTCACTTGCCGACTGGTCGAAATCCAGCCGCACGGGGCTGGAGAAGCCGCGCAGGATTGAAAGGACGGGAGCTTCGTTCAATCCGGAAAGCCGAACGGTTTGCTCGGCCTTTTCCAGCAGCAGAACATCACCTTCAACGGTGGCGCCGTCAACTTGCGAAGGCGTCATATCCTGGCCCTTGCTGTCCAGAAGGCCGAACTGCAGTGGGATCACCACAGGCTTTGCCTTGCGCTGCCCCTTTATGGCCGGATAGCTCTGTGCAAGCTTCAGGGTCAGCGTAGCGGCATCCTTGTCATAATGGCTTTCAACGGCCACAAGCGGCGTGCCTGCCTGATCATACCAGCGAGCAAACAGCGCAAGATCTCTTCCGGAAGCTTCCTCAAAACAGGCGATGAAGGCTTCGATGGTGGTGGCATCCCCGTCGTGGCGGGAAAAATACAGCTCAAGTCCGCGCGCGAAGGCTTCGTTACCCAGAAGCGTTTTGAGAACGCGAATGAGCTCGGCACCCTTTTCGTACACGGTAGCGGTGTAGAAGTTATTGATTTCCTTGTATTCGCGTGGGCGAACAGGGTGCGCCAGCGGGCCGGCGTCTTCAGGGAATTGATGCGCTTTCAGCAGCTTCACATCGGAAATCCGCTTCACGGTTCGTGATCGCATGTCGGAGGAAAACTCCTGATCACGGAACACGGTCAGCCCTTCCTTGAGGCACAGCTGAAACCAGTCGCGGCAGGTGATGCGGTTGCCGGTCCAGTTGTGGAAATATTCGTGCGCGATCACGGCCTCGATATTTGCGTAATCCTGATCTGTCGCTGTTTCCGGGTCTGCCAGAACATACTTGTCATTGAAGATGTTCAGGCCCTTGTTTTCCATCGCCCCCATATTGAAGTCGGAAACGGCGACGATGTTGAAGACGTCGAGATCGTATTCCAGACCGAACGTGTCCTCGTCCCACTTCATCGACCGCTTCAGGGAATCCATTGCCCAGTCGCACAGGCTTTCGCGGCCATGTTCGACATAAATGTTGAGCGCGACATCCTTGCCGGACGTCGTGACAAATCGGTCGGATACTTTTGCAAGATCACCGGCCACAAGGGCAAAGAGATAGGACGGTTTGGGGTGAGGGTCATGCCAGACGGCAAAGTGGCGGTCTGTCCCGGCAATGTCACCGCTTTCAACCGGATTGCCATTGCCGAGAAGGACGGGCGCTTCCGACTTTCTGGCCTCGATGCGGGTGGTGTAGACGGCGAGAACGTCCGGACGATCCGGGAAATAGGTGATGCGACGGAAACCTTCTGCCTCACACTGGGTGCAGTAGGTGCCGGAGGAGCGGTAGAGCCCTTCAAGTTTGGAATTGGCGCTTGGATCGATTTTCGTCTGGATTTTCAGCTCAAAACGATCTGCTGGAGGCGTGCGGATTTCCAGCCTGTCCGGCGCTACGCTAATGTCATCTGGCTGAAGCGGCAGTCCGTCAAGGGAAAGTCCGGTCAATTCAAGCTCGTCGCCATCAAGAACCAGAGGTGTTCCGATCGGTGTCCCGTCCGCGCGCTGAAAGATCATGCGGGCGTCGACTGTGGTAGCCGTCGGCATCAGCCTGAAATCCAGATAGACCGTTTCAACCTTGTAGGGGGCGGGCTTGTAGTCTTCCAGACGAATGGTCACCGGGGCTTCCGGGCGCATGAATTATTCCTCCAAACGGTCCAAGCGGGACGCGTTTCAAATTTCGCCACTCTGCAAATAAGGCGTTCGCGACAAATTGGGAACCCCGGCTTGTTCCGCCGGTCGGGAAACCTTCAAAAAAAGAGACGCAGGCAACCTTACAGGTGATAACGGCTCACCTTCCAGAAGCAAGTTCGGCGAGGCGGCGGGACATCGGGCTGTGCGGATCGGCCAGCGGGTCAACAATGGTGAAATGGTTTGCGCCATCGACAATATCGAGCGTGACCTTCTCGCATTTTCCCGTCCATTCCTCGTGCAGGCCCGTGCTTTGGCCCACAAAGGCTGCGCTCTCGTCCGCGCCGGCAACGATCGCGAGATCCCGGATGGATATGTCGGGCCAGAACCGCGTCGAAGCTGCGCGGGCGCTGTCTCCATCCAGATGTAGGTCTTCGTTCACGCTGATGCTCAGCAGAGGTGTAAGGTCATAGAGGCCGGAAACGACCATGCCTGCATCTGTGAGGTCTTCGGGCAATCCATATGTGCCCCAGTTTGTTGCCAGAAGGCTTGAGACGAGGTGTCCGCCAGCTGAATGGCCATAGGGAACGATCTTGCGTCCGTGCGTCTTGTGGAGATGCTGCGTGACCGATCGAACGTCCTCGATGATGTCGTTGACGGTGACATTGGGATAGAGGCGATAGTTTGTTGCCGCGACATCGAAGCCGCGGGCGGTCAGTGAGCGGGTCACATGGGAAAAGTAAGACTTGTCGAGCGCTCGCCAGTATCCACCATGTACGAACAATGCCATTTTCGGGGCAGGGATCGCATCTCGAACTGCTTTGAACAGGTCATATGTGTGCCGTCCGTCCGGGCCGTAGGGAATATCCAGGGTCGCTCTGTTATCGGACAAGCATTCTTCGCGATAATCTGACGCTTCCTTCAGCCAGCGCTCAAGTATCTGGGGGTGTTCGGGAACCCGGGCCCGATTGTCATATTCAGCTTCCAGATCGGTGATTGATTCCAGCGTCATTTTGTCCTCCCCGCAGGAAATGACGATAGAATGTTCCATAGGAAACACCAATATAGGAGGTGAAAAAGTTCTAAACCCACTTTGATCTCGACAACCATGGCGGTTATCACGGGGTCGTTTTTCAACCAAAAGCGAGATTTTATCATGAGCCGTCTGGACAGTTTCATTCGTCGTCTAACAGCCCAGAAACACTTGCTTGAGGATGTTGCCGCACGTCTTGAAGGGCTGGATGGATGTGTGCTGGAGCTTGGGCTCGGCAATGGCCGCACATATTCTCACCTTCGCGAAATCCTTCCTGAACGCGAAATCTACGTCTTTGACCGTGATCTTGCCTGTCATCCAAGCTGCATTCCGGACAGCGAGCACATGATTTTCGGTGAAATCCGGGAAACGCTGGCGTTTTGTGGTCCGCGCATCAAAACCAAGGCAGCCTTTGTTCACGCCGATCTTGGCTCGGGCGATCCGACAACCGACCTTGCCACATCCAGCTGGCTTTCGCCGTTGATTGACAAGCATCTTGCCGACGACGGCTATGTACTCTCCGGCTTGCCCCTGCAGCTTGAAGGGTTTACGGAGTTCCCGATGCCGGACGGGATTCGTCCGGGCCGGTACTATCTTTATCAGAAGGTCTCTGAGGAGAAGTACGAAGACGGGAGCTTGAGGAATGTCAGCGCCGCTCGAAGGGGTGAAGGTCATCGAATTGGCTCGGATTTTGGCCGGGCCATGGATCGGGCAAACGCTCGCTGATCTTGGAGCTGACGTCATCAAGGTAGAGAGCCCGGACGGCGACGATACGCGCGGTTGGGGCCCTCCCTTTGTGAAAGGTGAAAGCGGCGAAGATCTGGATGCCGCCTATTTCCACTCCTGCAATCGCGGCAAAAGATCCATCGCCATCGACTTCCGTACCCCGGAAGGGCAGGAAACTGTGCGCAAGCTGGTTGCTGGTGCCGACATCCTGGTCGAGAATTTCAAGGTCGGTGGATTGCAGAAATACGGGCTGGACTATGCCAGCCTTGCCAAAGTCAATCCGCGCTTGATCTACTGTTCCGTGACCGGTTTTGGTCAGGACGGTCCTTATGCCCATCGTGCCGGCTATGATTTCATGATCCAGGGTATGGGCGGGATCATGGATCTCACAGGCGACCCGGCAGGTGAGCCTCAGAAGATCGGGGTGGCTTTTGCCGACATCTTCACCGGACTATATGGAGTGATCGGTGTCCTTGCGGCGCTTCACCGGCGCGATACGACCGGGCATGGTGAGCATGTCGACATGGCGTTGCTGGATGCGCAGGTGGGCGTTCTCGCCAATCAGGCGCAGAACTATATCGTGTCCGGCAAGGCCCCGAAACGCCTTGGCAACGCGCATCCGAACATCGTTCCCTATCAGGTGTTTCCGGTCAGCGATGGCCACCTGATCATTGCCGTTGGAAATGACAGCCAGTTCGCGCGTTTGTGCGACGTGCTCGGTTGTGCCGAACTGGCAGGCGACCCGAAATACGCAACGAACAAGGCCCGCGTCGGGGCGCGGGACGAGCTGGTTGCGCTTTTGCTGCCTAGACTTGCTGGCTTCACCCGGGATGAGCTGTTGCACCAGCTGGAAGCCAAGGGCGTGCCGGCTGGTCCGATCAATTCCGTTGCCGATGTTTTCGCGGACCCGCAGGTTGAGCATCGGGGGCTCAAGGTGAGCCTGCCGGCGACCGATGTTGCCGGTGGTCAGATGACCTCCATTCGCACTCCGATCACCTTTTCCGACAGCACGCTCCGCCTCAACCGGGCGGCGCCCAGACTTGGCGAACACACGGAAGAAATCCTGCGTGAACTGGCACAGAACACGGATTGATCCAATCCGGGATGTGTCGGCTGACAGTTCGTTACATTTTCAGGACACATTTTTGCGAGATTCGCTGCTAGATTGCGAAATCTTGATTGCATTGCCATATTTGACCCGATTTCGGCATGCAGGGCTGGAGGAACGGTGCTTGTCACGAGCCGCACCGGTCTTGTGTGATGTAAAGGTTGAACGCCATGGCCATGGGGCTCCGACGATTTAAACGCCGGATGAACGTATCGCTGAGCCGATTGATCGGCCTGGGCTTCGGTGCGTTTGTCGCCCTTGCTCTGGCGCTGGTCCTCGGCCTTTCCGTAATGGCCAATTTCAAGAACACCTTTTCGCTGCTCAATGACAAGGCGATCCTGATTACCAGGTCGATGGAAGGCCAGCTGCGCAGCTATTTCGATGCCTTGTCTCTCTCTGTGGTCAATCTGAAGCCCTATTTTGATCGTGGTGATCTGGGTTTCGAAAACATTGAAGAAACGTCCCGAACGCTGGAGCACATCGTTGCCGCCAATCCGGTGCTGAACGTGCTGGTTGTCAGCCGGCAGGGCGAGCGGGAATTCGGTGCCTATCGCGCAGCCGACGGCACGATCGGCATGTTCAACGGCGAAATGCCTGAGCAGAGCAAGGATGTCGTGCAGTTGCCGCGACTGACGCCGGAGAGTGGTCCGACATGGGGAGATCTTATCCGCAACGAGTATGGTACCTTTGCGAATGTGTCGGTGCCACTCGTTCGAAACGGCGAGGTCTACGGGACCCTGACCGCCGCGGCGGCTCTGGAATCGGTCGAACGGGCAGTGGCCAATCTGGATGAGGGGGTCGATATGACAACCTTCATCATCGCCGATGGTGATCGCGTGGTGATGCATTCGGACACCAATCTGCTGCAGACAGGTGGCAAGCCGAATGGCGCCATGCCGATGCCGCGCGATGAATTTGGCGATCCGGTTCTGGCTGCCTTGGGCAAGAATGAAGACGTCACGCTGTCCGAGTTCCGCGAAGCTGCACGTCAGGGCATCAAGGTGTCCATGATCGATGTGCTGGACAAGGAATTCATCATGATCCGGGCGGTCATCCCCGGCTACAGCACCCAGCCCTGGACCATCGGTCAGTATATTCGTGGCACTTCCATCTCGCGTGAGGTTGAGCGTCTTTCCGGTTCGGCCTTTGTCGGGTTCTTTGCGCTTGTCATCGCAGTGCTCGTTGCCGTGTGGATCGGGCGGCGGGTCGCGCGCCCCTTGCGCGATCTTGCCCGTCAGTCTGCCCGCGTTGGATCGCTGGCGCTGGATGAGGTTGAACCGCTGCCCAGAAGCCGCGTTGCCGAGCTTGATCAGGTGGCCCTTGCCTTCAACGCCATGGTTGAGGGCCTGAAGGCAATGAACACCTATGTGCCCCGGTCGCTGTTTACAAAGCTCATGCGGTTGGGCGGGCAGGGGGCTGCCGAGGCGCGAGAGGCGGAGTTGACCATTCTCTTCTCCGACATTGTCGGCTTCACGGCTCTGTCTGAAAACATGTCCGCTTCGGAAACGGCCCGGCATCTCAATGACCACTTTGCGATCCTCGTCAGGGCTGTGGAGGAAGAGGGCGGTACCGTCGACAAGTTTATCGGCGATGGCATGCTTGCTTTTTGGGGCGCGCCGGATACCCGTGCAGATCACGCTGCGGCGGCGATCAGGGCAGCGCGCAAGATCGCCTGCGAGTTGAAGATCAAGAATGACGGGGCACGGGCGACCGGGGAGCCGGAACTCTACGTCCGGATCGGAATTCACACAGGGACTGCTGTTGTCGGCAATGTCGGCGCTCTGGATCGATGGAACTACACGGTTGTTGGCGACACGGTGAATACGGCGGACAGGCTGCAGGCGCTGGGCAAGGAGTTTGGCGCGGGCGCGGAAGCGGTCATTCTCGTCAGTGCGTCCACGGCAGAACAGCTGCCCGACCACATTGCCAAGACCCCTGTCGGAGCTGTTCACCTTCGCGGCAAGTCCGGCAGTCTGGATGTCTGGTCGATCGATCCGGAGCCCGGTATCGGGGAGCTTGAGGCTCCCGTTGAGTCCGGAAGCAACATGCGCGTTCCGGCTGCATAACTGTTTCCTATGGTCCCTGTCAGGGTGTTGTAGCTGGTCGTTCCTGCTACCTCCCGATGTTTATTGATGTTTTTGCCGATAAGTCGTTGCGCCCAAGGTTGCAAATGTGGTTGTTTTTCCTGCGGCTAAGGGCTTAGTGTCTTGGCAGCCAATGTCGGGAGGAACTGCATCGTGAATGTTCTCTCAGTCGAGGGACTGACTGTCGATTTTCATACGGCCGAAGGCAAGGTCACCGCGGTAAATGATGTGTCCTTTGCGGTTCCGGAAAACAGGACGGTCGCACTCGTCGGAGAGTCCGGTTCTGGAAAAACGGTTATATCCCAGACAATTATGGGTTTGCTGCCACCTGCGGCCCAGATCTCATCCGGGAAGGTGATCCTCTCCGACCCGTCCGGACAGATCGATCCTGTCGACATTGGGAGCCTTGATCGCAAGGGGCCGCAAATGCGGGCGCTGCGCGGCAACCGGGTGTCGATTATCTTTCAGGAGCCGATGACGTCGCTCTCGCCGCTTCACACGATTGGCGACCAGATCGGCGAGGCTGCGCTGCTTCATAGAAACGTGAATGCCCAGGAAGCTCGTGAGCTGACGCAGGAAATGCTGCGTCTTGTTCGCTTTCCGGACCCGGCACGCGGTCTTGATGCCTATCCCTTCGAATTGTCCGGCGGTTTGCGCCAGCGCGCCATGATCGCCATGGCAATGATCTGCAATCCGGCCCTCCTGATTGCCGATGAGCCGACGACCGCACTCGATGTGACCATCCAGGCTGAAATCCTTAAACTTATCAAGGATGTGCAGGCCGAACTTAAGATGTCCGTCCTGATGATCACGCACGACTTCGGCGTGGTTGCCAACATGGCTGATGAGGTGGTCGTCATCTATCACGGGCGGATCATGGAGCGGGGAACGGCACAACAGCTGTTTTCCAATCCGCAACATGATTATCTGAAGGCACTGCTGAATGCGGTGCCGAGTTTCAACATGGACAAGGACGATCGCCTTGTTCCCATCCGCCCGATCACTGTCAATGCGGAAGACCTGAAAAAGGGACGAACCGACTGCAAGGTCGCGCCGGGTGAGCCGCTGGTTGAAATGCGCGATGTCACGAAGCGGTTCGGGTTGCGCAAGAGTGGGCTTTTCAGCGGCAGCAAGTCGTCCATCACCGCGCTGGATCAGGTTTCCCTGACCATCCGCCGGGGGGAGTGCCTCGGTCTTGTCGGGGAATCAGGTTCTGGAAAGACAACGGCCGCCAAGGCAATCCTTCGTGCCATGAGCATCGATGAGGGGACCGTCTCCTATAACCACGGCGATGGCCTGCATGATGTGTCCAAGCTTGTGGGAGATCGCCTGCTCGACTATCGCCGCCGGGTGCAGCTGATTTTTCAGGATCCGTTTTCCTCCCTCAATCCACGGATGACGATCAACGACATTTTGACCGAGCCGCTGGAAATCCATGGCATCGGCACACCTGCCGAACGGGCGGAGCGGGCACGCAGCCTGATGGCCCTGGTTGGCCTCGACCCTCGGTTCCTGCGGCGCTATCCGCATTCCTTCTCCGGTGGTCAGCGCCAGCGCATCGGAATTGCCCGTGCGCTTGCGCTCAACCCCGAATTTTTGCTGTGCGACGAGCCAACCTCCGCGCTGGATGTGTCGGTTCAGGCGCAAATCCTCAACCTCCTTCAGGACCTCAAACGCGATCTCGGTTTGACCTATCTCTTTGTCAGCCACAACCTTGCCGTGGTTGATTACATCGCGGACCGGATCGCGGTCATGTGCAGGGGGCGTGTGGTGGAGGTGGGAGAGACACGGGAAGTCGTCTCCAATCCGCTTCATCCCTATACGAAGGCGTTGTTGTCAGCTGTGCCGGAACCGGACCTGAACGCGCCGCTCGACTTTTCGGCCCTTGATGCCAACCGGGCATCCGATCCAGCATCATGGCCAGAACCGTTCCGCCTCGAAACGGGAACCCCGCCGGTTCTCGTGGAGATGGAGCCGGATCATTTTGTCTGTGCACCGGGCCTTCAAGACGCCCGGGCACTGGAGGGAACAGCAGCATGAAGTTTTGGAAATCTGCCGGGTTTGCTGGATTGATCGCAGCATCACTCGGTCTGTCTTCGGCCTCCGCGCTGGAGCTGAAGGAAACGCCGGGTCTTGATCCGTCCCTGCCGCCCATAGCCGAACGGGTTCCAATCGAGCCACTTGTTGTCGATATGGCAGCCAAGGGGCGAGAAGTTGGCAAACAGGGCGGCGCGATCAACACGCTGATCGGTCGCTCCAAGGACGTTCGACTGATCAATGTGTGGGGCTATGCCCGCCTTGTCGGCTATAACGAGAAGCTGGAACTTGTGCCGGACATTCTCGCATCCGTGGATGTTGAGGATGGACGCATCTTCACCCTGAAGACCCGCGCCGGTCACAAGTGGTCCGATGGTCACCCCTTTGGGGCTGAGGACTTTCGGTACTTTTTCGAAGATGTCGTCTCCAATGAAAGCCTGACGCCGTCCGGTTTGCCGCCGTTCCTTCTGGCCAACGGCAAGGGCCCGAAATTCGAGGTGATTGACGAAACGACGGTTCGCTACAGCTGGGAAGACCCGAACCCGCTGTTCCTGCCGGAACTCGCCAAGGCACGGCCTCCGTTCATCTATCGCCCGGCGCATTACCTGCGACAGTTCCACGAGAAATACGGCGATGAAGCCTTCATCGAACAGCAGGCAGGTGATGTGAAGGCGCGCAGCTGGGCGCCGCTGCACAACAAGAAGGACGACATGTACAATGCACAGAATGTCGACCTTCCGAGCCTGCAGCCGTGGATGCGCTTGAGCGATGACAGCGACCGTCGCTTCAAGCTGGTGCGCAATCCCTACTATCACCGTGTCGACAACACCGGTCAGCAGCTCCCTTATGTCGATGAAATCATCATGACGGTTGCCGACGGCAAGCTGATCCCCGCCAAGACACAGGCGGGGGAAGTGAACCTTCAGGCACGAAATCTGTCCTTTGCCGACATCACCGTGCTCAAGCAGGGCGAGGCACAGCAGGGTTATTCGACCAATCTTTGGCTGAACACGAAGGGATCGGAAATTTCGATCCTGCCGAACCTGACTGTGAAAGACCCGGTCTGGCGTGAATTGAACCGCGACAGCCGTTTCCGCCACGCCTTGTCTTTGGGCATTGACCGGCAACTGATCAACCGCATCCTGTTTTTCGGTCTCGGCCGTCCGGGCAATGACACGGTTCTGTCTGCAAGCCCGCTGTTCATGCCCGAATATGTGACCAAGTGGGCCGACTATGACGTTGAAAAGGCCAATGCTCTGCTGGATGAAATCGGTCTGACTGAGCGTCGTGGTGACGGTATCCGGCTTTTGCCGGACGGACGGCCGATGGAAATCATCATCGAGACGGCTGGTGAAAGCCAGACTGAAGCCGACGCGCTGGAGCTGGTTGCCGAAACCTGGAAAGAAATCGGCATCAAGCTGTTCGTCAAGCCGAGCCAGCGCGACATCCTGCGTGAACGGGCCATTTCCGGCGAGCTGGTGATGTCGGTCTGGCCGGGGTTCGAGAACGGTATTCCGACAGCTGACATGCCACCGGTCGATTACGCTCCGGTTCTGGGTGAGCGTCTCAACTGGTTTGCCTGGGGTGACTATTATGAGACCAACGGCTCGGGTGGTGAAAAGCCGGATTGGGCTCCTGCGGTGCGCCTGACCGAGTTGTACGACAGCTGGCTGTCTTCGCGCTCCAGCGAAGAGCGCGAGAAGATCTGGACCGAGATCCTTCAGATCCATGCGGAAGAGACGATCCAGATCGGCCTCGTTTCGGCTGTTCGCCAGCCTGTGGTGGTCAACGGATTGAAGAATGTGCCGGTTGATACATTCTACGGCTGGGATCCGGGCGCACAGTTCGGCGTTCACCGGATGGACGAGTTCTTCCTGTCCGGAAAATAAACGGACCTTGTAACACCCCGAAGGCAGGGCGCAGGGCAGCTGCCTTGCCTTCGGGCCATGATTGAATTGAAAAAGATGCCGGATAAACGGCAAGGGCTGCGGGTAAACCCAGCCGAAGTGACGAGGGGACGGGGACAAGGTGCTGTTTTACATATTTCGGCGGATACTCATGATGATCCCGACCTTGTTCGTGATCAGTTTCTTGACCTTTTTCATTATCGAATTGCCCGCCGGTGATTATATTTCGAACCAGATTGCCGCGTTGAAGTCTTCCGGCGAGCAGTCTTCCGTTGCGAAGCTGGAATTCCTGCGGACCGAATTTGCGCTCGATCGCCCGTTTTTCGAACGCTATCTCGTGTGGATCGGCATGTGGCCGGGGCCGCATGGATTTGACGGCCTTCTTCAAGGCAATTGGGGGTGGTCGTTCGAATTCGACAAGCCGGTGGCGGAGGTGGTCGGACCGACCTTGCCCCTTACCGTGCTGCTGAACTTTGCCACCATCCTCTTTGTCTATGTGCTGTCCTTCCCCATCGGCATCTATTCTGCCACGCGCCAGTATTCCTGGGGGGATTACGGGTTCACCTTCCTCGGCTATATCGGTCTTGCGACACCGAATTTCCTTCTCGGTCTGATCCTGCTCTATCTGTTCAATCGCTGGTTTGGCTTGTCGGTTGGCGGCCTGATGGCGCCTGAATATATCGACCAGCCATGGAGCGTGGATAAGGCCCTGTCCGTTCTGGCGCACCTGATCGTGCCGACCATCGTTATCGGAACTTCGGGTACCGCGGCCATGATCCGCCGTCTTCGGGCGAACCTGCTGGATGAACTTCACAAGCAATATGTGACGACGGGCCGTGCCAAGGGCCTGAAGGAACGCGAGCTTCTGGTGAAGTATCCGCTGCGCATGGCGCTGAACCCGTTCATTGCCGACATCGGCAACCTGATCCCGTCGCTTGTTTCAGGGTCGGTCATCGTGTCGGTTGTTCTGAACTTGCCCACCGTCGGGCCGGTGCTTTTGACCGCCCTGCAAAGCCAGGATCAGTTTCTGGCCGGGTTCATCTTGTTGTTCGTCGGTATGCTGACATTGGTCGGCATGCTGATTTCGGATTTGCTACTTGCGGTGCTTGATCCACGAATTCGTCTCGGCGGGAGGGCATCACAATGACCGATCATCTGGACAAGAACCAGCCGCAACCGGGTGGCGTCGTTGAGCATTATGTTGATCCGACCCCGTTTGATCCGGTGACCACCGAGGAGATGACGCCGGAACAGGAGCGCTACTATCAGGCCTCGCAGTGGCAGATCATGTGGTGGAAGTTCAAGCGCCACAAGCTCGCCGTCTGGTCCGGCGTGGTGCTGATCCTGTTCTACCTCTGTGTGCCTTTCGCCGAATTCATCGCGCCCTATACGGCCAACACGCGGGACAACGCGCATCTTTATTCACCACCGCAAAGTGTCCACCTCTTCCACGAGGGGTCGTTTGTCGGACCGTTCGTTTACGGCAAGAAGTCGGAAGTCGATCTCAACAGCATGAAGTGGGTCTTCACCGAGGACCGGTCTCAGGTGCAGCCCATCCGCTTCTTCTGTTTTGGCGACGAATACAAGTTCTGGGGACTGGTGGATGGCAGTTTCCATCTGTTCTGTCCGGCGGAAGGCGGCACTCTGTTCCTGCTGGGAACGGACCGGTTGGGCCGCGACGTATTCTCCGGTCTGGTTTATGGCGCACGTCTGTCGCTCACCGTCGGCCTTGTCGGCGTGACGATTTCCATCGTGCTTGGCCTCTTCTTTGGCGGTATCGCGGGTTATTTTGGCGGCCTTGCCGACAACCTGATCCAGCGTGTGATCGAAATCATGCGCTCGCTGCCGGAACTGCCGCTCTGGATGGCGCTGTCTGCGGCCTTGCCGGTGACGTGGAGCCCGGTCTGGATCTATTTCGGCCTGACCATCATTCTCGGGTTGCTTGACTGGCCGGGGCTTGCCCGTGCGGTGCGTTCCAAGCTTCTCTCTCTTCGCGAGGAAGAATACGCCAAGGCGGCTGTCCTGATGGGAGCAAAGCCACAGCGCGTTATCACACGGCACCTGCTGCCGGGCTTCACCAGCCACGTGATTGCCTCGGCGACCCTGTCCATCCCCTCCATGATCCTCGGCGAAACGGCGCTTTCCTTCCTCAATCTCGGGCTGCGTCGTCCATCTGTCTCATGGGGCGTTCTCCTGAACGAGGCACAGAACATCTCGGTGGTGACGGTCTATCCGTGGCTCATGGCGCCGGTTATCCCGATCATTATTGTGGTTCTGGCGTTCAACTTCCTCGGAGATGGTTTGCGCGACGCCGCCGATCCCTATAAGTGAACAGTCTGACAGTTGCAGACAGGCCCCGGCACATCGCCGGGGCGTGATTTATTTCAGGTTTGGAGTACCTCATGTCCAAGAACGCCAGCACCGCCGAAGGGTGGGATCAGGAATACGAGGCCGGACGCTGGGCGTTTCTGCGTTCGCTGCCCGAGAGCGGGCGCTACGGCGTCATTGGCATGTGGCTGAACCTGACCAACAGCAATGCCGAAGTTCTGGATATCGGCTGCGGCGAAGGGCTTTTGTACGAGCGCCTCGCGCCGATGGGCCTCAAGCGCTATGTCGGCGTTGACCTGTCCCCGGCTTCGCTGAAGATCGCCAATGTCGATCCGGCGATTGCCTCGTTGCGGGCAGGGGACATGCACTCCTTCGCGCCGAACGAGGGCGAAACCTTTTCGGCGATCGTCTTCAACGAAGTGCTGCATTTTGCCGAAGATCCCGGCGCGGTTGTTGCCCGTTACGTGCCGTTCCTCAAGGAAGACGGCGTCATCGCCTTTTCCATGTACGCGCCGAACAAGCCAACCTCCGGAGCAAACAAGCTGATTGCCAAGCTTTGGGAGTCGACGGACGACGAGACAAAGTGGGACGTTCTCGACGACTACCGCCTGACCTCCGACAAGAAAAACGTCACCTGGCGCATGCGGCTTGTAAAGCCGGTGAGGTAGGACTTTCCCAACTGCTTTTTCGTCATCCCGCGCTTGACGCGGGATCGGTGAGCCACGATGCGGGCTGGGGCCATACTTCCTAACGTTGTATCACATTAATTACCTACAAGGCGGGGCGTTTTAGGCTGGTAAGGGAATTGTCAAACGTGGTGACTATCCGTATCTGTTGCATGACAATTGGGGCTCGACAACATGACTGATGGTGAGAACTCCGCCGAAGCTGCGGGGGGTGGCGTTGGCTCACGCCTCAGCCGCGAGATCGTGCGTCATCTAAAAAATTTGAATGTCGAAGTTTTCGTTTTCGAGATTTCAGAGAACGACGTTGACCTTGCCGTCCTGACCGATGATGAGGTATCGCCACTTTTTGTTATAGAGATGCTCTCCGGTACGCTTCTGGATCTATCCATTCAAGAAGGTCGGCTAGTTACTTGCACACCTATAAAGCGGTCCAAGTACGCTCGTGCGGATACAGCATTTGTAAAGAACGTTATTTCTGGGCGAACTGAATATGCTGAAGCCTGAGATCAATGCCTATTTGCAGGCTGCGCTAAACGCCGAACGCCAAGGCGACTATCGGTCGTGCATTTCGTTGCTTTGGATAAGCGTGCGACGAAGCATTTTCTCGCGTCTCGACGAGAAAGGTATTGTGTATAGATCCACTGAAAGTGCGGTTTTCGAATTCATAAGGCAGTGCCCCCGGAGGGACATAGCGCAGGCCTTAGTCGAACTTTATCATGTCTCAATTATAGTCGAGTTTGACGACCATGATTTTTCGGCGAACCCGTATGTTTTTCGGTCAGTCAGCGCTGCCAAAGAGGTGCTTTCTTGGTTGTCAGGAAGCATTCCAAAATACACGCTCGCAAAAGAGAAGCTCCTGCTGGAGCTGGATGAGCATATTAACGATTGTCGGTGGTCTTTGACGTGTCATTTTTATGCGTCAGATGTTTTCGCAAAGCGTCAAGACTACTTCGTAACCTACCCTTTGGTTGTATCAACGGCTCTGACGGCCTCACTCGGCCTTGAGTCTCTGAAGGGACTGACTGACTATCTTGGTCTTGGTTCTTCAATCATCGTTCCTCTTACTCAGGTTATCGCGTTTGGAGGGCTGGTGCTCAGTCTGCTCAATGCGGCGATCAATTGGAGTCTGAGGTCACAAAGACATCGTGTGGCAGCGAATAAATATATTCGCGTCAGGCGTGACGCGAAGCAGATCAAGCTTGAGGTGCTCGCGGTCGATGGTGACCTTAATTTGACAGCAGTAATTTTGGAAAAAATAAATTCGATTAAAATCGAGCTCAATAATGCCGCTGAGGAAGCGCCAGATATTCCGGATTGGGCCTTCAGACATGCTGCCAGAGAAATTGGCAGTGAAAATCTAAATATTTCCAAATCCAGTCAGGTGGACTGATGTTGCTGAGATCCGGGCCCCCCGATCCCGGCTCGCGCTTTGCTTAGCCGGGATGAAATTTTCAGGAAATATGGGGGGGGGCCCGACGCCGCATCGAACTTATCGCTCCAACACAATCGGTTGACCATGCGGTGTGGATTTGGCTGCATTGTCCCATGCGGATTTGAGATCCGACAAGACTGACCCTGTTGCAACGCCTTTTGCGGTCAGCAGTTTTTCGAACGCGGCGAGCCAGTGATCGTAATAGCCGGGGGCGGCTGTGCCCAAAGGCAGGTCATCGTCCTTGTGCAACTCGGCACCAAGGGTCTCCGCCCACTCGTTCCAGCTGAAGAGGCCTGCCTCATGAGCCTTTATGGTCATGGCAAAGACACGGGCTTCCCACGGCGCGGCAAAAACCGGGCCGCCGTCATCTTTCGGAATGGCGGGCAGGGCGGCGAGAAGGTCAGGCGAGGTCAAGATAGGGCTCCCACAGGTCAATCTGGAGGGTCAGTGTCGGGTCGCTGTCCTCGCCCCAGACGTCCGTTCCCCTGAAGGTGACGTTGTAGAGCCAGGTCGGAGCTTCGCCTTTTCCGGCTGCATTGCTGTCCGGAAAGACATGAACACCGTGAACGGCCTCGATCACGCCAATGCAGTCACGGGCATATCGCGGAAGGCGGGTGTGGCCTTCCGGATGCATGCGTTTGGTGCGTACCTTATCGCCCACCTTGAAGCGCGCCGGTTGGGTTTGCGGGCGGTCAGCAGGCCCCCCCTTGGCGAGGATCGTGGCAACGTCTTCCGCCTTGGCGATGCGCTTGACCGGAGCTGCCGGGCCAAGCGCCGCTCCGGCCTTCAGTTCTTCCGCTGAAACCAGCCCCGCGTTCAGCAGCAGCTTTTCCAGACCCTTGGTCCAGATTTCGTAATAACTGGAAGAAAGATAATCGACCGGATGCAGCGTCTCGCGGGCATGGCGGGAGGTATCAATGTTCCAGCTGCTGGTCATACCCATGGCAAGGGTGAGGGCGAAGGCGCGCTCTTCCCATTTGGCATGAAAGTTCGGCTCGTTTTCCTCGATTTCGATGGGACCGAAGCCCATCTGGCCGCCGAGATCCTGTGCGCCATTCATGCCGCTGTCTCCAGTTTGGCTGGATCAAGGGCGAGGGCGGTGCCGATCATGCTGTCGCGCACCACAAGCTCGGCAAGCTTGTCCTCGCTCCAGCCGTCTGTTCCCGCCGGGCGCATTGGCACGACCAGATAGCGGACTTCCGCCGTTGAGTCCCAGACCTTGATCTGGGTCTCTTTCGGCAAGGTGACGCCAAATTCGGCGAGAACGCCGCGCGGATCGCGCACGGTGCGGGAGCGGTAAGGGGCGGATTTGTACCAGACAGGGGGCAAGCCGAGCACGGTCCACGGATAACAGGAGCACAAGGTGCAAACGACCATGTTGTGGGTGTCGGGCGTATTTTCCACCGCCACCATGTGCTCGCCCTGACGGCCGGTGAAACCGAATTCCGCAATGGCCGCTGTCGCATCGCTCATGAGGCGTTGCCGATACTCGGGATCAATCCAGGAACGGGCCACCACCCGCGCGCCGTTCTTCGGTCCGATGCGTGTCTCGTAGGTCTCGATCAGCTCGTCCAGTGCAGGTGGATCAATGTAGCCCTTGTCCGTCAGCAGCGTTTCCAGCGCCCGGACACGCAATTCGATTTCCGAAAGCTCGGAATGATCGTGGTCATGATCGTGCGACATGGGAGCTCCTGAAAATTGCACAAAAAACACAGAGGGCTGATCTTACGGTGATTTGCCGATGATCCAAGTGGGTTATTGGATTGAAGCGCATTTGGGTGCGTACATCCAAGGTGGAGGTCCCGGCGCTAAGGCCGGGACGGTGGGGCGGATTTGCAAGGTGCCGTCCCGCACTTGATGCGGGACCTTTGGGAACGAGAATGGTTGCTAAGTGTTTCAATTCGGAACTATTCCTCCTGTCAACTCCCGGTGATGAAGAGTTGTTTTGACCTGCCCTTGCCAAGGCCGCTGCGAGATCACAAATCTGAAACCTCAAAGCATGGGGCAGGGCAATGAAAAGGCTTCAGAAAATCGGATTTGGCGGCGGATGCCACTGGTGTACCGAAGCTGTGTTTCAGGCGCTATCCGGCGTGAGCCAGGTCGATCAGGGTTTCATGATGTCCGACGCACCGCATGACAGCTGGTCGGAGGCGGTTGGCGTGATTTTCGATCCCGGGATCATTCCACTGGAGGTTCTGACCGAGATTCACCTGCGCACTCACGCCTCCACATCCAATCACAAAATGCGCGGCAAATATCGCAGCGCGGTCTATGTCTTTGATGAGGACCAGTCAGCCGAGGTGCAGCGCATTTTGGCGAGGCTTCAGGAGGGGTTTGACGAGCCGCTGGTCACGCAGGTTCTGGAGCATCGCGGCTTTCGCGCTTCTGACGAGCGATTTCAGAACTACCGCGAGAAAAACGCCGAACGACCGTTCTGCCAGACCTATATCGACCCTAAACTCACTCTTCTCAGAAAGCAGTTCACAGAACATGTAGGACAATCCTGAATTGTAAATTACGTAGATGCACTTGAAATATTCAAAGTTATTCCCGATTTTTTGCGATTGTTGGTTGCTCAAAATCCTCTGAAAATATTGCTTTTTTAGTCCTTCCTTGTAATCATTTCTATTAATGATTGCATTTGTCCTCGCGTTTTTGTCCTCCGGTAGTGGGTTTTTTTGAGCTTTTGTTTTTCGTTCTGGAAACAAACCTTAAGTCGCTTGAAACAGGTGGCGAGAGCCGAATTGACGGCAGTAGAGTTGGGATAATGTGTTCATGCTGAGAGATGTCAGGATCACACTTAAATTTCCTCTAGTGATGATCTGTTTTGCGCTTCTTGCAGCGCTGGTTACCGGAACCGTTGCATATCTTCAGGCAACGTCAGCTCTTTATGACGGAGCCAAATCTCATCTCTATGCTCTGTTAGAGTCTCGCGAGCAAACCCTTGCCAGGTATTTTGGTGACGTGGAAAGCGAGTTGATTTTCCATGCGCAGAGCCCGCTGATCCGGTCGTCCTTCAATGACTTCAATGTTGCCTGGAAGGATATTGAAGGAAATCGTTCGCAGTATCTGCAGAAGAAATACATCACGGATAATCCGTTTTCCGCCGGACAGAAGAACAAATACCTTTCGGCGGTTGATGGTTCTGCCTATAGCAACGTTCACAGAAAATACCACCCGATTTTCAATACATTGATCGTTACCGCGAACTTCTACGACATCTTTCTTATCGATGTGGAAGGTAACATTGTATACACGGCATTAAAGGAAAACGATTTCGCGACAAATGTTCTGGAAACGGACCGGCCGACGGGCCTTGGCATAGCCTTCAAGTTGGCGATTGAACGCCAGAACAATCTGGAGCCGTCGTTCTCCGACTTCCTGCCCTATGCACCGAGCGGCAACGAACCGGCTGGGTTCATTTCCAAAGCTGTCTTTGATGAGAAGGGTGAGCTTCTCGGAGTTCTGGCATTCCAGATTTCCATCGACCTGATCAATTCCATCATGCATGTGACGGCGGGGATGGGAGAATCCGGGGAGACCTATCTGGTTGGCCCTGGCAAACTCATGCGTAGCGACTCCCGTTTTGTTTCAAACAGCATCCTGCGGCGCACCGTTGATACCGCATCGGTGCGGGCTGCGCTCGGTGGCGAAGAAGGGGTCCATATCACCCCCGATTATCGAGGTATTTCGGTCTATTCCGCCTACAAACCGCTGGATGTCATGGGCGTTCGGTGGGCCGTTCTGGCAGAGATCGACGAGGCGGAGGTTGTGGAGCCGGTCGGTCAGCTCAGCCGGTATCTGGGGGTGATTGGTGTTGCGCTCGGCCTCCTTATTGCAGTTCTGGGATATTTGCTGGCAACCGACCTCTCGTCGCCGATCATGTCGATGGTGCGAACCATGCAGAGGTTGGCCGCAAATGATCTGAGCACCAATGTCGCTGTCAGCGATCGCAAGGATGAAGTGGGGCTGATGGCACGGGCGTTGATCAACCTGAAGGAATTTGCGACAGATCGGGAGCAATTGCGTCAACAATTGTTCTACATGGCCAACCATGACGGGCTTACGGACCTTCCCAATCGCCAATCTGCTCTCACCCATATCGGGCAGGCAGTTGCCGAGGCACGGGAGGGGGAGGGTAGGGAAGTCTCAATCCTGTTCTGTGATCTGGACGGCTTCAAACAGGCAAATGACAAGCTGGGTCACGACTTTGGAGATGAAGTTCTCAAGACGATCGGCAAGCGGTTCAAGAGCTGCCTCGATGAGAATGACTTCCTGGCCCGGTTGGGCGGT
The DNA here is from genome assembly GCF_008711325.1 of Roseibium sediminis. Lineage (GTDB taxonomy): Bacteria > Pseudomonadota > Alphaproteobacteria > Rhizobiales > Stappiaceae > Roseibium > Roseibium sediminis. The sequence continues at coordinate 53,664 of NZ_VXDB01000012.1, forward strand.
GACGAGTTTCTGATTGTTCTGCAGCACAGGCAGGGCGAGCGGAAGCCTGCTGAGACCGCGAACGCGTTGATTTCGTCGTTGGGTTTGCCATTTGGTCAGGACGGACACCCGATCCGTCTCGGCGTCAGCATCGGGATCGCTGTTTTTCCCGAAGATGCAACCAAAGTAACCAACCTCTTGAAACTTGCGGATTCGGCCATGTATCTAGCCAAGGCACAGGGAAAGAACCGCTACGCGTTTGCCAGCGAGCTTAAGCAGGTGGAGCTGATCGGCAGTTAGAGCACGTCTCGCATTCACTGAATCACTCGACGTGCTCTAAATATCTGATTTGGCGCATTTCCTGACGGCGAACCGGTATCCACTTCGCCTGGAAATGCTTTAGGTCCGCGAAACCAGAGCTCGAAAGCGATCATGGATGAGGAAGCGGAATGCCGTGGCGCTCGCTCAGGGCTTTCAGGATGTCATCCTTGGTGTTGATGAAGCCCCCTTCGGCGAGCACCAGAACGGGCAGGTTCTGGTTTTCCTCGCCCAGAAGCTCGACAATCTCCTTGCGCGGGCGTGGCCAGTCTATCCGGCGAACGGTCAGTTTTTCAGCAAGCTGCGGATAGGCGGCAAGCAGGCCTTCCATGATGATGCAATGCTCGCAATAAAAAACCTTCCCGCCATGGGCAGGGTCGGCAAAAGTGTTGTCGAGAATGTAGAGCGTGTCGGTCATTTTCACTCAGATCCGATGAGGGAGACAATCAGGAGAATAGCGATTTCACCCGTGGCCATTCCGCGCCTTCGTGGTGGGCGGCGATGGTCAGGAGTTCGTCGAGAAACGCGAAGCAGCCATCGTCATGTGCAAGGTGATGGGAAAGGATGCCGAGCGGTTCTGACGGGTTTGTGCGGCGGCGGCAGAGCTGCAGGTCGAGCCGTGCGCGGGCGCTTTCCCAGCCGATGAAACGGCGGTCCTTCTTCCACTTGATCATGTCCACATGCGACTGAACCTGTCCTGGGCGAGGGAAATTCAACCATGTGAAGGTGGAAAGCCCGGTGATGCCAATGCCGGGCAGGCGGCGGGAGATTTCCGGCGCAATCCGGTTCCATGGCGGCACCATGGCCGGCACGAATTTCTCGCCAAACAATTCGATCAGCCGCGCCTTGCCTTGTGCCAGCTGGTCCATCAGTTCGTCGGCGTCGCGGCGCGTGCCGAGTTCGGCTGCCTTTTCGCCAAGATCCTTGCGCTGGAAATTCCTGTGTTGCCAGCCATGCTGGAGGACAAGCGCGTGCGGTTCGTTCTTCAGACGCTCTGCAAGCGCCTCGGTCGCATCTTTCGGGATCACGGCGAGGGCGACATCCACCTGATGGGCGTTGGCGATGGCCAGCAACCGGTCGAGATCTTCCGTCGGTTCGACGGCGTCATCATCGCGCCACCAGAAGCGGACCTTGCGGCCGCGCTCGGCAAACCAGTCGAGGTGTTCGGTCAGCTCTTTGCGGAAGCGGGCAAGGTCATAGCTCATGCGGCCCGCTCCTTGAGGTCGTTCATCAGGATGTCCGCGCTTTTTTCTGCGCCGCCCAGCATCACCTTGTGGCCGGAGCGGGGAAGCGCGAGGGCATCGTCGATGGCCGCGGCAAGCCGTTCCGGGGTTAGATCCTTTTCTGGCGTCACCACGGCACGGCCATGAGCGGCAAGGGCATCTGCGCGTTGTGCCTGTTCGGTTTCCTTTACCTGTGCAAAGGGCACAAAGACGGCAGGCACGCTGGCAATGAGGATATCCAGCACCGTGTTGTAACCGGCCTGACTGACCGACAACCGCGCCCGCTTCAGCAGGCCCGGGAAATCCTTGCGCGCCCGCTCGACAATCAGGCCTTCTGTGGCGCTTTTCCTCAGGATCTGGAAGGCCTGTTCCGAAACGTCATGGCCGACCAGAATGCGCCACGTAACGTCATCCGCCCGTCGGGATAGTGGGCGGGCCTCAAGGGCTGCCGAAAGCAGGTTTTCCGCAACAGCACCTCCGCCACAGGAGATAATTACTTCGTCTTCGCCCACACCCTCCGGGGGCTCCGGACGCTCTCCGCCACCGACATAGCCCGTGTAGCGCACAAGGTGCTCCACCCGGTCTGCGAAGGGGAAACTGTCGCCAAGCTGCACAAAGTCCGGGTCGGAATGAACAAGGACCCGGTCATAGTGGGTCAGCGCCTGATCGGCCATCCATTCCTCTTTCCAGAGCTCCTGCTTGCGCACGAGGATATCGCGGATTGACGTTGCGATCAGCGGAGGTTGCGAACGGGCCTTGGCAAGCTTGAGCAATTCGCTCAGTTCAAACTCGAACTGACGGCGCCCAAAGGGGTAGGTTTCAGTCAGCAGAAGGTCGAATGGCTCTGCCTGATAGGCTTCAAGTGTTGATTCAAGACGGGACTTTTTCCAAGCATCGTCAATATCTTCATTGTCCAACGTCACAAGGCGGTTGAAGACGGCATCGGGGCTGCGCACTGCCGGCAGCTGGACGATCTTGAGATCACCCGTATCCAGCGTTGGCGGCAACATATTGCCGGTCGCAAGGGTGACCCTGGCGCCGCGTTCCATCAATGCCTTGCCGATACTTGCGGCTCTCACCGCGTGGCCGGTGCCCAAGAGGTGCTGGACATGAATGAAAACGTTGAAAGACATGATCAGGATGTGGTCCGGCTCTTGTGATTTGCAATGGCACGGGCAAGGAAGTCATCCAGCCGCCGTGCTCCGGCTTGGAGGGTATGATTGGCTGAAATGTGACGGGCGGCTGCTTGTCCCATTGTTTGGGTCAGTGCCGGATTCTCTAGCATCTTGCGGAGGTTTCCGGCAAAGGAAACCGCATCTCCTTCCGCTGACAGCAGTCCTGTGACCTGATCTTTCACGATATCGGGTACACCAAACGTGTCTCCGGCAATAACCGTCAGTCCGCTGGCCTGTGCTTCCAGAAACACAAGGCCGAATGCCTCGCGAATGGCGGGCCATACGAACAGGTCATGGGCGGCATAGTGCGCGGGCAGCTCTTCCATCGCCAATGCGCCGAGCCATGTAAGGCGGGCTTTCGGGAAGAGGGCCAGAACCTCATCTCGTGCCTCGCCATCTCCGATGATGGTCAGGTGCCAGGGGAGGTCCGACACCTCGGCAAGGGCCTGTGCAAGCACCCGGTAGGAGCGGGTCTTGTCGCCCGCGCGCATCATGCCCACAGTCAGCAGCTTCAGTGGAATGGAAGGGGGCGGACGGCTCTCGACGGTCTGATAGGGTGCCGCGTCGATAAAGGGCAGGATGACGGAAAGCCTGTTTTGCGGCAGGACAGGTTTCAGGCAACCGGCGTCGGCATTGTGAAGGGCGCCGACCATATCGGCTCTCTGGAGGGCTTTGTCGGCTTCTGCAAAACCGAAGGCCCAGTCGCCTGTTTTTCGCTTCGGCGCGCGGCTCGCTTCCAGAATGGCGTAGGGAAGGTCGAAACGGTCCGCAAGTGTGGGGCCGATCCAGTCCGGGGCCTTGTGGTAGAGGTGATAGGTCAGGAAAATGTCCGGTCTGTAGCCCTCATCCTGCCAATGCGCGTCGATCCTGTCCGCTTCTTCAAGGGCATTGGCCCGAATGGCGCGTTGGGCATTTTCGTCGCCAGTCTTTGTCCAGCTGCGAAAGCTGGAGGCGATCCGCACATCATGCCCAGCGCTTTCCAGAGCCCGAACTATCAGCCGTCCCATGGTCCGGTCTCCAGAGGGGACCGGATGATCGAGCGGCTTCATCGGCGCTGTGAAGGAGATTTTCATGAGCGGGGTCCGTGGGTCACAGAACCTTTCTGAACTTTTCCGCCAGATGGTCAAGCCCCGGTTCGGTGGCAAAGTGGCAACGCACGTGGTGAGCAGCAGCTTTGCCCATGCGCTCGCGTTCGGCAGGAGAAGCAATCAGCTTGCCGAGTTCCACACCAAGGGCTTTCGGATCGGCCGGCGGCACCAGCACGCCCGTCTTGCCGGGAATGATCAGCTCAGGGATGGCGGAGACTGCCGTGGAAAGGCAGCACAGGCCCATGGACTGGGCTTCCATCAGAACATTGGGAAGTCCGTCCCGGTCGCCGGACTTGGCGAGTTTCGAGGGTAATACGAAGAGATCGGATGCCTGACAGGCCTTGATGACTTCCTCGCGGGGCTGCGCGCCGCGCCATGTAATCCGCTCGCTGAGGCCAAGCGTTGCGGCCTGCGCCTTCAGGGCGTCGGAAAGTTCTCCGCCGCCAATATGGGTGAAATGCCAGTTGAGTGTTTCGGGAAGGGAGGCGAGGGCGGCCAGAAGGTCATCGTAACCCTTCTTTTCCACCGCACGGCCAACCGACACCAGCTGAACTGCGTCGCCTGATCCATCGCGGCCTGATCCTTTTTCCGCAGGCTCGGGAAAGCCGGAAAAATCCAGCCCGTGATAGACCAGTTCCACCTTGTCCGGGGTTTTTGTCAGCGACTTCAGATGATCCACGTTCACCTTGGTGCAGGTCACCCCCCAGGCTGCATCATCAAGCTTGGTGCGCAGGTCCCATTCCTCACTTGTCCAGATGTCCTTCGCGTGCGCGGAGAAGGACCAGCCCTTTCCGGCAAGATGAGCTGCATAGCGGGCGGCCGAGCAGGGCGTGTGCAGATAGTGCGTGTGGATCCAGGTCACATCTTCCGGCAGTTCATGGGCAAAGACACAGCCTTGCGCCCAGCGGCGCTGGCGGTTGGCGTTGCTTTCCTGCGCGTAGTCCGCATCGAACAGGGCTTTGGCGGCTGCATAGGTCGGCTGCTTCTCCGCCCAGCGTTTTGCCTTGGCCACTCTTGCCGGATCATCCTTCACATATTCAGGCAAATACAGAACATCGGCGGAAATTTGTCGGTGCAGCTCGTGAATATAGGGGTCATAGGGCTTGCGCAGCGCAACGATCAGGATCGGAACGCCGCGCCGTTCGAGCCCGAGGATTTCCTGGGCGATGAAGGTTTCGGAAAGGCGCGGATAGCCTTTGACCACAACGGCGATGCGGGACATGACAGGTCTCGATTGTCTGATTGTCGCAGCAGGTGAAGCGTGCTGCGTTTTTAGAAATTCACGATCTGGCGGCGATCTTGTTCTGCGCGGTTTTCTTCAAGGATTTCTCCTACGCGGTCGCCGACGAGATCCAGTCCGAGCATGAGGTTCTCGATCCCGGCAGCTGACGGGCTCGGAGAATAGGGCAGCTCGGCCAAGGCTTCTGCCATCAGAACTGGATCGGGGTACTTGTCGATCGGTAGAACCTTCAGGAGGCCGCGTTCTTCGGCGCATGCCGCGCGGATGGCCTGTTCGCGGCGCGGAATGATGCGCGGGACCATCAATGTCGGCTTGTCGAAGGACAGGATCTCGCAAAACGTATTGTAGCCTCCCATGCCGACAATTGCTCTGGCGCTGGCAAGATAGGGCTCGATCTGCGGCGTGAAACGCAGGATTTCAACATCGCGAAGGTGTTCGGCGCGTTCGGTGAACTGCGACACGGCTGCTGCCGGCATGAACGGACCAAGAATGATGAGCGCGGGAAACAAGGGGCGCTTGCGGGCTTCGTAGGCACGCATCACCCAGTCGACCAGCTCAACACCGTCACCGCCGCCGCCGGGCGTCACGAGAATGTAGGGTTGCTCGCCAAAGGGTTCGGGCAGCGGAGCGTTTTCCGCGTTCTCGGGCATGTGGCGACGCAGATACCCGGTGTAACGGATCTTGTCGGGAACATTTTCCGGCAGCTTGATGCCTTCCACCGGATTGCACATGTCTTGTGGGCCATAGACCCAGATCTCGTCATACAGGTCCCGAAGGGCCGGCATGACGTTCTTGCGTTCCCACTCCTGACGGAGAATTTCCGGATCATCCATGACATCGCGCAGGCCGAGCACCAGTTTTGTCTTGGTGTTCTTGAGGGCTTCCAGCGTGCCCAGAACCTCGCCACGCAGGCCAAGTGGTTCCTTGTCGACGATGAAGATATCCGGCTCGAACACCTTGGCGGTGTGCTCGATGATCGACGATCGGATTTCCAGCGTGTGCTCGATGTTCAAATGCAGCGAAAGGGGTGTGTATTCCCCGTCGCGCAGCTTGATGACACCGGGAATGCGGACAAAATCAACGCGCGAGCGAAACTCGAAGCTGCCGATGATCGGCGAGCCGGACAGGATCAGGACGGACAGGTCATCGTATGTTTTCACCAGAGAATGCGCGATTGCCCGGCAGCGGCGAAGATGCCCCAGGCCGAAGGAATCGTGGCTGTAAATCAGAATCTTTGGTGACTTTGAACGCATACGTCGATCTGGAACTTTTAAGAGTGTGCCGCCTTATGCCCCGATACATGACTTTTTGCCATGCCTTTTTCAGCATTTGCACGGCGTACCCTTTCAAATGTCGTCGAAGGCGTCAATGGCGGATCGGTAACAGTTTCACAAACGTGGCTGGTGAAATTGAATTGATTAGTTAATATTGCCGTTCTGAATCGTGGCAATGCCCGCACAGTTACAGTCCGGACGGCATAATGGAAAAAAATCTTTTCAGCTTTATTTGGAAGTTCAGTGCGCGGCAGCAAATATTCATACTACTTATCACAGTATTATCATATCCTGTCACATACATACTACTAGAGCTTCCGAAGCTTATCGTAAACGATGCAGTGCAGGGTGACGGATTTCCAAGAGCTGTCCTTTCGGTAGAATTGGATCAAATCTCCTATCTCGTGTTCCTTTGCTTCTCGTTTTTGGGCCTAGTCATTTTGTCTAACGGCCTGAAACTTTACATCAATATCTACAAGGGACGGCTGGGTGAGCGGATGCTCCGACGCCTGCGTTTTGAACTCTTTCAGCGGGTTCTCCGGTTCCGCCTTCCGCATTTCAGGAAAATCAGCTCCGGTGAAATCATTCCGATGATCACGTCCGAGGTGGAGGATGTGGGCGGTTTCATCGGCGAGGCCTTTGCCCTTCCTGCCTATCAGGGCGGGATGCTGGTTGTGCAGCTTGGCTTCATCTTCATGCAGGATCCGCTCTTGGGTCTTGCGGCTGTCAGCTCTTACCCGATCCAGGGCTACATTATCCCGAAGCTGCAGAAGAAGGTGGTGCTGCTGTCCCGGATGAGGGTCAAGAATGTCCGCCTGATCGCCGACAAGGTGGGCGAGAGCATTACCGGTGTTCCGGAAATTCACGCAAACGATGCCTCCGCGTGGCACTCTGCCGACCTGTCTGATCGCTTGTACGAGAATTTCAAGATCCGCTACGAGATCTTCAATCGGAAGTTCTTCATCAAGTTCCTGAATAACTTCATGAACCAGCTGACACCGTTCTTCTTCTACCTGATCGGCGGTTATCTGGTCATCGAGGGCGACCTGAGTATCGGCGCGCTGCTTGCGGTCATCGCAGCCTACAAGGACCTTGCCGGTCCGTGGAAGGAGCTGCTTGCCTATTACCAGATGACGGCAGACGTTTCGGTCAAGTACCAGACGGTGGTGGAGAACTTCGATCCGGCGGACATCTATCCGGTCGAGCGTCTTGTTGAGGATGCGTCACAGGAGCTGAAGGGCGATATCGTTCTCGGCAATGTGACCTTCTCGGGCGGCGCTGCGGGGCAGGAGGTGTTCGATGCATCGCTGACGATACCAGAAGGGCGAAGTTATGCGATTGCCGGTCCGGACGGATCGGGAAGGGCGGAGGTCCTGCAACTTGCAGCGGGGCTTGTCAGCCCGTCTTCCGGTCGCGTGGAAATCGGCGGCGTCAATCTCGACAAACTTTCTGAATCCACCCTCGGGCGCGAGATCGCCTATGTGGGTGGGGCGGTGCATATCTGGACAGGCACCATTCGGGACAATCTCTACTACGGCCTGCGTCATCGCCCGCTTGCCAAGGTCGAGCGTCACGGAGAAGAACTGGCAGATTATCAGCGCCGGATCAGCGAAGCCCACGAGACGAAAAACCCGACCTACGACCTTGCTGCGCATTGGGAGGATTATGCGGCTGCCGGGGTCAGTGGTCCGGATGAGCTCGACGAAAAAGCTCTCTCGCTGCTGACGGCTGTAGGACTGGATGCCGATATTTATCGCCTTGGTCTGCAGTCGCGCTTTGACCCGACCATGGATGACGAGCTGGCAGACCGCATCCTGTCGGTTCGAGGGACATTGGCAGAGAGGATTGCCGGTGATCCGAATCTGGCCAATCTCGTTGAGCTGTGGAACCAGAACAATTTCAATGCCAGTGCGACCCTTGCGGAGAACCTCTTCTTTGCGGTGCCGACGGACCCGGAAGTTGGCATGGACAACATCCCGGACATGCCGGAGGTGAAGACGTTCCTGTCCGACACGGGACTGGACGCGAAACTGCAGGAAATCGGCTTGAAGATCGCCGAGACCATGGTCGAGCTGTTCGCAAACGTTTCCGGCGACAGCGGACTTCTCGGGACGTATTCCTTCATCAATCAGGAGGATCTGCCGGAGTTCGACAGGATTGTTCGAGTGGCACGTTCAGGAAATCAGCGGCCCGGACTTTCCGCCAGTGACAAGTCTCGCCTCGTTGCGCTGGCCTTCAAGCTGGTTCCTGCAAGGCATCGTCTTGGCATCGCGACGGACGAGCTGAAGTCTGAAATCATCACAGCTCGCCGTCAGTTCCTGGATTCAGTCGTTGGCAGCAGCAAGAACTTTGTGGCGATCGATCCGAACACCTATCTGCCGCCGTTGACGATTGAGGACAATCTCCTCTTTGGCCGGGCTCGTGTTGACCGCCGCGATGCGCGTCAACGCATTGATCAGGTGATCCGCTCGATGGTCGAGGAGATGAACCTGCGCGAGCCGATCATGTATGCGGGCTTTGATTATCATGTTGGCGTTGCCGGTTCGCGCCTGTCTGCCGGTCAGCGTCGCCGTCTGGCACTCGTGCGGGCGCTGCTGAAGAACGCGCGTATCACCATCCTTGATGATGTGGCGACCGGGCTCAACGATGAGGACAAGGCGCTTCGGGAAGCGCTTCGCAAGCTGCTGGCCGGACGGACATTCCTCTTCGGGGCGCCAAACGAAGAGCTTGGGGCCGAATTCGATGCTTATGCCCTGTTCGATCAGGGGCGGGTGTCATCAACTCATCGTAATCAGGCTTGAGAAGACGAAGCTTAAGTGCTTTGGTGAATAAAAAAGGCGGACGCATTTTGAAGCTTGGCGAATGCAGCACCCGCCGGGAGGTAAGTAAATGACATTGGAAGCTGAAGTCGAGGCCCTGCGGCGCGTACCGCTGTTTCGCGGCATCGATGAAACCAAGCTGCGGTTGCTGGCGTTTATCAGTGACCGGACGGAGTATCAGCAGGGCGAACGGCTTTGTTCTCAAGGAGAACCCGGTGACAGCGCCTTCATCATTCTCAAAGGCAAGGCAGACGTTCTGGTGAACACGCCGGAAGGCGAAAAAACCGTTGCCCAGGTTGGTGAAAACAACATCGTCGGCGAGATTGCGATCCTGTGCGACGTTCCACGAACCGCAAGCCTGATCGCATCGACGGAAATGGATGTTTTAACCGTTTCCAAAGATGACTTCTTGAAACTGCTTAAAGAGTTTCCCGATATATCATTGGAGGTCATGCGTACGCTTGCCCTCCGTCTGGAGCGTACAACGCGGGATCTTGCTGCGGCCCAGAAGTGATTTGTCGGCCTGCGCAAAGGGAGGGTAGCGTGGGAGAAAGCAGAAGTGTCTTGCCGGGGACGTGAGGAATGGTGAGTGGTTGACGAGTTTTGGGTGAAGTTCTGGGGTGTACGCGGGTCGACTCCTACGCCGGGTGAGAGCACACTTCGGTATGGCGGGGAGACGAGCTGCCTCGAAATCCGTGCAGGCGCTTCAAGGCTCCTCGTCGATTGCGGCTCCGGTGCCCGAAACCTTGGTCTTGGAATGTGCCAGCAGAAAACCGCCGGCGATTTCGACTTGCTTCTGACCCACACTCATCTCGATCATATATGCGGGCTGCCATTCTTCTGGCCGGCCTTTGATCCAAATTCGGCGATCCGCGCCTGGGCTGGTCATTTTGAAGATGATGCCTTCACCCTGCCAGACATTGTCAGCCGGATCATGTCGCCACCAGTCTTTCCGCTTTCGGCAAAGACCCTGAAGGCTCTCTCCTTCAACGATTTCAAGGCTGGTGAAGACCTTTCCTTCGGCAAAGGCCTCTCTGTGCGAACCATGCGCCTCAATCATCCGGGCGGAGCCTGCGGTTACCGGATCGAATACGGTGGCAAGGTGATTTGCGTCATCACGGATCACGAGCATGGTAATGCGGACATCGATGCCAAGCTTCCCGCCTTTGTGCAAGGGGCGGATGTCATGGTCTATGACGCCATGTATACGGATGCGGAATACGAGACCTATATCGGCTGGGGGCACTCCACCTGGCAGAAGGCGGTGGAGCTTGCGAAAGCCGCAAATGTAAAGGTTCCGGTGCTTTTCCATCATGACCCACGCAGAACCGATGATGAGCTGGATGAGATCGGGCGGGAAGCAGACAAGGCCTATCCCGGCACCCTCGTTGCCCGCGAAGGATTGGTTCTCATTCCCTGAAACTGCTCACGACCGATCACATGTCGGCTAGCGGCCTTGTTCTCGCCGGCAGTTAGCTGCACATCTACCGTACAGGATATCTGGCCATAGGGTCCAGCCGAAGTGCCAGCAGGCAGGGTAGAATGAAGCGCATCACCGAATGGCTGAAATACATACTTCGTGGCGGTCCGCCCGAAACCGGTATTCCAGCTCGCGTGCGCGCAGAAATCCGGGCCCGCGAAAATGCCTCCGAGCGGCTTATCTCCTGGGTACAGCTGGCAATAGTCAGTCTGTTTTCTTCGCTCTATCTTTTGGCACCAAGAGCCGAGGGTGGGGACGGTTTCAACTTCGTGCCCATTGCGCTTGCCGCGTATTTCGCCTTCACCGTCCTGCGGCTTGCTTTGTCCTACCGGTTCGAGTTGCCCGAATGGTTCCTGCTTTTGTCAATCGGCGTTGACATGGCGCTGTTGGTCGGACTGATATTCTCGTTTCACATTCAGTACAATCAGCCGCCGACCTTTTATCTCAAGACGCCGACCCTGATGTATGTGTTCATCTTCATCGGTTTGCGCGCGTTGCGCTTTGATCCGCGGTTTGTTCTTACGACGGGGTTAGTGGCGGTGGCCGGTTGGCTCGGCTTGGTATCCTATGCCGTAATGGGTGATACGGGTGGGATGCACATCACTCGCAACTACGTTGAATATCTTACGAAAAACAGCGTTCTGATCGGTGCAGAACTCGACAAGACGGTTGTCATCCTGACCGTGACCATTGTGCTGTCTGCGGCGCTGTTTCGGGCACGGGAACTGCTTTTTTCGTCCATTCGCGAACATGCGGCGGTGATGGATCTGAAGCGCTTTTTTGCACCGGAAGTGGCTGCCTCGATCACCGATGCGGATGTCGCTCTCAAGGCCGGGCAAGGCATGGTTCGTGATGCGGCGATCCTCTATGTCGATATTCGCGGCTTCACCAACACGGCGGACCAGTTGCCGCCAGATCGCGTGATGCAAATTCTGGCGACCTATCAGGACACGGCCCTTGCGATTATCAGGTCGCATGGCGGGCGGGTCGACAAGTTTCTTGGCGACGGCATTCTTGCCACCTTTGGGGCCGTTCATCCGTCCGAGACCTATGCTGCTGATGCACTCAAGGCAGCGCAGGCATTGGTGAGCGAGTTGCAGCTGTGCTGTAACAAGTTCACGGATCTTGGTTGGCCGAGAGATTTTGAGGTCGGGACGGCTTGCGCCGCCGGACCGGTGACCGTTGGCGTGGTTGGTTCTGCTGACCGGCTGGAATTCACGGTCATCGGCGACGCCGTCAACCGGGCGGCAAAGCTCGAGGATGCCAACAAGGCAGAGAAATCCCGGGTTCTGACGGATGCGACGACCTTCGAACTGGCGCTTAGTCAGGGCTATGACGGGGTGACGGGAGAACGCCGTGCAATGCGACCCGTCTCCGGTCTGCGCCAGCCCCTGGACCTGCAGGTGCTGGCATAAGCCAGCACTCTTTTGCAGACCGTTCCCCTCAAAAGACTTGACCGGACAGCTGTTTTTCGTCACTTTCGCAGAAGCGAATGACGTTTTCGTCAATTGGATTTAAAAAGTCATTATTTTAAAATGACTTGTATTTGTATGGGGCTCGGAAATGCAACTTGGAAATGACATCTCTGCCGTTGTGACCGGTGGTGCATCCGGTCTTGGCGCGGCAACCGCTCGCATGCTGGCTGCAGAAGGCGTCAAGGTGACGTTGTTCGATCGCGATGCCGATGGTGGCGCTGCGGTTGCCTCCGAAATCGGTGGCCTCTTTGTCTCCGTTGATGTGACCGATCAGGCAAGCGTAGAGGCTGGGTTTGCGTCGGCTCGCGCCGCACACGGCCAGGAGCGGATTCTGGTCAACTGTGCGGGCATTGCCCCGGTTGCCAAGACAACCTCTCGCGGCGAACCGCACCCGATGGACATGTTCACCAAGGTCATCGAGGTCAATCTTATCGGCACCTTCCGCTGCATTGCGATTGCGTCAACCGGCATGGCAGCGCTTGATCCTGTCACAGAAGATGGTGGACGGGGTGTCATTGTCTCCACAGCCTCGGTTGCCGCGTTTGACGGCCAGATCGGGCAGGTTGCCTATGCCGCCTCGAAGGCGGGTGTTGCCGGAATGACCCTTCCGGTGGCTCGGGATCTTTCCAGAAGCGGCATTCGGGTCATGACCATTGCGCCGGGCACATTCGAGACCCCGATGCTGATGGGGCTGCCGCAGGAAGTCCGTGACTCTCTCGGCCAGCAGGTTCCGTTCCCCTCACGTCTTGGCAGAGCAACGGAATATGCCAAGATGGTGCGGGCAATCATCGACAATGACATGTTGAACGGCGAAACCATCCGTCTCGATGGGGCCATCCGCATGGCACCGCGGTAACAGGCCGAATAGACCATTGCCATTGCTGGCCCTTCCTGCAATTCTGGCGGCAATCGCCGGATAGAATTCAGGAAGCACATGAAAACCAACAAGATAGGCCAAATCGGGCGGGGCAGACTTGCCAGCCTTGCGGCTTTCATCCTGTTGGCGTTCGGTCTGTTGAGCAATGTGGGCGCAACTGCACGGGCGGAGACCGTGACCGTCTTTGCTGCCGCCAGCCTGAAAAACGCTCTTGAAGAGATTGCCGCCGGGTTCACAGCTGATACTGGCGTTGATGTTCGCTTCTCATTTGCAGGTTCATCCGCACTGGCCCGCCAGATCGAGCAGGGGGCTCCGTCCCAGATTTTCATTTCTGCCAATTCTGACTGGATGGACCGGCTGGAGCGTGACGGCTTCCTCGTTCCTGAAAGCAGGTTTGATCTTGCCGGGAACAGGCTGGTACTTGTGAGCGGGGAAGCAGCGGGTGATCCGGTCGAGATCACGACCGACTTCGATCTTGCAGGCAGGCTCGGCAGTGGACGGCTGGCAATGGGGCTGATTGATGCGGTTCCGGCCGGGATCTACGGCAAGGCCGCACTGGAACATCTTGGATTATGGGAGGGCGTTGCGGCGCGGGTGGCGCAGTCCGATAATGTGCGCTCTGCCCTTGCTTTGGTGGCGCTTGGGGCGGCTCCCTTCGGGATCGTTTACGAGACCGACGCCATCGTTGAACCTCGGGTTCAGGTAGTCGGCGTGTTCCCGCAGGACAGTCATCCGCCGATCCTATATCCCGCAGCACAGATCAAGGGCCCGCAGATCGCGTCGGGCGCTGCGTTTCTTGCGTATTTGAAGGGCGCAGAAGCGCAGGGACTTTTGCAAAAGCACGGGTTTTTGCCTGCAATAGAGGCCGCCGCAAGATGACGCTGAGCCCTGAAGAATGGCAGGCGGTAGCCTTGTCCCTGAAAGTCGCTTTCTGGGCGACGCTCTTCAGCCTGCCGTTTGCTGTCTTCGTTGCTTATGCGCTCGCCCGCTGGACCTTTCCCGGTCGCCAGCTTCTCAATGGTCTGGTGCATCTGCCGTTAATCTTGCCGCCTGTCGTCACCGGTTATCTGCTGCTGCTCACTTTCTCCCCTCGGGCGCCGGTCGGGGCGTTTCTGGGCGAGTTGGGCATTGTGTTTGCCTTCCGCTGGACCGGAGCGGCTCTTGCTGCGGCGATCATGGCCTTTCCCTTGATGGTTCGGGCCATTCGCCTGTCGCTGGAAAGCGTTGATATGCGGCTGGAACAGGCCAGCGCAACGCTGGGTGCATCCCCGTTCTGGGTGTTTGCCACGGTCACGCTCCCGCTGACACTACCGGGCATTCTGGCTGGCGGCATTCTGGCCTTTGCCAAAGCCATGGGCGAGTTCGGGGCGACGATCACCTTTGTGTCGAACATTCCTGGTGAAACACAGACATTGCCGACGGCGATTTATGCCTTTTTGCAGGTGCCGGGTGGTGAAAGTTCCGCGCTTCGGCTGGTCATCCTGTCGGTTATTGTCTCCATGGGCGCGCTGGTTGCCTCCGAAATCCTGTCGCGGCGGATAACCCGTCGCATGGAGGGCGCATGACCCTCAGCGTTTCCATGAAACAACAGCTCGGCCACTTGGCCCTTGATCTTGCCTTTGAAGCGCCGGTCGGCATCACGGTGCTTTTTGGCCGCTCCGGTTCCGGCAAGACAACCATCGTCAACACGGTTGCCGGACTCCTGACGCCGGAGACCGGTCGGATTTGCGTTCAGGACAGGGTGCTTCTGGATACGAAGTCGGGCGAGAACCTGCCGCCGCACAAGCGCCGCCTTGGCTATATCTTTCAGGAAGGACGCCTGTTTCCGCACCTGAACGTGCGCCAGAACCTCACCTATGGGCGCTGGATGGCCAAGGCACCTGCAGACAGGTCAGAGTTTGACCGGATTGTCGAGATGCTCGGTATCGGGGAGCTTCTGGAAAGGCGACCCGCAACACTTTCGGGCGGGGAAAAGCAGCGCGTGGGCATTGGCCGTGCGCTTTTGGCGAACCCCAGTCTGATCCTTGCAGATGAGCCACTGGCGTCTCTCGACGAAGAGCGCAAACAGGAAATCCTGCCATTTTTCGAACGTCTGCGGGATGAGGTCTCCATCCCGATCCTTTACGTGAGCCACTCGGCCGCGGAGGTTGCCCGTCTCGCGACAACGGTCGTGGCATTGGACAATGGAAAGGTGGCGCGGCAGGGCCCTGCAGTCGAGGTTCTGGGTGACCCGATGGTAACGCCAACCGGCGCGCGGGCAGCAGGCGCGCTGATCGAGGCCGTTGTCGTCATGCACCACGCTGACGGCCTGACGGAGCTTGAGGTGGGCGGCGTGCGTCTCTTGCTGCCACGGGTCTCGGCTGAGCCGGGATCGCGGCTCCGGGTGCGTATTCCCGCGCAAGAGGTCATTCTTTCCCGTCAAGCGCCAACGGGCCTGTCCGCACTGAATATCCTGCCGGGAACCGTGGAAACCATCCGCGGCGGCGACGGACCGGGTGCACTTGTCTCCGTCAAAACGCCCGCAGGCTCAATCCTTGCCCGCGTCACCCGCCGCTCCACCGCCGCCCTCAACCTTCAGGTCGGCGGCACCGTCCATGCCATCGTCAAGACCCTCGCCATTGCTCCGGAAGATGTGGGCCGGTGAGGGGAGAATCTTTTACTTTCGGGAGTATTTGATCTTTCCGTAGGGATGCGAGGTGATCAAATGGGGCTCCTGAGGATTGCTAAAGGATATGTACTGGCCTGTGCAGCTGTCAGTGGATGCATCGTGCTTTTTGGTATGTTCGCATTATTTTTTTCAAATCCGGAAGAAATAAACTGGGATCGGAAATTTGTTGGGTTCCTCGCTGTTTTATTGCCTTGGTTATTGATTTCTGCAGTTGTATTTGTTGTGAATTTAATCCCGTTTGCCTTGTTTAGCGCAGTAAGTGAATTTTTCGGCCAGAGAGGGCTGCTATTTCATCTTTTGGGGGGAGGCTTTGTAACACTTTGCACGTATCAGATATTTGAGCAGAAGATCCCTATTCTGTTCCTCGTTAGCTGTGGTGTTGTCGGAAGCTTCACTTACTGGCGTGCCTCGGGCCGCCATGCCGGACAGGGTCTGAATTTGGTCTCAAAGGAGACTGCCGCCCAATTTCTTTCTATGCGCCGACTGGAAGATGGCGAGGCGAACGAAATTCCGGATAAAGACTAAACTACGAGGTGGTGCCTATAGGCTGCTTCACCACGATTTCACCGAATTACACCAGATCGTCGAGATCGACGGATAAGGCTTCAGCAAGCCTTTTAAGAACAGAAACCTTTCCTTCCTTCTTGCCTGTTTCAAGTTCGGAGAGATAGGGGGGGCTGATCCCAGCAGCTTTTGCCAGCGCTTTTGCGCTCAAGCCGCGATGCTCTCGCCAGACCCGGATCGGGTTCTCGGCATCGATCAGTCGGGCTACGACCTCTGCGGGTACGAGTTCTTCCTGACCACTCGCCAGCCCGGCCCTCGTTTTTTGCGCTTCGGCGATATCAGAGGCATCAATCAAGGCCTCATACTCGGCAAGTGGCAGCACCACCAGTGTTTCGCCGCTGGGGCTTGTGATTGTCTGCAATGAAGGGATCTTATTCATAGACATTTCCACGCGCGCCAATCTTCAGGATTCTGAGGACGTTGCCGTCTTCATCGAAAATGATCCGCCAGTCTGCAACGCGCAGCCGCAGAAATGGCGATCCCTTCAGATGTTTAACATTGCCTGCAAGGCTCTCCGGGTCCTTCGCATATTGTTCCACCTTGGACATAATGCGTTTGGCCTCCGGGACAGGTATTTTGCGAAGGGTCTTGAATGCTGATTTGCTATAAGCAATCTTTTTCATCTGCTAGAATAGCATTTTGCTAAGTTCGGTTCAATGGGCTCGCCAGCAAGATGCTGTCAACGCGCGTGGGAAGGTTGGCTCACAGCTTCCTGAGCAGGGCCGGGGTCGGCCAGGCGTCTGCGGGGAGGCCGAGTTTTTTCTGGACGTCCTGAACGGCGGCGCGTGTGCCGGAGCCGAGAATGCCGTCGATCTTGCCAACGTCATAGCCCATGGCGCGCAGTTTGGTCTGAAGCTGCTTCATCTGGGCGTCATCCAGCCCTGCTTCCGGATTGCCGGTGTTGTAGACCGGCGCGCCGCCAAGGCGCGTGGCGAAATAGGCTGCCGTCGTCGTGTAGACGAAGGACTGGTTCCATTTCAGATAGATTTCGTAGTTCGGATAGGCGAGGAAGGCTGGTCCCTTGCGACCCTGCGGCAGGATCAGCGAGGCGGGCAGGTCCGTGCGCAGCTTGCCTGAGCGGGCTGAAACGCCAAGGCGTGCCCAGTCGGCAACCGGCATGGATGTGTCGAGGCCGGTCTTGCTCCAGTCCAGATTGCCGGGAACCGTGACTTCCTGCAGCCACGGATCGCCGCGCCGCCAGCCAAGGTTCTGGATGAAGGCGCCAGCGGTCAGGATCGCGTCCTCGGCGCTGTCCTTCAGGGTGACATGGCCATCGCCATTGCCGTCCTTGCCGAACTTGATGATGTCCTCTGGGAGCATTTGCACCATGCCGATTTCCCCGGCCCAGGCGCCCGTGGTGCGGCGCGGGTCAAGGTCGCCATGCTGGACCATCTCGATGGCGGCAATCAGCTGAGGACGGAAGAGTTCCGGGCGGCGGCAGTCATGGGCAAGGGTTGCCAGCGCATTGACGGTGTTGAAGTCGCCTTGCACCGCGCCATAGTCGGTCTCCAGCGCCCAGAAGGCGGTGATCACCGGAGCGGGGACGCCATATTCCTTTTCGGTCCGTGCGAAGATGGCGTTGTATTTCTTCATGTTCTTTGCGCCGTGCTGCATCCGGTGGCCGGAGATCACGCGCTGGGAAAAGTCGATGAACGGCATCTTGAAGACACCCTGCGAGCGATCGCGCGCCAGAACGTTCTTGTCAATCTGTGCGCCGGACAGGGTTGCATCCGCTGCCTTTTCCGACAGCCCCCTGGAGAGGGCTTCCTGTTTCACTCCGGCAAGAAACTGCCGGAAATCGCCTCCGCATTGCTGGGCAGCAGCGGGCGCGGCGGTGATGAAGGCGGTGAGGGAAATGGCAGTCAGAAGGCGGGCAGAAAGAAGCATGAGAATCCCTGTGTGTCAGGTCGTCGAAATCGGGTTCAGTTGACTGGTTTGAAGACGCAAGGTCAACCGGCGACTGGCAGAAAGACTTGGTGCCATTTGGAAAGGTCGAGGGCTCATGGGCATCCGGCTTGTGACGATCCAGCGCGAATGTTGCCCGTCCCAGGCTCCCGCAGTCCTGGCGTATTATACCCGGCCGACGATCCGCAGTCGCTACGAGGTTGGCCGGGCAGAGGCGCCGGAAAGGTTGCCGATGCGTCGCCCTGAATGCAGATCTGGTAAGCCATGTCGTACATGGCCTGCCACCCGCCGGGTAGGGAGCCGAGATTGTTCAAAACGCCTAGCGCTCCGCCAACGCGGGCACCGCGTTCAGCGCCGCTTGGACCTTCCCATTCGCCGCCGGCAACCGCTCCCGCTATTCCGCCGCGAACCGTGTCACCTACGAGATCGCCGTTCACATAGCTGTTGGCATAGTCGGTCGCATAGACGACGCAGTCGGTGCCATCTGCTTTGGCTGAGACAGGTATGAGAAAGAGAAGTACAGCGAGGAGGGTGACGGAACGCATCAGGCCCTCACAGCCTAGCCGTTCTGGTCGACAAAACGCTTGCCGACATAGCCTTCCTGGCCGTCGTAACGAATTGAGCACCACCAATTGTCACAGGAATTGACCTGAACAGAGCTTCCGGCGGGAACCACTCCCAGTATTTCGGAACCGTTTTCTGCCGATCGGCGAATATTGACTGATGACACGATGGTGCCATTTGCGCCGGACGAGGAGGGCAGGGATGCGGTGGCGCGTACTGGCTCTGGCGCCGGTGCAGGCACTGTTTTGACAACCGGGATTGCTGAGGTGGTTTCCACCTTGACCGGGGTTTCCGGTTTTGCGGAGAGAACTTCGACAACATCAGGCTGGCTTGCGGTCTGTTTCGCATATCCCAGCGCAGATGATTTGGCGTCCGCGCTGGCCGTGTCGGAATTCCTTCTGATCGAGCTGGTGATCAGGGGAGCCGCTTGGGATGATGCCAGGTTCGTCTCTTGCGGTGGTGTTGCCGTGCGCTGCGCAGCTTTGGTTGCTTGCGCGAGGGCCTCTTGCTGCAACTGCTCCGCAAGAGAAGACGAACTCGTTGCAACGGTGCTGAATATGTCGCCGAAACGGTCTGACGGGGAACCGGTCGTCTCCGGCACCACATTGGCTGGTGAAATCTGCGCGAGATCCTGAACCGAACGGGTGATTTCGGTTAGCGGGCGATTGGGCGAGACTTCGGCCACTTCACTCTGCTCGGTGGTCGAGCGAGACAGGTAGAACGAAAAACCCGTTCCGAACATGACAAGGGCAAGTGCCGTCAGAAGAAGCGGGCGTGTCAGGCTGGCGAGGCCCTGTGTGCGGTGGTCTGCAGAATCTGCGGTCCATACAGGGCGAGGTTTTTCACCGCTGCGAAACTGGTCGGACAGCTCGTCCAGTTCGACCACAACATCCGCGTCGTCGGCCCAGCGGATCTGGGCTCTGCCAACGGGGGTGCGGCTTTGAAAGCGGGAGTTTCTTGGACGGGAGGTCGGAGAACGATCGGATGAGTCGGGGCGCGGCGCAGTCATGGTGTCAGCCGGTGTCGCGGTACCGGTTTGCGCAGATGTATTTCTGGATGGCTCACGAACATTCAACATACCGGCCTTCCAAACGCCTCCCACAAACAGAACCCGATCTCTCCTCCAAAGGGGACAGGCTCAAATACGACGAGCACACATTCGTGTGATCAAATATGGTCAAGAATGGGGCATGAGCACGTTGAGTTTTCTGATTTTGTTTCTTCTCAACATGTTTGTCAAAACTTCTCGTTCCGCGTGCAAAATTTCCCACACATTCCCAGTGCGTGTCTTAATGCGAAGTTGGCTAAAACAAAAGCCGAAAGTGCAAAACATTTGGGACTTAACAGCTTCAATATTTTATGCTTAAAATAAATTTGGCGGGATTTTACGACCCTGACCCAACTATAAGTTAAGTCGCAGAATGATTCAGTCCGGCAACAACCGGTCTATGAGAGGGGAGAACATCCATGAAGAAAGTCCTGTCGGCTCTCGCAGCTACCACGATCCTTTGCAGCGCATCTGCTGCCTCTGCGGAGAGCCTAAAAATCGGTTTTCTCGCAACGCTTTCGGGCCCACCGGCAGTTCTGGGCCAGCACATGCGCGACGGTTTCCTTTTGGGAGTGAAGGAAAACGACGGAAAGCTGGGTGGTCTGGATACGGAAGTTCTTGTTGTCGATGACGAGTTGAAGCCGGATGCGGCCCTGACGAAGGTGCAGGGGCTTTTGGAACGCGACAAGGTCGACATGATGGCCGGCGTGGTGTTCTCCAATGTCATGATGGCCGTTTACAAGCCGGTCATCGAAGCCGAGACGATCTTCATTGGCGCAAATGCCGGTCCTTCGCCGATCGCAGGCAAAGGCTGCAGCCCGTATTTCTTCTCTACGTCTTGGCAGAACGACCAGAACCACGAAGTCATGGGCAAGTACGCGACCCAAAAGGGCTACAAGCGCGTGGTCGTGATGGCTCCGAACTATCAGGCAGGCAAGGATGCCATTGCCGGGTTCAAGCGCCACTATGAAGGCGAGATTGCCGACGAAGTTTACACAAAGCTCGGTCAGCTCGATTTTTCCGCGGAACTTGCCCGGATCGCCGACACAAAGCCGGATGCAATCTTCACCTTCATGCCGGGCGGCATGGGCGTCAATCTGGTCAAGCAATATGATCAGGCCGGTCTGAAGGAGGGCATTCCGTTCCTGTCCGCCTTCACCGTGGATGAAACCACGCTTCCGGCGACACAGGACACCGCAGTCGGCCTCTTTGCCGGTGCCCAGTGGGCTTCCAACCTCGATAATGCGGCAAATGCCAAGTTTGTCGCTGATTTCAAGGCGGAATACGGCTACGCGCCGTCGCTCTATGCAGCACAAGGCTATGACGCGGCTCGCCTGATTGATGGCGCGCTGGAAAGAACCGGTGGTGACAAAAGCAAGGATGCCCTGATGGCGGCTCTCAAGACGGCCCCGTTTGAAAGCGTTCGCGGCGACTTCTCGTTCAACACCAATCAGTTCCCTGTTCAGGACTTCTATCTCGTGAAGGCCGTCAACAAGGACGGGGCCTATGTGACCGAGGCTGTCGAGAAGGTCTTTGACGACAAGGGCGACGCCTACGCCGAAAGCTGCCGGATGTAACTGACATCCGCCATGGCGGGCGGGGACATCCTGCCCGCCGCTTCGCCCTGATCATTTCCGCCAAAAACGGATGACGTGCCGTGAGCGCAACCCTTCTTGCCGTCCAGACCCTGAACGGCCTACAGCTTGGCGTGCTTTTATTCCTGATCGCTGCAGGCCTGACCCTGGTTTTCGGGGTGATGGATTTCATCAATCTCGCCCATGGCGTCCAGTATATGCTCGGTGCCTATCTGGCTGTTGCTGGATATCAGCTCACCGGGTCGTTCTGGGCAGCTCTCCTGTTCGCCCTTGTCGTTTCATTGCTGGCGGGGCTGGCGCTGGAGTTCCTCGTCTTTCGGCATCTTTATGACAGGGACCATCTCGATCAGGTGCTCGCAACTTTCGGGGTCATCCTGTTTCTGAATGAGGCCGTGAAGGTGATCTGGGGCGCTGCGCCGCTTTCGGTTCCCATACCGGATCTCTTCGACGGCTCCCTGCAGTTGATGGACAATCTGCGCTACCCGGTTTACCGGCTTGCCCTGATTGGCTCCGGCCTCGGTGTCGCCCTGCTGCTTTATGTTCTTGTCACCCGCACCCGGATCGGCATGCTGGTGCGGGCAGGGGCGACCAATCCGGACATGGTTGCTGCTCTCGGGGTCAATATTCGCCGTCTTTTCATGATCGTCTTCGGATTTGGAACGATGCTGGCGGGCTTTGCCGGGATCATGGCCGCGCCGATCCTTTCCGTTGAACCGGGCATGGGGGATAACCTCCTGATCCTCGCCTTTGTGGTGATCGTGATTGGCGGTATCGGTTCCATTCGCGGGGCGTTCATTTCAGCCCTGCTCATTGGTTTGGTGGATACGCTCGGCCGCTCGCTGACCACGGATATCGCACGGCTGCTCTTGCCGCCTGCCGCTGCAAATGACGTTGGCCCCGCCATTGCGTCCATGCTGATCTACATCCTGATGGCCGGAGTCCTGTTCTTCCGCCCGAGCGGTCTGTTTCCGGTGGCACGGTCATGACAGAGCTTTTGAAAAATCGCACCGTTCCGGTTCTGCTCTTCGTCTTGCTTGCGCTGGTGCCGGTCTATGCGAGCCTGTTCGACGACCGTTTCGTCCTGCTTTTTGCAACGCGGATCCTCATTCTGGCTCTGGCCGCGCTCAGCCTCGATTTCATTCTGGGTCTGGGGGCAATGGTCAGCTTTGGCCACGCGGCCTATCTCGGCCTTGGGGCCTACGCCATCGGCATACTGGCGGCGCATGATGTCTGGGAAGCATGGATTTCCTTCCCTGTTGTCATCCTTGTCTCGGCACTCTTTGCGGCTGTTACCGGCGCGATCAGCCTGAAAACGCGGGGCGTCTATTTCATCATGATCACGCTGGCCTTCGGACAGATGGCCTATTACACGGCCACATCCCTGTCGGCCTATGGCGGGGATGATGGCCTGACCATGTGGGGACGCACGGAGTTCTTCGGGACGGACCTTTTTGCCAATGACACGTCCTTTTATCTCGTGGTCTTTGGCATTCTGCTCGGCTCCTATCTCTTTTTGAAACAAGTTGCTGCATCGCGCTTCGGCCGGGTGCTGAAGGGCGCGCGCCAGAACGAGGCACGGCTTAATGCGCTGGGTATCGACCCGTTCAAATACCGGCTGGCAGCCTTTGTGATTGCCGGGGTCATGGCCGGTCTCGCCGGAGCCCTTTTGGCCAACCATGCAGAGTTCGTTTCCCCGGCGTACATGTCCTGGCATCGGTCGGGCGAGCTGATCGTGATGGTGGTTCTGGGCGGTCTCGGCTACCTCCATGGCGCAATCCTCGGGGCGATTGCCTTTCTGGCGCTGGAGGAGATCCTGTCGGGCTATACGGAACATTGGCGGCTGATCTTCGGACCGCTCCTGATCCTCGTAGTGCTTTACGCGCGCGGCGGGATTCTGGGTGCCTTCAAGGGGAGGGGCAAATGACGACACCTGTCCTTGAGCTCAAGGAACTCAACAAGTCCTATGGTGCCCTCCATGTCACGAGAAATGTCTCGATCACGGTCGGACCGGGAGAGATCCATGCCATCATCGGTCCCAATGGCGCGGGCAAGACAACGCTGATCGGCCAGATTTGCGGGGCGCTGCCGTCTGACAGCGGGCGGGTGTTCTTTGCTGGCGAGGACGTGACTGCCCTCCCGGTTGCGAAACGGGCCATGAGGGGGCTGGGCCGGTCTTTCCAGATTACTGCGATCCTTCCCGAGTTTTCCGCGCTGGAAAATGTTGCTCTCGGTGTTCAGGCAAAGGCCGGACATTCGTTCCGTTTCTTCCGCTCCGCTGCAAGGGATGAAGGCCTGAATGAAAAGGCCCGCCAGTGCCTTGATACGGTCGGCCTTCTGGGGCGCGTGGACATTCGCGCTGGCGATCTCAGCCACGGCGAAAAGCGGGTTCTTGAGCTGGCCATAGCATTGGCAGGCCAGCCAAAGGTTCTCCTGCTTGATGAGCCGATGGCGGGGGCAGGGCCGGACGAATCCGCTCGCCTTGTCGATGTGCTTGGTGCTTTGAAGGTCTCCATACCGATGCTGCTCGTGGAACATGACATGGATGCGGTGTTCAAGCTGGCCGACCGGATTTCGGTGTTGGTGTATGGCGAGATCATTGCCTCTGGATCAGTGGAGGAAATTCGCAACAATCCGGCAGTGAAGGAGGCCTATCTCGGCTCGGAGGAGGGCGTATGACCGCTTTGCTGGAAATCGCCGGCCTTCAGGCCGGCTATGGGGAAACGCGGGTTCTCTTCGATGTGAACCTGATGATCATGCCCGGTGAAGTTGTCACTCTGATGGGCCGAAACGGCATGGGCAAGACAACCACGATCCGCAGCTTGATGGGATTGTTGCGACCAACTGCCGGAACGGTGCGTATCAATGGAGCAGACCTTACAGGCAAACCTGCCTATACGGTGGCTCAGGCAGGTCTTGGTCTGGTTCCCGAAGGGCGCCAGATATTCCCCACCCTGTCGGTTGAGGAGAACCTCGTGGCGACCGCCGCCAACAGGGCAGGTGGTATTCCGCGCTGGACCCTGTCGTCCGTCTATGACTTTTTCCCCCGGCTCAACGAGCGGCGAGGCAATCTGGGCAATCAGCTTTCCGGCGGTGAACAGCAGATGCTGGCAATCGGCCGCGCCCTCATGACCAATCCAAACCTGCTCATTCTTGACGAGGCGACCGAGGGACTGGCCCCCATCATCCGGGCGGAAATCTGGGCTTGCCTGAAAAACCTTAAGCAAAGTGGCCAGTCCATCCTGATCGTCGACAAAACCGTATCTGCCCTTGAAAAACTGGCGGATCGTCATGTGGTTTTGGAAAAGGGCGTAACTGTCTGGTCAGGGAACAGTTCCGAGCTGGTCGCCGACCCATCCCTCAAGGAGCGTTACCTGGGAGCCTGAACGGAAGTGACAAGCTTCCGCATGACCTGTATAGACACGAAATTGCTTTGAATTGACGTAGATGCGCTTTTTTCGGCGCGTTGTTTTTTGAGGTTGTTTCATGAAGAAGGTCAGCTACTCGCTCGTCTTGTCTCTTGTCGTATCTGGATTGGTCCCTGCAGGGGCTCTTTCGCTTGAGATGGACACCAACCCTATTCTGGTCGCGCAATCCGATATGCCCGACGAGCTGAAGGTTGCGGAGGAAGAGTACAAGAACGCCCGCAGTGAACTGGGAGACGCTGATCCCCAGACCGCGCAGGCTCTGTTTGCACTTGCCCAGACATTGATCGGGTTCCAGCGGTTTGAAGACGCAGAAGCCCGCAGCCGGGAGCTGCTCGCCCTGTTTGAGCGCCAGTATGGTGCTGATCATCCGAATACCGGCTTTCCGCTCGACTTGCTTGCCACATCCCTTCGCGGTCAGGGCAAGGTGGAAGAGGCCCTGAAGCTCCGTGAAGTGGGGTATGAGCGTCTTGTCGGTCATTTCGGCGCAAGGCACGAAATGGCTCTGCAGCGGGCTCGCTCGCTTGCAATCGACTATGCCGAACTCGGCCGGCTCGAAGACGCGATTACGGTTCTGGATGCGAATATGCCACACGCCATGGCCATCCCGCCGCTTTACGCGAAATATTTGAACACGAAGGCGTTCGTTGCCCGCGAATCCGGTGGGGCGGAAGAGGCCATTCCGGTCATGGAGCAGCTTGTTGCCCTTGGGCGCAAGAGCGGGCAAGACCAAAGTCAGGATTTTGCATCTAACCTTTACAATCTGGCGACGCTGTACCTTGATGCGGACCGGAAACAGGATGCACTCGCCACGTCAAGCGAGGCTGGCATGATTGCTCTTCAGGCTTATGGACCTGAGCATCCAGCAACCCAGCAGATTTTTGCATTTCAGACAGAACTCCGGCAGGGCAAGGAACGCGGTGAGTTCTGAGACGCATGGGTCTGTGACATCGTGTCAGGGACGACTGCCTTCCAACTGATTGGTTTGTCTGGTATGGCGAATCTGCAATCCACGCCCTGATTTATGTTCATATTTTTGTTCTCGTAGATGTATGTATACAATAAACTGCATCAGGAGAGAATCTGTACGAACAGACAGTGAGTAGCTTGAGGGACTTATGACGAAGATCTGTAGTCAATGTGGGGGGGTTACTGCTGTAACTTCTGAAGTCTGCCCGAAATGTGAAGCTTATTTAAAAGGAGGGAAGCGTAATTTTGGCCTCTCGGTCGGCGCCCTGTTTATTTTTGTTATTGCTTTGTTAGTGTCATTTAATTTTGCAAATGTTTCTGAACTGTTCTCGAATGCGTCTCTAAAAGACAACCTCGTAAGTTTTACGATGACGAGCCCGCCGGAGTTCTTTGCCCATGTTTCGGATTACAACGACGGGCAAGGCGCAGCGTCCGTCGTTGCGTATCACGTGAAGCTGCCGGTCGTCGTGCGGAACCGGTCCGATTCGGTGCTGTCCCTGTCGCAAATAGTGGTTTCGGTGAAGGACGGGCGAGCGGAGAAACCGCTAAAGAACTTTCCTGAATATAGTCAGGTAGAAGCAAATTCGACCTTCGCGAGGGACGTCTGGGTGCCGGTGTGGATGTCCAAATACGATCCGGCCGCAAATGGCTGGATTCTGCCGAAGATCGAGTATGGGCAGTCACTCTTCGAGAATTTCGGGAAAGCCGATGTATCGCTTTATGCTGAAGACGAGAGGGGGCGGGGCTTTGAAGTCGGGCAGCAGTCCTTCGAAATCGGCAAGGTGGCACTGCAGGTCATTCCGCAGTGACGCAACGGATGGGACCTAGGATGGGCGCCGGTCAGGCTGCTTCCTGATGGTCTGTCGGCAGGCCCGGGCGGTAGGTTGATCGTTTGGCCTGACCCGAACGGGTGTCGTCCCACAATATGATTTCGCGTGACCGGTTCAGTCTTGCATCGATCAGGCATCCTTGTGCCAGATCTGCGGCACGGGATAATGACGTGGATGGCGTACCGCTGAACACACCGGCGCGAATGCCGATCTTCAGCTTTCCGCTCGTGACTTTCAGGATTTCGCGTTGCATCTGCCTGCCGATGCGGGTTGCAAGCAGGGCCGCTGCCTCCTGGGTCAGGTCTGTCATGAAGATGGCAAAGACCGGCCCTTCAAGGCGTCCGGTGACGGCCTGTCCGCCGGCAGAGCGAATGCATAGCTGGCCGAGCAATTTCATCAGCTGATTGCCGAGCGGCTTCCCGTATCGCTTTTCGACCTTGTCAAGGATATCCATTTCCAGCGCGATCAGGCTGAATTGAGGTTTGGCAACCGCCGAAGCCTTGATCTGCTTCTTGCACAGATCGAGAAAGCAATCCCTGTCGGGCAGACCGGTCACGGTGTCGATTTGCGCGGCAGCTTCCCGGGATCTGTAGCGGCGCTCGAGGGCCAATGTCACGATGCAGATGGTTCCGCCGACAAAGGCAAGGCCTGCGGCGAGTACAGCCAGAAGCGGTGCATTGTCGAACGCCAGTTGCTCTGTAATGGGCAGGACGCGGGCGCCGGGAGCAAGAACGGTGAGCACGATGGCCGCGCATTCCAGAAGCAGGGCTGAGGCCATGACCTTGGCCGATATCAGGCTTGGTTCGCTGGCTTTCAGGCACATCCCGGCCAGCAGAAGCAGCAAGCCCAGTGCGGCGAGGGTCGCTACCAGCCCAGATGAGGCGGGTTCCAGCATGTCTTGCGGAACAAGACCGGTCAACAGCCAGCAAGCGGGCAAGACTAGGGCAGCCCAGCGAATGGTTCTGAAACCGAGAAAACCGGCAATGGCCTCCAGACGCAGCGCAAGGGCCGCGAAGATAAGCGACCACGCGAAGAATGATGTTTCGAAGTTGCCGAAGGGGCCATGCAGAGCGGCCAGGAAAAGCCCGCTTGCCACAAGTGGCATCGACAGGGACCAAAGGCCCGTTGAACGCGTCAGGTCAGGACCGGTCTTGCGCTCCAGAACGGCGATGACCCCAAGCAGAATCGCGCCCGCAAGATTTGCGAGCAGCAGAATACTGAAGAGGGGCGGGGCATCCAAAGTCACGCCAAATTGTCCATACGGCCCAAGGTCAAAGGGTCATTTTACCTAGGTGACGTTAATGTACCCTTAGCTATAAACGACGGTTGTTTTACCAGTGCGAAGATGAGCGCCGGTGTCTTGAAAGGTGTCTGGTGCGGGCTGGAAAATGCGAAATCGTACCGGAGCGTACGGTTTTTGGCTTCGGTGGTCTTTTCAAACGCCGAAAAAGGTGCGAAATCGGTGTTTGACGCAACATGATTACGTAAATTTGCGTATCGCGCATCGCGGTGCTGCAAACCTCTTGAGGGAGTTTCTCAATGCCTCCGTATCGTTCCAGAACGTCCACTCACGGCCGCAACATGGCCGGTGCGCGCGGCCTTTGGCGCGCCACGGGCATGAAGGACGGCGACTTCGGCAAGCCGATCATTGCAATTGCCAACTCCTTCACCCAGTTCGTGCCGGGTCACGTCCACCTGAAGGACCTCGGCCAGCTCGTTGCCCGCGAAGTGGAAAAGGCGGGTGGTGTTGCCAAGGAATTCAACACGATCGCGGTTGATGACGGCATTGCCATGGGTCACGACGGGATGCTCTATTCCCTACCGTCGCGCGAAGTCATTTCCGATGCGGTCGAGTACATGGTCAACGGCCACTGCGCCGACGCCCTGGTCTGCATTTCCAACTGCGACAAGATCACGCCCGGCATGCTGAATGCGGCCATGCGGCTGAACATTCCGGTTGTCTTCGTCTCTGGCGGGCCGATGGAGGCGGGCAAGGTGGTTCTGGAAAACGGTGTCGAAAAATCCATCGACCTCGTTGATGCGATGATTGCGGCCGCCGACGATCGCATGTCCGATGCCGACGTGATGGCTATGGAGCAAAACGCTTGCCCGACTTGCGGATCGTGCTCCGGAATGTTCACCGCCAACTCGATGAACTGTCTCACCGAGGCGCTTGGTCTTGCGCTGCCGGGCAACGGCTCCACTTTGGCAACCCATGCGGACCGTGAGCGTCTGTTCGTTGAAGCAGGCCACCTGATCGTTGATCTGGCCAAGCGTTACTACGAGCAGGACGACGAAAGCGTTCTGCCGCGCTCGATTGCCAATTTCAAGGCATTTGAGAACGCCATGAGCCTCGACATCTCCATGGGGGGGTCGACCAACACCATCCTGCACCTGCTGGCGGCGTCCCATGAAGGGGAGATCGGGTTCACCATTGACGACATTGACCGCCTGTCCAAGACGGTTCCCGTGCTCTGCAAGGTCGCGCCTGCGGTCGAGAACATCCACATGGAAGATGTTCACCGCGCTGGCGGCATCATGGGTATCCTCGGCGAACTGGATCGGGCCGGATTGCTGCATTCCGATATTCCGACCATTCATGCCAAAAGCATGAAGGAAGCCCTGTCGCGTTGGGATATCACTCTGACCAATTCCGAGAGTGTCCATACCTTCTTCAAGGCCGCTCCGGGTGGTGTACCGACACAGGTCGCCTTCTCGCAATCCCGTCGCTGGGATGATCTCGACACGGACCGCCAGAAGGGTGTCATTCGCGACGCGGCGCATGCTTATTCCAAGGATGGTGGCCTCGCTGTTCTTTATGGCAACATTGCCGAAGACGGCTGTGTGGTGAAGACCGCAGGCGTTGACGAAAGCATTCTAACCTTCTCCGGCCCGGCCCGGATTTTCGAGAGCCAGGACAGCGCGGTGTCCGCAATCCTGACCAACAAGGTCAAGGAAGGTGATGTCGTATTGATCCGCTATGAGGGTCCGCGCGGCGGACCGGGCATGCAGGAAATGCTCTACCCGACCAGCTATCTGAAATCCAAGGGGCTGGGCAAGGCCTGCGCCCTGATCACGGACGGACGCTTCTCCGGTGGCTCTTCCGGGCTTTCCATCGGCCACATCTCGCCGGAAGCGGCGGAAGGTGGGGCGATCGGTCTGGTTGAGGAAGGCGACATGATCGTCATCGACATTCCGAACCGCGTCCTGAAGGTTGATCTGTCCGACGAGGAACTGGCCAAGCGCCGCGCTGCCATGGATGCCAAGGGGGACGCAGCCTGGAAACCGCTGGAGCACCGCAAGCGCAAAGTCTCCAAGGCACTGCGCGCCTATGCGGCCATGACCACATCAGCGTCCAAGGGCGCGGTGCGCGAAGTCGACTGATCTAGCCCCTCAGAAGCCCATTTGGCTTTTTCGAAGAGGCGGGCTCACGCCCGCCTTTTTATTGCCGCGCCAACCAGTCGCTCGGTGAGCAGCCTTTGACTCTCAGGAACTCGCGGTTGAAGTTCGACTTGGTGTTGAAGCCGCTGGCATAGATGACGGCGGTCACGGGTTGGCCGCCGCGCAGCAGCTCGCAGGCTGCGTTGATGCGGTGGGTGTTGATGTAACGCGGTACGTTTTCTCCGGTTTGTCGATTGATCGCTGCAGAAATCTGCTTTTCGGGCAGGGAGAGTTGCCGGGATATTTTCCGCAAGGTGAGATCCGGGTCGAGATAAACTTGGCGTTCCTTCATCAGTTGCTCAAGTCGGTCAAGGATGTTTGCATCCTCCGCTGGATCGAAGAGCGGTTCCCTTGCAGATGAAACGGACGGGCCAGTTTCCTGAACCTTTTGCTGACGGGGCTCGGCGCTTTTCAGCATGTCGGACAGGTTGAGCAGACCGATCACCAGAAGAATGCCGCTTGAATAAAGCGAGATGATCCAGGGATGCAGCCAACCGGCACCGGAGGTTACGGCTGCCACAATCAGGACATCGGAAAAGGCCGATGCGATGAGGGAGAAGGCAACCACCCGCCACAACACCAGAGGCCGCGTGTCATCGGCAAGGCGCATGAGTGGCAGCTGGTCCGTGCCGGTGCGCAACTGCATCAGCATCATCAATCCGTATCCGCAAAAGACACCGATGATCAGGGCGTCCAGCAGATCTGGCCAGACGAAACGGCTGATCGCAGCTGCAATGGGTACGAGAACATGCAGTCCGTCCGGCTTGATGTGCAGGGGCCTTACCGATGTCGACAGGAAGGCGAGATAGGTCAGGACGGGAATCGTGACAGCGGTGATGGGTTGAACAGCCAACAGCCATGTCTGACCGTAATGGTAGTGGAGCGAGATGATCAGAGATTGAAGGGCGCAGACGAGGACCAGAAGCAGGACCGATCCGGGCGTGTTGCCGTCCTTCCAGGCCTTGGCAGCAAGAAACAACAGGACGCAGGCGGTGAAGACGGGAATGGGAAATGCGGGCATGGACTGGGTGTTTGCGTTCAGGAGGGCGTTCGATTAGCCGGAGACTGTCCGAAAACAGGTTCAAGGTCGACCTTAAACCGGAAACAGGACGCCAAATCCCACCTGAAGGTTGACCTTCGCCTTGCTTTTAGTCCTAGCAGGGAACATCCTCCATGTTGTCGAATTTCAAATTCTCCCGCCATCTGTCAGCTTGCGCATTGGCTCTGACAGCGTTGACCTCAGCTGCTCAGGCGGCCGAAAAATTTCCCGGTTATGATCGGTTTGATATAGCGGCCGCCCATCGTGCATGGCCGGTGCAAGGGGCAATCTGGTATCCGGCAGCCAACCGCAGCTATGTCGGAGTTGTGGGCGACAATCCGGTTTTTGAAGGCACACGGGTTCTGATGGGGCCGGAAGTGAAGGCGGGAAAACACCCGCTTGTGGTGCTGTCCCACGGGTCGGGCGGAAACATGGATGGCCTCGGCTGGCTGTCTTCCGAGCTGGTGAAGGCCGGCTATATGGTGCTTGCCGTCAATCATCCGGGAAGCACGTCCGGAGACAGTTCTCCGCGCCGCTCTGCGCGTCTTGGCGAGCGGGCAAGGGACCTTTCCGCCGCGCTCGACACTTTCCTTGCCGATCCCTATTTCGCGGACCATGTGGACCGGGAGAAGATTGTGTCCCTCGGCTTTTCTCTCGGTGGAACAACGGTGCTGCAGAGCGTCGGACTGCAGTTTGACAAGGCGCTTACCGAAGAATTCTGCGATGCCGCAATCGAAGTGGCGGGATGCGATTTCTATCGCAAGGGCGGGGTCGACTTTTCGAAGGTCGATGCGGCGTTGTTTGAAGGGAACTTCTCGGACTCCAGAATATCCGCTGCGATTGCGGTCGATCCGGGTTTCACGGTTGGTGCCACAGCAGAAAGCGTCGCTGCTGTCGAGGTCCCGGTGCTGCTGATCACGCTTGGAACAAAAAAAGCCAACTGGAAGGCAACGGACACCGGGCCCAGTGGCTCTGGCCTTGATACGCGGCTCGAAAACGGGCAGCCGGTGCTGATTGAACCCGCCAACCACTTCTCCTTCCTCGCACATTGCAAGCCTGCAGGTGCGGACATTCTGGCAGAGGAAGGGGAAGATCCGATCTGCGACGAGCCGGAAGGCGGAGACCGTGGGCAGGCACACAGTAAAGTCGTGAAGGCGGTTGCGGACTTTCTGGCAAAGCTCTGAAAGCAAACTCTTGTGGCAAAAGGCAGGCTTTACGGCTTGCCTTTTGCGGCATTCTCCCCACATTCAGCCCTACCTTTTGAAGAAGACCGGGAAGACTGGCCGCACATGGATTCCATTACGCAGTTTGTGCTTGGCGCGGCGGTTTCGACCGTGTGTCTTGGAAAGAAGATTGGCCCGCGCAAGGCTGCGCTTGTTGGCGGCGCGCTCGGTACGCTCCCTGACCTTGATGTGCTGATCCCCTTTGATGATCCGATTGACAGCTTTGTCTATCACCGGGGCTGGTCCCATTCCCTGTTTGTGCATGCGCTAGCTGCGCCCGTAATCGGTGAAGGACTGGTGCGTCTGTTCAAGGGTTTGCGCGACGCCCGCATGCAAACCTATCTTGCTGTTTTCCTGTGTCTTTCGACCCACGCGATCATTGATGCGATGACGATCTATGGAACGCGGCTGTTCTGGCCGTTCTATGCCGATCCCGTGGGGGTGGGGTCGATCTTCATCGTTGATCCGATCTACAGTCTGCCCTTGCTGGGCGTGGTCATCTGGGCCCTGTTTGCGAAGGACTGGTCGAGATCACTTGGCCGATCCATGAGCGCAGTTCTTGTGCTGACCAGTGCCTATATGGGGCTGACGGTTTTGGTGCAGAGCCACATGGAAGATCGGGCCAGAGCCATTCTTGAGGCGCGTGGCACGCAGCCGGATCAGGTTCTTGCCATCGCCGCTCCCTTCAATTCGGTCGTGTGGAAGGTGATCGCGCTGGAAGAGGATCGATATCACAATCTCTACCTGTCGCTGCTCGATACCGAGGACCAGCCGCCCGAAATCTACACTCATCCCCGTCATCCCGAATTGGTCGGTTGCCTTCAAGACAGCGAAGCCTATCGCAAGCTCGACTGGTTCAGCCGAGGGTATCTGAGGGCAGAGCAGGTGGATGACAAGGTGGTCGTGTCGGACCTGCGCATGGGGCTGACGCCGGGCTATGTCTTCCGCTTTGCCGTCGGCAAACTCGAAGATGGACAGACCGTTGCTATGGCACCTGAACGCGATCTGAGTACGCGCCGGGTGGACAGCGAGGATTTCTGCTGGCTTCAGAACCGGTTGCAGGGTTTGCCGTCTGTCCGCACAGCGGAACTGCCAGCTGAAACCCTCGTGGCAGGCACGTCTCAGTCAGAGGCTGCGCCGAGCTGTTCGTGAGCAAATTGCTCAAGACCCAGCTCCAGAAAGACCGTTTCTGTGATCGGGGTGTCGTAATAGGCCCCGATCTCGCGAAACCCGGCGGCCCGATAGAGCGAAAGCGCACCATGCATTGTTGGCAGGGTATCGAGCCGCATTTTTCGGTATCCGGCCTTTGTTGCCGCTGAAATGACGTCTGAGACCAACGCGCGTCCAAGGCCGAGGCCACGGCCTTCCGGCAACACGTAAAGCCGCTTCATTTCGCACACATCTGGTTCTGCCAACGGTCTCATCGCAACGCAGCCAAGGGGCGTTCCGGAAGCATCGCGGCCAAGCAGTAATGCACCGACGGGCGGTGCATATTTGCCGGGCAGACCGGCAAGCTCTGCCTCAAATCCCTGATAGGAGAGGTCAATATTCAGCCAGTCGGTATAGGCCCGAAAGAGCTGGCGAATATGTGTCAAGTCTTCCCCGGTGGTTGCTGGTGTAATGGAAATCATGTCGGCGATTTGGTCTCCGGAGTGCCTATGGGTCTTTCCGAAGATTAACCGGTCAATGGGCCAGCTGTTTGATTTTTTCGATGATCTGCTTGCTGTTTTCCGACAGTTCACCGGTATCTGCCTCGCCGACAGCCGCCACCATGCGCTTCAGGTCGGGCAGGGTGTCCGGGCCGCCAAGATGCAAGGTGCGCTTGATCAGGCGGCGGGCCATGTCATCCGGGTTCTTGCTTTGCTCGCTCAGCCAGCGGGAGAACTGAAAAAGTTCTGTAGCCTCCGCTTTGGAAGCGCCGAAGACTTCCGAAACCTGTTGCAGGATTGCGTCTTCTTCGCGGACCGACAGACTGCCGTCGTCAGTTGCGACCAGAACGAGGAGTGTTGTTGCCGCAGTGCGGGCATCCTCGATGCTGTCGACAGGGTGAAGGTTGGCCCGCTGGCGAAACCCGAAACGACGAGCCGCTGCCTGAATGTCCAGTGCAGCCTCGCTGATGGCCTTCACGCCGCTAGCGGCATTTTGCAGGCGGTAGTACCAAAACCCGACCGCAGCCAGCACCCCGAGGACGGCGAAAAGAATATGCATGAGTCAAATCCACTTTGATTCCAATCAAGGTGACTAGACTTCTTGGAAACAGCGGTGATGACAAGGCGTAAGCCGTTTTTTCCTCTAGGTAATTTGAGGTTGGGTGGGCCGCAGGCGCGCTGCGGCCCTGTTCCCTCAAGCTGTTTGCGGTGCCTTTGCAGCCACCAGCCGGGTCACCACATTCTCGATGATCTTGTGACCGGCATCCTGATCCAGTGACATGATGGATTCAGGGTGGAACTGTACAGCGGCAATCGGCTCGCTGGTATGTTCGATTGCCATGACCACATTGTCTTCCGTTTCTGCGGTCACGCGGAAGTCTGCCGGAAGGGTTTCCCGCTTGGCATAGAGCGAGTGGTAGCGGCCAACGATGACCGGAGCCTCAAGACCTTCAAACAGCATGGAATTGCCGCTGATGGATACCGGAGAGGGCTTGCCGTGGACCGGAACATCAAGCTGCCCAAGCTCAGCGCCGAAGCTTTCGGCCAAGGCCTGCAGCCCGAGACACACGCCAAACATCGGCAGGTCCCGTTCGCGGGTGCGCCTGATCGTTGCCGCGCAATCAAAGTCCTTCGGGTTACCGGGGCCGGGAGAGAGGACGACGAGGTCGGGTTTGACGTCCTCGAACACGCTGTCTGCCACCGGTGTGCGGTACGTCACCACATCAGCGCCGGTCTGGCGGAAATAGTTGGCCAGCGTATGAACGAAGCTGTCCTCGTGATCGACCAGCAGGATCTTCAGGCCCTTGCCCGGCTTTTCCGCCTTCCCGGCATCTGCGGAGGCAACGGCAAGACCGGCCTCGCGCACGGCCGCGCGCATGGCTTCCGCCTTCAGTTCGGTTTCGGCTTCCTCGTCTTCCGGCACACTGTCGTAGAGCAGGGTGGCGCCAGCACGGATCTGGGCAACACCATCCTTGATGCGAACGGTGCGAAGGGTCAGGCCGGTGTTCATGTCGCCGTTGAAGAGAACCGCGCCGATTGCGCCGCCATACCAGGCACGCGGGCTTTTCTCGTGGTTCTCGATGAATTCCATCGCCCAGCGCTTGGGAGCGCCGGTCACAGTCACGGCCCAGGTGTGGGACAGGAAGGCGTCGAGGGCGTCCATGTCGTCGCGCAGGATACCTTCGATATGGTCGACCGTGTGGATCAACCGGGAATACATCTCGATCTGACGACGGCCGATGACCTTCACCGAGCCGGGCAC
Organism: Roseibium sediminis; assembly: GCF_008711325.1. GTDB lineage: Bacteria > Pseudomonadota > Alphaproteobacteria > Rhizobiales > Stappiaceae > Roseibium > Roseibium sediminis. Next base: position 89,291 of record NZ_VXDB01000012.1, read on the forward strand.
ACAGACACGGCTCTTGTCGTTGCGGTCCACATCCGAGCACATGGTCAGCTCGGCTTCGTCCTTGGCGGAGTTCAGCAGCTTTCGGATCTGCGCCTCATCTTCAATGGCGTTCTTGCCACGGCGGATCGTGCCGGAAATCGGGCAGGTCTCCACCCGGCGACCACCCGTCACGCGGACATACATTTCCGGAGAGGCGCCAACCAGATATTCGGCGTCTCCGAGGTTGAAAAAGAAGGAATATGGCGCCGGGTTGATCTGTTGCAGACGACGCGAAACCGCAGAGGGCGGGTTGGCACAGGGTTCATAGAAGGTCTGGCCCGGCACGGTTTCAAACAGGTCGCCTCGGCGGAAATAGTCCTTTGCCTTGTGCACCAGTTTGGCATATTCGCCCGGCTCATGGTCGCCGCGACCGGGGTCTTCGTTTGCCGGGTGATAGGGGCGCTTTTCCGCGTCGCGCGGCAGGCCGTCTGTCGACTTTCCATCCACCTCGAAATCATATTCCAGCACATAGGCGCTCTTGCCGTGGTGGTCGACGATCAGGATTTCGTCGGGCAGGAAGAGCACGATATCGCGCTGATCGTCAGGGCGGGTCAGTTTCAGGTCGATCGGCTCGAACTGGAAGGCGATGTCATAGCCGAATGCGCCGTAGAGACCGAGCTGATCGTCCGGGCAGGCGAACAGGTCGCGCAGGGCGCGAACGATCGAAAAGCTCGAGGGCTGGCGAGAGCGCTCTTCCTCGCGGAAGACCCGATCCGGCTTCTTGACGGTGAGATCAATCCGTTCGTCTGTCGCGGAAAAGGAAGCTACGTCCTCATGGTTCTTCAAAGCCTTGATGATCGCCGGCAGGATAATCTTGCCGCGCGCATTGAGCGTCTTGATCAGGACCTTGCGGTCGGCTGTCTCAATGGCAAGGGGCGGGTTGGCCAGCGCCATGTCCCAGCGGGTATAGCGACCGGGATATTCGTAGGACGACGATAGAACCGCGCCGCGTTCGGAATCCAGCCGGTCAATCCATTCCGAAGTGCCCTTTTCATAGTCGGCAGGTCTGGAGCGGCGGGTAATCCTGATACCGCCATCTGTCACAAACTCCTGGGAAGCCAAAGCGGGCATTTCGATGTTCCTGTCTCTTGTCGTATTTGACCGATGTGGGTCCGGTGGCAGGTTGGAAGGTCCAAAATCAAAGGCCGCCGGGAGGTTCCACGGCGGCCTTTGATTTTGGATCCCGAACGGGCATGGGTAATCGCTGGCCGCCTGTTATGCGTCCCGCCACCACCAAGTCGTGTTCATGATCCTGTTCATGGGAAAAATGCATAGCGGATCATGCACTGTGAGGCAATGGGATTTGGCCGGGTGATTGAAAATGTCGTTAAAGTGATCCGGGCAATCGTCCTGGCGAAGGTGGTGCTATCAAAAGGAACTAACGTCGCGAGACCAACTGCTTGGAGTTTTGGTGATGCGAAGACACCCGCTCGATGACCACAAACCAGCCACTACTACCAAGGGGGCTATCGTCAGTGGTGTTTCTATAGTTTATTGAATTTAATACCTTTTTTGCATTCCGTGTCACGTTTTGTAAGGTGTTGGACGTCATGTTGCGCGCGAAGTGAATACGGGTCATGGAATGCGCAAGATGAGTGCCTGTCAGATCGTTGGTCGGTTTGGAATTTTCAGTCTTTTTTGCTTTTGTATATTCGTCTCGGATGCAAACGCTGCAGGCAAGGACTGCATTTTGACTTCCTGGGCGGGTGAAGAGCCGCCGTATTTATACACTGATAGCGTCACCGGAGAGGTCAGCGGACCGGATGCGGAAATCCTGCGCTCTGCTGCTGCCGTGGTTGGGTGTGAAATCCGGTTTATCCAGTTGCCTTGGAAAAGGGCGCTCTTGCATCTGAAGTCCGGTGAGCTGGATGTGGTTCCCTTTGCCAAGCTGACGGAAGAGCGCGCGGTGTTCAGCTATGTTTCTGTTCCCTATCGCCAGTTCGCCCACCGTCTCTTCGTCGCGATCAACAGTCCGTTCAAGGGCGATTCGTTGCGCGAGTTGCTGGAGAGCGGCGGCCGTGTTGCAGTGATGAAGGGCTACAAGTATCCCGATGGCGTGGAGCTGATCAGAACGGATCCCGCATATGCTGGCCAATTCATTGAAGTCAGCGAGTATGAACAGCTGCTGATGCTGCTCGAAAAGAGACGGATCGACGGGATTATTGCTTCACGAGAAGTGATTGAAACGCGGTGTCCGAAGCTCGGGCTCGATTCCGATACATTCGCGGAAGGGGAGGAATTCTCCGAACCGCTGCACTTCCTCTTCTCGAAGATGTCCGTTCCCGAACACTGGATGCGGGATATGAATGTGGCCCTGCAGATCGTGCTGGATGCCGGGGAGCGGGACGAGGTCTACTAATTGTAAGATCTGAGCAGGCTGTGCGATCCGCCACTCGAGCATTTCCAGGCGAAGTGGATACCGGTTCGCCGTCAGGAAATGCGCCAAATCAGATATTTAGAGCACGTCGAGTGATTCAGTGAATGCGAGACGTGCTCTAGCGTTCCGGGGGTGTCCAGTCGCTATCGGTCTGTGCCTTACGGCTGAGGCGAAGCGCGAGGCCGATGCTGACGCCTGCACCCACGGCCACCGTCAAGTCAACGAAGACTGTCAGAAGCAGGGTCAGGACCAGTAGCATCCGATCGCTTTTCGGTGTTCGGGAATACTCCGCCCATTTGTGCGGTTCACTCATGTTCCACGCGGTCAGGATCAACAGCGCTGCGAGCGCAGGCATCGCCAGGTAACCGAACAGCGGAGCCGCGATCATCATGGCCGCAAGAAGGACAAGGGCGTGAACCATGCCTGAGACAGGCGTGCGGCCACCGGCGCGAATGTTGGTTGCGGTGCGGGCGATGGCTCCTGTTGCCGGGAGGCCTCCAAACAGCGCAGAGGCAATGTTCGCAGCCCCTTGCGCCGTCAGTTCCGCATCGGGACGGTGGTGATCGCTGATCATTCGGTCAGCTACCATCGCTGACAGCAGCGATTCCACGCCAGCCAGAAAGGCGATCACCAGCGCGGAGGGAACCAGCTCCATAAGACGAGACCAGGAGATATCCGGAAGCGAGGGGGACGGCAGTTGGGCAGGCAAAGCGCCAAATCGTGAGTGGATTGTGTCGACGTCGAGATCGAAAAGCGCGACGGCTGCTGATCCGATAGCAACGGCAACAATGAGACCGGGCAGGCGCGGGGCAAGACGCCGGAAGACCACGATCATCACCATGGTTGCCAGCGCAACACCAAGGGCCGACGGGCTCAAGCCATCAGATGCCTGCCAGAGAGCGGTGATCTTGGCGACGAACTCGGCAGGAAGCGCCTGCACGTTCAGGCCAAAGAAATCCTTCAGCTGGCTGGAGGCAATGATGACCGCAATGCCTATGGTGAAGCCGTTGACGACAGCCTCCGGCACGAAAGCGATGAGACGGCCCGCGCGCAGATATCCGGCGATCAGAAGAAGGATGCCGGCCATCAGGCTAGACAGCACAAGCCCGTCATATCCGTGCTCTGCAATCACGCTGAAAACGACAACGATGAAGGCACCTGTCGGTCCGCCAATCTGGACGCGGCTGCCGCCAAGGGCTGAAATCAGGAAGCCGGCTATGATGGCGGTCACGAGACCCGTCGAAGGATCAGCGCCAGAGGCAATTGCAATTGCGAGGGAAAGCGGCAGCGCAACCATGGCCACCGTGATCCCTGCGATCAGGTCTGCGCGGAATGTCGCAAGGTCATAAGCCTTCAGGCAGGAAAAGACGATGGGTTGCTGCATTGAGGTCCATGTCAGCGGTCACGACTTGGAAGACATCAACGCGCAGATGAAATCAGAACGCTTCCGGAAGACCTGCGTCAAGTGAGTCTCTATCTGCAGTGTTCATGGTTGCCAGGTTGCGTGCAAGCAATTTTAGAGTGTCGGTTGCGCTGTGACGCCAAGTCCGGCAATGAAATCGCGCACCGGGCGGGCTGCTTCTTCGGGCTTCATCTGAAGCAGGAAGTGGGGGGCCTCGATCCTGATTGGGGAGCCGCAAATGTCTTCGAAATCGCGAAATGCAGAGGCGGGAACAAGCCGGTCAGCCGTTGCCTGAAGGTAGCAACAGGGAACTTTGATCTGCGGAATGATATTACGGCGATCCATCGACAGGACGGATTTGAGCCGCAAAATCAGGGTGCGCAAAGGCACATCCTGCAGGACGGAGCGGTATAGCAGCTCCTTGAAACCGGGCATGTGGAAGCGACCGACCACGAAGGGCAGGCTTGCGTGCGCGAGAAACGCGGCAGGGATCGGAAAAGCACCAAAAGGAGAGAGGAGAATGGATGGTAGCCGGCGCGGTGATCTCGCAAAGGTGGCGACAAAGACAACGGCTGCCAGATTGCGCGGCCGGTTTGCCGAAATGGACAGGGCAAGGGGACCGGAAAACGATTCAGCGATAATGACGAAGGGCTCGCTCGGCAATCGGGCCTTCAGCCAGACTTCCAGGTCGTCATAAGAGAAGAGGCTGTCCGGATAGGTTACGACCTCGACGTCATGACCGGGCGACAGGGCTTTCGCGAAATCGGAAAGAAGGCGGCCTGTGCCGTCCAGTCCGGGCAGGATGATGATTTTCATTCCAGCTCCCGCTTCCCCATTTCGCTGAACAAACGGCCCTGAAGCCAGATTGCGCGCCTGTTCAGTTCAGCGCTAATCCTGATGTTCTGCAGTTTCAATCCAGCGTGCGAGCAGGCGTGAGAGATCCTGCCTTTCTGCTTCGCTCAAACCCTGCACGGCCCTGTGCTGGTCGTCGACATAGTCCGGCATCATGGCCTTGATCATGTCGAGACCGGAAGGGGTCAGGCAGACAATCAACGCTCTGCGATCGTCGGGATGGGATCTGCGGGCGATATATCCAGCCTTCTCCAGCTTGTCGAGCCGCGCGGTCATGCCGCCCGAGCTCATCATCGTGGAGCGATAAAGGGCGGTCGGGGTCAGCTCGTAGGGCGGTCCGGAGCGTACAAGGGTGGCCAGAACGTCGAAGTCGCCATGCTTGAGGCCAGCCTTTGCATAAGATGGGATCAGGTAGCCGTTGCTCATCACCTGATAGGCTTCGGACAGGCGACCCAGCAGAACCATCGGGTCCAGCTTATCCTTCAACTCCGGCATTTCCCTTTGCCACTGAGCCTTGGCAACGGACGCCCTGTCCAAATAGCCATCATTATCGGTGAAGCTGGTGTCCGCAGCTCTTTTCCCGTCTGTCATGCAGCCCCTTTTCGCAGACGCAGCCTGCAAAGAAATTATCCAAATCAGCACCGAATTTGAGGGTTGATTACGGCCAAAGTTTGATTGGTGCGAGAAACTTTAAATCAAGTATCTTGATATAAAGATAAAAGTCTCCTATGTGAGATTGACGCGAACAGGTGTGTCCGCGAGATCAGACAGAAGGAAACCTTCGATGGCTTATGTCACAACTTCCGGCGCGCGGACTCCGGACAGGGTACCGCTTGGAACCAATCCGATCCTTCTGCTGCTGGCTGTCGGTGGTTTGCTCGGCGCATCTGCCGTCTTTGCCAAGGCTGCTCCCGGCCTCGGATGGACGCCGATCGTGCTGTTGCAATGGTCAATGTTGGGAAGCGCGCTGGTTCAGGGTGGTTTGTTGCTCTGGCGTGCAAGGGGAGAGGATGCGGCGAGGCGATCTACTGCGACGCAGCGCCAGCTCGTGACCTATATGGCCGTTGCGGGCGGATTGTTTGCCCTGCCGAATGCCATTGGTTTCACCGCTGCCCCGGAGGTTGGTGCAGGGTTCATTTCCCTTTGCCTCGCATTTCCGCTGGTTCTGACCTACGGCCTATCCGTTATTCTGAAACTCGAGCGTTTTCAGACCGCGCGCGCCGTGGGTGTTGTCGCAGGATTGGTTGGAGGCATTCTGCTGGTCAGTGACGGGCAATCGCTTGATCCGCAGGCCAGGCTTTGGGCCATCGGAGCCTTGCTGATGCCGGTGATCATTGCCGTCGGGAACATCTACCGCACGCTCAAATGGCCGCAGGGCGCAAGTCCGTTACTGCTTTCAACCGGCATGATGGCTTTTGGTGGGGGCAGTCTTGCACTTGTCACGCTAGGGCTGGGACTTCCCCAAGTGCCGACGTCGGTCAGCGGCGCGGCGCTGGGCCTTGTGGCTGCACAGGCATTGGTCTTTGCCGTGCAATATGTCTTCTACTTTCAACTGCAGAAGGTGGCCGGGCCTGTCTATCTGAGCCAGATCGGGTCGGTTGCCGCCGTGACCGGGTTGGGGCTTGCTTTTCTGGCCTTCGGCGAAACGCCCGGCTGGCTGCAGTTTTCGGCCGTCGGGGCGATCGGTCTGGGTATTTTTCTTGTCAGCTATCGCCGGTAGGCGGATCTGGCAAGGAAGATATGAAAGGGGCTGGTGGAGTGTTCAGCAGAGCCAGCACCCTTCTGGTAATTCCGGCTTGGCGACTTCTTCACCGGCTGAAATCCAGTCCGTAATGCCTTTCTGCACGTTGCCGACCTTGCTGAAGCCGGCGCGTGTCGTCAGATAGTCTGCCAGCACCTTGCTGCGGCTGCCGGTTCGGCAAATGAGGACGATTTCGTCCTGAGGCCCGGAGATGAACTTCAGGAGACCCTTGCCGAAATCCGGGTTCGGGTTGCCTTTTTCATCAAAAAAGGTGAGCAGGTGGCTACCGGGGATAACCCCGGTCTCCTTCCACTCGTCGGGTCTGCGAATGTCAATCACGGGCACCCCGGCAGCGATCTTTGCCTTCAGACCGTCATTGTCGAGATCGCTGTATTTCTTGCCCTTGACTTCAAGCAGTTCGATTTCGAACTTCAACGTCGCGTTCGGTGGGATGACACCACCGGCTCCCTGCGGGCCATAGGCAAGTTCCGGCGGGATGATCAGCTCTCGCTTGCCACCAACCTGCATGCCTTCCACGCCCTGTTCCCAGCCGGGAATGACGCGGCGCTCGCCCAACGTGAAGGAGAAGGGTGTTCCCCGGTCAACGGAGGAATCGAATTTGGTGCCGTCCATCAGCCAGCCGGTGTAGTGAACCACAACGGTTTCACCCACATCGGCGGTCTCTCCTGAGCCCTTGGTGATGTCCGTGATCTGCAAACCGTCCTGCGCATTTGCGGGCAATGCGAAGAAGAGAGCAATCACTGCGGCGGGTATCCATTTCAACATTCGGCTTGTTCCAGTCTTGAAGAGCATGCAGTTTTGAAGAACCGTTATCGAAACGAAGCGAAAACTCAACTCACCATTTCGTTTCGTTGCAAGAGCGCAAGGGATCGGCATGACGCGGCACTCTCTCAATGGCAGGAAAATGTTCCTGTTGAACCTTGGCCTTGCCGGACTGGTTCTCCTCGCCACCATGCTGCCGGGAAGGGCGGAAGCGCCCTTGCGATTGTCCCTTCCGATAGAGTGCTTGCTTGGGCAGGACTGTTTTGTCCAGAACTATGTTGATCTCGATCCATCCCCGGACCTGCAGGATGTTCAATGCGGTCGGGCAACCTATGACGGCCACAAGGGAACCGATATTCGGGTCCTTGATACCAACGTTACGGCACAGGTTCTGGCCTCCGCACCGGGTGTGGTGAAGGCCATTCGAAATGACATGGCAGACCGGTTGGTGCTCAGCGACAAGGACAAGGCGCGCGTCTCGGGCAAGGAATGCGGCAACGGTGTGCTGATCGATCATGGAAACGGGTGGGAGACCCAGTATTGCCACATGCGCAAGGGGTCGGTTTTTGTCCGCGAAGGACAGAAAGTGGACCGGGGCGATGGCCTGGGTCTCGTCGGCTATTCCGGGCAAGCGGCCTTTGCCCATGTTCACCTTTCGGTTCGCAAGGACGGGGCGGTCATTGATCCGTTCCTGGGGGCACAGATCGATGCAGGTTCCCGCATGGCGGATTGCGCGAAGTCCAATACGGGAGATTGGCAATCGGCAGGACTTTGGGATGTTCCCGCTGCCGAACTTCTCGCAGACGGTCAGGGGACCATCATCCAGACCGGCTTTGCAAATGGTGTGGTTTCGACCCAGGCTGTGGAGATGGGAGAGGTGACTGCGCCCGATGCCAGGTCACCTGCGCTCGTTTTCTTCGCCCGTGCGATCAATCTCAAGGAAGGCGATCACGTAGACGTCTCTGTGTCAGGCCCTGAGGGATTTGCAGTTGAAGCGCAAGGTGAGGCGCTTCAGTCCAGCAAGGCGCAGTGGGTGTCCTTCGGCGGGAAGAAGCTTCGGCAAGACCGCTGGCCTGCTGGAACGTACAAAGGCGTCGCGACATTTGTGCGCCACGGCAAGGCAATAGGCACGTCAACCGCAAGTCTTACGCTTTACTGAGCGGAGCGAGGTAGGGTGGATTAGTCGTTCCAGAGCCAGGCTGCGCCGCGAACTCCGGAGCTGTCTCCATGCTTGGCCTTGCGGATCGGCACTTCATAGGTGTCGGAGAAGATGAAAGGGGCCATTGCGGCGGGGAGGTCTTCGTAGAGATCGTCGATATTCGACATGCCGCCGCCGAGAACAAACACGTCCGGGTCCATCAGGTTGGCGGACATGGCCATCGCGCGGCCAAGCCGGCTGACATATGTCTGGTAGTGGCGTGTGGCCACCGGATCGCCTGAGCGTTTCAGGGCAATGATGTCCGGTCCCTTGAGGCCTGTTTCTGTTTCCTGCTGATAACCCGTCTGGAAGCCGGTTCCAGAACACCAGAAATCGATGCAGCCACGATGGCCGATCCAGTTGGTCGGCCCCGGGAACTCCTCATCCTTCAGCCACGGCACCGGAATGGCCCCCCATTCGCCGCCAATGCCGTTGGCACCACGATGTGCCTTGCCATCGATTGCGATGCCAGAGCCGCAACCGGTGCCGACAATCAGCGCATGAACGAAATGGGCTCCGGCGGCCGCACCATCGGTTGCTTCGGACACCGCAAGGCAGTTGGCATCATTTTGGATGCGCACAGGACGGCCGAGGCGTTCCTGAAGATCCTTGTCGAGCGGCTTGCCGTTCATCCAGGTGGAGTTGGCGTTCTTCACCAAGCCGGTCGCAGGAGAAATCGAGCCGGGGATGCCAAAGCCGACGGTTCCGGTCTGGCCGGTTTCGCTTTCGGCGGCAGCGACCAGGCCTGCAACGGCCTCGATGCAGCCTGCATAGTCATCACGGGGAGTGGGGACGCGTTTGCGGAAAATCTCGCTGCCAGCGTCATCGAGCGCAATGATCTCGATCTTCGTTCCGCCCCAATCGATGCCAAGCCGCATGTTCGATCCCCGATGCTTAAAGCAGGCATTTTTACCCGCGTATAGTTTTGAGCCCCGGATTTATGACCATGAAACTGGTTTCTGCAAGTCCTTGAGGGAGATATCGCCAAACCGGAGGCAGGAAAGGTTGTGGATGCCGCGCAATACCCCGTTCCAGCTTCCTCTCCCGCGTCATTCACGTTAAAAGTTCGCCTTTTGAAGGATGACTTCTCATGAAAAGGGTCATGATTGTTGGCGGTCCCGGTTCTGGGAAGAGTACGCTTGCGCGAATGCTCGGCGAGAAAACGGGACTCCCGGTCTTTCATATGGACAGGATCCACTGGATGGACGGCTGGGTTGAGCGGGACCGGTCGGAAAAGGACCGGCTCACCCACGATGTTCATATGAAGGACGCGTGGATCTTCGAAGGTGGGCATTCGCGCACTTATCCCGAACGGCTGGAGCGCGCCGACACGTTTATTTGGCTGGATTTTCCCGTCTGGACACGGATCTGGCGGGTGCTGGCGCGGCTGGTCCGCCACTACGGTCAGACGAGACCGGACCTGCCGGATGGCTGCCCGGAGCGTTTTGGTTGGCAGACGGTGGAATTTATCCGCTTCATCTGGCGGACACGACATGCGTCACGAGCGCGTCTTGAACAGATATATCGCTCCCCACCACCGCACCTTTGCGTTGTTCATCTGACATCGGTCAGGGAAATCGATCGGTATCTCAATAATTTGGAATCGGGTCCGGCTGCGCTGTCAAAATCCGAACAATAAATACATTGTCGCAAAATGCGTGCCTGCATCAGTGCGCACTACGTAGGCCGTTCAGTATTTATTGACCATAAATTTCTCGAGTTTTCTGGCGCATACTCTGCACTGGAGGAGTATGGAGAGGTGCGCCATGATACGGCCGTGGGAAGCCGGAATTGCCCCGACTGGCAATGCCAACATCAGTAGTTTGGAGAGAGAGTTCAACGCGCTTGTCTCCGAGCTGTCTGGTCTGATGCAGAGTCTGAAAAAGGCTTCTGGAGCGGGAGAAGGGTATGACGGCAACTGTGGTTGCCCCGCGCCTTCGCAGGAGCTTTATGCTCCGCGCGCTCATTTCATAGATCCGATCCGTGTTGGTCATGCATCTTTCTGGCCCTTTGGCGGCCCGTCGGAAACCTCCGAAACATTGAATGACTGGTTTGAGGGACGGAAGAACCGGACCGATTATCTGAAAGCCTTCATTCCGACCGGCGGCTGCTTCAATCCTCTGACCTCAACGGCACCCGGCCAGCCGCTGCAACGTCTGTTTGATCCGTCACTTGGCCGCGATCGCCTGCATGATCCAAGTCTGCCGGGCGCGCGCGAAATCTCCAATGCGGTGGTAAAACAGGACCGCGATATTCGAGATTCCAAGGGCCTTTCCGACCTGTTCTGGGGGTGGGGGCAGTTTATCGACCATGACCTTACGCTGGTGAAAACAGATCCCGGCCAGCGGGCGGATATTCCGGTGCCGAGAGGCGATCCGGCATTTGATCCGCAAGGGCGGGGCGATGTGACCATTCCCTTCGAACGCTCGCGCACGACCAGCGGAATTGCCGGTGTGGGAGATCCGGTAAATGTCATAACCGGCTTGATGGACGGTTCGATGGTCTATGGCTCGTCCGCCGAGGAAACCAACGGATTGCGGTCCTTTGAAGGGGGCAGGCTGCGGACGAGTGCGGGCAATCTGTTGCCGACGGATGCAGACGGACGGTTTGTTGCCGGTGATGAGCGGGTCAACGAACAACCCGGGCTGACCTCGCTGCACACGATTTTCATGCGGGAACACAATCGGATTGCCGACAAGATTTCTGCCGCAAATCCGAAGATGAGCGACGAGCAGGTGTTTCAGAATGCTCGCAAGATCGTGACGTCTGAAATCCAGTCGATCACCTACAACGAGTATTTGCCACTCTTGCTGGGAAGCGACAAGGCAGGACGGATGTTGCCACCGAGCGGCAAGATCAATCCGCAGATTTCCAACGCATTTGCAACGGCGGCCTATCGCTTTGGCCATTCGATGGTCAACAGCAACATTCCGATTACCGACGCCAACGGGAATGTCCGTAATGTTGCTCTTCGCGATGCGTTCGAGAACCCGGACCTGATCAAGCAAGGCGGTGTGGACGGCGTACTTCGTGGTCAGTCGGGACAGGTTGCGCAGGCTCTGGATCCCTTTATCGTTGAGGATCTGCGGTCGGCACTGTTTGGCGCCCCGGGGGCAGGTGGTCTGGATCTGGCTGCTCTCAATATCCAGCGTGGCCGCGATCATGGTCTGCCGAGCTGGAACGATGCGCGGGAATCCATGGGTCTTCGCCGGATCACAAGCTTCAATGACCCGATCTTCCCGCCGCATATCGCCCAGAAGCTGGCCTCGGTCTATGACCATCCCGATCAGGTCGACATGTGGATTGGTGGTCTCGCCGAACAACCCAGGGGCAATGCGCTGGTAGGTGAAACCTTCGGATATCTCATTGCCGATCAATTCAGCCGCACACGGGCAGGCGATCCGAATTTCTATGAATGGTCCCTAGACCCGCAGACGGCCAACTGGGTCCACAATGTGCGACTTGCGGATATCATCCGCTGGAACACGGATATCCGGGACATTGACCGAACAGCAATGATTGCCACCGACAACAACTACTGGTGACCCAGTTCCATTGGGTAGACACAGGAATATGGGTAAACTAGGGAAGTCGGGTGTCGCAAGGCATCCGGCTTTTCCATTTTTATAGCATCTGCCTACCAGACATCGACATCCTTGCCCTCGGCGCGCAGGCGGTCTGCGCGTTCATCGATATAGCGCTGGAAATCGCCATCGACATAGACGTCCTCGGCAACGAATTCCAGCATCGTGTCAAAGTGGAAAGGCTTGAAATAGCCGGGCATGGTCATTGCCACATGATCGCGCAAGGGGCCGTCTTCGCCCGCGGCTTCCTTTGGCACAAAAAGCGCGGTTGGGGTGAAGTTCACACCCCATTTGCGCACCAGATCGCGTTCTTCCATCGCCGTGCCGTCAAGATCGGTCACTTCCCGTGAGCCGCGCATGTCCAGCTGAACCACCAGAAACTTCTCGGTCAGATAGGCAACCGTGTCCGGTCGGCGCAGGTTCACCTTGTGGAGTTCCCGGCAATAGGGGCAACCGGGTTGCTCGATGAGAATGAGCAGGTCCTTGCCCTGATCCTGTGCTTCCTGAAGATCATCGGCCAGCTCCAGAAACCCCTCGTGGAACCAGGGCTGAATGTGCAGGCCACTATCGGAGAGCTGCGCTTCCGGCAAAAGATCTTCTGCACTTGCGGGCATCGCGAAGGTAAGAAAGGCGAGACAGGATAACATCAGGCGGGAGAACATTGGCGAAGCTCCATGACTGCAGGCGGTATCAAGCAGAATTTTGCCCAGTTTACGCGCTTCCCGGCAGCGAGGTAATCACGATTTCGCGCATCTCCTCCACGAACCTCAACTGAGCTCCTTTCGGAACTCAGCTAAAAATCGACCGTTCCCGCGCGATGAGCTCATTGAGGAAATCGAGGGCTGCCGTCACATGGCGCAAGGGACGGGTGCTTTCGTGGGATACGGTCCAGTAGGCGCGCTTGACCTCGATTTCAGGCAGGATGCGGATCAAATTCGGATCGGGCCGGGCGATAAAGGCATGGAGAATGCCGATGCCAGCCCCGGCACGAACAGCTTCCGTCTGACCGAGCGCCGAAGCAATCTCGAAGCGGGCGGGCCAGTCCCTGGTAAAGTCCGCCGAATAATTGAGGGCTTGCGAGTAGATCAGGTCTTCTACGGCACCGATGAGCGTGTGGTCCTTCAGGTCCTTCAGACTGCTTGGCCCGCCATTGCGGTGGAGGTAATCCGCCGACGCGTATAGGCCAAGCGTGTAATCCGTCAGCTTGCGGGCAATCAGGCGGCCATGATCGGGACGCTCCACGGTGATAGCGATATCGGCCTCGCGGCGGGAAAGGGAGAAGGAACGGGGAACGGGAACCAGCTGAACCGTCAGGTCCGGATGTTTCTTGGTCAGCTGACCAAGGCGCGGGGCAAGAAAGGCAACGCCGAAGCCGTCCGGAGCGCCGATACGGATTGTTCCCGAAATGCTCACCTCGTCATCGGCAATCTCGGCTTCCGCCGCCAGCATTTCCGCCTCAATGGCTTCCGCACGCGGCAGAAACCGACTGCCCTTGTCGGTCAAAACGCAGCCGGAGGTGGAGCGCTCGAACAGTTTGACGGAAAGGTCTTCCTCCAGAGAGGTCAGGCGACGGGCGACTGTTGCGTGATTAAGGCCAAGCCGCCGGGCCGCGGCGAGAATCTGCCCGGTCCGCGCAACACTCAGGAAAACCCTGACATCATCCCAGTTCATCACATTTGCTCCGCGTTTTCATCTGCTTGCAATCCTTACTATAAAAAACGCACAACGGATGCGGAATATACGGTCTTGTAACTGATAAAAATGCAAGGCAAAACAAACTCCGATATTTGGCTGCGGGAGGAGGAGTTTCCCCGTTCGCCTTCGGATCAGGGAGATCAGCACATGCAGAAGATCGGTCATTTCATTGGCGGCAAGCACGTCCAAGGCACGTCTGGCCGTTTTGCCGACGTCTACAATCCGGCGACGGGTGAAGTTCAGGCTCAGGTCGCTCTGGCAACCAAGGCCGAGCTTCGTGCAGCCGTTGAAAATGCTGCAGCCGCTCAGCCTGCATGGGCAGCCCAGAACCCGCAGAAGCGCGCCCGCGTGATGATGAAGTTTGTCGATCTTCTGAACCGCGACATGGACAAGCTGGCCGAAAAGCTGTCTTCCGAACACGGCAAGACGTTTGTCGACGCCAAGGGAGACGTGCAGCGCGGTCTGGAAGTGATCGAATTCTGCATCGGCGCGCCGCATCTGCTCAAGGGTGAATTCACCGACAGTGCTGGCCCGGGCATCGACATGTATTCCATGCGTCAGCCGCTGGGCGTTGTTGCCGGTATTACCCCGTTCAACTTCCCGGCCATGATCCCGCTGTGGAAGATGGGGCCGGCACTCGTTGCCGGTAACGCAATGATCTTGAAGCCGTCCGAACGCGATCCGTCCGTTCCGATGATGCTGGCAGAACTTTTGAAAGAAGCCGGTCTGCCGGATGGTGTTTTGAACGTCGTCAATGGCGACAAGGAAAGCGTCGATGCGATCCTTGATGACGACATCATTCAGGCTGTTGGCTTCGTCGGCTCTACGCCGATCGCCCATTACATTTACCACCGTGCTGCCGAAACCGGTAAGCGGGCCCAGTGCTTCGGTGGTGCCAAAAACCACATGATCATCATGCCGGATGCGGATCTGGATCAGGCCGCAGACGCGCTCGTTGGTGCCGGTTATGGCGCAGCAGGTGAACGCTGCATGGCGATTTCCGTTGCTGTGCCGGTTGGTGATGAAACCGCTGACCGCCTGATCGAAAAGCTGGTTCCGCGTGTTGAAGCTCTCAAGGTTGGTCCCTGGACAGCCGGGGACGACGTCGATTTCGGCCCGGTCGTGACCAAGGCCGCGCAGCAAAACATCCTGCGCCTGATCAACTCCGGCGTTGATCAGGGGGCGAAGCTGGTCGTCGACAACCGTAACTTCTCCATGCAGGGCTATGAGAACGGTTTCTTTGTCGGTCCGCACCTGTTCGACCACGTCACCAAGGACATGGACATCTACAAGACCGAAATCTTTGGCCCGGTTCTGTCGACTGTGCGCGCCAAAACGTACGAGGAAGCTATCGCTCTTGCGATGGACCACGAATACGGCAATGGCACTGCGATCTTCACCCGTGATGGTGACACGGCTCGCGATTTTGCCAACCGGATCAACATCGGCATGGTCGGCATCAACGTCCCGATCCCGGTGCCGCTCGCCTACCACACGTTCGGCGGCTGGAAGAAGTCCGGTTTCGGTGATCTCAACCAGCATGGCCCGGATGCGTTCAAGTTCTACACCCGGACCAAGACTGTCACCTCCCGCTGGCCGTCCGGCATCCGGCAAGGTGCGGAATTCTCCATCCCGACGATGAAGTAAAAAGACCCCACCAAGCCGGCAAAAGATCGGCATGGACCAAACTGGAAAGGCGGTGCGGATAGCATCGCCTTTTTTGTATGCAGGCGTTGCTGCAAGTCTTTGCGCGGGAGAAAAAAGGGGCCGGATGATCCGGCCCAGTTTCAGTCAGGTGCGGGGTGTAAGCGGCCCGCGGGGACCGTCATCGGACAGATGATTCGAAAGCATGTGTCATATGGAAATGACCGACGAGGAAGTCTTGCCCTTTCGATGCGCGCACATAAATCACAGCACAATTGCTTTGACACCTCCGAAAACTGAGGGGGAGGGTGGAAATACATCCGCTATTCGTGAAGAAAGTCCGGTTCATGCGACATCCAGAAGGCTGGAAATTGCGACCTGAATTGAGTAGGTTCCGCATCTGGCCGGTCGCGATCCGGCCATTTTGGTGTTGCGTAAGGCGAGGGTGAGCGGGCTGATGATCGAACAGGTTCAGTTGAAACCGTCATCGGGCAGGGTTTCCTGAATGAGCGCACCGGTCGTGGGTTCCGTGCAGCAAGACGATAGTGGTCCCGACATATCCCGAGAGATAGGTCGAGCAGAGGCGGATCTCGCGTCGAAGGCGTGGCCGCTCACTGGCGATGATGCTGCAAATCTGAAACGTGCCGGTTTGATCCTTTGCGCGGCAGATGTCCTCTGGATCGCGCAAGCTGCCATCATCGCTCTGGTGTCGGCCTGGCTGTTGGAAGTCTTTCTGGCTGCGAAACTGACGGATCTCCCGGGCGATAAAAATTCCATATTTTATCTGATTTATGCAGCGCTCGGGTTCTGCCTGCTTGCCTATATACGCGCCTGGCTTCAATGGGTTTCTTCACGATATGCCAATGACGTCGCCCGTGAAGCGAAGCTGAGACTGCGCAGCAGCTTCCTATCCTCGATCGCAAAGGCCTCTCCTGCAGCCAAAATGGCGGATAGCGGCACGATTTCCGTGCACCTTGCCGAACATGTGGATGCGCTTGGTCCTTATCTCAGCCGTTTTCAGCCGCAAATGATGCGGGTGAAGGTCGTGCCGCTGGTTATCCTGGCGGCGATCCTGCCGTTCAGCTGGCTGGCGGCGATCATTCTTTTGGTCTGCGGGCCGATCATCCCGGTTTTCATGGCATTGATCGGCATTCGGGCTAAGGCCGCCAGCTCTCGCCAGCAGGAGGAACTTGCGCGGATGGGCAGTGTGCTTCTCGACCGGATCAGGGGGCTTGAAACGCTGCGCCTCTTTGGAGCCTTGCCGAGAACGGTTGGCGAAGTGGCGGAAGCGGGGGACCGTTTTCGCGTGGGCACCATGCAGGTGCTGAAAATCGCTTTCCTGTCGTCCACGGTGCTTGAGCTTTTCAGCGCCTTGGGAATTGCCTTTGTTGCGGTCTATGTCGGCTTTTCGCTGCTCGGGGATGTGTCCAGCGGCACCTGGGGAGCTCCGCTTTCCTATTTCTCGGGGCTGTTTATCCTGTTGCTTGTGCCGGAGTTTTTTGCTCCCTTACGATCCTACGCTGCGGCGTATCATGATCGTGCAGCTGGGCTATCAGCTGCAGAAAAGTTGCGCGGCCTGATGGAGGGGCTCGCAGGGGGGGCAGGTGATCAGGGTCTGGACAAGGGCTCTGATCACCCGCGCCTTTCTCTCCCCATCGGCAGGGCTCCGGAAATCGAGGTCCGCAACCTTCATGTCTCTCATGATGATAAACTGGTGCTGCAGGATTTTTCCTTTTCGCTCGCTTCCGGGAAAGCCCTCGTGATCACGGGCGAAAGCGGCGCCGGAAAGACGACGTTGCTGGATTGTCTTCTCGGGTTTCTCAAGGTTGATCAGGGTGTGATCCACATTGATGGCATGGACCTTGGTGATCTCGACGCTGCCAAATGGCGGCAATCGCTGGCTTGGTTGGGCCAGTCGCCCCGCCTGTTTCACGGGTCGCTTCAGGCCAACCTGCGCATGGCGGATCAGTCTGCGGATGAAGGCGCCATGATGAAAGCGCTGGAGCTGGCGGGCGCTGGCAACTTGCTGGCCCGGTTGCCACACGGGCTGAAAACGCAGCTTGGAGATGATGGCTTTGGTTTGTCTGTTGGCGAGGCGCGGCGTGTTGCGCTTGCCCGGGCTGCCTTGCGGACCCATGCGGGACTGTTCATCGCCGACGAGCCGACGGCGGGGCTGGATGAGGAAACGGCCAACGATGTGCGCGCCGGATTGCGCCATCTCAAGGCGGGTCGGACGATGCTGATCGTGACCCACGATCCCGCGCTGATTGAACTTGCCGACCAGCATCTGGTTCTGAAGAAAGCGGGGCAGGCATGAAAGCGATCCTCCGCATTCTCGTCCTGCAGGTGCGCCACGCCCCGTGGCGCTTTGTCGGCGGAATTCTGCTGGCCCTTGTGCCTTTGCTGGCCGGGCTGGCGCTGCTTGGCGTGGCAGGCTGGTTCATCACGGCTGCTGCCATTGCAGGCCTGACTGGCGTGTTCCTGAATATCTTCGTCCCGAGTGCCCTCATTCGCGGGTTTGCGATTGCCCGCACTGCGGGGCGGTATGGCGAGCGCCTGCTCACTCACGACGTGACGTTCCGCTTTCTGGCCAATTTGCGCATGCGGGTGTTCAAGGGAGCGGCGGTAGAGACCTTGTCCGAAGGCAGAGCGACCCGAAGTGCCCTGCTGCTCAACCGGATGACGACGGATATCGCGGCTCTCGACGCGATCTATCTGCGTTTGGTAGTCCCCATTTGCCTCTCTTTATTGACGTTTTGTCTTGCTGCTCTGGTCTTCGGGGGCACTGCTCTCTGGGCCGTGCTTCCGCTTGCGATCTTTGCCGGTGTCATGGCTTCGCTCTTCCGTCTGGCGGGAGGGCATGCCGACCGTCAGGCAGCGCGCAGACAGGAAGCTGCGCTGGATGCGGTGCGGGTGCGGTCAGTGGATCTTGTCGCCGGCCGCCGTGATCTGGCGATCTATGGCGGGCTGGACGACGCAGCAGCGAAGGTTGAGGGCGCTGCCGAGCGCTTGAACGAAGCGGATGTTCAAGATGGTCAGCGCTCGGCCCAGCTTGCATCCTATTCGTTTTTGGCGGGACAGATCCTGTTTGCCGCCCTGCTGGTCATTTTGGGTGAGGCGGTTCTGGGTGCCAAACTGGACGTGGCTGTTGCAGTCGCCCTGCTGCTCTTCAGCTTGGCCTTGCCGGAGGTTTTTGTCAGCGGTGTGCCGGGCGCATTGGCGCTGGCGCGCACAAAACTGGCCGCCCGCCGTATTTTGCCGAATGTGGAAGAAGCAGATCTGTTCGACAGGTCCTTTCCTCAGGTGGCCGTTGATAGTGGCAGCGCCTCGAGCGGTGAGGGCAGGGATGCAGCGTTAACGCTGGAGTTTGAAGCTGTCTCATTTCGCTATCGGGGCGCAAGAGAACCGGTGGTTCGCGAGTTGAGCTTTGCCGTCGGCAAGGGGGAAATCGTCGCTTTGACCGGTCGCAGCGGCTGCGGCAAGAGCACGGTATCGGCGCTTGCCAGCGCGTTGATACAGCCGGAGAGCGGAACGGTCCGGTTGTTGGGACAACCGCTTTCCGATTGGCATGAGGCGGACCTTCGGCGCTCGGTCACGGTCCTCAGCCAGCGCCCCTATCTCTTCCATGGTTCGATAGCGGATAATCTGAGGATCGCAAATCCTCAGGCGAGCGATGCGGACCTTTGGGCAGCCCTTGATGCCGCAGCGCTTGGAGACCGCATCCGCGCCGATGCGGCGGGTCTTGCAGCCATCCTCGGGGAGGGCGGTTTTGGTCTTTCCGGGGGCGAGCAGCGCCGCCTCGGGCTTGCCCGCGCCTATCTGACATCTCCTGCTTTCTGGATTCTGGACGAGATGACGGAAGGCCTCGACGAGGCAACGGCGGAAGATGTGCTGGCGCGTTTCCTGTCCTTCCGCGGCGAAGCTGCGGTCCTGATGATTGCGCACAAACAGCAGGAAATTGACAAGGCGGACCGGGTCCTGAGATTGACCGACAACGGTCTGGTTGACTGAGACTTCCGCTTCCAGATGTATGATTTGTCGCTGCGGCATTAAAGCTATGGGCTTTTGCCTTTGGCTGCTGATATGGTTGAAACTGCAATTTTGAATAGTGCATTATCACCGTGCACTCCTCGGTGCAAAGCAGGTTAGCGCTTCGTGAGGGGCAAGGCGCGCCTGTCCAACAAGAGGACGAGTGATGGAGCTCTCCGTCGTTGACCTGTCGCGGCTGCAATTTGCCATGACCGCGCTTTACCACTTTCTTTTTGTGCCACTGACAATCGGTCTGTCGATCCTGCTTGCAACCATGGAAACGGTCTATGTGATGACCGGCCGGGAAGTGTGGAAGCGGATGGTTAAGTTCTGGGGCACGCTGTTCGGCATCAACTTTGTGCTGGGCGTTGCCACCGGGCTCACCATGGAGTTCCAGTTCGGCATGAACTGGGCCTATTTCAGCCAGTATGTGGGAGATGTGTTCGGCGCGCCGCTGGCCATCGAGGGTCTCACGGCCTTCTTCATGGAAGCCACCTTTGTCGGGCTCTTCTTCTTCGGTTGGGACAAGCTGACCAAGCGCCAGCACCTTGCTGCGACCTGGGCTGTGGCAATCGGCACGAACTTCTCGGCACTGTGGATCCTGATTGCGAACGGCTGGATGCAGCATCCGATCGGGGCAATGTTCAATCCCGATACCATGCGTATGGAAGTGACCAGCTTCTATGATGTTCTGTTCAATCCGGTAGCGCAGGCAAAATTCGTTCACACGGTCTCTGCGGGTTATGTGACGGCTGCCCTGTTCGTCCTTGGCATCTCCTGCTGGTATCTCCTCAAGAACCGGCATATTGCCATCGCCAAACGCTCGATTGCCGTTGCGTCCGCCTTCGGATTTGCATCTGCATTGTCGGTTGTTGTTCTTGGTGACGAGAGCGGTTACGAGGCAAACTTAAACCAACAGATGAAGTTGGCGACCATTGAGGCGATGTGGGAAACGGAACCGGCGCCTGCTGCCTTCAATGTCATCGCCGTGCCCGACATGGAGCGTCGGGAAAACCTCTTTGCCATCGAGGTTCCCTATGTCATGGGGCTGATCGCAACGCGCTCTCTGACAACGGAAATTCCGGGTATCAAGGAGCTGGTGGAAGCGTCCAAGGATCGTATCCGGCAGGGCGCCATTGCCTGGGACGCGCTTCAGAAAATTCGCGCCAATCCGAAGGATGTCGACCCGAATGTCCGCGAGACTTTCGCTCAGAACCAGCATACGCTTGGCTATGCCTATCTGCTGCTGCCCTTCACCGATAATCCGCTGACGGCGACCAACGAGCAGATCGACGCGGCTGCGTGGTCGGCTGTACCCAATGTCTGGCCGATGTTCTATGCTTTCCGCATCATGGTGGCTTGCGGCTTCTTCTTCATCCTGCTGACCGCCGTATTCTTCTACTATTCTTCGGCGGGCAAGCTGGATTATCTGCGCGAAAAGCGCCGTTGGGTTCTTCATGTGGCCGTCTGGGCCATCCCCTTGCCATGGATTGCCTGCGAGATGGGGTGGTTCGTTGCCGAATACGGACGCCAGCCCTGGATCATCGAAGGGATGCTGCCAACGTCTGCAGCAGTTTCCAGTCTCAGCGTGATTGAAGTCCTGATCACGCTGGCCGCATTCGTGGCGCTCTACACTGTCCTGCTGGTGATCGAGGTGACCTTGATGCTCCGTGCCATCCGCAAGGGGCCTGAGGACGGCCAACAACCGGACAGCCCACATGCCATGCCCGTTTCGCGGGCGTATCCGATTGCTGCGGAGTAAGTGCCATGATCCTTCACGAACTGATTGATTATTCGACGTTGAAAATGATCTGGTGGCTGCTGCTTGGCGTTCTTCTGATCGGGTTTGCCGTTACCGACGGTTTCGACATGGGGGTGGGAACACTGTTGCCCTTCGTCGGGGAGACCGACACAGAGCGTCGGGTTGCGATCAACACCATCGGGGCGACCTGGGAAGGAAATCAGGTCTGGTTCATTCTGGGTGGCGGGGCGATCTTTGCAGCTTGGCCGCCGCTTTATGCGATCAGCTTCTCCGGCTTTTATCTGGCGATGTTCATCGTGTTGGCTGCAATGATCCTGCGCCCGGTTGCCTTCAAATATCGTTCCAAGAGGCCCGATCCGAGCTGGCGTAACGGCTGGGACTGGGCTCTTTTCGTCGGGTCCAGTGTTCCGGCGCTGGTCTTCGGGGTTGCTGTTGGCAACGTGCTCATGGGAGTACCCTTTCGGCTGGATGCGGACCTTCGTATGACATACGAGGGGTCTTTCCTTGGCCTGTTCTCCCCGTTTTCCTTGCTGTGCGGGCTGTTGTCGCTGTCGATGCTGGTGATGCATGGCGGGGCATGGCTCGGGCTTCGCGCCGATGGTGTGGTCGCCGAGCGTGGGCAACGTGCGGGCAGCTTTGCAGCCGTTTTCGTGCTTGTGCTGTTTGCCGTTGGCGGGGGACTGGTCTCGAGCGGTTATGTCTCCGGCTATCAGATCACATCCGATATTGATCCGGGCATGCCCGCCAATCCGCTCTGGAAAGAAGTTATCGTTGCTCCGGACGCCTGGATGCGAAATTTCGAGGCGCATGCTATTTTCTGGCTTGCTCCTGCGCTCGGGTTTCTGGGCGCGTTCGGCGCGCTGGTTGGCCTGCAAACGCGGTTTGAGGGGCTCACCTTCCTCTGCTCGAAACTGTCGGTCTTCGGCATCATCTCGACGGTCGGCGTTGCCATGTTTCCGTTCCTGCTGCCGAGTTCCATCCAGCCTTCCGCCTCATTGACGGTGTGGGATGCGTCTTCCAGCCATGCGACCCTGTTCAACATGCTGGTTGCAACCATCATCTTCCTGCCGATTGTTCTGATTTACACCGCATGGGTCTACCGTGTGCTGTGGGGCAAGGTGGATGAGCGGACGATCGAAGACAACAATCACACGGCCTACTGAGGAGACAGAACAATGTGGTACTTTGCCTGGATGCTCGGAATGCCGCTGGCCTGCTGTCTGGCGATCCTGAATGCCATGTGGCTGGAGCTTCGTTCGGACGACGTCAAACTGGAAGAAGAGCGTCCGTCATGAATGCTTGCGGGCAGCGTTCGGCGTGTGCACTTAAAAGTTTAATCAAAGGCTTGGATCGGATTTAGAGAAGCGTCATCCGCAATTCGGGAGTTCTGAGGGTAACATTTTCAGGCGGGTTTTGAGGGCGCGGGAAGTTCGCTAGACCAGCTTCATGAAAACCCGCCGTACTCCCAAATTGCCTCTCAATCTCATCGATGTGCCGAATGTCTGCTTCGGTCTGGCGATCTTCCTTGCCATCTGCGCCTATCTCATTTCCTGATCCGGAAATACTGGTGAGTGGCTACAGAAAAGCCCCGGAGCAACACTCCGGGGCTTTTCCATTCTTGCAGATCTTGAAAACAGATCAGGCAGCCTTTGCCTTTTCCGCGCGCAGGGTGTCGAGGATGTTCTGCGGCGAGGACTTGCCATAAGGATCGGTCTCGCAGTTGTCGGAGAAACCTTCTTCTTCGAACCACAGCTCGACAACACTGTCGTTGATCACGGCGCCATATCGCCAGGAGCGCATGCCAAAGCCGAGATTGTCTTTTGCAACGAGCATGCCCATCTTGCGGGTGAATTCGCCGGAGCCGTCCGGAATGACCTTTACGTTGTTGACGTTCTGGGCCTTTGCCCATGCGTTCATGACGAAGGCATCGTTGACGGAGATGCAGTAGATCTCGTCAACGCCTTCAGCCTTGAACTCTTCGTAGAGCTTTTCGAAGTCCGGCAGCTGGAATGTGGAGCAGGTCGGGGTGAATGCACCCGGCAGGGAGAACAGCACAACGCGCTTGCCCTTGAAGTAGTCGTCGCTGGTCTTGTCTTCCCAACGGAACGGGTTCGGGCCTTCGATGGATTCGTCGCGAACGCGGGTGCGGAAGGTGACGAGCGGTACATTCTTGCCGAGCATGAAACTCTCCTAAAACTGGTAAAAACGGGAACCTGAGCGAACAGGAACGGCTCTTTTGCATCCGCGGGAGGAGGTGGGTGCAAATGCTCGTGTTCCCAGGCCCAAGGCTCTGACAGGGGCGGGGGTAGCGCATATGAAGAGCAGCGACAAGGGGCAGCGGGGCCTGTCGATAGAGATTATTAATGGAGCAGGCCCGATGTGGAAAAGTGCCGCTAAGTCAATGGGCTGTGGCTGCAGCCAGCCTGCATGCGCTTCGGTTCCGAATGTTGTATGATTTGCCGATCAAACCTGGCTCACACCTCAAGAAGGGGTCTCATGTCCCGGATACCGATACGCGTGATGTCTGCCTTTCTGGGCCTGCTGGGAACCGGCACGGGTCTTGCCGTCATTCCACAATCAGCATGGGCCATTCCGGACAGCACGTTACACTCCGTGGTCTCCGTTCTGCCGGTCTGGCCAGACAAGCCACAAGGCGGATCGGGGGCAATACGTGGCAGTGCGCCGGAAGGGTCGGGCATTGCCATTGCCAAAGGCGGACGTATCGCAACAGCCTATCACGTGATCAAACCTGCCGAACGGGTGGATGTGCGCCTTCATGACGGCCGGATTGTTCCGGCACAGGTTCTCGGTTTTGACGAGGCGAGTGATGTGGCGCTTCTGGATATCGAGCCGGAGCTGCCGCTGCTACGGCCGGGACCTGCGCCGAAGATCGCCAGCCGCGCCTGCTTCATCGCCAACGCTTATGGGCTCGACCTGTCGGTGACATGCGGCGTCATTTCGCGGACCCAAGTCAGCGATGCCGGGTTCAACGCGGTTGAGGATTTCGTTCAGACAGATGCGGCTGCCAATCCGGGAAGTTCCGGTGGAGCGCTGGTGGATGACGAAGGGCGCCTCGTTGGCATGGTGTCGGCGATCTTTTCCTCGCGCGAGGGCATGAATATCGGCGTGAACTTTGCGGTTTCATCCGAGCTTTTGATCCGCGTTGCGGACAGCCTTGCGCGGTCTGGCGACGTGACCTTCGTGTCTGCCGGGTGGGGGCTGGATACGCCGCCAAGGTCCACGCTGGTGGACCGCGCCGGTGTTCTTGTCATCGGGCTGGAGGACGGCGGGCCTGCTCAGGCCGCGGGAGTGCAGATCGGCGATCTAGTGCTGAAGGTGCGGGGACGATCTGTTCAAAGCCCGAGGGATGTTCTCTCCGCGCTCGCCGTTGTGCAACCGGGCGAGACCGCGGAGGTCGTCTTATGGCGCAACAATCGCGAGAGCATTGTTCAGCTGAGCTTTGCCGGTGAGAACGCCGCAGTTCAGCCTCGCCAGCGGTCTTCTCTCGATACGGCCGATTGCCCCTACAGTGCCGCTGTCTGCCAAACCCGTCAGGCGGTGTTTCCCATCTCCTCGTTTGATCCGTTGGGTAGCAGCGTGCGGATTGGCGAGACTTTGCTGGTGACCAACCGGCATATCACAGCAGGCGAGAAAACCGCGACCGTCTATATCCCGAACGGCACATTAACCGGAGAAGTGCTGCCGTCGGCCTATCCCGGCGATCTCGCGTTGATCCGTGTCGAAGGTCTGCCCAAGGACGGGTTGATCCTGAAGGTGCGGGAACCGGCCAGCCTCAATCGGACTTTCTATACGGTTGGCGGCGATATCGCGCAAAAAAAGGTGCGGGTCTTTCCTCCCGGAAAGCTGATTGCCCCGCCAGCACGCGGCGCTGATCTGGGCCGACTGCATGTTTCTGCCCATATGCAGCCCGGTGTCAGCGGCGGCGCGTTGGTGGACGAGACGGGCGCACTTGTCGGCATTGCGACCGGCGGCGGGCAGGGACGGCATGAAGCCATTCCACTCGATGATGTAGCCGACCTCATCCGCCTGCAGGGAGCTCCCGATGCGCGCTCGACCTTCGATCGGCTGGGACAGGGGCTCAGCGAATGCAAGCTTGAACTGGAAGCGGTCAAGGCCAAGCGATCCAGACTGTCCGACAAGGGGGCCGGGCACCTTGCAGAAACTTGTATGGACGCTGCAAATTACGGTCTCCTGCAAGAGGCGGGGGACGCGCTTGGCCAACAGAACCATGTAGAAGAGGCCATCAGGCTTCATCTTGCGGCGCTGACCCAGGTTCCCAATTCTTCAAACTCCCGCCTGTCGCTGCTGACCGCTTATCAGGTGACAGGGCGCTATGAGGAGATGTTGCAGCCTGCTCGCCGTCTTCTGGAGTTGCAGCCAAATTCGCCGGATGTGTTGCGGCGAGTACTTCAGGCCGGGGTTCTGGGGCGTGATCGCGAGCTTGCCGAAAAGGCCCTTGAGAAGCTTGAGAGATTGGGTGGAGAGGAAGCGGTTCAGGCGCGTCGTTATTTTGACAAGGCTGAGTCTTCGTTCGGGAATAAACAATAATCGGCAGAATACTGCGATCTTGAGTCAAATGTTTATAACTCTGATTCGCCGTTTCGAAGAGTCGCCGGGTTGCTGCTACGGTTTGGCCCTAAACAAAAAAACTGTGCAACCCTGTCTTCGGAAATACTCATGGCTAGATCTGTCCATGCGTCTGATAGTGCTCCAGAAAATATACATGAAATGCTTGCGGTCTGGGGACGCGAGATCGCTGAGGCTCGGATCCGTTTTGGACTGACCGAAAGCGATTTCTCAACCTGTCTGTTCGTATCCCCCTCGACAATAACCCGGCTGGAGCGCGGCGATCCGTCCGTCAGTCTGGGCATATTCGTCAATGCACTTTGGGCGCTTGGCCTTAATGAGAGGCTGGATGCCGAGTTCGTCAGCATTGAAGAAGTTTTTTGCGTACCTGGAGAAGTAGTTGATTGCGTGCCGGAGGCAATTCTCCCATCCAACGAAAATACAGAGGCCACTATGTCGCAAGAGACACCTTTCGGCCCGATGCTTATTTCAAAAACAGCGGGCAAATTGAGCGAACCAGTCGGACTTTGGGGACTTTTCCCCCAGAACAACCCGGTTCAGAAGATTCAGACAAAAATACAGGACATCAACCGGGCTACACTTCAGTCCGGTGTCGATCAGATTGAACGGATCAAGGACAACCTGTCCACGGGAACGCGAGATACGCTGGTCAAGCTGGCCCGCTCGGGCTCTGGACAGGACATTCAGCATGTCGACTTGCGTTATTTTCGCGCCAGGTTCGTAGACCTGATCAAGAGCCTGTTCTTTATCAGCGCTGACAAAAGCAAGGATGTCCGAAAGCTGGAAACCCGCCGCGAGCGCCGCCGCCGTATCATTTGCCGCGCAGTTTCCCAGGCTCGTCATCTCAATGGCGCAAATGCCAATGTGCCGCCGCCGACCTGCATAGCCAAAACACGCTGACACGAGCGTTTGATCACGAAACAAGGGGCTCCATTGAGGGCCCCTTTATTCATGCCTCGTCCCAATGCGCTTCCGCGAGCGATCGGCGTTGCGCACCTTGCCACGAATCTTCGCCAACGAAGATGCCTGAATTCCGCAAAGTGCGCGGAGATTTGAAGCGCCAACGTCTTTCCCAGGTGTTTGGCGCCTGTGACGGAAAATATTTTTTGAGGCACAAAAAGCCCCTCGCAAGTCGCAGTTTGTAACCTTGCAATCCTCGCCTTCATGAACCGGTTGTGCCGGCCGCTTCAAGCCTGTCTGGCAATGTATGCGCAGAATGCTCGTAAAGGTTGTATTGTGACGTGTTGTAATTCTCAGGTCGCTGGTCTGATGCCTCTCAGAAGCCGCGACGTCAGTTTCAAGAACTTGCAGTGCTCAAATTACCAAGGTGCAGATTGATGTAATTATCTGGACAATTCTTGGTTGTTTTTGGCGATTTGGCTTTCTGTCTTTGATGTAGATTGTACTGATGCCAATATTCGCATCTCTATTTCGAGAAATTATTTAAACTTGCGCTTTTATCTCATGTTTTAACACTGAGATGATTAGAATTTTATTCATATTGGAGGTTCAAACCACTTCCAAGGACTTGGGTGAGTGGCGTTGCCCGTTGGCGTTGAAAGTGAAACAAAGTTATTCGGGGTGTTTCAGATGAAATTGTCGGTTGGCAAGAAATTGGCTCTACCGGTTGTCGGTCTGGTTGCAATGATCGGAGCCGTTTCGTCGGGGGTTGAGTATATAGGTGACGGGGTCAGCGAACAGGCACTCTTGGTCAAGGATTATGAGGTTCCAAAAGCTACCTTGACCCTGACCTTGATCGAAGAATTGGGAGACATCAACTCCAACGTTCTGGAATACGTCAACGGAGAAGGTGATGAACGCAAGGGGTTTGATCGCAATTACGGGCAGTTCACCGAGTATTTTGGCAAGCTGAGTGCGCTTTTCGAGAAGGATGATCCTTTTATTCAGGAGGTGGCTTCTCAGTTTGAGCTTTACCAGTCGACCGTACGCAGCGAAGTGTTCGAAGCCTATAGTCCCGAAGCCGAGGCTCAGGCAGCAGCTGAAGTCAAGCGATTGGCTGAAATGGGGCGTAAGATCGAAACAGCCCTTGATGACATGAAAAATGCCGAAATCGCCGATGCCGCAAACTCTCAGACCCTCGAAGAGGTGCTGACGGACGACTTGCCGGGCGTGCAGTATTATCTGGAGATGGTGGACGAGGCAGGGGACATGGTTTCCTCACTTAACGCCTATCTTCGGGGTGATCCAAAGGCCGCCGATGCATTTATGCGCGATGCGGAAACGTTTGAGCATTTCCTGAAACTCATTCGACCGCTGGAAGCGAAAGCCGACGAAACCCACAAGCTCGACGGGATCGAGGCGGCGTTCAACGAAATTCGCACAAGCGGACCCAAGGTCTTCAATACCTATGATCCGGCCAGCAAGATCAAGGCACTGGCTGCGATCGACAGGATGGAGCATGAGGTGTTCGAGCCTCTGGAAGATCGCTTGGACGAGATGGCCCAGTTCGCCATCGATAGGGAACAGGCGGCTTTGACCGGTCTGGTTTCGGAGATCAAGCTGTCCAACAACCTGATCTGGCTGTTGCTGGGCGTCTCCGTGGTTCTCGGTGCGGGCACCTTGTTCTTTGTGCGCCAGCAGGTCACCCGTCCGCTCAAGGAACTTCAAAGCGCCATGAGTCGATTGTCCAATGGCGAGCTGGATGTCGAACTTTCTGGCCACAACCGCTCTGATGAAATTGGCGAAATGATCCGCTCGGTTGAGGTGTTCCGCAAGAATGCGATGGAAGTTGCGGACCTGCAGGAAACCAGCCGGATTGCGGAAGAGCGCTCGCAGGAAGAAAAGCGCGCGGCCATGGCCCGGCTTGCTCAAGAGTTCGAGCAGAGCGTTGGATCCATCGTCACACAGGTGTCGGAAGCAGCCCAATCCATGCATTCGACTGCAGGTACCCTGACCGAAACAGCCGAGCATTCGAAGGCTCTGGCGAGCGGGGCGAGCTCTTCTGCTGAACAGGCATCGGGCAATGTTCAGACCGTTGCGTCGGCAGCCGAGGAACTGGGTGCGTCCATCCAGGAAATCAGTGGTCAGGTGAACGAGCAGAACAACAAGACCGCACATGCGTTCGAAGTGACCAAGCTGAGCCGGGAGCACATGCAGGCGCTGACCCGCAAGGTCTCCGATATCGGCGAAGTTCTGAACCTGATCACCGGCATTGCCGAGCAGACCAATCTTTTGGCTCTCAACGCCACGATTGAGGCGGCGCGCGCCGGAGAGGCAGGCAAGGGCTTTGCGGTTGTTGCCAGCGAGGTGAAGAGCCTTGCCAACCAGACTGCAAAGGCAACCGAAGACATCGCCGCGCAGATCAACGCGGTTCAGCACGAAACCAGCTCGACCATGGCCTCCATCGAGGAGATTGCCCGCGAGATCGAGATCGTCGCCGAGATCGCAACCGCCATTGCTGGCGCGGTGGAAGAGCAGAACGCGGCAACCCACGAGATCGCCAAGAGCATCAGCCATGCGGCAACAGGCACGGATCTGGTCAGCCAGAGCGTGACGGAGCTGAACGGCGGGGCCGAACAGACCGGCGATGCCGCTCGCACCATGCTCATGTCCGCTTCCGACATGTCGGAAAAGGTTCAGCTGCTGAACAGCATGGTCAACAAGTTCCTCACAGAGGTCCGGGCTGCATAAGTTTGCAGTTCATGACAGGGAGCGGGGCGGTCACAGCAATGTGGCCGCCTTTTTCTTTGACTCGTGCCCATTCCATCGGCTGATTGTTCGCTTTTCGAAATTGTGGTCTAAGCAATTTTGACCGTATTTTCCTCAGCTTGGGACCAAATCAATTGACACGCCGCACCAGCAATCAGGACGCCTTTGAAACCCGTGCCATCCATGCCGGACAGGAGCCGGACCCGCAAACCGGTGCCGTGGTGACGCCGATCTATACATCCAGCACATTCGTGCAGGATGGCATCGGCAACAATCGCGGTTTCATGTATTCGCGCTCGGGTAATCCGACCCGTCTGGTGCTGGAAGCCTGCCTTGCCGATCTTGAGGGGGCAGAAACCGCGATTGCCTGTCCGTCCGGTCTTTCCGCTGCTTCCACCATTCTGGAGCTGCTGGAGTCGGGCGCCCATGTGGTGGCGCATCACGATGTCTATGGTGGCATTTACCGCCTTCTGGAGATGGTTCGCAGCAAGTCTGCCGGGCTGGATGTCACCTTCGTGAATTTCTCCGACAAGGAGGCGGTGAGGGCGGCCATTCGCCCGGACACGGCCATGCTCTGGTTCGAAACGCCGTCCAATCCGCTGCTGGAGATTGTCGATATCGCCTTCGTGGTGGACGAGGCAAAGCGCGTCGGTGCGCTGAGTGTCTGCGACAACACCTTCTGCTCGCCTTATTGCCAGCGCCCGCTGGAGCAGGGCGTCGACATTGTCATGCACTCGGCCACCAAGTTCCTGAACGGACATTCGGACCTGATTGCCGGTGTTGTGGCCGTGTCGCCGAATTGCGATCCAGAGATCGTCAAGAAGATCCGCTTTCTGCAAAATGCCACCGGCGCGGTCATGGACCCTATTGCCTGTTCAACGCTGCTGCGGTCGCTGAAAACCCTCGCCATTCGCATGGAACGGCATAATCAGAATGCCGAAAGGATTGCCGCCTATCTCGATGAAAACGCCGAGCGTCTCGGCATCACCAAACTGATCTATCCGGGCCTTTCCTCTCATCCCGGGCATGAAGTCGCCAAACGCCAGATGAAGGGCTTTGGCGCGATGATTTCCATGGAAGTCACGGGCGGACAGGCGCGGGCGGAAAAGATCGCTCAGTCCCTGCGCCTCTTTGCCTTTGCCGTCAGCCTTGGCGGGGTGGAAAGTCTTGTGCAGCACCCGGCCAGCATGACCCACGCCATCCTGCCGCCCGAACGCCGCCAGATGCTTGGCGTCACCGACAATCTCCTGCGCCTCTCCGTGGGGATCGAGCATGTTGACGACCTGATAGCCGATCTCGAAAGCGCCATGACATCGGCCTGAGGGCTTCGCGAAGAGCACTCGACAAAAACACCTGCTTTGCCTCATAGCGCCGAGAGTGATATGAGGCGGGCATGACCAAGATGTCTCGCCTTTATTCCGACCATCAACCGCGCTTTGCGGTTGCACCGATGATGGAGTGGACGGATCGAAACTGCCGCTCATTTCACCGGCAGTTGTCGTCGCGTGCGCTGCTTTATACCGAGATGGTGACGACGGGTGCGGTGATCCATGGCGACCGGGAAAAGCTGCTCGGATTTTCCGATCTGGAGCATCCGATTGCCTGCCAGCTTGGCGGGTCTGACCCTGCGGATATGGCGACTTCGGCAAAGATCGTTGAGGACTGGGGTTATGACGAGGTCAACATCAATGTGGGCTGCCCGTCGGACCGCGTTCAGTCGGGCAGCTTTGGCGCGTGCCTGATGCGCGAGCCGGATCTTGTTGCTGAATGTGTTGCCGCGATGAAGGCGGCCGTTTCCATACCCGTCACGGTCAAATGCCGCATTGGCGTGGATGATCAGGACCCGGAAGAGGCGCTGGATGCGGTGGCGGACAAGGTGTTTGCTGCCGGCAGCGATGCGCTGTGGGTGCATGCCCGTAAGGCATGGCTGAAAGGTCTTAGCCCAAAGGAAAACCGCGATGTTCCGCCTCTCGATTATGATCGGGTCCTGCGGCTGAAAGCGCGGTTTCCCGAGAAATTTATTGGCCTCAATGGCGGGTTGGCTGACCTTGATCAGGCCGAACCGTTTCTGGACACGCTGGACGGCGTGATGCTGGGCCGCGCGGCCTATCACAATCCCGGCCTGATGGGCGAGGTGGACCGGCGGCTTTATGGCGAGGACGTGGAAGACGTGTCTCCCTGGCAGGCGGTCGAAAAATTCATCCCCTATATCGAGGACGGTCTGGCGCGCGGTGTGCGTCTGCCGCACATGACGCGGCATATGCTGGGCCTTTTCCATGGACGGCCCGGGGCAAAGGCGTGGCGGCGCATCCTGACTGTTGAGGCAATCAAGCCGGAGGCGGGGGTCGAGGTCGTGCAAAAGGCGCTTGAGGCGGTATCGGCACCAAACAGGGTGCGGGACGATTGGGATGATGCTAGGTTTTCCGGTGACAGCAGGGCCGACGACGCGGCCTGATGTGCTAAACGTGCAACCCCGCCCCGGAATACCCCCGCATGGAAACCGCCATTTTTTCCCTTGATGCCCTGTGGCTGGGCGCAGCGCTTCTGGCTGCCGGTCTGGTGGCCGGATTTCTTGCCGGTCTGTTCGGTATTGGTGGCGGCGCGGTTCTGGTGCCGGTGCTCTACCAGTTCCTCACCTTTCTGGAGGTGGATGAGAGTGTGCGGATGCACATTTCCGTCGCAACCTCTCTGGCCATCATCGTGCCGACATCCACCCGATCGTTTCTGGCGCACAAGAAGCGCGGGGCGGCGGATTTGTCCTTGCTGAAAAGCTGGCTGATCCCGCTGCCGCTTGGCGTTCTGGCAGCTTCGCTCGTGGCGGCTTATGTTTCCGGGGCGGAGTTGAAGGGTATCTTTGGTGTTATCGCGCTGGTTCTCGGCCTGCGCATGTTGCTCGACCAGCCGCATTGGCGGCTTGGCAGCGATATTCCGGGCGACCCGATCCGCAGCTTCTGCGGTTTCCTGATCGGCTTTTTCTCAACGCTGATGGGCATTGGCGGCGGGGTGATGAACAACACCTTCATGACACTCTATGGCCGCCCGATCCATCAGGCCGTTGCAACCTCCTCCGGCACGGGGCTGATGATCTCCATTCCCGGCACCATCGGCCTCATCTGGGCCGGGTGGGGCGCAGACTTCTTGCCGCCGTTCTCCGCGGGCTATGTCAACCTTCTCGGCGTTCTCCTGATCATCCCCGTCACCACCTTCGCCGCCCCCTACGGCGTCAAACTCGCCCACTCCTTGCCCCGCCGAAAGATGGAGATCTTCTTCGGCGTGTTCCTGCTGATCGTGGCCGCTCGGTTTTTGTTCGGGATGTTGGGGTAGGGGAGCTGGCGACCATAAACGGTTCGAGGCTCTGCGGGCTGAGAGTCTATTCGGCCAGTTTGCCGCAAACCTCAGATGGTCATCACCGGACTTGATCCGGTGATCCACCCCGTGATGTGACCGTCCGCTCAATCTGCGGATAGAGAACGGAATGGATGCCATGATCAAGTCATGGCATGGCTGCGGCGTGGGCCGTGCGCAAGGTGGTCATCCCCGGCTTGATCGGGGATCCATTGAAACCCGAAGGCGTTGTGAGGGAAAAGGTGCCTGCGGTGCGGCTTAAGCTTGTTTCAATGGTCCGCGCAGGTTGATGGGTATAGTGGATCCCCGCTCGGTGGCGGGGATGACGAGCGGAGAATGAGGTGGGGCGATGAAACGGTTCGAGGCTCTGCGAGCTGAGAGTCTATTCGTCCAGTTTACCGCAAATCTCAGATGGACATCACCGGACTTGATGGAGTCTGCCCTCAACAGGATCGAGAGGTGCTCCATCCCGTGATGTTACAATGAACGGTGGCTGTGGAGAGGAAACGGAATGGGTCCCATGGTCAAGCCATGGGACGACCTGCTGGGTTGGTCGTGAGTTTGGAGTGTTGCCCGAGGTTTGCCCTCAAGGCACCATGACAAGCTTGTCGCCTTCGATGTGCCAGCGTTGCAGGCGGTCGAGGGCGGTCATGCCGAAGAGGCTGTTTTCCAGTGCGCCGTCGCGGGCGATGAAGGCACGGATATCGCGGAAGGTGGCGTCACCGATGCGGATTTCGTCGATCTTGGCAGGCGCAACGAGGGCGCGGCCATTAGCGGTGGAAACGGGAACGGTGAAGCTAAGGTCCCGGTCCTTGAAGCCCGCTGCAATCGCATCCTCATGGGTCAGGACAACAGCGCTGGCGCCCGTGTCCAGCAGGAAGCTGACCTTGGCGCCATTTGCGGTGCCATCCAGTACGAAGTGACCTGTCTGGTCGCGGACGATGAGAACGGAGCCGTCATTCTGGGTGACGGCAAGGCCCGGCGCGAGCGCGCCCAGAACCCGGTAGCCACCTTGCACCAGTTCGTCGCGATGGGCATATCCGGCCACAAGAACAATGCCGAGGCCGCCCCAAAAGACGGTGGCTTTCAGGATCTCCCGCACCTTTGGTTGTCCGAAAACGAGGCTGGCGAGGAACACGATGGCGAGGGCGGACAGGGCAACAAGGCGCGGGCCGGTGTCGTCGAAGTCGAAGTCTTCCGGTTGGGACGGCCAGTTGGCGACCGCATAGAGCCCGACGGCCACACAGGCGCCGATGATGACGGCAAGGACAAGAATACGGGCAATCTCGCGTCCGTTCATTGTCTTATTCCCCGCCAAGGCTCGCGCGGCGGTCTTCCAGAACGGCCATGACGCGGGCACGGTCAGCCTCGCTCATGGAGCCCCAAGTCGCAATTTCCTCAAGCGAGCGAAAGCACCCACGGCAAAGGCGGGTGGTCTGGTCAATCTGGCAGACTTTTGTGCAGGGCGACGTCATGCCTTCGATATAGGGGCTTCAATGCGGCCTTGCCAAGGCCGCATTGCCTGAAATTGCCACTGACGACTATTGGCCGGCGATAGCCACCAAGGGTGCGGTCACGATCCTGATTGGCAGCGTCACCGCCGTTTGAACCGTTCCACCAATGAAGGAACCAAGATCAGAGCCGGTTTGCGCCAGTGCCCCTGCGTTGTTGTGCTGGGTCAGAGAGCGCTGCTGCAGGATCGAGCGCAGTTCCGGCGAATAGGCCGCGAGCTGGGCGAACTTGCTGTGGTTGGCGCCATCCTGCGATTCCACATCCGTCAGGTCCACGACAATCGCACCAAGTTCCGCCAGTTCCTTGTCGTCGGAAAAGGCGCCGACACGTTCCTTGCCGCCGGCAATGGCACGTGACACTCGCAGGGCACGGTCATCCTTGGACAGGACAATGAGATACGGCTTTTGCGGCTTGCCGATCCGGCGCAGCTGAGACTTGAAGACGTCGATATCGATATCCGGCGCGGCGAGGATGACCTGCGAGACCTTTCCGTCCAGCTGCTGACGTTCGCGTTCCGGAATGCGCGCAGCGGTTTCCATCATCAGCCAGTTGCCCATCGAATGAGCCAGAATGACAATATCTTCCGCCTTGCTTTCGTTCAGCATGCGGACCGTGCGTTCCAGCGAATCCCGCGCAACAGAGGCACTGTTGAGGTCATAGACATAATCAGACAGCTGCCCGCGCGAGGCCCAGGTGAAGAGAACCGGCACGCCGTCAAATTCCGCGTCATGGACAAACTGGGTGAAGCGGTAGAGCCCTTCGGCAAAGAGCGTGTTGTAGCCATGGATGAACAGGAACACCTTCCGCTTGCCTTTTGGCATCGCGGCAAGGCGCGCGTTCAGGCGTGCCTTGAAGGCTTCGTCTCCGTCGATATATCCGGCCTTGCGGGCAACAAAGTCCGTTGCCGGGTTGCCCGGTGCTTTTTTCGGCCACTCGATCATGCCGGGCTTGTGGGTCGGCGGCACGGAAATTGTGGCTTCGGCGTAGTCGGCACCATTGCCGCGTCGTTCGCCGTTAAACAGGGTGCCGGGGGTTTCGTCTCGCTCGCGAGTCGTTGCAATCAGGATGTCATGGGTTTTTGTGCCTGCTGCAGGGTCAGAGTTGACCTCAAGGGCACCGGTAACGGGTCGGCTTCCGCAGGCGGCCAAAAAGACGCAAAAGGCCATAACAAGGCATGAGATTGAAATGGGACGAAGCGATTTGCGTGACACCAGCGGAAGTCCTGTCGATTGAAAGCAGGGTCATCAGTGGCAAGTTTTTAGGTGCGGCGCAACGTGATTGTTAAAGAGCGTTAATTTCTGCGGGGAACACGCGTTCGGCTCAGCTGGTCACGCAAGAGGAAGAATCAACATCCCGAAAAGGCAGGCCAAAACGCCGATCTGCTGAATGGCACCAAGAACATCTCCCGTCGCTCCACCTATTTTCGCTCTTGCGAGTTGCGCAATGCCCTGCGCCGACAAAATGCCAAATCCGCAGCCTGTGATCAGGGCAAGTGGCGGCAGCTTGATCAGGGCAGGGAGCATGCAAAGGACAGCGAGTGCGAAGGCGATCAGCACGGATGTCCTGTTCGGTGTGCCAAAGCGGGCGGCAAGCCCGGTCGGGCGGGCAGGGGGTAACTGGTTCCACTGCCAAACGATCAGCGCACGCGAAAAAGCCTCCAGCCCGAGAAGTGTCACCATGGCCACAGCTGGTCCAAAACGAATGATCAGCTCGGCAATCAGAACCGCTTTCAGGCCAAGCGCGAGCACAAGGGCGATCGTGCCGAAGGCGCCGATGCGGCTGTCCTTCATGATGTCCAGCCGCCGTTCCGGTGTGTGGCCGCCGAAGAAGCCGTCGGCAATATCCGCCAGCCCATCTTCATGCAACGCGCCTGTGACGATTGCCAAGAGGGCAACCACCAGAAGGGCTATGCCCAGCGGTGGGAAAGCTGTGTAGCCGAGAGCAAGCCCGAGGGCTGCTGCGGGAAGGGCAACAAATGCCCCCGCCAGAGGGGCCGCACGCGCCTGAGTGGTGAAATCCGGCAAGGCTGCAGGCTCATCCAGCCGGTTGACCTGGGAGACCGGGATACGGGAGAAAAACCGGATGCAGCTTGCGGCATCCGCCAGCAATTTCAGTGCGAATTCGCCTTTGGTTGAAGGGATTTGGCCGCTGGCAGCACCGTTTTGTGCATTGGTGTCGTTTTCAGAGGCCATCCATACCGCCCTCGGCTTGTCTTTTGCTTGCCCACCGTTATAGATCGGCTGCAGTAGAACTCAATCATGTCCTGTCATTCCTGCGGAGCCTTGAGCCGATGTCCCTTGCCGAAACCGCGATGCCCTTTTCCGATATCCGCAATCTCGTCAAGGCGATGCCGGGGCCGGATGCGGAGGCGCTGGCGGCTGTCCGGGCTCGCGATGCCCAGCTGACGAAGCCTGCCGGATCGCTCGGGAAACTGGAAGAAATCGTCGAGTGGTATGCCAGCTGGTCCGGCAAGGGTGCGCCCAAGATCACCCGTCCGCTGGTCGGGATCTTTGCAACGGCCCATGGTGTTGCGGAAGAAGGCGTGTCTGCGTTCCCGTCTGCGGTCAACCGCCAGATGGTCGACAACTTTGCAGCTGGCGGTGCGGCGATCAACCAGATCTGCCGGGTGAATGACATTGGTCTGAAGGTGTTTGATCTGGCCGTCGATCTGCCAACGCCCTCCATTACCAAACAGGACGCAATGGACGAGCCGAACTGCGCGGCCACGATGGCCTATGGCATGGAAGCTCTTGCGGGCGGTATCGACCTCATCTGTCTCGGCGAAATGGGTATCGGCAACACGACGGTTGCAGCTGCTATCTACAACGCGCTTTTTGGCGGTGAGGCCGAGGACTGGGTTGGCAGGGGAACCGGCGTTGATGACGAAGGCCTGAAGCGCAAGGCGGACGCGGTTCGCACCGCTGTTGCCCGTCTTGGCGGCGAAAAGGACCCGCTGGAAATCCTTCGCCGGATTGGCGGGCGCGAGATCGCTGCCATGGCAGGCCTCATCATTGCCGCCCGCCTGCAGCGCGTGCCCTTGATTGTCGACGGGTTTGTGACAACGGCCGCTGCTGCAGTTGTCTATGCGATGGATCCGAAAGGGCTGGATCACTGCCTGTTTGCCCATGTCTCGGCCGAAACCGCGCACAAGCGGGCATTGGATGTCATGGGCAAGGAGGCGCTGTTCGATTTCGGTATGCGCCTTGGTGAGGGCTCCGGCGGCGCGCTGGCAGCCGGTATTGTGAAGGCCGCACTGGAAACCCATGCAGGCATGGCGACATTCGCCGATGCGGGCGTATCGGAAAAATCCTGAGACTTATGAGTGTGAGGGCAGGGCCGCCGATCAGGCGGTCTTGCGAACAGCGTCCGTACGCAGACGCAGCGTGTCCGACGGGTCGGTTGCCCGTTTCATGATCCGCGATGCGGGCAGGGTCATCAGGGCTTCGGTGCCTTCATGCAGCTTGGAGCGCAAGGTGAACTTGCCGCCATGCATGTTGACCAGCGCCTGAACGATCGAGAGGCCAAGGCCTGTGCCCTGTTCGGCGCTCTTGATTGCCATGGAGCCTTGACCGAAAGCTTCCATGACCACCGGGATTTCCTCTTCCGGAATGCCCGGACCGTTGTCCTTCACTGAAACATACTGGCCGCCACCAGAGGTCCAGCCAACGGTGATGCGAACGTCTCCGCCGACAGGCGTGAATTTCACCGCGTTGGATAAGAGGTTCAGCACGACCTGACGCAGTGCGCGTTCGTCCGCCCAGACCTGCGGCATGTTCTTCTCGAAATGGGAATGCAAGGTGAGGTTCCGGTCGCCGGCCCGGATCTTCATCATGTTGATGCACTCTTCCACGACCTCGGTCAGGTACAGCGCTTCTTCCTGCAGTTCGTGCCGCCCGGCCTCGATGCGTGACAGGTCGAGAATTTCGTTGATCAGGTTCAGGAGATGCTGGCCCGAGCCATGAATGTCTCCGGCATAAGACTTGTACTGGTCGTTTTTCATCGGGCCCAGTACTTCGTCCTTCATGACTTCCGAGAAGCCAAGAATGGCGTTGAGCGGTGTGCGCAGCTCATGGCTCATGGTTGCCAGAAAACGGGACTTTGCCATGTTGGCCGCTTCTGCCCGGCGACGGGATTCATCCGACAGGGCATTGGCCGTTTCCAGCTCGGCAATCAGGTGATCCTTCTCTGCGCGATATTCCAGGATCATGTTAGCGTTCTTGATCAACTGGTTGCCAAGGATCAGGAAAAAGCCTTGCGCACCGATGGCCATGGCGGCCAGTGTGTAATGGATCGGCGTCGCGCTCTGCAGGAAGGCGATGGCAATGGCGATGGTGATCGGCAAGGTGCTGGCCATCAGCGCGCGCGGGATGGTGGCCGCCTGCATGGTGTTCATCGCAACCACGATCAGCATGGAGGCAAACTGGAACACAAGCACGCCTTCAGACGCTGTCTGATTGACTGGCAGGAGGAAAAACGTCGCCCAGCAGAAGCCGTAGGCCAGATCGCCCAGACAGAAATGCGGCAGCCAGCGGGAGCGGGCGCGCTCTTCGGAGGTCGAACGTTCGTAGCGCGAGCACGTGAAGACCATGTAGGCATGCATGCCGATGGTGATCGCACACCAGATTGCGACGTGAAGCGGCTGGATCCAGAGTGTCGAGATACCTGCGATGATCAACGCCAGCATGGGAACGGCATAGGCCGCGCTGATGCGCGTATCTGCAAAAAGATGCAGCCGTTCGATCTGAAACTGGGCGTTGGTCGTGTCCGGTCCACCAAGACTTTGCCGGACGTCTTTCAGGGTGCGTGCCACTTCCCGCCGACGCTGCGCGCGTTTACGGTTGAACACGTCCCTTGTTTCGTCTGAACTGGTACTGGTGGAACCCATGAACTCAAGCAAACTGTTGTCGGTTTCTTGCCGCGATGGTCGCGGTTCAATAGTTTTGACTCACAGTTTCTTAAGATCGTCCTCAGACACGTGGTAAATAAAGTGTAAGGATATCAATGTGCTCGGAGGGGGAGTGGAGAATTTGACAGAGCTTTCAGGTCTCTTGGAGGATATTCGCAATTGTCGGATCTGCGTCGAAAATCCGCAGAAGTCACCGCTGCCCCATGAACCGCGTCCCGTGCTTCAGGTGTCCGCCAGTGCCCGACTTTGCATTTGCGGGCAGGCGCCGGGAACGCGGGTTCACAAGAGCGGGCGACCCTTTACCGATCCGTCTGGCGACCGACTGCGGGACTGGATGGGGATCGGGGAGGACATTTTTTATGACGCGGACAAGCTGGCCATCATTCCGATGGGTTTCTGTTTTCCGGGTCTGGATGCGAAGGGCGGGGACCTGCCACCGCGCACGGAATGCCGCGCCGCCTGGCATGATCGCCTGTTTGCCCTTGTGCCGCAGGTCGAGCTGATCCTCGTTATCGGCCAGTACGCGCAGGCCTATCATCTCGGCAAGGATCGGAGGAAGAGCCTGACCGAGACGGTTGCCGACTGGCGAGACTTCTGGGACAGGGACAGAGCAGAAGGCCAACGCCGCATCCTGCCACTTCCGCACCCATCCTGGCGCAACAATGCGTGGATCAAGAAGAACCCATGGTTCGAAAGCCAGTTGTTGCCGGTCCTAAGGCAGGAAGTGAAGAGGTTGGTGTGAGAGTGAGAGATTTCACTGATTGCCAAACCAACGGCTTCAACCTTCCATTTTTTGCTTTTGCAACCGATTTTTCTTCACATTTCTAAATACCTACCTTGGTTCCCGTCCTAGTCGCTTCTCTTTTCTGTCAAGTTCTGCTTTGACGCTGATGCGTTTAGTTCCAATTGAGGAATGGCGGTTAAACAGCCGTTCCTGAAACATGTGGATCGGGTGGACGTGATCTATCTGCTGGCTGGGGCGGATGGACCGAAAGGCTCTGGAAGTGGGGAGGGGAAAACGGTGGGTTTCATAGTCAAGAAAAACCAGATGGAACTGGTGAAGGCCTTGGGTATCTATACAAACCTCATTGAAGATCTCGGCCTTGTTGTCACTCAGGAGTATGACTTCAATTATCTGGCGGATATCTGTGACGATGCGCATGAGCACCGCCTCAGCGAGCAGTTCTCTCCGCGCTATTTTGACTTTACGCCGGACAATTCCTTTTGGGTGTGTGTTTCCAATCGGCGTGGAGATATCCTGTCATTTCAGGCGGCTCGGCTGGACTATCTCGCCGGGATTTCCCTGAAGCAGCATTGGGCGGCCCAGCAACGCCGCATCTATTGTGATCCCTATCCCGATCAGGAGCCGGAACTGGGGGTTAATCATGCCTACGCGACAGAAAAGATAACGGGGCGAGTGGTTTATCACGGGGAAATGTGGCTGCACCCGGATCTGCGGGGAGGGCGGAAACTCGGCGGACCAATCTGTCGTATTGGTCAGCTTCTGGCGTTTCTCAAGTGGGATTTTGACTACATTTATTGCTTTATATCGGATGTATTGCACCATAAGGGCTTTACGGCTGCGCAGGGCTACCAGAATTGCGAACCGTTTGGCACGGACTGGGTTCGTCCGCCATCGCATATCCCGACCGACGACTATCTATGCTGGAACCAGCCGCACAATCTTGTCAGGCTTGCATGGGCAACCATTCGATCGGCTTGACGGGAGCCGTCATGCAACAGAGGACGCGCTTGTATTTTCCGACCCGCACAGGAACGATAAGCCGCTCATACATGACGCGCATGGCTCGTCCGTGCAAATCACTGGTGGATGTCTGGACGATATCAAGGCTCGGGCTTCCCTGAATGGCAGCGTGATAGCCAGGGGCAACCAACCGTTCCAGATCCTCATCCGGCGTCTTGTCCGGGAACGCGCTGGATTGAATCCAGTCTTCTCCAAAGCAATCTACAGCGAATGACTTTCTTCCTATGGCGATCAGCGGCGGAGAAAGGCCGTCTATGGCGGCAAATGCACTGCAGGTCATGCGATAGCGAAGCTGGAGCGGGAAGTCCGGCAAGCACAGCTGATCCTTGCGGTTTTCCCAATATACTTTCCAGAATGCAGTCGTCTGGTCCTGCGCCAGCCCCTTGTCCAGATAGTCGTAGTTAAGGGTAAAGACGTCGTTCAATGCACTGATCCCGTCTCGGACTTGCGCAGCCGACGGATCAGTATCCATGCCAGAGTTGCTGCGGCATTGAAATCATTGTCGTTTATGTCTTCCAGTGCTGATGTCTGGAAGTGTTGCTCCAGAAGGTCGGTCAACAGATGGACGGAGTCATATCTCTGGATTTCACGTAGGATTTGCTGTTCGCGTTCCTGACGGGTTAGAACTCTGGCATCCTTCAGGATCTCCCAAAGTTCTTCGCGATCAGAAAAATTCATGGCTTAAATCCTTGGGCTAGGAAATTTTGCTCTTTCGACCCTTGTTCTCGATTTCACTATAAAGAAGTAAGATCAGGTCCGAGAGTTTATCGGGACTGAGCTCAAGTCCAGCTGTTTCCAACGAATGAATTGCAGCTGTTGTCGCTTTTCTGTGAATTTCGGTATCAAACTTACGCAAGGTTTCTCGCAATTGCTCCTCTCCTGTCAAAAAATATGCTGCCGGACACCAAGTCGTATCTCTTCTTCATGGAG
This sequence comes from Roseibium sediminis, assembly GCF_008711325.1. GTDB lineage: Bacteria > Pseudomonadota > Alphaproteobacteria > Rhizobiales > Stappiaceae > Roseibium > Roseibium sediminis. The sequence continues at coordinate 131,132 of NZ_VXDB01000012.1, forward strand.
TTGGTGAAACGATTTTGACTTTGCTGATGGTTGCGCTTTTCTGATTCTGGATGATTTCTCCAATTTAATGACGTCATTGTACCCGGCATTTGAGCCAAATTCAGCAGTAAAACACTTGGTGCCGTTTCTCATTTCACGACAAGAAATCACGAGTTGTCATGCGGTTGCATCTTCTTTGGCTGCATCTTGAGGCTTTTTGTCTTCAAGCTAGCGCGCTACCGAGTTTTGGCCTCAATCATCGTTATGCTGACCGACATGTGCATTGTGCCGATTACGATCAGGAGTCACTCATGACAAACCAGAAATCCCGTCTTGCTACTGCGGTTGCCTTATTGATGGTTTCGTCCGGAGTTGCCTTTGCTCAGGGGCTGACGGTTGAGCTGAATCGGGATCAGGCTACAGCGTCCAGTATCGACAACCTTGCTCCCTATCCTGCGCCGCAGGATGGCTGGACGCGCTATGTCATCCATCTCCCCTATCATCTGGGAGAGCCTGTTACCAACGGCCCGATGTTTGACCCCGCGCGGTCGGTTGAACTGCTTGTCGGAAAGGTGATGGAGGTGGATTGCAATACGCACCGGGGCAGTGGCGAGCTCGTTTCAGAGACTGTTCAAGGCTGGGGATACAGCTACTTGCGGGCCGAGCTTGGCCAAGATGTCATGAGCACCCTGATGGGGTGCCCGGACGCTAGCAAGAAGGAAGCCTTTGTTGCTTTCGCAGGCACCAAAACGGACTACAATTCCGCGCTCCCCCTCGTGATCTACGCTCCCGACGATGCAGTCCTGCGCTATCGGTTCTGGACCGCTGATGCAGACTATTTTGAAGCGCGGTGAGATTTACGTCGCAGTTTGGCGTCTTGAGGAAATTCGCAAGCCGTTTCTATCCGCTCCAGAGCTCCGTGCCGGGATAAAACTGGGACCAGGCGAACCAGAATGCCTCATGGCTTCCCAGATCCGCGCCAGTGTCATCCACAGCGCGTATGCCGCCAGCGTCCAGAACTAGGCGAATGTTCTCAAACGTTACGGCTGAACCTCGCTGCAGAGCAATCATTGCCTTGCTCCGCTGGAAGGCAACCGGTTTGCCCGAACTTGTGATGGCGCCGATCACATCTTCATGCACTGGCAACCGTGGATCGACATCCCCAATGGGAAAGATCGGTCCATCGGCATCACGCCCGTTGCGAAAATCCGGATTGCGCCCAAGCGCATAACGCTCCTTCAGGACAGTTGTGTCCGGGTGCTCCTTCTTCCAGCGTCCCCAATCGGTTGTCACAACCGTTGCCTGTTCAAGTTTCACACCCTTTTCGACAAGAGGGCCGGTGACTGCATGGCCGAGGAACGTGTCGAAAATCGAATGGGTATTCAGGTCATACATGACCTTGTTGGAGCGAATGAGGAGGCCTGAAGTGCGCAAGATCGGGCGTTCGACGCCTGATGGGACATTGTCCGTGAAATAGGCCTGCGCAGAACCGCACAAGGTACAATAGGGAATGCCGAGATCCCGGCCGCCAAGCGTATCGTTGACCATTTCCCGCACTTCCATGATCCGGCGCGGATAGGCGCGGGATTGTCCGTTTACGGTCACGCCGAAGACTATGTCATCATTCTTGAGCCAGGTTGCTTCCCCAGCTGTCGTGACTTCCGGATTGTCTGCCGCGGGAATGCAATTGCATGCCTCGTCCGTCTTGTCATGCGGCCGAGCATCGATCAGGACACCACCCCACGAGACGAGGCGCCAATCCAGATTGCCTTCCTGGAAAATCTTCTCCCAACCGGGAATGACGCCGGTGAAGATCGCCCGCTTGATCTCAAAATAGCCAGGAGGGGCAGGAACGTCCCAAGCGATGAGATGGTCCGTCACCGCTCCCCAGGAATTATCGGTGCGAAGATCCTTGCCCAAGAGTTCCGAAGCGGTATCGACAAGTACCCAGTTCAATTGGGCGGACGTGGAAAACCGCATCAGGTCACTAATAACCCACACGATCCGTGGGTCCCCAGAAACTGATATCTTTTCCAACGCTTCGGACTGTTCTGGTCCCCAACTGCCCTTGGTTATGCTGTCGACAAAGGCTGTTTCAACCGCCGAGTGCAGATCACGGGAAAGTGGCCCGGCTGGAATGGTCGGGCGTTTTCCAAAGGTCTTGAGCACATATTCAGTCAACGGGGGGAGTTCCTTGGCCAGAGCCGGGGTGTAGGGCAATGTTGCAAGCACAACTGCAGCGCATGCACTGACCAATGCACGTTGCCAATTTCCATTTGCCTTTGTCATGAACTGGTCCTTTCGGCAGGGATACCGATACTGATGTGAGGGCGTGGGTCGCACCATTTGCCGTCATCGGTTTCGGGTGAATTCAGGACATTCATCAGCACTCAGAAAAATATGGGCTGGGAATGAGTGAGGACCAATCACATTCCGATCAGAGTGAGGTGATCATGCCGTTCCCTTGATCGTTCCAGCCCTTTTGTATCTTGTAGAAGATGTGGTCCCTGTACCTCCGGACCAGTCAGCGTCATTGGGTTTCGTTCACGTCAGAAGGTCAATTGATGGCTCGAAAAAACAAAAACGCCCAGCCAAAACTGGCCGGGCGTTTTTGTTGGATCTTGCTTGGGAGAAAGATCGGATCAGTTGGTTGCCGGGGCTGGCTGGGTGTCCGGGCCGTTGATCGGCAGGTCTGCCTGACGGGTCCAGCCAACCATGCTGTCATCATAGAGGGTTACGTTCTCGCGGCCCTGCAGTTCGCTGAGGATGAACCAGTTGGTTGCTGCCCAGTGACCGGTGTTGCAGTAGGAAATGATCGGCTTGTCTTCTGAGGTCAGGCTTGCCGGGACCAGGCTGGCAATCTGGTCAGGCGATTTCAACCGGTTGGTTGCCTTGTCGTAGAACTGCGCCTGATCAAGGTTCACCGCGCCGGGAATGTGACCAAAGCGGGTAGAAGCCTTGTGCTTTTCCTTGCCGTCAAACTGGTTCTGCGGACGGCCATCCAGCAGGATCACATCGGAGGTGAGGGCAGAGGCAACTTCGTCGGTCGAGATCAGCAGGTCCTGATTGATCTCGGCGATGAACATGTCGCCTTCCGGGACGACGTTGCCGGTTTCCAGCGGACGGTTTTCGGCGACCCACGCCTCATGACCGCCGTCAAGGATCGTAACCGCCTCATGGCCGAGATACTTGAAGGTCCAGTAGATGCGGGCGGCAGAGCCGAATTCGAGGCTGGACTTGCCATGCGGAACAATCACGACGGCCTTGTCTTCCGAAACGCCGATTTCGGAAAGGGCCGCTTCCAGCTTGTCGATGGAGGGCAGCACGCCTTCCACGCCGTTGCGCTCGGTGCGCCAATAGCCCGGATATTCACTCCAGACGGCGCCTGGGATGTGACCCTTGAGATAATCATCACGGCCGGACTTGGAGATCGCGGACCGGGTATCGAGAATCACGATTTCGCCGCTGCCGAGGTTTTGCTCCAGCCAGCTGGTTGAGACCAGAGGCGTGACTTCAGGGGCGGCAAGCGCGCTCGCCATGACGCTTGCCGTCACTGCTGCCGCGGTTACAACCCTTGTGAATGCTGCCTTCAGGATCTTCATGACACCCCGACCTCATGCTGAAAAAATATTCTATTGAATGTCGTAATTGACATTTTTCAGAAAAAAGGCAATGGAATTAGCCGCTCGCGAGAGAAGAAAAATCTAATGTTTCCGCCGGGTTCTCGGCGTTGGAACATTATTCCAATCCGCTCTCACGAATTAAAATTCGAATCCAGCCGGTTTTCATCCCTATGCCGGCTCGGTCTGTTCAAACCAGTCTGGAAACTGAAATGATCGATCGTATTGATCGCCGCATCCTGTCCATCCTGCAGGAAGATTGCACGGTCCCTGTTGCCGAGATCGGCCGCCGCGTGGGCCTGTCAACGACCCCTTGCTGGCGCCGAATCCAGAAGATGGAGGAGGACGGCGTCATCACCGGGCGTGTGGCTGTTCTGGATCCGGCAAAGGTAAATGCCAAGGTCACGGCGTTTGTCTCGATCATCACGAACCAGCATTCCGAGGACTGGCTGCGCAAGTTTGCAGATGTGATCCGGGAATTTCCAGAAGTTGTCGAGTTTTACCGGATGGCGGGGCAGGTGGATTACCTCTTGCGCGTCGCCGTTCCCGATATCGAGGCCTATGACGCGTTCTACAAGAAGCTGATTGCCAAGATCGACATATCGGACGTTTCGACCACGTTTGCCATGGAGCAGATCAAGAATACGACGGCCTTGCCACTCGGCTATGTTCCGGCGGAAAAACCCAAGCCGGAATAACTGTCGTCTTTGCCTGTGCGGCTGATCAAAACTTCTTGATGCGACAAGGTGCTTCTGTTGCTTCCCGGCGGCTCTGATAGAGTTTTGCAGGGGAAGAGGAGGCGCGTCATGAAAATGTCCGCAAATGCATATGTTCGTTTGGGGTTTGGCCTTGGTGTCGCATTGGCGATGCAGGGGGGAAGTGCCACTGCACAGGAGCGGTTGACCGATCTCATGATGGGCGTCACGGGGTATGCCGTGTCGGGCGAATTCGAGGATGTGGTATTCAATCTGGAAACCGCCATCGTCAATCGCGGACTGGTGATCGATTACGTCTCCCATGTTGGCGAGATGCTCGACCGTACCGGAGCAGATGTTGGAGCTGGTACCAAGGTCTTCCTCAATGCCCAGACCAATCTCTTTTGTTCATCGGTGCTCTCCAGAGCAGTGATGGAGGCCGATGCCTCTGCAATCGCCTACTGTCCCTATTCCATCTTCGCCTACGAGACAGCAGACGAGCCGGGCAAGGTCGTTGTGGGCTACAGGCCACTTCCGCTGACAGGTGCTTCCGCAGAAGCTGCCCAAGCGGTGAATGATCTTCTTGAAGAAATTGCCCTTGAGGCTGTTGCTGAGTAATGTTGAAGCTTCTGGGTCTGGTTATTTTTAACTAGAAAATAAATTGAGTTTTATAGCCAAAATGAACCTCGTTATTGGAGGTTCGTGTCATATTTGCTTATCTGTGTTTGGTTCTGCCTCAGTGATTTATTTATGTTTGGTCTGAATACTCATTCCGGTCTTTGGGGTAAACGCATGTCTTGGAAGATGTTGCCAATTGTGAGGAGCCTGTTTGGTGTTGCCATCCTGTGCGTCGGTGCGCTCTGCGAAACTCCGGCACAGGCGTTGGACAAGAGTTACGTTTTCCCGGTCAATGAGGGTAATCTCGTTCACTATCAGCGCTTCCTCGATGGCCGCGACCCTCTGAAGATCAACGATTTTTCCGGACCCAATCTTAATCGGCATGTCTTCGAGTTCATCACGTTTCAACGTGCGCTTCATGACGGGGGCTGCGATTGCAAGGTCGAGTATGTACCCTTTACTGCCGATACATCCCACGCAAGGGCAATCGCGGAGGTAAAGGCCGGTCGTGAGATTTCCCATCCCGTTGCCGGTTTCGACAGTGACCCTCGTTATGCGGAAGGGATCTATCTGAGCGTCCCGATCCTCAATGCAGACGAGTTCTACGTGGGGCTCTACACCCATAGCGAACGACAGGACATTCTTTCCCTGAGGGACAAGGAGGCCATTCATAATCTGCGCTACACCGCTTCTGAAAGCTGGGTGGTGGATATGCAGGTCCTGCGATCCTACCGGTTCCATGTGGTTCCGGCATTCTCGTGGCAAAGTGCCATCGACATGATCCGCTTTGAGCGAGCAGACATCATCCTCCAGCCGGTCTCCCCGGAGCCGGATTTCCATTTCACGATTGATGACGAGGGAAATCGGTTCTTGCCAATTCCCGGTGTAAAGCTGAACTTCCCGGCCGGACGCCGCTATTTTGTCTCTCGCAATCACCCGGATGGGGCGGAGTTTCTGGAAGTCCTCAATCGCGGACTACAGAAGCTGGAGAGCAGCGGATATTTGCGAAAGGGGCAGATTGCTGCCGGGGTGATTGATCCGAGGATCAAAGACTGGGAAGTCGTCAGGTAGTCAGTTGATTGCGCGGCGGACCGGCTTGTCGCCGGGCCCCCGCAAGAAATTACTTCTTGTCCGCGTTGTCGAGGCGCGCGATCAGGCTGGATGTGTCCCAGCGATTGCCTCCCATGGCCTGAACTTCGGCGTAGAACTGGTCAACAAGGGCGGTGACAGGCAGTCGGGCACCGGTGTCATTGGCGGTCTTCAGGCAGATGCCGAGATCCTTGCGCATCCAGTCGACGGCAAAGCCGAAGCCGAACTCACCCTTGGCCATGGTTTCCCAGCGGTTTTCCATCTGCCAGGACTGGGCTGCGCCGCCACGAATAGCGGAAATGACGGCTGGTACATCAAGGTCTGCCTTCTTGGCAAAGTGAATGGCCTCGGACAGGCCCTGAACGAGACCGGCTATGCAGATCTGGTTGCACATCTTGGTCAGTTGACCCGCGCCACTTTCGCCCATCAGGCCGGAGAATTTTGCAAAGCTGTCAATGACGGGCTTGGCCGTATCAAAGGCCTCTTTGTCGCCGCCGCACATGACCGTCAGCACGCCGTTTTCTGCGCCGGCCTGACCGCCGGAAACGGGGGCGTCGATGAAGCTGCAGCCCTTTTCCCTGGCAGCTGCATAAAGCTCGCGGGCAACTTCGGCTGAGGCCGTGGTGTTGTCGATGAAAATCGCGCCCTGCTTCAGGCCATGAAAGGCTCCGTCCGGTCCTGTCGTGACAGAGCGCAGGTCATTGTCATTGCCAACGCAGCAAAACACGAAGTCGCAGCCTTCTGCAGCTTCCTTTGGCGTCTGTGCAAAGGAACCACCGAATTCCTCGGCCCATTTTTGTGCCTTGGCGGTGGTGCGATTGTAGACGGTGACGTCATGGCCACCCTTTGTCTTCAAATGACCCGCCATGGGGTAGCCCATTACGCCCAGACCGATAAACGCGACTTTAGCCATGCTCGTTCTGTCTCCCAACAAAAGCATAGGTCCGCCTGTGGCGGACCCGTGATTGAAACCCTGTGGCAAGGTCTAGCCGATTTTCCGGCATGTGTCAGTCCGTCTTGCGATGAAACGGGCCTTTCCAGAGGCGTTCAAAACGTCTGCGCTCCTTTTTCCGGCGGCTGGTCGGGCAACTCGGGAGACATGGGCCTGCGGTGCCGGCTTCGTGACGGGTGAACGGGGTAAAGCGAAATGCCTCAAGGAACGCGCGGCCATAAATATCAAACATCATCTTACATCCTGTCTTGGTTGGGGCGCTTTCAGGATGTTTGAAAACGTGGTCTAATGCGAGGAAGGAAGATTTTCGAAATGTAAGGAGAGATTACATATGAATTTTGGAACCCTGCCACCTCTCACGAGCTTGAAGGCCTTTGCTGCCGTGGCCGAGACCGGAAGCTTGTCTGCGGCGGGGCGCATGCTGAATGTCACGCATGTTGCCGTGAGCCAGCAGGTACGATCGCTTGAAGATCACCTGGGGCACAGTCTGGTTGTCCGCGAAGGTCGGGGTGTTGTCCTGACGGAGGAGGGGCGATTGTTGGCGCAAGGTGTCCGTCAGGCTTTCGTGCAGCTGCAGGATACGGTGGAGGCGCTTTCCAAAACCGCAGCAGGACGCCCGCTCCACATCACGATGACGCCAGCTTTCGCCGTCAGCTGGCTGATGCCGCGCATTTCAGAGTTTCGCCGTGAACATCCGGAACTGGAACTGATGCTGAACCCGACTGCCGCAGTGGTTGAAATGCAGCCCGGCGGGGTTGATGTCGCTATTCGTTTTGGCAACGGCAAGTGGCGGGGACTGGATGCGGAGATGTTGTTGTCGACCAACTTCGTAGTCGTTGCGGCTACGTGTCTGGTCGGTGACAAGGAGTTTCACGGCCCCGAGGATCTGCTCGGTTATCCGTGGCTGCAGGAATTCGGCACCAACGAGCTGTCACAATGGGTGGAATGGCAAGGTGTCGTTCCGAGAAACAAACTGAACGTAACGCACTTGCCGGGCTACATGGTGCTTGAAGGCCTTCGGCGGGGCGAGGGCATTACGGCAACTGCCCGAACCTTTATCGAGGCGGAGATTGAGGCGGGAACCCTCAAGGTCCTTTTCGAGGAAGGGGCAAGCGAAACGACCGGCTATCATATTGTCACCCGGCAGGGCGTGCAGCGGCCTGCGGTCAAGGCGTTTGTCTCCTGGCTTCGCAATCAGGTTCGGTCAGTAGAAACAGCAAACGGCCCGCGTTAGGGCGGGCCGTCTGTCGTTTGCGTTTTCAGCAAAGGCTAGCGCTTCAGGTGCCGGGTCAGGCGCGCTTCCAGCTTGTCCCAGATGCGCCGCAGCGTTTCCACGATCATCAGGTACAGAACAGCTGCCCAGATATAGGCCTGGAAGTCGTAGGAGCGAGAATAGGCTCGGCGTGTTTCACCCATGACGTCATAGATCGTCACGATCGAGGCAATGGCCGATCCCTTGATCATGAGGATGATCTCGTTGCCATAAGGACGCAGGGCGACCATCAGGGCCTGAGGCAGAATGACCTTGAAGAAGGTCACCGGTTTGGGCAGGCCAAGGGCCGCTGCCCCTTCCCATTGACCGCGAGCGATATTCTGCACTGCGCCGCGCAGGATTTCCGCCTGATAGGCGGCGGTGTTCAGCGCGAAGGCAAACACCACGCAGTTGAAGGCATCGCGGAAGAACCACCACAAACCGATATCCTCAAAGAACGGACGGAAGGAGCCCGCGCCGTAATAGATCAGGAATGTCTGTGCCAGCAGTGGCGTGCCCCGGAAGAAGTAGACATAGGCGTATGCCGGTGCGGCAATGACTTTCAGTTTGGATGAGCGGGCAAATGCGATCGGGACGGACAGGATGACACCGATCAGCAAGGAAAGGCCGACAATCTCGACTGTGACGACCAGTCCTTCTGCATATTTCGTCCAGTATTTCAGGACGAAGGGGCTCTGTATGTTCGAGACGAGATAGAAAAGAAGATAGGCGCCAGCCACAATCCACAGGGTCATGAGCACATGACCCAGGATGCGGGTGTTGGTCCATTTGCGTGCAGGGGGCGGAGGTGCGGCTCTCCCGGTGGCAGGATTGGCAGCGATCATCGTCTGACCTCCCCACGCTTGGACCAGGCTTCAACGCGGGATAGGCCTGCGGAAGAAATCATCGCCAGAACCAGATAAATCAGGCAGGCAACACCGAAGAAGAGGAAAGGCTCTTTCGTCACTCGCGCCGCGATACCTGACTGGCGCACAAGATCGGACAGGCCGACGACGGAAACCAGCGAGGTTTCCTTCAGGAGAATGAGCCAAAGGTTGCCGAGGGCGGGAAGGGACAGCCGGACAAGTTGCGGCAGGATCACCAGTCCCATTGTCTTGCGGTGGGAAAGGCCAAGCGCATATCCGCCTTCATACTGGCCTTGCGGGATGCCCCGGAAGGCAGACAGGAAAGCCTCGGAGGCATAAGACGAAAATACAAGCGCGAGTGCGACCATGCCAGCAGCGAACGAGTTCACCTCGATATAGGCTTCCACACCAACAAGCTTCAGACCTTCCTGAATGCCAATCTGTACGCCGTAATAGACGAGAAACAGCGTGAGGAGTTCGGGCAAGCCTCGGAAGATCGTGGTGTAGATATTCGCAGCGTTGCGGAGGGACGGCTCGTCGGACTTCTTTGCAAGCGCGATCAGAAATCCTAGCACAAGGCCGAATGGCAGGGTCGCAAGGGCCAAACTGACTGTAATCAGAACACCTTGGACGATTTCGTCTCCCCAGCCTTCCGGCCCGAAGGAGATAAGCGTCAGGACGTCATTCATGGTCTCGGCGCGGCTTTCTTCGTCTAATTAACGTAAGGGCAATTTGTCGCCGTTTGCAAAAAGAGCGCGGCGGGTACTCGCACGCCGCGCTCTTGAAGCGTTCAGTGATCTAGAGATCAGTCGCCATAGACGTCGAAGGTGAAGTACTTGGCGTTGATTTCAGCGTACTTGCCGTTTTCACGGATCGCTGCGATCGCCTTGTTGAACATTTCCTTCAGCTCGTCTTCACCCTTGCGGATCGCAATGCCAGCGCCTTCGCCGTTGATGACCGGGTCAGACTTGAGGGTGCTGAGCACCTTGCAGCATGCGCCGTTTTCGGTTGCGAGCCAATCGGACAGAACCACAACGTCCTCGATGACCGCGTCGATACGACCGTTTTCGAGGTCCAGCTTGTACTCGTCAGCCGTCGGATAGAGCTTCAGCTCTGCATCCGGGAAGTGGGCTTCAGCATAGTTGGAGTGGGTGGTGGAGGACTGTGCGCCGAGCAGGATGCCCTTCAGGTCGTCCTTGGTAACACCGGCCAGCTTGCTGTCCTTGGAGACGCCGATTGCCGGCGGGGTGTTGTAGTACTTGTTGGTGAAGTCCACCTTCTGTTTGCGCTCTTCGGTGATGGACATGGAGGCGATTACGGCGTCGAACTTGCCAGCCTGCAGAGCCGGGATCATGCCGTCCCAGTCCTGAGTGACGAATTCGCACTCGACCTTCATTTCTTCACACAGCGCATTGGCGATATCGATGTCGAAGCCGACCAGCTGGCCATCAGCAGTCAGGGAGTTGAACGGAGGGTAGGCACCTTCGGTTCCGATCCGAACCTTGGACCAGTCAGCAGCCTGAGCACCACCAACACCGGCCAGAACAACTGCAGCGGCCGCAGCCATACGCAGAATACGCATTCTTTATTCCCCTATTTTCTCATTTGGAGCCAATGACGGCAGGCCATCATCTGCTCAATGGCGCTATTCCATACACTTCGCTCTGGATTTCAAGAAGGAATGTGAAAAAAAGACGCATTTTCTAGTCATTTTTCCCAAGTAACTTTTCCTTCTGCCGCATTTAAGTCTCTGAAAGAAATGATCTAATTGTATCTTTCCGGCGGAATGGTTTTACGCAGGCAATATTAACCTTTGTACGACGCGCAGTTGGCGAAAAGCGGTCGGTGGGACAAAGCACGGTTGCAAGCGACATTCATCGCGCAGGTTCATCAAACGCATGATTTTATTGAATTTGTCGCAAGCTCTGCTTGTAGCTACTGTTTGGGCCACAGGCAGTTGAGAGGAGAGACATTGTGCAGGGGTTACATCTTTATCTCGGGAACAAGAACTATTCCTCCTGGTCGCTCCGTCCCTGGATTGCGATGAGGGAAAAGGGGATTGAGTTCACGGAAGAAGTCATCCCGTTTGACTTTGGCCGAGGCAACCCATCGTTCCAGACTTTTTCGCCTTCCATGAAGGTGCCGGTGCTGCGGCATGGAGATCTGACGGTATGGGATTCCCTCGCCATTTTGGAGTATGTGGCCGAGCTTTATCCGCAGAAGGGCTTCTGGCCGACAGAGGCCAAGGACCGGGCAATGGCGCGGGCCGTTTCTGCCGAAATGCATTCCGGGTTTGCCGCCTTGCGGGCGGCCTGTCCGATGAACATGCGCCGCACGCCGGCGCACAAGGATATCGACGAGGATGTTCGCAAGGACATTGCCCGCATTCTCAACATCTGGCGGCAGTGCCTTGGCCAGTCCGGCGGTCCGTTCCTTTTCGGCAGTTTCACCATCGCTGATGCGATGTTTGCGCCAGTCATCAGCCGGTTCGATGTCTATCAGCTGACCCGCGACCCAATGGCTGCCGAGTACGGGGCTGCAGTCAAGGCAACCCAAGCCTGGCAGGAGTGGGAGGCGGCTGCCCGTGAAGAACCGTGGAACGTTCCTGAAAGCGACGAGTGAGGGGGCGGTTCAGCTGGATGTCGGATCTGGCTCGGTGAGGGCGATTTCGTCGCGCAAGAACTGGTTGAGTGCGTCGACAAACCGGCGCACCTTCAGCGGGATGAAGCGGTTGGACGGGTAAACGGCGTGGACCGGGTGGTGCGGATAGGTCCACTCGGGCAATACGATCTCCAGTGATCCGTCGGCCAGCAAGGGCCGAACCATCCAGTGATTGTAGAGCCCGACGCCGAGCCCTGCCACGGCGGCCCGTCGCAGAATCGCGGAGTTATTGACGATCATTGTTGGCGTAATCGGAACCTCGACGCGCTCTCCCGATGGGCTGACAAGCGGCACATTCGTACCTGACAGGCTGTTCTTGTAGAGGAGGTAGTCCAGACGGGAGAGGTCTGACGGCTCCTTTGGCCTCCCCACCCGGTCAAGATAGGCAGGAGATGCGACCAGACAGCGCTGCGAGATGCCGAGTTTTCGGACAATCAGACGCTCGTCGCGGATTTCGCCCATGCGGATGGCAACATCCAGTCGCTCGGCAAGGATATCGGCAAAGCGGTCTGAAACCGAAATCTCGATCAGGAGACACGGATGGGCCTTCTTGAACTCGATCAGAAAGCCGGAGAGCACCTTTTCGGAAAATCCCATGGGAAGGCCGATGCGAAGCGAGCCGGACATCTGGGCCTCTTCGCTTTGCACGGACAGATCCGCATCACGCAGCCGATCCACGATGTCGCGGGCCTGCGGGTAATAGCGCGACCCGGCTTCGGTCAAGGAGAGACTGCGTGTTGTGCGGTTGAAAAGGCGGATACCAAGAGTTTCTTCCAGCGCGCGCACCTGCTGGCTGACCGCCGGTTGGGAAATGCCGAGATTCTTTGCCGCAGCCGAAAAACTGCCGAGATCAACGGCACGGACGAAACTGATAAGGGCGGAAAGCTTGTCCATGGATAGTCCTGAAAGAGGAAAACAGGCGTCACATATAATGAACTCTTATGAGTTTTATAAGGTGGGCCGCACTTCAAAAATCCCTGCGAATTAATCACTTGAATGAACAGCGGAGGCCGGGGTTCGGCGCACCGCAACCAATGGAGATTTTCATGTTCAAGTCATTTTCCCCAAACCGTCGTTCGTTCCTGGGGGCAGGTCTTGCCGCCGGCGCTGTGGCTGCTGCAGGCAGCGTCTCCGTTATTGCTCCGGCTGCTGCAGCTGCGCCAAAGGCCGGAAAGCCGCTTGCAGGGGCCATGCGGCGGAAGGTCGGAGACATTGAGGTTACTGCGTTGCTCGACGGCTATCTCGATATCAGCAAGGAGCTGATCGTGGGCTACGAGGAAGGTGAGGGCGCGCGGTTGCGCGATGCGGCGCTGATCGACGGTGAACAACTGCGCGCGCCGGTTTCCGCCTATCTGGTCAATACCGGCGACAAGCTGGTTCTGGTGGATGCAGGCACGTCCAACGCTCTCGGCCCGACCATGGGTCATCTGCTGGAGCCTTTGGCAGCAGCTGGTGTCACGCCAGACCAGGTCGATGCAGTCCTGATCAGCCACATGCATCCTGATCACCTGTTTGGTGTTCTGGATGGCAATGGCGAAAAGGTCTTCAAGAATGCCGAACTGATTCTGCCGGAAGTCGACAAGGCGTTCTGGTATGACGATGCCAATCTCAATGCCGCTCCTGAAGGCGTGAAGGGCTTCTTCCTCGGAGCGCGCAAGGCGGCAGATGCCTATGCCGATCGTCAGTCCCTCTTTGCCGACAAGCAGGAAATCCTGCCCGGTGTCCGCGCCATGGCACTTCCGGGTCATACGCCCGGTCATGCCGGCTTCGTGCTGGACAGCAATGGCGAAACGTTGATCCTCTCCGGGGACATCGTTCACGCAGCAGCGTATCAGTTTGCCAATCCGGATTGGGCGATTGCCTTTGACGTCGACAACGCCGCGGCGATCGAAACCCGCAAGAAATTCTTCGACATGGCGGCTAGCGAGCGCGTGCTGTTTGCCGGGGCGCATATTCCGTTCCCGGGCTTTGGCCGTGTTGCCCGTGATGGCGTCGGCTATCGTTTCGTGGCAGCTGACTGGCCTTACACGCTGTAATTTTTCAGCGATAGCGATAGGAGGCGACCGGGCTATCCGGTCGCCTTTTTCATGTCTGGCGCGTTCAGGGAAACGGAATGAAGTCGACGAGGCTTCCGCGGGCAACAGATGTGGCCTCTTCGGGGATTTCGATCAGGCCATGAGCTTCCCTGAGGCCGGTGATGAGGCCCGAACCATCCCGGTCGAACTTGCGGACCACCGTCCGGCCGGTCTCGTCCGTTGCAAGCGTGCCGCGATAGAACTCGCGCCGGTCCGGCTTTTTCTTTGCGACCTCGAAATCAGCAGGGATCTGAAAGCGCTGGGCCTCGCTGAAAGGGCCGCCGCCAAGCCGGGACAGGACCGGGCGAGCATAGAGCAGGAAGCAGACCATGGCCGCGACCGGATTGCCGGGCAGGCCGAGGAACACGCAGGAGCCGATCTGGCCGAACATCATCGGGCGGCCCGGCTTGATCGCCAGCTGCCACATGTGCCGTTGGCCGAGCTCGTCCAGCGCCGAAAGGATATGATCTTCCTCGCCCCGGCTTGCGCCGCCGGTGGTCAGGATCATGTCGGAGCGGGCAGCGGCCTCCTTGAGGGTTGCCGCGATCTGCTCTTGAGTGTCGTTGAGAACGCCCAGGTCCTCGATTTCCACATCCATCTGTTCCAGAAGGCCCCGAAGGAGAAAGTGATTGGAATCGTATACTTCGCCCTGTTTCAGCTCTGTACCGGGGCGGCGGATTTCATCGCCGTTGGACAGGATGGCGACTTTAAGGCGTTTGTAGACGGACACCAGATTGAGGCCAGTCGAGGCAATCGCTGCCAGATCCTGCGGGCGCAGTCGCTGACCGGGCTCCAGAAGCACGGTTCCAGCAGCAAGGTCTTCGCCAGCCCTGCGCCGGTTCGCGCCCTTCTTTAGTCCCTGAGGAACAATCACGAAGGGCTTGCCATCTTGATCGTGCCGCTCGCAGTCTTCCTGCATGGCAACGGTATCGGCTCCGGGCGGCATCAGGGCACCTGTAAAGATGCGGGCGGCAGCCCATGGCCCGATTTCGGTCTCGCTTGGGTGGCCCGCGGAAATGCGTTGCTCCAGACGGAAAAAGCCACCCGCTGGCTCATGATCTGAATGCCGAAAGGCGTAGCCGTCGACCGCGGAATTATCGGCCATCGGCACATCGCGCGGCGCTATGATTTCCTGTGCCAGAATGCGACCGCCCGCTTCCGTCAGGGGGATTGTCTCGATCTTTGCAACCGGAGCCATCCGGTCTTTCAAGATTGCCAGCGCTTCGTGATGGCGCAGCCGGTCCTTGTCGTGCAGGAAACAGTCGTTGAGGAGGGGGGCTGATGTCACTGCGTGGTCTCTGGTTCAAGAAGTGTCGTCAGTCCAACCGTTTTGGAGATGAAGTCTGCCATGGCAGGGATGTCGTTGAGGTCGAACACCGGGAGCGTTTCACCGGATAATGGGTGATCTGTGGCAATGGCCAGAATGTTCGGATCTTTCGGGGCGAGCGGCTCGGACTTGCGGGCCTGCAGTCTGCGGGCTTCGATCTTTGGATGTGCTTCGCGCTTGTAGCCTTCGATCAGTACCAGATCACAAGGGGCAAGGCGGTTCAGGATTTCGTCGAGAGATGGCTCTTCTTCCTCCCGCAGTTCGTGCATCAAGGCCCAGCGACGGCCCGAGACGAGCGCGACTTCCGACGCTCCTGCCTCTCGGTGCCGGTAACTGTCTGCGCCCGGCTTGTCGATATCGAAATCATGGTGTGCGTGTTTGACCGTCGAGACCTTGAAACCGCGCCGGGTGAATTCTGCGACAAGGCTGGTGACGAGCAGGGTCTTGCCGGAGTTTTTCCAGCCGGTTACCCCAAAAACGCGATTGTTGTGAGTGGGTTGGCTTATCACGATATCAGACTCTTCAGGGCTGTGCGGGCAGTTTCAAGGTCGTCCGGACGATTGGCGTTGAAAAAGGGATCAAGTCCATCGACGCCTGCATTTTCGAAAGGAACTTCCACGCTGTCATATTGATCGACAAATGCCAGAACCTTGCCGGTTTTGCCAGCCTCCAGCCAATTTTTCAGATCCGTTGCAAGAGAAACAGGCCAGAGGCCGAAGACCGGATGGAGCTTTTCCAAGGAGCTTGCCAGGGCGATCACCGGTCGGTCGCCGGGTACGGCGGCCAGCATTTTGGCGACGAGATTGTCCGGAAAGAACGGGCAGTCTCCTGCAATCGACAGAACGTGAGTGATTTCCGGAGAAGCTTTTCTCGCATATGTCATCCCCGCGAGGATACCTGCAAGCGGACCGGCATAGTCACCAACAGGATCGGCAACAACAGGGAGGCCATAGGTGTCGAAGCGGGCCGGGTCGCCATTGGCATTCAGGATGGTATTCGGGATTTGCTTCCCCAGCCTTTCCAGAATGACGGTGAGCATGGGCCTGCCGCCGATGTCCATCAGCGTCTTGTCGCCGCCGCCCATGCGCCGGGACTGACCACCTGCCAGAACACAGGCGAGTGTCTGATCGAGTGAAAGCGAAGCTGTCATTCCACGGCCTCCCGGCCCTTGCGGGACGCGCCTTTGGGTTCCTCCTCGACATCTTCCGGGTTCATGTCGAAGTCGATGCGCTCGGCTCCGGACAGGGCCACGAAGCGCTTGCCTCTGGCTCGGCCAATCAGCGTCAACCCGGCCTTGCGCGCCAGTTCAACGCCCCAGGCGGTGAAGCCGGAACGGGAGACGAGAATGGGAATGCCCATCATGACCGTCTTGATGACCATCTCTGACGTCAGGCGGCCGGTTGTGTAGAAGATCTTGTCGTCAGCGACAATATTGTTCACGGTCATCCAGCCTGCGATCTTGTCGACAGCGTTGTGACGACCGACATCTTCCATATAAACCAGAGGCTTGTCTTGCTGGCAGAGCACGCAGCCATGGATGGCGCCCGCTTCCAGATAGAGCGATGGTGTGGTGTTGATGGCTTTTGTCAGGGCGTAGAGCCAGGAGGTTTTCAGCTTTGCATCCGGCAGGGCAATGGCGTCGAAACTATCCATCACGTCGCCGAAAATCGTGCCCTGTGCGCAGCCGGAGGTGCGCACTTTCTTCTTGAGCTTTTCCTCGTAATTGGTCTCGCGCTCGGTGCGCACGACAACGACCTGAAGGTCATCGTCATAATCGATGCCGGTGATTACATCGTCCGGCTTCAGCATGTTCTGGTTCTTGAGATAGCCGACTGCGAGAAGGTCCGGATGGTCGCCGATGGTCATCATCGTGACCACTTCCTGCGAGTTCAGGTAAAGCGTCAGGGCCTTCTCGGTCACGACGCGTGTCTCGACAGGCTTGCCGGTGTGGTCAATGCCGGACACCGAGGTCGACAGCGTTTCGTTCTGCGGATCAGGCTTCAAGAGGTATTCGTGTGACAAAAGCGACTCCCGTTCGGCAACCGCTTAAGTATGGGAGGGGGAGGCACGTTGGCAAGGCCGGGGAAGGATCGCCGGCCAATGGAACTTGCAAATGGGTCTTTTCAGACCAGCATCATGCGATTGATGACACGGCTTTCGCGGACTTCCTCTGAGAAGCAGCAAAGGGCATTGAGGCCTTCGTCATAAGAGAGGCGTGTTGGCCGGTCGATCTGGAATTGAAGGGCAGGGTGCAGCTCAACAGCTTCGCCGCTGGTCAGGTCCCTGAACAGCATCAGGCTGTTGGGGAACAGGCGCGAGGGGGCGGGTTCATGGAAGATGGCTTCCATTTCACCGACGCGGGTATCCTGCATGACGCAATAGAGCGTATCGAGAACCGGCCCCGGCTGGCCTTCAAGATAATGAAGAACATGGGTGTTGCCCATCAGGAGTGCGCCGGTAACGCCCTTGCGGCGGTTCATGCGGCGGATCCGTGTCAGGGAATAATCGAGCTCCTTCTGCAGCTCGGGTGAAACGTTTGCCCACTCGATCTTTGACCGGAAGCAAATACGATAAAGTTCCATCTCGCACCTCTTGGACTTTCTGTCCCGATGCATTCGATGGTGCGCTCCATTTCCTCACATTTGATTAATCCCGTTTAGGATTTGGAAAGGATAAAAGCACTGCGGAAAGTTATCCCCAACTTCATGGAAAGAATAGAATCGAACTCCGCATGTAGAATCACTTGATCGTAAGTCACGCAAGGTAAATTTCGACCTCGATATCTTTCCGTCTTGGTTAAAGTTGCATGATCAAGTCCGCTGTTTCGGGGGGCTCTTTTCGAGTTTATGATCGAGTCCGGCCTTGATGGCGGGCCATTCGCAGGCAATGATCGAGTAGACTGCTGTGTCCCTGAGGGTCCCGTTTGCCATCACCTGATGACACCTTAGAACACCATCTAGTTTTGCCCCCAGTCGCTCGATTGCTCGGCGGCTTTGCTGGTTCAGGAAGTGGGTTCGGAACTCGACGGCTATGCAGTTCAGTTCTTCGAAGGCATGGGTTAGCAAAAGAAGCTTTACTTCTGTATTCAGCGGTGAACGCTGAACGGATTTTCGGTACCAGGTGGCGCCGATCTCCAAACGCTTGTTTTTGGCATCGAGATTTAAATAGGACGTCATTCCGACTGCTTTGCCAGTCTCTGGATCAACAGCGGCAAATGGCATGATCAATCCCGCAGCTCCCTGATCAATTCGCCTTTGAACGTCAGCTGCCATGTTTTCTGGCGAAGCTACTGACGTGTACCAAAGTTCGTGCAATCTGCCATCTGCGACTGCGATCTGAAGATCAGAGCTATGATCGGGTGACAGGGGTTCGAGGACCACATGAGTTCCACGCAGCGTTATTGGGGTAAGCCAGAACATAGGTTTTGCCTTGCAATGATAAGTTGAGTGCAGACTACTGTGACAATTTCGCTCGTTCCAATTCGAATTTGTGCGGCTTTGATCAATCTTGAAGAGGGTGAGGCAGTCATCGTTTGCTACCTACCTTCATAATCCTTTGGACGCGCGCCGTAACGCTTGTCGGGAGCATGCCCTACCGGCTCAAAACCCTTGTGATATCGGCAATTTTGACCGATCGGGACCGGTTCCCCGACTTCTAATCGATTAAACTCAAAGTGGTTATGGACATTGCATTTCCACACCAGTTAAACGGCACCCGCAGGCAGGTGACCTGCGGATCATTGTGTTGGAATTACTGCAAGGGAGTTGGTCGATATGGCGGCTATGGACAATCATTTCGATAACTGGAAGGAACAACAATCAGCTGCCGAGCAGATGATCCCTCTGGTTGGCCGTCTTTATCGTGACCATGGCATCAATATCCGGATTTTTGGCCGTCGGCTGCTGAACAACTCCGCAATCGAGATCATCAAGGCGCACCGTTACGCCCTGCAGATCACCGGCCGTGAGCTGGATGTCTCCAAGAGCCTTGAAATCGTCAAGGCCATGCTGGAGATGGATCTGGCTGCATCCCGCGTCGACCTTGGAAAGCTGTGCCACAGCTACATGGAGACTGGCGGGGATGTTGCAAGCTTTGTTGCCGGGCAGCTCGCCAGCATCAACACGGGCAAGGCCTCCATCTTGCAAGAGCCGCAGGATGTCGTCCTCTACGGTTTCGGACGCATTGGCCGCCTTCTTGCGCGCATGCTGATCGAACGCGTTGGCGCCGGTAACAAGATGCGTCTTCGTGCCATTGTCGTGCGCGGCGGCAAGGATGGGGATCTCAAGAAGCGCTCCAGCCTTCTGCGCCGGGACTCTGTCCATGGCGCATTCCGCGGGTCCATCACGATTGATGAAGAGAAGAACGCGATTATCGCGAACGGCAACTACATTCAGGTGATCTATGCCAACTCGCCCGCCGAGGTGGACTACACCAAATATGGCATCCGCAATGCGCTGGTGGTTGATAACACCGGCATCTGGCGCGATGAGGCGGGTCTTGGTCAGCACCTGAAATGCCCGGGCGCTGCAAAGGTTATTTTGACCGCGCCGGGGAAGGGCAACATCAAGAATGTCGTCTATGGCGTGAACCATGGTGACGTCACCAAGGAAGACGACATCCTGAGCGCTGCCTCCTGCACGACCAACGCGATCACGCCGGTCCTCAAGGTGATCAATGATGAGTTCGGGATCGAGAATGGCCATGTGGAAACCATCCACGCCTTCACCAACGACCAGAACCTGATCGACAACTACCACAGCGGCGATCGCCGTGGCCGTTCCGCGCCGTTGAACATGGTTTTGACCAGCACCGGTGCTGCCAGTGCGGTTGCAAAATGTTTGCCTGAAATGAAGGGCAAGTTGACCGGCAACGCAGTTCGGGTGCCGATCCCCAACGTGTCCATGGCCATCTTGAACCTGAACCTCAAGCGCGAGACGAGCGCAGAGGAAATGAACGATTACCTGCGGCGGATTTCCATCCAGTCGCCGATGCAGGACCAGATCGACTACACGTCCTCAACGGAGCTGGTCTCTTCCGACCTCGTTGGCTCCACGCATGCCGGTGTTGTCGACAGTCAGGCCACCATCGTCGATGGCAACCGTCTCGTCCTTTACGTCTGGTATGACAATGAAGCGGGATACAGCACCCAGGTGATCCGCCTGATGCAGGAAGTTGCCGGGATGAAATACCCGTCTGTGCCGTAAGGCGTCCGATGTAAGACATGCAAATCGAACAGGCCCCAATTCTCCATGCAGGATTGGGGCCTGTTTTTTTGCCCGTTCGGTCTTTTGCCGGCCAATGCCTTGTCTGAAGCTAAAAGTCCCTTTCTTCCCCTGTCCACTTGAAGAAGCGGCCCGTTCTGGCAAGGGTGAGGGTTTCGGCGACGGAAAGAATGCCGCGAGCCACATCTGCCGGATCGTTGTCGGCATCATCTCCGCCCATATCCGTGCGCACCCAGCCCGGATCGATAAGTCCAACAGAAATCCCTTCTGCTTCGAGATCGGTTGCCAGCCCTTGCATGACCTTGTTCACGGCGGCTTTTGAGGCTCGGTAAGCGATGCGATCTGACTTCGCATACCCCATCCATGACATCTGGCTGGAGACCGTCAGGATGCGGCCATTGGCGGACCGGCGGAGAAGGGGCAGGAAGGCTTGTGCCACGGCCAGAGGGGCGAGGGTGTTCACCTTCAGTGTTCGGGCAAAGCCTGCAAAGTCCATGTCCAATGTGGACTGGCGATCAGGGCCGATGATCCCCGAATTGTTGATCAGGATGTCGATTGGCTGGTCGAGAGATGCGGCGGCGTATGCAATCGCCGCGTGATCGGTAACGTCAAAGATCAGCGGGGTAGCCACGCCGTTTGAGGCGTGGCGGAGGGCTTCAGCCTGCGCCGGGCTTCGAACGGAGCCGTAGACGGTCCAGTCCCTTGCTATGGCCGCCTTGGCAAGTTCAAGTCCAATGCCGCGATTGGCCCCGGTTACAAGCAATGTTGTCATCAGTGGTTCCGGAAATTCTGGTGATTGAAGCGGGCCGACAGTGCAGGAAATGTGTGTCAAATCGCGCAAGCGATTGACGGGCCGGATTGGCTCACTAGGTTAGGCTCAAGATTCTGACCGGTAAAGGGCCGGTCATGTGACGCGAAACGAGGACGGGGATGAGCGATACCATCAAGCAGGCAGTTCTTCAGCAACTTGCCAAGGTGAAGGGACCGGATCTTGAGGGGGATCTGGTGTCGCTGGGGCTGGTGTCCGACGTGTTCGTTTCAGATGGCCGGGTGGCTTTTTCCATCACTGTTCCGGCAGATCGGGCCCAGGAGCTTGAGCCGCTGCGTCAGGCCGCAGAAAAGGTCGTTCGCGAAGTGCCGGGTGTGGAAAGCGCCATGGTGGCACTCACGGCCGAGCGGTCTGCCGGGTCAAAGTCCGCAACACCGCCGCCGGTTCGTCCGGCGCCCTCCAAGGCGCAGATCGGAAACGTTCCGCCCCCCATGCAGGGTCGGACAGGGGCAGCTCCGGAGCAGGCGACCTCCAAGCCGGGCGTGCCCGGTGTGAAGACGATTATCGCAGTCGCCTCTGGCAAGGGCGGCGTCGGCAAGTCCACGACCACTGCCAATCTGGCGCTGGGCCTTCAGGCGAACGGCTTGAAGGTCGGCGTTCTGGATGCAGACATCTATGGCCCGTCCGTGCCGCGCCTCTTTCAGGTGGCGGGACGCCCGGAGCCGGTGTCGGGGCGCATTCTCAAGCCGCTGGAAGGCTACGGCGTCAAGGTCATGTCCATGGGCTTCCTAGTTGAAGAGGATACGCCGATGATCTGGCGCGGCCCGATGGTCATCTCCGCACTCACCCAGATGCTGCGGGAAGTTGCCTGGGGCGAACTGGACGTGCTCGTCGTTGACATGCCCCCGGGGACAGGTGATGCACAGCTTACCATGGCGCAACAGGTGCCGCTTGCAGGTGCCGTGATTGTCTCCACTCCGCAGGATCTGGCGCTGATCGATGCGCGCAAGGGGCTGAACATGTTCCGCCGTGTGGATGTTCCCGTCCTCGGCATCGTGGAAAACATGAGCTATTTCCTGTGCCCCGATTGCGGCGGGCGTCATGACATCTTTGGTCATGGTGGCGCGCGTGCCGAGGCAGAGAAGCTTGGCGTGCCCTTCCTTGGCGAAGTTCCGCTCGACATGCAGATCCGTGAGACCTCGGACGCAGGAACACCTGTTGTGGTTTCCGATCCGGATGGCCAGCATGCCAAGATCTATCGAGATATTGCCGAAAAGGTGATGGCGGAAATTGCTCGCTTTGAAGGCGAGGGGCAGCGTGCCGCGCCGAAGATTGTATATGAATGAGCTGCTGATCCGACTGCGATATTACAAAGTCTGTATCTCCGGTTCCGTCGAAAATTGACAACCTGAAAGCGCTCCTGCAAGAGGGCGCTTTTTTGACGTATGGGAAAGAGTCTTGTTCAGGTTTGTTCTGCACGGAGTGGTAAAAAATGCTGCGCTGCAGCAGGAAATCGGCTCGTCAATTGGTCTAAGTTTGCCATTTTTTCGGGTGAAGGGCTGCCTATTGGCGATTTTGCCGCGAGAAATGCAACCAAAACGACTCATGATTTGCAGCTCATGGCTTTAATTTCGTGTCGGAATAAAGTGGAATTATGCATTCATGTATGCTTTTCCATGTTTTTCGATGCATTATTTTCTACATAATGGTTCACGACGGAGAAAATAAATATAAAATCGCGATTTATTGCGGTGCAACATTGATTTCAATTGCGACTATTGGCATCTCGCGCAAAACTCCAGTCCATCAGGGAGAGCAAATACATGTCGCAATCGACCTCGGTCGACATCGCGGTGGCACCGGAAGATACAGACCGGGCGCTGTTATACGGATTTGTAGGACGTCTGTTGCAGACGGCCCCTGATGCTGTCGACCTCAAGACACTCTCCGGAATTACCCCTGATGCGGACGATGTCTCGCCCATTGGCGATGCCCTGCGCAAGGTGACTGCCCTTGCCGGCGAAGTCGACGAAGCTGCGCTCAAGCGCCAATATCATGATCTGTTTGTCGGGCTCGGGAGAGGGGAGCTTGTTCCCTTCGGATCCTATTACCTGACTGGTTTTCTGAACGAGAAACCTTTGGCGGACCTCAGGGTCGCCATGTCCAAACTGGGCATTGAGCGGGCTGAAGGCGTGAAGGAGCCGGAGGACCACATCGTAGCTCTCATGCAAATGATGGAAGGTTTGATTCTCGGGAATTTCGGGCACGAGGTGCCGTTGTCCCTGTGCGAGCAGCGGACCTTCTTCAACGACCATATTGGCAAATGGGCGTCACATTTCTTCAAGGATCTGGCGGCTCAGGATACCAGCCCGTTCTATGCTGCAGTCGGAGAGCTGGGGCAGGCGATGCTGGATGTTGAGACGGAAGCCTTTGAAATGATCGGTTGATCAGGTCGCGCTGATTGATCGATGTCATTGAAGCCGGGCTGTTCGATACGGGAACAGGTACCGGAAACGGAATGGGAAAGAGCCGGGTGTGCAGCCCGGCACAATTGGAGAGGACGGAAGATGGATAAGAAGACCCCTGACTCCGCTGACCGGCGGAACTTCCTGAAACTTGCCGGTCTTGGAACGCTGGCCAGCGGGGCAACTGTTGTTGCCGGAGCCGCCGAAGCAGCCGCCCCGTCGCAGGATGCGGGCACTGGCTACCGCGAGACGGACCACGTGAAGAGAGTTTACGAGACAGCTCGTTTCTAATTGAACGGTTTCCGAGTTCGGGGCGCGCCGAACCGGTTCCAGGAAGCGGGGTCTTGATCCTGTTTCCATCTGAGGGAGAGGAAATATGCTCAGGAAAAAGGCAAACGGCATTGCCCGTCGCGGTCGCCTTTCAGCTGCATTGGCAGAGGTTGGCGCGAGCACAATGGATCGCCGGACCTTCCTGCGCCGTTCGGGTGTGACAGCCGGTGGCCTTGCCGCCCTGTCCGCTGTTGGCGGCGGCATGGTGCAAAAAGCTGAAGCTGCTGGTGCGGCATCAGGTGCAAAGGTCGAGATCAAGAAGACGGTTTGTACTCACTGTTCCGTCGGGTGTACGGTTCTGGCGGAAGTGCAGGACGGTGTCTGGATCGGTCAGGAGCCGGGCTTCGACAGCCCGTTCAATCTCGGGTCCCATTGTGCGAAGGGCGCGGCGGTTCGCGAACACGCACATGGCGAGCGCCGCCTGAAATACCCGACCAAGCTGGTCAACGGAAAGTGGGAGCGCATTTCCTGGGATCAGGCGATTGAGGAACTGGGCGACAAGATGCTCGACGTCCAGAAGACCGATGGTCCGGACAGCGTGTACTGGCTCGGTTCTGCCAAGCACAGCAATGAACAGGCTTATCTGCTGCGCAAGTTCGCTGCCTTCTTCGGCACGAACAACGTCGACCATCAGGCGCGTATCTGTCACTCCACCACGGTTGCAGGTGTTGCAAACACCTGGGGCTATGGAGCGATGACGAACTCCTACAACGACATCCACAATTCCAAGGCCATCTTCATCATCGGCGGCAACCCGGCTGAAGCTCACCCGGTTTCCCTGCTGCACGTCCTGAAGGCCAAGGAAGAAAACAACGCTCCTCTGATCGTCTGCGACCCGCGCTTCACGCGCACAGCCGCGCACGCTTCGGAATATGTCCGCTTCCGTCCGGGGTCGGACGTTGCTCTGGTCTGGGGTATTCTCTGGCACATTTTCGAAAATGGCTGGGAAGACAAGGAATTCATCCGCCAGCGCGTCTGGGGCATGGATCAGGTCAAGACCGAGATCGCCAAGTGGGACCCGGAAGAGGTTGAAAACGTCACCGGTGTTCCGGGCTCGCAGCTCAAGCGCGTTGCCCGCACGCTGGCCAACAACCGTCCCGGCACCGTCATCTGGTGCATGGGCGGTACCCAGCATACCAACGGCAACAACAACACCCGTGCCTACTGCATTCTGCAGCTGGCGCTCGGAAACATGGGTCGTGCCGGTGGCGGCACCAACATCTTCCGTGGCCACGACAACGTGCAGGGCGCGACGGACCTTGGGGTTCTGGCCGACACTCTGCCGGGCTACTACGGTCTGGCTGATGGCTCTTGGGCTCACTGGGCCCGTGTCTGGGACGTAGATGTCGAGTATTTGCGTGGTCGTTTTGCGACCATGAACAAGGGCGGCACCGAAGTGAAGATGATCAACGAGAAGGGAATTCCCGTTTCTCGCTGGATCGACGGGGTGCTGGAAGACGAAGCCAACCTTCAGCAGCCAAAAAACACCAAGGTCATGGTATTCTGGGGCCACGCCCCGAATTCCCAGACCCGCCAGAACGACATGAAGGTCGCGATGGAAAAGCTCGATACCCTTGTGGTCATCGATCCGTTCCCGACCGTTTCTGCCGTTCTGTCCGACCGCAAGGACGGAGTGTATCTCCTGCCAGCAACGACGCAGTTCGAAACCTACGGTTCGGCTACTGCTTCCAACCGCTCTCTGCAGTGGCGTGAGAAAGTCATTGATCCGCTGTTTGAATCCCTGCCGGATCACACCATCATGTACAAGCTGGCCAAGAAGCTCGGCTTTGCAGACGAGATGTTCAAGAACATCAAGGTCGAGGGTGAAGAGCCGCTGGTTGAGGATATCACTCGCGAGTTCAACCGCGGCATGTGGACCATCGGCTATACCGGCCAGTCGCCGGAGCGCATGAAGCTTCACATGGAAAACCAGCACACCTTCGATCGCACGACCCTGCGGGCGAATGGCGGACCGTGCGACGGCGAGTTCTACGGAATGCCGTGGCCGTGCTGGGGTACTCCGGAAATGAAACATCCGGGCTCAGCGGTTCTCTACGATACATCGCTCCCCGTTGCTGAAGGTGGCATGGGCTTCCGTGCTCGTTTCGGCGTCGAGAAGGATGGCGATAATCTTCTTGCCGAGGGCTCCTGGCCGGTCGGTTCGGAGATCGAGGACGGTTATCCGGAATTCACCATGGCAATGCTCCAGTCTCTCGGCTGGGACGCAGATCTGACTGCCGAGGAACGGGCAGCCATTGACGCGGTTGCTGGCGAGAAAACGAACTGGAAGACCGACCTTTCCGGCGGTATCCAGCGTGTTGCCATCAAGCATGGCTGTGCGCCTTACGGCAACGCCAAGGCTCGTGCGGTTGTCTGGACCTTCCCGGATCCGATTCCGCTGCACCGGGAACCGCTGTACACGAATCGTCGTGATCTTGTGGAACGCTATGCGACCTACGAGGACAAGACCTTCTGGCGTGTTCCGACAGCCTATGAGTCGATCCAGAAGAACGACTTCTCGAAGGACTTCCCGATCATCCTGACATCCGGCCGTCTGGTCGAATATGAGGGGGGTGGTGATGAAACCCGCTCCAACCCGTGGCTTGCGGAACTGCAGCAGGACATGTTTGTAGAAGTCAATCCGGCTGACGCAAACGACTTGGGCATCCGCGACGGCGAAATGGTCTGGGTGCATGGCCCGGAAGGCGGCAAGGTGAAGGTGATGGCGATGCTGACCGAGCGTGTCGGCCGCGGCGTTGCGTTCATGCCGTTCCACTTCGGTGGGCACTTCCAGGGCGCTGACCTGCGCGAGAAATATCCGAAAGGCTCTGATCCTTATGTGCTTGGTGAATCCACCAACACGGCCCAGACCTATGGCTATGACAGCGTGACCCAGATGCAGGAAACCAAAGCAACGCTTTGCCGCATCGAGCGTGCGGCGTAACGGGAGGATACCAATATGGCACGGATGAAATTCCTCTGTGACGCCGAACGCTGCATCGAGTGCAACGCCTGCGTTACCGCATGTAAGAACGAGCACGAGGTGCCGTGGGGCATCAACCGTCGGCGCGTCGTCACCATCAATGACGGCAAGCCGGGCGAGCGGTCGATCTCGGTTGCCTGCATGCACTGCTCCGACGCGCCCTGCATGGCCGTTTGTCCGGTGGACTGCTTCTACCAGACCGATGATGGTGTGGTGCTGCACTCCAAGGACCTGTGCATCGGCTGCGGCTACTGCTTCTATGCGTGCCCGTTCGGCGCGCCGCAGTACCCGCAGGTCGGAAACTTCGGTTCCCGCGGCAAGATGGACAAGTGCACCTTCTGCGCCGGTGGCCCGGAAGAAGACACCAGCTCTGCCGAGTTCCAGAAGTACGGTCGCAACCGTCTTGCGGAAGGCAAGCTGCCGCTCTGCGCGGAAATGTGCTCCACCAAGGCGCTTCTTGCCGGTGATGGCGATGTCGTATCGGCCATTTACCGCGAGCGCGTCGTTGCCCGTGGCTTCGGCTCCGGTGCATGGGGCTGGGGCACCGCCTATGATCAGAAGGCTGGCTCCCTCTAAGGGGTCCAATTTTCAGAAAGAAGAACGGCGGGGGCGGCCATGGCTGCCTCCGTTCGCTTCTGAACAGGCGCGGGAAGCGGCAATTGGTCGACTTTCACTTCCTGCCCAGTTGGAAGTGGTAGTCATGGTCCAGCTGCGTGACTCGATCCTATGTCTGTCAGCAGACCGTGACCCAATTTGATCACGACATAAAAAAGAACCAAGAGCATCGGGATTACGTCAATGACACCTCGCGTTTCAGTTCTTGTGAAGGCCCTTGGGGTTCTGGCGCTTCTTGCAGGCCTTTCCGCCTGCCGGGAGGCTGAGGAAAACCGGCCGATCAAACTGGAAAAAGGAAGCTATGCCGGGCCGCAGGATTCGCAATTGAGCGATGAGCAGAAGCGGGCGCTGCGTGCACGCGGAAACAAGCAGAGCTTCTAGGACCGTTTTGCCGAAAACAGGCACATGAAATGATAACCGCGGGTCGAAAGACCGCTGGCGGGACGCAAGAGGAGAGAAACCCATGGTGGGGGTTGGAGAAAAGAGCTGGATCATCCGGATCAGGAAATTTGGCGCGCTGGTGCTTTGCGCAGCCGTCCTGAGCCTTGCAGCCGTCTCGGTGGATCAGTCGGCCTATGCCCAGCAGGGTGTTGCAGGTCCGGCAGCGCCTGATGCCTCTCCCACCGGCGGTGCCGTTCCCGGCGATGTTCTTGGCACATCCTCTGACGCCGAATACTGGCGCGCGGTGCGTGGCGGTGTTCAGGGTAATGTTTCGATCCCGGACAAGAAAGCAGGCACGCTTGTTCAGTCCGAAGGGGAGGCCTGGCGCTCGTTCCGCAATGGTCCGATGTCGCTCTATGCCAGCTGGGCCATGCTTGGAACCATCGTCCTACTGGGCATCTTCTATGCTCTTCGCGGGCGCATTCGCATCGCACATGGCCGGTCCGGGCAGACCATCACACGTTTCAAGGCCATCGAGCGGTTTGGCCATTGGCTTCTGGCCGTATCCTTTGTCGTTCTGGCGCTGACCGGGCTTAATGTCCTCTTCGGTCGCTATGTGCTGCGCCCGCTGATTGGCGACAGTGCCTTTTCCTTCATCACCCAAATGGGCAAGTACCTGCACAATTATCTCGGCTTTGCCTTCATGCTTGGCCTGTTGATGATCTTCGTGATGTGGGTGCGCCATAACTTGCCGGACCGGACCGACATCAAGTGGGCCATGCAGGGCGGCGGCATTTTCTCCGACAAGCTGCATCCGCCGGCAAAGAAGTTCAATGCCGGCCAGAAGGTGATCTTCTGGATGACAATTCTGGGCGGCGTGTCGCTGTCGCTGTCCGGCTGGCAGCTCCTCTTTCCGTTCACCACACATTTCTTCGGGGGAACCTTCGACAAGGTGAACCTGATTTTCGGGACCGATTTCCCAACCGTCCTGACCGCGTTGCAGGAGCAGCAGCTGGCGACGCTCTGGCACTCCATGATGGCCGTCTTCATGGTCTGTGTGATCCTTGCTCACATCTATATCGGCTCTGTCGGCATGGAAGGGGCTTTCGACGCGATGGGCACCGGCGAGGTTGATCTGAACTGGGCCAAGGAACACCACTCGATTTGGGTGGATGAACATATGGACGACGTTCATCAGAAATCGTCAGCGAAAGGCGCCGCTCAACCAGCGGAGTAGAAGGCCGGAGTAACGGGCGTGAAACTGGGTGTTGCGGACCTCAAGGCTGGCCGTGTTCGCCGGGCTTTATTGGCCGGGGCGTTGTTCTTGGGTGTCCTTGCAGCAACGCACATCCCTGGTCCCGCCAAGGCCGACTGGCCGGAGCGACTGGAAGGCCATGGCGGGCCGGTCAAGTCTGTGGTTCTGGAGCCAACGGGTCACCGCTTGCTGAGCACTTCCTTCGACTATGCGGCACTGGTCTGGACAGACCCGTCGGCTGAGGGTAACCCACCCGAACCTCTTCGCCTGATCGGGCACGAGGCGGCTGTCAACGATGGCCGGTTTCTGAATGGGAACCGGGCGGTCACCGTTGGGGACGACAGCGACCTGATCTTGTGGGACTTGGCAAGCGGTACACTGCTTCACCGCTTTGAAGGCAAAGGGGAGAAGGTTCTTGGTGTCGACGTTTCTCCGGACAGTCGCTATGCGGCTGTTGCCTCATGGGAGAACGAGGCGCGGGTTTATGACCTCAGCTCAAATCCGCCAAGGCTGCTGCATGTCATGGACCAGCATCGTGGCAACGTGAATGCGGTAGCCTTTTCCAGCGATGGTCGCCAGCTTTTCACCGCGTCCTATGACGGCGGCATTCGTCAGTTCGATGTTGAAACCGGGACCTTGCTGCGCGAGATCGTTAATTTCGGCTGGGGCGTGAATGTGCTCAAGGTTCTGCCGAACGGAAAGTCGCTTCTATTCGGGGTAACGGACGGCAAGACCGGCGTTCTGGACATCTGGAGCGGGGAGGAGACGAAAATCCTGCCACCGCACTCCCGTCCTGTTCTGTCTCTCGCCGTTTCCGCCGATGGAAAACGGGCGGCCAGCGGTGGCGGCGATGGCATCATAAGGGTGTATGATGCTTTGAGCTTCGAGCTTCTGGAAGAGTTCGAGAACCCGTATGGTCCTGTCTGGGGACTGGCGTTCACCGCCGATGGCAAACGGCTGTTTTATGCCGGGCTGGATGACGGTGTTCATCTGTGGAACGTGTCACCGCGCAAGCCTTTTGAGGCACTGGAAGTCGAATTTCCAAGACGTTTTCAGGTGTCGGACACACAGGACCCCGGCGAGCGTCAGTTCGCTCGCAAATGTTCGGTCTGTCACACGCTGACGCCGGATGGCGGCAATCGGGCAGGGCCGACGCTTTATGGCGTGTTCGGTCGCAAGGTCGGCGGTTTGGCTGGCTACCCCTATTCCAAGGCGCTGCTTGATGCGGATTTCATCTGGAATGAAAAGACGATCTCCGACCTGTTCGATCACGGGCCGGATGTGGTGACACCGGGCTCCAAAATGCCGATCCAGCGTCTGAAATCGATTGAGGACCGGGATGCCCTTGTGGCCTTCCTCAAGCGGGCAACCGATCCGAAATCCAATACAACACAAACACACAATGATGGAGTACAGCCACAATGAAGGCGTTCCTCAGCGGAGTGGCGGCCTGCGCCCTGATCAGTTTCGGGGCGTGGTTTGTCCTGACACAGCAGCTGGACTATTCGGCCTCTGCCGTCAATCAGAGCCAGAACAACAGCGTTCGTCTGGATTGATCTGACCTGCACTCAGGTCCACAGGTATTGGCGGGTGCAGGGTTGAGGCGTGCTTGCGTGCCTTCTAAACCCATATGGAATAACTATTTCCGGTTTTTGCTGGAACAACAGGGGAGAATTCCGCCGTGTCCAATGACACTTTCAACATGTCCATGCGCAAGTTCCTGAAGCAGGTCGGCGTGACATCCCAGCAGGCTCTGGAAGAGCATGTTCGCGCATCTGGCACCACCAGCGGGTCCTTGAAGGTCAAGGCGACCATCACGATCGATGGAACCGATTTTACCCACGTCGTTGACGGTCAGATTGACCTCGACTGAAGCCGGATAAGCAGATCATGGCTCAGTCGGTTGACCTGACACTGGACCTGCCGCCACTCCTTTCCGGTTTTCCGGTGATCCCGCCCGTTTCGCCACTGGATGCAGCACGCACCGCGCTGGCTGACGGCGACGCAGGGGCCGGGGCCGGGGCCGGGGCCGGGGCGGGGGATGTGTTCTGGTCTGCAGAAACGGAGCGGCTCTGTGTTTGTTTTGTGCTTGAGCCGGAAGTTTCAGCTGCACGTGCGCAGGAAATGCTGTTTGCCGTGATGGTCGCCACAGGCGAGGCCATTGGTGCGCTGTGTCCGCCGGAGCTCGGCTTTTCATGGCAATGGCCGAACAGGTTCTTTGCCAATGGCGCGCGCGTCGGTCAGGCGATGATCGAAATCAGTGACGCGCGCAATGGCGAAGACGTGCCGGACTGGATGATCGTCGGTGTCGAATTGCGCCTTTTGCCCCATGGTGAAGCCGAGCCGGGACTTTCGCCGGATCGAACAAGCCTGTGGGACGAGGGCGCGGTGGATCTGGATGGTCCGACCCTCATCTCCATGTTGTCCCGCCACTTTCTGAGCTGGATCAATCGTTGGGAAAGCGAAGGGTTCAAGCCGCTTCATGATGCCTGGCTTTTCCGCTGCGACGGGCGTGGCTCCACGGTTGAGCTGCTTGGTCCAGATGATGGCTGTCAGGAACAAGGTCGCTTTATTGGCCTTGATGAGACCGGCAACCTTCTCTTCCAGAGCAGGGACGAGACCCGTTCTCTGATGGTTATGACCCATCTGGATGGGGCTGCGAGGCCGATTGCTGCCGGCGTTGGATCGGACGGCTGATGGCCAGGTTTTTGCGCGCCATCCGTTTCGACAGTTCGGACACCAATGTTTTTCCCAGAGCGGCAGAGCCGGATGAATGGGTGATCCCCGGCGGGTTTCTCTATATGCCTCGCCCGGGGTTTGATGCTGCGCTTCTTGAGCGGAAGGAGAGGCAGGCGTTTGTCAGCGGGTTCTTTGGCGTTAGGTCTTTCGGGTTCACCACGCTCGTGAGCGTCGGTGAGGCAAGTGAGCAGGATATTGCGTCTTGCGTTGACAGTTTGACACGCTTTCTGGTCGAGCATTTTGGGGCTCCCAGCCGCGAGGCGGCGGAACAGCTTGCCCGTGATGAAATTGCCTTTGCCCGAGCCTTGGCCGATGACACGGCACCGAATACGCTTCTGGCGATGAAACGGGAAATCGGCGAGGATGGATTGATCAGGGAACAGTTCCACATCGTCAATCCGCCCGGCGAAAAACCACATGCCCGGATCTGGGATGTGGTGGAGGATCAGGAATGAGAGAGTTTTGGAAGTCTGCCGGATATCATTTGGTCGAGCGAACCAAGAACGGCTGGCTTCAGGTAACACCGGATCTGCTGCGGGCTTATTTCACGCGGCCGGAAATCCATCCGGTTGAAGAATCCTGCCCGGCGGAATATGCCCTTTTTGAACGCCTGATGGCTGATCCTCTTGTCACGGTGAGTGACGAGGATCTTGCAGCGATTGACGATCAGGACACGGCTGACAACTATCGCATCGTCATCGAATTTCGCGACCATCTTGTGCGTCATGGGACGGTGGAAGGGGCCTATGCCGCAATCTTTCGCGATGGGACCGTTTCCATTCCGCCCGTATTTCTTGATCAACTTGTGCATCTCATCCTGCGCAACATCCTGCGCAATGTTCAGGATCCGGTGCGATTGCGCGCTGCAGAGCTCTTCTTCCGCGAGCAGATGGTGACGCTTGAAAACGGAACGGTGATGATCGCCGATGCCGAGATCGTCGATATGTTGTCCGAAACCGGTGGCTTTGGCGGGCTCGGCGCATTGCTGATGGAAAGCGGCACGCCGATGCGCGAAGTGGCACTGGATGTGCTGACCGAGGAAAATTCGGCAATCTATTGGGAACGTAGCGACAGGTTTGATACCGCGCTCGACTTCCGCTTCACTCAGCCGGGCCCGGACGCCTTTGCGCGTGTGCTGGAGGCTTGGATACGGCACTTCCTTAAAACGGATGTCCGGGTCCAGCCGGTCCAGAAGATCCGCGATGAACACTGGAGCTGGCATGTGGGTCTGGACGCCGAAGCGTCCAAGATCCTGAACAGCCTCTATTCGGGCGAGGACCTTAGCGAAGCGGACAATCTGCGCATTCTGGCATTGTTCCGGCTCGACTTCGAGAACCGCTCCAGCGTGATGCCCGACATGCGCGGCAAACCGGTCTGGTTGGGGCTTGCAATGTCGCCGGATGGTCGGCTTAGAATGAAGCCTCAGAATCTTCTGGTAAACCTGCCCCTTGCGACCAAGAGCTGATCACAAGCTGATTCAAGCCGTCGCGACAGGTCCCTGACAACGTGGAGTCATTATGCCGGTGACGGAGAACAGTCGCGGCATCGCGGCGATGATGCTGGCGATGGCCGGGTTTATCCTCAATGACACGTTGGTCAAACTTGTGTCGGACCATCTGCCGCTTGGCCAGATCATCTTCGTGCGCGGTTTGATCGCGACACTCCAGTTGATGGCCATCTGCTACATGGCCGGGGTCTTTTCCCAACTTGGGAAGTTGCGACACCGTGCGGTCGTGTGGCGGACGATGGGCGAGATGGCTGCGACCATTTTCTACCTGTCGGCTTTGTTCCAGCTTCCGATTGCCAATGTCACAGCTATCTTGCAGGTTGCCCCGCTGATGGTGACCGCTGCCGCCGCTCTCGTTTTCAGGGAAACGGTCGGCTGGCGCAGGTGGGCAGCCGTTCTGGTCGGCTTTGCCGGCGTGATGATTATCGTTCGCCCGGGGCTGGACGGGTTCAACGCGTGGTCATTTGTCGCGCTCGCAGGTGTCGCCTTCGTGGCTGTGCGGGACTTGTCCACTCGCCAGCTGCCCAAAGCGACGCCAACCTTGCTGGTTGCCTTGCTTACGACGGTTTGCATCACCACGCTTGGCGGCGGACTGGTGGCTGTCGGCGGGTGGCAGCCGATGACCGTCAACGATCTGACTTATCTGCTTTTCGCTTCAATTTTCATTGTGGTGGGATATATATTTATAATTGCAGCGATGCGAACTGGTGAAATAGTGGTTGTTGCGCCATTCAGGTATTCGATCGTCGTTTGGGCGATTGTCATTGGTTACCTCGTGTGGGGCGATCTGCCGGATGCAATGACCCTCCTTGGAACGGCTATTGTCGTCCTGACCGGGTTCTATGCATTTCTGCGTGAGCAAAAACTCAAGGCGAGACCCACTCGCAGTCAGGAACAGGCATGAACCTCTGCACCTGTGGTTCAGCCCCTGATTGGTTGTTTTCCCGTCTGTTTTGATTGAACTGTGCACTTGAGATATTTGTTAGTGAGCCGATGAAAGCCGACGTTTATCCGGTAACGGGACAGGGGGGCCTGAAAAGGCCATCCATTGCCGTTCTTATTGCGATTTCGACTGTCAGTCCGGTCGCCATGAACATCTACCTGCCATCGCTGGCGGGCATGAAGCAGGCGTTCGATGCGACATCCGGCGAAGTGCAGATGACGATGTCATTGTATTTTGCTGCCGTTGCCGTCGCGCAGATCTTTCTCGGCCCCTTGTCCGACCGGTTCGGTCGCCGTCCCGTTGTGCTCGGTGGTATGCTGAGCTTTGTTGTCGGCTCGGTTATCTGCCTTCTTGCCTCGTCCATCGAAACGCTGATTGTCGGCCGTATCGTGCAGGCAATCGGCGGATCGGCTGGCCTCATTCTTGCGCGCGCAATCATTCGCGATCTCTATGGCAGGGATCAGGCGGCAAGCATGATCGGCTATGTGACAATGGGCATGGCGGTTGGTCCGATGGTTGGTCCTGCGATTGGCGGCCTGCTTGACGAGCGGTTTGGCTGGATTGGCAGTTTCTATCTGCTTGTCGGTCTTGGCGCTGCGGTGTTGCTTGCCTCATGGATGGGGCTGCATGAAACCAATCCGGCGCGCAAGGATACTGCAGAACCGTTCAGTTTCTTTAGCAGCTATGGCGTCCTTCTCAAGAACCGCCTCTTTTGGGCCTATGCAGCCACGGCCAGTGCCACGGCCACGGTCTATTTCGCTTACCTCGGTGGCGCACCCTTCGTGTCTGCCGATGTTCTGGCCATCAGCCCGATGGAAATGGGCATCTATTTCATGGTGATTGCCGGCGGCTACATGCTCGGGAACTATGTTTCCGGTCGTTATTCGGCGCGCCTTGGCATCTTGCCCATGATCATTGGCGGGTCGCTGCTGCCAGTCGCTGCGGTGTTGCTGCTGGGGTTCTTTCTGCTTGGTGAAACCCTCACGCCGCTTCAGTTCTATGGTCCGATGTTTCTGGTTGGTCTGGGCAACGGCATTTGCCTGCCGAGCATCATTGCAGGTTCCGTCAGTGTTCGTCCGGATCTGGCGGGGGCCGCGTCCGGACTCACCGCCAGCATGCAGATCGGCATGGGAGCCTTTTCCAGTGCGCTGGTCGCCTGGTCGGTTTCCGAAAGCATGTGGCCGGCAACAGTCTGGCCAGTCGCCTCGGTAATGGCGGTTGCTGTCGTTCTGACGCTTGTCGGCGTCTCCGCCATCCTGGTTCTGGAACGCTCAAAAGAACGCAGCGAAGACTGACGCAGCTGCCCACGTCAGTTTTTCAGGAAATCATCCATGCTGAGGCCGGTCTTTTCGGCTTCCAGATAGTCATCCGTGGTGCGAGGCCGGGGGCGGGCGGACGCGCCTGCAAAACCGGGATCTGCGTCCCACTGGGCCTGAATGCGGCAATCATCGCACATGCCGATCAGGCTGATCTGGTGCTCTGACTGGAACATCTGGTGTTTTCCGGCAAGGCGCTCGCGAATGCGGTTGATGGTCGATTTTGCGCCAAAGGCTTTGCCGCAAGACGTACAGGTTGCCGGTTCCTCTTCGTGGAGCACCGTCGCGCGCACAGCTGTTTCTGCCGTGTTGAACTGCGGAACAAGTGATATGACCTTTTCCGGGCAGGTGGTCTGGCAGAGGCCGCACTGAACGCAGGCCGATTCAATGAAACTGACTTGCGGGCGGTCCGGATTGTCCAGCAGAGCGCCGGACGGGCAGGCCGAGACACAGGAGAGGCACAGTGTACAGCCATCGCAGTTGATCTCGATCCGGCCGTAGGGTGCCTTTTCAGCAAGGGGCAGCAGGATCGGTGCGTCCGGCGAAGCGCGATGGAGCGCGGTGATGGCCATTCGGGCAATGTCGCGCTTGCCGCCAACCGGGGCGATCCTCGTCGGGTTCTGCAATTTCAGCGGCTGGGTTGCAACGTTGAGCGCGGCCGCCACCGCATCAGGGTCACTCTCGCAAAGCAGTGTGACACGTCCATTCGTGTCGTGACCCATCGCCTTCAACAGGCTTTCCGTCAGCACAATTTCGGAATTGAGCGGGGCGGTTTCCTCGGCCTTTTTCGGGTCCACGAGCAGGACCACCCGCTGTGCACCGGAAAGAAAGGCAGTCACCAACGCATCATGGCCGATTGCTGTGGCAGCATGAAGGGAAAGCGGAAGCACATTTGCGGGCAGGCCGTCGCCAAAGCGGGCCATTGCATTGATCAGCTCGCTGCCATGGCCGCTTTCATGGATCAGAAGGACTGGTGCCTTGCCACCCGCGGCACCATAAGCGCCGAGCAATGTCTGGATGCGCACCAACAGATCGGGGCGCGTGGGGTACTGGTAGGAGATCGCGCCGGTCGGACAGGTGGCCGCGCAGCTGCCACAGCCGCCGCAGATGCCATGGTCCACGGCGATCTTTCCAGCCTCGGAACCGAGCGCGCCCGCCGGGCAGGCATCAAGGCAATTGGAACATCCGGTCTTGCCGGCGTGGCTGTGGGCGCAGATATCCGCATTGTAGGACACATAGATCGGCTTTTCGAATGTGCCGATCATCTCCGAGGCATCCCGGATGAGGCGTTCGATGCCTTGCGTGTCATTTGGTGCGGCCCGGAAATATCCAGAGCGCTTGTTTGGCGCGGTGATCGGGGCGGTATCTCCACTGAGATCTACGACGAGAGCGCATTTCGCCCGGGCGCCATCGCGCGGGAGCTGAAATTCGGGCGCTTTTCTGGATGCCGGAATCATGGCCGCGTAGCCATCCAGCGTCACTTCGAAATTGCCGAAGGAACCCTGCAATTTGCGCAAGCGGCCACTGTAGACGGGGAATGGCAGGACCGGGGGAAGAAGCACGTCATCCCAGTGGCTCAAGACCAGTGTGACCGATAGCTTGTCTTCCAGAGCCTGTGCTGCTTCAAGCGCCGCCTGGCCATGGCCATAAACAAGACACATGCCATCGGATTCGATCTCGCGGATCGGGGCTGGCCGCATTTTCTCAAGATTTGCAGCATCGGCGAGGAGCGCCAGCACCTTGGCAGTAGGCACGGTTTTGCCTGTGGTCCAGCCAGCGGTCTCCCGGATATTGACGAACTGCAGTCGGGTCGATGCTCCGAGCTCTTCTGCAACCTCCTCAAAGAGGGGGGCTTCCTGCGTGCAGGCGACCAGAAGAGTGTCGTTGGAGCGAGCGGCCTCCTCGAACCGGTTCATCTCGCCCCGGCAGAGTTCCGTACACAGAGGGGCGGCGAGATCGGAAGACAGTTCCCCGGCGGTCCCCTCCAGCGACATGGTCTTGAAGCAGTTGCAGAGAAGCACGCGGCCCTTGCTGGCGGTCATCTAGAAGCTCCGGCGATTTCGATTGTTTTATAATTGTTCTAATTCTATCCCACGGGGTTGTCTTTACAAGGGGGAGCCGTGCATCCAATGCTAAAGTGGAAGTTGCATTTCCAAAGTGTTTTCACACCTTTGCCTTGGGGGCGGGGCGTTCTACACTGAGGACAAAGTGGAGAGACAATTGGAACCGGAAATCAGCTGCAACGTTGATATCATCCTTGAACGCAAGAAGAGCCGCCATCCATGGGCCGATTTTGTCTGGTCGGGTGTTGATGTGGTGTCTCCATCGACCGGCAACGGGCGTTGGCAGCTGGTGGAGGAGGGGGCGGAGGTTTCCCGTTTCAGATTCGGCCCTGTTGCCCTGACCCTGCATCGCCGGATGGGGGAGGCGTATGATGCCAATTTTCAGACCGGTGAACCTGCTCTCTGGATGATGCTGGATGACGAGCTTGGAGAGACCGTCCCTTACAAGGTGCGGGCTGTAACCGCTGATCCCTATGAGGCGCTGGGGTTCCAGGATTCCGCCGAAGGGCTCGTTGCCCGGATTCCCATGCCGCCAGATATCCTGCACTGGGCGATTGCCTATGTCTCGCAGATGCCGGATCCCGAGAAATTCAAGAAGCGCCGTCGTGATGGCATCCGACTGGAGGAGCAGAAGTTTGGCAAGGTGCCGATCTTCGAACAGGGTGGCCGCCACTCCCCGGGGGATGCAGAATGAGCGGCAACAAGGGCTCGGATGAAGGTTTTCTCAGCCGTTGGTCCCGTCGCAAGCAGGCGGTACGGGACGGTGTTGAGGAGGAGATCGTATCTGTCGCAGAGGTCGAGGTTACGGCGGCAGTGGCCGAACCCGAAGAAGCGGAAGACGATCCTGAACTCCTCGCCAACAGGGCCGCGGCCGAGGCTATTGATCTGGCGAGCCTGACGCCAAAGACCGACATGTCGGTCTTTCTGAAAAAAGGCGTGCCGAAGGCGCTCAAGACAGCGGCCTTTCGTAAACTCTGGGCAAGCGATCCGGTGTTTGCCGTTCTCGATGGCCTCAATGACTATGATGAGGACTTTCGCGCCGTTGATACGCTGGCAACGGAGTTCCGAACGGCGTGGGAAGTTGGAAAGGGCTACAAGGCCAAGGCCGAAGAGATGGCAGCGGAGGCGGAGCGTCTTGCAAAAGAGGCATCTGCAGCCCCAACTCCGGGAGCTGCCGCCGAGCAATCCTCAATGGAGCCCGAATCTGCAGGCGAAACGGCAAACGTTGGTCAGGACGTGGGCGATGTGCGTTCGCAGCATGAAGTGACCGCTGGCACGCAGGAAGCCGCTGCGCAGCAGATTGATCTGCCAAGCGCGGACCTTGTGGAAGACGAACCCAGAAAAGTGCCGATCCGCCGCCGGATGTCCGTGTCCTTCGAGGAGGGGTGAGGCTGGAAGGTTGGGGGAAGCTCAGTTTGCGGGCGGGTACTGCGCCTGACAAAGGCTGATCGCACGGCCCTTGAAGGCTTCGTACTGGTTGGCGTTGATTACGCCGTCGGCCTTCATCTGATCAACATCGCCAACGCGTTGCGCAAGACACGCATCCAGCTCAGGATTGCCGGAGCCCTGTGCTGCGCCGGTCGGTTTCCCTGAAATGAGGCTCATGGCGTACTGGATGCTGGAAACGTCATTGCGCCCGATCCAGATCATCAGGCCAAGGGCCGCGAGCGCGATCGCCAATGCAATGCCGCGCCCGACGGCACCGGTCGGTTTTGATGGGGCGGATGGAGCGGCCCGGTCAGCCACCGGTCACGCTCATGTGGCGGGAAACCGCCGGTTGCTTGGTCCGCCGGTCAATGACAAAGTCATGCCCCTTCGGTTTGCGTCCGATTGCCTCATCAATGGCTGCATGAAGCAGCTCATTGCCTTCAGAGGCACGCAGGGGCGCCCGGAGGTCGGCCATGTCGTCCTGCCCGAGGCACATGTAGAGCTGTCCGGTACAGGTGACGCGCACCCGGTTGCAGCTTTCGCAGAAATTGTGGGTCATCGGCGTGATGAACCCCATACGCCCGCCGGTTTCCTTCACCTGCATGTAGCGGGCCGGGCCGCCGGTCTTGTAGGGGATGTCGTCCAGCGTGAAACGCTCGGCCAGTCGGCTTCTGACCAGCGAGAGCGGCAGATACTGATCTGTCCGGTCGCCGTCGATTTCGCCAAGCGGCATGGTCTCGATGAGGGTGAGATCGTAGCCCTGATCATGGGCCCATTCCATCATGGGAATGATTTCGTGCTCGTTGACGCCCTTGAGCGCAACCATGTTGATCTTCAGTTGCAGTCCGGCCTCGCGGGCAGCCTGCATGCCTTCCAGCACCTTGCCGAGGTCGCCCCAGCGCGTGATGGCCTTGAAGCGTTGCTCGTCGAGCGTGTCGAGGGAAACGTTGATACGACGGACACCGCTGTCGTACAGCTCTCCCGCCAGTTTGGCGAGCTGAGAACCATTGGTGGTGACAGTGAGTTCCTCAAGCGCGCCGGTCTCGATATGGCGACCAAGGCTGCGGATCAGGCTCATGATGTTCTTGCGAACCAGCGGTTCTCCGCCGGTCAGACGCAGCTTGCGAACACCCTTTTCGATGAAGGCTGTGCAGAGCCGGTCCAGTTCTTCCAGTGACAGGACTTCCCGTTTGGGGAGGAAGGTCATGTCCTCTGCCATGCAATAGACACAGCGGAAGTCGCAACGGTCTGTCACCGAAACACGCAGATATGTAACGGCCCGACCGAACGGATCGATCATCGATGGCGATGAAAACGGGCTGTCAGCAGACTTGCCTGCAGTCATTCAGATCTCCCTCAACCGGCTGACACCGGCCCTTTATCTGTTTCGATTGAAGGTAATCGATTTATTTGCCAAGGCAATAGCTGTAGCACCCTTCATTGGTGGGAGGCGTGATCTATCGCAACCGGTCACCCGTAAGTGATCCGAAACCGTTCTTTACCGATTGGATATTGGCCATGACCACTATCGTCTGGTTCCGTCAGGATCTTCGCGCGTCAGATAATGCAGCCCTTTACCACGCCGCACAAAAAGGCGCGGTGCTACCGGTCTACATTCTGGAAGAAGGTGCTCCCCTGACCAATTGCCAGCCGATCGGCGGAGCCGGAAACTGGTGGCTGCATCACAGCCTTTGCGCCTTGAAGGAACAGCTCGGTGGGTTGGTACTTTTGAAGGGGGATCCCAAAGACCTTCTTCCCGACCTTGCAAGGGAAGTGGGGGCAGAGGCGGTGCTTTGGAACCGCGTTTATGACCGCCATGCCATAGAGCGCGATACGGCTATCAAGGCTTCGCTGAAGGAAGCCGGCGTCTATGTGGAGAGTTTCAAGGGCAGTGTCCTGAACGAACCCTTTGAGCTGAAAACCGGTTCCGGTGGTCCTTACAAGGTGTTTTCGCCCTACTGGCGGGCGGTAAAATCCCTGCCTTTTGTCCCTCCTTTGCCGCGACCTGAAAAACTGGAGTTGGCAGACAGCGTTCTTTCTCTGGACGTCGTCGAGCTGGATCTCTTGCCGGTCACGCCAAACTGGGCCGAGGGGTGGGAGACGTTGTGGCGCCCGGGCGAAAAGGGCGCGCAGGACCGCTTGTCCGATTTTCTGGACGAAAACCTTCTAGGATATGGCGAGGATCGCAACAGACCCGACCTTCCCAACGTGTCGCGGCTTTCCCCGCATCTGCGGTTTGGGGAGATATCACCTGCGCAAATCTGGTCGGCGACACAGATGATCGCTGATGCACATCCGGAACTTGCCAAGGATGCGGATAAGTTCCTCAGCGAAGTGGTTTGGCGGGAGTTCTCCTATCATCTCCTCTACCACTTTCAGGATCTGCCGGAGCAGAACTGGAAAACCGGGTTCGACGCTTATCCCTGGCGGAACAGCCCGGAGGACCTTCGTGCCTGGCAGCGCGGCGAAACCGGCTACCCGATTGTCGATGCGGGCATGCGCGAGCTTTGGCAGACCGGCTACATGCACAACCGCGTGCGCATGATTGTCGCCAGCTTTCTGGTCAAGCACCTGCGGATCGACTGGCGGGAAGGGGAGAAGTGGTTCCGCGATACGCTTGTGGATGCCGATGTCGCCAACAATGCTGCCAGTTGGCAATGGGTCACCGGATGCGGGGCCGATGCCGCGCCTTACTTCCGCATTTTCAATCCCTACACACAGGCGCAGAAGTTTGATCCGGATGGGACCTATATCCGCAAATGGGTGCCGGAACTGAAGCATTTGCCTGCACCACAACTCTTTGCCCCGCAGGACGCCTCTCCCATGGACCTGCGGGAGGCTGGCGTGCGCCTCGGTGAGACCTATCCGCTTCCGATGGTCAATCACCAAAGCGCCCGGCAAAAGGCACTTGAGGGATACGAAACGGTGAAGGCGCAGAACGCAGCTTGAACTTTGAGCGGGCCGGTTTATCGTCCGGTCACAACCGATTCAGCCCGAAAAGTGGACCTTCGAAAAGATGAGCGATACAGCAAAGGTCTGGCCGACCGAACTGCGCCTGCGCGAAGACAAGAAAACGCTCCACATCGCCTTTGACAATGGCGAGGTACATGATTTCAGCGCGGAATATCTTCGCGTGTGCTCGCCGTCAGCCGAAGTGCAAGGGCACAGCCCGTCTCAAAAGAAGACCGTACCGAACAAGCGCAACGTAGGCATCATGAAACTGGAGCCGGTCGGAAACTACGCCGTCCGCATTCATTTCGACGACATGCACAATACCGGCATCTTCTCCTGGTCCTATTTCCTGGACCTTGCCAATGAGAAGGACAAGCACTGGGGCGGTTATCTGGCCGAGCTTGAAGAAAAGGGCCTGAGTCGGGGGTGATTTGGCAATCGATTAGTTTCGTGATGCAGCCAATCCGATTCCGCTGACAACAAATAGGCCTCCGGTTAGCTTATAGACCCTTTGCATCAGGCGTCGCGACAGCTCAAGGCTCCGGAACCATGCCCCGGCGATGCCATAAAGCGCAGCCACGGTGAATGCCACGACTGCAATTACAAGAACCATTGAAGCCAAATGCCAGAAACTGCTTTCTCCAGCGGTCAGGAACTGGGGGAACAATGCGGTGAAGAAGGCTATTGCCTTTGGATTACTGGCGGCGATCATGAAGCCGGAAGTCGCCATTTGGCGGCTCGTTACCCTCTTGGTTGTGGGGTGACATGTTGCACTCACTCGATCTCCGGCGCTATGCCACATCTGGAGTCCGATGAAGACGAGATATGCTGCTCCCAGATACTTGATGATCATGAACAGCGTTGCAGAGGTGGTAATGATGAGGCCAAGTCCAGCGGCTGCGGCCACGGCCTGAGTAACCGAGGCCAGAGCATTTCCCAATGCGGTATTCAACGACTTCAACCATCCAAATTGAGCACCATGCATGAATGCTATCAGTGTGCTTGGACCGGGAATGAGTGATACGGCGAAGGCCGTTGCAAAAAGCAGGAGGAGACTTTCGATATTTGTCATAATTTTTTTTCAATGTGATTCAGGATGTGGAACTGCAGTCAGACCGTATTGACCAAGTCCTCCTTTGTGCAAGACATTTCCGGGTCTCGACGTTTCGGTCCCCCCAAACACCATCTTTCATTTTCTCACTTTACCGTGTTTGGCCCCAAAGCGTGTCGAGCAGTTTTTATCCTGCATGAGTGATCAGCCCCACCTAAGCGGTCCAGTTTGAATGTTAGTGCATGATTAGCCTGG
>NZ_VXDB01000013.1 GCF_008711325.1 Roseibium sediminis
CAATCGGCTTCCTTGTCTGAAAGATCAGCGTACCTGCGTAACTCTTAAAACGTCCTAGCCTAAGCCAGAACCGCAAGACCCACGCCGCCTACGCTTCCCTTCCTTCAAATATCAAATTGTCAATGAACATGAGACACAAATCTCACCAGGCTTACATCTCGTAAACTCAACAAAACCTATCAACCACCCAACCTTGCGATCAGGCCAATCAATCCGATTTTCCAGAATTTAGAGCGCAGCGCCCTGTCGCCAGCGACGTTGCCGCCGTCGATGAACCGGGTTATAGGCCCACCAACTCACCCAGTCAACAACCAAATCCAAAAAAATCAAACTTTCTCAAAAACAAACAAAAATACCCTGTGAACAACACGGGACAAAAGCAAGAAAATTTAATTGATTCAATAGTTTAATCAAAGAAATGGGGGGGGTTTTTGACAGTGTGTGCCAGCTCAGAATGTGCGCTTTTGGGCCCTTATACGAGGCCGCCGCTGGGGCACTTGCATCCGGGGTGTTTTTAGCCAGCGCTCGGCTTGGTCGAGGTACGGAGTTCTACCTGTTCAGAAGGCTTATGCCCTGGTTCGAGGGCGGCTCTTATTGGCTCAGGTCCCATCGGCAATGATGGCTCGGATTGCCTGAATGTAGTGAAGAGGGACATCGAGACCGCCCTTTTCAGCCATCTTTCTGGTGGCAATTCGCCGGGTTCCGGGCACGCGTGCGCCCTCCATCGCGGCGATTTCCTCCA
The DNA here is from genome assembly GCF_008711325.1 of Roseibium sediminis. Taxonomy (GTDB): domain Bacteria; phylum Pseudomonadota; class Alphaproteobacteria; order Rhizobiales; family Stappiaceae; genus Roseibium; species Roseibium sediminis. The sequence goes on from NZ_VXDB01000013.1 coordinate 743, forward strand.
GCATCTGCTGCAAACGGCCTTCAAAGCCGCTTTGGTCCATGGGTTTCATGGCGATCAGGAACTGACCAACAGCTGGTGGAGGTCCGTCCGCTGAGAAAAACGACGACGCCTCAGTGCTGCGGGCTGCACCGACCATGACCGTAGAGAGGATCTCGACCATCAGGGCCAAGGCAGTTCCTTTGGCCTCGCCGATCGGGACCATCGTGCCTTCAAGCGCGGCGACGGGGTCCGTTGTTGGTTGCCCGTTCCGATCAAGTGCCCATCCTTCGGGGATCGGCTTGCCGCTCTTGCGGGCATTCATGATCTTGCCTCGCGCCACTTTAGACAAGGACAGGTCAATCACGAGAGGATCTGTCTCTCCGCGCGGCGCGGCAAAGGCAATGGGGTTCGTTCCGAAGATCGGCTCGTTGCCGCCCCATGGCGCCATTGAGGCCGGAGCGTTTGCAACCATGATGGCGACCAGCCCCTTTCGAGCGAGCCTCTCCACCTGAATGGAAAGTGCTCCACAATGATGCGAGCGATAGATGCCCATCGTTGCGCAGCCATGCTTAAGCGCGAGATGCCCACCTTCTTCGATAGCGCGATCAAGGGCCGGGTAGGCAAAGCCATGTCCGGCGTCGACCAGAAGGCTCGTGGTTCCAGCCAGATGCGTGGATACCTCGGCATTCGCCGCAATCTTCCCCGAACGGACCTGCGCTATATAATCCTCGACACGGGAAAATCCGTGCCCCACCTGACCTTCTGCCTCCGCCGTCACGAGTGCAACAGCGACGGACCGCGCTACGGGAGCGGGCACGGAGGCGGCACGGAAAGCGGCGTCCACAAGATCCGTTGCTTGTTGCACGCTCAGGTGTTCAGTGTCTGACATAATCAGGAATCCTTACGGGTGGTCAGGTCATGACCACCCATCTCAGGATTATGCGCTTCGGTAAAGCTTGGTCATCGAGAATTCACGGTGACCAAGTGCTTCGGCAGCCGTGTGACGCCCGTTGGCCGTGCGGCGGATCATGTCGATCAGCTCGTCACCAGCCTGGTCAATGGTCATTTCGCGGCGCAGGATGCCGGAAACGTCCACGTCAACATGCTCTGCCATCGTGCGGACAGTTCGCGGATTGGCGGTGATCTTGATCACCGGCACGATCGGGTTGCCGATCACGTTGCCCTGCCCGGTCGGGAAGGTGTGGATCACCGCACCACCAGCTGCCATCAGCGTCACGCATTCAGCTGCAGCTGAAGAGCTGTCCATGAAATAGAGCCCCTTGCCGGATTGCGGCGCTTCCGCCGGACCCAAGATGTCGATGTACTGGGACGTGCGGCCGATCTTTTCCAGATTGCCGAGAGCCTTTTCCTCAATGGTGGTCAGGCCACCTTCGATGTTGCCCTTGGTCGGCTGGCTGTCGGAAAGGTCGTCTGTCTGGTGGGCGAAGATCACCTCGTCCTGATAGGCCTTCCACATCTTGTACCAGCGCTCGCCAACTTCCTCGTTGATCGCCCGCTTCTGACAAATGTGCTCTGCACCGGTGATTTCCGATGTTTCCCCGAAGAAGCCATAGATGCCTTCGGGAAGCAGTTTGTCGTACATGTTGCCGACGGTCGGGCAGGAACCGAGACCGGTGGTGGTGTCACTTTCTCCGCATTTGGTGGAAACCCAAAGCTCGGAGATGTTGCACTCTTCGCGCTGAAGTTCAGATGCCCAATGGACGTATTCCTTGGCTTTCCAGCTCGCCTGACGGATGGTTTCCAGATCGCCCTTCTGTTCGATAGAAATGCCCCAAACCGGCTTGCCGGTCTTGGCGATGCCATCAACGACGCGCTGGGTCCAGCCCGGCTCGATGCCGATCACGACGACAGCGGCTACGTTCGGGTTCGCACCGGTGCCAATGATGGTGCGGAAATGAAGGTCCAGATCCTCACCAAACTGCAGGCGGCCATAGGCATGCGGAATGGCCATGGTGCCCTTGATGTTGTTGGCAACCGCCTCGCAGGCCGCGTTGGAAATATCATCCAGCGGCAGGATCACAACGTGATTACGGACACCGACACGACCATTTTCGCGCCGGTAACCCATGAAGGTCATGTTTGAATATTTCGACATGGCAGCAGCTCCTTACCAGCGCTTCGTCTTGCAGTTATGGGTATGCACGTGGCTGCCTTTCGGAATGTCGGCGATGATCTTGCCGATGTCCTCGCCATACTTGATCGCCGTATCGCCGTCTTTCAGGTCCTTGAGGGCAATCTTGTGCCCAATCGGCACATCAGCACCTGCGGTCAGGCGGAACGTCGAGTTGTCATGGGTGACACAGCACAGCATATCCGTGCCGGCTGTCAGCCCCTCGACAACGACCACACCGACATTATCGGCGTGTTCATGCACGAGAAGGTGCGGGATTTCAGACATCTTTGTCTCCTGTCATGTCTGGCTTGAGCAGTATTTTCGGAGAGGCAACGCGGCCGGACCGCAAATCGGCAAAGGCCGCTGCCCCTTCTGAAAGGAATCGGGTTTCAACCCAGTCGAGAGGCCCGAGGCGGCCATCGAAGATGGCTTTCGCCGTGGCCCGGAAATCCTCGACGGTGTAGGTGTAGGTTCCGATGAACGTGATTTCCTGAAGGGTCATGCGGCGGATATCGAGGCCGCCCTCCCCTGATCCGAGACCGATGTGGCTGATCACTCCGCCCGGACGGGTAACCGCCGAGGCAAGTTCGCGCGTCGGCGCATATCCAACGGCATCGATTACGAAATCAAAATGTCCCTCGGTCTTGACCTGTTCAGGTGTCAGGACACGCAGGCCGCACTTTCTTTGAAGGAAGGCGGAGCGGAGCGTATTCGGCTCTACGACGGTGATGTTGTCGATCCCTTGCGCCCCAAGGCAAAGAGCTGCCCCCAGACCGATGGCACCGCCACCGATTACAAGCGCGCGGGCTCCATCAGCATGGTCTCCCAACGCCCGTTTCCCAAGGCGCACGGCATGCCAACCGCAGGCCAGCGGCTCGACCAGCGCTGCCGCATCATCGGATGCATGGTCCGGCACCTCTTCCAGATTGGATACCGGCATGGCGAGGAATTCGGCAAATCCCCCCTCGCGCGGCGGCATGGAGATGATCTGCCGATTTGGACAGAGATTCTCCTGCTTGCGCAAACAGGCCGCGCAGGTACCGCAAGCAACGAGCGGATTGACCGTGACCCTTTGCCCGGCGTTCGGGCCTGATAGGACCGTTCCGGTAACTTCGTGGCCGAGGATCAACGGGGCAGGCCTGCGTTCGTCATGCCCGAGATAGGCATGCATGTCCGATCCACAGATACCGGTTGCGGCGACCTTGATCAGAACCTCACCTTCGCGAGGCACCGGATCTGCGGCATCCTGATATCCGAGCTGTTCCGGACCGTTGTAAACCAGTGCTTTCATTTTGCGGTGAACCCTCCGTCGACCATGAGAACCTGCCCTGTCACGTAGTCTGAGGCAGGAGAGCATAGAAACAGAAGTGGGCCATCAATGTCTTCCAACCGCCCGTTGCGCCCGATGCAGGTCTGTGCCGCATTGCGAGCAGCCCGGTCCGCATCGCCGAAGACGGCTGCGGTCAATTCTGTCGGAAAAAAACCCGGTCCGATGGCATTGGCCGTGATGCCATGCGCGGACCAGGCCTCGGCCATGGCCCGTGTCATCTGACCGACACCACCCTTGGAAGCGCCATAGGCGATCCCGCCGGGAAAGGCCCTTGTGGTTTGAAGCGAAGCAAAGTTGACGATACGGCCCCATCCTCTTTCTTTCATGGCAGGCACCAGTGCCTGAGACAGGAAGAAGGGGACCGTCAGATTGAGGGACAAGGTGATGTCCCATCCCTCTTCAGTCACGTCATCGGCTGCTTGCCGCGTGTTGATGCCCGCCGCATGCACAATGATGTCAGGCGCTCCGAAAGGAGCTGCGATGTCCGCTGCCAGCTTGCCAAGACCAGTGCGGTCAGACAGGTCCGCGACCACGGCCGCAGTCTCTCCCCCCGCCTCCGCTCGCCAGCTTTCCAGATCCGGCGCGCGTCTAGCGACGCCCACGACCTTGGCACCGCTACGCGCCAGGACGGTGGCCGCACGTCGCCCCAGTCCGGAGCTTGCTCCGGTCACACAGGCGATCCGGCCTGAAACATCAAAGAGGCTGGCGGATTGGCTCATGTCACGCGCCCGCGGTCAGGTCGAATTGCTCGTCTGGAAAATACTTCTTCAGACGAATATCTGCCGTGCGCGCATGCCCTTCCATGCCTTCAAGACGAGAGATGCGAGCCGTTGCAACAGCAACAGGCTTTGCACCTTCACGGGTTGCCCGCTGCCAGGTCACGATCTTCATGAACTTGTGAACGGACAGACCGCCGGTATAGGTGGCTGCGCCCGAGGTCGGCAGAACGTGGTTTGTGCCGGAAGCCTTGTCGCCGAATGCAACTGTCGTTTCCTCGCCAAGGAACAAGGACCCGTAGCAAGACAGGCGCCCCAACCACCAATCGAGATCCCTGGCCTGAACCGTCAGATGCTCCGGGGCATACTGGTCCGATGTTGCGGCCATGATTTCGCGATCAGCGCACAGGATCACTTCTGCATAATCCCGCCATGCTGCGGCAGCGTTCTCCCGGTTGACGTCCGGAAGGTCTGCGATCAGCTCGGGAACAAGACGCATGACCTCTTCCGCCAGCGCGCGGTTATCGGTAACCAGCCAGACCGGCGAGTTGTAGCCATGCTCTGCCTGTCCGACGAGATCGGCAGCGACTACCTCAGCATCGGCTGTTTCATCTGCAAGGATCAGACTGTCGGTCGGTCCAGCGAACATGTCGATACCGACGCGGCCAAACAGGATACGCTTGGCTTCGGCAACGAACTGGTTGCCGGGACCGGCAAGGATATTTGCCTTGGGCAGGCCAAAGAGACCGAAGGCCATGGCAGCAACACCCTGCACACCGCCCATGGCGAGGATCTGATCCGCACCACACACCTTTGCGGCATAGACAATGGCCGGGTTGATACCGACGCCCGGCCGCGGCGGTGAACAGGCGATGATGTTCTTGCAGCCGGCGACCTTGGCGGTCGTGACGGTCATGATTGCCGACGCGATATGGCTGTAACGACCACCCGGGATGTAACAGCCGGCGGTATCGACCGGGATGCATTTTTGACCGGCAATCAGGCCCGGAACCACTTCGATTTCGGTATCGTGGCAGCTTGCCCGCTGTGCTTCGGCAAAGCGCTTCACATTGGCAGCGGAAAACTCGATGTCACGCTTGAGTTTTTCCGGTACCAGAGCTGCGGCCGCCTCGATTTCGGCATCCGTCAGAAGGACGTTGCCTTCATACTTGTCGAACTTGGCGGCATATTCCTTTGCCGCCGCGTCGCCACCGGCCTCGATTGCTGTCAGGATTTCCTGCACGATCCGGGTCGTATCCGAAGCATCGCTTCGTGATGTCATGTTTGCTTTTTTCAAATACTCGACAGACATGGGCCGGTCCTACTTGTAAGCGTCAGGGAGAAGGGTCGTGGAGATCTCGGGCACATAGGCGATGAGCAGCGTGACCCCGAGCATGAAGAACACGAAGGGCACGGCCCGCGCGGCGATCTTGAGGATGGATTCCCCAGTCAGGCCCGAGACGACGAAGAGATTGAGACCAAGCGGCGGTGTGATGAAACCAACACCCAGGGCAGTGATCATCATGATGCAGAACTGGATCTCGTTCATGCCGATATTATCCGCCAGCGGCTTCAGGATCGGCGCGAGGATCACAATGTTCGGCGTTGTCTCCATGACACAACCGGCTGCAATCAGGATCGCGATCATCAGGAAGATCAGGATGGCCGGATTGTCGGTCAACGACGTCACGGAGTAGACGAAGCCCTGCGGCACGCCCAAAATTGCCAGTGCCTGAGCAAGCGGCAGAGAGAAGGCGATGATCGGCAGGATAACCCCATTGACCTTGGCCGAGCTGACCAGCATCGCCGGAAAGTGAGCCAGCTTGAGCGTGCCGAGCAGGAAACCCATGGCAATGGTCACGACCACAGCGACCGCACCGGCTTCTGTCGGCGTCAGGCGTCCTGAGAAGATGCCGTAGAAGATAATCCCGGGGACGATGAACGCATACCAACCGGACTTCAGCGCCTTGGTGACATTTGCCCACCATTCACCAACGCTCATGCGCCCGCTGTCCTCATAGGAGTGAATGCGGTTCATGACGATGTTGGTGACAAGGATCGATACAAGGATCGCAATGCCGGGAATGAGTGCCGCCTGAAACAGGGTGGAGGCAGATATCCCGAGCACGAGGCCGATAATAATGTAAGCGATCGACGGTGGAATAAGGATACCGGTACAGGCACCCGCCGCCACCAGCGCACAGGCATAGGGGCGCGGGTATCCGCTTTCGACTAGACGGGCGATGGTCATGCGGCCAACGGCAGCAGCGCCCGCAGCGTCCGATCCGGAAATCGCCGAGAACATTCCGCAGACAAGAACTGTGGCCGAGCCAAAACCGCCCTTCGTCCAGCATGTCAGGGCTTCCGCGACATCCAGAAATTTGCGGCTGAGACCGGTGCGTACGAGCACGTCTCCGGTCAGGATGAACAGCGGAACCGCGGTCAGGGCAAAGTGATCGATGCCGTGAAACAGGCTCTCGCCGATCAGTGAGAGGGGAAGTGCGCCGGAGATGACCAGCATCGCGATTGCAGCGGCGCCAATGGCGGCCCAGACCGGGACGGCCAGTGCCACGAGCCCGACGAAGATCAGAACCGGGCCATAGAAATCCCAGCCGAGTTCCACCGATTGGTCCTGAAGGTGTTGCCAAAGCATGTTTCAGCCCCCCTCAGTCAAACAGCTTGTCGCCTTCATAAACGGCATTGCCGTTTCGAAGGTCGCGCAAGTCACGAAGAAGGGACTGGATCAGCCGGATGATAACCAGCGTGAAACCAACGGGAACAGCCAGCAGGAACCAGACTTGCGAAATGCGCAGGCCGTGGGTCACCGATCCGAACTTGGCAGAGACGAGCACCGTTTCCATTGAGTAGTAAACGGCGACAACAGCCACGGCGAGCATCACGAGATCGCCAAAGATATAGAGAAGTGCCTTCGCCTGCGGCCCTGCATAGTGCATCAGCACGTCGATGCGAATGTGGCCACGCTCCTTGACGGCTGCGGCCGCGCCGATCCACGCAAGATAGATGAAGCTGTAGCGGACGATTTCCTCTCCCCAGATGGAGGAGTAGGCAAACACTTCACGCCGAACCACTTCTATGAACATGGTCAGCACAATCATGACGTAGAACACGAGCAGCGCCCATCGCTCGGCGTTCTGATCCAGGGCATGCAGAATTCTTGACATAGCCTCTCCCCCTTCGGCACGGCGTAATTGACCGCCCACCGAAGCCCGTGGCTCTCAAAAAAGGAATGAATGGGCCGAAGACGAAGCTCCGGCCCGAATAGATGCCGATCAGGCGTCGTGGACGTAGTAGCGACCACGGGTGTTTGCGGCGTCTTCCAAACGTGCGAATGCTTCCATGGACCCGGCCAGATCGACCTTGAACTGGTCCCACTCGGAACGCTGGTAGCCACCGGTGTCCTGCCATTCGGCCAACTGGTCCTCGGACAGGGAATGGAACTCCACGCCTGCCTTGGTAAGTTCGGACATTGCGTAGGAACGGGCGGCCGGAACCTTGGCAAGGTTCTGCTGCGAGGTCACTTCGCCGGCAAACTCGATACCTTCCTGCACGTCTGCAGGCAGGCTGTTGAACCACTCGAGGTTCATCGAATAGACCTGACTGTCCGGAACAGCCTGAGTGAAGGTGACGTGGCTCAGGATATCCTTGAAGCCAAAGACATACAGCGCGCCAACGGACGGATCGAGCGCATCTGCAACACCCTGCTTGATCGCGGATGGTGTTTCACCCCAGGCAACCGGCGTCGGGTTCGCGCCGACCATGCGGTAGTATTGCTGCAGCATGGCAGAGCCCGGTACGCGGAACTTCACCCCATCCAGATCTTTCGGCGTGATGACAGCATTGCCACCCTTGCGAACGGCGACAACACGCGGGTCGATCACGACATAGAACAGGGCCTTGAAGCCGGAGGCTTCCACCTTCGGGTGGACTTCCTTTTTCCAGGCGTCGGAAGTTACAAGATTCGTGAAGCGCTGGTTGGAACCGCAGAAATACGGCATGTTGATCAAGTCAACAGCAGATGCGAACGGCGCAAAGTTGGACAGCGAGTGCTGAGCTGCCTGAATGGTACCGCTCTGCACGGCCTGAGCCAGAGCACCACCGGCGCCGAGCTGACCGCCTGGAGCGAGCTTTACATAAACTTTGCCGTTGGTCGCGTTCTGGATATTTTCCTTCAGGTCCAGCTGCATGATCGGGTAGCTGCGGGACGCGCCGAGCACGTAGGCGGTCGCAATTGTCATTACATGAGCAGCAGCTGCCTCACGCTCACGCTCTTCCTTGGCGGTCTGCGCAGCAGCTTCATCTGACCAGAGAACTCCTCCAGCTCCTGCCACCAAGGCAGCCGTGAACCCGCCGGTTCCGGCAAGTTTCATAAAATTACGACGCTCGGCCGACTTCAGCTCGTTTCTATCGGTCATTACATTCCTCCCAGTTTCACTCGCATTCAGTTGCTCGCTTCGTGCTCGTCCTCCTCCTTCTTAAGAACGGCCACCACAAAGGCGATCGACGTCGCAAACAACAAAATCATTTCGCCAACGCTACCCAGGAAGGGAGAGCCTCCGAATGAACCAATCGTGACGTTGACCAGGAAAACGGCAAAGAATGCCATTGACAACAAGAGCAACATAAACACCTCCCAGCACCCGCATAACCTCGCGGCAATTGCCAATGTAAGCGCTTACATTTCGATTGGCAAGCGGGAAATTGCTTGCCCATCACACCAAGCAATGTATTCAAGGACCATGCGGTGCATGGCGACACCGGACGAAGCAGGTTTGAATGATGACAACGGGACCAACAAAGAGGGAAACCTCCATTCCGACGCTGGCGGACGTGGCGCGTGAAGCAAACGTATCCACGGCGACCGTTTCGCGTTGTCTCAACACACCAAGTCAGGTGTCCAAGCAAACGCTTGACCATGTGATGGCAGCAGTTGATCGACTGGGGTATGCGCCGAACTTCAGTGCACGTGCGCTTGCCGCCCGACAAACCAAGACCATCGGCGCCATCATTCCGACCATGGAAAACGCGATTTTTGCCCGCGGCATTCAGGCATTTCAGGAACGGCTGCGCGATCACGGCTTCACTCTGTTGGTTGCCAGCTCGTCCTACCAGACTGACATTGAAGACGAACAAATCCGCACGTTGACGGCGCGCGGGGCCGATGCCTTGTTGCTGATCGGCTATCATCGGAATGAGGCCCTCTACGAGTTTTTGGAAAAGCGGAACGTGCCTGCGCTGATTGCATGGGCATGCGACCCCTCCTCGCAGCGCCCGGCCATCGGCTTCAACAACCGCCATGCGATGAAGCTGCTGGCAGACGAAGTTCTGAAGAAGGGCCATCGACGACTTGCCTTCATCTCTGCACCAACTGCCTCCAACGACCGTGCATTGAACCGTGTCGAAGGTGTCCGCAATGCGCTGGTGGCCTTTGGCCTTGATCCGGCCGGGATGCCGATCATCGAGACGCCCTACTCCATCGAGAACGGCGAACGGGCCTGCGCGACGTTCCTTGATCTTGATCCAAGGCCCACAGCGATCATGTGTGGTAACGACGTTCTGGCCGTCGGCGCCCTGCGCGCTGCCATTCAACGCGGGTTGCGTGTTCCCGAGGACATCTCGATTACCGGCTTTGATGATATCGAACTGGCAAGTGTTGCACCGGTTCCCTTGACAACCGTGCATGTTCCGCACCGACGGATGGGCAAGCAGGCAGCCGATATCCTTGTGCAGATGCTCAAGGGCGAAGCGCCCCATCCGCATACGGAACTCGATACGGAAATCTGTTATCGCGGGACACTTGGCCCCGCGATCTGATCCGCCAGACATTTGTCGATTGTCAGACCTTTACCCGCTCGGACTTCGGATCGTACATGGGCTTCAAGGACGCCTCGGCCTTCACCCGCACGCCCGCGATCTCGATCTCGTAGCTGGATGCCAGAAGCTCTTCGGCACTCTCGCCCTTGCATGGCAGATATCCCATGCCGACCGCGCCGCCCAGCGCGTGACCATAACTTCCGCTGCTCAGAAAGCTGACGACCTCGCCGTCCCGAATGATGGGTTCGGCGTGATAGAGCATCGGTTCGGGGTCTATCAGCAGGAACTGCACGAGCCGCTTTTCCAGTCCGTCATCCTGCTTGCGCAGTACAGCGTCGCGTCCGAGAAAATCCGGTTTTGATTTCTTGACCGCAAAACCGAGACCCGCTTCCAAAACGTGGTCCTCGCAAGTGATGTCATGACCAAAATGGCGGAACGCCTTTTCGATGCGGCAAGAGTCCATCATGTGCATGCCGCAGAGCCTTGCATTCATTTCCTGTCCGGCTTCCCACAACGTTTCGAACACGTGCGCGGCCATATCTGAGGACACGTAGATCTCCCAGCCGAGTTCCCCGACATACGTCACCCGGTGTGCCCGGGCGAGACCCATGCCGATCTCGATTGGTTGCGCGGTCCCGAACGGATTTGTCTCATTGCTAAAGTCATTTGGCGAGATGGCCTGAAGAAGCCTGCGGGAATTGGGGCCCATGACAGCCATCACGGCCTCTCCGGCCGTCACATCGGTGATCACGACGCGATGGTCTCCGGCATGGCGTCGCAGCCAGGTTTCATCTGCCAGTCGGGTCGCGGCCGGAGTGACCACGAGGTATGCGGTTTCCGACAAGCGGGTCACCGTCACATCGGCCTCTATACCGCCACGCGAGTTCAGGAATTGGGTGTAGACGATCTTGCCGACAGGAACGGAGTAATCTCCGCCGCCGACATAGTTGAGAAACGCCTCCGCATCCGGCCCCTCTACCCTGATCTTGCCGAAGGAGGACATATCGTAGATACCGATATTCTCGCGGATGGCCATGTGCTCGCGAGCTGCGTTATCAAACCAGTTCTGGCGCTTCCAGGAGTAGCGATATTCGCGCTCCTGACCTTGGTCCGCGTACCAGTTGGCGCGCTCCCATCCCGCCAGCTCTCCGAAAACCGCTCCGCGCGCTTTCAGATGTTCATGCAAGGGCGTCCGCCGAACGCCTCTGGCCGTTGCCTTCTGGCGATAGGGGAAGTGATCAGCATAGAGCAACCCCAGCGTTTCCTTTGAGCGTTCGAACAGATAGTGCTTGTTGCCCTGAAACGGTTGCATGCGGGAGATATCAACGTCGCCGAGATCAAACGGCTTCTGCCCGCTGTCCATCCATTCCGCCAAAGCCATGCCGGCGCCGCCAGCCGACTGGATGCCGATCGAGTTGAACCCCGCAGCCACCCAGACATTATCCATTTCCGGTGCGAGCCCGAGGAGATAGGCATCGTCGGGTGTGAAGCTCTCCGGGCCATTGAAGAAGGTATGAATACCCACCTCGCCCAGCAACGGCATGCGATTGATCGCAGCCTCCAGAATGGGTTCGAAATGATCGAAGTCCTCAGGAAGCTGATCAAACTCGAAACTGTCAGGAATGCCGTCCATCCCCCATGGCTTTGCGTTGGGCTCAAAAGCCCCCAGCAGCATCTTGCCTGCGTCTTCCTTATAGTAGGCGCATTCGTCCGGCACCCGCAGAACCGGCAGGCGCCCCAGACCCGGAATACCATCGGTGACAATATAGAAGTGCTCGCACGCATGAAGCGGCACATTGACGCCCGCCATCCGGCCCACCTCGTGCCCCCACATGCCGCCGCAATTGACAACGTAGTCGCACTCGGTGAACCCGTTTTCGCCCTCTGCCTGCCAATCGACACCCAGGACGCGCCGACCTTCCTTGCGAATGCCGGTAACCTTGACCCGCTCCAGCACCTTGGCCCCGCCCATGCGAGCACCCTTTGCCAGCGCATGGGCGATATTGGCCGGGTCACCCTGACCATCCAGCGGCAGGAACACCCCGGCCACAACATCGCCGGTGTTCAGATGCGGGTATTTTTCCTTCACTTCGGCGGGAGTGATTTCCCCCACCTCCACCCCGAAGGCCCTCGCCATGGACGCTTGGCGGAAGATTTCCTCCTTGCGCTCTTCTGTAAGAGCCACGGTAATTGACCCGCAACGGCGGAACCCGGTCGCAACGCCGGTTTCCTCTTCAAGCCGCCCATAGAGTTCCTGGCTGTATTTCGCCAGCCGGGTCATGTTCTGGGTCGCCCGAAGCTGGGCAATCAGACCTGCCGCATGCCAGGTCGTCCCCGCTGTCAGCTGCTTACGTTCCAGCAGCACAACATCGGTCCATCCCTTTTTTGTCAGGTGATAGGCGACAGAGCAGCCAACAACACCGCCGCCAATGATGACGACACGGGCTTTGGAAGGAGGCGTCATGACGAGGTCTTTCCTGTCTTGATTAGATCGCAGCGCTTTCGGGACGTTTCAGTTCGGCAAGGGGAAGGCCTGACGCTCTCAGCGCGGCTTCGGTCGCCGGGTCAATCTGGTGCCCGTCCTCGCTCAGGATTGCCTTGAGACGCGCGTTGGCTGTGTCCAGCAATCGCGGTTGGCCGCGTTCCACCCATTCCTTCGGGCTGAAGCGGTCGGCAACTTCCGGATAGACGTACTCCGTCTGCATCAACTCCAGCGTCTGCGCGTGGCCGAGATAGTGACCGGGCCCCTGAAGAACGACCTGCTTCATGACGCTGATATCGACGAACTCGTCCCGCACCTCGACGCCGCGCACGCAGCGCTGAACCTGACCCAGCATGTCATTGCCCAGAACAAGGGATTCAAGACAGAATCCCAGGAGCGAGGCATGCATTCCCACGGCCTCATAGACCATATTGAGGCCTGACAAACCGGTCATCACATTGCTGATCGCCTGCTCCCAACCCGCCTGCATATCGGGTAGTTTGGAATCGGCGATCCCCGCCGCCGCTCCGCCCGGAAGGCCGTAGAACTGGTGCATTTGCGCGCAAGCTGCACTCAACAGAGCCTGTTCGCCGCTGCCTCCGGACATGGCCCCGGTTCGAAGATCGCTGACAAAAGGCCATGTTCCGAAGATTGCCGGGTGGCCCGGCTTCATGGCGTTGACATAGACAACGCCAGCCAGACACTCGGCAACCGCCTGAACAACCGCCGTTGCAATCGGCGCTGGTGCCGTTGCTCCCGCTTGCCCGGCGGAAAGCAGCAGAACAGGCATGCCGCCGCGAATACAGGCTTCCATCACTTCGCAGCTTTCCTCCGCAAAAGTCAGCGGCGGCACAACGAAACAGTTGGAATTGGAGACAAACGGACGCTCTCGCCACGCTTGCTCACTTCCGGCGAGGATATGGAGCATTTCCATGGCCTTGCCGACATTATGGGTGTTGATGAAGGATACGCCGACATGTTTCGTCGTTCCGGCACAGGCGCCATAAAGCGTGTTCAGGTCCAACTCGATCGATGACTCGAACTCCCGGCACACGACAGGCCGTTGGTAGAAATGGACGTTGCCGAGCTTTTGCACGACCCGCGCCGCATCATACATGTCCTGAACGGTCGGATTTCGATAGTCACCGGTGAAGGGATCGACGATATGCACCGCCGCCCCCGCCGTTCCATAGTGAACATTGGTTCCGTGCAGGTGCAGATCAAATTTGGGATCGCGGCCATGCAGTGTGATGTTGCGCGCGGCCTTGCCCAACATGTCCTCCACCAGAGACCGGGAGAACCGGATACGGCCATCCTCCCCTTCCGTCGCACCGGCCTCGGTCAGGATCTTGCGCCCGGATGCAGGAGCCTTGCCCATACCGATGACCTCGAGAGCCTGAAGCGCGGCCTCGTTGATCCGTTTGACATCGGCTTCCGACAAGGGCCGGTATTGCCCGCCCGGCAAACCGGGGCGAACGGGACGAACGGCCTCGTCCAATGGACGGGCCCGTGCAGCCGTCCGGGCAGCTCGCCCACCGGACCGGCGTCTTTGCTTTACATCACCTTCGGACATGAATAGCCCTCCAACCCCTCAGCCAAATGCATTTCAAGCCCTGAGGCGCTCGTTTTCCGGATCCCACAGAGGTTGATCCGGTTGGACGACGGCCTTGTGGCGTTTCCCGTAAATTTCGATTTCCAGTTCCGTCCCCGGCGCCGCACACTCGGTGCGGACGACGCCGAGCGCGATGGATGCGTTGACGCGGTATCCCCAGTCGCCTGATGTCGACTCCCCGACCAGCTTGTCGCCGTTCCAGATGTTGGCCATGTAGGGGGCATCGCAGTTGTCTGCGTCGACAACCAATGTGACAAACCGTTTGCTGAGACCGTTTTCGAACTCCGCTTGCAAGGCCGCCTTGCCGGGAAAGTTCTGTGGCTTGTTGAGGTTCACAAATCTGCCAAGCCCACCCTGAAACAGGGTGTAGTCCGTCGACAGATCGCCCTTCCATGCACGGTAACCCTTTTCGATGCGAAGAGAGTTGAGCGCATACATGCCAAACGGCACCGCGCCGCCGCCGAGAACCGCGTCATAAATGGTCGGCATGCCCTCGAAGCTGGCGTGGACTTCCCAGCCAAGTTCGCCGGCAAAGGAGACGCGCACCAGCATGGCGGGTTTCCCGGCAACCGTTGCCTGCTGATGGGTGAGCCATGGAAGCGACAAGTCAGCTTCTGCAATTTGGTCAAACAGTGCGCGCGACTTTGGCCCGGTCACGATCAGCGTGGTGAATTCCCGTGTCCGGTCGACAAGGCTGAGCCCCTCGGGAAGGGCAGAATTCAACAGCTCGAAATCATGCCATTGGGCGACACCCGCGGTGATCAAGGTGAAATCGTCCTCGCCATGGCGAAGGACCGACATCTCGGTCAGGATACGTCCGCGGTCATCCGCAAAATAGGCCAGATTGATGCGTCCGGCTTTCGGCAGCCCGCCTGTGATCTGCCCCCGAAGCCACTCTGCAGCCCCGTCGCCGCTCAAGTTGAAACGGGAGAAGCCCGGGAGATCCAGAACGCCTACGCCATCGCGAACCGCTTCACACTCTTCCCGGATTCGCTGGGCCCACGGGCCAGACCGAGCCCAGGTTTGAGTTGCTTCTTCGGACAGATCATCTCCGGGTTTTGCAAACCAGTTGGCCCGCTCCCAGCCATTGTATGGCGCCATCTGGCCGCCCAGCGCCTTGACCTTGTCATGCATCGGCGAAACCTTGCGATCGCGCCCTGTCGGCCAGACATGCTTGGTGAAATGCATCGCATATTCATGGCCGTAAACTTCCATGGCCTTGTCGATGCAATATTGCCGGTCGGTATAGTCCGTGTAGCGGCGGGGATCGACGGACCACATGTCCCATTCGGTCCGGCCATGCATGACCCATTCTGCCGCAACCTTGCCGCCGCCTCCGCCCTGCGCGATCCCGAAGGTAAAGGAGTGGGCGTCAAAGGCATTGGGAACGCCGGGCATCGGCCCGATCATCGGGAGACCGTCCGGTGCATAGGGGATCGGGCCATTGATGTTCTTGCTCACGCCCTGCGTACCCAACAGCGGCACACGGGCCATCGCGTCCTCAATGTACCATTCAAGCCGGTCCAGATCGTCCGGATAGAGCTGGAAACTGAAGTCATCCGGCATCGGATCGCTGGCTGATATCCATTCGGCCCGGCAGCCCCGTTCATAGGGCCCAAGGTTGAGACCGGATGTTTCCTGCCGCAGATAATAGGACGTGTCGACATCGCGTAGCAGCGGCAACTTGCGCCCGTTGGCCTTGCTCCAGGCCTCGATTTCCGGGATCGGTTCGGTCAGGAAATACTGGTGGCTCATGACAATCGCCGGGACCGGCCGCCCGCCAAAGGGGATGAACCACTCACCGACCCGAGGCGCATAATAGCCTGCGGCGTTGACCACATATTCGCAGCGAATGCTGCCCTGCTCGGTGTGAACGATCCACTCGCCGTTTTGACGGTCGACGCCAGTCGCCGGTGCAAATCGGACGATCTTTGCCCCAAGGTTCCGGGCGCGGCGGGCAAGCGCCTGCGTCACCTGTGCCGGGTCAATATCGCCGTCGAGCGGGTCCCAGAGACCGCCTTCCAGTTCGTGGATTTCCATGAAGGGATGGCGCGCCTGCAGTTCTTCGGGCGTACACATTTCCATAGTAAGGCCCATGTGCCGCGCCATTCCGGCAACACGCTCGAATTCCATCATGCGCTCGTGGCTGTGGGCGAGACGAACAGACCCGGAGACATGATAGTTGATCGGATAATCGGGATCGGCAGCCAGCTCGCGATACAGCTCAAGGCCATAGCGCTGCATGTTCATGACACCATAGCCGGTCGAAAAAGTCGGACAATTCCCGGCTGCATGCCATGTCGACCCTGCGGTGAGCTCGTTCTTTTCCAGAAGGACGCAGTCGGTCCAGCCTTCCTTGGCCAGATGATACAAGGTGGAAACACCGACGATCCCGCCGCCGATGATGACGACCCGTGCAGTAGATGGAAGAGACATGTAGGCTCCCTCTCCAGAGCTTTGTCAGTATACCGGCGGCGAAATGACCCAGATCGCCACAGCCGGTTCCGAATATGGATTTTCCCAGCGAAACGAAGCATCGCGAATGCGAAAGCTGTCTCCCGCCTCGATGGTGAAGACATCATCGTTCAGCCAGATATCGAGCTTGCCCGAGACCAGATAGGCCACTTCCTGCGTGGGCCGGCGCGTCATTTCCCTTCGCGCAGATCCTGGCTGGAAAGTGGAATGGATCATCTCGAAACTGTCTGTCAGGTCCGGCGAGATCAGGGTTTCCACGAGCCCCCGGTCGCGCTCGCCGATCACCCGCCTCGCGCTGGCGCGCACCACGCGTCCACGTTCGTTTTCCGGCGCGACTGCGTTCCCGAAGAAAAGCGAAAGGGGAACCTCGAAGACATCGGCGATCAGGCGCAGATCCGACATGCGGGGAATGGAAATGTCCCGTTCGACCTGTGACAACCAGCCGACAGACCGACCCAGTCTTTGTGCCAATTCCTCAAGCGTGACCTTTCGCGCTGTTCTGAGCGCGCGCAGGTCTTCGCCAAGGCTGTTGGTTTCTGTCATGAATGGCCGCCATGAAATTTTGGCCATTTTTTTCACGTATGATGAAAATCACAAGATGATTTTCATCAATGTCGTTTTTCAAACAGTTTTCGACGCTTTCATAAAGAAAATCGTCCGGTGCACAAAAGTGTCTCCGTGACACTCCGCTGCGGGATTTTGTGGTGGAACCACCGCGCATGATTGCACAAAAAAGCGGGGCGACAGTTCCTGCCACCCCGCATTCTATCCGGCTTCACCCAATTGATGGTCAGCGATCGCGCCCGTCAGACCGTATGCATGTAGAGATCATAATCAAGCTCGGACACTGTTCTTGCAACGCGCGCATATTCGGCGGCTTTCACGGCCGTGAAGGTGCGGTGCATGTCCTCGCCCAAAGCATCTTTCAGGAAAGATGATGCCTTGGCGGCCTCGATGGCAGAACGCCAGTCACGCGGCATGTCCGCATCCTGGCCCTCAGCATATCCGTTCCCGGTCGTTTCTTCCCCGGGATCAATCTGATGCTTCAGACCATGGCGGATGGCAGCCAAAATGGTTGCCCCGACAAGATAGGGATTGGCGTCCACACCCGCCGGCCTGTGTTCGATCCGCCGGGCCGTAATGGAACCAGCGGGAATGCGCAGGGCGACAGATCGGTTGTTGACACCCCAGCTTGTTGAGACCGGGGCATAGGACTGGCTGGTAAAGCGGCGCCAGCTGTTTGCATGGGGAGCAAAGACCAGCATGGATTCAGCCATGGTCGCCTTCATGCCGCCGAGGGCATTCAGCAGGCGGGGATTCCATGTGCCCGGTTCGGCTTCGATGAACAGGTTTTCGCCCGCCTTGTTTTGAAGCGAGACATGAAAATGCATGCCCGACCCCGCATAGCGCTCGATCGGCTTGGCCATGAAACAAGCCGTGACGCCAAAGCGACGGGCGGTCAGCCGCACGATGCGCTTCAGCCGAACGAGATCATCCGCAGCTTCCAGAACGTTGGTGCGATAGTGCAGTGTCAGCTCGTACTGGCCCGGCGCGTATTCGGAAATCACGGTCTCCGCGCGGATGCCCGCTTTAGCTGCGGCAGCATAAACCTCGGAGAACAACGGCTCCATGCCGTGCAGGTGATCAACGGAATAGACTTCGGTCTTGGAAGACCGGCGACCGTCCAGAACGGCATCCGCCGGACGAACCCGGCCTTCTGCGCCCCTGTCGTTGGCCAGCAGAAAGAATTCCAGCTCAAATGCGCCGGCCGGATAGAGCCCTTCCGCCGCCATGGCCTCGACCTGTCTCACCAGCGCATGACGCGGGTCAGACGTCATCGGAGCACCTTCCAGCGTGTAGAGCGACAGGAAGACTTCCCCCCGTGGCGGGTTAGTGCCGTGGAGCGGCACAAGCGATCCGGGGATCGGCCACGCGCGAAGGTCTCCGTCCCCCTGATCCCATATCAGGCCGGTCTCGTCGACATCCTCGCCGCAGATATCAAGCCCAAGGATCGAGATCGGCAGATGACGGCCAGACGTGTAGATCGACAGCAATTCATGCCGCCGGATGATCTTCCCCCGGCCAATGCCATTGCTGTCATGCAGAATGATGTCGAAGGCCTCAATGTCCGGATGGGCCGCAAGGAAGGCTTCCGCCTTTGCCACAGTCGCGCCGGACGGGCATGCAATTTCACCACTCATGCAAGAAGCTCCGAGGTAACATCATCAAATGCGGCAATCAGCCTGTCGATCTGTGCGTTGGACGTCGCCGGACTGACAAGCATCATGTTGTGGAACGGCGCGATCAGGCAGCCCCTGTTGACGAGCGCCAGATGCAGGGCCCGTTCGAGTGCCGGTTTGTGGGCTATGTAACTTTCCGAACCGTTACGCAGCAAGGTCGGGTGGCAGACAAACTCCACCCGCGCACCGACCCGCACCACATGCCACGGCAATTCTTTTTTGGCGATCACGGCCTGAAGCCCGTTAGAGAGCCGTTCGGCCCCTTTTTCCATATGGGCATAGTTTTCTGGGGTCATGACTTCGGAAAGGTTTGCCCGCATGGCCGCGAATTGCAGGGGGTTGGCAGAGAGTGTTGTCCCAATCCCGGAAAAGCCGGAAGGTCGGACCTCATCATAGGCGCGGAAACGCTGCGCCACAGCCTCGCTCATCCCCCAGATGGAGGCTGGCAGCCCACCGGCCACCGGCTTTCCGGCAACGAACATGTCCGGTTCCAGGCCATGGGTGCGCGTATAGCCGCCAAGGCCGGAGGATATGGTGTGGGTTTCGTCGATGATCAGCAGAACATCGTGCTTGCGCGTCAACCGGCGCAGTTCGTGATGATATCCCGGATCCGGCAGCACCATGCAGCAATTGGTCATGACCGGTTCGGCCAGAACCGCAGCAACATCACCTTCCGCCAAAGCGGCTTCAAGCGCGGCAAGATCGTTGAATTCGATCACCTTCGAAGTCTGCGAAAGGTCTGCTACCTGTCCCACAAGAGCCGGGCGCTCCACTGTCCTGCCGTCGACATTGCGCACCAGCGCGTCATCCACCGCGCCGTGATAGCAGGCCGCAAAAAACAGCACCCTTGGCTTTCCAGTGACAGCGCGGGCAATCCGCATGGCGAACCGGTTGGCATCAGACGCAGTGGTGGCGATCTGCCAGCGGAACGGACCGAATTTCTCGGTCAGCAACGCGCCAACCTCCAATGCATCCTCGGTTGGCAGCATGTAGGTCAGACCACGCGATGCCTGCTCCGCAATCGCCTTGGCAACCGGTTCCGGCGAATGGCCGAACATCGATCCGGTGTCACCCAGACAGAAATCGTCCAGTTCGTTGCCATCAATGTCCACAAGGGTCGCGCCCTGCGCCTTCTCGACAAGGATGGGAAAGGGCTGCGGCCAGTCCTTCATCCAGAGCATGGGTACATTGTCGAGAAACCCTGAATTTCGTGCTTCCAGGCGTGCCCGACTTTTCGGGCGTTTTACAACATACCGCGCGGTTTCGCTTTCGAAGACTTCGGCGATACGTCCGGGCTCGACCCCCGCCACCTTTTCCCCAGCCATATCCGACATGACCTGACAAACTCCGCAAAAAGCGCGCTGCGCCTCACACTTGGGTTCAAAATCCCGCGCAAATTATAATGTGATCACATTTTTTGCCAGCGGAAATTCGAATAGAGGACGCGAGGTGGCAAGCCTCCACAGGTTCATCAAGAACCAATCAGATCGAAAAGGGTACGACACATCAACCACGAGGCAGGGCCCACCAAGGGCGCGCGCGTATCAGCCTGGTAACCCCACACAAGATCAGGGCAATGTGATCACGAGACAAACATGCGCGTACTGCCAGGGATAAGGAGGCTGCTCGCGGAAGAGAGGGCGACTCAGCAACACGCATACAACGCACGTACATGATGGCCGTTATGCATTTAATGAAAGGAATGGCGCACCCGACAGGATAGAGGTGGCCGTTTGCGATTGTAAAACTTCAGATATTTTCCGACTGACGTTCGAGTTCGCCCAAGGCCTTCGTATGCTTAGAAACAGACCTTTGAACCGATGCTGTGGATGCCCTCCGAGCGGCATCTTGTATGCCATGATGGTTCCATCGACCCTTTCGGTGTATGTATTGATGACGGGATCAGCACGTTGGCGCTCCGCAATCAAATTTCACGCTCAGATTGCGTTTGGCAAGTCGGCCAGCAGGTTCTCTCATGCGCTGCCGAACCTTGTCGGTTCTTACTTCGATCGGACAAGCGCCAACAACATGCTGCGTGAATTATTTTTAGCCCGGACCTTGCCGGATATTGTTTGGCAGCCATGTTGCTATTTCCGGGAAGGCGATCAGCACGAACACCATCAGCACCATGATCAGAAACATCGGGATTCCCGCACGTGCGATGAAGCCCATTTCATGATTGGTCATCCCCTGCAGAACGAAGAGGTTGAACCCGATCGGGGGCGTGATCTGGGCCATTTCGACAACCACAACAATGAAAATACCGAACCATATCAGATCGATACCCGCCTGCCGCACCATGGGCTCCACCACCGCCATGGTCAGCACGACGGAGGAAATCCCGTCCAGGAACATGCCAAGGATGATGTAGAACACCAAAAGCGCCATCAGGAGTTCGAACCGGGATAGCTCCATTTGCGCAATAAGGTCCGCTAACCCGCGTGGCAGTCCGGTGAACCCCATCGAAAGCGACAGGAATGCTGCGCCAGCGAGGATCAACGCAATCATCGCGGAGGTTCGGGTTGCCCCCATCAGGCTTTCAGAGAAGGTTTTCCAGCTGAGCGAGCCCTGGCTTGCTGCCAGTATCAGGCTACCGATAACGCCAAAGGCCGCGGCCTCTGTTGCCGTTGCGAATCCGAGATACATCGACCCGATGACAAGCACGATCAGAAGAATGACGGGAAGCAGAAAGCGTGAGTTTTGGATCTTTTCCCTGAAGCTCATTCCCGGCTCGATGGTCGGGTTCCAATTCTTCGACACCTTGGACATGATTGCCACATAGGCCATGAACATGCCGGCCAACACGAGACCTGGCAAAATTCCGGCGAAGAACAGTTTGGAAATGGATTCATTGATCGTGACCCCATAGACGATCAGGGTCAAAGACGGCGGGATCATCAAGCCGAGCGTCGCCGCACCGGCCAGTGTGCCGATCACCATCGTTTCCGGGTAATTTCGCTTTCGCAGTTCCGGTATCGACATCTTTCCAACGGTTGTCAGCGTGGCCGCGCTTGAACCCGAAACTGCGGCAAAAACCGTGCACCCAACAATGTTGGTGTGCACCAGCCCGCCCGGCAAACCGGCCATCCACGGGCTCAGACCCCGAAACATGTCTTCCGATAGTCGCGTTCGATAGAGGATTTCGCCCATCCAGATAAACAGCGGCAATGCCGTCAATGTCCAGCTGGAGGAGGAGGACCATATGGTCGTCAGCATAACATCGCCGACCGGCCTGCTCGTGAACAGCTCCATGCCAACCCAAGCGACTCCCATGAGCGCCAACCCGACCCAGACGCCGCTGCCGAGCAACACAAAGAGAACAAAGAGAAACAGGATGATGATCGAGAAGTCTTCCATGGCGCTTACTCCCCGAAACTCTGGTCAACAAGATCGCGATTGATCCTGTGTCGGCCGTCAAACAACAGATGAACAAGGTGATCCGTCAGCGCAATTGCCATGATGATTGCCCCGGCCAGCATGAAGGACTGGGGGATCCACAAGGGCGTACGGTCCTGTCCCTGACTTATATCGTTGATCAGAATGGAGAAATTCACAAAGCGCCAGCCGAACCACACAAAGTACCACATGATCACTGCGCTGATGCCGAAGCACCAGACATCGATCCAGCGCGCCACTTTTGCCGGAACGGCATGCAGCAGGATGGAAACGCGGATGTGGCAACCTCTGTTCAGGGCATTTGCGAAGGCGAGAAAGGATGCCGCCGCCATGAAGTATCCAGCATATTCGGGGATACCAGGCGCGACTTCACCAATCCAGCGCGCGAGCATTTGCAGAACAATGAGAACCAGAATTGCGATCAGGCAAATAGCCGCAAGAACACCAGCTGCCAGATACAGAAAGTCAAGCCCGGACCGGAGCTTTCTGAGCGTCCCCATAATACCCCCCACGTGTGTTTCTTGTTGCCTGCCGGAGAACTGTTTGAGACCGCGGGCGAACCCGGCGGATCCATTTTGCAGCAGGAAATGATCTTCATGGAATCGGGCGACCGGATACCGGCCGCCCAATCGGGAGGGGCTTACTGCATGGCCTTGAAGGCGTCGACAATCGCAGCACCTTCTTCGCCAGCTTCTGCCAACCATTCATTGGTCATGGTGACGCCGATTTCCTTGAGCTCGTTGACCATTTGCTCGGATGCCGGACCAACCTTCATGCCGCCATCACGCAGTCCCTGCAGGGTGAATCCGGTGTATTCCTTGGCACGCCAGTTGCCGGCATATTCGGCCAGTTCGGCGCAGCCGCGGATCACATTCTTGTTCTGGTCGGAGACGCCGCTCCAGACCTGAGAATTGACCATGACATAGTTGCGCGGCAACCAGGCATCGACCTCGTAGAAATAGTTCAGAGATTCCCAGACCTTGCGGTCGTAGCCGGTGGAGCCGGAGGAAATCATGGATTCAGCAACCCCTGTCGCAAAAGCCTGGCTGATTTCCGCCGCTTCGATAGTCACCGGCAGCATGCCTGTCAATTCCGCGATGCGGGATGTTGCGGTATTGTAGCTGCGGAACTTGATCCCCTTCATGTCGGCGACGGAGTTCACTTCATTCTTGAAGTAAAAGCCCTGCGGCGGCCACGGTACGGCGTAGAGAAGCGTCAGGTTCTGGGCTTCGAGCACTTTTTCCAGGGACGGCTTGGCTGCTTTCCAAAGTTTGTCGCTGGCATCAAATGATGTTGCCAGAAAAGGAATGGAATCGAACCCGAACAGGGCGTTTTCATTTGCATGACCCGACAGAAGCCGCTCACCGATCGGCACCTGGCCGGTCTGGACCGCGCGCTTGATCTGCGCACCGGGGAACAAGGAACCGGACGGGTGTGTCACGATTTCAATTTCACCGCCAGTACCAGTCGTCACGCACTTGGCAAATTCTGCACCAGTAGCAGAATGATAGTTGCTGGCCGAATAAGCCATCGGCATGTCCCACTTTTCGCCGGCAAATGCCGGAGTGGCAGCTGCAGCGACCAGTGCTGTCGTGGTCAGAACCTTGGTCAAGAATTTCATTTCATTGCTCCCTTTGGTTGGTATTGCAGGCGGTTCCCATCGCTCTTGTTATTTCTGGAACCGAACTGCCGAATATGGCGACAGATCCAGATTGGTTATTTTGTCCGAGATCATTTGTGCTAAGAGCCGACCGGTTTTTGCTCCCCCCGTCAAGCCAATGTGATGATGGCCGAACCCCATCCAGATGCCTTTTCTTCCCGGGGCACGTCCGATCACGGGGATTGAATCGGCCGGAGCCGGCCGGTGTCCCATCCATTCAACTTCCCGTTTCCAGGTCAGCCCAGGCATCGCAGCCCTCAAGTTACGTCGTAAAAGTTCGAACGGCTCTTTGGTGGGGGATGCGTTCAGCCCGCCAAATTCCACAACTCCAGCAAGCCTTATCCGCCCTTCCATGGGCGTGATGACGAATTTGCCGCTGGCCACCATCACCGGCGAGCGGGGCATGAAATTCGGCTCCCAAAGCTCCAGATGATATCCGCGCTCGCTTTCCAGCGGCACATCCAGGCCAAGCTGATCGGCAAGCGGCTTTGACCAGGCGCCGGTAGCTATCAAAACATCATCTGCCGCAATCGGCTTGTCGTCCGTCTCAACCAAGACGGTTCCGTCATCGAGTGTGTTGATGCCTCGCACCTCAGCCTTGATGATTTCGGCTCCATTAGCCTGAGCATAAGCCGCAAGTGCCTTGACGTATGCCCCCGGATCGGTGATCCGGCCATGGTCCTTCAACCTCGCTGCGAAGCCGATTTCCGAGGAATAGGCATCATCATATGCCGCAAGAGCTGTCCCCTCCAGTTCTTCCCACTCGAACCCGCAGGAAGCCCGCACCGACCAGCCAAACGCATCTTCTTCAAAATGCGCGCGATCCCTATAGAGAAACAGATAATCAGCCGGGACAATGAAGTGTTCGGCACCGGTCCCTGCAGCCAACGCCTGATGCTCGGCCAGGCTGTCCCCGACAATCTGCGAAACTGCCTGAGCGATCCGCTTCACATCGGTTTCATTGGCATGCGACAGATATCGGACCAGCCAAGGCAGAAGTTTTGGCAGGTATCCCCATTTCAGAAAGAGTGGCTGATCAGGCGAGAACAGCATTCGCGGCGCTTTGCGCAAGAGGCCGGGAACGGTTACAGGGACCATCGAACAGGATGCCAACACGCCCCCGTTGCCATGGCTCGCGCCTTCGCCGGGGCCTGCCTTGTCAATGAGGATGACGTCGTACCCTTCCCGTTGCATCCAGATTGCAGTCGAGACGCCGATTATGCCCGCGCCGACAATTGCAAGCGTCTTGCTCATGCAGCCACCTTTGTCACGGCATAATGGTCGAGGCGGTCCCTATCCGGTTGAATGCCGAGGCCGGGTCTGTTTGGCACGAGCACATGGCCGTCTTTGACGGCAAATGGCGTTTCCAGAATGTCCTCCTTGAGGAAATAGCGCGCTTGATAGAACTCACAGCCAAGCGTGATTTCAGGTGTCGCGGCGATCATGTGAGTGCCCGCGAGATGGGCAAGACCGGATTCGAACATATCGCCCCCATAGGCTTGCAAGCCTGCAACCGCTGCCATTCGGGCAACATCCTGGGCGCGCGTCAGGCTGCCTGCCTTCATGATCTTGATCGAGACACCGTCGCAGATGCCTTCGCTGATCGCCCGTCTCATGTCCTCCGGTCCAAAAACAGACTCGTCAGCCAGGAGAGGAACATCGATGGCTTCCCGTAAACGCGCCATGAGGGCGAACTGGTCCTGGCGAACCGGCTGTTCGATGAAATCCGGCTGAAATTTGGCAACATCGACAACACGCTTGAAGGCCTCGTCAATCGCCAGTCCCTGATTGAAATCCACCCGAACCTTCAGCGAGGGATAGTCACGGCGCAAGGCTTCGAGCCGCATGATATCGAAAGCATGGTCCTTGAAGCCTGCCTTCACCTTCACGATCCCGACACCATCCTCAACAAGGCGATCCAAGAGAAGGCGATCCTTTTTGAAATCAGGATCTGCAATCGAAACAGACAGGGGAATGGAGGATCTGCAGCGGCCTCCCAGCAGAGCCCAGACCGGTGCAGCAAGGATTCTACCCGTCAGGTCGAGCAAAGCCGTATCCAGAGCTGCCTTCGCCTCGCTCGCGTGGGCAACAGCTTTTTGTGCATCCGTCATGATCGCAGAGCGATCACCAACCCGTCGACCGACAACCAGCGGCCTTATGTAGCGTTGCAGCGCTGCAAGGCTTGCTTCCGGGGAACCGGTGAAAACTGACCAGGGAGAGGCTTCCCCCCAACCGACATTGCCACTTTCGCTGGTGAGGGAAAGGACAATTATCTCGCACGCACCTTCGACAGTTCCGATGCCGTGGTCGCGCCGAGAAAGGACCGGCAGCGACAGATGCCAGACGTTCATTTCGGTGATCTTTTGATCAAGATCCATGGTCTCCTCCCCAAAATTGACAGTGCCCCCTCTGGAGTATCATTTCAAATACGATTAATTTAATCAGCCATCATCTTTTGTGATGACTTGAATTCAAGGCAGGCCAACATGCCCCTGAGATTTCGCCAGCTTCAGGCATTTCATGCCATCATGGATACCGGCACGGTAACGGGAGCTGCGGAACTGCTCGGAATTTCCCAACCGGGTATCTCCAATTTGCTTGCGCAACTGGAACGCCAGACACGCCTGAAGCTCTTTGAAAGAGCAAAGGGGCGGCTGCAGCCGACACCCATAGCGGACATGCTGTTTCGGGAGGTGGATACCGTGGTGCGCGGCCTTGAGCATGTGAGCCAGGCAATCCAGGATCTGCAAAACAAGCAGGCGGGCCAACTTCAGGTGGCTTCACCTCACCTGCTGTCCTTCGGATTCATGCCCGCCGAAATTGCGCGCTTTGCCAAAAACAGTCCGGACCTGCTGATTTCGTTTCAATCGCAGTATTCGTCAAAGATCCAGGAATGGGTCATGGCCGGTCTGTTTGAAATCGGTGTCTGCGAAATGCCGGTTTATCACGATGCTCTGACCCGGGAGGGTTTTCATTTCGAGACTTTTGCGGTCTTGCCCGAAGGGCATCCTCTGGGAATACATCAGGTTCTGACGCCTGAACTTCTGGACAACCAGCCCTTGATCGTCATGGGGCCGGAGCACATGACGCACCGACGAGCAAGGGAAGCCTTCGAAAGCCGGAACGCGGGATGGCGACCGCAAATTCACACCCACCTGTCCGAAAACCTTCTGAGTTTTGTCAAACAGGGTATGGGCATTGCGCTCATTGATCCGTTCACCATCCATTTTGACCGCGAACCGGGCTATATCATCCGCCGATTTGAACCCGCGGTCATGCTTGACCTTGCGATCATAACAGCCCGCAACCGAAGCCTGACCCCTGTCGCACAGGCATTCTTGACGCAACTTCGACAGAGCCTGGCTTCCTTCTCGCTCCAACCCTGACGTGAAGGGTGTTCGGGCTCTCTACGAGACCCACTCGGAGACCGGAGCAGCCGCTTCGTGGAGTGGCTGGGATATCACGTCCACCAGTGTCGGGCCGTCATGATTGAGGGCTTCAGCCAACACCCTTTTCAAATCTACCGGATCTTCAACCCGCCAACTCTTCACACCAAACGCTGATGCCACCGCCGCATGATCAGTCCGGTTGAAATCCACATTGTAGAAGCGTTGCCCGAAGCCTGAGTTCTGCCCGGCCTTGATCCACCCGAATGTCGCATTGGAAAAGACGATCGATGTAATCGGCATGTTATACCGCACCATCGTCTCAAATTCCCCGCAGGCGAAGCCGAAGCTTCCGTCACCCATTGCAGCAACGGTCTTCACTCCGGGTCGACCGACATGAGCCCCCATGGCGGCAGCAATCGAATAGCCCAGAGCACCATGGGCCCGGTTCGTTATGAAATGGCGACCCGGCTTTCGCCAACGATAGTACGCGCTGAAATAGGGGCACGGGGTTCCGGGATCAGCGACAATGATGGCATCGTCCTCAAGCAGATCCATCAATACCGCCACGACCGTTTCAGGGCGGATGGGCCTTTCGCCAGATGTCGCCAGCCGGTTGAAGTGATCCAGTTTTGTATCCCAGGCAGCCTTTGACCTTGAAACGCCATTCTGGTGGGAGATGTCCGGCATCTCCGACAAGGTTGTGGCGAGCGCGGTCAAAGCCAAACGAGCATCCGCATTGATGGCAACAGCTGTTGGATAGTTTGCCCCGATCACCATCGGATCGCTGTCTATATGCAGGATCACCTTGTCCTGGAGGGGTGACCGCCATCTCTCTGTCGTTACCGAACCTGCACGACAACCGACAAACAGGACAACATCCGCAGCATCAATCACGGCGCGGGTCGCCTGACTGCCGCCATTCGAGCCGACTACACCCAAAGCGAGTGGATCGGTCTCCGCAATGCTTCCTTGCCCGGATACGGTGGTTGCCACCGGCACCTGAAGCAATCGGACAACTTCTGCAAGGGCCTCTTCAGCTCCGGACAATACCGGCCCACCGCCACAAATTATGACTGCACTTCCGGCCTTCGAGAGAATACGTGCCGTTTCAGTGACCGCCCCGGGATCAGGAGCTGCCCGCTCAGCAGGAAAACAGCAATGCCGCGCATCCGCCCAAAGCTCGGTCTCATCCACCGATGCTTTTTGAGTGTCAAAGGGAAGAGAAAGGTGAGCTGCCCCCGGGGTTCCGGTTGTCATCGCCCGAAAGGCGGCCCGAACCTGCGCGGGCAGTCGGGAGGCGTTATCAAGTGAGGCATTCCACTTTGTAAGTGGCTTGAAAAGCGAAGTCTGATCAAGTTCCGTCAGCGGATATCGCCCGCGGCTGGTGGTGGCTACATCGGTCGTGATGGCCAGGATCGGAACTGAACTTTCATTTGCCTCGACGACTCCGGGCAAGATGTAGGTCGCGCCTCCTCCGGATGGTCCTTCGCAAATGCCGGGTTTGCCTGTGACGCGGGCATAGCCATCGGCCATGTATGCGGCATGCCGTTCATCTCTGGTGAGGAAGTGTGTTATCCCGTGGTCGAGCCTGAAGAGCGCATCATAGAAGGGCAGCGTCGTGTCCCCGCAGAGGCCGAAGATCTCGGTCACCCCATGAGCTTCCAGCATCCGCACCATTGCTTCGGCACCAGTCAAATGGTTGCTCATCACACACTCCCCTTACTGAATTCAGTTCTGTATACAAGCTTGCATATTGTCAAAACTTGGCGAATGTGTCACCACAAGAATGCAAGCTGTATTGACCTCCAACGCAAACCCCGATGCTGGAACAGGCGATGTCGGAAATCTATTTTCAGATCAAATCGATGGTGGTGGGGTTCCGTTTGCGACCAGGCGACCGATTGAACGAAAGTGTCTTGTCGCGGGAACTGGGAGTATCGCGTACGCCATTGCGTGAAGCGCTCAATCGCCTCGTTGCGGAAGGTTTGATCGAAGCCCGCCCCGGCGAAGGGTTCTATTGCCGCAAACTGGATACCGAAGGGGTCTATGCCCTTTATGATCTTAGGGAGGCTCTGGAGGTTGCGACAGTCGAGCGGGCTTGCAAGCGGGCGAGTGAGGAAAGCCTTGCCGCTCTGGCGACTTGGCTGACCGAAATGGGAATGGATGTTTCCGGTCTGACCGTGGCTGAAGCCTGCGAGCGAGACGAAGCCTTTCATGTCAAGATCGCGGAGCTTTCAGGCAATCCGCTCCTGGTCGCTGAGCTGAAAGCCCTCAATGAGAAAATCCGCTATCTTCGCTGGGTCCAGCTTGACGAAGCCAGACTGAAATCGACAAAGGACGGCCACAAAAAGGTAATGCAGGCGCTTCTCGCGCGGGATTCCGAGGCGGCAATCAACGCCATGCGAGATCATATTTCCCGCCGCCTGGATCAGGTCAAAGAGGCAGTCAGCAAGGGAATTTCGAGCATTTACATGGACCAGACAGACGCGCTTACAGGGCGCGTTCTGAATTCGCAGGATGTCGCATGATCGTCACAGGTGGAAAAACTGTTTACGGTGCAGCTGTAGGCATCTTGATGCTCGAGGCCAGATTTCCGCGCATTCCCGGAGATATGGGCAATGCGCAAAGCTGGCCGTTTCCTGTCATGTACAAGGTGGTCCGCGGCGCTTCTCCGGACCGCGTTGTCCGGCAAAAGGCAGACGGGTTGCTGGGCGCATTCATTGATGCGGCCCGCGAACTTGTCGCTGACGGTGTGGACGGCATCACCACCAATTGCGGTTTCCTGTCACTGTTTCAGGAAGAACTCTCTCAAGCTATTCCTGTTCCGGTCATCACGTCATCCCTCTATCAGGTGTCCATGGTCAACCGGCTCATGCCAGCAGGCAAACGCGCTGGCATCCTGACCATTTCAGGATCAACACTCACGCAAGCCCATCTGGATGCCGCAGACGTTCCGGCAGGAACGCCGGTCGGATCAACCGAAGGCCTGAGAGAATTCACGCGGGCAATCCTCGACAATGAGCTGACCCTGAATGTGGAATTGGCCCGCGAAGACAATGTTCAAGCCGCCATATTGATGAAGGAAAAGCACCCGGATTTGGGCGGATTTGTCCTTGAATGCACCAATATGTGCCCCTATGCGGCAGACATTGTCGAAGCAACCGGCCTGCCTGTTTGGTCGATGGTCAGCTTTGTGGAATGGTTCCATTCCGGCCTTGCCCCGCGGCGCTTCCAAAAATCGGATTAGCCCCCTGAAAGTGGTTCACCAACTGGGATAGGTTTTCCCGCAAATTGGAAGATCAACGATGGCCGGGAAAAGCGAGCAGCCCGAAGAGAGTATCCAAGCTCCGGCAAGTTGAAGTGCCGCAAGGACAAGGCACAACGATTGCCGGCGCCAAGAATAAATCAACGGAAATTACAACTGAGATGGTTGTTCAATTCACCAAACTGCTGCGAAAGAGCGTCAGCAATGGCTTGACACATTCCGCACAGCATACGTTGAGGCCATGTTGATCAGATCGAGGTCAACAGCAATGAGATTGTGATTTCCGGCAAACGCGAAAACTGCAAGAGGCCATGTTGAAAAACATGGCAGCTTTAGTAGCAGCGATATTGAGGAATGGCGCACCGGGGAAGATTCGAACTCCCGACCCCCAGATTCGTAGTCTGGTGCTCTATCCAGCTGAGCTACCGGTGCTTGCCTGATCCGATGGATGAAGCTTCAATTTGCTTCCGGATCGTGTTTTTGGGTCCGGGGCGGCGTGGCCACCCGCTGAACTGGGCGCATCTCTATAGTGGCCTCAGATTGTTTGCAAGTGGAAATTCAAACTTTTTCGCCAGACAATCGAATTTATTGATCAAGACATTGTTTTCATTATTCAAATAGCTTCTCCACATGTTACGCAGCGCCAGATTCACCCCTTGGGCAGCGTAAGGCAAAAGCATGTGCCCGTCGGGCTGTCCTCAAGGCTGATCTGCCCGCCGTGGGCCCGCACCAACTCGGCGGCTATCGCCAGACCGAGACCGATGCCATCCTTTTTCGGACCGCTGTGAAATGCCTTGAACAGGGAGGCTTTGATATTTTCCGGAATGCCCGGTCCGGTGTCGCTGACGCGGATTGTTACCGCGTCCGCGCCATCAAGTGCCGTGATGGCGATGCGTTTGACGACGACATCGTCTTTCCGGTCACCTTCCAGTGCCTGTACCGCGTTTCGGCTGAGGTTCATCAACACCCGGAAGAGGTGATCCGGGTCAGCATTGAGCTCCAACTGCGGATCCACCCCATTGGAGAATTCGATGCCGCCACGTTCGGATAGCCCGAGGACATCTGCCACATCGCCCACGACCTTGGAGAGTTTGATCACCCTGCGACGTGGCGGCTGCTCCTGCGCCTTGCCGTAGGACATGACGGCCTGCGTATAGTTGATGGCGCGATCCAGCGTTGCCAGAATTCTGGGAGCCAGCCTGACCACAGTGGGGTCATCGACCTGTTCGATACGCTCCAGAAACAACTGGGCTGAGGCGAGCAGGTTTCTCAGATCGTGATTGATCTTGGAAACCGCCAGACCGAGGTCCGCAAGCCGCTGTTTCTGCATCAGGCTTCGCGACAGAACCGACTGCATTGCAGCGAGACGGACTTCCGCTTCCCCCAGTTCGTCATTACGCCCGCTTGGCGTGAGAACGCGGGATGCATTTTCCGGCTCCTCGGAAAAACGTTCCATATTGGCAGTCAGGCGCTGAAGGGGACGAACGAACAGCGCACGAAGGCTGATATAGACCAGCGACGCCGTGATTGCTGAAATGAAGAGGGACAGCGCCAGAATCCGACCGGAAAACGCCAGCATGTCCTGTTGCAGAAGCCGGACGGGAAAGACAACATCAACGCGGTCTGTATCCCCCATGCGCCCCATTCCGACGACCCGCATCATGCCATCACCACGATACAGCAGCACCTTGAAGCTTTCGATGACCGCCATCCAGGGTGTTTGCTTTTCCATGCTCACATGGAATGCGATCTGGTTTGGCATTTCCGTCATGGCAATCAGCCGTCGCGTACTGCCTTGATCGAGGGAGATTGCGACCGCCCCTGTCGTTCTCAAGAGCTGCTCCTGAAGCCGCGGCGCGATTGTGTTCGTTTCCGCAAGCACTGACGCTGCAACACCAGCCGTGGTCAGACGATCATTCAGCCATGTATTGCGAAAATTGGCGACCGAAGGGACATAGATGAACACTTCGGACAGCATCACGAAGAGGACGGTGAGGAGCAGGAGTTTTCCGGAAAGCCCGCCAAGGCGCGATACCGGGGCCGTTTTAAGCCGCAGGGCCTTCAACATGCCGGGGCGTGCCTTCTGCACATTGTCAGATCCGTCCAGCGGACCACTCTCATGCTTCATGCGTCACCACTTCCTTGCCAGGCCGGATTTCGAATCTCTCATCCAAAAGCTCGCAAGACTGCCAGCATCTTCCGCAGCCATGGCTTGCCTGGCAAGTCCGCATAATAGGAAATCGACGCCCGCCGCACCAGCTCGCCCAATGTCGGATAGGGGGACACAAAACCGGCGAGGTCCTTTACGGTCAGTTTTTTCGCCACGGCGAGGGATAGAAGATTGATGATCTCCCCAGCCTGCGCGCCAACAATGTCTGCTCCAAGCACCCGCCCCTTCGGACCAACGACAAGTTTAAGGCGGCCCTTGGTCAGACCTTCTGCCTGGGCGCGGTCATTCCCGGAGTAATCTGCTGCGAGGACGCGAACCTTATCGCCATGAACCTCCCGCGCTTCCTTTTCCGAAAGACCAACATGTCCAAGTTCCGGCGAGGTATAAGTCACCCACGGAATGATGCTGCGATCTTCCTTTGCCGGAAGGCGGAACAGGATGGATCGGATAACCAGCCCGGCATGGTAACCGGCAACATGGGTGAACTGCAGACCGCCGGTGACATCGCCGACAGCGTAGACTTTGCGATTGCTGGTTCTCAGGTCGCTGCCTACCTTGATGCCACGGCGATCAAAATTGATTCCGGCAGCCTCCAGACCCACACCTTCCACATTCGGGCTACGGCCAGCGGCGACCAGAATATGGGTCCCGACGGTTTCTCCTGCCCCCTCGTCCGTGGACATCCATTTCACGACGATCTCATCGCCGCGCTGTTCCACTGCCTCGACAGAAGAGTGTTCCTTCAGGTCCACCCCTTCAGCGCGCAACTGATCGAGAACGATAGCCGCTAGTTCCGGATCGTCCTTCCCGAGTGCTTTCTGCCCTTCAATCACCGTCACCCGGCTTCCCAACCGGCGATGTGCCTGAGCCATTTCCAGACCAATTGGTCCGCCACCGATGATGATCAGATGGGCGGGCGCCTCGCGCAGCTCGAAGATATTCTCGTTGGTGAGATAGGGAACGGTATCCAGACCAGAGATTGGCGGAACAGTTGCCGTCGAGCCGGTCGCGACAACAAAACGGCGTGCCCGGATCTCATGTTTGTCCGTCACCACACAGTCAGGGGAAACGAAATGGCCGTGGGACTTTATGACGGTCACGCCAAGACCCTCAAAGCGCTCGACCGAATCATGCGGCTCAATGGCAGCAATGACGCTGTGAACGTGGTCGTTGGCCTTGGGAAAATCGATGCCTTCGAGTTTTGCGTTGACCCCGAAGGCGGCAGCTGAACGAACAGAGCGGGCTGCCTTGGCCGCAGACAGCAGAGCCTTGGAGGGAACACATCCGGTGTTCAGGCAGTCCCCGCCCATCTTGCCCTTTTCGATCAGCACCACATCCACACCGAAGGCAGCGGCGGCGGCCGCGACCGAAAGCCCCCCTGAGCCTGCCCCAATGACACAAATGTCCGGCTTTAGTTCTGTTCTCATTGTTGCCCCTGATTGGATTGGTGTCGTTGGAGGTGAAAACAGACCTAGCTGGCCCGCCAGCGCTTGATCGCGACCGGAATGAGGCTTGCAACGCCCAGCGCGAAAAACGCTGCGAGCAGTTGCGGCGTAACAAGAGCTCCGACCTCGATCTGGCAGGTTCCTGTCGCGGCACATCCCGGATTTGCAGCCTCCTGCGCGGCCACGACACTGTCAAGGCCAGCGCCGATGAAGGCGAAGGCAAAGGTTCCCGGAAGGATGCCGACGGCTGTCGAAAGGACATAGGTTCTCAAGGGCACCTGAAAGAGTGCCGGTGCAATATTCACGAGCCAGAAGGGGAAGACAGGCGTCAGACGGAGGAAGAGCAGATAATTGAAGGCATCGGAGCGAAAACCGCTGGCCAGTTTTTCCACAAATGGCCCGGCTTTTTGCGTCAGAAACGCTCCGAAGGACGAGCGCGCCACAAGGAAAATGACCGTTGCCCCCATTGTGGCAGCCACCACGGTTGTCGCCCCGCCAACGATCCAGCCAAAGAGAAAGCCTCCACCGATCGTCAAAAGGGAGGCACCGGGAAAACTGAGAGCGACCGCGGCGACATAAATCACAAAGAACAGACCAAGGCTGAACACAAAGCGCTCATTCACATAGGCCATCAGGTTCTGGCGCTCGCTGATCAGTGAGGAAAGGGACAAAAGCTCATGCCAGCCCTGGCTGAATCCAACGACCATCAGCACTCCAAGGCCGATGAGCGGCCCCCAGGATTTCAGGAAGCTTCCCTTCTGAGCCGAGGCGGTCATCCGGGCCGGTTCACCGGAACCCGATTCTCCACCACTTCCTTCGGTATCATCCAGTTTTTGCTCAATGGTCATACGCATGGTTTCCCGGCTCGCCGCCCCTCCAAAAGAGCGCCAGCATGTGTCTTTCCTGCAGATGTACATCATTTGTCTTGAGGAAAAGACACTATCACCGACAAGTTATTGCTCCACACCACTCGATCACTGCGGCGTGAAGAGTGGTTTAACGACGGTTTTTGCGCTGTGTGCGTTGACTTGCCGTCGCACGGACCGTATAAGCGCGCACGACTGGAACACGCATCCGAGCTGTCGTGGGCCCCTGTGGGCTATTTTCGATCAGCGTATTCGGATGGTTTCTCCAAAATTCTTTATCGAAAAAGGGCCGCGTGGGTGACACGCGGGGTAGAACAATGAAGCGTACGTATCAACCGAGCCGTCTTGTCCGCAAGCGCCGCCACGGCTTCCGCGCGCGCATGGCAACCAAGAACGGACGTCAAGTTCTGGCTCGCCGCCGCGCCAAGGGCCGCAAGCGTCTGAGCGCCTAATCGGCCAACCCGCTAGCGGCGCAGCCGGTTCTGCTTGCTACCGCAGCACAGACATTGCAGCCGCAAATGGAAACTCTCAAAAAGCGCGCCGAATTCATAGCGGTCTCCAAGGGAGGTCGCGTTGGACGGCGCGCTTTTTTGATTCAGGGTCTGCCGAACAAGGACGCCGTCCCCTCCCGGGTCGGGTACACCGTTACCAAGAAGACCGGAAATTCGGTCGTGCGCAGCAGAATCAAGCGACGCCTCAGGGCCGCTGTTGCCGCGTTGGACGCCGGTGACATTCCGAATGCGGCCGATTTTGTTCTGGTGGCGCGACAGGATGCCCTGTCGACACCCTTTAATAAACTGGTCACAGACCTCAAATCAGGTCTGGTGCAAGTGCTCGATCCGCAAACGCCTCGCGGTCCGAGAAATCCGCGGAAACCCGCACACCGGTCAAATTCGAGCAAAAAGCAGAGGTAAGTTCCGTTGTTCTCAGAAAACCGCAACACACTTCTTGCGATTGCGTTGTCCCTCGCTGTTCTCCTTGCCTGGCAGTACTTTGTTGCCCAGCCCCAGCTCGAAAAGCAGCAGGCTGCTTTACTGGCCCAACAGGAAGCGCAGCAGGCTCAAACGGACCCGCAGCAACCTTCGGCCCAGAACGCTCCCGGCTCGATCGAGGCTAATGCGCCCGCAGCTGGCAGCCAAACGCAATTTCAGAGCCGTGAACAGGCAATCGGCGCCACCGCCCGCCTGCAGATCGACACACCACGTCTTTCGGGCTCCATCAACCTTGTCGGTGGACAACTGGACGACATTCGGCTGAAGAACTACCACGAGACTGTCGACAAGAGCAGCCCGACAGTCGTTCTGTTCTCGCCGAAGGGCAGTCCAAACCCGTTCTATGCCGACTATGGCTGGGTGAGCGACCCGGGCGCTTCTGTTTCCCTGCCAGGTCCTGACACTGTCTGGTCCGTGGACGCCGGTGCTCAGCTGACACCGTCGACACCAGTGACCGCCAGCTATGACAATGGGGAAGGCCTGACCTTCAAGCGGACGTTCTCAATCGACGAGAACTACATGTTTACCGTCACACAGAGCGTTGAAAACAACTCCGCTGCGGCCGTGACGCTTTATCCGTATGGCCTCATTGCCCGCAAAGGCAAGCCGAAGACGGCAGGCTTCTACATTCTTCATGAGGGCCTTCTCGGGGTCTTCGGAGAAGAAGGTCTGAAGGAAGTCGACTACGAC
This sequence comes from Roseibium sediminis, assembly GCF_008711325.1. Lineage (GTDB taxonomy): Bacteria > Pseudomonadota > Alphaproteobacteria > Rhizobiales > Stappiaceae > Roseibium > Roseibium sediminis. The sequence continues at coordinate 37,416 of NZ_VXDB01000013.1, forward strand.
GATCTCGCCGAAACCGGCTCTGAGCGCCCTGCTCCGGTTGACCGCGGATGGCTTGGCATCACCGACAAATACTGGGCTGCCACCCTCATCCCGCAGCCGGGCGAAACCTTCCAGCCGAGCTTCACGCACTCGAATGCCTCCGACAACTATCAGGCGGACTTCCTGGGCGGAGCAACCACAATCGAATCCGGTTCGACGGGTGAAACCAGCTCGTATCTCTTTGCAGGCGCAAAGGAGACCAAGCTTCTCGACGCCTATGAAGAATCCCTGAATATCGAGCGTTTCGAGTTGCTGATCGACTGGGGCTGGTTCTACTTCCTGACGAAGCCGATGTTCTTCGCCATCGACTGGCTGTTCCATGTGTTTGGCAACTTCGGTGTTGCGATCCTGCTGGTAACCGTCATCATCAAGGCGTTCTTCTTCCCGCTGGCCAACAAGTCCTATGTTTCGATGAGCAAGATGAAGCTTGTTCAGCCTCAGATGCAGGAAATTCGGGATCGCTATGCCGATGACCGGGCCAAGCAACAGCAAGCGCTGATGGAGCTTTACAAGAAAGAGAAGATCAACCCGCTGGCCGGCTGCTTGCCGATCCTGATCCAGATCCCGGTATTCTTCGCTCTCTACAAGGTTCTGTTCGTTACCATCGAAATGCGCCATGCGCCGTTCTTCGGCTGGATCCAGGACCTTTCGGCTCCAGACCCCACCAGCCTGTTCAACCTGTTTGGTGCGATTCCGTGGGATCCGCCGCAGCTGTTGATGGTTGGCATCTGGCCGCTGATCATGGGTGTCACCATGTTCGTCCAGATGAAGATGAACCCGGCCCCGCCCGATCCGACCCAACAGATGATCTTCACCTGGATGCCGATCGTCTTCACCTTCATGCTGGCGTCTTTCCCGGCAGGACTCGTGATCTACTGGGCCTGGAACAACAGCCTCTCGATTGCTCAGCAATGGGTCATCATGCGTCGCCAGGGGGTCAAGATCGAGCTGTTCGACAACTTGAAGTCGACGTTCAAGCGAAAACCAAAGCCCACAGAAGACAGCTAGACCTGCTGTCCTTGCAAACCAGGATCGGGCCCGCTATTCAGTGGGCCCTGTTCTTTTGGAAGGCTCGTTACATGAACCACTGATGCAGGACCTTTTCCGCAAGGCGAAATGCCCGATGGCAGGTCACACGCGCACGCAGCGCCAAACCGGTTCCCTTGCTCCTGCATTCCAAGGTGGCTTCATGCAGACCCCTTCTCCCGATACGCTTCACCCCTTCCACGGCGAAACCCATACGGTTTTCCTGAAGAACGTCATTACCCGGCCCAACATCGAAGTGGGCGACTTTACCTATTACAATGATCTTGACGGGGCATCCGCGTTTGAAGACCGCAATGTCCGGTATCACTTCGATTTCATTGGCGACCGATTGGTCATCGGAAAATTCTGCGCGCTAGCCCAGGGAACGACCTTCATCATGAGCGGCGCAAACCACGCGATGACAGGCTTTTCAACCTATCCGTTCCACATATTCGGCGATGCATGGCGCGAAGGGTTTGATGAGCGGACCATATTCAATCACATTCGAGGCGATACCGTCGTTGGGAATGACGTCTGGTTCGGGACCAATACGACGATCATGCCCGGTATACGCATCGAGTCCGGCGCGATCATCGGGGCAGAGGCCGTCGTAGCGAAGGATGTCCCTCCCTATGCCGTCGTGGTCGGAAATCCCGGCAGGGTCGTCAAACTAAGATTCGCGCAGGCAACCATCGACCGCCTGCTGGAAATTGCATGGTGGGACTGGCCTCTTGGCAAGATCACCCGCCATCTGGGTGCGATTCGGGCTGCCGATATTTCAGAACTTGAAATCGCGGCGACGGATGACGACACAGGGCTCGACGCCCCTTCAAAGGCAATGTAGAACGCGGGCATGAGCGAAGATGAAAAATACTCTCCTGAAGAGCTTGAGCGCGGACGCCTTCTGTTCGCCCGTCCCTGGACATTCCAGACAAGCGTCACGGAAATGGCCAACCTACCGGACTTTGCGGACACGGAGATTGCCTTTGCCGGGCGGTCCAATGTGGGCAAGTCCAGCCTGATCAACGCCTTGACCGGACGAAAGGGACTGGCGCGAACTTCCAGCACGCCGGGACGCACCCAGATGCTGAATTTCTTTCATGCACCTGACACACCGCTGACCATTGTCGACATGCCCGGCTACGGCTACGCGCAGGCTCCAAAGGACCTGGTGGACGCATGGACGCGTCTCGTCTTCTCCTATCTTCGCGGTCGACCGAACTTGCGCCGGGTTTTCCTGCTGATCGACAGCCGTCACGGCCTCAAGAAGAATGACCTCGAAACCCTGGATCTTCTGGATAAGGCTGCGGTTGTTTATCAGGTCATTCTGACCAAGGCGGACAAGATCAAGAAACCTCAATTGGCCCGTCTGATCACTGAGACACAGGCTGCGTTGTCAAAGCGCGTTGCAGCCTATCCGGAGATCATTGCCACATCGTCCGAAAAAGATTTCGGCATCGATCAGGTACGTGCTGAAGTGTCCCGATTTACGGACTGTTAATTCTATTCAGCAACAAGTGACGTAATTTCTGACAAGGTAAGACTGACGATTATTTTGGGATATTGGGGGAGATTGCGTGCCCACCACAAAGAGCGGCGATGCGCTTGATGTCGTCGGAGGGGATCTGAAACAGCCCGTTTCCACCCTTACGCGTGAAACGGACAGTATTTCAGTCGGCAGTATGCCCGCTGAAAACTCTGTCCGGTTTCTAAATTCTCATATTCGCCAGACTGTGGAAGCGGCCTTTGTCCTGCTTGCCGTTCGCGATACCGCCGGGCAGTGGCAGCTTGTCCCGGAAATCGGCACCCTGCCGAAAAGCGAAGGCGCTCTTTATTCTCTTCCTTTTGATACGGAAGATGTTCAGCATCTCGTCATTGATACCGCAGACCTTGCAGAGGCTGCGGACCTGATCCCGGCAGAAGTTTCTGCGCTGTCCAGCTTTCCGCTGCAAGGTGCCAATGGCTGCAAATCCGGCATTCTGCTTTTGGGTTTCAATGCACTTCATTGGCACCAGATTGACGAGATACAACGCCGCGCTGCTGTTGACCTTCTGACGGTTCTGGCCGAGCTGCTCTCTCAGCAAGTGAAACTGCAGTGTCTGGAACAGCATCTGGCACTCGCAGCTGACTGGATCTGGGAAAGCAACGCTGCAACCGGCACCTTCCGGGAAACGGCAACCCGGCTCACCGATACAGCCGGTCATCCTCGCTGCTCCGCCCGCCCCTTTGACCTCATTCTATCCAATCCGAAACACAAGCTCAGGCATGAGAGCCTGATGGAAGGGCGTTCCTCTTTCAAAAATGTCCGCTACACGTTGGACAACAGCGACACTCCCCTCTCCTTCAGCGTTGACGGTGAACCGGTTTTCGACGGGAATGGCAATCATACCGGGTTTCGTGGTGTCGTACGGGACGTTACCGCAGAAGAAGCGCAGAATCTCGAAATCGGGTATCTGGCAACCCATGATCCTCTGACGGGGCTTGCGAACCGGGCCGCCTTCACCAGCTGCCTCACCGATGCGTTTGAGGCTTGGCTGGAAAACGGTGACCGGGCAACGCTCTTCCATCTCGACCTCGACAATTTCAAGCCTTTGAATGACACCTACGGGCATGCATTCGGGGACCAAATCCTTATTGCAATCGCCAGACGTCTGGATACCGTGCCGTCCATGGAAGCGACGATTGCCCGGCTTGGCGGCGATGAGTTCGCGATCTTCGACCCGGCTCTCTTCACCCGTCCGGCTATCGAGGAATGCGCCCGCAAGATCGTAGACGTTCTGGCCGAACCGCTGGTCATTGCAGGCACGCAGGTTCGCCTTGGCGGCAGCGTCGGCATATCGATCCTGCCGGAAGACGGCGCCAACGCAGAGCTCCTTCTCGGCAATGCGGACCTTGCTCTCTACGAGGCAAAGCGCGCGGGGCGAAACAGGTTCCAGTTCTATGATTCCACCATGCGCCAGAAGGTGGAAGCCCGGGAGCGGACCCGCAATGCAATCGGTCAGGGGCATAGACGCGGTGAACTTGGGACGGCCTATCTGGGCATTCGCGAGCTTGGGACTGATGCGATATTGGGAGCGGAAGCCATTTTGACGTGGCAGAACGCCGAAGGCATTCCAAGCAAGATGCGCACCCTGAGGGGCGCCCTTGCCCAGACAGACGAAGCGATGGAAATCGGAAACCATTTTGTTCGAAGCGCCTGCGAACAGATGTCTCGCTGGAACCGGACCCTTGGTCGGGACATGGTCGTATCCGTCGCCCTCAATCCCGTTCAGGCCAAGGATCCGGACCTTGCCCGCAATATTCTGACAATCGTCGAGGAAACGGAACTGGGATACGCCAATCTGCAGGTCAATATTCTGCCCGAGAGTCTTCGAGGTGATTCCGGGTCGCTGACGCGCAACTTGCTGCAGCTTGCTGAACAGGACGTCATTCTCGGCCTTGTGGACTACGGCTCACTGATGGTCAGCCCGTTCCACTATGTCTCAAGCGGAATCACCCACCTCAATCTGGACCTTTCGCAGATCGATCCTCTGAAGCACCGCTCCAGTGTAAGTTCGCTGGGGGCAGCGCTTGTGGGCTTTGCGACACAGCTTGGTTGCGAAGTCTGCATCAGCGGTTACCAGTCCTATATGAGCACCGCCGAGCTTCTGGAGATCGGCGGAAAGAGCTATTCAAACCGAAGCATGGATTTTGCGCTTACCCCGGATGCTTTTGGCGAAAGGCTTGCTGCTACCTCCTGAATTCATAAGCCTTCTTTGCACCTGTACGGTGAAAAGGCTGCAGCGGAAGGTTTGTGGTCTTCAGGCAAACCGGGTATAGAGCTTGCCCGGATAGTTTTTCTAACGTCTTGCGAGTTCTTCCTGAAATGACCGAAATTAATCCCCACGATCGCGCCCATGTCATCGCTCAGGCCCTGCCCTACATGCAGCGTTACGACAACAAGATGGTCGTGGTGAAATACGGCGGACATGCAATGGGCGACCCGGCACTGGGCGCTGCCTTTGCGCGCGATATCACTTTGCTGCAGCAGTCCGGGGTCAACCCGATTGTCGTTCATGGCGGCGGACCGCAGATCGGCAAGATGCTGACCCGCCTTGGCATCGACAGCGAGTTCCGCGCCGGCCTCAGAGTCACCGACAAGCCAACCATCGAAATCGTGGAGATGGTTCTGGCCGGGTCGATCAACAAGGAAATCGTCCAGTTGATCAACGCGGAAGGTGGCCGAGCGATCGGTCTGTGCGGCAAGGACGGCAATCTTGTTACAGCCAAAAAGCTGGAACGCACGATGGTTGATCCGGATTCGAACATCGAGAAGGTCGTGGATCTCGGCTTTGTGGGCGAACCTGCCGAAGTCAATCCGACCGTACTGAAGCTTGTCCTGAAGGAAGAAATCATTCCGGTGATCGCCCCCGTCGCACCCGGCAGCGATGGCAGCACCTATAATGTCAACGCGGACACGTTCGCAGGAGCCATCGCAGGAGCTTTGAATGCAACGCGCCTGTTGTTCCTCACCGACGTTCCCGGTGTTCTCGACAAGGAAGGCAAGCTGATCAAGAGCCTGACCGTTGCCAAGGCCCGCGAACTGATCGCTGACGGTACTATCTCCGGCGGGATGATCCCCAAGGTCGAAACCTGCATCGAAGCGTTGGGACGCGGAGTGGAAGGCGTCGTCATTCTGGACGGCAAGGTAGAGCACGCGGTTCTGCTTGAACTCTTCACCGATCGCGGCGTAGGGACGCTGATCTGCCCGTGACCGGCCGACGCAAGCTCCCGCGGGAGGGCAGACACGCCCACCTGAATGATCTGCGGACATTCAAGGGCGTCGAGGCCTGGGTCTTTGATCTCGACAATACCCTCTATCCAGCGGACACCGACCTCTTCAGCCAGATCAACGAACGGATCGGGGCTTATGTAGCCGAACTTCTCGGTCTTGACCGGGATGCTGCGGAAGTGCGCCAGAAGGCCTACTACAAGACCTACGGCACCACCTTGCGCGGCCTCATGATGGAACATGATGTTGATCCGGACGACTTTCTCGCCAAGGCACACGACATCGACTATTCGGCCGTAAAGCCGAACGTCGCCCTGCAGGGCGCCATTCGCTCATTGCCGGGAAAGAAGTATATCTTCACCAATGGCGACCGGCCGCATGCCGAGCGGACCGCGGCTGCCCTCGGGATCACGGACCTCTTCGACGACATTTTCGATATTGTGGCTGCTGGTCTTGTTCCAAAGCCCAATCGCGAGACATACGACCTGTTCCTGAAAAATACGGGCGTGTCTCCGGTTCGTGCAGCCATGTTCGAGGATTTGTCCCAGAACCTCACGGTGCCACATAAACTGGGTATGCGGACGGTCCTCGTGGTTCCGCCCAATACACGCGACATGTTCCAGGGTGACTGGGAAATGGAAGGCGATCGGGCTCCTCATGTCGATTTCGTGACAGACGACCTGACCGGGTTCCTGAAGGCTGTTCCGAAAGACCTCTGACAGCCGCGATCTGCCATTGCCGGAGGCAAGCGGATGCCGAGGCCAAGGACCATCCAACGGTTTCTTGCAGCAAAGGCTTGGAGTTGCTGACCTTTGATGCCTAAACTCCGCCAATGTGACGCGGCAAAGAGTGGATGACGATGGCTTCCCTGCGAGCTCTACATGCCTTTTCCCTGCTGGCCAAACTGGGGCGGGCTTCGCTTGCCGCTGAACGGCTGGGCGTGTCTCCTTCTGCCCTGTCCCATCTGATGCGCAAGCTGGAAAGCGAACTGGGCGCAACCTTGATCCTCAGGGATGGCCGCGGCCTGAACCTTACGGAGGAAGGCCAACGCCTCGCGCATGGGCTCGGCGATTCCTTCGACCAGATCGAGGAGGCGGTAGACACCTTTCGGCGCAGGGGACGAACAGAGCTGCGGATCAGCACCGTTTCCACCCTCGCAACCAGATGGCTGATCCCAAAGCTGCCTGAATTCCAGAAACTTCAGCCGGACGTGGAAATCCTTCTGTCTGCTTCCACCAGAACAGTCGATCTGGACCGCGAAAACTATGACTGTGCCATACGCCTTGGCAAGGGCAACTGGCAGGGCGTCGAAAGTGTCCTTCTGTGGCAGGAACACCTTGCTGTTGCCATGGCCCCTTCCCTCCTTACTGACGCTATTGCCAGCGGACCGCAGTCCCTGTCAGGCATCCGTTTGCTGCACACTGCGTCGCGCCGGGGCGACTGGACCCGGTGGCTCGGCGGAAACGGTCTGGCGCCTGCGGAAACGGCAAGCGGCATGGTGCTGGAAAGTCGCGACCTTGCCATTCAGGCGGCCATCGCCGGCATGGGGGCCATCGTCATCGACAAGAGATTTGTAACCCGCGAGGTTTCTGCCGGACATCTGGTGCACCCGGACTGGCCGGTTGTTGAACTGGACACGGGTTACTGGTTCGTCCGTTCGCCGCATCGCCCGCAATCCCGGCAGGTGGCCGCGTTCAGGGAATGGTTGCGCAGCGCCGCCTGAAGATGAGCCTTCCATCAAATCGAGAGAACCAACACGGCGACCGATCCGGCAATCAGGACGCATCCGAGCACCTCGGCGGGCAGAATTTTCTCCCGAAACAGGAGGACAGATGCGGCGAGCGTAAAAACCAGCTCGATCTGCGCCAATGCCCTGACATAGGCGACCTGTTGCAACGTCATCGCGGTGAACCATCCGATGGAGCCTGCAACCCCGGCAAACCCCACCCAGAGGCTAGTCCGCCACGTGGTAAGACTGCGGTGCAATTCGTCGCGCGCACGAAATGCCATCCAGATGCCCATGATGGCTGTTTGGAACAGGGTCGCGCAGACAAGGGCAAACCCGGCGCGCATAAAAAGGTCACCTTCCAGACTGAGGGAAGCCACCCTGTAGGAAGCGGCGGATAGACCAAAGAAGGCGGCCGAAGCGAGGCCGATCAAGGCGGGTTTTCCAAGCAGTGCCGCCCGGATCGACTGGGCTTCGAGTTTCCGCCGGGCAAGCGAAATCACGATCACGCCGACAACTCCGATCACAATCGCAAGCCCCGGCAGAGGGCCAACAAGCTCGCCCAGAAACAACCAGCCAAAAGCTGCTGCGAGGATCGGTTCGGTCTTTGAATAGGCCGTTCCCACGGTGAAGTTCTTGAAGGAGAACAGGCTGACCAGCAGGAATGTTGCCAGTATCTGCGCGATCCCACCAACAATGACACCGCCTGCAAACGTGAGGTTTGGAGTTGGCAGATCCATCCCGAAGATCGCATGGAGAACCGCAACGTAGACTGCGGCGAAAGGCAACCCGTAGCCGAAACGTATGAAGGTTGCCCCTGTTGTCCCGATTTGTCCTTTCAGGTGCTTTTGCAGGGCTGAACGGACATTTTGGGAAAAGGCGGCGAAGATTGTAATCGGGATCCACAGATCCATTGTCATACCTGTTTTCGGCTTGAGAATTGTTCAACCATCATGCCGTCGGACCTATCCCGTTCTCAATTGAGCTTACCACCTTGCGCCGTGAGCAGAGCTCAATTCGAGGTTGGCCCTGGCGGTCCATATGCGCATCAACGCAACCGAAAGGACGTCATTTGCCTTTCCCTTGCTTGACAGCGCGATGAAGGACGGCTTAGGTCCGCCCACTCATTTGATACTCGCGGAGACACGCCTGCCCATGACCCATGATCTTGCGCAACTTGAAAAAGTAATCGACGCTGCGTTCGAAGACCTGTCTGCCATCGACACCCATACGACCGGTGAAGTGCGGGATGCCGTCGAAACGACGCTGAACCTTCTTGATCGCGGCCAATTGCGGGTTGCCCAAAAGGTGGATGGGAACTGGAAGGTCAACCAGTGGGCCAAGAAAGCTGTTCTTCTGTCCTTCCGCCTCAACGCGATGGAAGTGATCAAGGGCGGGCCAGGCGATGCGACCTGGTGGGACAAGGTGCCGTCCAAGTTTGACGGCTGGCGCGGTGTGGACTTTCAGGAAGCCGGCTTCCGTGCGGTCCCGAACTGTACCGTTCGCCGCTCGGCCTTTATCGGCAAGGGCGTCGTGCTGATGCCGTCCTTCGTCAATCTCGGCGCTTATGTCGATGAAGGCACGATGGTCGACACGTGGGCCACGGTTGGCTCCTGCGCACAGATCGGCAAGAACGTTCACCTGTCAGGCGGCGTTGGCATCGGCGGCGTTCTCGAGCCGCTTCAGGCCGGCCCGGTGATCATCGAAGACAATTGCTTCATTGGCGCCCGCTCCGAGGTCGTGGAAGGCGTTATCGTGGGCGAAGGCTCCGTCATCTCCATGGGCGTCTTCATCGGCCAATCCACAAAGATCGTTGACCGTCAAACCGGCAAGATCCACATCGGCAAGGTTCCGCCCTATTCTGTGGTAGTCTCCGGCTCCCTGCCGGGCAAAAACCTTCCGGGCGAAAACTATGGCCCGAGCCTCTATTGCGCTGTCATCGTAAAAACGGTTGACGAAAAGACCCGGTCGAAGACCTCCATCAACGACCTGCTGCGCGACTGAGCCACCTGTCGCTCGGCAAACAAAGCCTGTCCCCTCCAGATACAGGGCAGGCAAGCATTCTTGCAAAGAGCACATAGATGAAACAGGAAAGGCCGCTGCACATTCGCAGCGGCCTTTTCTTTTGCCTTGGATAATTGCAGGAGCGACCTGATCAGCCGACGCTCGCAACCGCCCGTTCTCGGCCCGCGTCGACCTGTTCGACATTATCGTTTCGAGGCCCGGCTTTTCTCCGGTCAACGACCTTGGGGTGGCGGACGGCTATCAGCGCCTTCGTGAACCCCATGAATTTCTCGCGGCGGATTTCCGCGTCGCTGAACAGACACCTCATCTGGTTGAAGTCCAGCAGTTTCGCATCCTCGACGATTTGCATCGCGGAGTTGACCGAGTCCGCCTTCGGGTAAAACCCTGCCTTGGTGAGCAGGTGGAGCCGATAGGTGATCTGGTCAGGCAGCCAGTGAATGAAGGGCATGCGCGCATGCGCTTCTATGGGGAACCAGAAATTCGGTGTCTGGATGAAGTAGCTCTTGCCCACACGGCGAACTTCTGCGGCAAAATCGGACATTGCCCGCCAGCCACCAACATGTTCGATACAGGAATTCGAGAAGACAATGTCGAATTGCTGATCCTGATAATCGCTCAGGTTACAGGCATTGCCTTTCACACAGCGAACATTCGGCATGTCCGGAGACGCGAGCTGGTCAAAGGTGTTGATGCAGAGCACTTCGACCTTGGAAAGATCAAAGGCGTTTCCCCACGTCTGCCAATACTCGACCGTCCCGCCCAGATCCAGGATCGTGCAGGACTGGTTCGCCTCGACATACTCGTCAACGAGCTTGAGAAAAGCAGCCATCCGGTTTTTCCGGAAAGAATTGGAAGTCGATGTCGGCGAAATGTCCATGGGCTTTTCACTCGTTGGGTCACGTGCACATATTATTTAGATATATTGTCGATTGTCCCACCTACAACATCAAGTGGTATTTCTAACACTTTGTTAACTGGTTAATCTTGTTAAATATCAATATGATATGTCAATTTAGGCAATGTCACACCGGCATCAGCCGGTCGACAGCGGTCTGAATGAAGATCGACAGGGTGAAATCCAGGATCACGATTGCAAGGGCCAGCGCCACGGAGGGGCCAAGCATCATCCGTGTGACTTGGAACCGGTACCACAGGATCATCACCAGCAGGCAGAGCCATGACAGATACATGATCCCACCGGGCATAACGCCTCCCAGATACAGACAAGCCGTCAGCACATACGGGATCGACACAAACAGGCTCGTCCAGTTTCGAACCGCAATGAAGGCGGGATAGGTCCCAGTGATCCCCAAAGGCCTTGCCACAGCCGCAAGCAGGACAGGCAACGCAAGCCAGTCAAGGACCAGACCGACCAGTCTGGCACTCCAGAACGCGGTAGCCTGAAAATCCTCCGGCATGAGGTCGGTTTCTGTGAGGATCAGTTGCTTTTCCGCGACCGAAGTGACCCAGAACAGCGGCAGGAGAAGCACCAGAACCAGAAAGGAACGCCAAAAACCCACGACCGAAAGGTCGAACCATTTGAGGCCTTCCTCGCGGTTGAGAAACAGGAGCCATGATCCCTTGAGGGAAGCCTCGATCTCCCGTACCCCAATCATGATCAGGCAGTCCTGCCTTGGGCGAAATAATCCTTGAGGAACTGCAGATAGACCCGCGTCAGGCTGTCCAGATCATCAATGGCCACATGCTCGTCGATCTTGTGCATGGTCTGGCCAACCAGCCCGAACTCGACCACCGGGCAGTAATTCTTGATAAAGCGCGCGTCCGATGTGCCGCCCCCGGTCGAGAGCTCCGGGGTTCTGCCTGTTTCCGTCTGAATGGATCGCGACAAGGTCTCGATCAGGGCCTCATCCCTGGTCAGGAAAGATTCGCTGCAGTCTCGCTTGAAGGTAAGGGTCCAGTTCAGGCCGTCAGGAGCCGCTTCCTGCAGGGTTTGCGTGACCTTGCCCTTCAGGCTGTCCAGTCCCCATTGATCATTGAAGCGAATGTTGAAATTCGCGGTGACCTTGGCCGGAATGACATTGAATGCCTTGTTGCCTACATCAATCGACACAATCTCCAGATTGGATGGCTGAAACCGTTCATTGCCGTCATCCAGCACCATGGCGTCAAGACCGCCGAGCAGCTTGACCATGCCCGGAATGGGGTTGTTGGCAAGATGCGGATAGGCCGCGTGTCCCTGCGTTCCGATAACCTCAATGATTCCGGACAGGGAGCCACGGCGGCCAACCTTGATGGCATCGCCAAGCACATCCGGGTTCGTCGGCTCCCCGACGATACAGGCGTCAAAAAAGTGTCCTTGCTGTTGTGCCCATTCCAGCAGTTTCACGGTGCCGTTGACCGCGGGGCCTTCCTCGTCTCCGGTGATCAGGAAGGAAATCTGCCCGCCGAAATCCGGCCCAGACTCTTCGACATAGGAAAGCGCTGCAGCCGCGAAGGCGGCAATGCCGCCCTTCATGTCCACGGCACCGCGACCAAAGAGCCGCCCATCCTGAATATCGCCTTCAAATGGCGCGTGGGTCCAAAGGGTATTGTCACCGGGCGGCACGACATCCGTATGACCGGCAAAGACAAAATGCGGCTTTCCCGTACCAATGGTCGCAAAGAGGTTTTCCACGTCCGGCGTGTCCACGTCGCTGAATGTGACCCGGTCAACGCGAAAACCGGCGGCTTCCAGAAGTGACTGAAGTGAGGAAAGAGCTCCCCCTTCGTCCGGAGTTACGGACGGACAACGAATGAGATCACGCGCAATGCGGACGGCGGAAGACAGATCAGTCATCAGCGATAAGGCTCACGAATTGGGGCGACGGTAGTAGCTATTGGCTTCGGGGCCATAGCGATTTGGTCCCTGCGCACTTGGCAGCATGCCAAAGATGGCGACAGCCAGAAGGTTCACCAATGGAACAAAAACAAGAAGCGCCGCAAACCCGGTGATGCCAGCGTCCTGACAGCGTTTGATCACAAAGGCCAGCTCAAGCCACTGCAGGATAAAAAAGAGGTAGGGGAAGAGCGGATTGGATTCCATGAAATGCGCGAGCGTCAGGGTCTCAAGATCCGTGCTTGCATCCAGTGAAACCCACCAAAGGCGAATTGCTATCCCGATAACGACCCAAATGAAGCCGAACCCCATCCAGTAGGCCTGACGGCCCAGACGACCGAAGGGGCTGAGAAAAAGCCAGGCGAGACCCGGTGTGTAATTGGCTGGCGGAATATTGGAGTTCATGGAAAACCGTTCTTAGGGTGCAGGTTCACGCTTGGAGTTAGTCGCAAGTCCTGCCGGGATCAAGCGCGAAAGGCATAATAGCGGCATAACAGATCATTGGCCGCATCATCGCAAGGCCGCGCAGCTGTCCTCCTCCTAAAAATCCGAAAGTTTCTGCTCCCAGCCCTCAAAAATAACGGAAAATGCGCATTGGCAACGGCATACAGGAGGTGCATGCTTTGCTTTTGCAGCTTTTGGGAGGAAGCGCACTCATGGAAAATCAGGGAGCCGGAACATCCAGCAACCCGGAAGAAACTTTCCGCCCTGCGCCGGTGGTTCGGGCCATCACAGCCAATGACGTCATCGATGCCCTCTCTGCGGGCATTCGGGACTTCAGGACCGCGCCGCATATCGGATTGGTGATCGGACTGTTCTTCGCGCTTGGCGGAATGCTGGTCATTCTATCCGCATCCGCTCTGGGAATGAGCTATCTCAGCTATCCGCTGGCAGCGGGGTTTGTGCTGATCGGCCCGTTCGCTGCGGTTGGGCTTTATGAAGTCAGCCGGCGGATTGAAAGCGGCGCGTCGTTGAGCTGGCGGGACATCATCGGCACCATGTGGGCCCAAAAGGGGCGCGAGCTGTCATGGATGGCCTTTGTGGTGCTCTTCATCCAGATCATGTGGATGTATCAGGTCCGCCTGCTTCTGGCGATTTTCCTCGGCTTCCGATCCTTTGCCTCCTTCGGTGAGTTCATCTCGGAGGTCGTAGGGACGCCGGAGGGCCTGATGTTCCTCGCCATCGGTCATGTGGTCGGCGCTATCCTGTCGTTGATCCTTTTTTCCCTGACCGTCATTTCCTTCCCCCTGCTACTGGAGGATGACCGGGATTTCATCACTGCCATGATCACATCGGTGCGCGCAGTGGCCACGTCCCCCATTCCCATGATCGGTTGGGCCTTCGTTGTGACAATCGTCCTGATTGCTTCGATGATCCCGGCCTTTCTGGGGCTGGTGATCACATTGCCGATCCTCGGTCACACGACCTGGCATCTATATCGGAAATGCGTCGAACCGCCTGCAAAAGGCTAGTCGTCTGCCTCATCGTCAAAGGCGGCCTCCATGGCCGCCTTTTTGGCCTGCCACTCGCGAGCTGCTGCGATATCGGTCTCGACTGATCGATAGTCCACGCGGGTCAGATAAAGGCCATCTGCCGGGGCGACCGGCCCGCAAGCTTCGCGGTCCCGTGCGGCAAGTGCATTGCGGACGTCGTCTGGCGTCCACTTCCCCTCGCCCACCAGCCTGAGAGTTCCGACCATCGAGCGGACCTGATTGTGCAGGAACGAGCGCGAGGAGCATTCCGCGAGGACGATTTCGCCCTCGCGGCGCACAGAGAAGCTCTCAAGCGTCTTTTCGGGGCTTTTGGCCTGACAACGCGTATGGCGAAACGTTGTGAAGTCATGGTGGCCGACAAACACCTGAGCCGCCTCATGCATGGCGTCCGCATCCAGATCTGTCTTCACATGCCAGGCAAGGCCCAGTTCATGGGTCAAGGGAGGCACGCGGTTGTGGATGCGATAGCGGTAGGATCGACGAATGGCAGAGAAACGGGCATCGAAGCCCTCATGCATTTTCTCGCAGGCCAGAATGACCACCGGATCCGGCTGGCAATGGAAGTTCAGCGCGCCCATCACGGTCTTTTCCGGCCAGTCCCTGTCCAGATCGGCATGTGCCACCTGCCCGAGGGCATGAACTCCGGTATCGGTGCGCCCCGCCCCACCGATGGTCACGTCCTGTCCGCAGAATGACTTGATCGCCCGCTCAATGACCCCTTGAACGGAAGGCCCATTGGACTGGCGCTGCCAGCCGCAGAACGGACGTCCATCATATTCCACTGTCAGCTTGTAGCGAGGCATGGGAAGCTATTCGAACTCTTCAAAGGGCGTGGCAAAGGCAACTTCAATCGGCAGATTCGCCTGTCCGGCCTCGCTCAGGGCCAGGGCCATGAACGCATTGCCCGCATAGGGACCTGACACCTTTTTCGCCAGATCGGCATCAAACCCGAGCCGTGGAAAATAGGTTGGCGACCCCAGCACAAGCACGAGGTCTTCGCCGCAGGAACGCAGCTGCTCGAGAGCTGCGCGGATCAAGGCCGAGCCGACACCCTGCTTCTGGTAGTGAGGCCATACCGAAACCGGAGCAAGGCAGGACACTTTCAGGCCCTGCCCACGCCCGGTCGCGCGCGGTGTGACACGGCTGAAAGCGATGTGTCCCTGAAGTTTCCCGTCGCGGCTTTCAGCTACCTTTTCCAGAATCAACGCGCCGCAATGGCGCAGGCGATAAAGCAGGTTGGCTTCAGCTTCCTGCGCGAATGCAGCAACGGTCACATCGCGAACACAAGCTTCGTCAGCGATCGAGAAGTCGCGAATTTGAAGGTCTTCCGCCAGTGGGCTCTTGCTCATCTGTCCTGCTCCACCGACCCCTCAGGCCAGTTTGTCACCCGGTTTCAACTGTATGCCACGCAAAAACTCTGCGGCGGCCATCGGCTTTTTGCCAGCCCGTTGCACCTGAACGAGGCGCACCGCACCAGCCCCACAGGCAACCACGGGCGCACCATCAACGGACACGACCTCTCCCGGCTCACCCGATGCATCAGCCACCTCGGCACTCTTCAGCACCTTGAGGCGTTCGCTCTTGCCGCCGACGGTGATTTCGCACCACGCCCCGGGAAAGGGCGAAAGCCCACGAATGTGATTGTGAACCGACTGTCCGTCGCCAGCCCAGTCAATCCGGGTTTCGGTTTTAGACAGCTTGGAAGCGTAGGTCACACCATCTGCCGATTGTGCCACTTCCGTTAAGGCACCGCGGGACAAGGCAGCCAGAGCCCGTACCATAAGATCACCGCCAAGCGCTGAAAGGCGATCATGGAGATCGCCTGCGGTCATGTTCGGATCAATCGCAACAGTTTCGGACATGCAAACCGGACCGGTATCAAGCCCCTCTTCCATGCGCATGACCTGAACAGCGGTTTCGCTGTCGCCGGCCATGATCGCCCGGTTGATCGGAGCTGCCCCACGCCAGCGCGGGAGCAGTGAGGCATGAAGATTAAGACAGCCTTCGCGCGGCGCATCCAGAACAGGCTTCGGCAGCAACAATCCGTAAGCAACAACGACGGCAACATCCGCGTCTAGGTCTGCAAACTTCTGCTGTTCATCGGCATCTTTCAGGCTTTCCGGCGTAAAGACCGGGATGCCGACCGTTTCGGCCGCTTCATGAACAGGCGACTTCTTCAAGTCCATTCCGCGCCCTGCCGGTCGCGGAGGCTGGGAATAACAGGCAACAACATCATGGCCCTGACCAATGATTTCCATCAGGGTCGGTACGGAGAATTCCGGCGTTCCCATAAAGATGATGCGCAAAGACATGAGGCTCCTGAACTTTCCCGGTTTGCTGTGAGCGCCCTTATGGACCAATCAGGCCAGGCCAGGCAACAGGACCTTTAAGCTCTCAACCATCATGCCCATGGCGATTGCGGCCAGAATCATGCCCATCAGACGGCTCATGACGCTGGTGGCCGTCTGACCCAGGACACGGGACAGGAGCGGGGCGGAAAAAAAGGTGATGGCGAGAAGACCGATAGACGCAGCCATGGCAGCCACATACGCGATTTCCTGTGCTGCGCCGGTAGCCTGTCCGCGGAAGATGATCATGGTTGAAATGGTGCCCGGTCCAAGCAGGATCGGGATGGTCAGCGGATAGATCGCCGGATTGTCCTGCTCTGCGTGATGAGCCTTTTCGTCATCCGTCCCATGATGAGCCTTGCTTTGCTCACCGGATATCAGGTTCAGGGCGATCAGCAGGATCAGGAAACCGCCCGCCAGGCGGAAGGCGTCAACGCTGATGCCAAAGAGGTCGAGAATTCCGTTTCCGGCAATGGCGATGAGAACCGATCCGGCGACAAGGGCAAAGAGCAGCGTAACGACAACCTTGCGCTGACCAGCAGCATCCCGGTCAGCGGTCAGCGACAGGAAAACCGGAAGGTTCGCTATCGGGTTCATGATGGCAAACAGGGCCGCGAACATCTTGAGAAAAAACGCGGTATCCATGTGCCCTCCCGAACAGTCGCAAGCGGCTGTCGTCAGCTGGCCAGCTTGCCGCTCATCTTCGCGAACTTGGTGTATTTCTTCATCACCCGATCACGCTTCAGCTTGGAAAGGTAATCGATAAAGAGCTTGCCATCCAGATGATCAAGCTCGTGCTGGATACAGGTTGCCAGAAGCCCCTCGGCTTCCATCTCCTGATCCTCACCGTCACGGTTGAGAAACTGGACCCGAACCTTGGCCGGACGTTCCACTTCCTCGTAATATCCGGGGATCGAGAGGCAGCCTTCCTCGTAGGTCGAGAGATCTTCGCTGGTCCAGACGATTTTCGGATTGATGAAGACGAGCGGTTTTGGCGGTTTGCCGTCCTTGGCAACATCCAGAACAAACAGACGTCTGAGTTCACCGATCTGAATCGCGGCCAGCCCAACGCCGGGCGCGTCATACATGGTGTCGAACATGTCATCGACGAGTTTCTTCACGCCGTCATCGACCTTTTCGATCGGCGCACAGATCTCGCGCAGCTTTGAGTCCGGAATTGTCAGAATAGTACGTATCGTCATGAGTTTCACATAAGCAAACAGGCCGTGCGGGTCAATCACCAGCTCATGGGAAAAACCTTCAAACACACTGCAAAGTGGTGCTTGTGCAGCTGCAGCACACCCCGAATCGTTCTATGTTTGTTTCATGATGGATTCTCTCTTTATTGTCGCCGGGCACCCTGTCTCCGTTCTGGAGGCCAGCGTCGCTGGCGGCCTCTTGCTTCTGGTCATGCTGTTCTGGATCGGCCTTCGGACCCTTGGACAGATGCGCCGGACAGCAGAAAATGATGCCGCAGCGCGCGAACGCATTCATGAGCTGGAGTTTCACCTCTCGGAACTTTTAAAGTCCCAGGGCGAAATGACTGGGCGCATGCAAACGATGGCCGAGGTCTTTGGTTCGCGTCAGTCCGACCTGATGCGGGCGGTCAACGAGCGTCTGGATGGCATGGGGCACAAGCTGGGCCTCTCCATGGCGGACAGTGGCAAGCAGACCCATGAGGGCCTTAGGCAGGTGCATGAGCGCCTTGCGGTGATTGATCGCGCGCAACGGACAATCACGGATCTGTCCACACAGGTTGGAGACCTTCAGGCAATCCTCTCCAACAAACAGACACGCGGGGCTTTTGGACAGGGTCGCATGGAGGCGATCATTCAGGACCAGCTGCCGCCAAGCGGCTACTCATTTCAGGCAACGCTTTCAAACAACAACCGGCCGGACTGTCTGATCCACATGCCCAACGGCGCACCACCGCTTGCCATCGACGCCAAGTTTCCGCTGGAGGCCTATAATCTCATCCGCAGGGCTGAGACCGACGAACAGCTGAAAGTGGCCCACACCCAGTTCAGGCGCGACTTTGCCAAGCATATTCAGGACGTGAAGGAGAAGTATCTCATTTCCGGCGAGACGCAGGACACTGCGTTTCTTTTTGTGCCGTCTGAAAGCATCTTCGCCGAACTGAACGAGCGGTTCGAGGACATCATCCAGAAAGCTCACCGGGTGCGGGTTGTCATTGTCTCCCCATCCCTGCTGATGCTCTCCATTCAGGTCATTCAAGCCGTACTGCGCGACGCGAAGATGCGCGAGCAAGCCCATCTCATTCAGGCTGAGGTCGGACACTTGATGGATGATGTCAGTCGCCTGAATGACCGCGTCAACAAATTGCAGACGCATTTCCAGCAGGCCAACAAGGACATCGACCAGATCCTGATCTCAACGGACAAGATCACCAAACGGAGCCGCAAGATCGAGGATCTGGATCTCGGGCAGCCGGATGGCTCCGATGCGCCCCGGGAAGACATTTCAGCCCACCGGCCAACTGCAATTTCGGGTTAGGCAAGTCTTCGGATTGCGGTAACGGCACCAAATTCATTGGCGCCAATTCGCTCGATTGCCGCATCCAGCGGCTCGGTGGCAACGGTCATGCTGCGACCATTGGCGTGAAGCAACTGGTTAGGCCCCTGAACGATCCCCACATGCCCGCGCCAGAAAATCAGATCCCCCCGTTCCAATGCATCTACGGGGGTATCGAGCGGCAGGGCAATCCCTGCATCTTTCTGCTGCATATCGCTGTCGCGCGGAAGGCGGATACCACCTTCCGCCGCAGACAACTGGACGAGCGCAGAGCAATCCAGTCCGGCGCCGCTGCGACCTCCCCACAGATAGGGAACATTCAGAAATTGCTCGGCGACCTTTACCCAATCCTCTTCCCGGTGGTTAAGGGGCGCCAGATGATGCGCCACAACAAAGGTTCCATCAGCCAACCGCGCATAACGAAGATCACGGGTCACGGTCTCGTCACCCACAACTACCCTTGCGCCGATTGTTAGCCGCCCCTCGACTGGAAACTTGAGGTCAGGCCCTGGGTAGCGAAATGTCGTGAGAGCAGTAACACGATGGGTTGCATCACGAGGCTCTTGAAGTGCGTCAGACGAGAACCACCCGACATATCCGTCCGTTTGAAGCTGTCCCCAAGCCCAGCCTTCCGCTGTCTCGTCGAAAACGTCCACCAGCTCTCCGAAAAGCCCCTGGGTATCGATCCCGCAGTCCTTTCGAGGTTCCTTTCGAAAATCGAGAACCGGCGCAGTGATCATGCGCAGATGACCATCGACAAACCGCTTGGCTTCGACCCTGCCCTCATATGCGCGGGCTGCCAGGTCCGGACGCACCGGATGTAGTCGACGGTCGAGTTGTTCGCTCATGACTGATGGTCCAGATTTTTCGTGTAACAGGAACGCCGCCTAACGCGGCAGCTCCTTGGCCTTCTCAGATACCAGATCGCCAAGATGCTCCAGATAAAGAGACCCCTCGACGGTTCTGGTAATGATCACGTTGCGCTTGTCAGCCTCGTCCCGCTTGCGTGACAAGAGACGCAAGCTGCCAAGCGTATCAAGCGCCCTCGTGATCGCCGGTTTGGTGACGTTCAACTTTGCAGCAAGCCCCCGCACGGTATGCGGAGGCGGTTCAAGATAGACGGTCAATAGAATTGTCAGCTGACGGGCGGAGAGATCCTGTTCGCTTTCGCGAACAAGAGACAAGTTTACTTCCTGCATGAGCCGCAAGGCCTGAGAAGGCCGCAGTTCCACCGGCATGTTTGATCTCTCTACCCGTTCAAATCGGACAGATTCTATCGGAATTCCGTTTCGCTTCCGTTACATTTTTCCAGCGTAGCGTTCGGAAATCAAATCAAACAGACACCGTATCCCCTGTGCTTCCCCACCTGATGGCTTGCCCGGCTTGTCGGACGGGTTCCAGGCGTAAATGTCGAAATGCGCCCAGGACTTTGCGTTTTCGACAAAGCGGGACAGGAACAGGGCCGCTGTGACGGAGCCGGCGAAACCCGTTCCGCTCGTATTGATGTGGTTGATGTCCGCAATCGGGCTGGTCATATATTTGAGGTAGGGCTTCCAGAGCGGCATCCGCCAAAGCGGATCGGCAGCCGCATCCGCCATGAGGGCGATATCCTCGGCCAATTCCTTGTCATCAGTGTAGAAGGGCGGGAGGTCCGGACCGAGCGCAACACGGGCAGCGCCGGTGAGCGTTGCCATATCAATCAACAGGTCTGGCGCCTCTTCATCGGCGAGAGCAAGAGCATCTGCAAGGATTAGACGGCCTTCTGCGTCCGTGTTGCCGATCTCAACCGTCAGACCCTTGCGGCTCTTCAAAATGTCGCCCGGACGGAAAGCATTTCCGGAAATCGCATTTTCAACACACGGCACCAGCACCCGCAGGCGAACCGGCAGCTTTGCTTCCATGATCATTGAGGCAAGGCCAAGCACATTTGCAGACCCGCCCATGTCCTTTTTCATCAAGGCCATCCCGCTGGCCGGTTTGATGTCCAGGCCGCCCGTATCGAACACGACCCCTTTCCCCACCAGCGTGACCTTGGGCGCATTTTCATCCCCCCACGAGAAGTCGGCAAGGCGCGGAGCTCGATCGCTGGCGCGGCCCACGGCATGGACCATCGGGAAATTTTCGTTGAGCAGATCATCCCCGACGATGACCTTCCCTGTTCCTCCAAACCGCTGGAACAGATCAGCGACTGCAGAAGCCAGTTCTTCCGGTCCAAGGTCATTGGACGGTGTGTTGACAAGATCACGGGTGAGAGTGACGCCGCTCAGGATTGTGTTCAACCGGTCAAGGTCGATCTCATCCGGAACCGCAAGACGCGGGCGCGGCGTCGCGGACTGGCGGTATCGGTCAAAGCTGTATGCGGAAAGACCAAAGCCTAGGATAATACCGGCGGCATCTTCCAGATTTTCGGGCAGCAGATAATCTCGCGCTGGCAGCGATGCAATTGCCGCCCCAATGGCGAAGGGAGCCGTATCCTCGCCCGGCTCCATGCCAAGCAGCACAACTGTATCCGTCTGACCGTTAGACGGCACGAGAAGCGTCTGCCCCTGTGCGCCCTTGAACCCTCCGAACTCGGCGAGCGTTTCGGCACTGGCACCTGCTTCCTTTAGCCTTGCTTCCAGATCGGCCGAAAAGACCGGAATGATGGCTATCGGGCGCTCGGCCTGAGCGGGACGGATCAGGACTTCTTGCACTTTTTGCTCCTGCTGACGAGAGAGTGATGGTGGTTCAGAGACTTAAGCCTTTGCCGTCAAGTTGGCAATCCGGCGCTTTCCAAGGGAACGCAGCGGAGCTTAACCAAGAATTAGGGTTAATAACCTATTGCTGGAAATCCAGAATGCGAAAAGTACCGCTCGAGGATTGAGCCATGAACAGGTTAGACACCCAAACTGCTGCAAAGCGCCGTCGTCGTCTCATGGCGGTTACCGCCCTTCTTTCTGCATTGACAGTTCTCGGCGGCTGCGCTTCTTCCAACAAGGGAAACGTCGGCACCCATTCATCGGCAACTCAGGGCGTCGATGTCGTGCCCGGTACCTCCGAAGCGCGCCAGGCTGTTGCCTACTGGTCGAACGCCTATGAAAGGGACCGGAACGACCGGAAAGCAATCCTCGGCTTTTCCGAAGCGCTGATCACGAATGAGCAATTTGTGCAGGCCAAGGCCGTCCTGCGTGCCGGTGTCATCACCCATCCCCGCGACAGGGATATTGCGAGCGCCTACGGCAAGGTACTTGCAATGAATGGCCAGCTCGAAGAGTCCCTCAATGTGATCCAGCAGGCGCAGGATCCACAAAAACCGGACTGGAAGCTTCTGTCTGCGGAAGGTGCGGTTCTGGACCAGATGGGACGTCATGAAAACGCCCGCCAGATTTATCAGCAGGCCCTCAAGATCGTCCCGGACGACGCAAGCCTCCTGAACAACCTCGGTCTTTCCTATCTTCTGTCCAACCAGCTTCCCGAGGCCGAATACACCCTGCGCAAGGCTGCGGCCCTTCCGACCGCTGATAGCCGGGTTCGTCAGAACCTTGCACTGGTGCTTGGGGTACAGGGCAAGTTCGACGAAGCAGAAAAAGTTGCAACAGCTGAGCTGGATCCCCAAGAGGCGGAAGCGAACATTGCCTATCTCCGGAGCATGCTGAAGGGGCGCGGCTGAGCAGAAGCCGCTTCTCGCGGCTTCCATAGCCAAGGCAATCTAACAAATCAAAATCGTGAAAATAAGAAGCCCGGACTGATCAAATCAGTCCGGGCTTTCTCTTTTTGATGTCCTTCAGACCGCAGCGAAGCTGTTGTTAGGTCCGTCAGAAATCCTAACCGCCGGTGAGGTCCATAACCTGCATGATTGCAGGAGCCATGATGATCACGAACAGTACCGGCAAGAAGAATACAATCATCGGCACGGTCAGTTTTGGGGGCAGAGAGGCAGCCTTCTTTTCGGCTTCCTGCATGCGGGCCTCACGATTGTCATCAGCCATGGCACGCAGTGCCTTTGCAACGGGTGTACCGTAGCGTTCAGCCTGAATGAGCGCCATCACGACGTTCTTGACGTTCTCCATGCCAGTTCGTCTGGCAAGGTTTTCATAAGCCGCGCGTCGTTCCTGAAGGTAGGAAAGTTCAGCCGTGGTCAGCGTCAATTCCTCGGCAAGGTCACCTGACTGGACACCGATTTCATCGGCGACCCGCTGCATGGCCACCTCGACCGACATACCCGCTTCCACGCAGATGAGCATGAGATCGAGCGCATCCGGCCAGGCGCGACCGATAGATTTTTGACGCTTGGTGATTGTGTTCTTCAGATAGATGTTGGGCACATAGTACCCGATGGCTCCGAACACGGCAGCAATCAGAAGTGCCAATCCAAACGGCTGCTTGATGATCACCGCAGAATAGAACAACGCGGCAACAAACAGTGCAGGCGGCGCGAATACGCGTGCAAGGGCATATTTGTAGATTGGGCCCGGACCCCGAAAGCCTGCCTGGGCAAGGCGTGTCTTCACACTTGCATCATTGATCGTGGCTTGAAGGTTAAACCGGTCCGTCAGCTCCTTCATGCGAGCTGTAGGCTGTGTGCCACGCAGGTTCTTGCGCGAATTCTTGCCGTCACCGGCGAGCCTTGCCCGTTCACGCTGACGAATGCGGTCACGCTCAAGTGCCACATTCTTCATGCGATCTTTCAAGCCGTCGCGCTCAAACAAGGGCGTAACCACTACATAGAGCGTTGCGGTCACCGAAATCATGACGACAAACGAAGCTATGATCTGAACGAAATCCAAGCCAGCAAACATTGTACTACTCCTTAGAAATCGAAGTTGATCATCTGACGCATCACAAGGACGCCGGTCAACATCCACCCAAGGGCACCCGCAAGGATCAGATTACCGTTCAGTGTGCTGAAAAGAGGCTCCATGTAGTTCGGTGCCAGCAAATGAATCGCGCCAGACACGAGAACCGGCAGCGCTCCAATGATCATCGCAGAACTCTTCGCTTCAGAGCTCAATGCAACGATCTTGCGTTTGAGAGACTTACGACCGCGCAAAACTCGGGAGAGGTTTGCCAGGGCTTCTGACAGCGCACCACCGGAGGACTGCTGAACAGAGACCACGATCGCAAAGAAGTTTGCTTCAGGCAGCGGAACCCGCTCGGGCAGCTTCATGAAAGCTTCCCCCATCGAAATCCCGACCTTCTGGGCTTCGACGATCTTGGCAAATTCTGTTGAGACGGGCGCCCGCGCTTCGTTTGAGACAACACGGACACAGTCCGCAAGCGGCAAACCTGCCTTCACACCGCGAACAATGATATCGACAGCGTTGGGCAGCTCATCGAGGAAATCGTTGAAGCGACGCTTGCGCTTGGAGTTGATGTAAAAGCGCGGCAAGCCAAAGGCTCCGGAAAACCCGCCAGCCAAAGCAATAATCGCGTTTCCGGTTATGATCATCAAAAGCACTGCAGATACAAAACCGCAGCCAATGCTGATCTGCCAGAAGCGTTTCAGGCTCCAACTCAAGCCAGCCTGCTCAATCCGCAGGCGGAGTGAGGGTTTTGTTCGAAGTTCTGTTTTTTGCTGGGTCTTCTGGTCCAACTGGTCCAGCTGATCCTTCACAGTCTTTCGCCGACGGTCCGCGTCCTTGTTCACTTTTGCCAAACTTGCGCTGCCGACAGACCGTCTGGAAACGGACGACATTCGTTCGTTGCGGCGCTTGTTTGCGCTCATCGACGGCTGCAGGAAGGCGAAGAGAATACCGCCAATGCTGAAAGCGACCAGAAGCATGACTGCCACAGTGGTCATTTCGCTCGTCATTACGGTATCAAGGTTTTCCATGGCTACTCTTTACCCAGTACATCAATCGGACACGTTTGCATCGTCCAGAGCTTCTGCAAGACGCTGCTCTTCGCCGTAGTAACGCGCCTTTTCCCAGAACTTCGGCCGGCCGATACCCGTGGAACGGTGGCGACCCAGTATCTTGCCATTCGCATCTTCACCAAGCATGTCATACAGGAAGACATCTTGAGTAATGATTACGTCGCCTTCCATTCCGAGAACTTCGGTCACATGCGTGATCCGACGGGAGCCATCACGCAGGCGAGAAGCCTGAATGACCACGTCGATCGAAGAACAGATCATCTCGCGCAAGGTCCGCGAAGGCAGCGTGAAGCCGCCCATGGTAATCATCGATTCAAGACGCGAAAGAGCCTCACGCGGAGTGTTGGCGTGCAGCGTGCCCATTGAGCCGTCGTGGCCGGTGTTCATGGCCTGAAGCAAATCGAACGCTTCAGACCCGCGCACTTCACCAACGATGATACGTTCGGGACGCATACGCAGACAGTTCTTGACGAGGTCGCGCATGGTGATTTCACCCTCGCCCTCGATATTAGGCGGTCTGGTTTCAAGGCGAACCACATGCGGCTGTTGCAGCTGAAGTTCCGCCGAGTCCTCGCACGTAATGATGCGTTCATCACTTTCGATGAAGGCGGTCATACAGTTCAACAGCGTCGTCTTACCCGAACCGGTACCGCCCGAGATCAGGATGTTACAGCGACTGCGGCCGATGATCTTTAAAACTGTCGCGCCTTCTGGCGAAATGGCTCCAAAGCGCACCAACTGATCCAGCGTAAGCTTGTCTTTCTTGAACTTACGAATTGTCAGTGCCGGCCCATCAATCGAAAGCGGCGGTGCAATCACGTTCACACGAGAACCGTCAGGAAGACGGGCGTCACAGATCGGGCTTGAATCATCGACGCGGCGTCCGACCTGGCTCACGATACGCTGACAGATGTTCATCAACTGCGCATTGTCGCGGAACTTGATCGGTGTCATCTGGGTCTTGCCCATCGTTTCGATGTAGACCGTGTGGGCACCATTGACCATGATGTCGGCAATATCGTCGCGGGCCAGCAAGGGCTCCAGCGGGCCGTAGCCGAGAACGTCGTTACAGATGTCTTCAAGCAGGTCTTCCTGCTCGGAGATCGACATAACGAGATTCTTGAGCGAAATGATGTCGTTGATGACATCGCGAATTTCGTCGCGTGCCTCATCTGCTTCCATCCGCCCGAGTTGCGACAAGTCAATCGCTTCAACGAGCGCGTTGAAGATTTGTGCCTTTGTCTCGTAGTACTCGTTCGTCTTCGCCTTTGCCGGCTTTTCAACAGTTGGCTGCGGCGGCGGAGGAGGAGGTGGTGGTGGCGCAGCTTTTTGAACCGGCTTTGCCTGAACGGGTTCCGTAGCACGCTCCTGCTGAGCAACAGGAGCAGCAACGGGAGCCGGTTCCTCAACGGGCATTGCGGGAACCGGCCTTGGTTGACCTTGTCCTGCGTGCCCTTGTGATGTCCCGCGTCTTCCAAACATTTTGTCTGCAACCCCTGTTAGTCAGATGCTCGTTAATATCGATCAGCGTCCAAGCTTTGCCATCAGGGCGCTTAGACCAGATCGCTTGTTCTTTGCCGGATTCACCTTGCCCAAAACCGTGTTGGCCAAATCCGAGAACGTATCCGAAATCGCATGCTTGGCATCAACCTCGCAGATCATTTGACCGTTATTTGCCGCTGTTCCAAACAACTGCGGTTCAAATGGAATCTGGCAAACGAGATCCAGGCCGAGCGCATTGGCGAATTCTTCCGGCTTGATTTCCGGACGCTTGGGGACATTCACCCTATTGATGACCAGCCGAGGCGACCGATCATTCGGGCGCAGCTGCGCCAGCACATCCACCACGTTCTTTGCGTTACGCAGGTTGGCCAGATCGGGTTCTGCAACAATGACCACTTCATCGGATGTCATGAGGACATTCCGGGTCCAACCATTCCAAACATGCGGAACGTCCAGAACGATCGACGGGGCAGCGGCACGCATGACGTCCACGAGAATCTCGTAGGCGCCTTCGCCCTGATCATATGTCTTGTCCAAAGTTGCCGGCGCAGCAAGCAAGCTGAGATGCTCGGAACACTTTGCCAGAATACGATCAAGCAAGGTCTGATCCAGACGATCTGGAGCCGAAATCGCCTCAAAAACGCCCTGAATAGGATCCTGATTGAAGTCCAGTCCTGCCGTACCGAATGGCAAGTCAAGATCCGCCACAACGACGTCGTGTTGGAACTGGCGTCCGATCGACCAACCGGTGTTGTGCGCGACCGTCGACGACCCGCACCCGCCCTTTACGCCGAAGAACGCAATTGCGCGCCCAAGAGGCTCTGCGTCGGGATCAGCGTAAAGACCGCTGATGGATCCGATCAACTGATAGATGTCGACCGGGCTGACGAGATAGTCACTGACCCCGGCCTGCATCAACTCGCGATAGAGCTTCACATCATTGAGGTCACCCAGCACGATAACCTTCGTGCCGGCATCGCAATACTCCGCGAGATTATCGAGTTCGCCCAATACGTTGCCATTGGACGCCTTGACTTCGACAATAATCAGATTTGGGGTCGGCGCCTGCGAGAAATACTCTACCGCAGCCGCAATCCCGCCAAGATGCACTTTCGTGTGCGCCTTGGCCATACGCCGATCTTCCGCCGCGGCCTCAACGGTTCTGGCGGAATGATCTGACAGACAGAACGCCTGCACCGAAATTCTGGGCACCGGAGGAAAGTGGGAAGTATCCACCTGCGAAGAGAGTGCCTCTTCCGGTTGGTAAGAGGCCTCATGCGAAGCTGCTTTTGGCTGAACCGTCACACTCATGGGACCCTCACTCTGAAACCGCTGCGCCTACACCTTCGGCGAAAGTGCTCGCAGTGGTTTTTCCTTCACGGAAATTCTTGTAAACATTCGCGCGTCTTGCCTGATCCGCCGGTGCCGTTGCACGCGGTGACAGCAAGTCAGACGGATTTTCGACCATCGCCGCAAGATTTGCCTGCGTGGCGCAGCCGTAGTTCCCGTAGTCGATGTTCTTGTTCGGAACATTGCCCAGGTTTCCGTCCCAAGACCCGCATGGGCCTGCCGTAGCCTGAATTCTTGGATAGGACAGGCGAATTGGGGCATCTGCCGATGCGTCGCCCACGCTATAGCTTCGTGTCGAAATCGCTC
Source organism: Roseibium sediminis (assembly GCF_008711325.1). Lineage (GTDB taxonomy): Bacteria > Pseudomonadota > Alphaproteobacteria > Rhizobiales > Stappiaceae > Roseibium > Roseibium sediminis. The sequence goes on from NZ_VXDB01000013.1 coordinate 65,225, forward strand.
CCGCCGACAATCCACCCGCCCTCAAGGCGCTGCGGATCTGGGGAACAACCGAGTGGACAGCTGCCTCATTCCGGCTACCCGACGGCACCAGGATCTCCACGCGGCCGTTGCCACGTTTGCGGGAATCTGCACCGAAGCCCTCAATCGTTCCTTTGAGACTGTTGTTGAGGTTGCGCATATTCGCACCGACCGGAAGATCGAGAACCTCAGGCTGCTCGGTGACGACGATCGGATGACGCAGGCTGTAGTCCGTCAACGCGAGCTGGCTGTTGTTCTGTCCCACGGTTTGGGAGTTGCAACCGGCAAGAACCAGGGAAACGAGGAATGTCGCTCCAATTGCGGTTCGAGACCGGGACATTTTGATGGCTACCATTTTCTCGTCCGCCTTACTTGTAAATGAACCCGACTTGGCCGTGATACTGTCCCTGACCAGCGTTTCCGCCGGCGCGGTAGACCTTGTTCAGCCTGTTCAGGAAGATCGTTTCGGAATCATCTGCCGGAGCCAGGTTCTGGTCAGGACGCTGGATCTTAGAAGCAGCAACCGGGTTGACGATATACGGGGTCACGAACACCACCAGTTCTGTCTGCTTGCGCAGGAAGTCACGGCTCTTGAACAGGGCCCCGAGCACCGGAAGTTTCATCAGGCCCGGAACACCATTGACCGTCTGATTGTAAGTTTCCTGCAAAAGACCAGCCATCACCAGAGTTCCGCCTGAGGGAAGTTCCAGCGTGGATTCCGCGCGGCGTACCTTCAGGGCGGGAATGGCAAGTGTTCCGATATCCACCGCACCTTCGGAGCTCAGCTCGCTGACCTCGGTCTTCACGCGGAGGCTGATACGACCCCCCGACATGACCACCGGAGTAAAGTCGAGACCGACACCGAACTTCTTGAATTCGACAGTCACTTCGCCGTCCGAAGAGGAGATCGGGATCGGGAATTCGCCACCAGCCAGGAAGCTTGCGTTTTCGCCGGAGATCGCTGTCAGCGTCGGTTCAGACAAGATGCGTGCAATGCCTTCACGTTGCAGAGCCTTCACATCCGCCCCGATGGACGTCGTACCGGACTTGAAAAGACCCGAGATCGAGCTTGTCTGTGTGGCGATGGAAGGGTTTGCAGTGAAGGACGTGTTGTTCGCAAAGCCGATGCCAACATTTCCGATTGCAATTGACCCGTTCAAAGCGACACCGAGCTGCTTGATAACAGAGCGGTCCACTTCAGCTACCGTCACGCGCAGATGGACTTGATCCTCACCCTCTACGGTCACCATGTTCAGGATGTCCTTGGCATCAACATCCGTGCCGGCATAGCGTGCTGCAAGGTCGGCGGCGCGCTGCGCATCGGCCGTGCTTGAGGCAGTTCCGGACAGAATGATGTTGCCGTTGAGCGACTGAGCCTGAATGTTGGACCCAGGGATGTATTTCTGGATGAACCGGACCAGATCCGAGGTGTCGGGCTCAACACGCAGGTTAAAACTCGCCAGTTCGCGACCCGTGCGGCTGAACAGCACCAGATTGGCCTGCCCCGCCGTATTGCCGAGGACGAAGATCCTGTTTGGCGTGCGGACCACAGCGTCAGCCACACGCGGATTGGACACCAGAACATCCGCAACCGGCTCTGCGGTATCGATGATAACCGACCGGCCAACACCGACACTCAGAAGTCGGTTGGAGACGCTCTCTCCGGACGCGACATGAATGCGCTTTTCAAAGTCCTGTGCGTGTACGCGTTCTGCACCGATGGCCATTGTCATGAGAAGGGCCACCGTCAACAACGCCTTTACAGCAACGCCGACCACTCCGCGCCGTTCTGGCGCCCCATTGTCTTTGTGCATGTTTGAAGTCCTCATTGCGATGCTGCCTGGCTTGGAAGGCCATATTTGACGTATGTGACAGCCCGCTTTCTGCGAACTATCTTCTCTGCATCGTCTGCAGAGTCCTGAGCGCTACGCAGCGCCAGGGAAATCGTGCCCAATTGTTGGGCCTGAGCGATTATTTCAGATTGCGGAAGATTGAGTTCGAGCGTTGCGGTCCGTTTTGGATCGACGTTCTTTTCTTCCTGCTCACCGGCCGTCACCGCGTCGATGGCAAGGACACGAACGTTTTCAAGGATCGTATCCGACACCGCTCCGGCGCTGTCAATGCCCGACTTGGTGAGAATGACATCAACCTTGTCACCGGGAAGGATAAAACCGCCAGCCGTTGTTTCCGATTCAACGCTGACCGCGATGGCCCGCATGCCCTTCGGCAGAATCGCGGCCATGAATCCCTTGTCGGTGCTGATCAACCGTTCTTCGCGAATGGGCTCACCGGAAAAGATGGGAGTTCTGGTAATCTGACCTTCAAGGCGCTCAACGGCGCCGGGATCACCGTCCCGGGTCAAAACCCCGGATGGCAATGCGTCCGTGGGCCAGGATGCCCAGGTCAAGTCACCGCCAGAGAGCTTGCTTCCAAGAGTGATATCGGTAGATGCCACCAGGACGTCTGTCTTCTCAATGACCGGAGCTGCTTCGGCGACCGGCTCAGGGGCGGGGGCGGAGGAGGTGGAAACGAGACGCGCAGCCAAGAGGCCTGCACCTACTGCCACTCCCAATATTGCCAATCGTGCGTACTTCATTGTTCAATACCCGTGATCATGAGTGCGCTGGGCACCATTTCAACACTGATATTGACTAGGCAATCGTCAAAACATGGTTAATACGTAGTGATTTTATTTGGTTAGCGCATTTTAATAAAATTCTAAGAAGCAATCCAAAGACTTTCAGGGTCGCAAAACCCCACTGCCGCTAAGGCAGCATCAGTGCACCGTAGACAGATGACGCAGGGTACACAGAGAGCGCTCCGGCCGCGATGGCAAGGCCATAGGGAATGCCGGTTTTCGGGTGTAGCAAATGGGTAAGCCACCCGATTTGCGCCAGCCTTGAAGGCAAAATGATATAAGATCTCGCAACAAGAAGCCCCAGAGTCAGGGCCGCTCCGAACACAGCTGTCAGAAGCAGGAATTCGAGCAAGGTTAGGGTCCAACCAAACCAAAGCGCAATTGCGGTCATCAATTTCGCGTCCCCTCCCCCCATGACACCGAGGGCAAAAAGGCCGAAACAAACAACGAAAACAACTCCGGCGCCTGCCAGATGCATTCCCAGTTCCTCAATCCCAAGACCAAAGAACGGCACATAGAGTGCAAACAAGACACATAACAATATGCAGAGCTTGTTCGGAATGGTCATCGTCAGCAAATCTGACACACCCGCGCGGATGATCAAGAAGGGAAACGCCAGTGACATGACGGCAAACATGGGAAACTCCGCACAAATTCAGTCTGGTCTTTTGTGACCTACTGCGCAGGAATAGCGGAGAAAGCTTAATATCCTCTATCTGCGGATAGGATCACCGAAAGAGGAAAAGCCCCACCATATTGGCAGGGCTTCCGGCCTTCCGAGAGTCCGGTCGGCATTTCCTTTGAACCCACTCTGACAGCGGGTCTCTTTCCTTACTGGGTGCCGCCTGTGCCGCCAGAACCCTTGAGTGCAGTAGAAATCTTACCGAACGCCGTATTGATTTCTCCGCCGAGCGTCTGCGCGGCTCCAATGATCGCAACCGCGATCAGACCGGCGATAAGGCCGTATTCAATTGCAGTGGCACCAGACTCGTCATTCGCAAAACGTGCAAAAACCTTTTTCATAGCTCGCTCCTAAACACCTGTAACTAGACAACTTTCCCTACCAGACGGAGCTAGTTCACAACCGCCAGGCTTGAGGAGAGAGGTAGTTCCAGGCCCTTTCCGAGCGGTTAATGCACTCGGTAAAGTTGTCTAGCCCGCAAGCCGGAATTTTCGTGGTAAATTTTATACTAACCGCAAAGACATGTTTGATGCTTGCTCAAAGCTTGACTTCCTTTGCGGCGCTCTTGAAAAGCCTAAATCGTCACCACAAACAGGTATAACCGCGGCAGATCAGGCATATTGAAATATAATTCTTCGCCCTACACACAAATGCAGGCAAAATGAATTGTAAATATCCTTTTTCACGTAAATAAAAAAGCCCCCTCACCTGGGCGAGGGAGCCTTATCTTTTTTAAGAGCTTCGGAAACCCAATAGCTCCTGAAGTCTATCCGGAACTTATACTTTAATTCGGCAGCGTGTTCGCGATCGTGGTGAACATGGCAGACAGTTTCGTGCCGAGCGTGGTTGCTGCGCCGATGATGGCGATAGCGATCAGACCTGCAATCAGACCATATTCAATTGCCGTTGCGCCAGATTCGTCCTTGGCAAAGCGGGATACAATATTCTTCATCCTTAGAGCTCCTAATTCCACTTGATTTGACAGCTTCAGTCCGCCTGACTTGTTTCTGCCCGGTCGAACTTGACGAAAAGTAATACTCCCAACATCTTTCCAATCGATTAATCGGATCATCCAAACCAAACACTAAACAGGAGATTACGGATAGTACGCTACGTCACTATACAACCTTCAATTAGGTTATTTTTGTGATCCGATTGTATTCTTTCGACATTCCAGCTTTTACTGGAGATATTTATCGGCGATTTCACAGATTTTTCTCCGTAAAAATATTTTGCATACTACAATCCAGTCTATTCCTCCACATACCTGAAAGTAATTTTGCGAAAATTCACTTTCTTGCGACCTAATTTCGCGACTCTACAAGAAATTCAACGTATCTGTACTTTATGCTTATTTGTGTATTTTTTGTAAGTAATTGATTAACTATACTGCAACAATAGCTACGAAATGCTGCGTCGTAGGCAGTTCTTTTCTTTGGAACCGTGAAAATTCCACCTGGCTTCTGAGAAGAATGACAAGCCCTCGCACGCAGAACACGGCAATTCTCCCGGACCAAGAGGCAAATAACCTCCAGCTATCCCGAGCAGCGGGAACGAACTGGCCACGTATTTCGTGGGTTAAAAGGCAAAGACGATGGAATGGGACCTGCAGAACGTATTGAAAATTCGCCCAAGGGGATGTTTCCGCCAGATTGCGGCTGCTTCTTCCACCCGAAGCGCCGGGCCTGCATCGCCCAGCATCAGGAGCAGCAGGTTGGGATAAAGGAGACACGCGGAGCGGCCCTGAAAAGGATCACACGCCACGGATATCGGCAGCCCACATGCACGAGCGCGCTTTCAGAGCTTCCATCCACTGGCACGTATTGGGCAGGCAAGGACCCAGAGCTGCATTGAGAGATCAGACCGGTACCCCTGAGCTGGCATATGCCCAAAACGGTGTGACCACATCATTTCAAGCCTAGGCTAAGAGGTTGAATTGGAGTCTCATGTTTCAAAACAAGATGAAACCGGCATAGGTAATGCCGCGCATCGTTGAACGAGACTAATTGTGATGTTGAGCGGCGCGGACCCGGCCACGATCGAGGTGAAGCAAGTGGCTGCATTTTGAAGGACGCGGCCTTTTAGACGTATATACAATACGTTCGCGCGCGTCCTTTCCTTCGCTTCTTGCCTCTTGCTTCTCGGAATTCGTCTCGAAGTCGCCCGAGCAGCCTATTAGCTTAATGGTTCCAAAGGCAGATAGGAAACATAAGAGCGCTCATGTGGCAGTGTGCGAGCCATTATCCCCGCACGGACACCGAACTCTTGCGCATCCGGCTCGACGGCCCGTCGATCACATAATTCAAGTAGAGATTTTTGGGGTATTGCTGCCTGCGATTGCTCGCTCGTCATTTTTACCGGCGGGATACGCTCACCCGGGTGTCGGCAGGAAACAGCGGGTTGGAATGAACCGAAAAAGCGCCCAGCCTAAGAGCCAATGGCTGCCACAACTGTATTGACCACCATGGAGAACATGTTTGATGTCGCCGTTCCGATATTCGTCGCCGCCGCAATTACGGCAATAGAAACCGCTACACCAATCAATGCATATTCGATGGCAGTCGCACCTGCCTCATCCTTTAACAAGCGCCTCAACATGCTTTTCATGGAGAACCCCCTACCCAACCAAGTCTCGATCCCAGAATTTGCTGAACCACATTCTTATTCTTGCCGGGGGTATTTCTGCCGTAAAATCCCTTTCCATCCGATTAATTCTATATTTTTTTATAAAACTCCTCTTCGTCAGCTCACGCAAAAACTGAGACTTTGTCGAGGCTGCAGAAATGAAATTTCATCGATACCTGCGTTTGAACTGAAATACGCAGCATCAGCTTCATATTTTTACGCACGGATCACAGTACTTTATTCACCAAAGCGAGACTTTCAAATGAACTAAAGTGACCCAAGGCATATATTAGCCAGCGAGTTTCATTTTGAATTAATAACCGCCTTATATTTACGGGTCTGAACCAAATTTCAGCTACGTCATCGATTGTTAGCAAATCTTTCACCATGTTTTGCGCTAATGCAAAAAACTAGTTTTGCTGGAGCCGGAAATGACTTTCCCCGCTAAAATTAAGACCTACGCAGCGATCTTCCTTACAGGAATGGTCGCCAGCACCGCCACTCAGGCTCAGGAAGGGCCGGTAACCGTTATGGTTGACCGTGCAAAGGTCTTCCGAATTCAGGAGCCTGCGAGCACCGTGATCGTTGGCAATCCGTTTATTGCAGACGTTGCGATGCATGACTCCACCACGGTGGTTATCACGGGCAAATCCTACGGCAGCACCAACCTGGTCATCCTTGATGACAACAACGAGCCGATCATTGACGAAGTGATCACCGTAAAGGCTGCTGGTGACGGAACGGTGCTGGTTCACCGCAACGCTTCGCGTCAGACTTATTCCTGTGCGCCTGAATGCGAGCCCACACTGCGTCTTGGTGATCAAACTGAAAACTTCGACAATGTCGCTGAACAGGCAACAAAGCGGAACGAGCTTGCTCTGAAAGCAGCTGGTGGTGGCGGCGGACAATAATGTCTAACAATACTCCTCCAGAAACCAGGATGCCACGAGACCGCACTGGCAAGAAAGTTGCCAGCAAGCCACTTTCGCTACTCCGCAAGGCGTTCCGAAGGTACTCTCGGGATGATCAGGGCGTCACGGCGATCGAATTTGGCATCGTTGGCCTTCCGTTTTTCATGCTCATTTTCGGCATTCTAGAATTTGGCCTAGCATTCTTCGTGAACCGAATTGTCGATAATGCCGTTCTGGAAGCTTCGCGTCTTGTGCGTACTGGCCAGGGCCAGGCCTTCAGCGTCAATATTTTCAGAGACAAACTTTGCGCCAACATGCCTGTGCTCCCCTGCGGAGCAGGAAAGGTCCAGATCAAGGTGGACAAGATCAAGACTTTCTATGATGGAAAAGACTTCGATAGTCTTCCGCCCATGCTGGACAAGGATGGCAAGCCGACTGGCGATCAATATGCGTCCAATATCGGTCGGTCAGAAATCGTGGCCGTGCGCGTGATGTATCGCTGGCCAATGTTCTCTTCCATTCTCAAATTCGGTCCCGGCGACAGTTCGGGTGAGAGACTGCTCTACTCGACCCATATTTTCAGAACTGAGCCGTGGTAGGTGTATGCAGCATGAAGTCCTTTTGCTCCCATTTCCGTCTTTTTCGTTCCCTCTCCTCCAAAGAGGAGGGGGTTGCAGCGGTTGAATTTGCACTACTTTTGCCGGTTCTGCTTATTTTGTTGATCGGTATGGCAGAAACCACGGAAGCGCTGAACCACGACAGAAAAGTCAGTCAAGTTGCGAGCACTTTGGCCGACTTGGTTTCTCAATCGCAAGAACTAACGCGCCTGGAAGTTAACGACCTCATGTGGAGCGCCCGAACCATCATGTTCCCGTATGCTGCGGGACCGATGACCAATGTTGTTGCAAGTGTTGGGTTTGATGCGCGCGGCAAGGCGACCGTTCTTTGGAGTGTAGGCAACAGGCAGTATAGACCATGGCCAACCGGTACAGAGCCTCCAATCAGCATCCCAGCTGTAGTCAAGATACCGAACTCAACAGTAATCGTCGGTATGTCTACCTACAATTATGTGCCGATGTTTGCGTCTTTCGCACAAGGCATATTCCCCCGAGCTAAATCAATGACACTAGAAGACGTTTATTTTCTGCGACCCCGCCTTAGTGATGAGGTCGTCTGCAAGACATGCTGAGGACGTTTTTCTCCTGAGTTTGAATGCCTTAGTGAAATCGGCAAAATAGCAGATACTGCGTATTTGTTTTGTCGCTTTGAAAAGATAGGGTCCCCGGCGCTGCAACCTCGAATGAGCACTGTGCCGGGAGCTACACATGGCAACGAACAAGACCTATGATGAAATCTACGTCGGTCAATCTGCCAGAATTTCTCGGGTCTGTACGGTCAATGACCTGCTGATCTTTGCGCATGCCTCCGGGAACCGCAACCCGTTGCACCTACCTGACACCGACTGGACCGGCGACGGCAAGGTAGATGCGCCAGTTGCTCCATCTATGTGGATTGGAGCTCTTGTGTCCGCTGTTCTTGGCAATATTCTCCCCGGTCCCGGCACTATTTACCGATCTCAAACCTTCACCTTCCATGGGGCTGTCTCCGTTGGAGATCAACTCACGGTCAAGGTGGACGTTGCTGAAAAACTGCCGAACCAGCGGGTGCTTCTCAATGTTTCGGTGACGATCGATCCGGATGGGCGCTTGATCGCATCAGGGCGCGCGGAAGTGACCGCACCGCCGAAGACCATTGAATTTGACGCCTCCGACCTTCCCGCAATCCTCGTTGAGCGGCATAGGCACTTCAACGGAATGATCCGTGCGGCCCAAACGCTCCCAGCCCTGACCACTGCGGTTGTCTCTCCGACAGATGATGCGTCACTTCAAGGCGCCCTTCTTGCAGCAGAAAACAAGCTGATTGGGCCGATCCTGATTGGCGAACGCGCCCTGATCGAAAAGGCGGCCGCCAGTCTTGGCGCAAACCTTGGTCAGTTCCGCATAATTGAAACTCAGGATGAGACGGAGGCTGCGGCCCATGCCGTGCAGCTGGTGCATGCAGGAGAAGCCAAGGCCATCATGAAGGGGCACATCCATTCCGATGACCTGCTGCGCCACATTGTCAAACGGGACGCCGGGTTGCGCACGAAGCGCCGGATCAGTCATGTCTTTGCCATGGACATTCCCGGACGGTCGACCTTGGTGCTGATCTCCGATGCCGCCATCAATATCTCGCCAGATCTCAACACCAAGGTCGACATCACCCAGAATGCGATCAACGCGGCGCTTGCGGCCGGTCTGGAACAGCCCAAGGTCGGTATTCTGTCTGCAATTGAAACGGTGAACCCGTCAATTCCCTCCAGCCTTGATGCGGCTATCCTTTCCAAGATGGCCGAGCGCGGGCAAATTACCGGCGGCATTGTCGACGGCCCGCTTGCCATGGACAATGCGATAGACCTTCAGGCCGCTCGAACGAAGGGCATCAAGTCTCTCGTTGCCGGGCGGGCGGAGGTATTGATTGTTCCCAATCTTGAATCGGGCAACATGCTGGCCAAGGAGCTTACATTTCTGGCTCATGCGGAAGCAGCTGGGCTCGTGGTCGGAGCCAAGGTCCCGGTCATGCTGACAAGCAGGGCAGACAACGGGCGTGCCCGTCTTGCCTCCTGCGCCCTCGCGGTTCTTTATGACTATTGGCTTGCAAACGGAGCGCCGGTCCCTGCTCTCCTTCAGGCTGACGAGGCATGATGGCCGCCGCCCGGTTGATCCTCGTTCTCAATTCCGGTTCCTCGTCGATCAAATTCCGCCTTTACCGAAACACCACGGTGCTTGCGGAAGGCCAGATATCCGGTCTGGGCGCTCGCCCCGAGATTGACTACGTGTCGAAACAAACCGGCATTCGGACGAAGGCGCAGCTCCCGACAGACGACGCCACCCACAAAGACGCGCTGGACAGTCTCTTGCCGCTGCTTTTGCGCGAAACGGATGGGCAGGACGTTGCCGCTGTCGGGCACCGGGTGGTGCATGGCGGCATCCGTTTTTCCCAGCCTGCCGTGATCGACCGAGCGGTTCGCGCAGAACTGGAACGGTTGATCCCGCTTGCTCCCCTGCACCAACCCCACAATCTGGCGGGCGTGGACGCAGCCACTCTGGCCTTTCCGACTGCCACACAGGTTGCCTGTTTTGATACGGCGTTTCACCGTGGTCACCCGTGGGTCCAGGATACGTTCGCTCTGCCCCGCTCCTTTTATGACGAGGGTGTTCGCCGCTACGGCTTTCATGGACTTTCGTATGAATATATCTGCGACCATCTGGCTCAGCATCATCCAGACCTCTTTGCGGGCCGGGTCGTGGTTGCGCACCTGGGAAACGGGGCTTCCATGTCTGCGATCAAGAATGGCCGCAGCCTTGGCTCCACGATGGGCTTCACCGCGCTGGACGGGCTCGCAATGGGCACAAGATGCGGCCAGCTTGACCCCGGTGTCCTCCTCTATCTGATGAGCGAGAAAGCAATGTCTGCCGAGGAGATTTCGAACCTGCTCTACACGGAGAGCGGGCTCAAGGGTCTGTCGGGCGAAAGTCAGGACATGCGTATATTGCTCACAAGCAGCTCCCCGGCTGCAAGGGAAGCCATCGACTACTACGTTGCGCGCATCCGACGAGAACTGGGCGCTTTGGCGGCTGTCCTAAATGGTCTCGATACGCTGGTCTTTACCGGGGGTATTGGCGAAAACGCAGCACAGATCCGGGAGGAAGTCTGCGCGGATCAGGACTGGCTGGGGCTTGTGATTGATGCAGAGCGCAACAGGTCAGGCACGGAGATAATTTCCGCTCCTGCCAGCCGGATCAAAGTCCTTGTCATTCGCACTAACAAGGAGGAGATGATCAGGCGGCATGCAGATAAACTCCTTGCGCCCGCCTCGTTATGAACCTTACCGGCCGAAGACTGCCTGCAAATCCGGATCGTAGGTTCTCATCACGGCGCGATAGTCTGAGTGAACCACTGGTATGAAGCCACCGGGAAAGTCCGGTTCGATCGCTCGATAGGCGCGCGCAGAAGACTTCTTCAACTCCATCAGCCCGGCCCGGAGCGCCCGCTTCATGTCGTCAGGCAATGCGGTGCGTACAACATGGGCTGAGAACGGGATGCCTTGTGACTGCCAGACGACCGAGAGCTTTCCAAGGTCGCGCTTGTTCGCCTTATAGATGTCGCGCAGGGACCCCGCTGAATAACCGGATTTCTGGTCTCCGCTCATGGTCGACCAGGCCAAGGTTGCTCCAAGGCGTCCGTCCAGAACAGCGCGCGCGCCTTCCACACCATCGGCCACCTGAATCAGGGCACTGAAATGGGTCCAGGGGTCTACCCCCTCATATTTCAAGTTCGCAAGCGGTACCCGATAGCCGGCAACCGAACGCGTGTCCTCAACACCCAGATGCACCCCCTTGAGGTCCTGCAAGGTCGTGAGTTCTTCCTTTTTGGGAGCCACCAGAATGGCGTGAAAACGGTCAGTCTTTTCATCCGGCCGCGCCGATACCATGGGCTCGACACATTCGCACAAGGCGTCCGTTGCAGCATAGGCGGTTGGTGTCAGGCGGGCATAGTCGATTTCACCAGACGCCAGAGCCTCCACCAGCCCACCCATCGTGTCGATCAGATAAAGATCAACGGGGCGATCAATGATCTTCTCGAGAGCAACTCGGAAAGGTTCCATTTGCTCACGCGCATCTTCCTGCGTTCCGATGGCCACACCAACCCTGAAGCGGGTTACTTCATTGTCCGCCAGAGCTGCGCCGGAGCAAAGGCTGCCAAAGCTGAAGGCGAACGCCAAGGAAAAGAGGATACGAATACGCGTCATCAAGTTGCCACAGCTCCATGATTCGAAGATAAACCACGTTCAATTAGGCGACAGTCCCTTAACATTCAGGTGTCTTCATGGCGGCAAGTCCAAAAACAGTGATATTTGACTTTGGAAACGTACTGCTGCGCTGGGACCCAAATCTTCTCTACGAAAAGCTGATCCCGGATGCCGAAGAGCGTGAGTACTTTCTGACCCGGATCTGCTCGCCCGAATGGAACGCGGAACAGGATCGCGGCCGGCCTTGGGCTGAAGGCATAGCTCTTCTCGTAGAGCAGTTTCCCGATCACGAGCACCTGATCAGGCCGTTCTATGACCGGTGGCACGAGACCCTGCCGGAAGCCATCGAGGGGACAGTCGAGATCCTGGAAGCTCTCAAGGCGAACGGAGTGCCGCTCTATGCAATCACCAACTTCTCAGTCGAGAAACTTGATGAATGCAAGGTGCGGTTCCCCTTTCTGGCAAACTCTTTCATTGACACCATCGTGTCTGGCGACGTGCGTCTTTTGAAGCCAGATCCGGCGATCTATCACCTGTTGATCGAACGGAATGATCTGGTTCCGCAGGACTGCGTCTTCATTGACGATTCACTTGCCAATGTCGACGCAGCAAACTCTGTCGGGCTGCACGGCATTCACTTTACCACCCCGGCAAAGCTTCGGTCCGAACTGAAAGGCCACGGCTTTCCGGTTTGACCCGGTTAGCCTTTCTCAAAGGCCTCAAGAACATTGACGCAGTTGGTGCCAAGGGCATCGACTGCATATCCGCCTTCCATCAGGAACACTGTCGGCAAGCCGGTCTTGCCGAGCCGGGCGCCAAGGCGGGAGAAGTCGTCGCTGGTGAACTTGAAGCCGGAGATCGGGTCGTTTTCAAAACAATCCATCCCGAGCGACACAACCAGCGCATCAGGCTTGAACACCTTTAGCCAATGGCATGCCTCTTCCAGTGCAGGCAGGTAGCCCTCCCAATCCGTACCGAGTGCCAGCGGCCAGTTTTTCGTAAAACCGGTCCCGCCCTTCACGCCCGTTTCGTCGCCATGACCAAGGAAATAGGGATACTCCTGACGCGGGTCCGCGTGAATTGAGAGGAAAAGCACGTCGGGACGGTCGTAGAAGATCGCCTGGGTTCCGTTGCCGTGATGATAGTCCACATCAAGGATCGCGACCCGTTCAGCCCCATTGTCCCGAAGCCATTGGGCTGCAATCGCAGCATTGTTCAAAAAACAATAGCCACCAAAGAAATCCTTTCCGGCATGGTGCCCGGGCGGGCGGCAGAGGCCAAAGGCAGCCTTGTTTCCCTCATGCACCAGCTTGGCAGCTGTGAGGGCCGTGTTCGCAGACGCTTTGGCAGCTTCCCATGTCCGGGCACCAAGCGGCGTTCCCGCGTCCATGGAATATCGGCCGAGCTGGCCGTCGATGTGATCGGGCACTGGATCTGCGCGCAGTGAGCGGACCGGCCAGATAAACGGGAAGGCCTCAGCCGAGGCTCGCCCCTCCGCTTCCCACTTGCCCCAAAAGCATTCGAGAAAGGCAAGGTAGCCCTTGTCATGCACTTTCTCCAAGGGCCGCTGACCGAAGTCGGACGGTTCCAGAATGTCACCGAGGTTTCGGGCTTTGACTGTTTTCAAAACAATCTCGGCCCGGCTCGGAATTTCAACTGCAGGCTTTAGTTGCCCATCGGAAATCTCGTGCCGCGGCGCATGTAGCAACTGGTCATCGGAAAATACCGTTTTCATGTGAACTGCTCCCGTCAGATGTCAGGAAAACCGAAATTCCGTGATCTGGGTATAGGTTTCGCCGGGCCGCAAGACAGCTGACGGAAACCCTTCGTGGTTGATCGCGTCCGGCCAGCGCTGTGTTTCCAGCGCGACACCGGCTTTGGGGCCGTAAGGAAAGCCCGACAACCCCTTTGCTTCCGTCAGCATTTGACCAGCATCGTAGAGCTGCAACCCGGGCTCCGTTGTCCAGACTTCCATCCGGCACTCGCCGCCCGCATCTTCCAGAGCCGCGGCAAAAGCCACGTCATCCTGCGGTTCGTCTGCAAGGCAGAAATTCAGATCGAAGTTCTCCGTAGTCCCGATCCTGCGCCCGTCCTGAAAGTCAAACGGGGTCCAGGCGACGTTCCGAATTTCGCCGGTCGGCACGAGCCCCTCTCCAAGAGGCAAATAGCGCTCGGCCGCAATCTCCAGCACATGATCGGCAACCGACACGCTGCCATCCAGATTGAAATAGCTGTGCTGCGCGAGATTGACGAGAGTTGGTTTGTCCGTCGTGGCTGTAATCTTCACCCGCAAGGCTCCGGCACCGGTCAGCGTATAGCGGACCAGAGCCTCCACACGCCCCGGATAGCCTTCTTCCCCGTCTTCAGACACCAGCTTGAGGAGAACGCTTGCCTTGTCGTGCTGCTCCACGCTCCACACACGTCGGGAGAACCCAATATGTCCGCCATGCAAATGGTCTCGCCCGTCTACGTTGAGGCTCAAGGCGGAAGCCCGGCCATCAATGACGGCGACACCACCGGCAACCCGGTTCGCACAGCGCCCGACAACAGCGCCAATATAATTGCTGTCTGCCAGATAGGCGCCGAGATCAGCAAAGCCAAGGACGACCGATTTGCCATTGAAGGTCAAATCCTTGACGATGGCACCATAGGTCAGCACCTTCGCTTCCAGGGCGCCCTTCTTCAGCGAAATTTCCTGAATGTCCGTCCCGTCCGGCAGTGTGCCAAAGATCTGTATCATGAGCGGTTTTCCGATTGCCAGAAAACCTCGTTAAAGGAAAAGGCGCCCGAACCGCAAGGGCCCGGACGCCTTTTCATGGAGCTCATTTGAACAATCAGATGGTCTGATTGTACTCACCCACTTCCGGGTTTTCCCGCAACACGCCATCGACCGCCTTGAACATCGCGTGCAAACGCTCTTCAGACGCAGGGCTTTCGATCACAACAACCAGCTCCGGTTTGTTGGAGGAAGCTCGCACCAGACCCCATGTGCCGTCATCCGTCACCACGCGGACGCCGTTGACGGTGATGAGATCCGTGATCGGGTGACCGGCGATCTTTTCGCCCTTGGCCTGCATGTCCTTGAACCGGGCAACGACCTTGTCAACGATGCCGTATTTGATCTCGTCGTCACAATGCGGCGACATGGTCGGAGACCCCCAGGTCTTGGGAAGATCACGGCGCAGATCCGCCATGGTCTTGTCCGGATTCCGGTCCAGCATGTCGAGAATGGCGATGGCCGATACCAGTCCGTCGTCATAACCGCGCCCAATCGGGGCATTGAAGAAATAGTGACCGGACTTTTCAAAGCCGACGATGGCTTTTAGTTCCGTCACCCGGCGCTTGATGTAGGAATGGCCGGTCTTGAAATAGTCGGTTTTCGCGCCGTTTGCCTGAAGAACCGGGTCCGTGTTGAAGAGACCAGTCGACTTCACATCGACCACAAACTGGCTGTTCGGGTACAGTGCGGAGATGTCGCGGGCAAGCATCACGCCAACCTTGTCAGCGAAGATTTCCTCACCCTCGTTGTCAACAACGCCGCATCGGTCGCCGTCGCCGTCAAAGCCAAGCCCGACCTCCGCACCGGTTTCCATCACCTTGTCGCGGAGCGCATGAAGCATCTTCATGTCTTCCGGGTTGGGATTGTAGCGCGGGAACGTGTGATCCAGCTCTGTATCCAGCGGAATGACATCGGCCCCAAGCGCGGAGAGGATACGCGGCGCAAAAGCTCCGGCAGTCCCATTGCCACAGGCTGCAACCACCTTGATCGGGCGCTTCAGCTTGGCCCGGTTGGTCAGATCGTTGAAATAGACTTCAGGGAAATTCTCGACAAAACGATAGCTGCCGCTTCCCTTCACGATGAACTGGGCTTCAAGGACAATGTCCTTCAACCGTCCCATTTCATCCGGGCCAAAGGTCAGCGGGCGGTCGATACCCATCTTCACGCCGGTCCAGCCATTGTCGTTATGCGATGCGGTAATCATCGCCACCGCCGGAACATCCAGCGCGAACTGTGCGAAATACGCCATCGGCGACAAGGCCAAACCGATATCATGCACGTTGATCCCAACAGCCATGAGGCCGTTGATCACCGCCATCTTGATCGAGGCCGAGTAGCCGCGGAAGTCGTGGCCGACAACAATATCCGGACGTACGCCGCGCTCGTGAATGAGGGTACCAATCCCCATTCCCAAGGCCTGCATACCCATGAGATTGATTTCTTTTTCAAAAAGCCAACGTGCATCATATTCCCGAAACCCCGTGGGTTTCACCATCGGGGCGGACTCATATTCGAATGTGTTGGCCTTGAGAAAAGGTACCGGCTTCGGGAACATGGAAACCTCTTGTATGGGTGGGGTGAGTTACGATTCAGACGCAACCCAAGGATTGCTGCGGACCTTATTGGACCAGTATCAGGGTGTCATTTGAAAAGTGAAACTTGTCGAGCTTACCCAAAGCGGACATGCCGAGCAGCGTGATGCTCAAAAGGTCGTCTTTCAGAATGATCGCATCGACATCTCGAAGGCGAATGGAACCAAGCTTCATTTCGCGAACCGTGGCCCGCGCAGCCTTGGCGACGCCATTGGCCGTACTCACGGGCAAGGTGTAGTCTGAAGGCTTTGGAAAGACACCGATCTTCTTGGCAACGCTCTCCGGCAGGGCCAGTGCGGAAGCGCCGGTATCCACCAGCATGGTCACGGTCCGACCATTCAGTTTTCCATCCGTCACATAGTGCCCATCACGCCCTACCTGGATCTTGTAGATGCGTTCACCACTCTCATTTTCATCATCGGCCGATTGGCGCGCACTTTCCTCCGATTGCCGGGAATCCACATAGGTCTGGAGAACTCCAGGCACGAACGGAGCTGCAACGGCGATTGCAATGACCGGGACGAGCAGACGCCACATCTTCTGATCCTGTAAAACATCCAAGGAGACTGTACGTTACCCTGTCAGTCTTATCAGGTCGTGAAAGGATCAGATTTTTTCGACCTTTTCGGCCATTTCTGCAATCTGAGCGGAGGTTGGAGCACTCGACTGCGCTCCGGTGCGCGTGCAGGCAAGGCTGCCAGCAGCAACGCCCTGCTTGAGCGCAACTTCCAGCTCAAGCCCGCTGTGGAGGGCTGCTGCCAGCGCTCCGCAAAAGGCATCCCCTGCTCCGGTTGTGTCCACCACTTCAACAGCCGGCGGCCTGAACCGAAAGCGGTCCTTGCCCTTGCGGGCCACAACTCCGTCGGCACCAAGAGTGACCACGACAAGATTATGATCCGAGGCGACTGCCTCAGCAAAGTCTTCCGGCTCTCCAGCCACACCCAAGGCGCTCCCGATATGCTGGGCCTCGGTTTCGTTGACCACCAGAACGTCGACCTGCTCGATCAGTTCAGGAATAGAGCTCCGGGGAACCGGAGCGGGATTGTAGAATACGGATGCGCCGGCAGCCTTCGCCGATTTCATGGCTGCGAGAGCCTGTTGCGCTGGCACTTCGCCTTGCAACACCAGCATGCCATCGACTGCCAATGCTCCCGCCAGCCAGTTCGCGTCAACGCGCGCATTGGCACCGCTTGCAACGATGATCTGGTTTTCTCCACCTGCGTCGACCCCGATAAGGGCCAGCCCGGTTGCGCCGTCCAGACGGCGAACATGGGACAGCTCGACGCCAGTGGCCAGCAGGTTCGCCAGCGCAAGATCGGCAAATGCATCCGATCCCACGGCCCCGATCATGGAGACTTCAGCGCCAGCAAGACGGGCGGCAAGCGCCTGATTGGCACCTTTTCCGCCCGCAAAACTTTGGTGATCCGGCCCGTTGACGGTTTCACCCGGTCCGGGCAGGCGCGGCACGACCACAACAAGATCGAGATTGATGGACCCGAATACCGTGATCATGGCTGCCCCTGCTCTTAGGCTGTGTAGACGAATTGGCGATGTATTTCGCCGGGAAATTCAGCGTTCAAGACAAGGCAGAGCTGGCGCAGGCGATGTGGTGCATCGTCAAGCCGGATTTGCCTTGGTATTGGGCGCTGCAGGCCCGGCCCATTCGGGTGGATCAAACGTCTGCAATCTGAAGGAAACGTCCCCTTGAACGTATGATCAATACGTTCTTCAGGCCCCTTTCCATCATATTTTGCCCTTTGATCCACGAAATACGCCTCCAATTCGTCCACGCAGCCTAGATCGAAACCTTACTTCGTGCCGTACATCCGGTCACCGGCATCGCCGAGGCCCGGAACAATATAGCCTTTCTCGTTCAAACGCTCATCGATGCTGGCGGTATAGATCGGCACGTCAGGATGATGCTCGTTGAATTTCTGCACGCCTTCCGGGGCGGCCAGCAAGCACAGGAAACGAACGTTGTTTGCTCCGCGCTCCTTGAGTTTCTGGACGGCGGCAATCGCTGAATTGGCTGTTGCCAGCATCGGGTCAACGACGATCACGAGACGCTCGTTCAGGTCTTCCGGTGCCTTGAAGTAATATTCAACCGGCTGCAGCGTTTCAGGATCACGATAAAGACCGACATGCGCCACGCGCGCGGACGGGACCAGATCCAGCATGCCTTCAAGCAGGCCGTTTCCTGCGCGCAGGACGGAGGCAAAAACCAGTTTCTTGCCCGCGAGCGTCGGTGCCTGCATTTCCGCAAGTGGTGTCTCGATCGTCTGGCGAACGAGCGGCAGGTCGCGGGTTACTTCATAGCAAAGCAACGTGGAAATTTCTCGAAGCAGACGGCGAAAGCCCTGAGTGGATGTCGACTTGTCCCGCATGATTGAAAGCTTGTGCTGTACAAGCGGGTGGCTGATCACATTTGCTCCGGACATGGCTGCCTCTTTCTGTTTGATCCGGCAGGTTGCCGGTTCCGATTGTTGTGTGCGATTTCAGATGTGGCTTTTGAAGCTATGCCCCTTTTGGAGCCCAAAAAACAGCCCCGGTAGACAGGATATTCCTGACTTTCTGAAATGCCTCGGGATTTTCCATTGCCAGTTTTGCCGCTGCCCTGACCGTTCCCCCCTCGATAATGCAGGGAAGAGGAAGACCGTCAGCGTCTGTTTCCAGAATTTGGCGCAGACGTGCGGCGAGTTCCACAATGAGCGCGGACGACACTGCCCGCAATTCGGTTCGCTGCGCCTCGGCGGGAAATGCGTCTTCCGGTCTAATTGCGCCCGAAGCCACCAGCAGCCCGGCGTGGATACCGTCGCTGGGCGCGGGAAGCTCCTCGAAGCCGGATGTGCCGATACCCGCCCATGAGAAAGGCTCAATCAGATTGAACGCCAGTGCCTGCACCGCATGATGCAGTGGCACGATGATCTCGTCGTCACCACTTTCCAGACGCCAGCTGTCCCCGAGGATCAGGTCGCCTTCCTGTGCTCCGCCATTCCAAAGCGGCGCAAGTGCATCAGAGAGGCTATCGAAAACTGTGCTCATCTTGAGATCACCGTCTTCCACATGCTTCAACATGGCAACGAGCAGGCGGCCCGGACGGAGCGTTCCCTTATGGCCGAAGACGTCCGGCCGCATACCGACCACTTCACCAAACCGGCGCAAATGCCCCGTCATGGCGGCGAGCCACTTTGGATGAACAGACCGATCAAGGCCGAAGGATGCTGCGATCTCGTCCTCCTCAAGCCGGATCAGGGCGTCAACATCCACGCGGAGCGGGTCATTCGGGTCGGCGGAAAACACGCCTGACTGAAACATTGCAAAGACAGCAATGAAGAGGGCAGTCCTGCCACGATGAACCTCGCCGGTTCCCGGTTCGGTATAGATCCAACCTTCGGGCGGGTTTACGTCTGCGGCACCCAGCAGGATCGCCAGATCTCCGGCGACCTGCAAAAGATCCTCGGCAGACGAGAAGCCTCGGGCACTTGCAAGACTATCCCAGCGATCCATGCCGCTGCTTTCCAGCATTCGCCAACAGCTTGCCGGCGGCACCTGATAATCGGGATATGTTTCCTGCATGGCCAGGTCACACAGCTTTGCAACTTCGTCCAGTCGGGAAAGGTCGACGGACAAGGAGCGCGTCTCGCCACGAAGGGCCCTTTGCAGCACGTCAGCAGTTTCACGGCGTGTCCGCTGCGCAGTCAAAAGGTCCAGAAGTGCTGACGGAGCCGTTTCAGATGTCATGTGTTTTCCCGGTGCGTTTTCAGTCGACAGGCAATGTTATTCGGCATCCGAAGTCGCACTGTCGAGACGGACCAGAAGCCGGTTCTTTGTCGCTTCGTCGCAGAAGGCCGCATCAATGGCCGTTCTGGTGATCGCCAGCTGATCCTCGAATGTCAGCCCGAACGTGGTGCTGACCGTCTTGTATTCCTGTCCGAGCGTGGTTGCGAAAAACGGCGGATCATCCGAATTCAATGTGATGCGAACCCCTTCGTTTCTCAGAATATTGACCGGATGAAATCGCAGGACCGGGTAGACGCCCAGAGCCACATTTGATCCGGGGCAGACTTCAAGCACGATCTTCTCATCAATCAGTCGCCGTACGAGGCTCTTGTCCTCAACCGCCCGCACCCCATGGCCGAGCCGTGTCACACCGAGGAAGTCCAGTGCTGCGGAGATGCTCTCAGGCCCACCAAATTCGCCCGCATGCGCGGTCAGCCCCAGCCCGGCTTCGTCGGCCATCCTGAAGGCCTTGGAAAAATTGGATGGGTGGCCGTCGCGCTCATCTCCTGCAAGGCCAAAACCTGTGACCAGAGGATGCGGATTGGCAATGACTTCGCGGGCAACGCGTTCTACTGCATTCGCCCCAAAATGGCGGACACCGATTGCGATCATCCGGCCTTCTATACCGGTGTCGAGCTTGGCACGTTCCATGCCCGCAGCCAGTCCCTCGACATAGGATCGATAGGAAAGCCCCGCCGCCTGCGCATGATCTGGCGAAATGAACACTTCGCCGTAAATGGCCCCCTCAGCCGCCAGCATGCGGAAATAGGTTTCGCTCAACAGCGAATAATCACCCGGTGTCTTGAACACAGAGCTTGCCAGATCATAGGCCTGCAGGAAGGTGGAAAAATCCGACCAGCGATATTTGCCTTTCCGGTCGATGATCGACGACACGTCAATTTGATAGTGTTCAGCCAGACGCATGACCAGCGTGGGAGATGCTGCCCCCTCAATGTGGCAGTGGAGCTCTGCCTTCGGCACCGTCACATAGTCTGTCATGGATCATCACCTGTTCAGGTCAATTCAAAGGAAGCTGGTTCCGTGCGGCCCTGCCGGAATGCCGAGATGCCTGGCAATGGTCTCGCCAATGTCAGCATAGGTCTTTCTGGCGCCGATGCCACGCCCCTGAAGCCCGGGACCTGTGCACAACACCGGCACGTGCTCGCGGGTATGATCCGTTCCGCGCCAGGTCGGATCGCAGCCATGGTCCGCTGTCAGGACAAGAAGGTCGCCTTCTTTGAGGTGGGCAATCAACTCCGGCAGCCGCGTGTCGAAATGTTCAAGGGCTGCAGCATAGCCGGGCACATCGCGGCGGTGACCATAAAGAGAGTCAAAATCGATAAAGTTGGCGAAGACGAGATCCCCGTCCCCGGCAAGATCCATTGCTTCCAGCGTCTTGTCGAACAATTGATCATTGCCCGCGCCCTTCAGCACCTTCGAGACCCCCTGATGAGCAAAGATGTCAGAGATCTTGCCAACGCCAATCACTGTCCGCCCCGCATCGGTCAGGCGATCGAGAACAGTGCGCTCGGGCGGCAGCACCGAATAATCCCTGCGATTGGGCGTGCGCTCAAAGGTGTCCCTGCTTTCGCCGGTAAAGGGGCGAGCTATGACGCGGCCGATATTGTAGGGATCGGCGAGTTCCCGGGTAACCTCACAAAGCCGATAGAGCGCCTCCAGTCCGAAGCGTTCCTCGTGTGCCGCGATCTGGATCACGCTGTCCGCGGACGTGTAGAAAATCGGCAATCCAGTGCGGACATGTTCCTCGCCCAGCTCTTCGATGATGACAGTGCCCGAGGCATGTTTGTTGCCGAGAACGCCGGCAATGCCCGACCTTGCTTTCACCCCTTCGATCAGTTCATCAGGAAAGGTTGGCACGGTTTCGGGAAAATAACCCCAGTCGAAGCGAACCGGGACACCGGCGATTTCCCAGTGACCGGACGGCGTATCCTTGCCGTTGGAGACTTCTTCGGCGTAGCCCCAAAGCCCTTCAGGCTCACCTGCAAAATCGAGACCCGGCGCAGCCTTTCCATTTGAGGCAAGAGACGCTGCGCCCAGACCGAGCCGATCCATGTTTGGCACATGCAGTGGACCGGAGCGCAGACCGTCGCGGTCGCCCTCGCCGATTGCACAGCGTTCTGCAATATGGCCCAGCGTGTCGGATCCGGCATCGCCAAACTTCTCCGCATCGGCGGCACCGCCAATTCCGAAGCTGTCCAATACGCACAGAATAGCTCTAGGCATGAGCCTGTCCTCTTTATTGCCGACCGATGGCCGGAGAGGCCCCGTTTTCCGGGGCCCTTGAGATCTCAAGACGCGATCCGCTCGACAACGGCGGGGTAGTCCGGCACGTCTCTCGCATCGCCGATCCGGTAGGCTGCACGCACCATGCGGGATGCTTCTTCAACCTGGTCCTGCGTCTGGGCATGCACGATGGCGAGCGGAGCATCGGAATCGACCGAATTGCCAAGACCGGCCAGATTGGTCAGTCCGACAGCCGGATCAATCTTCTGGGCGGCAAATGTCCGGCCACCGCCGAGAGCAACAACGGCAAGGCCAACCTGACGCGCGTCAACGCCGGTGACGATCCCGTCCATGTCTGCGTAGATCGGTGCCTCGATCGGCGCCTTGGCCAGATACAGTTCAGACTTTTCCATGAAGTCCGCAGGACCACCAAGAGCGGTGACCATTTTCGCGAAGATCTCCGCCGCCTTACCGCTTTCAAAGGCGTCCCGCATTTTCGCTTCACCATCGGCGCCGTTTTCGGCAAGACCACCGGTTGCGAGCAACTCGCCACCTTGTGCGACCGTGACATCCCACAAGCGGCTATCAATCGCCGTGCCTTTCAGGAAGTCGACAGCGTTTTGAACTTCAATCGCGTTGCCGGCAGCCGAGGCCAGCGGTTCGTTCATGTCGGTCAGGATTGCAGTTGTCTTCAACCCGGCACCATTGGCGACCAGAACGAGGCTTTGGGCAAGGGCCCGCGCATCTTCCAGCTTCGCCATGAAGGCACCCGTGCCCCATTTCACGTCCAGCACCAGACCCTCAAGTCCCGCTGCCAGCTTTTTCGACAGGATGGATGCTGTAATCAGGTCGATGCTCTCCACAGTGGCCGTAACGTCACGAATTCCATAGAACCGCTTGTCGGCAGGAGCAAGGTTGCCGGTTTGCCCGATAATGGCGCAGCCAACTTCCTTGACCACTTTCTTGAAGAGCGTGTTGTCCGGTTGGGTCTTGTACCCTGGAATGCTGTCGAACTTGTCGAGCGTACCGCCGGTATGACCGAGGCCCCGACCGGAAATCATCGGCACGGCTGCGCCACAGGCAGCAAGCGCCGGAGCGAGCATCAACGAAACATTGTCGCCAACACCGCCGGTGGAATGCTTGTCGAGAACCGGTGCATCGACATCGGACCAGTCCAGCACATCGCCGCTGTCGCGCATACCCAATGTCAGTCCGACGCGTTCTTCAACAGTCAGCCCCTTGAAGAAGACCGCCATGGCAAAGGCCGCAACCTGGCCTTCTGTGATGGTTTCGTCGGCCAGACCCCTCACGAAAAACGCAATCTCTTCCGGGGTGAGCGTCTGCCCATCCCGTTTCTTTCTGACAATTTCCTGCGGCAGCATTTTTAGTATCCTTCGCCCGCGTGCACAGTTTTTCCCTCAAGTTCGGCGATCAGGGCATCCAGAAGCCCACTTGCTCCAAACCGGAAGGTGGTGGCGGACACCCAGTTGTGTCCCATGATCTTGTCGGCGAGAGCCAGATAGGCAGCGGCATCTTCGGCCGTCTTGATCCCCCCGGCGGGCTTGAAGCCCACGTTGCGACCATGATCCCGGCGCTCCTCCTCGATTGCCGTCAACATGATCTCGGCAGCTTCCAGCGTGGCGTTCACCGGCACCTTGCCCGTGGAGGTCTTGATGAAGTCCGCGCCTGCGCCAATGGCAATTTCCGATGCCAGATGGATCAAAAGCGGATCCTTGATCTCTCCGGTTTCCAGAATGACCTTCAGCTTTGCCGGAGCCGGAATTGCTTCTTTCACCCGAATGATCTGCTCCTCGGCAAAGCCTTTCCGACCTTCCATGAAAGCGCGGTAGGGCATGACAAGATCGATCTCGTCCGCACCATCGGCAATTGCCTGCCGGGTCTCGGCAACAACTGCAGAGGTTTCAGTGCCGCCTGCCGGAAAATTGACGACCGTTGCCACTTTCACACCAGTACCAGCCAGTTCCCGCACGCCCTGCGCAACGAAGCGCGGCCAGATGCAGATGGCGGCAACAGAACCATGTGGCGTTACGGCCCGTCCGGTCAGCGTTGTGATGTCTGCCTCGGTGCAGTCGTCATTCAAATTGGTCAGGTCGACGAGACCCAGCGCTCGCCGTGCCACGTCTTTCAGGGACAAGTCATCCACGGCCAGCCTCCTTCACAAATCCACGTACAAGCTGCTTCATCCGGTTCATGCCCAGTTTGGCGACAGACTTGGTCTCGTCATGGGAAAGCGCATGCGACTGGATACCAGCGCCATAGTTGGTGATGATCGACATGGCAGCGACACGCATGCCAAGGAACCTTGCCATGATGACTTCCGGAACCGTGGACATGCCAACGGCATCCGCGCCCAACACCTTTGCCATGCGGATCTCGGCAGGCGTTTCGAAGGACGGACCGGAGAACCACATATAGACGCCTTCGGCCACCGGATCGCCGGTTTCCTCGGCCACCTTCTTCAAGGTCGCGCGAAGCTCGGGATCGTAAGCTGCGCTCATATCCAGAAAGCGGCTCTCGTCCTCTTCCCCGATCAAGGGGTTCATTCCGGACCAGTTGATGTGGTCGGAGAGGATCATGGGATTGCCGGGAGCAACATCTTCGCGCAGGGAACCTGCAGCATTGGTAGCAAGCAGGATCTCGCAGCCCAGCTCCTTCAGCGTCTCCACCGGAGTTCTCATGATGGAGGGGTTGCCGCTTTCGTAGTAATGCGCGCGACCGGAGAGGATCACCACCGGCACTCCATCCATCGTTCCGGCAACCAGCTCGCTGGAGTGGGACGTAACGGTGGAAACCGGAAACTGCACCAGACGGGAATAGGGAATGCGAACAGCATCCTCGACCTCTTCGGCCAGAGATCCGAGGCCGGAGCCGAGGATCATGCCGATCTTGTAGGAACCCGAACGGGCTGCGCGGACAATATCCGCGCATTCACGACCATAACCGCTCATGAGGCGTCAGTCCTTTTCGTTTAGTTCAAAACCGGCCGGGAGGAGTTCGGCCACAGTGAAGGTCTTCTTCACTTCATCGAGATTGGCGATGTGCACTTTCACATCATCACCGGCAAATTCCTTGATCTTCTGGCGACACCCGCCGCAGGGCGTGCAAAGAGCCGCATCGGCCATGACCAGCACTTCGGCAATTTCCGTTTCCCCTGCGAGGATCAAGGCGCTGATTGCGCCGCCTTCCGCACAAACCCCTTCCGGATAGGCCGCGTTTTCCACGTTGCATCCGGCGATGATCTTGCCACCCTTTGTGCGCAGGGCCGCGCCGACCTTGAATTTCGAATAGGGCGCATAGGCGCGCTCGCGCGCTGATTTCGCTGTTTCAAAGAGAAGCTGAACGGAACTCATGTGCGCTCCTTCAGATAGGGAATGCCCGATGCCTTTGGCGGGATCGCCTTGCCGATGAACCCGGCGAGAAGAATGACCGTCAGGATGTAGGGCAGCGCCTGGAAGAACTGGACCGGCACTTCGCCAATGCCCGGGATCTCCTGTCCCTGCAGGCGGATGGCAACCGCATCGAGGAAGCCGAAGAGCAGGCAGGCGAACATGGCATTGCCCGGCCGCCACTTGGCGAAGATCAGCGCGGCCAATGCGATGAAGCCCTTGCCAGCCGTCATTTCCTTGATGAAGCCAGAGGATTGAGCAATCGACAGATAGGCACCGGCCAGGCCGCACAGGATGCCGCAGATCAACACCGCACGGTAGCGCAGCCAGATCACATCAATGCCTGCCGTGTCGACCGCCGCCGGGTTTTCGCCGACGGCCCGAAGACGCAAGCCAAACCGGGTGCGGAACAGGACCCACCACGTCAACGGCACGGCAGCAAAGGCCATGTAAACGATGATGTTGTGGCCCGACAGAAGCTCTGAATAGATCTGCCCGATCACCGGCACACCGCTCAACGTTTCCGCCAACGGCAGGTTTATGTTCTCGAAGCGCCCGCCATCGGGAAGCGCGGGTGTGCGCCCGCCTTGCTGGAACCATGTCTGCCCAAGAAGGCCGGTCAGGCCGATGGCAAGGAAGTTGATGGCTACCCCTGAAACGATCTGGTTGCCCCGGTTGGTGATGGAGGCAAAGCCGTGAATGAGGGCCAGAACGCAGGCAACACCAATGCCCGCCAGAAGGCCCAGCCACGCGCTGCCCGTTATATATCCGACAGCACCGGCGCCAAAGGCCGCGCCAAGCATCTTGCCTTCCAGTCCGATGTCGACGACGCCGGAGCGTTCTGAATAAAGCCCGGCCAGACATGCCAGCAAAAGCGGCGTGGACAGGCGAACCGTGGAATCCAGAATGAGGATGAGAGTTTCAAACATGGTCGTTCCTCCTCAAGCCGCTTGAGCTGCAGGTGAACGACCTGCCGAAAAGAGCCGGATCAGGGCCGGACGGAAGAGATATTCCAGTGCCCCGGCGAAAAGGATCACCAGACCCTGAATGACGACGATCATGTCACGGGTGATGGCGGGCATCTCGAAAGAAAGTTCCGCGCCCCCCTGATAGAGCATGCCGAACAGGATCGCTGCCAGAACGATGCCGACCGGATGACTGCGCCCCATCAGGGCAACAGCAATCCCCACAAAGCCGTATCCGGCCACGTAGTCGATCAGCAGCCGATGCTGCGAGCCCATGATCTCGTTGATCGCCATCATGCCCGCAAGCCCACCGGAAATGAGCATGGTCACAATGATAATGCGGACCGGATTGATGCCGGCATAAACGGCAGCGGTCGGGTTCGCGCCAAAGGAGCGGATTTCAAAGCCGAGCTTGGTGCGCCAGATCAGCAGCCAGACGAGAATGCAAGCCAGAAAGGCGACAAACAGCGAGAGGTTCACCGGCGCATAGTCAAAACCAAAGCCGGGGAAGATATCATTGAGGAATGGCAGACGACCGCCTTCCTCGAAGGTTCGGGTTTCCGACTGCATGGACCCGGCCTTCTTCATCACATTGTTCAGAAGATAGACCATCAGCGAGGCGGCGATGAAGTTGAACATGATCGTGGTGATAACGACGTGGCTGCCACGTTTGGCCTGAAGCCAGGCCGGAATAAAGGCCCACGCAGCTCCCATAAGAGCAGAACCGAGAATGGCGAAAGGCAGGGTCACCCACCACGGCACATACTGGTCGAGCGCAAGACAGGCAAAGGCGACGCCCAACCCACCGAGATAGGCCTGCCCTTCCCCGCCGATATTGAACAGTCCGGCATGAAAGGCGACCGCAACCGCGAGCCCGGTGAAGATGAAGTTGGTGGCAAAGAACAAGGTGAAGCCGAAGCCCTCGCCATATCCCAATGAGCCCCAGAGAAGGACCTTTACGGCGTCCAGCGGGTTTTCCCCGATCAGGACCACCACAAGCCCGGAGACCAGAAACGCTGCAGCAAGGTTGAGCAGCGGGATCAGGCCATAATCCACCCAGCGCGGGAGCTGCCCAGCACTCATTTCGTTTCTCCTTCAACACCGGCCATCAGCAGGCCCAGTTCGCCCTCGTCGGCATCTGCCGTGCGTTCACCAACGATCTTGCCGTCGAACATCACGAGAATTCGGTCCGCCAGAGAGCGGATTTCGTCCAGTTCAACGGAGACAAGCAAAATGCCCTTGCCGGCATCCCGCAGCTCCACGATGCGCTTGTGAATGAACTCGATGGCGCCAATATCGACGCCGCGCGTCGGTTGCCCCACCAGAAGAACGGTCGGATCGCGTTCGATTTCGCGCGCCAGAACGATCTTCTGCTGGTTCCCGCCGGAGAAGTTGGCGGTCTTCAAAAGCGGATTGGGCGGGCGAATGTCGTATTTCTCGATCTCACCGCTTGCCAGTTCCTTGATCTTGGCGATGTCGAGAAGCAGCCCTCTCGAGTAGATCGGGTCATTGTGATAACCGAGGATCGAGTTCTCGTATTCGGCGAATTTGGTGACCAGACCCATCCGGTGACGATCTTCGGGAACATGCCCGAGGCTGCGCTGGCGCATCTGCGCCGGATCAAGCGGGTTTTTCGCCAGATCAATTTCCTCGCCATCGATCCAGAGCGTGCCCGTGTCGGCATGCCGGATACCCGCGATCGTTTCCAGAAGTTCCGATTGCCCGTTACCCGACACACCGGCGATCCCGACAATTTCACCGGCGCGAACATTGAACGAGACGTCCTTGACGACCCGAACGCCGCGGCTGTCCGTAACGTTGAGGTTTGAAATCTCGAGAACCTTGTTCGTCGGGGTGGCCGGTGTCTTGTCGACATTCAGCAGCACGCTTCGGCCAACCATCAACTCGGCCAGTTCGGACATGCTCGTCTCGGACGTCTGGCGTGTTGCCACCATCTCACCGCGGCGCATCACAGATACCGTATCCGTGATTGCCATGATTTCGCGCAGCTTGTGCGTGATCAGGAGAACGGTCTTGCCCTGATTTTTCAGAACTTCCAGGATCTTGAACAGGTGGTCTGCCTCTGCGGGCGTCAACACACCGGTCGGCTCGTCCAGAATGAGGATTTCTGCGCCGCGGAACAGGGCTTTCAGAATTTCGACACGCTGCTGGAGACCGACGGGAAGTTCCTCGATCAGAGCATCCGGGTCCACCTTCAGTTCATATTCGTCTTCCAGACGCTTCAGCTCTGCCCGCGCACTGGCCAGCCCTACCGACAGGTTCGCCCCGCCTTCAGCTCCAAGCACCACATTTTCCAGGACGGAGAAGTTGTCGACCAGCATGAAGTGCTGGTGAACCATGCCGATGCCGAGCGAAATGGCCGTTTTCGAATCCGGAATGGCAACCTTCTTGCCATCGACCAGAATGTCACCTTCATCCGCCGTGTAGAAGCCGTAGAGGATCGACATCAAGGTCGATTTACCGGCGCCGTTTTCGCCGATGATGCCGTGAATGGACCCTTTCTTGACGAGAAGGTCGATGTCCTTGTTGGCGTGGACCGGACCAAAGCGCTTGTTGATCTTGCGCAGCTCGATGGCCGGTTGAGCTGTCGTTTCCAGCTCCTGTGTGGTGATCGGCTTGTTCATGGGATCAATACCGGGCCTTTCCAAGAATTCATGTCACGAGTGCGGGCACGGGCCGTCGCTGAGGATGTCGTGCACCTTCAGCTCCCCGGACGAAATGGCCGAAACGGCTTCATCGGCAGCAGCTTTCATGTCCGCGCTGATCAGGTTCCGGTTGTTGTCGTCGATCACCCAGTCCATGCCGCCTTCAGCAAGGCCAAGCACACGAATACCCGGCTTGAAGGACCCGTTCCTTGCGGCTGTGAAACTGTCGTGGACCGCATTGTCCACGCGCTTGCGGATTGATGTGAGCACATTGCCGGGATGAAGCGCATTCTGGTTGGAATCGGTCCCAATGCCCAAAACATTGGCATCGGCTGCGGCCTGCAGCACACCGATGCCGGTGCCGCCTGCGGCCTGAATGATCACATCTGCGCCAGCCTCGATCTGTCCGCGCGCCAGCTCGGCGCCACGAACCGGATCGACAAAGGCAGCGGGCGTGTCGCCCGCCATATTGTAGAGAACCTGAATGGTTGGATCGACCGCGTTGACACCGGCCTGATAGCCGCACAGGAAACGCCGGATGATCGGAATGTCCATTCCGCCGACAAAACCCACGACACCGGTCTTGCTTGCTTTCGCGGCAAGAAGGCCCGCGATGTAGGCCCCTTCGTTTTCCCTGAAGACATAGGAAGCAACGTTCGGGGCATCCACGACCATGTCGATGATGGCGAAGGAACTCTCGGGAAAGTCTTTTGCCGCTTCGGCAACGGCAGACGCCTGATTGAAACCGATGGCGACGATGGGTGTCTGGCCGCGCTTTGCGAAGTTCCGCAAGGCCTGAATGCTCTGCGCATCCCTGTCGATTTCGAATTCGCGAACTTCAAGTCCGGTTTCCTCGCGAAACCGGGTTACACCGCGAAAGGCGCTCTCGTTGAAGGAACCGTCAAACTTGCCGCCAACCGAATAAACGATTGCGGGTTCGCCATCTGCAAGAGCGCTTGCGGGCTGCATCAATAACAGCGCGATGGCCGCGCTCAGTCGCCAACGTTTCATGATGCCCCCCTGCGGCAATCGTCAAACGCAATGAAATAAAACGGCCCTCCCGCCCTGCGGCGGGAAGGCCAAGGCTTGCACCTTAGAACGGGCAGCTTTCGTTAGACATGTAGTCGTGAACAACGACCTTGCCGGAGACGATGTCAGCCTTTGCCGTTTCAACAGCGGCCTTCATTTCGTCGGAAATCAGCTTGGCATTGTTGTCGTCCAGAGCCCAGTCGACACCACCTTCAGCAAGACCGAGAACGGAGAAACCGGCGCTCCAGTTGTCGTTCTTTGCGTCTTCGAATGCCTGATAGACGGCAACGTCAACGCGCTTGAGCATGGAGGTGAGAACGGAACCCGGATGCAGGCCGTTCTGGTTGGAGTCGACGCCGATGCCGAGCTTGCCTGCATCAGCTGCTGCCTGCAGAACACCGATGCCGGTGCCGCCTGCAGCGTGATAAACAACGTCTGCGCCACGGTCGAACTGGGACTTGGCCAACTCACCGCCCTTGACCGGGTCATTCCAGGCAGCGCCGGTGGTGCCGGTCATGTTCTCGAACACTTCCGCAGACCCGTTGGCTGCCATTGCACCCTGCTTGTAGCCGCAAGCGAATTTGCGGATGAGCGGAATGTCCATGCCACCAACGAAGCCGACCTTGCCGGTTTCGGACGCCATCGCGGCCAGCATGCCAACGATGTAGGAGCCTTCATGCTCCTTGAACACGATGGAACGTACGTTCGGCAGGTCAACGACCATGTCGACGATCGCGAATTGCAGGTCCGGGAATTCCTTTGCGACCTTCTCGACGGCATTTGCCTGAGAGAAGCCGATGGCGACGATCGGGCTCATGCCGCGCTTTGCGAAATTGCGCAGGGCCTGCTCGCGCTGGCTGTCGTTCTGGATTTCGAAGTCGCGGTATTCGATGCCGGAATCGGTCTTGAACTGCTCGGCGCCGGTATGAGCCGCTTCGTTGAACGACTTGTCGAACTTGCCGCCAAGATCATAAAGCAGGGCCGGCTTGATGTCCGCTGCCATTGCTCCGGCCGCCATCAGCATGGATGCTGTTGCGACACCGATCATCAAAAACTTTTTCACTCTTTTGTCCTCCATACAAGGACCGGCGACATGCCGGCCCGGTTCGGATCTTCCCCTCAGGCTGTTCCATGCAATGAGCTGGAACACTGTGTTTGCAGGCCAGCTTTTTTACACACTGCCCTTGCCAAGGTTTCGTCTGCTATCAGGTCGGTGATCACACCGGTCCTGAGAGCAGCCAAAGTGGCGACGGCTTTGCTTTCACCGCCCGCCAAAGCCAGAATGCGCGCTCCGCGCACGTCCTCGTAATGCAGGCCGACCGCGCAATCGCCAAGCGTGCCGCGTGCCTCCCGCCCATCAACATCCAGAAAGCGCCCCATCAGGTCAGAGGCCGCGCCCGTGCTGATCAGCGCGGACTGTTCTTCCTTGGTAATGATGCCCCGCTCGACCAGGTGCCCCTCATTTTCCATGGAACCGATACCGACAACGAAGAGATCCGACCCTCGTGCGCGGTCCAGAAGTCCCTGAACGCTGCTTTGCCCAAGGAACACCGCCTTCTCGGCCGGCGATTCCGCAAAATAGGGCACCGGCAGATAATAGCCGACACCGCCAACCCGCTCCTGCATTTGCTGGACAACGTCATAGGGGTTTGCCGCAAGGCTTCTTGTCAGCGAGCCACTGATCGAAATGATCTCGAGATCAGGGCGGGAAATCTTCGGCAGCGCTTCGACAGCTGCCTTCAAGGTGCGGCCCATGCCGACACCAACGCGGCGCACATTTTCCGAGGTCAACAGGCCGGTCAGCATCTGGGCCGCGGTCCCGGCAATTGCGCGGATGGCCGTTTCCTGATCGGAAGAACCTAGATCCGGCGTCACAATGCAGCGGTTCAGTCCGAATTCGCCTGCGATACTCTCTTCGAGTTCAAGACATTCAAGCGGACGCCCCTCGATCTGAAATTTGACGAGACCGGTCTTTTGCGCATGCGCAATCAGGCGATGAACCTTTGCTGGCGAGACGCCAAGTTGACTTGCGATTTCGCCTTGCGTCCGGCCACCAACGAATGAAAGCCAGGCCGCGCGAATGGCCAGATAGGTTGTCCAATCGTCCTCTTGCGCCCGCATGGCGTTCGCCTACTCCCACAGGCGGCATATCGGTCACGCAGGACCGGGTCTGCCGTCACCAGGCAATTTTTGCCCTCTCGAAGCTCAAACCCGCTATAATGGGTTGGTGAAATTTTCTTCACCGGCTGATTATTTATTCACTTTTGTACCAGCCTCAGCAGGAACGTCAAGAACCCGTTGGCGAAAAGAGCGCGATTCGCGGGAATTAGGTAGTTTTATCACCTGCGTCCGGGCATGTGATGCACGGCAAATTTTGCCCTCCGCCGCTTGCAGATTGCAATCATTGGCATTTTTCCATTGAAACCCACCTCCTCTGGCTGCAGGGCCAATAACTTGGGCACAAGGTGTGAACTGCCGGCACATTGATTTTGCCGGTTAAACCAGAATCTGACATTATTGGCATGCACTTTACCAAGTAAACTGCAAACACCCTCAACGTAAGTATTCTGTAGTCGTCTAAATTCACGAGGAACGATTCGATAACAAATTAGAGTCACCATAATAAAAAACAGCTTGGGAGACGTACTGAACCGGCCTTCGGGTCTAGAAGGAGAAAAAAATGCTTCTCGGTACTTCCAGAGCAGTCAAAACACTGTGCACGACGCTGTTCGGTCTGAGTTTCGGTTTGAGTATCCAAACCTGCGTATCGCAGGCCGCAACAATGAACCCCATCAAAACCGCGACCACCGCGTATTCCTACGACTTCGCCAATGAAGTCGATGTGGAGCTGGTCCTTGCGGTCGATATCTCCCAGTCCATGGACACGGAAGAACAGGAAGTGCAGCGCGCCGGTTACATCTCGGCCCTCACCTCCAAGGAATTCCTTGAGGCCATTCAGCTTGGCCCGATCGGCAAGATTGCCGTCACATACATGGAATGGGGCGGCGTCGATGAGCATTTCATCGTCGCAGACTGGACCATCATCGAAAATCTCCAGACGGCGGAAAGCTTTGTCAGCCTCATTGCCGAAGCTCCCCTTCGTCAGGTGCAACGGACTTCCATCAGCTCTGCGCTGAAGAAGTCCGTCGATCTGGTACAGGACAACCAGTACACCAGCCTTCGGCAGGTGGTCGACATTTCCGGCGACGGCCCCAACAATCAGGGTGGCTCAGTCACGGAAGTGCGGGACCGGCTACTCTCCACCGGCGTTGTGATAAACGGTCTTCCGCTGATGATGAAGGCCAACACCAACACCTGGCAAGCGATGCTCAACCTCGATCACTATTATGAAGACTGCGTGATCGGTGGACCTGGCTCCTTTGCCATTCCAGTCCGCTCTCAGGAAGGGTTTGCCGATGCAATCCGCATGAAACTCGTGATGGAGATTGCCGGCCTGACATTCCCGAAGAGCTACGTGCAAAAGGTGAGCATGCGCGAACCCATTCGCTGCAACATGTTCGATTGAGTAATGTATATGCCGGGCAACTGAACGGAGCGGGTTTTTGTCCCGCTCCGTCGATATATTGCTGAACACGACCCTGCCTTGATTGACTTCATTTCCGAACGTGCTTTATCTGCCCGCAGCCGTGGCGTTACCTTTTAAGCGCCCATTTACGAACGGATGCAGATTTCATGGCCGCACGCCCAACCCTTGCCCTTGTTGCGCATGACGCAAAAAAGGACACCATGGTGGCCTTTGCGCAGCGAAACACCGAAAAGCTCAGGGACTATGATCTTGTGGCCACCGGCACGACGGGCGGTCGCATTCTTGAAGTCTGCCCCGGTCTCAAGGTGACCCGGTTAAAAAGTGGGCCCTTGGGCGGCGACCAGCAGATCGGGGCCATGATCGCGGAAGGGCGCCTTCAGGGACTTGTGTTTTTCGTCGATCCGCTCAGCCCGATGCCGCATGATGTAGATGTGAAGGCCCTTATGCGCTTGTCCCTGGTCTACGACTTGCCGATGGCACTCAACCTGTCCACTGCAGAGATCCTGCTGCGGTCCGCCCGACTGTCGGGACTGAAGACCACATCAACCACTCCGGAAGTCAACTGTGGCTGATAACTCCTTGTCTACCAGACCTACCGAATTCGAGTATCCGGTCCTCGTTGCCGATATCGGTGGAACGAATGCCCGCTTTGCGCGGATTGACGGACCGAATACCGAGACGGTCAAATGTCCCAGTCGCGGCACCGGAAACCATCCGGGCCTCGTGGAAGCCATTCGCGACAGCCTCGCCGAAGTGGCAGGCCCTGCCCCCAAGACCCTTATTGCCGCCGTCGCCGGGCCCGTCACTGGAGACACCATCCCGCTGACCAATGCGCCATGGGTTATCAAGCCCGCCGAGGTTCTGAAGGAACTGGGACTGTCTCAGGTCGTGATCATCAACGACTTTGAAGCGCAGGCGCTGGCGCTGCCGGGCCTTTCCGGACCAGACATCGAACAGATAGGCGGAGGCAAGGTTCGCCCGGATTCCACCAAATTCGTTCTTGGCCCCGGCACAGGACTGGGCGCGGCCGCAATGATCTATGCGGCGGGCACTTGGATCCCCGTCCCGGGCGAAGGCGGGCATGTGGAGATCGGCCCGGTGACAAAGGAAGACGAGGCCATCTGGCCGCATATCGAGCGCATGGGCGGTCGTGTCGGGGCAGAGAGCATCCTGAGCGGGAGTGGACTGCCAAGGCTTGCCAAGGCCGTTGCCGCAAGCCGTGGAACCGAACACCGCCTCACCACGGGTGCGGCCATTACGCAGGCTGCAGGCGAAAATGATCCTGTTGCGCTTGAAACGCTGCATGTTTTTGCTCGCGCCCTTGGCCGCGTTGCCGGTGACTTTGCCCTCAGCCTTCTGGCGCGCGGCGGTGTCTACCTGACCGGCGGCGTCACCCCCCGCATTGACCGCTTTTTGAGCGATGGCCAGTTCCGTGCGGCCTTTGAAGCAAAGGCACCTCACGAAAGACTCGTCGGTTCAATCCCGACCTTCATTGTCCGCCATCCCAATCCCGCGCTTGAAGGCCTTGCTGCTTTCGCACATGAACCGGAACGCTTTGCGGTCGACCTGTCGGGGCGCAGCTGGCATTGCGCGCCGACGCAGGATATCGAACGCGCGGTCTGACCCTCCATGGCAGACCGCACCCGTTTTTCTTCTCCCCTGCCGATTGACGCCGTTCTTGATGAACTTCTGGCGGCCCTGAGCGACAGCGTGAACGCCGTTCTGGTGGCAGAACCGGGGGCAGGCAAGACAACACGTGTTCCGCTTGCCCTGTTGGAAGCCGAGTGGCGCAAGGACGGAAAAATCATCGTTCTGGAACCGCGCCGTCTTGCAGCGCGGGCCGCAGCCCGCCGCATGGCATCGGAACTTGGCGAAAAGGTCGGCGAACGGGTTGGATATCGCGTTCGCATGGACAGCAAGGTATCAGAGCGTACCCGCATCGAAGTGGTCACCGAGGGCGTGTTTACGCGCATGATCCTCGACGACCCGGAACTGACCGGGATCGCCGCCGTCCTGTTTGACGAGTTTCACGAGCGCTCGCTGGACGGCGACCTCGGACTTGCGCTCGCTCTGGACGTCCAATCGGCCCTGAGAGACGACCTTCGCCTGCTGCCGATGTCTGCGACGCTGGATGCCGCCCGCGTTTCGGACACCTTGGGCGGCGCGCCGATTATCGAGAGCACGGGGCGCAGTTTTCCGGTCGAGACCAGATATCTGGGCCGAAAGCCGACTGACACCATCGAAGACACGACGGCAAGAGCCGTGCAAAAAGCCCTTGCCGAAGAACCCGGTTCCATTCTCGTCTTTTTACCCGGGCAAAAGGAAATCACCCGTACCGCAGAGCGCCTTATGGGCAAGGTACCGCATAACACGGTTCTGGCACCGCTCTATGGAGCTCTGGATGCGAAGGTTCAGGACGAAGCGATCCGCCCCGCGCACGATGGCCAGAGAAAGGTCGTACTGGCCAGCGCCATTGCCCAGACGTCCCTGACAATCGAGGGCATCCGAGTCGTTGTCGACAGCGGCCTTGCCCGTGTTCCCCGCTTTGAACCCCAGACAGGCCTGACCCGTCTTGAAACCGTGCGCGTGTCGCGTGCCTCGGCGGACCAGCGGCGCGGCCGCGCTGGCAGAACGGAACCCGGTGTCTGCTATCGGCTGTGGGACGAAGCACAGACCAATTCGCTTCCTGCAGCTGAAGCCCCGGAGATACTCGAGGCGGACCTCTCCGGGCTGGTGCTAGATCTGGCAAGTTGGGGCACATCCGATCCTGCACAATTGAGATTTCCAGATGCTCCTCCCCTTCCAGCATGGTCTGAAGCAAGCCTTCTGCTGAAATCCCTTGATGCACTGGACGATGACGGACGGCTGACACGGCAAGGGCGAGATCTTGCCCGATTGCCGCTGCACCCACGCCTTGCGCACATGATCCTGCGAGCGAGCGACGACGGCGACGGCTGGACGGCCTGCCTTCTTGCCGCTGCCATTTCGGAACCCGGACTTGGCGGGCGGGACGTGGACCTTCGTGCAAGGGTGTCAAGGATTGCGTCTGACGGCAGCCCGCGCACCCGCGATGCGCGCAAACTGGCCGAGCGATGGCTGGCCCAAGCGGGAGGTAAAAAGAATGATCTGCATGCAGAGGCAAGCGGACGCCTTCTTGCGCTCGCCTACCCGGACCGGGTTGCAGAGGCCCGTGGCAAGGCTGGCCGCTACCGGCTCGCCAATGGACGCGGCGCTGAACTTGACGAAGGTCACCCCCTTTGCACGGAACGATTTCTGACCGTTGCCGACATTCAGGGAAAGGCTGCGAGTGGTCGCATTGCGCTTGCTGCCCCCTTGTCACAGCCCGATATCGAGGACCTCTTTGCCGACCGGATCGAGGACGTCGACGAAGTCACCCTTGAAAAGAACGGCAAGCTGAAAGCACGGCGGGTGCGAAGATACCAGAGCGTGGTTCTCGACAGCCGGATCATCTCTGCTCCCGATCCCGCTGCCATCACCGCAGCTCTTCTGTCCGAGGTCCGGCGCAGGGGCATCGACAAACTGCCCTTCAGCAAGGAGCAGTTGCATCTTCGGGGCCGCGTCGCGTTCGTTCGTGCCTCCGGGCAAACAGACTTGCCAGATCTCACGGATACCCATCTTGCCGAAACGCTGGATAGCTGGCTCGGACCTTTCCTTGCCG
The DNA here is from genome assembly GCF_008711325.1 of Roseibium sediminis. Lineage (GTDB taxonomy): Bacteria > Pseudomonadota > Alphaproteobacteria > Rhizobiales > Stappiaceae > Roseibium > Roseibium sediminis. The sequence continues at coordinate 102,639 of NZ_VXDB01000013.1, forward strand.
GTGCCACAAGTCTTGATGACATTGATGCCGAAACTCTCGGGAATGCGCTGGCCATGCTTTTGCCTTTTGATGCAAAGGCAAGACTGGATGAAGCGGCTCCATCCCACTTCACCGCGCCGACCGGATCGAAGCTACCCATCGATTATGGAGCTGAAAACGGGCCGACCCTGTCGGTTCGGGTGCAGGAACTCTTCGGGCTTGGCACCCATCCTTCCGTTTGCCATGGCAAGTTGCCGCTGACACTGGAACTGTTGTCTCCGGCTCATAGACCGATCCAGATCACACGCGATCTGCCCGGCTTCTGGTCCGGCTCCTGGGCCGATGTGAAAGCGGACATGCGCGGTCGCTACCCGAAGCACCCCTGGCCAGATGATCCTCTGAATGCCGAAGCGACCCGGCGAACAAAAGCGCGTTCCGGCGACAAATCCAGCTGAACTCCCAGCACAACCCGCTTGGATGAAAATGCAATTTCAGGTTAGCATGTGGCATGGATCGCGCTCGCATCATTTCTAATCTGGCCGGGAGGACCCGGTTACCGTGGGACGCTCTCGACTACTGTTTGGGCAGGCGGGGGCGGAGCTCGACGATTTTTCTCGCAATGCTCAACCGCCTCGCTTCGGGAGGCTCTCTCTCGGCCGACGAAGAAAGCGCATTGTATTATGGCCTTCTCGTTCTGGCGTATCACCAGCGAACCGCTGCGCTACCGGACCTTTTGAAACTGCTGGAATGTCGACGCGAGGAAACCGATCGTCTGCTTGGAGACGGCGCAATCGGTGAGGTCCTGCCGCGTGTCCTGATGGCGATCGGCGAAGATAATACCGACGATCTTTGGTCTTTTGCGATGAATGCGCCGGCAGATTGGCTGATACGCGATGCTGTCCTCAAGGCATGGGTCTATTTTGCCCTAACGGACGCCGTTCCCCGGGAGACTGCTCGCGCGCATCTGGAGACCTTTCCAACGGCAGTGGAGCTTGGCCCGGAAGATCCCTATTGGATCAGCTGGATGAATGCGGTTGCCGATCTCGGACTGACAGAGCTGGGACCGCTTCTGAGGACCATCGTCGAAAGCGGGCGGATCGAACGAGGGCCGCTTGGCCTCTCGGAAGCAGACTATCGGGATATTCTGGCGCGGCTTGAAGAAAGCACCGAGTCTTCCCGCAAATCGGTCAGCTGGCGACAGCGGGCGGGATATACCCCCTTCGGTGAAGAAGACCGGGTCAAATATGACTTCTACAACGCGGCGCGTCTTGCTCCGGGAACAAGCCAGAGCGTGTCACAGACCTTGATGATGCAGGCGGCGGAAGATGCCGCGAACCAGCCTTACCGGATTGATCAGGCGGGAAATGAAAACACCCCCGCCTGATCAACCTCACGTCTTGCTTCTACTCGTCTGATGCGGCAACGAGGCTTGCGTTGCCGCCTGCAGCAGCCGTGTTGATCGAGACGACCTGTTCCTGCGCAAAACGCGTGAGGTAGTTCGGCCCACCAGCCTTTGGCCCGGTTCCGGAGAGACCCGAACCGCCGAAAGGCTGGGTTCCAACGACAGCGCCAATCGTGTTGCGATTAACGTATACGTTACCGACTGCGAGGCGGTCGACAACCTTCTTGACCGTCGCATCGATACGGCTGTGAACGCCCAGCGTCAGGCCGTAGCCGGTGGCTTCGATGGAATCGAGAACCTTGTCGAGCTCTTTCGTCTTGTAGCGAACCACATGCAGGATCGGACCGAAAATCTCTCGCTCCAGCTCCTCCGGCTTGTCGAGTTCGATGATATGCGGTGCCACCCAGGTTCCGCCAGCCAGTTCACCGCGCGGTGTCGGCCCGGCATAGCGAACCTTCTTTGCGGCCTTCATCTTCTCGACATGCGAAAGGATGTTGTCTCGCGCTTCCGCGTCGATGACCGGACCGATGTCGGTGGACGGCTTTTTCGGATCGCCGAGAGCAAGTTCCCGAGCGCCACCTTCCAGCATCTTCAGCAAGGTGTCAGCAATGTCCTCCTGCAGGAACAGAAGACGCAGGGCCGAACAGCGCTGACCAGCAGACTGGAATGCCGAGTTCATTACATCGTCGCACACCTGCTCCGGCAGAGCCGTGGCATCAACCAGCATTGCATTCATGCCGCCGGTTTCGCCGATAAAGGGCACGATCGGACCGTTCTTGGCGGCAAGGGTACGATTGATGGCCCAGGCGGTTTCGGTTGAGCCGGTGAAGGCAACGCCAGCCACCTTCGGGTGCTTGGTCAAGGCTGCGCCGATAGCACCGTCGCCGGGCACATACAGCAGCGTGTCTTCGGGAACGCCCGCCTTGTGCAGCATCTTGATGGCTTCATAGGCGATCAACGGGGTCTGCTCTGCCGGTTTGGCGACAACCGCGTTTCCGGCAACAAGCGCAGCGGCCACCTGACCAAGGAAAATGGCCAACGGGAAGTTCCATGGAGAGATGCAGACGAAAACCCCGCGTCCGCGGAAGCGGTAACGGTTTTCCTCACCAGTCGGCCCCGGCATCAAACGCCCGGCGCCGAACAAGTTTTGTGCTTCAGCGGCGTAGTAGCGACAAAAATCAACCGCCTCGCGGATTTCCGCGATCCCGTCCGGCAGGGTCTTGCCTGCTTCGGTGCAGAGAATGGCCATCAACCGATCAAAATCGGCTTCCATGAGATTGGCCATCTTTTCCAGCGCCTTGGCGCGCTCTTCCACCGGCTGACGAGACCATTTCCGGAAGCCGGCGACGCCCGCCACCATGGCTTCTTCAACATTCTTGACCGTCGCAAGTGTCACATTTCCTGCAACAGTCTTGCCGTCGACCGGCGAAAGCACCGGCTGCGTTTCGCCAAAGGTGGTTGCACCGGGGATCAGGGGACGTGCATTGGTCGCCGGAAAGGCAACGGTCTCAATCGCGTCCGTCAGCGCACCCCGTTCCTTTGCCCAGCCGAGTTCCCGTCCGGAGGAATTCCTGCGGCTAGCGCCGTACAGATCGAGTGGCATGGGAATGGACCGATTACGTGAGCGATCACCGTCAGCAAGAATTTCCTGCGGGCGCTTCAACAGCTGGGCAACAGATACAGAACTGTCCCCGACGATGGTCACGAAGGACGAGTTCGCGCCATTTTCGAGAAGGCGGCGCACCAGATAGGCAAGCAAATCCTTGTGCCCCCCGACAGGGGCATAGATGCGGCAAGGATACTTGTCCTTTTCCGTCACGGACTTGTAGAGGCTCTCGCCCATGCCGTGCAGCCGCTGGAACTCATAGCCGTCCTTGTTGCCGGCGATTTCAGCGATCTGGGCAACAGTCAGGGCGTTGTGGGTGGCAAACTGCGGGTAAAGCACATCGCGCGCGGCCAACATGCGTCGGGCACAGGCCACGTAGGAAAGATCCGTTGCCGCCTTTCGCGTAAAGACAGGATAGTCTTCCGCACCCATTTCCTGCGCGTGCTTGATTTCCGTATCCCAGTACGCCCCCTTCACGAGCCGAACCATAAGACGGCGATTGTATTTGCGGGCAGCGGAAATCAGCCAGTCGATCACATGGATGCCGCGCTTCTGGTAGGCCTGAACCGCAAGGCCAAAACCATCCCATCCTTCCGTCACCGGGTCGGCAATCACGGCGGCAATCACATCAAGCGAGATTTCAAGCCGATCCGCTTCTTCCGCATCGACCGTAAAGTTCAGATCGTATTTGCGGGCTGCTTTCACCAGTTCCAGCAGTTTGGGGACGAGTTCGTCGCGCACCCGTTCTCCGTTGACAGCCTCGTAGCGCGGATGCAGCGCTGACAGTTTCACGGAAATGCCGGGCCGCGCGGGCAGCTTGCCATCTCCGGCGGACTTGCCGATAGCCTCGATCGCATTCGCGTAAGACTGGAAATAGCGTTCCGCATCGTGGGCGGTGCGAGCCCCTTCGCCCAGCATATCGTAGGAATAACGATAGCCCTTGGCTTCCTGCGTCTTTGCCCTCTCAAGAGCCTTGGAAATCGTTTCACCCAGTACAAACTGGTGTCCCAGAAGCTGCATTGCCTTGCGGGTGGCGGTGCGAACTGCCGGCATGCCCATTCGTTTCACGAGGGAGGCGAGAATGGTTTGCGGCGTATCACCGGGATGAAGCAGACGGGAAGTGACGCCCAGCGCCCAGGAGGACGCCGACACCAGCCACGTGTCTGACTTTGGCTGGCTTGGTTCGTCAAAACGGGCAACGGCCAGCTTGTCCTCGATCAGCTTGTCGGCCGTTGCCGCATCAGGCACCCGCAGCAGAGCTTCTGCCAGCACCATCATGGCGAGGCCTTCACGCGTTGTGAGACCAAACTCGCGCATGAAGTCCTCGACACCGCCAAGTCCGGTCGGCGTGGAGCGCATTGCATGAATATAGGCTGTCGCCTGTGTGTCGATCCGGCGTTCCTGCGCATCACTCAGGGCAACTTCCGAGAGAAGCTGCTTTACCAGCGTCACATCATCCGGAGCATAGTCGGCCCGAAAAGGCGGCAAGCCGGAGGCGTCAAGAGCAAGACTGGCAACAGACGAATTGGCGGGCATTCCCATCTCCCTGAAAGACGCGCGGCTGCGCGAAACTTTTCGCATCTTGCCTGAATGCAGAGATTATTTTTCACCAATTTTGTGCCATCATGCGGTGGATTTTGCAAAAAAATACCGTAGGGACCGCGATGAATCACACTCTTGATCCAATTGACCGTAAAATCCTCAAAGCACTACAAGTCGACGGCAGGATCAGCAACACCGACCTTGCCGACAAGGTTGGGCTTTCTGCCAATGCGACAAGCGAACGGTTCAAGCGGCTGGTCCGTGATGGCTATATTTCAAGCTTCTCCGCTGTTCTGGCTCCTGAAAAGGTAGGCCGGGAGTTGCTTGTCTTCGTGGAGATCAAGTTAGATCGGACGTCCTCTGAAATCTTCGACGCCTTCCGGCGGGCCATCGAGCGTTCCAGCGACATACTCGAGTGCCATATGGTTGCCGGTGGGTTCGACTACCTCCTGAAGGCGCGCGTTTCCGATATGGACACATACAGGCGGTTCCTCTCCGATGTGGTGCTCGCCCTGCCCGGAGTCAGGGAGACCCATACCTATCCGGTCATGGAGGAAATCAAGGAAACGCATGTGTTGCCGGTCTGAGGCTTATTTCCTGTCTGTGCCCAATTCTGGCTTTGCGCCATAGCGTTGATGAGCATCGGCAAGGTTCACAAGATTTCACAAAGCCTTGTCTTGACCGTAAGTTGTCGGACGCGCCAAACGATTCCATTGGCAAATGAAAGAGGTGCCCATGCGAACCCATCGATTCAGAACGTCCCTGGCAGCAATCCTGTTCAGCTTGACCGGCTCCTTGGCCAGCAGCGCCGCCGTTGCCGAAGGCTGGTCCGATACCACACTGGAAGAGGCGAAGGGTCAGAAGGTCTATTTCTACGCCTGGGGCGGAGAACCGAGGATCAACGCCTATATCGATTGGGCCGCGCAGGAAGTTGAAAAGCGGTACGGCGTTTCGGTCGAACACGTGAAGGTGAGCGAAACCGGAGCCGTGGTCACCCAGATCATCGGCGAAAAGACGGCAGGGCGCGAAGATGGCGGCAGCGTTGATCTTGTCTGGATCAACGGTGAGAATTTCAACACGCTGAAATCACAGGGCCTGCTGGCCGCTCCGGGCTGGGCGCAATCCCTTCCGAACTGGACGCATGTGGATGTGAACGGTAAGCCGACCGTGCTCAGTGATTTCACGGTTCCAACGGACGGGCAGGAAGCTCCCTGGGGCATGGCGCAACTGGTCTTCATGTATGACACCCGCGTTCTGGCCGAACCGCCTCGCAGCCTTCAGGCCATCAAGGATCTTGTCAAACGCCAGCCGGGCCGTTTCACGTATCCGCAACCACCGAACTTTCATGGCACCACATTCCTGAAGCAGGCCCTTATCAACCTGATCGAAAACCCGGAGAAACTCTCCAGCCCCGTTGATGAGGCAACCTTTGACCAGGACGTGGCACCGCTCTTTGCCTTTCTGGACGAACTGCATCCAAACCTGTGGCGCAAGGGAGCCGTGTTCCCGAACAACGCAGCGCAGATGCGACTGCTCCTGGCGGACGGGGAGTTGGACATCGCCTTTACCTTCAACCCGAGCGATGCTTCGAGCGCCATTGCCAACAAGGAACTGCCCAATACAATCCGCACGTTCGTGTTTGAAGACGGCACATTGGGCAACACCCATTTTGTGGCCATCCCATTCAACAGCTCGGCAAAACAAGGCGCGATGGTTCTCGCCAACTTCCTCCTGTCGCCCGAGGCTCAGGCACGCAAGCAGGATCCTGCACATTGGGGCGATCCGACCGTGCTTGATGTTGCCGGGCTTGAGGCAGCAGACCGTGCCGCCTTTGACAAACTCGACCTCGGGATCGCGACCCTGTCGCCTGCAGAACTTGGGAACACCCTTCCAGAACCGCATCCAAGCTGGGTTACGGCCATCGAGAAAGCCTGGGAAACGCGCTACGGCAATTCCTGACGGCCGGGCCAAGGGGTGACAAGACAGGGATCAACCAGAATGGCCCTCTGGCCCAAGGCGATTATCATCGGCCTTCTCGCGGGACCCGTCGTGACGGGTCTCGTCGGAACGCTCGTTCCGGCCTTTGGTTATCTACCGGCTCTTGGGTCCACCGAAGTCTCGATCGCCCCCTTCCGGGCTGCGTTCAATGCGCCGGGCATGTTGACATCAATCGGGTTGAGCCTTGGCACCGGACTTGCTGCGACCGCGCTTTCCCTTTTGATCGTGATCCTCTTCACGGCCGGCTGGCTCGGCGCGCAAATCTTCTCAAGGATCAGCCGCTTCCTGGCACCGCTTTTGGCAATTCCGCATGCTGCAACGGCCTTTGCACTTGCCTTCCTGATTGCGCCTTCGGGTTTTCTGATGCGCCTTTTTTCCCCGTGGGCCACAGGGTTTGAGCGACCACCCGATGTCCTGATCCTCAATGACCCGTACGGGATCGCCATGACAGCCGGTCTGGTGCTGAAAGAGGTCCCATTCCTGTTCCTGATGATGCTGGCTGCGCTACCCCAGAGCCGGGTTCTGGAACTTACCAAGGTCGTGACAAATCTTGGCTATGGCCGGATCAAAGGGTTCCTGTGCGTGGTCGTTCCGCAGATTTATCCGCAGATCAGACTGCCGATCTTCGCCGTCCTTGCCTATTCAACGTCGGTTGTCGATGTGGCAATGATACTGGGGCCGACTACCCCTCCACCTCTTGCACCTCGGATCCTGGGCTGGCTGTTTGATCCGGAACCCGCCATCCGGTTTCAGGCATCCGCTGCCGCGATTTTGCAGATCGGGGTAACCGGCGCCGCAATACTGGTCTGGGTGGCAGGCGAGACGGTTTGCAAGACCTTGGCCGAACCTATGTATCGATCGGGAAATCGAGGCCCGAAGGACGGGCTTCAAAGGTGGCTGGCGGTTTCTTTCATGACCGGCTCCATGATCGCTGTGGTTGGTGGTTTTGCAGTTCTCGGGGTGTGGTCGTTTTCTGACGGCTGGTGGTTCCCCGAACTGTTTCCAAGTGCTTTCGGGCTAGACCATTGGCAATCGGCACTGAAAGATAACAACGGAACAATCCTCACGACCGCGGTCATTGCCATGGTTTCGGCCGTTCCATCGCTTCTTCTTGTAGTCTGGCTGCTGGAGGCTCACACAAGGGAAAATGCAAAGCCGGGCCCCCTCTTGCGCGGCATCCTTTTCATCCCTCTTCTTGTCCCTCAGGTATGCTTCTTGTTTGGCCTGCATGTGGCGCTGGTCTATCTGGGGCTCGACGGCACATGGTTTGCAGTTGCTCTTGCCCATGCGGTCTTCGTCCTTCCATATGTGTTCCTGGCGCTGACTGACCCCTGGGACCACCTCGACCCACGATTTGGGCGCATTGCAGCCTCGCTGGGGGCATCAACGCAGCGAATATTCTGGAGGATACGCCTGCCGCTTCTCCTGCAGCCGTTGCTGGTAGCACTGGCTATCGGCCTTGCGGTCTCCGTTGCCCAATACCTGCCGACCATTGTCATCGGCGCCGGGCGCGTCACAACCATCACAACCGAAAGCCTTGCCCTTGCTTCAGGGGGCAACCGCCCTGCCCTTGCAGTCTACGCCCTGCTACAGCTCGTTCTGCCCTTGTTCAGTTTCGCCGTCGCCCTCATGCTGCCTGCGCTCGTCTTCCGAAACAGGTCTGCGATGCGTCCCGCCTCAAGCTTCTAGGAGCCCCCTTGCACTCCGCCGCAGCCTCATCCGGTCTGAAACTTGCCTCTGTTTCGCTTTCACTTGGAACGCGGCAGCTCCTGACCATTGACGAGACAATTCCCCAAGGATGCGTCCTGACTTTGATGGGCGAAAGCGGCAGCGGCAAGTCGTCCCTTCTGGATTTCATTGCCGGGTTCCTCGCTCCAGCCTTCACCGCGGAGGGCAAAATCGTGCTTAACGGGCGGGACATTACGGATACGCCGCCCCAGAACCGGCGCACGGGTCTGATGTTCCAAAGCCCCCTGCTGTTTCCCCATATGACCGTTCTTGGAAACCTGCTCTTTGCCTTGCCCGCAAAGGGATTGACGGCTTCCCAGCGTCGGGCGGAGGCAGAGGCTGCATTGACCGAGGTCGGACTGGAAGGGCTTGGCGAGCGAGACCCGGCAACGCTCTCTGGCGGGCAGCAAACACGCGCCGCGCTGATGCGGCTCATTCTCGCTCAGCCAGAAGCACTGCTGCTGGACGAGCCGTTTTCAAGTCTGGATCGCGCGAGGCGGCAAGAAACCCGGGAGCTGGTCTTCAGCATCGCGAGACAGCGCAATCTTCCGGTTCTTCTGGTGACCCATGATCCGGAAGATGCAGAAGCGGCAGGCGGGTCTGTCATCACCCTTTGAGGCGATGCTTACTCGCTTTTGTCGGCTGAATTTGCCTGAAGGAAAGAATACTCGTCGATGCCGATCCGCTCGATGAGGTTCAACTGGCTTTCCAGATAGTTGATGTGCCCTTCCTCGTCGGCCAGCAACTGCTCGAAAAGTTTCATGGAAATGTAGTCGCCCACCTCATGGCAGACTTCCCGAGCCTCATGATAAAGCGCGCGGGCGACATATTCCGCCGCCAGATCGCATTCGATGCACTCCTTGACCGACTGTCCGATCCGCAGCGGATCAAGAACCTGAAGGTTGGGCAAGCCCTCGAGAAAGATGATGCGGTCCATCAGGTCCTGGGCGTGGGTGCGTTCTTCCTCCGCCTCAGCCTGTTCCTTTGCCGCCAGCTTGCCAAAGCCCCAGTCCTGCAAAAGGCGGGCATGCAGCCAGTACTGGTTGACGGCGGTCAACTCATGCCGCAAGGCCTTGTTCAGATATTCAACGACCCTTGCGTCACCCTTCATGGACCTACTCTCCCGCTGCCAACAGTTTGGTTTCGCCGTCCGGTTTGTCTGTCGCCCCGGAGCCAGCTTGGTCTTCAGACGCCTTTTGGTGAATGATGTCAATCACGTTCGGAAAACATCCACCACAACGCGGACGACAGCCAAGATGGCGGAACACGGAACCTGGTGTTGGCATCTTGCCATTCGGGTCCTGGCGCATCTCTTCCGCTGCCTTGCGCAGCTGCTTGTCTGATAACACATTGCAGGAGCAAACTAGCATCCGGTCGTCCGATTAATTTCCCGTGGCCAGCGAAATTCGCATATAAGGAGTTTCGCGGATAAACTAAACTGGCATCAAAAAGTCAACTTTATTCGCACTCGCAATTATCCATCATCAGGGCTTTCCCATGAATGAACAACGCAGCATAGATACACGCCAGACCCTCGTCCTGACGGGCGCAAGCAGAGGGATCGGTCATGCGACTGTGAAGCGTTTTTCCGCTGCCGGTTGGCGGGTCATTACCTGCTCGCGCCACGCGTTTTCCGACAAGTGCCCCTGGCCGATGGGACCTGAAGACCACATCCAGGTGGACCTTTCCGACCCGGAGAACCTCGGCTACGCCGTCCAGGAAATTCGCAAGCGCCTTGAACCGCATGGATCGCGTCTGAATGCCCTGGTGAACAACGCAGGCATCAGCCCCAAGGGAGAAAAAGGCGAGCGTCTCGATTCGTTCACAACGTCGATGCATGTCTGGCGCCACGTCTTCCAGGTGAATTTCTTCGCACCCATCATGTTGGGCCGTGGGTTGTTCACCGAACTGAAAAATGCCCAAGGTTCGATCGTCAACGTGACTTCCATTGCCGGTGGCCGGGTTCATCCCTTTGCCGGAACGGCTTATGCGACGTCCAAGGCCGCACTTGCCTCCCTGACACGCGAAATGGCCGCGGATTTCGGACCGCACGGCATCCGCGTCAACGCCATTGCGCCCGGTGAAATCGACACCTCCATCCTGTCTCCCGGCACGGAGAAGCTTGTCGAGGATATCCCGCTGCGCCGCCTCGGGCGCCCGGACGAGGTTGCGGAAACCATCCACTTTCTGTGCAGCGAAGCTTCTACCTATGTGTCCGGTGCGGAAATCCACATCAATGGTGGCCAGCACGTCTAGAGGCCACGTCTTTCAGGCTACCGGGGAAATCGATCGAAAACGGAAGGTGAAATATTCGCCTTCCGTTTTTGCATTTTTTGGATCAGGCGACAGCATCAGCCATCAACACTCTTTGGTTGTTTTTTTCTCAAGCGCTCGACCTGATTGCTTTTCTCGTTACTTCTCGCAAGCCCTGATCGCCCCTGTGGCGGATCACCGGGAGCAGTTTCGACACTGTCGATTGTTTTCAGTGTAACCATCTGTATTTATTGTTTTTTCTTTACCTGAAATTTAACCCGAACGCCGACGTTCCGGTTGAAATCAATCCCTTTCATTTGGGCTGGAGTATCAGGTTTGAACATCACAGCTTTCAACAATTTGAAGTTCGCTCACAAAGTCTGGATAGGCTTTTCTGCTATCCTTCTGCTCACCATCGTGGTGGGGGCGACGGCAACGCTTTCCATTCTGGATGTCTCCAAGAGAACCGGGCTTTCCGACCAGACGACAGCTGCCTTGAGCAGCCTGCAGACCCTTTCTGCTGCCAGAGAAACCTATCTGGATAGTCATAAGGATGCAGACGCTGCTCACGTTCGCGACCTGACACTGTCCCTGAAGGACAAGTTGGTCAGCTTGCAGGCGGGCCTTGCCGAAGGTGACAAACAGGCCGAAGCCGCCGCACAGGCCTCATCTTTGACCCGGCAGTTCGGCGAGACCTTTGAAGAAATCGTATCAGCCGTCAATGCGGAGGAAGCAGCCGTTCAAACGGTGCTTTCAACCAGCAAGGCTCTGGCAGATATTTCCCGCCTGATCGAATACGAGATTTCCATTGTCCAGCAGGAAGCCGAAGCGGAAGCCCAACGCGGCCAGATGGTGCAACGGACGGTTCACCGCTATGGCGAAGCCGCATCGGCGATCCAGTCCATGGCAGAACAGCTGGAATCTCATTTCGGACTGCGTGGACACATCAAGCCCGCAGATAACACACCGGAGTTTCAAGCCGCGATCGCCCGCACCCTGCAGGCCATGGAAGAGGCCGCGCGTGAACTGGATCGTGACAGCAATATCGGGATAGACCGTGAAGCCTTCTCCACTCTATCCGGTCAAATAACCAAATACGCCAGTGCAGCACCTGATTATCTGCGCGAGCAAAACCTTTTCAAGAAATCCAGCAAGAAGAAGATGGTTTCCGAGCTTCACATGGGGATCAACGCCAGCATCACAGAGGTGAAAGTGGCGCTGTATTCCGCATTGGAGAAGGAAATGATGAAGGCAACTGCCATTCAGGAAACTCTGCTCGACCTTTCCAATCTTGGCGAGCAAGCCATCATTCTGGCGCGCAATATTCTGTCGGCCCGATCCAGCACCATGCAGCTGGCTGGCAGCATCGGCGAAAATCATGAAGCTCCGGTCAGAACGGCGTTGAAGGAACTCAAAAGAGCCTCCGAAAAACTGACCGAAGCCACAACACGCATGTCCGAGGAAATCGCTGACAGTGTTGCTGATGTGGGCACTGCCATTGCGAAATTCGAGGCCGCATTTGATGAGATCCTTGTTACCAAGGCCCAGCAGGAGCAGAAGCATCAGGAACTGAACGTGATTGCCAGCTCCACCGCCGATCAGATCAAACGCATGGCGGCTGACCAATCCCAGTCCACACGCGAGGCCAGCAACAAGGCGCTGATCGTGATCGGGGCAATTCTTGCAGTGGCGTTCGGCGCGGGCCTTGTCATCGCCTTCATTCTCAACATCGCCATTTCGCGTCCGATCATCAGCCTCAATCAGTCAATGGCCCGTCTTGCGGAAGGAGACCGGGACGTTTCGATTGGATTTGGTGACCGCGGCGATGAAATTGGCGACATGAGCCGGACTGTGGAGATTTTCAGGAAGAATGCGATTGAGCGCACTCGTCTGGAAGAAGAACAGGCCGGGCTGCAATCAGCACAGATGGAACGCCAGAACCTGATCGGCTCCCTGATCACCAACTTCCGTGCCGAGGTACAAGACCTTCTTTCCAGCGTGAGCATGACCTCGCAGACGCTGGATACGACGGCCCAAACCTTGACCGGAATTGCCCGTGACAGCTCCAATCGGGCGACCGCCACAAAGGATGCTTCCAATCAGGCCGCTGACAACGTGCAGAGCGTGGCGTCGGCTGCGGAAGAACTGGCGGCCTCCATTTCCGAAATCGGATCGCAGGTACAACGCACCACGGAAGTTGTTGCCCGTGCATCCGATGGAACGCGGTTGACGAACGAAAAGGTCGAGGCGCTTTCGATTTCGGCGAACAAGATCGGTGAGGTGATCACACTCATTCAGGCCATTGCCGAACAAACCAACCTGCTGGCTCTGAATGCGACCATCGAGGCGGCGAGAGCGGGGGATGCCGGAAAGGGCTTTGCGGTGGTTGCTGCCGAAGTCAAGGAACTGGCCAGCCAGACCTCCAAGGCCACGGAAGAAATCGCCACACAGATCGCCGACATCCAGTCCGCAACCCGTGACTCCGTTGAGGCCATTGCTGCCATCACGGAAACCATGGACGAGGTTAGAAGCTACACCGACGCCATTGCCTGTGCTGTCACCCAGCAGGGCGAGGCAACGAACGAGATCTCGACAAACGTCCAGCAGGCCTCCGGAGGCACGCAGGTTGTCATGTCCAATATCAGCGAACTGAATGACGCTGTGGACCAGACAAGCGCATCGGCAGAACATGTCGTAAATGCCTCCACTGAACTGAAAACTCAGACGGAAACCCTGAAATCATCGGTAGATGTGTTTCTTGAAAAGGTTTCAGCTGCCTGACAATTCCTGTGACTGACATGACCGAAGGCGGCGGGTGGATAGCCTGCCGCCTCTTGCCATCCGGACCGCTAACGTTATCTTGAGCCGTCGAGTGTCCGGCAAAAAGGCGATTGACCCGAACCTGCCTGCCCCTTATGGCCTCGATCACACTCCCGTTTCCTGCCTGAAGGTTGCATCTTGACCGAGTCTACCGCCACGTCCCGTTTCACCTCACCAGGTTCTGCTCCCGCTGCCGACTATCCCGTCATGCTGGAAACAAAGGGCTGGAAAGACTACCGGCTGCTGGACATGGGCGAGGGCCAAAAGCTGGAGCGGTATGGTCGCTACACCATTGTCCGCCCCGAGCCTCAGGCCATGGGGTCGCGCCGCTTGAAACCCTCCCAGTGGGACCGAGCAGACGCGGTCTTTTCCGGTGATACGGACGAAGAGGGACCGGGTCGCTGGAAATTTTCCGGCAACGTGCAAGAACTTTGGGAAATGGAATATGGACCGGTCCGCTACAATGGCCGCTTCATGTCCTTCCGCCATGTCGGCGTCTTTCCCGAGCAGGCCGCTCACTGGGACTGGGTCAACGGCCAGATACGCGCCGAACGCGAGCGCAATCCGGACCGTCCCCTGAAGATCCTCAACCTCTTTGGTTACACCGGTCTGGCATCCCTGCTTCCTGCGACCGAAGGGGCTCAGGTGACTCATATCGATGCCTCGAAGAAGGCGATTGCCTATGCGCGGGAAAATCAGGCCCTGTCCGGCCTTGATGACCTGCCGATCCGCTGGATTTGCGAAGACGCTTCCAAATTCGTTGCCCGTGAAGTGCGCCGAGGCAATACCTATGACGGCATAATTCTTGATCCGCCGAAATATGGCCGCGGTCCCAAGGGAGAGGTCTGGGACATCTATACCTCCCTCCCCGGCATGCTGAAGGAGCTGCAGCAGCTTCTGTCCAAGGATGCCCTGTTCATGATCCTGACGGCATACGCCATCCGATCCAGTTTCATTGCCGTTCACGAACTGATGGCCGAAACCCTTTCCAGGCAAGGCGGCCTTCTGGAGTCTGGTGAACTGGTCATCCGGGAAGACGGCGGGCACCGCGCTCTTTCCACATCCCTCTTTTCACGCTGGAGCAGCCGATGAGCGGTCCGGGAAAAACCACACGGGTCGGCGCGGTCAAGCAGATCACCAGCCACTCCAATCCGATCGTGAAAGAAATCAAGGGCCTGATTGCCCAGCGGAAGCACCGCACGCAGGCAGGCCTCTTCGTGGCAGAAGGCCTGAAGCTGGCAACCGACGCATTGGAGGCGGGTTGGGATATCCGCTATCTTGCAATCGGCCCGGATGCCCGGGACAATCCTATCGCGCAGCAGGCAGCCGCAAGCGCCAAGGCGCGCGGCGCGCTGATCCTTGAGGTCAACACGGCGATCTTGTCCGCGATGACCCGCAAGGACAATCCGCAGATGGTCGTCGGCGTCTATGAGCAAAGGACGCAAAGTCTTGCCAGCATTCGGCCAGAGGAAGCAACCACATGGGTTGCGCTCGACCGGGTTCGTGACCCCGGCAACCTTGGCACGATCATTCGCACGGCCGACGCGGTTGGTGCCTCCGGCGTCATTCTGGTTGGTGACTGTACGGACCCGTTTGCCGTGGAAACTGTCCGCGCAACCATGGGCTCGCTGTTCCATGTACCTCTGGTCAAGACCACACGAGAAGCCTTTCTGGACTTTGCCGCCAAGTGGCCGGGATCGGTTGTTGGCACTCATCTGGAGGGCTCGGTTGACTATCGCAAGGCCGAGTACGGCGAACCGGTTCTCCTGCTGATGGGCAACGAGCAGCAGGGGCTTGATGCTCCCATGACGTCGGCCTGCAACACGCTGATCCGCATTCCGCAGGTTGGCCAGGCGGACAGCCTGAACCTTGCTGTTGCCACCGGCATCACCCTTTACGAAATTCGCCGACCCTATCTGGAGCTTTGATCCCATGACTGATCGCTTGTTTGTCTTTGGCGTCGGATATTCTTCCCGTGCCTTGATTGACGCAGTGCGCGAGCAGTTTGACTGGATTGGGGGAACAACGCGCTCTGCGGACAAGGCTGAAAAGCTTCGGGAAGCCGGGATTGCTCCGTTCCTGTTTGATGGCGAGACGGCTTCCGCCGACCTGCTCACCGCTTTGGCCGAAGCAACCCATGTCCTTGTGTCGATTGCACCTGATGAGTCCGGGGACCCGGTGCTCAACACCTGCCGCGCAACACTTGCCTCCTCCAGACCAAAATGGATCGGCTACCTCTCGACCGTTGGCGTTTATGGCGATCATGATGGAGCGTGGGTAGATGAAGAGACTGCCTGCAAACCGGTCTCCAAACGATCGGTTCAGCGGGTCGAAGCCGAGACGGCCTGGCTGGACTTTGCCAAAGCGACCGGTGCCCCTGTGCAGATCTTCCGCCTGTCCGGCATTTACGGACCGGGGCGCAATGCCTTTGAAAACTTCCGCAAGGGCCGGGCACGCCGCCTCGTGAAACCGGGGCAGGTGTTCAACCGCATTCATGTCGAGGACATAGCCGGGGCCGTGAAGGCTGCGATGGGCAGACCGCAAACGCGGGTTTACAACGTGACTGATGATGAACCTGCTCCGCCGCAGGACGTTGTCGCTTTTGCCGCAGAGCTTCTAGGTGTTGCTCCGCCGCCAGAGATCCCATTCGAGACAGCAGATCTCACGCCAATGGCGCGATCCTTTTATGGCGAAAACAAGCGGGTCTCAAATGCACGCGTGAAGTCTGAACTCGGATATTCCTTCCGCTATCCGGACTACCGCACAGCGCTTCGGGCTCTTCAAGAAACCGACGTTCAAGATACATAACCAATTTGGGAGGCCCAAATGCAGGATTGGCACGTCTACCTTTCCGGTGAGATTCATACCGACTGGCGCGAACGCATCATCAACGGGGCAGAAAAACTGGAGTTGCCAGTTACCTTCGCCGCGCCCGTCACCGACCATGATGCAAGCGACGACTGCGGTGCGGTGATCCTTGGCGGCGAGGAGAAGAAGTTCTGGTACGATCACAAGGGTGCCAAGATGAACGCCATCCGGACCCGCACCCTGATCGAACAGTCTGACATTGTCGTGGTGCGTTTTGGCGACAAGTACAAACAATGGAATGCTGCTTTTGATGCTGGATATGCCGCAGCACTGGGCAAATCCCTGATCATCCTGCATGACGAGACCCTGATCCATCCCTTGAAAGAGGTTGATGCGGCAGCTCTCGCAGTGGCGGAAACTTCTGAGCAGGTCGTCGAAATACTGCGGTATGTTATCCGCGGAGAACTTGTTCGCTCATGATAAAAGAAAGCCCCGTGAAATGGGGCTTTCACTCAAGACTCTTGAAAATTAATTCATAAAGACCCTATATAGTATTTGGAAAGAGCCTCAAGCGTGGCCATTTTTCTAGTTTTCGCCACAAGAAACGTTGAAAACCGGCTCTTTTTCCCGGCGCCGTTCCGTCTTTGACGCACAATAGCAGCAGTCAATGGACCGGAAATGCGCAGCGAAGCGCCTGACTGGCAAGCTTCGCTTTTTAATTACTGTCATCAAGGCGTGTCATTCCCCGGCTAGAAACGGATTGTTTGAACGCTGCAAAAATTTTGGAAAGAGCAACCATGTTGCATGGAAATGTAAAATGGTTCGACATCAGCCAAGGTCTTGGCTCCATCGAACCTGAAAGCGGAAGAGAAGTACTCGTCGACAGTCTGGCGTTGAAGCGCTCCGGCATTGACACCTTGAGCGAAGGACAGCTGGTCATGTTTGACCTTGCCTATCGCAAGGGACAGGCCATCGCCGAGGACCTGAAGGTCCTGTAGACCCTTCTTCTTTCAAACCAACCACAAGGGCGGCTCGACCGCCCTTTTCTATTTGCCGACGTTCTCCTTTGGCTGGAAGATCCCTTGCGGTCGCATCCGGCGCAGTCTGGTCCACAGTTGACCTGACTGGATCGGAAGATACTGTCGTCTGCCAAGAGAGGTTTTGTACTCTCCTCCCTGTTTCCTTCGAATCGGCAGGTTCCGTGTCTGCACATCCCCCCACCCGCAATTCTCTGAGCTTTATCTTTGTTACCGTTGCCCTTGAGGCGATGGGTATCGGACTCATTGTTCCCGTGCTTCCGTCGCTTCTGACGGAGATATCGGGAAGTGGTCTCAGCGATGCGGCACGATGGGGCGGGTTGCTGACCTTTATCTATGCGTTGATGCAGTTTCTGTTTGGACCGGCTTTGGGCAATTTGTCTGACCATCTGGGCCGTCGGCCAGTGTTGCTGACATCCCTCTTCGTACTGGCGATTGATTATGTGATCATGGCCGTTGCAGGATCCCTAGCCCTGCTCATTTTCGGAAGGATGCTGGCGGGCATTTGCGGCGCCACCTTTTCCGTCGCCTCCGCTTTCATCGCAGATGTTTCTTCCAAAGAAGACCGGGCGAAAAATTTCGGACTTATTGGCGCCGCCTTCGGGGTTGGCTTCATCATAGGCCCGGCCCTCGGCGGTTTGCTCGGAGAATTCGGCGCGCGTGCGCCTTTCATCGCGGCCGCAGTTCTTACCTTCGTGAATTTTCTTTTCGGGTATTTTGTACTTCCGGAAACCCTGACGGCAGGAAACAGGCGTCCGTTTTCCCTGCAGCGCGCCAATCCCCTCGGGGCCCTGCGCCAACTGATGAGCATTCCGACGTTGGGAATGCTGCTGGCCTCAGTCCTTCTGTTTGACCTAGCGCACTATGTCTATCCGAGTATCTGGTCGTATTTTGCCGCCGAAACATTTCACTGGAGCCCCGGCGAAATTGGCGTGTCACTTGCGGTGGTGGGGGTCGGTTTTGCTGTCGTGCAAGGCTATATCATAAGGGTCATAGAGCCAAAAATTGGTGCGAAACGCACGCTCTACCTGTCCCTTCTTTGCAACCTCATCGCCTTTGTTGCCCTTTCAGTGGTCACAACTGGTTTGGTGGCCTATGCCTTTTTCCCCTTTTCCGCACTGGGAGCCATGGCCACACCTGCCTATTCCGGGCTTATGTCCAATATGGTTGCCGATGACCAACAGGGCGAATTGCAGGGAATGCTTTCCAGTGTGACCGGGATAGGCATGATCATTACCCCCGTCGCGACGACCCAACTCTTTGCAGTTTTTACCGCACCGGGCGCTGCCATCTATTTCCCGGGCGCGCCTTTCGCATTATCTGCGATATTGATCATCCTGGCGGCGGTTTGTGCAGTCATAGGCCTTACACCAACCCACAAGACGAAGCTGCATGAAGCAGCAGACAGCAAGGACCAAACGTCGTGATATCTTCCTCTCTTTCCGGCCCCCGTCTCGAGCCACTGAGTGGCGGACCTGCACGGCAACTTGTTGTCATCCTGCATGGATACGGCGCCGATGGGCACGATCTTATCGACCTTGGCCGAGCGTGGGGCACGTCCCTTCCAGACGCTGCCTTTGCGGCACCGCATGCGCCCGAACCGCTCCCGTTCGAAGGCTTTGGCGGGCGGCAGTGGTTTGCTCTGCAAGAGCGCGACATGCGGGAATACAGTCTTGGTGCAGAGGCAGCACGCCCTGTGCTGGACGTGTTTTTGGACGCAGAACTCGCACGCCTTGGGCTTACCGATCACGATCTCGCCCTTGTCGGGTTCAGTCAGGGCGCAATGATGGCGCTCCACACGGGTTTGCGCCGGAAATTCCCACCGGCGGCCATCATTGCCTATTCCGGTCTCTTGCCAGCCCCCGACCAGCTGGACACCATCAAGACGCCCACTCCGGTTTTGATGGTTCACGGAGCAGACGATGATGTTGTCTTGCCATACCACTTGCCGGCAGGCGCCGAGGCGCTTCGGGGCGCGGGCATTACAATCGAGGCCCACCTTTTAGAAAACCTTGGCCATTCTATCGATGAACGCGCGATGGTTTTGGGTGGACGGCATCTCAATCGCTGTTTTGGCGCCTCGAACTGACCCATGGTTAACGCGGTGTTAACGCTTTTCCCGGACGCTTGGGGGAGCCCTTTAAGCGGAGCGCCGCCGGCATGCAGATATCCATCGAGACCACGACCCAGTCCGCAAGCATCTTTTCAGCGAACTTCGGCAACCAGACCTCTCTTGCCCGTCAGAAAGACGAGGGAGAGGGAGCGAAGGCCCCTGCCGTCAGTCTGCTGGAACAGGCCGCCGACAAGGCGGAGGAAGACGCCGTCGTGATCGCCGCCCTTCAGGAGGCCGTCGAGAAAGGCCGCGACAACGGGGACGACGACAAGGACAAGACCGGCTCGCTTGCCACCGTCGAGGACTACCAGAAGGCAGCTGGCAAGCTGAAATCCGCACTGGTTGCAGAAGAGGCCGCCGGACCGTCCGTGTCCTATGAAAGCGGAAAGACAACGACGACAACCATTGAGGCGCAGTTTGGTGACCAGACCATCTCCGCCCAGTTCGTGTCCTATGAGCGGATCTCCTATTCCAGTGAAACCGGCTTTTCCGTGCGCACTGCGAGCGCATCGAGCATCGAAGGTAAACTTGGCGATGCCGAATTCAGCTACCAAAGCGCAGCCGTCAGTTCGCTCTACGCGGGCAGCGGCTCGCAAATTGCCAGTCTGGCTGAACTGACCGCTTGAGCTCTATCAGGTTTTCTTCGTAACCCGTTTCACTTGAGGCTTGCCTGAACCTCGGTTAAAGCTTCGCGCATCCGCAAATCGGACATGCCGCGAAGGGGAACATCCGTGGACAAACTTCAAGCCGACCTGTTGCGCGGTCTCTGGTACGTTGCCTGCCCGGGCCGGGAAGTGAAGAAGGGTGCCATGACCGGCAAGAAGCTGATGGGCGAACTCGTGCTCATTGGCCGGGACGAGAACGGCAAGGTGTTTGCCTTGCGCGATATCTGCCCGCACCGAGGCATTCCGCTTCGCCACGGCTGGTTCGACGGAAAACACGTTCAGTGCTGCTATCATGGCTGGAAGTTCGACACGGAAGGCACCTGCGTCGACATTCCGTCAACCCATGAATACCAGACCATCGATTATTCGAAGATCTCCTGTGGCGCCTATCCGGCGATCGAACGGCAAGGCCTGATCTGGATCTACTTCGCTGCCAATGGAGAGAAGCCGGAAGACGGCCGTCAGCCGGAGCCGCCGACACTGCCGGACTTCCCGCTGGACGCTGCTCCGACCGTCGACATCATGCAGCCGTTCATCTGCTCGGTTGATCATGCGGCTCTCGGGCTGATGGATCCGACCCACGCGGCCTTCGTGCATACCTCCTGGTGGTTCAAGAAGAACGCGACGAAGCTCCGCTCCAAGGAAAAGCACTTTGAACCGGCAGAACTCGGCTGGGCCATGGTGCGTCATAAGCTTCCGCCGCAGAACATCGCCTACAAGGTGCTTGGCGACGACGTGACCACGGAAATCCGCTATCAGCTGCCGGGTTTGCGCATCGAGCACATCAAGGGATCGAAGCATTCCGTCGTCGGATTGACCACGATCACGCCTGTTACGCCGGATGAAACCGAAGTGCGCCAGCTGTTCTGGACGACAATGGGCTGGGTCAAGCCACTCAAGCCGCTGGTCAAGCACCTCATGAGCGTCTTCCTCAATCAGGATCGGCAGGTCGTTATCCAGCAGCGCGAAGGTCTGGAGTTCAATCCAAAACTCATGCTGATCAATGACGCCGACACCCAGGGGCGCTGGTGGATGCAACTGAAGCGCGAATGGGACAAGTCGGCTGCAGAGGATCGCCCGTTCGAGAACCCTGTTCAAGCGAAGACCCTGCGCTGGATGAGCTGAAGGCGGTACAACCTGACAGATTTGCCAAATCCGGCATTGCGGTCAAATGGATGGCTTTAGGATTTGGTGACGAAAAAGGGGACAGGCTCGCGCTTTACAACCGAATCCCATTGCTTTTCACGGTGGCATCCCTTAGAAAGCGTCATCGATTTTGTTTGCCGAACTTTGTTACTGCGCAGTTTTCTGCGGCCTGAACGATCTTCCCTTCAACGTCGACTAAACCGCTGCATGGCCGAATTCGACCTGCAGCATTCTCTATGACTGATTGAAAGGAAATCATCATGGCTATCGGTACCGTAAAGTTCTTCAACACCACCAAAGGTTATGGCTTCATTCAGCCGGAAGACGGATCTGCTGACATTTTCGTTCACATTTCCGCTGTTGAGCGCGCTGGCATGCAGTCTCTGGCTGAAGGCCAGAAGGTCAGCTTTGAAGTTGTTCAGGACCGCCGTTCCGGCAAGTCCGCTGCTGACAACCTGCAGGCTGTCTAAGCTTCTGGCGTAAGCCGAACGAGTTTTAAAAGGCCGGGCCCAGCGCCCGGCCTTTTTGCATTTGCACTTTATGCCAGCGCAATCAGGGCAATCCCGAACACTGCTACCGCGGCCCCGATCACCCCGCTGGCTCTTGGCAGCTGCCTGTCGCGAATCCACAGAACCGGGATGATCAGAAGCGGGGACAGGGAGCCGAGAACCATGGAGACCCCAGCCTCCATATGGGCGTAGGCATAGAGCAGCAAGGACGTTGAGAGCCCATACCCGATGACGCCCGGGATCACCGTACGCATCAAGAGATAGGGCGTGGCGATGGAGACCGGGCGGAACAGGGCAGCTGGCCAGAGCGCGACCAGCGAGATCATAACCGCTGCCATGGACAGCCGGATTGCGCCGATTGCCAAAGGTTCGGCTCCTGCTTCCAACGCCGGTTTGACCGCCAGAAAGCCGAATCCCTGAAATGCGGCTGCCGAGATCCCCAGAACGGCGATCCACACCAAGCTGTTCCTGCTTTGAAGAACCGGTCCGTCCTGGCCTTGATGTCGCCCGATCGCCAAGATGACACCGGCAATCACCAATGCCCCGCCAAACAACTGTGTTGCTTGCAAAAGCTCACCAAACCAGACGAACGCAAGCACAGCGACGATCGGGGCCTTCAGGCACAGAAGCAACTCGGTCAGACGGGGACCTGCCTGACGAAGCAACTCGATCATGGCGAGATTGCCCAGGATAATTCCCACGGACGAAGACAGGACAAAATTCGGCCAATGCGACCAGTCGACACTCGGCCAGAGATCAAACAGGGCCGACAGGACGCACAACATAGCGCCGCAGGACAACAGCTGGACGCGGGTGAATTCGAAAGCACCCAATTGGCGGGCGGGCCACTGAGCGAGGGCGGCACCGGTTGCCCAACCTGCCGAGGCGCCAATGGCTGCCAGTGCCGGGAAAAGAGTAAACAAGGGCGCCTCCATTTGCTATCATATGAGTAGCAATAGATCGCTACATAAAAGATAGCAAGGAACCTTATGCCCAAATCGGCTCCAAAGCCCGGCTCCCCGGTACGTGGCTCCAAGTCCGGCAAGCCTATCATGGCCCTCTTCGACCTATTGGGCCGAAGCTGGGCTCTCGGAATTCTTTGGCAACTGTCCGATGGTCCGTTGACCTTTCGAGACCTGCAGGCGCGCTGCGAATCGGTCTCCCCCACCGTGCTCAACAAGCGCCTAAGAGAATTGCGCGACAGTCTTTTTGTCGGGCGCGGAGATCACGGATACGAACTGACACCGCTTGGTCGCGACCTTTTTGCAAAACTGCATCCCTTGGGAAACTGGTCAACTAAATGGGCGGAACAATTGGCCTGCGAGCCCTCAAACCAGGAAGCTCAGCCCGAATAGACCTGGCGTGACATGAAAGGCACACATAGCCAGCAATGCTGACTACAGGCATCGCTCGTGCTTGTGTATCGAACCGAATTCGGTTTTCTACCCACTCCTGAAGTTCATTTTCAAAGGGGACGGACATGCGTTTCGCACACCGCTCGCCCGCAGGGGCAGCACTTCCGAACTAATCCGCGCTAGCGGTGCAGACGGTCAGTCACAGGGCAAGACATCTCTTGCGCCTGACCTATTCCCATTGAAAATGGATTATCCAAATGGGCACTTCCCATATGGGTGGGCAATCCGCTGAAACATCATCAGCGGTGGTTCACCACTTCTATTCCCAAAAGTCCTGGATTGAAGGCAAGGCCACAGAACAGCTTGAACAGGTCGCCCGGCTCAGGGGCGTTCATGCGGTCGCAGCCTTTCCGGATCTGCATCCCGGCAAGTTCGGCCCGGTTGGCTGCGCCATCCTGTCGGACCGACTTTACCCGCATCTGATCGGCAACGACATTGGGTGCGGCATGAGCCTCTTTGCGCTCGATCTTGAGGTCAGAAAACTCAGGCTCGACAAGGCTGCCCAGAAAATACGTGACCTTGAGGGCGAATGGACTGGTCCATCCGCTGCTCGCCTGTTGTCTGTGGGCCTTCCTTCTGACCTGTATCCTCATGCACTCGGCACGATCGGCGGGGGCAATCATTTCTGCGAGCTTCAGGTCTTTGAAGATCTCCCTGGAGATCTAGCGACGGCCCCCTCCCTTTCCAAGGGGCAACTGGTTTTGCTGGTTCACAGCGGCTCCAGGTCCTTTGGGCCAGCTGTGTTTGACACCGTGATCGAGCATGTTGACGGGCTGGATCGTCAATCGCGCGAGGCCGAAAGATACCTTGCCCTGCATGATCAGGCCGTTGGCTGGGCCGCGCTCAACCGACAGGTCATCGCCGAGCGGGCCGCCTTTGCCCTCAAGGCCGAAGCACACCTGATCGCCGATGTCCCACATAATCTGGTTGAAGAACATGAGGGCCGTCTCCTTCACAGAAAAGGAGCGGCGCGAGTCAAAACCGGCCTTGTTCCAATTGCCGGATCACGCGACACGGCAAGCTATGTGGTGAAACCGGGCGCAAAGGTATCCAGTGGACTCCAGTCCCTCGCTCATGGTTCCGGTCGCAAATACGATCGCAGCTCCATGATCGGACGGGCTGGAAAAACCCGATCTGACAGGGATGCCCTGACCCGCAATGCTTCAGGTGGTTTCATCATCTGCGAGGACCGGCAACTGCTGATCGAGGAGGCTCCTCAGGCTTACAAACTCTCGCGGCAAGTGATTGACGATCTTGCAAGTTTTGGACTTGCCGACCCCGTCGCAACGCTGAGGCCGCTTCTGACCTACAAGAAGTCGACCAGCGAGGACGCGTCACGCCCCAAGTCCAAACCTCGCGACAAGGACCGGAGGCTAAGGACATGACGCAGTTTTCCAAAGAGACCGCTGATGCGGTTCGGCTTCTGGTTAGCAGCGGTGACGGCCCTCGGGAGTGTCGGCGTGCGGTGTCGCTGGTTCTCCAGCGCATGAGAAAGGAAGCGGCCGTACTGAACCTTGGCGTGGAGGTTACCCTGGCGGGTGAGAACGATGATCGGGACCCGGCTTCCGCCATCGTTCGCCTGACCGGTTTGGCCTCCTGCCAATTGGCGCGGCGCTGGACCGGGACCATCCAGTGGACGTCTCCAAGCCCGTTTCGTCCCCACCACAAGCGCAAGAACTGGTTTGTCGGCGTGTTCGAATTGGCGGAGGAACAGGAGGGTATGGAAGAACTTCACCCCGCCGACCTGAAGTACGAGACTTTTCGGGCAGGTGGTCCGGGCGGTCAGCACCAGAACACCACGGACAGTGCGGTTCGTCTGACCCATCTTCCTACCGGCTTTTCGGTCATTTCGCGAGACGAACGGTCCCAGCACCGGAACCGGCAACGGGCTCTGGCCCGGCTACAGGATCGCCTGTTTCTGGAGCGAGCGGCATCGGAAGCCCGGTCGAAGTCTTCGGAAAACCTGCTGCACAAGCGACTTGAAAGGGGCAACCCGGTTCTGTCGTTCAAGGGCGACAGGTTCATCGAGGCCTGAAGGAGGAAAAGCCGCCCGACCGGGGCGGCTTTTCAATTCATATGCGGTGATCTCAGCTTTTCTTCAGATAGGCCGCCAGAATATCCAGAGCGGCCTGAAGGTCGTCCTTGTGGATCATTTCGGTGACCGTGTGGATGTAGCGGGTGCCAACGACAATGCCGACAGCCTTCGCCCCGGCAGCAGCCTGCTGGGCAGCTGCGCCGTCCTGACCGCCGGCTGCCAGCATGGTGCGCTGGTAGGGGATCTTTTCGGCAATGGCCAGAGCCTCGATACCTTTCACCAGCTCCCGGTCCGCAATGAAGCTGGAATCCTTCACATGAAGGCCAAAGCCTGCGCCCTGCACCGTGGTGCGGTCTTCTTCGGGAACGCCCGGTGTGTCACAGGACAATGTCACGTCGATGCCAAGACCGATGTCCGGCTTGATAGCAAACGCTGCAGTGCGAGCACCGCGAAGGCCAACTTCTTCCTGACAGGTGAAGGCGACGTGGATTTCGGACGTGTGTTCGGCTTTTCCGAGCGCACGAATTGCCTCGATGCCAAGCCAGCAGGCGATCCGGTTGTCGAGAGCCTTCGAGACGATTTTGTCGCCGATTTCGATCAGCGGCTCATCCATGGTGACCATGTCACCGATCTTGACGATGTCCTTGGTCTTCTCGCCAAGTCCCATGTCGATGATGAAGTCCTTCGGCTCCGGCACCTTCTTGCGCTCTTCCGGCGAAGAGATGTGGATCGGCTTGCCACCGGGGTTCATGACACCCTTGAAGTCGCCGTCGTCAGTGGAAACCAGAACACGGCGCGAGAAAAGGTTGCGCGCGTCGAAACCGCCGACTGGCTGGACGTGGACAAAGCCCTTGTCATTCACATGGGAAACGAGAAAGCCGATCTCGTCCATATGGCAAAGAAGCATGATTTTCTGGGGTGCAGCACCCTTGGCAGGTGCCTTGCGCGGGGCGCGCTTGCACAGAAGGGATCCCATCGGATCGATTTCGACCGTATCGAACAGGCCCTCGATTTCGCTCTTGATGAGATCGCGAACACGGTGTTCATGGCCCGGAACACCCGGCGTCTCGCACAGGCGGCGCAGGAGATCAATATTCATGAAATGAACTGCCTTTGTTGTTGCTCACCGGCAGTGAGCCGATGCCTACTGGTATCCGAGCTCTCCTGCTTCTGCAACGGGCGGATTGGGCTCCATCGACCGGTTCGCGCAGGTTGTTGGCACGAAACATCCGGGATTTTTTAACCCGATTCAAATCATGTTTGGAAACCTCGCCAAAAGTCCCAAAGACGTGCCTTGAGCGCGTCGCAATTCATCTGCAAAACTACCCTTATGTCAGCAAGTGCCCCATATCTGTGGGTGCTTCAGCCAAAAATATCGGGGAACGGTCATGGCGAAAAAGAAAAAGTTTGTTTTGTCCATTGATGGCGGCGGCGTGCGCGGTCTTATTCCGGTTCGCATTCTGGAATCCATTGAAAGCCGTTTGGCGCATCGGGGGGTTTCCGTCCCCATGCACCGTGTGTTCGACCTGATGTGCGGCACATCCACGGGCGGCCTGATCACCGCGGCCCTTGCTGCTCCCAAACCCGGCGGGGCGAAGGGGGAAGCTGCCGCGACCTTGTCCGATCTTCGAGACTTCTATGAGCGGGACTCGCGGGAAATCTTCTCGCAATCCCTCGGCAAACGACTTTCGCGCATGGTCATCAATCCGTTTGGCCTTTTCGACGAGACATATGATGCCCGCCCGCTTGAGCGGATGCTCAAGGACAAGTTTGGCTGGACGTCCATGGCCAGCGCGCTGACGCATCTGGTGCTGACAGCCTATGACATCGAACGCCGACGGGCCGTGTTCATGACCAACGGTCTGGAAAGCAATGGCAGCCGGGCGGATGACTATTATTTCTGGCAGGCGGTGCGGGCGACAACCGCAGCCCCTTCCTATTTCGAGCCGGCCCGGGTGGAAAACCTCTCCCGCAAGCAGGATGAAGCGCTGATCGACGGCGGCGTTTTCATGAATGATCCGGCTATTGCAGCCTATCTGGAAGCGCGCAAGCTGGGCTGGGATGCGGAAGACATCGTCGTCCTCTCGCTCGGCACGGGCCATGCCCCGGAAAAGCCGTTCCCTTATGAAGAAGCCATCAACTGGGGTTCGCTGGGCTGGATGCAAATTGCCAAAGGCGTGCCGCTTTTGTCGATTTTCGCGGATGGCCAAAGCCAGACAGCAAGCTATCAGGCAGAGCACCTGTTCTGCGAAATGGGGTGCACCCGCTACATACGCCTGAACGGCGACATTCCGGCGGAAGCGGAAGCGCTGGACAATGCCCGCCCCGGCAACCTGATCCTCTTGAACGGTGCGGCTGACAAGATCATCCGTGACAATACGGTTCTTCTGGATGAAATCGTCGACATGCTGATTGCGAACTTGCATTCGGACAACGGATCACCTCACTCTGGGTCACTTGTAAACGCTGCCTGAGGAAGGCCTGCATCATCGTGACCAAGACACTCGCCAGCCGCTGTCGGATTGCTGCTGCCACCCTTGTTGGCCTGCTGGCTGCAGGGGCCGCAGCAGCACAAGGGCTTCCCGTGCCGCAACCAAAGCCGGGTGCGCTTTCCGTGCCCACAAGCACCATCATGCCCGGCCTTGTCGTTCCTGTATCCGATACGGCAGCGGTCCCGATTCCGATGCGAAAGGCGGCTGTTCCGGAAGGCTACAAGGCAGAGCTTCCCGTCACGCGGATCGCGCTGCGGGGAGACGGGGCTGCCAAGGACTATTTCGGCGCGGCAGCCCGGCCGGCCAACCTGAAATCCCGCGCCATTGGCTCCTATGCAAAGGGCTGTCTAGCAGGAGGCGCAGCGCTACCGATTGACGGTTCCACATGGCAGGTCATGCGCCTGTCGCGGAACCGGAACTGGGGCCATCCGGAGTTGATCAACTTTCTGCAGGATCTGGCTGCCGATGCGCCCGGACTGGGGTGGAACGGCTTGATGGTGGGCGATCTTGCGCAGCCCCGCGGCGGGCCCATGCTGACCGGCCATGCCAGTCACCAGATTGGCCTTGATGCTGATATCTGGTTGCGAGAAATGCCGAACCGACGCTTGAGCCCACAGGAGCGCGAGGAAATCTCTGCCATCTCCATGCTCAAGGGGCCGCTTGATGTGGCGGGCGCTGATCGCAGCGTTGACCCGACCAAGTGGACGGACGCGCATGCGCGGCTGATCCGCCGGGCGGCTCAGGATCGGCGGGTTGCCCGCATTTTCGTCAATCCGACCATCAAGAAGGCTCTGTGCGAGTTCGAACGCGGACCTGACAGAACCTGGCTGCGGAAAGTCCGGTCCTGGTGGGGCCATCACTATCATTTCCATGTCCGGCTTTCCTGCCCGCCAGGCAGTGTCGGTTGCCAGAACCAGAACCCACCCCCACCGGGCGATGGTTGTGGCGAGGACCTTGCCTACTGGCTTTCCGATGAACCCTGGGTGCCGAAAAAGCCCAAAGACCCGAACAAGAAGCCGGTCGTAACGAAGAAGCGACCGATGCAGTTGTCGGCGCTGCCCAACGATTGCCGGGCTGTCCTTCAGGCAGAGGCGCAACAATAAGGAAAAAGTTGCAGGATTTCGGCTTCATATCGCGCTCATTCCACTAGGCGAAACGCAAATGCAGTGGTAAACGGGCGCCATGACGAGCGAACCGATTTCCAACATCCGCAACTTCTCCATCGTGGCCCATATCGACCACGGAAAGTCGACCCTTGCCGACCGGCTCATCCAGATGACCGGAACGCTGACTGATCGGGAAATGACCGAGCAGGTTCTCGATTCCATGGATATCGAGAAAGAGCGTGGGATCACCATCAAGGCGCAGACCGTCCGGCTGATCTACAACGCACAGGATGGACAGCAGTACATCCTGAACCTGATCGACACCCCGGGCCACGTTGACTTTGCCTATGAAGTGTCGCGCTCCCTTGCCGCTTGCGAAGGCTCCCTTCTGGTGGTCGATGCTTCGCAGGGCGTGGAAGCACAGACGCTTGCCAACGTTTATCAGGCGATCGACAACGACCACGAGATCGTCACCGTTCTCAACAAGATCGACCTTCCGGCAGCTGAACCTGACCGGATCAAGGAACAGATCGAGGATGTGATCGGCATCGACACGTCACAAGCCTGCATGATCTCGGCCAAGACCGGTTTGGGTGTCGACACGGTTCTGGAAGCGATCGTCAAGCAATTGCCGCCCCCGCAGGGCAACCCGACCGGCACGTTGAAGGCGATGCTGGTCGACAGCTGGTACGACACCTATCTCGGCGTGATGGTCATGGTCCGCATGATCGATGGTTCCCTCAAGCGCGGCCAACGCGTGAAGATGATGGGCACCGGTGCGGTCTACGACATCGATCGTGTGGGCGTGATGACGCCGAAGTTCCTTCAGGTGGACGAGCTGCGCGCTGGCGAGATCGGCGTGATCACCGCCTCCATCAAGGAAGTGGCGGACACCCGCGTCGGTGACACGATCACCCTCGACAGAGCCACGAACGTAGAAGCGCTGCCGGGCTTCAAGCCTGCCCAGCCGGTGGTGTTCTGCGGTCTCTTCCCGGTCGATGCCAACGACTTTGAGGACCTGCGCGCTGCCATGGGCAAGCTGCGCCTCAACGACGCCAGCTTCTCCTTCGAGATGGAAACCTCAGCCGCGCTCGGTTTCGGCTTCCGCTGTGGCTTCCTTGGGCTGCTTCACCTGGAAATCGTTCAGGAGCGCCTGTCCCGCGAATTCGATCTTGATCTGATCGCAACAGCTCCGTCCGTGGTCTACCAGATGACCTTGACCGACGGGACCGAGATGGAACTGCACAATCCGGCCGACATGCCGGACATCGTGAAGATCCGCGAGATCCGCGAGCCGTGGATTCGCGCCAACATCATGACCCCGGATGAGTTTCTCGGCGGCATCCTGAAACTGTGCCAGGAGCGACGTGGCCTGCAGATCGATCTGGCCTATGTCGGCTCCCGCGCGATGGTGACCTATGACTTGCCGCTCAACGAAGTCGTGTTCGATTTCTATGACCGGCTGAAGTCGATTTCCAAGGGCTACGCCTCGTTCGACTACCAGATTTCCGACTATCGCGAAGGCGACCTCGTTAAGATGTCGATCCTCGTGAACGAAGAGCCGGTCGATGCCTTGTCCGTTCTGGTTCACAAGTCACAGGCGGAACGTCGTGGCCGCGCCATGGTGGAGAAGCTGAAAGAGCTAATCCCGCGCCACATGTTCAAGATCCCGATTCAGGCAGCTATCGGTGGCAAGGTGATTGCCCGCGAAACCCTGTCGGCCCTGCGCAAGGACGTGACCGCAAAATGTTACGGCGGTGACGCCACACGTAAGCGCAAGCTTCTGGAAAAGCAGAAGGCGGGCAAGAAGAAGATGCGCCAGTTCGGCAAGGTCGAGATTCCGCAGGAGGCCTTCATTCAGGCCCTCAAGATGGATGATTAAGGCCGGGCACGAACGGTCTCGACCTGATCATCGGAAAACAGGACCTCGGCATGAGCATTGATCGCGAACTGCAGACCCGTGCGGACGGGAAGTGCGAGCTGTGCGGTGCTACAGAGACGCTTTCGACCTTGGCAGTCGGACCGGACGCGGATGGCACGGCAGCGACTTCGGTTCTGGTTTGCGAGACCTGCGGTGACCAGATCAGCGCGACTTCGGACCCCGATGCCAGCCATCTGCGTTGCCTGAATGAAAGCGCCTGGAGCCAGGTACCAGCTGTTCAAGTTACCGCTTGGCGGCTTTTGTCCCGCATGGGCGACGAAGCCTGGGCGCGTGAATTGCTGGAGATGATTTATCTCGACGATGAAACGCTTGCCTGGGCAAAAGCCGGCATGGCGGCAGGAACGAACGGCGACACTGTCATCCACAAGGATACTCACGGCGCGGTTCTGTCTGCCGGAGACACCGTGACCCTGATCAAGGACCTCAAGGTCAAGGGCGCGAACTTTACGGCCAAGCGGGGCACTGCGGTTCGCAATATCGCTCTGGTGCCGGACAATGCCGGACAGATTGAGGGACGCGTCAACGACCAGCGAATTGTGATCCTGACCGAGTTCGTTAAGAAGGCCTGACCTCAACCGGCGGCCTCCTGACACAAGGCAAGAAACACAAAACGGCGCTCAGATCATCTGGCGCCGTTTTCATTTTTCAGATCAAAATGATCACGTCCGTTCGGGACGAAGTCTTACCTTATCGCCGATTGAGCGGCAGATCTGCCAGTTCGCGCTGGGTCATGCGCTGAACCATCGGATGAGACATCGGATCGGTCCGGTCGTAAGACTGGAAGCGGGTGGGAGAGCCCATATAGCGTGTGAACAGTTTCATCATGAGTTTCATTCCTTTTATTTTTCTTGCGTTGCCAAACCCCGTATGGATTTAGCTATGCTCTTAAAATAGGAGCTTTTTCGCGAATTAAAATCGACTTCTTCTGTTTTTTGCTTTAGTTTTTCTAAAATGAATGATCTCAATCGCATCCATCTTTCCGGCCTGCGTGCCGTTGAGGCTGTCGGGCGCCTTGGAAGCCTCAAGGCGGCTGCCGAAGAGCTTGGCGTAACCATGGGCGCCGTGAGCCAGCAACTGCAAAAGACAGAAGCCCAATTGGGGGTAACGCTGTTCGAGCGGCAAAATCGTGCCCTTGTTCCCACCCCGCATTTGAAGGCCATGCAGCCGCACCTCACCTCGGCCATGTCATCGCTGTCGACAGCGGTCGCCGTTACCCGGCGTGGACGCGAAGATGCCTTGACGATCTCCGTCGCGCCGGTCTTTGCGGGCAAGTGGCTGGTCTGGCACCTGAAGACCTTCAACAAGGCCAATCCGGATGTACGGGTTCGCGTTGAGGCCACCAACAAGCTGGTCGATCCAAACACCAGCGACATCGATCTTTGCATCCGTGTGGGACGGGGTCCCTATCCCGGCCTTCGGGCGGAGAAGCTCCTGAGCCAGCGTGTGTTCCCGGTTTGCAGCCCCGCTCTTGCCAAACATATCCGCACGCCGGCCGATATCTGCAAGCTGCCCATCATTCAGGATCAGGATCAGAACAACGACTGGAAGACCTGGTTCGGTCACTTCGGGCTAGAGGTCACCTTGCCGGAGGACGGTCCATCCTATTCTGACGGCGCTCTGTGTCTGGATGCAGCCATTGCCGGCCAAGGGGTCTTTCTTGCGTGGGAAACCCTTGCTGTTTATGCGGTGAAGACCGGCCAGCTGATTTCGCCATTCCCCGACCGCCCTGCGACAGGCCTGTTCTACTGGCTGATCACTGGTTCCACAGCACCGCAGACAAATGCCAAGCGCGCCTTCTCCAAATGGCTCAAGGAAGAACTGCAGGAGTCGATTGGCCGCCAGAAAGGCAGCGATGTGGTTGTAGACCCCGCTCAGATCCCGAAGATCGGATAAAGGCAGGGCTTGCCTTTCCCGACCGTCTTTGTAGAGTGCGCGGCATGAACACTTTGGGTCGCCACGACAATACTGCCCTTGAACGCGCAAATCCTGCGCGGCAGATCCGTCTTGTCGAACTGCAGGGCCCTGCCTGCGGACGATTTATACGCTGAGCCCTTTCACATCCTCGACATCTTCGCGCAAATCAGATGCGCGAGAGAGTAGCGGATGTACATTTTTCTGATAAAACACCGAACCACTCCCGTTTGACACCAAACGCGATCATTCGCGACAGGACGCACGAAGACCGCATGTCCCAACTAGACACTCTCAAATCCGAACTTCTGGCTGCGATTGAAGGCGCCGGAACCGAAGCCGCTCTTGAAGAGATCCGTGTCTCCGCACTCGGCAAGAAGGGCAGCATTTCCGAGCAGATGAAAACACTCGGCAAGATGAGCCCGGAAGGGCGCAAGACCATGGGTCCTGCCCTCAACGCGCTGAAGTCCGACGTCACCGACGCCATTGCCGCTCGCAAGACCGTTCTTGAGGAATCCGCCCTTGAGGCCCGCCTGCAGAGCGAGACCGTCGATGTTACCTTGCCGCTGCGTGCTTCCCCTGTGGAAACGGGCCGCATTCACCCGGTCAGCCAGGTGATCGACGAACTGACGGCGATCTTCGCCGACATGGGCTTTTCCGTTGCCGAAGGGCCGGACATTGAGACCGATGAACTAAACTTCACCGCGCTCAACTTCCCCGAAGGCCACCCGGCGCGCGAGATGCACGACACGTTCTTCTTCAACCCCAAGGAAGACGGCGAACGTCTGCTGCTTCGCACCCATACGTCGCCGGTGCAGATCCGCACGATGCGCAGCCAGCAGCCGCCGACCCGCGTGATCATTCCGGGCCGGACCTATCGTTGCGACAGTGACCAGACCCATACACCAATGTTCCATCAGGTCGAAGGGCTTGTGATCGACAAGGGATCGCATTTCGGTCACCTGAAGTGGATCCTGGAAGAATTCTGCAAGGCCTTCTTCGAGGTCGACAACATCAAGATGCGCTTCCGCCCGTCCTTCTTCCCCTTCACGGAACCGTCCATGGAGGTCGATATTCAGTGCGATCGTTCTGGCGGCGAAGTGAAGATCGGCGAAGGCAGCGACTGGCTGGAAATTCTTGGCTGCGGCATGGTTCATCCGAACGTCATCCGCAATTGCGGCCTCGATCCAGACGAGTATCAGGGCTTTGCGTGGGGCATGGGCATCGACCGCATCGCCATGCTGAAATACGGCATGCCGGACCTGCGTGACTTCTTTGATGCGGACGTGCGCTGGGTCCAGCACTACGGCTTCCGCCCGCTTGATCTTCCGACCCTGTTCGGCGGCCTGTCCTCGTGATCGCCGCGTTTCCAATTCGAAGAAGACCTTTTTCCATGCCGCTTCTATCCAGATTGATTGCAACCCTGCTGTTGACCTTCATGGCCTCTGCAGCACTTGCGCAGACCGCCGATCAGGACACCCGTGTCGCAACACCGACTTCCTTCATGGAGGCCTGTGCCGACAAGATCGAGAACCGGGGACGCCTGCGGTTCTGTGGCGAGTACTTCCGCGAAAAGCTGGGCACACAGGCTGATGCCCTGCTGTATCTTCGCGACCGCATCACCGGCCTGCGTGCCTCTCACGAAGAGGCCGCCGCCGAGAAATACAAGAGCTTCCTGTCCGCGATCTATATCGTCGCCTTTCTGACGATCTGTTCCATGGTTCTGGTTGCCAGCGACCGCCGGATCGGTGGCACGGCGAAATGGGCCAGCCTTGCAAGTTCGGCGGCTCTTTTTGTGATGATCGTCGTGGTCGCCATTGGCTGGCTCGGCAAGTATCGCGCCGAATATGCGGCGCAGATCGAACTGGGCATGCTGCGTGACCGGATCGAGACCGAAGCGGCACAGGCGATTTCGACAGGCCGCCAGATTACCCCGGAGCTGGTGCAGAGCTGGACCATCGAAATGTCGGAAATCGGTCGGCGTTTTGCGCAGAACTATGCCGAGGCCTCGACCCTGCCGGACATGGAACGATTTAGCGGCAACTGACCGCGAGCTGAACCGAAATTCAGGCTGGCAGGAAGGCTGACAAAGCCGCCGCAGCCCTAGGACACGAAAAGAGCTGAACCGATGAAATTCACCTTGTCCTGGCTCAAGGACCACCTTGAGACCGATGCAAGCCTCGACGAGATCGTCGAAAAACTGACCATGATCGGCCTTGAAGTCGAGGAAGTCACCAATCGCGCCGACCGCCTGAAGCCCTTCCGGATTGCCAAGGTCGTCGATGCCGAACAGCATCCGAACGCCGACCGCCTGCGCGTTCTGAAAGTGGATGCAGGCGACGGAGAGCTGTTGCAGATTGTGTGCGGCGCACCGAATGCCCGCAAGGGGCTTGTCGGTGTTCTCGGTCGCCCCGGCGACTATGTGCCCGGCCTTGATGTCACTCTCTCTGTCGGCAAAATCCGCGACGTGGAAAGCTTCGGCATGATGTGCTCGGAGCGGGAGCTGGAGCTTTCAGAAGAGCATGATGGCATCATCGATCTGCCGGAAGACGCTCCGGTTGGCGAAAGCTATGCCAAGTGGATGGGCCTTGACGATCCGATCATCGAAATCGGACTGACCCCCAACCGCCCGGATTGTACCGGCGTCTATGGTATTGCGCGTGATCTGGCGGCTGCCGGTCTCGGCAAGCTCAAGGAACGCCCGCACAACCAGACCCGTGGCACGTTCCCTTGCCCGACCAATGTTCGTCTGGATTTCGGCGACACGCCTGCGCTTTGCAAGGCCTTCGGCCTTCGGCTGGTCAAGGGTGTCAAGAATGGTCCATCCCCGAAATGGATGCAGGACCGTCTGGTTGCCATCGGTCTTCGCCCCATCAATACGCTGGTCGACATCACCAACTACATGACCTTCGATCAGGGTCGGCCGCTGCATGTGTTTGATGCCGATAAGGTTGCCGGTGACCTCGTCGTGCGGCGCGGCCATGCTGGCGAGACCATCGAGGGCCTCAATGGCAAGACCTACACGGTCGATGAGACCATGTGCGTGATTGCCGATGACAATGCGGTTGAGAGCCTCGGCGGCATTCTGGGCGGCGAGATTTCAGGCTGCACGGACGAGACAACCAACGTACTGATCGAATCTGCTCTTTGGGACGAGAACGGCATTGCCGCAACGGGTCGCAAGCTCGGCGTGAACACGGATGCCCGTTATCGTTTCGAGCGCGGTGTTGATCCAAACTACATGCTGCCGGGACTGGAAGCTGCGACGAAGCTCGTTGTCGACCTGTGCGGCGGCGAAGCCTCGCAGATCACGCAGGCCGGGGAAGTGCCGGACACGAGCCGCATCATCGATTTCCCTTATGCGGAAGTGAAGCGGCTGTCCGGTATCGATGCTCCGGTTCCCGAGATGAACCTTGTGCTGAAGTCTCTCGGCTTCTGGATCACCGGCTCCGGCGACACCGTCAAGGTTGCCCCGCCAAGCTGGCGCCCGGACATCGAGGGCAAGGCCGATCTGGTGGAAGAGATCGTCCGCATCCTCGGTCTCGACCGTGTTCCGTCAACGCCGCTGCCGCGGACCGATACGGTGACCGCTCAGGTGCTGACACCGGGGCAGATCCGTCGTTCCCGCGCCCGCCGCTCCCTGGCGTCTCGCGGCATGAACGAGGCCGTCACCTGGTCCTTCATCTCACACGATCAGGCCGTCCTGTTCGGTGGTGGAGCAGACGCGCTTGTGCTGGCAAACCCGATTTCCTCGGACATGTCGGACATGCGCCCGACGCTTCTTGCCGGGCTTTTGACAGCCGCCCAGCGCAATGCAGACCGCGGCTTCCCGGATGCGGCCCTTTTTGAGGTCGGACAGGTGTTCCTCGGCGACAAGCCGGAAGATCAGAAGATGGTGGCAGCAGGGGTGCGTCGTGGCAGCGCGGCTCACGAAGGCTCTGGACGCCATTGGGCAGGCTCTGCTGACGCAGTGTCGGTGTTCGATGCCAAGGCCGATGCAGAAGCCGCACTGGCCGCCATCGGCGCGCCTGTCGACAAGCTGCAGGTTTACCGCGACGCCCCGGACTATTTCCATCCCGGCCGCTCCGGCGCGTTGAAGCTTGGCCCGAAGAACACGCTGGCCGTCTTCGGGGAGGTTCATCCGCGCACTCTCAAGGCTCTCGACGTGGACGGCCCTGTTGTTGCGTTCGAGATCTATCTGGATGCCCTGCCGCAGCCGAAAAACAAGGCAACCCGTTCAAAGGGCCAGCTGCAGTCTTCGGACCTGATGCCGGTACGCCGCGACTTTGCCTTTGTCGTCAATGACGACGTGGATGCGGAAACACTGCTGAAGGCAGCTCGTGGAGCAGACAAGGCCCTCGTCAAGGACGTGACCCTGTTTGACGTCTACAAGGGCAAGGGCGTGGATGGGAGCCAGAAATCGCTGGCAATCGACGTGTTGCTGCAGCCGGTCAAGAAGACCCTCACAGAGGAAGATATTGACGCGGTTTCGAAGAAGATCATTGCGTCAGTCGAGAAGGCAACGGGTGGAACCCTGCGCGGCTAAAGCGTTTCCAGGCGATATGGACACCTGTTCGCCGTTAGGAAACACGCAAATCAAGTATTTAGAGCGCGTCGAGTCATTCAGTAAAAACGAGACGCGCTCTAGACGCAGCGCTCCAGCTTTAAAAACACGAAAGCCCCGGACAATATCCGGGGTTTTTTCATTCAAAATCCGCCACCAAAAATCGGCCGTTCTTCCTGACAGGTATAGCCGATGTGGCAACTTTTGTTGTCCTTGGTCGGCACAAAGGCACGGATCAGAAACTGCTTCTGGCTGACACAGAACTGACGGCTGGCAACGAAGCGATCATAGGTATTCGGCCCGGTATTCATCACCGCCGATCCCTTTTTCTTCACAAAGTCCCTAGCCTGCTCGCAACTCATGGACCGCGTATCAGGCCGCGCCTCGGCGCTTGTGGGGACTAGACTGCCCAAGACAGCCACAAGAACCACGACGGCGAGTACCATGCGCTTGACGCCATGGATAAAATAATCGCGTGTGAAAAAACGGGACATGGGAACTCCAATCATTATTCTCGATCATATGGACCGGAAATGGGTGGGATCAAGAGCACTGTCCCCAGAGAGGGAGTTAAAGGAAACCAATTTCACTTGCCAGCCTGCGAGCCGCAAGTGGGGCTAATATTACGCCCGGATGAAGGACAAATGTCCATAGGTTGTCGAACCCGGCAGCCCTGTGTGTCATAGGCCAATGGGTCCGTGGCATTGGGCGTCCGGAGATCCGGACCGATTCAATATCCAAACGGCCCTCAAGATCATTGAACGTTGCCAGCAGACCTGCTTTGGCCTTCGAAGCAACAGCGGCCTCGTTCAACCCCACGGCATCTTCGGCCACCTGCAATCTACCGTCCTGCAGCTGGCGCACCTCGACGTTTGGTGCGCAGATGATTTCCTCTAACGAGAAACCCAGAACTTTCTCGAGCCGAACAAGAGCAGCTGGAGACACATCAACCGGGTCCTCAATGCCAAGGGGGGCAAGCAACGGTTTCATTCTGGTGCCGTTGGCAAGAACAAGGGCGTCCGCCTTGAGAGTAAGATCTCGCGTCCGCACGCCCGACACCCTTCCGTTCTCCTCCAAAATCCCGATTATTTTCGTATTGAAGAGGGCCTGACACCCAAAACTCCCGGCAAGTTTTAACAACAACTCCGTCGCCGCCACCGTATCAAGCACCCCGTCCCTTTCCAGCAAGGCTGCATATTCAGGTACATCTCGAAGACGAGGTATCTTGCGTTTCAATTCGCCAGCTCCGACACGGCGAATTGCAGCACCCGCTTGATTGTGCTTTTGAAAGAAGCACTCCGTTTCGTCAGCTGTCTTTTCCCAAATCAACGAGGCAGTCTGTCGGAAAGGCCAATCTCCCCCAAAGTCTCGACCCCATTGGTAGTGAGCCTCCAAGGCTTCCTGCCTGAGTGCGTAAAGGGCCGGGTTTTCTTCAGGCTCCACTCCGATGGCGGCGTTTATCCAACCCATTGCGCTGGATGTCACCCCACCGGCCGGGCCATTTAATTCCTCTACAACAACGACTTCATGACCTGCTTTGGCCAATTCGAAGGCGATCGAAGCCCCGCAAATGCCGCTTCCAACGACCACTGCCCTCATTCAGGTTTCTCGCTTCGCTTTTTCCAGTTCATTCCAAAGATCTATCATGCCCGGTCGTGGAACGGCCATGAACGAGCCATGAAATCCAAAACCACAGGCCCTTTGTTGTCACGAGTGAATCAGCTAACGTCCAAAGAACAAACAGGGGGTAAAGCATGCTAGCCGCACGAGCCGATTCTGCCGTTTACGATTGGGCGCGCCTTGCTGATCCTTATCGGGCAAGCGAGGACGAGCGTGCAGATGCCCTGCGGCACATCATCCGCTCGGTTCCGGTTCTGATGGACATCCTGACGTCGATAAAGCAGCTTGCCCTTCCTGACTGCTGGCTGGTTTCCGGAGCCATCTACCAGACGACGTGGAATGTGATCACCGGCTGCCCTCGCGACCATGGGCTGAAGGACTATGACATCGTTTATTTCGATGGCGCGGACCTCTCTTATGAGGCTGAGGATTTGGTGATCCGCAAGGTGGAGCAGGCCCTGCCGCATCTGGCGTCAAAGATCGAGACCCGCAATCAGGCGCGGGTGCATCTGTGGTATGAAAAGCGCTTTGGCCGGACTTACCAGCCTCTCGACTGCACATTGTCCAGTCTGGTCACATATGCTGCCAAGACACATGCAGTCGCAGCGAGATTTGGAGCCGAAGACGCCATAGAGCTCCATGCGCCATTCGGGCTGACAAATCTGTTTGCCATGCGTCTTGTTCCGAATGCCGTGACCGACAACAAGCAGACATACGATGAAAAAGGCGCAAGGATGAAGGCGATTTGGCCCGAATTGACAGTAGAGTCGTGGCCTGAGGCCTAGGATGTCTGGATTCCTGCTCGTCGTCAGGACGCCGCTTTAAGAGCCTTGGTCGCTATCAGTTCTGCCCGAACAAGACCACGCACCGAATTCCCGACATAGAGGGCATCGGCTGTTTCCAGATCCCTCAAGGTGAGATCAGCCTCAAACGCCAAACGATTGTCGAGGAGCGCTTCCCGGAAGGTTCCCGGCAAAAGCCCATGCTCCAGCGCCGGCGTCAAAAGACGACCGTCGCGCTCAATAAACACGTTTGTAAAACTGCCTTCCGTGACATGGCCGTTTTCGTTCAGGAACAGGACCTCCTGACAGCCGAACTCGCCTGCCATTTTCTCCCGCGTCCTGTCGTAGAACTGTCGCACGGTGGTCTTGTGGAAGAGATAGGGATCGGATGAGGACACATTTTGGTCCGCGATGCAGACTTTCCAAAGTGCAGGAGACTGGTCCTCGGTGAGCGGAACCGACGTGATGTTCACGCCGCCATCTGCATCAAGCAGCAGCCGCACACGACGAGGGCCGGTTGCCTCGCTGACATGCACGCGCAATTGTTCGCGAACGTCCTTTTCCTCAACAGGATAGCCAAAGTAATCGGCCGAAGCTTGCAGGCGTGCCATATGGCGCTCCAGCAGAGCGAGGCCTTCATCAGGTCGGTAGAGCAGTGTCTCGATCAACTGCACTTCCGGCATGTCGGCAGAGAGGAATTTCAGTTTCAGCGCACATTCGTCGAACTCCGGCCCTGCACCGGAATCAAACACGACGCCCGACCCTGTTCCCGCAACACCGGTGCCGTCGGTCTTCAGATCAAGCGTTCTGATCGCCACATTGAAGCGAAAGTCGCCGCTTGGCTTCATTGCGCCGATGGAGCCGGTGTAGACACCGCGCGGCGAAGTTTCCAGACGACGGGCGATCTGCATCGCGCTGAGCTTGGGAGCGCCCGTGATCGAGCCACAGGGGAACAACCGCTCAATGATCTTCGGGAAGTGGACTCCCTCTTCCAACACGCCCTCGATTGTCGAGGTCATCTGGTGAACCGTGCGATAGCGTTCCACCTCGCAAAGGCTTCTCACCTTGACCGATCCCGGTTCGCAGATGCGCGAGAGGTCATTGCGCATCAGATCCACAATCATCGTGTTTTCCGCACGCTGCTTGGGGTCTGTCGAGAGTGCACGGGCGATGGCGCGATCCTCGGCATTCGTCCGCCCGCGTCCCGCTGTGCCTTTCATGGGGCGTGTCACTAGCATCTTGCCGCTGCGCTCCAGAAAGAGCTCCGGCGACACGGACAGGATCGCCCGATCTTGCGTTTTCACGAAGGCGGCATGAGCAACAGGCTGACGCTGAAGCAGATCGAGAAAAAGGCGTTCGGGATTGTTCCCGTGAGAGATCTTGCCCCGGATCGTGAGGTTGACCTGGTAAATCTCTCCCTTGGCGAGATGGCCCTGCACTTTTGCGAAAGCTGCCTCGTACTGCTGGCGCGTCATGTCAAAACCGGTCAACCCCACAGACGATTGTTGGTCCTGTGAACAGCCGCGCAAAAGGCTTCGCGCTTCCGGCAAGCTTATCGTCGTCACGCGGTCATAAACACCGAACCAAAGAAGCGGATCGCCATT
This sequence comes from Roseibium sediminis, assembly GCF_008711325.1. GTDB lineage: Bacteria > Pseudomonadota > Alphaproteobacteria > Rhizobiales > Stappiaceae > Roseibium > Roseibium sediminis. Next base: position 143,716 of record NZ_VXDB01000013.1, read on the forward strand.
TCCCGACCAGACATCCGCAAGCTTCGGCTCGAACGCATAGCCAAGCTCATAGGCGAGATATCCGGCGACATGAGCACCCGACGCCCGTGCCGCATCGACGGCGTCCAGGGCTGCAGGCACCTCTTTGAGGTCATGACAGGTAATGATGCGGAGGGGAGCTTCGAAAAGTTCTGCTGTGCGAGCCTCAAGGGCATCGACCAACAGAACGGTGCCCGGAAGCAGCTCCCTTTCAGCCATGCAAGTTGCGCTCAATCTCTTCACCGACGCCATTCAGGCAACAGAAAGCCAGCAGTTGCGAACCGGTTCTGTCACTTCAGGGTCGGCAAATGGCACCCATGCGACCTTGGGTCAAGGTTTCAGTGCTCACGAATGGGCGATCCCGCACACATGTTTGGAGGACACGGGCGCGGGATCGCGGGGCGCGGGGCTCTTGTGTGCGGGTTGGTGCTTGTCAGGCTGCCTTGACTTGCGTGAGGAACGCTTCGATTGACCGGCGCATCTCGCCAGCCTCCCGCTCCAGAAACTCTGCAGCATTGGAGACCGTCTGGGCTGAACTTGTCGTCCGATGTATCGCGTTGGAAACAGCGTTGATGCTCTCGTTGACGCGAGCCGAACCGGATACCGTGTCACCGAGATTTCTGGTGATCTGCACATTGAGTTCGTTCTGCTGTTCGATCGAATCCGCGATCTTGTTCGTGCAGGTACTAACCTCTTCCATCGTGGTGGAAATGGAGACAATGGCGTCCACGACCTCTCGTGTTTCCTCCTGAATGGCAGAGATCTGGGACCCGATTTCCTCTGTTGCCTTGGAGGTCTGCATGGCGAGATCCTTGACCTCTGCAGCCACGACGGCAAAACCCTTGCCCGCTTCTCCGGCGCGCGCTGCTTCGATCGTTGCATTGAGAGCCAGAAGATTGGTCTGTTCGGCAATTGCCTGAATAAGGGTAACCACCTCACCAATACGGTTGGCGGCCTCTGCTAGCCCGCCAACCTTTTCGTTGCTCTTCTCTGCACCCCTGGCCGCCGTGACAACGATATCCTTTGCCTGCCCTACCTGACCGTAGACATCGTTGATTGCCTGAGACAGTTCCTCTGCAGCGGAAGCCACGGCACTGGAATTGGCAGATGCAAGCTCGGAGGCCTGCGAGGCTTGACGAACCTGTCCGGAAGTAAGGTCCGCAACGTCTCCTAGATCGCTGGAGGCGTTGCGCATTTCCGACACTTGCGCAAATACCGCGTCCAGACGGCCTTCGATTTCAGACCGAAATGCATCGATTGCCTCGCCGACCCGCTTTTGCTGCTCCTGTTGCTTCTTTCGGGATTGGGCTTCAACATCCTGCAGTGCAAGCGATTTGCGATGCGCTTCCTCAAGGTTTTCCTTGGCCTGATCGTTCTTGGTCATCAACGCGCCAAGCCGTGTCACAGCAAGACTGAGCGCGCCCAATTGGGCGGCCACCACGACTGCATGGAACACAACCCGGGACAGGTCGGCTCCGTTCGGGAATACCAGGGTCGGATAGACAAAATTCAGGACCAGATGATGCAGAGCCACGAAGGCCGCATAGGCAACCAGTGGTCGCCAGTCGACCCAACCAGCCAGAACTGCAAAGACCACGAAGAAATACATGTGACCATCAAGCTGCAGTGAGTTTGCCTGATCGGGCGTAGACAGGGCACCGACAAAAAGGGAGACCAGTGCAGCCAACGTGATCCCGCTTATCATCCTCGTCTCACTTCGGATTCCAAGCCGCATCCAGGTCGCTGTTGCAACAGCCGCCAAGACAAGTGCACTTCCGGCGAAAATCGGGACAGATACATGTCCGACGATCCAGGCAGTCGCGATCACCAGAAGGGTATTGGCCCAAATCAGGTAAATCAGATAGAGCGACAAGGCTTTTCTAAGCTGGTCAACACTGGACGATTCCGTATTTTGCACTTCACTCATCTGTCAGTCTTTCCCGTGATGCCGATTAGCCTGATGCATGCCTGAGCAGCCAGCGCAGACGAAACAAATCCGGCTCCCTCGTCATAAAGACGCCGAATGAAGTCCTGATCTGTTGATTGGGTAATGGCGATACGACCGTTGCCGGAGGATGACAGGATGCTGCCACCTGCCCGCGCTATGACGGCTTCAGCCGGGACCGTGTTCCACGGCCCCTGAATAACGGCGACCTGCCCGTGTTGCGGCGGGAACAGCGGTGCGACCGCAACCATCACCCCTGCAAAGGCAAAGTACCCCAGCACCAATAAAGTCGATCGTTTTTGATTTGCCATGTAGCCTGTCCGATTTCGAATACAGGCTCGATCATTATGCTTAATACTTCCTGAAATGAAGAATAAACAACAATATATTTATAATTACTGTCATTTTATACGGCGCTTTATATCTTAAATACAAAATAATTATCATAATTTATACGCAACTACTCAAATAACACACCAACACCCTTCAGGATCTTACCCGTCCCCCCATTCCGCAGGGCATATTGCTGGTGATAATCATTGGCAAAATAGAAGTCGTCGCGCGCTGCAATTACCGTCGTTATCGTCGACTTTATACCTGCCTGTATCAGAGCGTCCTGATAGGCTTGCCGCGTCTCTTCCGCGACTGCAACACCCGCCTCATCGGCAACGTGGATCACGGACCTGAACTGGGTGCCCACATCATTTCCCTGCCGCATGCCCTGCGTCGGGTTGTGCTTCTCCCAGAATATTTTCAAAATAGCGCGCAGTGACAAGCGGGCTGGATCATATATGACACGCACCACTTCCGCATGACCTGTTCGCCCCGTGCCGACTTCGTTATAGGTCGGGTTGGGCGTGTGACCGCCGGAAAAACCGGCTGCAGTCATGAGCACGCCCGGCAACCCCCAGAACAGGGGCTCTGCAGCCCAGAAGCTGCCCATGCCCAACACCACCCAGTTGCCCCCAGCCGGAACAGGCTCCGCAAGCGGGCGGTCCAGAAAGGCATGCTTTTCAGAGGGGACTGCAGGTTCTAATCGACCCGGCAGCGCCTCGCTCGGTGACGGTAATTCGAACTTCCTGCTCAGCATCGTCATGAACGACATGCGCAACCTCTCCGCGAGACCTGAAAACATCGGGTCATCTTAGGAAGATTGCGTTTGCCGTGACAAGCTTTGAAGAGGCGATCAGCCTAAAGAAGGATCAGGCGCAAACCGGGCGAGAGGTCCGGCGCGGCGCAGTGCTCCAGAGCAGGATCAGCGCCAGCGGACCGGTCACGGCCCAGACAGGCCAGGTCAGCAGGGTTTGAACGATCGGATCCCAGAGAACCGGGCTGACATGTCTTTGAATGACAGCCTGAGCAAGATTGAGTGTTTCGGGAGAGTAGCTGAACCATATCTGGCCGAATGGCCGAGCCATCAAGTCAGACTGGGCGATCGAGTAACTGCCATCTGCGATCAGCGCAATAACAGCAGTTGCCAGGAAGAAATAACCACCAGAGCGAAAAAGAAATCTGATTACCGACATAACTCTCTACTCCCGGACCAACGTCCGTACTTAGACACCTCAATCTGAACTGACCAGCCAACTCGCTTCACGGCCGCTTGAAACTCTCTGACCTCCCAAGCGAAGCGACCAAGAAGAAGAACTTCTACGTAAGATGCAGATGACAGCTTTCAATAACCTGCAAAGGCCAGAGTGGAGTTATGACTCAGAAATTAACGTTTTACCAGCGAGTCAAAATTCAAAATTCCGTCAGACCTGCGTGTGGTTGACGCGCTGATTTCGACGGAATTCAGCCGAAGTTTTCGGCACTGGCAGAAAACTTATCCACGCAACTGAAAAAACATGATGTTGCTATTGCACTCCAACCTTTCCTGAGTATATTGCGGGCCTCGCAGGCAAGCTTTTTGCCTCAACGGACAGGTGGCCGAGTGGCTGAAGGCGCACGCCTGGAACGCGTGTATACGGGCAACCGTATCGAGGGTTCGAATCCCTCTCTGTCCGCCATTTTCTTTTTCAAGCCATTGTATTTTCGAGATATTTTTATCGGGTAGGTTTTCAGCCCATCACTCAGCCCATCAATTGAATTGCATTTC
>NZ_VXDB01000014.1 GCF_008711325.1 Roseibium sediminis
GAAATGCAATTCAATTGATGGGCTGAGTGATGGGCTGAAAACCTACCCGATAAAATTATCTCGCAAATTCAATTTCTTGAAAAAGAAAATGGCGGAGAGAGAGGGATTCGAACCCTCGGAACGCTTGCGCGCTCAACGGTTTTCGAGACCGCCCCGTTCGACCACTCCGGCACCTCTCCGCGGCGCTTATGGGTAAGCGGGTCGTTTGGTGGCGCGGAACATAGACAAGGGAACTTCCAGCTGCAAGAGCGATTTCGGAAAATGCTGCAAGAAAATTCAACTGTATTCTGACGCTGAAAACCCGCACCTATAGAAGGTGGAACCGGGTTAGTGTGAAATAACCCGGTTCCATGTGGATACGTTGCCGCCGCGGCCTTAATGCGGGGTGTCGCCCAGAGCCGGTTCATGGTCTCCGCGATGGGCAGCCTGCAGGGCCACAGCGTGGGCGACCACCCGAACCGGAACATCGGCAGGCAGCGCGGCAGGTGTTTCGGCTTTCTGTCCTGCAGCTCTTGAAACGGGCTGTACGCGGCCCTCCAGAACCGTGCCCCAGATACCGATATTCTTCAGTTTGTCCGGCGCCACATCGTATGGGCTGTCGTCCAGCACCGTGAAATTCGCCATCTTGCCGGGCGTTATCGATCCGACTTCACTTTCAAGCTGGATGGAGTAGGCCGCATCAATTGTGATTGCTTTCAGGGCCGTGTCGAGGGAAACGGCCTGATCGGGTCCGTTCACCTTGCCATCAGCCGTCAAGCGGGTCACAGCGGACCAGACAAGCTGCAGCGGTTTGGCCGGGGCCATGGGCATGTCCGAGTGGAAGGATAGGGACAGTCCCAATCGTTCCGCCTCGCCCAGTGGAACCATTCGGGCAGTGCGCTCAGGTCCGATGCCGATCTCCGCGTATCTGTCTGCAAGCGCGGTCACATAATAGGGATTGGCGCTGACAAGCGCGCCGAGCCGCGAAGCCCGGACGATCTGGTCCGAGGCGGCAAAGCCGTAGTGAACGATAACTGTCCGATGATCATAGCGAGGGTTTCGCCGTTGGGCTTCTTCCAGATTGTCGAGGAGAACGTCCAGGCCCTTGTCGCCGTTGTTGTGGATATGGATCTGGTATCCTGCATCCCAATAGGTCTGGAAAGCGCCATTGAAGACTTCGGGGTCCATGATCCACTCGCCGTGATGCCCATCGGTATAACCGTCCCGCATTTGCATCAGCTGACTGTAGATCGCGCCATCCATGAAGAGTTTCACTTGCTTGGGAAGGTACTTCGCCCGTCCATTGCCCCAACTTGTCACGGCCTCCGTTTCCAGCAGCAACTTGTCCGGGGCGTCCGGATAGAGCCCGAAAAGCGACTTCCCGTCGGGAATGAAATAGTGGTTGAAGGGTGTAGCATCATCGCCATAGACCGAATTCACCACATTCTGCAGATCGCGCGAGAGAACGCCGCCAGGTTCAGCGGCAATGGTGATCCCGTTCCGGTGGTAGAAATCCTCGCTATATTGCAGCCCCTTTACCAGTCGCTCCGGAGTTACCATGGCAGGGGCGACTTTCTCGATCACCTTGAAGAGCCCCTGTTCCCAGAAGTGGCCCTCCTCGAAATTGGACTGCTTGGTCTGGGAAGCGGTGAAGCCGGAAACATACTCCGAAGTCACGCCATATTTTTCCATGGCTTGGCTATTCAGATAGATCTCGTGCATGGACCGGTGCCACACGATGACCGGAAAGTCGGGGGCCATTTCATCCAGCAGCGCACGGGACATCGGGCCATGAAAATAGTGATGGTAGCCCCATGTCAGAAAGGCGCTGTCGCCAGGCGTGTAACGCGCAAGTGCAGCTTTCAGGGCATTTTTGTAGGCATCTTCCGCGCGGGCGGCAGGTGCCGGACCATTGGCCGTTTCCCAGTCCTCAATCGCGATGACTGAATCGGCAACCAACATGAGGGATGTCAAAAGTGGATGTACGTGTTGTTCCACAAAGCCGGGCATGATGACCTTGTCGCGGAAGGTGTCATCGACCCTGTATTTCTGGGTGCCGGAAAGGGCTTCCAGCTCGCTGCGTAATCCAACAGCGGCGATCTTGCCACGAATGACAGCCACGGCCTCTGCGCGCGGTCTGTTTGGATCCATCGTGATGATTTCTTTTGCGACATAGATCGTCGCCTCGGGAAGGGGTTTGCTTCCAGACATCACGTCCTGCAGGGAAATGCCCTGTGCGTGAGCGGCTGAAAAGCTGGCAAGCCCCGCAGAGGCGGTGATCAGAAAACGTTTGAGCTGCATGTCAAAGGTCCAAGATGAAAGACTTGAAAGCTGTCGCAAAAGGTCAATGGCAAAAAATGCACGAAAAGGGTGCGGATTGGCCTGATACACGACAAGGATGCTGCTGTTTTACCGGCAGGTCAACGGTGAGGAGGATTTCTCCGCAGTGTTCGGGTTTAGAAGATTGACTCGGGCGCGGGGTAGGGTGTAAGGAACCCGACTGTAACTGGCGGGATGGGCTACATCTCGCCTTTTGTGCTGTTCGAGGCCCTTATCTCCTGAGCGGACTGATCGCTAAAGTCGGACCATCAGGTCGATAACAAAAGACTGTTCCTTCACCAAGGGCAGCGCCGAAGAACGCAAGAACGAAAAGAAGGACGTGCGAGACATGTTCGCAGTAATCAAGACTGGCGGTAAGCAATACACCGTCGCTGCAGATGACGTTTTGAAGATCGAAAAGCTGGAAGCCGAAGCCGGTTCCACTGTAACTTTCGACGAAGTACTGGTTGTTGGCAATGGCACCGACACCACGATTGGCGCTCCGACCATTGAAGGTGCGACTGTTGTGGCTGAGGTCGTCGAGCAGGGTCGCAACCGCAAGATCATCATTTTCAAGAAGCGCCGCCGTCAGAATTCCCGGCGCCGCAACGGCCACCGTCAGGCCTACACCCTCGTCAAGGTCACTGACATCCTGACCGGTGGCGCGAAGCCGGCCAAGAAGGCTGCGCCGAAGAAGGCCGCGCCGAAGGCTGAAGAAGCCAAGGAAGAAGCAGCTGGCGAAGACCTCGCTCCGCTCTTCACTGCGCCGGAAGGCAAGGCCGACGATCTGAAGAAGATCTCCGGCGTTGGTCCGGTTCTGGAGAAGAAGCTGAATGCTCTGGGCATCACCACCTATGAGCAGGTCCTGAACTTCTCTGCTGATGACATCGCCCGCGTTGACGAGGTCCTGAACTTCAAGGGCCGCATCGAGCGTGACAACTGGATCGAACAGGCCAAGGAACTGGCTGGCAAATAAGCCGCCGTTTCAAACGCTGAAGCTAACGAAATAATCGAGGAGTACCCTCATGGCACATAAAAAGGCAGGCGGTTCATCCCGTAACGGTCGCGATTCCGCGGGCCGCCGTCTCGGCATCAAGAAGTTCGGCGGCGAAGCTGTCGTTCCGGGCAACATCATTGCGCGTCAGCGCGGCACGAAGTGGCATCCGGGCACGGGCGTTGGCATCGGCAAGGATCACACCATCTTCGCAACCGTCGAAGGCAAAGTGACTTTCCAGCCGAAATCCAACGGCCGAACCTTTATCAACGTGCTTCCGGTAGCGGAAGCAGCGGAGTAACGCCGACGTGTCACGAAAACTCGCCGGCGCCCCATAAGGCCCCGGAGAGCACGACACGACCAGTCAGAGTTCAAGGGGGAGATGGGGTGCCGTCTTCCCCTTTTGCTTTGAGCCCTGACTGGAGGAAAACATGGTTGTCGAAAGTGATGGTTTACTAGACGAAAGCTGTCTGGGTGCGGCCCCGTTGCCGCAGGAAGCGGTTCGCGTGAAGCTCGATGTGCCGGGCGCGGACGATATTGCGGATCTGGTGTTTTTGGCCAACAACCGAAAGGTTGCGGTCAACCTGCTCCAGCAGCCGTATCCCTTCACGATGCAGGATGCCAAGGCGGTGATCACCCGCGCCGAGGCGGCGCATCGCGGCTCGGCAACCTTCGCAATCCGCCTCAAGGCGACGGGACGTCTGATTGGCCTCTCGCGCTATTGTCGGCTGGAGGGCGGCGGGCCGGTTCATATCGGCTACTGGATCGGCGAACCGTTCTGGGGCAATGGCTATGCGACGGAAGCGGTTCACTCGCTTGTGGACCATGCCTTCACCCATTCCGATACAGAAGAACTGACGGCTGCCTGCCGCGTGACCAATGCCGCGTCCCGCCGGGTCCTCGTCAAGTCAGGCTTCCAGTATCGGGACCAGAGCATGATCCGCTCCGTTGGGGCGGGAGGGTCGGTCCCCATTGAAAGATACGGGCTGGAGAAGCCGGTCTGGGGAGCTCTCAAGGCCTGGGGGAGGTTGCAATGACCCTTTCCCGGATCACGACACGTCGTTTGGTCCTTCGTCCAATACGCATGGAGGATGCTGCGGCAATGATCGAACTTGGTGGGAAAGACTTCGAAGTCGCCCGCTGGATGACGTCGTTTCCCTGGCCTTACGAGGAAGGGGCCGTCGAGGGCTTTCTTCAGTCGGTGCTTGGCGAAGGCGCGGCGGCAAATGCGGCGGTATTTGCCATCACCCTCGGCGGTATCTTCATCGGGTTGGTGTCGATAGAGGTCCCGGGCGAACTTTCCGGAGAGGGGATTGATCATCCAACCATCGGATATTGGCTCGGTCGGCCTTTCCAGGGTTTTGGCTATGGCAGTGAAGCGGCGCAGGCTGCGGTTGAATGGGGATTTGAAAACCATACATGTGATGCCATCGCAGCCCGTGTCTTCGAGGACAACAAGGCGTCGCGCGGGCTGTTGAGAAAACTCGGTTTCAAGCCGTTCGGCAAGACGCAGCGCTACTCCAGAGCGCTGGATCGTAAAATTGACAATGTTGTCGTGTGTTTGACGCGCAATGATTTTGACATGCAAAGGGCAGTGGCATGACAAACGTGCAAATCAGGACGGAGCGGTTGGTCTTGCGCCAGCCGAAGGCGTCCGACATTCAAAAGTACGAAGAGTGGCTTGGTGACTTTGAAGTCTCCAGGATGCTTGCCCAGGTACCCTATCCTTACGACATGGAGGCGGGAAAGAAACGCCTTCGGCAGGTGATGGAGTGGTGGGAAAAGCCCTCCACTGCGCCCGAACTCGTGTTTCATATTGACTATAAGGGCCAAATGATTGGTGCCGTGTCCTTCAAGGCATTGCATGAAACACCCGATATCGGGTATTGGCTTGGCCGTCCTTTTTGGGGGCAGGGGTTCATAAGCGAGGCCGTGGCCGCAGCGATTGACTGGCTCTTCCAGACCACAGACCATGAGATGGTCTTTGGTACGGCAATGGAAGAGAACGAGAATTCGATCAATGTGCTGACCAAGTGCGGCTTTGAAATGATTGGCCGCAGCGCAAGCATGAGCTTGGCGCGCGGTGATTTTGTACCCGACATCGTGATGAAGCTCACACGGAATACGTTCTCGGCGCTCAAGGTGGCGTAGGGACGACTGGAAAGACAATAAGATGAAATTCCTCGACCAGGCCAAGATCTACGTGCGATCGGGCAACGGCGGCGCAGGCTGTGTATCCTTCCGGCGCGAGAAATATATCGAGTACGGTGGACCGGACGGCGGCGACGGAGGTCGTGGCGGGGATGTGATCATCGAATGTGTCGATGGCCTCAACACTCTGATTGATTATCGATACAAGCAGCATTTCAAGGCCGGGACCGGGATCCACGGCATGGGCAAGAACCGCACCGGGGCGGATGGCGAGGATGTCATCCTCAAGGTGCCGGTCGGGACCCAGATCCTTGAGGAAGACAACGACACGATCATTGCAGACCTCACCGAACTGGGGCAGCAGGTCAAGCTGCTCAAGGGCGGCAATGGCGGCTTCGGCAATGCCCACTTCAAGTCCTCGGTCAATCAGGCGCCGCGCCGGGCAAACCCGGGTCTTGAAGGCGAGGAAAAGTGGATCTGGCTGCGGCTGAAGCTGATCGCCGATGCGGGGCTTGTTGGTTTGCCGAATGCAGGCAAATCGACCTTCCTTGCAACGGTGTCTGCGGCAAAGCCGAAGATTGCCGACTATCCCTTCACGACGCTGCACCCGAATCTCGGTATCGTGCAGATCGACAATAACAGCTTTGCAATGGCCGATATTCCGGGCTTGATCGAAGGCGCGCATGAAGGCACAGGCCTTGGCGACCGCTTCCTCGGTCACGTGGAACGCACACGCGTGCTGCTTCATCTGGTCGACGGGTCCAATCAGGATGATCCGGGTGAAGCTTACCGTGTGGTGCGCGGCGAGCTGGCTGCCTATGGCAATGGCCTGACGGACAAGCCGGAAATCGTCGCCCTGTCGAAATGTGATGCCTTGACCGATGACGTCATCACGGAAAAGGCCGCAGCCCTTGAAGCTGCTTGCGGGCAAAAGCCCCTGATCCTGTCTTCGGCAAGCCGTCGGAATGTCGATACGGCCCTTCGGATGATTGTCCGCGCCATTGACAAGGACAAGGAAGATGCTGCCAATCAGGTGCCTTCGCAACAGGAAGAGGGATGGCATCCGTAATGAGTAGCGCTCGTCGCTTGCGCGGACATGACCGCATTGTGGTCAAGATCGGCTCTGCGCTTCTGGTCGAGAAAGGATCATTAAAGCGCGAGTGGCTTCAGGCCCTCGTGGACGATGTCGTGTCTCTGGCCGAGAGTGGTTCGGAAATGCTCATTGTCTCTTCCGGCTCGATCGCGCTTGGACGGGGAATTCTGGGATTGCCTTCCGGGCCTTTGAAGCTTGAAGACAGTCAGGCGGCGGCATCCGTTGGCCAGATTGCATTGGCGCAAGCCTATTCCGAGGCACTTGCGGGCCACGGCAAGAAGGCCGGTCAGATTCTTCTGACCCTCGGTGACACGGAAGAGCGCCGTCGTTACCTCAATGCGCGCGCAACCATCGGCACCTTGCTGCGCATGGGAGCGGTGCCGATCGTCAACGAGAATGATACGGTCGCGACCTCTGAAATCCGCTATGGCGACAATGATCGTCTGGCAGCGCGCGTTGCGACAATGGCAAGCGCGGACTGCCTTGTTCTGCTGTCTGATATCGATGGCCTCTATACGGCGCCACCGGCAGATAATCCGGACGCGATTTTCCTTCCTGAAGTTCCGCGCATTACCCGCGAGATTGAATCCATGGCCGGCAGTGCCGGATCGGAGCTGTCTCGCGGTGGTATGAAAACGAAGATCGAGGCTGGCAAGATCGCCACCTCCGCTGGCACCTCCATGGTCATCACCAGCGGCAAGGCGCTTAACCCGCTGAAGCGTCTGGACGAAGGCGCAAGATGTACCTGGTTCCCGGCGCTGGCCTCTCCGGCAAGTGCCCGCAAGGCGTGGATTGGCGGACATCTGGAGCTCAAGGGCGAAATTCATCTGGATCAGGGGGCCGTCAAGGCCCTGCTGTCGGGCAAGAGCCTGCTGCCAGCCGGTGTAACTCGGGTTGACGGCCAGTTCGGGCGCGGCGATGCGGTGACCCTTCGTGGGCCGGATGGCGGTCTGATTGGCCGCGGTCTGATTGCCTATGATCAATCGGAAGCTGTGCTGATCGCAGGACGGAACAGCCGGGAGATCGAGACGATCGTCGGCTATCCGGGCCGGGCGGAAATGATCCACCGCGATGATCTGGCGGTGGAAGATGCGTTATTGGCTTAGGGTTCGACGGGACGGGTCGAAAAAACGGGACTGAGGGCAATGTTGGACAAGGTTGAAGCAGTAGACGTGACGGAGTTGATGGCGGAGCTGGGTCGTCGTGCCCGGGCCGCGACCCGGACACTTGCCACTGCCCCAACTGAAGCCAAGAACGCGGCCTTAAAAAACATGGCCTCTGCCATGCGGGCCGCCACGCCAGACATTCTGGCTGCCAATGCCATCGATCTTGAAACCATGCGCGCGAATGGCCAGACGGATGCCTTCCTCGACCGTGGCACACTGACGAAGGAGCGTGTCGAAGCTATTGCCAAGGCGCTTGAAGATATTGCCGAACTGGATGATCCGGTTGGAACCGTGATTGCAGGATGGGATCGCCCCAATGGCTTGCATATCGAACGTGTCCGCACACCACTTGGCGTGATCGGCGTGATTTACGAAAGTCGCCCGAACGTTACCGCGGATGCTGGCGCCTTGTGCCTCAAGGCAGGCAATGCGGTGATCCTGCGCGGCGGGTCGGATACGATCAATTCCAATCGTGCAATCCATGCGGCCTTGCAGAAGGGGCTTGAGCAAGCCGGTCTGCCGGGAGACGCGATCCAGATCGTGCCGATTGCCGACCGTGCTGCCGTTGGCGAAATGCTGAAGGGCCTTGAAGGCAATCTCGATGTGATTGTCCCGCGCGGTGGCAAGAGCCTGGTGGCCCGTGTGCAAACGGAAGCTCGGGTGCCGGTCTTTGCCCACCTTGAAGGGCTGGTGCATATTTTCATCGACAAGGCGGCAGACCTTTCCAAGGCGAGGGACATTGTCCTGAATTCCAAGCTGCGTCGCACCGGGATCTGCGGTGCGCTGGAGACCTTGCTGGTGGATGAAAGCCTTGCAGACAGCTTCCTGCCGGAGCTTATGGCTGCTCTTCAGGAAAAGGACTGCTGCATTCGGGGCGATGCTCGGACCCAAACTGTCGGAAACGGCATCGAGGCGGCGACCGATGAGGACTGGACGACCGAATATCTGGACAAGATCCTGTCGGTAAAGGTGGTCTCCGGCCTCGATGAGGCCATGGACCATATCGCTCGTTACAGCTCCAGCCACACCGACTGTATCATCACCGAAGATCCGGCAGCGGCTGAAACCTTCCTGAACGAGGTGGATTCGGCGATTGTCCTGCACAACGCATCGACACAGTTTGCAGACGGCGGCGAATTCGGCATGGGGGCTGAAATCGGCATTGCCACGGGCCGCATGCATGCCCGCGGTCCGGTGGGTGTCGAGCAGCTGACCAGCTTCAAATACAAGGTGCGTGGCTCTGGACAAACGCGCCCATGACACTTTCCTTCGTCTCGGAGAGCGTGGACCAGGCCTGGTTGACGTTGCCACATGCCGAAGCGGGAAACCGGATCGGCCTGTTCGGCGGGTCTTTCAATCCTCCCCATTCCGGGCATCTGCTGGTTGCCGAGACAGCGCGCAAGCGTCTGGCTCTGGATCAGGTCTGGTGGCTGGTCACACCGGGTAATCCGCTCAAGGACCATTCCCATCTTGCGCCGCTGGCACATCGCTTGGAGATGACTTCAACGCTGGCAAGTGGCCCGCACATGAGGGTAACAGCCTATGAGCAAGTGCTTGGGTCGCCCTATACGGCGCGGACCGTGGACATGCTGAAGGCGAAACGGCCGAACCTGCGTTTTGTCTGGCTCATGGGAGCAGACAATCTGGCCACTTTCCATCGCTGGCAGGATTGGCGCTCGATCCTTGCGCAGGTGCCGGTGGCGGTGGTCAATCGCCCCGGAGCAACGCTCTCGGTTCTGTCGGCGCCCATGGCCCGAGCCTTTGGGTCCTGCCGTCTTCCGGAGAAAGACGCTGCCCTTTTGCCGGATCTGATGCCGCCGGCCTGGACTTTTCTGCACGCGCCGCTTGACGAGACCTCATCGACTGCATTACGGCGCAGCTGAGGCATCCGTCAGGGGACGGAAAACCATTGCGAATACTGCTTGTCTTGAAAATGCCAAGGTAAGCGAGGTATCATGAATGCGACCGCAGGCTGTGCGGTCGAGGTACGGTCAACCGGTTTTGTCCCTGTTCCAGGCTCCAAAATTCCGGAGAACAGGTGACAGGAGACAGAACGGACATGAAAGCGAAAGGCGATTCCACTGACCATGACCTTTGAAAGTGAGGGGGCTTCAATGTCCGCTCCTCATCAGGCAACCGTAAGCGAACTTGCGGCTGATCTGCTCGATACGGTCCTCTCCAGCCTTGACGGCTCCAAAGCAGAGGAAATCGTTACCCTCGACATCGCTGGAAAAAGCTCCCTGGCCGATCACATGGTGATCGTGTCCGGTCGCTCCCATCGTCACGTCGGTGCGATTGCGGACCATCTCCTGCGCGACTTGAAAAGCGCTGGGGTTCGTTCTGCAACCGTTGAAGGCCAATCAGCATGTGACTGGGTTCTCATCGACGCCGGAGATGTGATCGTACACATCTTCCGTCCGGAGGTGCGCGGCTTCTACAATCTTGAAAAGATGTGGGCGCCCGAGGAAGAACAGGCACCGCAGTTTATAGGCTGAACCAGGCAGGGCAGGTCTGCGGACCTGTTGATGCCCGCGAGAGCCAAGCTTGGACCCGGCCATCCGGCCGGGCGGTAGGAAATGCGCCTGAAAATCGGATGCATCGGACGCTTGAAGGCCGGTGCCGAAAAAGACCTTTTTGACCGCTACATCGACCGGGCCCGCAAGGCCGGTCGCCCGATCGGGGTAGGGGACGTCACCCTTCTGGAGCTTCCCGAAAGCCGGGCTGGTCGAGCGGCAGATCGCAAGCGCGAAGAAGCCGCAAACCTTCTGTCCCAACTCGATGCGCGCGCGCGTCTCGTTGTTCTCGACGAGAACGGGAAATCACTGTCGAGCGAAAGCTTTAGTGAAAAGGTCTTTTCGTGGGTTGATGAAGGGGTCGGCGAAATCGTTTTTGTTATCGGCGGCGCGGACGGGCATGGCGAGGAGGTCCTGCAGAGGGCGGACCTGAAACTCGCCATGGGGGCAATGACATGGCCGCATCAACTCGTTCGCATCCTGCTTACCGAACAGATTTACCGCGCAATTACCATTCGTTCCGGGCACCCTTACCACCGGAGCTGAATGCGCCGGGCGAACTGCCTGCCTTTCGCCGTAATCCCCCCGCACAAAATCATTGGAAACCGCTTTGTTTGCGGGCTGTCGGTATCGTTCTCCACGACGAAGGCCGATAGCCTCGGATATGGTAAACGCTTCGTTAATTTTGGTGCGCCATAAATTCGGTATGAATCACGAGCATCGCATCAGCAAGGGCATGAAGAACCGGTGGCTATCCCGGGCATTGCCGCTTGTCCTGTGTGCCGCCATACCGATTTTTGCCGTGGGGCAAAGAACGGCAGCGGCAACGGAAGTGCTCGAAGTGCCGGATGTGGCTCCGGAATCCGAATCAGATGCGGCCAAGGCAGAGATCAGAAAACAGGCTCGGGAAGCGGAACTTGCCGCGCTATCACGCGATATTGAACTGTCGACGGATGCGCAGGGCACCATCGAGCGGGAAATCGCGCTGATAGACCGTGACCGTGAAACGTTGAATGCGCGCATCATCAGCACCGCAGACAGCGTCAAGCGGATCGAGACTGACCTGACCGACACGGAGCGCCGACTTGGCACGTTGGGAGAAAATGAGGATGCGATCCGTCAGTCTCTCAATGCGCGCAGAGGCGTTCTTGCCGAAGTGCTTGCCGGGTTGCAGAAACTCGGCCGCCGCCCTCCGCCCGCTCTGGCAGTTCGTCCCGATGACGCTCTTTCTGCGGTCCGCACTGCCATCCTCCTCAATGCCGTCATGCCGGAATTGAAGCTGGAGACAGAAGCGTTGGCAGCAGATCTGGCCGAACTCAGCCGGCTTCGCACAAGCATCGCTGCCGAAAAGGATCGGCTGCGTGGTGATGCCCTTCGTCTTGTGGAAGAGCAGTCCCGGCTTGAGCTGCTGCTCAGCGCAAAGCGCAAGGAGCGCGAAGCAACGGCGCAGAACCTTGCTGCGGAAAAGCAGAAGGCGCAGGAACTCGCCGAGAAAGCAGCAAGCCTCAAGGAGCTGATTTCGGACCTGGAAAAGGAAATCGCCAGCGCGCAGAAGGCCGCCGAAGAGGCGCGACTGGCTGCGCTCAACAAGGCGAACACGCCCGCAGACATGGCGAATCCCTTCAGCGATGCAGGTCGGCTCGCTCCGGCAGTTGCCTTTGTGGACGTGCAAGGAAAGCTTCCTTTCCCGGTTTCCGGCGCACTTTTGCGTGATTATGGTGAAGAAGACGAATTCGGGAACTTGACTGAAGGACAATCCATTTCCAGCCGTGTAGGATCGACGGTAACGTCACCTGCCGATGGATGGGTTGTTTATGCCGGACCTTTTCGGTCCTTTGGCCAGCTCTTGATCCTGAATATGGGCGATGGATACCATGTGCTTCTGGCCGGTATGGACCGGATAGATGCAGAGCTTGGTCAATTTGTTCTGGCGGGTGAGCCTGTTGGTGTCATGGGGACAACCAAGTGGGCGAGCGCATCGACTATTGGGTTGGGTTCCACTCAGCCCGTCCTATATGTAGAATTTCGGAAAGACGGACGTGCAATTGATCCTGCCCCGTGGTGGGAAAGCACTGAAAAAGAAAAGGCACGCGGATGATACGGAAAGCTTCCCTGCTGCTCGCCGGCACCCTGATCGGGGCTGTAGCAGTCACGACACTGTCACAAATTCCCTTCCGCGTATCCGACGCGGCTAATGCAGCCCAATCCGACACCTACAGGCAATTGAACCTGTTTGGTGATGTGTTTGAACGTGTGCGCTCCGACTATGTCGAGGTTCCAGACGACGCAGAGCTCATCGAAAGCGCCATCAATGGCATGCTGACGTCGCTCGATCCGCACTCAAGCTACATGTCTCCGAAAAGCTTCCGCGACATGCAGGTGCAGACCCGTGGCGAGTTCGGGGGACTTGGTATCGAAGTCACCATGGAAGACGGACTGGTGAAGGTCGTGTCTCCGATCGATGAGACACCTGCAGCCAAGGCGGGCGTTCTGGCTGGCGATCTGATCACCTATATTGATGGTGAGCAGGTGCAGGGTCTGACGCTCAATCAGGCCGTTGAAAAGATGCGTGGCCCGGTCAATACGGACATCATCATCACGGTTCGCCGGGCTGGCGCTGCAGACCCGATCGAGATCAAGATCACCCGCGACATCATCCGCATCCGTTCGGTTCGCTGGCGTGAGGAAGGCGATGTCGGCTATGTCCGCGTGACCCAGTTCAACGAGCAGACCTTCGACGGCTTGAAGAACGGTATCGAGGAAACCAGCAAGAATATCGGCAAGGACCTCAAGGGCTACATCATCGACCTGCGCAACAATCCGGGTGGGTTGCTCGATCAAGCCATTGCAGTGTCTGATGCCTTCCTCGATCGTGGCGAAATCGTTTCCACGCGCGGGCGCAATGCTGACGAAACCCAGCGTTACAACGCACGTGGCGGCGACCTCACGGATGGCAAGCCAGTTATCGTTCTGGTGAACGGCGGTTCTGCCTCCGCGTCCGAAATTGTTGCGGGTGCACTTCAGGATCACCGCAGGGCAACCATTCTCGGTACCCGGTCCTTCGGTAAGGGTTCCGTCCAGACGATCATCCCGCTGGGAGCGAACGGCGCGATCCGCCTGACCACCGCGCGCTACTACACCCCGTCTGGAACATCGATCCAGGCCAAGGGCATTACGCCGGACATCGAGGTTCTGCAGGATCTGCCTGAAGAACTGATCGGCCGCGCCGAAACCAAGGGAGAGGCCGGTCTTCGTGGTCACCTGGAAGGTGAAGATGCTGCCGAAGGCAAGGAAGAATCCGGTAGCCAGGCCTATGTCCCGGCTGATCCGGCTGAAGACAAGCAGTTGCAGCTCGCGCTTGATCTGTTGCGCGGTGTGCAGGTGAACAGCGCATTTCCGCCTCTCGCGGATGGCGCAACGGCAGTCCCCAACTGATTGGGATCATGAAAGCCGCGCCGGACCCCCGGTGCGGCTTTCCAGTATGCGTTTCATATTCGAATTGACTCAGATAGCTGCAGTTGCAGCAGACGCAGGACGCCCTTTTACGCCATGGCGAATGAAGATCTCTCAGCTCCACTAGGCCTCGGAAAACGCCGATTTCTGCGCCTCCCTTTCGGTTTGATCGGGGTCGGCATCATTTCGGTTGTTGTAACCACCGGGCTGATCTGGATGGGCGTTGTCGAAGATCCTCTGGGCGGGGAACCGAAAGCTGTCGTTCCGCTGAGTATTTCCAATGACGGTCTTGCGACCCGCGATATTGAAGTTGTCGAGATCAGGCCGGCTCTGGATGGAGCAGGCGCGCCAAGTGAACGGCGAAATCGGGGAGGGGTTGATCTTGGCCCCCGCTACAATCTGATCGATCAGACTGCTCTGCAGCAGGCCGGGAACGGGTTATCCAACTATCCGGACCCCCGCGTCATGGAGCGCTCGGGCTATGGGTTCCTTCCGAGAGTGGATTCAGAAGGCGTCCGTCCGCTTGATGCCTATGCCAGACCGTTTGAAACCGACTTTTCCTCGATCCCGAAAATCGCTGTTGTAATCAACGGCCTCGGATTGAGTGAGGCCGGTACGCAAAACGTGATTGATCGCCTGCCGGTCGATGTAACGCTCGGGTTCAGCCCATACGGCGCCGATCTTGATCGCTGGATGCAGGATGCCCGTTCGAAAGGGCATGAGTTGCTGCTGTCGGTTCCCATGGAGCCGTTTGATTATCCGGATAATGATCCGGGCCCGCATACCTTGCTTGTGAGCCTGTCTCCGACAGAACTGACCGAGCGACTGGCCTGGATCATGACGCGCATCACGAATTACGTGGGCATCATGCCTGACATGGGCGCACGCTTTACCTCCACTCGCACCTCCCTGCAGCTGTTCATGGAAGGATTGCGGGATCGCGGTCTGATGTTTGTCGACAACGGCGGGTCTTCCCGTTCGGTTGCCGGGGAGATCGCGTCGGAAACAAAGACGCCGTTCAGCGGTGTGGATGTCGTGCTGGATGCCGTTCCCCGTGAAGATGAAATCAATGCCAAGCTTCTTCAGCTTGAAGGTCTTGCCCGTGCGCGTGGTATAGCCGTTGCCACCGGCTCGGCGCTGCCGGTCACCGTTCGCCAGATCGAGCGATGGGCGCAGGGACTTGAAGAGCGGGGCCTGTTGCTGGTCCCCATCAGCGCAACAATCGACAGGTAGATTTGACGTGAGTAGTGATTGGCTCGGACCTGACTTTCCCAAAGGTATAGGAGAGCGGAGCTACCGCCCCTGCGTCGGTGTTTTCCTGATAAACCGCGACGGACTTGTCTGGATCGGAAAGCGCGATGACGGCAGCGGAGAGTCTGCCTACGAATATTCATGGCAGATGCCTCAGGGCGGGATCGACAAGGATGAAGATCCACAAGAGGCCGCGTTCCGGGAACTCTACGAAGAAACGTCCGTAAAATCGGTCTCTCTTCTGGAGGCTGCCCCTCAGTGGTTTGCCTACGATTACCCCCCTGAAGTTGCGGCAAAATCCCGAAAGGGAAAACATTGCGGTCAGGCACAGCGCTGGTACGCCCTTCGATTTGAAGGAAACGACAGTGAAGTCGATATTCTGAACCCACCAGATGGGCATTCTGCCGAATTCGGCGAGTGGCGTTGGGAGCGGGCGGAAAACCTTCCCGGCCTGATCGTGCCCTTCAAGCGCCCTGTCTATGAGGCGGTGGTGCAAGCCTTTTCTCATCTAACAGCTTGACTTGACGTCCAAATTGTCCTGCCATCCTGAAAAGGTTTGGGAGGACCGGTGTGACATTTGACCTTACGGGCAAGCGGATACTCATAACAGGTGCATCGAGCGGCCTTGGGGCTCACTTTGCACATGTCTGTGCAGCTAGCGGCGCTTCCGTTGCCATCGCCGCACGGCGCGCCGATCGTCTTGCAGCGCTCGCCAGGGATCTTGAGGCAGCCGGGGCGGAAGCTGTCTCCATCCACACCCTGGATGTCACCGATGAAACCTCCATCAACACCTGTGTCACCGAGGCGGCCACCGCATTGGGCGGACTGGATGTGCTGGTCAACAATGCCGGCACCGCCCGAGACGGCTCGCCGTTGAACCAGACCGCTGCAGACTTTGACGCGGTGATGGATGTCAATCTGCGCGGTGTCTGGCTGATGGCCGTTGCCTGCGGCAGGTACTGGCGGCAGAGCGATACACCCGGTTCGATCATCAACACTGCGTCCGTCCTCGGCGAGCGGGTGGCATCCGGGGTTGCCGCCTATTGCGTCTCCAAGGCCGGGGTCGTGCAGATGACCAAGGCGCTTGCACTTGATCTGGCGCGCCACAACATCCGCGTCAACGCGCTGGCTCCCGGCTATTTCGAGACCGAGATCAATGCCGGTTTTTTCGAAACCGAAAACGGCCGGAAGATGATCAGCCGCATCCCGATGCGCCGGATCGGGAATTACGAAGAACTTGATGGCCCGTTTCTGCTGCTCGCAAGCGATGCCTCCCGCTATATGACGGGGACAATCATTCCGGTTGATGGCGGGCATCTGGTTTCATCCATGTAAGGGAGGCTGACATGGACTTCACTCTTTCGCAGCGCGCAGAAGACTTGCGCCAACGTGTGCGCAGTTTCGTGGCCGAACATGTCCTGCCTCTGGAAGCGGACCCTGCATCCTATAACGAGTTCGAAAACATCCGCATGGACCTGCGCGATACCTTGCGGGAAAAAGCAAGAGCAGCAGGCCTTTGGGCACCACAAATGCCGGAGGGCCGTGGCGGACTGGGCCTGACCATGGTCGAGCAGGCGGTTTTCTACGAAGAAGCCAATCGCTCCATCTTTGGACCCGCCGTCTTCAATTGCGCCGCTCCGGACGACGGCAATATGCGCTGTCTTGAGATGGTGGCGAGCGAAGCACAAAAAGCCAAATGGCTTCAGCCGATTATCGATGGCAAGGTCAATTCGTCCTTTGCGATGACGGAGCCGCACCCAGGCGGTGGGTCGGATCCTGGCATGATCCAGACACGAGCCGAGCGACATGGCGATGTCTGGAAGGTCCATGGCCGTAAATGGTACATCTCCGGCGCCGCAGTCGCGAAGCACTTCATTCTCATGGCCAGAACCGACCCGGATCCGGAGGAAAAACGCCGACATTTGACGGCTTTTCTGTTTCATGCAGACAGCCCCGGATGGCGGATCGTGCGTCGGATCGGAAATATGGGCCCGGACGAGCATGGCGGCGTGTGTGAACTGGAATTCGACGGGCTTGAAATCCCGGATGAGGACCGACTCATGGAGATTGGGGACGGCTTGCGCCTGACCCAAATTCGTCTGGGTCCGGCGCGCCTGACACACTGCATGCGCTGGCTCGGTCTCTCAAAACGCTGCATGGAAATCGCGCAGGATTACGTCTCAAGTCGTGAAGGGTTTGGCATCAAGCTGGCGGACCGGGAATCGGTTCAGCTCACCCTTGGCGAAGTAGCGCATGACATTCAGATTGGACGCCTGCTGACCATGCACGCAGCCTGGAAACTTGATCAGGGCGATCGGGCACGCAAGGAAGTCTCATCCGCGAAAATCCATGTCGCGGACACGCTGTTCAAGGCCGTCGATACCGCTATCCAATTGAATGGAGCGAGAGGGTATTCGACCGACACAATTCTTGAATGGGTCTATCGTTATGCCCGTGCCGCGAAGCTGGTGGATGGGGCGTCCGAGGTTCACAAGATGGTGCTGGCCCGCTTCTATGGCAAGGAAAGCAGCGACTATTGGCAGTGGGGTTGAGCAAGGACGCGATGTGACCTGATGGAACGCTTGCCTCCCTATGACCTGATCGATTTGCGGCTGCTTGTTGCTCTGGCCGAGCACAGGCATTTTGCACGGGCCGCGGAGGCCTGTGCGCTTTCCCAGCCAGCCCTGTCATCCCGCATTCGCAGGCTGGAAACGGCACTGGATACGCCGCTCATCTTTCGCGGCAAACGTTTTGAAGGCTTTACTCCGGAAGGGGAAAAGGCGCTGGAATGGGCGCGGCGTATCCTGTCCGATTGCTCCGGTCTTGTTCAGGACCTGAAGGATGACGTCGAAGGACCGAAGGGAATCCTGCGATTGGGGGTCGTCCCGTCTGCAACACCATATGCCGGTCAGCTCAGCGGAGCGTTCGTCAGTCGCTATCCCAATGTGAAGGTTCAGGTCCTGTCCATGTCCTCAAAGGCACTGGATGCGGGAATAGTCGACTTTTCGCTGGATGCCGCGATCACGTATCACGAGGCGCCCACCAAGAAGGTGGGCAGCATTATCCCGCTCTTTGAAGAGACCTATTGTCTGGTGGCCCGACCGGAGGTGGTTGGCCGGGGCGCAGGACTGATGACATGGGAAGACGCGGCCAAACTGCCGCTCTGCCTTTTGACTGAGGACATGCAGAACCGGCGGATCATTGATCAGGTGTTCAACACTGTTGGATGTTCCCCGGAGCCGCGGTTCGAAGCCAACAGTTTCAACGCGCTTTTCGCGCTTGTGCGCCGACACGCCTTTGCCACCATCTTGCCCCGTGTCCAGATAGATGCCGGTCTGACGGATGATCTGGGTGTGTGGGATCTGGTTGCTCCGGTTCACAAGAGCTTCATCGGGCTTGCTGTCGCGGACCGCGATCCGATGCTGCCGGTGACCCGGGCACTTGTCGATTTCCTTGCCAAGAATACGCTTGGTTGATTTGCTGGGCTTATTACGTCATTGGCAATCACGATTTGCCCTTGTGTGACGTAACGTCTTTATCTGGTTGGAAAAATCGCCAGCCAGAGAGAACAATATGACATTCGGCAAGGGGCTTTCCAGAAAGCCGTCCCAGCCCAAGGGTCGTCAGCTAGACGATGTGGCGCTGGAAGAAGTACGAAAGCTGCTCAAGGACGAGCCGCGACGTCGCGATCTTCTGATCGAGCATCTTCACAAGATTCAGGATGCCTACGGTCATCTCTCGGCTGCCCATCTCAGGGCACTTGCAGACGAAATGCGCCTGTCTCAGGCGGAGGTTTATGAAGTCGCCAGCTTCTACCACCACTTTGACATCGTGAAGGAAGGCGAAGCCGCTCCCGCCCCGCTGACGATCCGTGTGTGTGACAGCGTAACCTGTTCCCTGAAAGGCGCAGATGCTCTGGCAAAGGTGCTGGGTGAGACGCTGGATCCCGCCAAGATCCGCATCCAGAAAGTGCCGTGCATTGGGCGTTGTGCGTCGGCGCCTGCCGTGCAGGTCGGAAAACGCGCTGTCGATAATGCCAGCGAACTCTCCGTGAAAGCTGCTGTCTTTGAAGGGGCAAGCGAAGCGGAAATCCCGGCCTGTGTGGACCTTGAAGCTTACCGGAAAGACGGCGGCTACCAGAAGCTGGAGGATGTGCGCTCCGGCAAGGTCGGGGCGCTGGACATCGCGGATCAGCTTCTTGCGGCCGGCCTCCGCGGCCTTGGCGGTGCGGGTTTTCCAACTGGCACGAAATGGAAGATTGTCAACGATCTGCCGGGGCCGAAATACCTCACCATCAATGGCGATGAAGGGGAACCGGGAACCTTCAAGGACCGGTTTCATCTGGAGCGCGACCCGCATCGGTTGCTTGAAGGCGCGCTGATTGCCGCTCACGCTGTCGGTGTCGAGCGCATTTATCTCTACATGCGCGATGAGTATCCGGCGATTCTGGAAATCCTGAAGCGGGAAATTTCAGCGCTTCGGGACGCAGGTATCATCACGACCATCGATTTCGATCTCCGCCGTGGCGCTGGCGCCTATATCTGCGGCGAGGAAAGCGCGATGATCGAGTCGATAGAAGGCAAGCGCGGCCTGCCGCGCCACCGTCCCCCCTTCATTGCGCAAGTAGGCCTCTTCGGACGCCCAACCCTCAACCACAACGTAGAGACCCTGTTCTGGATTCGCGACATTCTGGAAAAGGGGTCTGACTGGTTCGCAAATCAGGGGCGGCGCGGTCACAAAGGGTTCCGGTCGTTCTCGGTGTCAGGCCGTGTGAAGGAGCCGGGCGTAAAGCTAGCCCCTGCCGGGGTCACCATTAACGAGCTGCTCACTGAGTTCTGCGGCGGTATGGAAGAAGGCCACAATTTCAAGGGCTACCTGCCTGGCGGCGCTTCGGGAGGAATCTTGCCAGCTTCCCTTGCCGACGAACCATTGGACTTTGGCACGCTCGACAAGCATGGCTGTTTCATCGGCAGCCACGCCATCGTGGTTTTCTCGGACAAGGATAACATGCGCGATGTCGCCCTTAACCTGATGCAGTTCTTCAAGCATGAAAGCTGCGGGCAATGCACGCCATGTCGTTCGGGCACCGAAAAGATGGTTGGCCTTTTGAAAGACCCGAGCTGGGACAAGGAGAAAATCGCCGATCTTGATGCTGTCATGCGCTCTGCGTCCATTTGCGGGCTCGGGCAGGCTGCCAGCAATCCCGTCGCATCCGTCCTGAAGTTCTTCCCCGAGGAGTTTGACCGATGAGCTCCGAAATCAAATTCACTCTCGATGGCCGTGAAGTCTCGGCAAGCGAAGGCGAAACCATCTGGCAGGTGGCCAAGCGCGAAGGCGTTGCCATTCCGCATTTGTGCCACAAGGATGCGCCGGGTTATCGCTCTGATGGAAATTGCCGCGCCTGCATGGTCGACGTTCAGGGCGAACGCACTTTGACGGCGTCCTGTGTGCGAACCCCGTCCGAGGGGATGGTCGTCAACACGGCGACCGAGCGGGCAGAAAAGGCCCGCGAGATGGTGTTCGAACTCCTGATGGCCGACCAGCCGTCCCGCGACCAGCATCCGGACCCGGAGAGCGATTTCTGGAAATGGTCCGACCGGGTCGGTGTCACGGAAAGCCGGTATGCAGCTTGCGGAAAACCGGCGCAGGACATCTCCCACCCTGCGATCGCAGTCAATCTGGATGCCTGCATCGCCTGTAATCTCTGCGAACGGGCCTGCCGGGAAGTCCAGGTCAATGACGTGATCGGCATGGCTGACCGCGGATCCCATACGATACCGGTCTTTGACTTGATGGACCCGATGGGTCTCAGCTCCTGTGTGGCTTGCGGCGAGTGCATATCGGCCTGCCCGACTGGTGCGTTGATGGAAAAGAGCCTGCTGGACGAGGCGGCAAAAGTCCGTACGGTCTATGCAGAAGAGAGCATCGACAGTGTCTGCCCGTTCTGCGGCGTTGGCTGCTTGACGTCCGTAAAGGTCAAGGACGGCAAGATCGTTCAAGTGGAAGGCCGGGATGGTCCGGCGAATGAAAACCGGCTTTGCGTAAAGGGCCGTTTCGGCTTTGACTATGTCTCAAATCCTGAACGCCTGACCAAGCCGCTGGTCCGCCGCGACGATGCGCCGAAGAATGCCAACGCAGGTCTCAAGTGGGAAGACCGGTTTGACGTGTTCCGCGAAGCCACGTGGGAAGAGGCGCTGGACCGGGCTGCCAATGGTCTGAAAGCCTCCCACGCTGCCAAGGGTGGGGCCGGGATTGCCGGATTTGGATCAGCCAAGGGATCGAACGAGGAAGCCTATCTCTTCCAGAAATTCATCCGTCAGGGTTTCGGCACCAACAATGTCGACCATTGCACCCGGCTGTGTCATGCCTCGTCTGTAGCCGCCCTGATGGAGGGCATTGGCTCTGGCGCAGTGACAGCACCGTTTACGGCGGCCGCTGATGCCGACTGCATGATCGTGATTGGCGCACGTCCCGAACAGAATCACCCCGTTGCGGCGACCTACATCAAGCAGGCTGCGAAGAACGGCACGAAGCTGATCGTCATGGATCCACGCGGTCAGGGCCTGATGCGGCATGCCGACTATGGCCTGAAGTTCAAGCCAGGCACTGATGTGGCCATGCTGAACGCGATCCTGAATGTCATCGTGACCGAAAAGCTCTACGACGAGCAGTATATTGCAGCTCATGTGGATGGCTTCGAGACCTTGAGGGAGAAGATCGCGGACTTCACACCGGAAGCGATGGAACCGGTTTGCGGGATTGACGCCCAGACCTTGCGCGAAGTCGCCCGCCTTTATGCGACGAGTGCCAAGTCGATCATCTATTGGGGCATGGGCGTGTCGCAACACGTTCACGGCACTGACAATGTCCGTTGCCTGATCGCCATGGCGCTGACGACGGGCCAGATCGGCCGTCCCGGCACGGGTCTTCACCCGCTGCGCGGCCAGAACAATGTCCAGGGCGCGTCGGATGCAGGTCTGATCCCGATGGTTTATCCGGACTATCGTTCCGTTGAAAATGCGGACATTCGCGCCGAATTCGAGGACGCCTGGGGGCGAACCCTCGATCCTGTGCGTGGATTGACCGTTGTCGAGATCATGGACGACATTCTGGCGGGTGGCATCGAGGCCATGTATGTGATGGGTGAAAACCCGGCCATGTCTGATCCGGACCAGAACCATGCAAGGGCGGCTCTCGCCAGCCTGAAACATCTGGTGGTTCAGGACATCTTCATGACCGAGACAGCGTGGCATGCGGATGTGATCCTGCCAGCGTCTGCCCATGCCGAAAAGCTCGGAACCTTCACCAACACCAACCGTCAGGTCCAGATCGGACGTCCTTGTGTTCCAATGCCCGGAGAGGCGCGGGCCGATCACGAGATCATTGTCGATCTTGCGAACCGGATGGGACTGAACTGGTCCTATGACGGGGTGCCGGCGGTCTATGAGGAGATGCGCTCGCATATGAAGTCGCTCTCCAACATCTCCTGGGAGCGCTTGGAACGAGATGGCACCGTGACGTATCCGGCCGATGCGCCGGACGAGCCGGGCAACGAAATCCTGTTCGGCCAGTCGTTCCCGACAGCCGATGGCCGCGCGCGGATTGTGCCGACCGACCTTGTCCCGCCCGATGAAGTGCCGGATGAGGATTTCCCGCTGGTGCTGACAACGGGCCGCATGCTGGAACACTGGCATACGGGTGCCATGACCCGGCGTGCGACCGTGCTGGACGCCATCGAGCCGGAACCGGTCGTGTCGATGAACCCGAAGGACATCGGGCGTCAGGGGCTGGATATCGGTCAGCAGGTAACCGTCGAAACGCGGCGCGGCGCCATCACGCTGACCCTTCGGGCAGACAGGGATGTTTCGGAAGGCATGATGTTCATACCGTTCTGCTTTTTTGAGGCCCCGGCGAACTTCCTGACCAATCCGCAGCTGGATCCGTTCGGGAAAATCCCGGAGTTCAAATTCTGCGCGGCTCGTATTGGTCCTGCGAACCTCTCGGCTGAAGCAGCCGAATAGTTCAGATCACAAGAGCAAAGAAAAAACGGAGCGGACAGTGTCCGCTCCGTTTGTTTTTGAAGGTCCGGATGTTTGATCCGATCAGTTGGCCGTGACCTGAATGTTCAGGAGATCAGGCAAGGTCTGCGGAGCTGCAAGGCTTCCGAGGATTTGCGTGACAGGCACGCTCTTGACCGGCTTCAGGCTGATCTTGATCGCTTCCGGGTTCTCCAGGAATTTGGAAACGGCATCTCGAACCATCGACGTGAAGGCTTCGTTCTGAAGAGCTGCCGTTGACTGGGCAGCCTGTTCAACAAGACCGATCTTGAGCGCCTCCACCGGAACGCCGGCATCCTGCGCTGCCAGAGCGAGACCCTTTTCCGTGCCACCTTCATCGGTGAACTGGAATTCGGCTTCCACAAAGCTGGCCATGGCCAAGGCAAACTGACCCTGACCCTGCGGGTCTTCAAACACTTCGCGCGCAACATTGGCGAAGCGGAATGTGCCTTCCACCGTGCCGAGGTCCTTCAGCGACATCACCAGTTTTTCAAGATGGAGGTCTTTGGTTTCCTCGTCCCAGTAAAGACGGGTTTCATCCGACCAGGTGACGGTCTCAAGTCCGAGTGCCTGCAGGATTGCCTGCGCTTCCGGTTCCTCAATGGCTTCAACCGGCATGACCAGACTGTCGGTCTTGGTATAGATGCTTGTCGGGATCGGCGGCACTGTGGAGGCCAGATCAAGCACGTAACTGTTCAGCGAAACAGCAACCTCACCCGGGACGTTGAGGTCCAAACCGTCAATTGCGACGGACAGGGAATGCGGGGTGAAGGTCTTTGCCATCAGGAACGGGTCGCGTGAGGCAAGGTCCGGATCTGCAACGAGCTGGGAAATAATGCCCTGCATCGGTGCGAACTCGGCAAACTCGATGTTGCCCAGGCTCGCGCGATCAAGCTTGAAGCTGGCTCCATCCGGAAGGTCCGGAGCGGAAATGTCGGAAACCGACATCTCTCCAATGCCGTTGGAGCTGAAGTTGACCATCTTCATCTCTCCAATCGCCACCCGGATTTCCTCATCCGGTTGTTCCGGATTTGGAGCGGTGACGGTCATGTCCATCAATCCGAGGTCCTTGACGCCGAAAGAGCGATAAAGCTGCAGGGCACCCACACCGAGATTTTCAATGCTGGGTTCTTGTCCTGCCAGCAGGCCGTCGAGCAGACCAAGGAAGTCAAAGTCACGCTTGACCACAAAGAAGTCGTTTGCGTGGACATTGCCGGTGGTCATGCGAATGGCAAACCCGGGCGCGACTTCCTGTGTCGACTCGTAGCTTTCCACGGTCTGGGAGCCAACAACGGTCAGCCGGTCATCGGAGGCCGCCACAGCCGGATCGAAAAGGTCGATAAACGCGGCGTTGTTGACGTCCTCGTAGACCGTGCCGATCTGGGTGGTCGTCTGGGATACCATGTCGTCGGAATGTTCGGCCCGCGTCAGGATGTTTTGCGTGACCTTGTCCATGACATAGCGTTCGACCTTGCCATCACGGGAGTTCAGGACGCTGTAGCCGTCCATCTGCATGGTCCCGGAGACGATCAGCTGTTCGTCGTCCTTTGAGCCTTCATAAGCCTCCAGGGTCATCGCAACGGCGTCGACCTTGGTTTCATCGAAGTTCTGGAGCATCAAGGTGCGCAGGAACGGAAGCCAGCGGCTCACCTTCTTGTCTGCATTGTCAGCAGGGACGTCCGGTACATCGAAGCCGTAGTTGCTGATGGACATGCCGTTGATGCGCGCAACCAGCTTGCCGCGGCCCTTGCCCTCGACAGACCCGATCGCCTCGAACTGGGTGTCGTTGGAAAAGCTCCAGCTGGATGCCGTGTAAACACCGTCCTTTTCGCTGAGGCCGTCGATGGTCGTGGTGCCGCTCGAATAGGTAAACTTGTAGGCGGCTTCGACAGTCTCACCATCCGCTTCGGTGCCACCGGCACTGACCGGAAGCGCCCCTTCAAAAACCCATTGATCATTTGAAATGATCAGCTGATCCGTAGAGGAATTGTACTCGATCCCGCTGTTGGAGCTCTTGAAGCCGAGTGCTTCCAACTCCTGAATATAGGCGCGATAGGCCTCTTCCCCGGTGCTGTCTGCAAAAGCAGGTTGGGTGAGGACAAGAGCCAGAGCGGTGCCGGTCAACACTGTCGCGACCTTTACGGTCAGCGCACCGTGTGTGCGACTGGCGAATGGAGATTGAAATAGGTTTTGCAAACTGAAATCCTCCTGACGGAAAACGAGTTTTGGGAAACAGAAACAGACCGTCATCGGCGGAATGTCATGTTTGAACATGTCGGATTTTTTAAGAACGGACCGTGACCATATTTTGTCAATGGCCAAACTGCGCATTCCATTCTGCCCTTACGGTATTTTCCGCCTCTTTGGCAAGGGCAGCTGCTTTCAGGGTTAAAAATGTATCTTTGGGCAAAAGTTTGGACGAGGCCCACACGGCCGTGCCACGAACAACCGGGTCCGGGTCTTCAAGATGGGCAACAACCCTGTCGCCAAGCGCCGCAATGCCGGAGTTTCCGGCGGCAACAAGCACATTGCGCAGGAACCTGTTGCGACCAATACGCTTGATCGGGGAGCCGGAAAACAGTTTGCGGAAACTCTGGTCATCGAGTTCCAGCAGATCAGCAAGCCTTGGCGAGATCAGATCATCTCGTGCCTGCAGCTTTGCCTCGCGTGCTGCGCTGGCAAACTTGTTCCATGGACAGGCGGCAAGGCAATCGTCGCAGCCATAGATCCTGTTGCCCATCTTTTCCCGAAACTCGTTCGGAATTGGCCCGGCATGCTCAATGGTCAGATAGGAAATGCAGCGGCGCGCATCGAGCTGATAGGGATTGGGAAACGCGTCGGTGGGGCAGCTGTCGAGACAGGCCCTGCATGACCCGCAATGATCCCGTTCCGCAGAGCCGACCGGCAAGTCAAGAGTGGTGAAGATGGAACCGAGAAAGAACCAGGAGCCGAGTTTTCGCGACACAAGATTGGTGTGTTTGCCTTGCCAGCCAAGCCCGGCAGCCGCAGCCAGAGGCTTTTCCATGACCGGCGCAGTGTCGACGAAGACTTTCACATCCGGGCTTGCGAAATCCTTGGCACGCGACACCAGAAAACTTGCAAGTTCCTTCAGTCGTCCCTTGATGATGTCGTGATAGTCGCGGTGCCGCGCATAGACCGAGATGCCGCCGGTTTCGGGATCCGACAGATGGGCAAGCGGTTCTTCGCCAACTTGCGGTCCGTAGTTCATGGCCAACATGATGATGGATCCGGTTTCCGGCCACAGCACCTTCGGGTCTGCGCGCCGGTCCTCCGTTTCTGCCATCCAGGCCATGGAGGCATGATAGCCTTCGTTCAGGAAGTCGCGCAGTCTTGCCGGTGCCTGCGAAATGGCGTCCGGGGTGGTGATTTCAAGTCCGTCAAAGCCTAGCTGCTCAGCCTTGGCTCTAAGCGCGGAAACCAGTTTTTGGAGTTTCGGATCGCCTGAGGCGGCAGGCATCAAAAGTCGAGATCCGCGTAAGTCGGAGCGGGGGGCATGCCGAGGATCTTTTCCTGCAGCAGCGGGCGCATCGCCGGGCGGGACTTCACCTTGGCGTACCAGTTCTTGACGTTTTCTTCGTTCGCCCATGGCACTTCGCCGAGATAGTCCGCACAAGAAAGTTCAGCGGCCAGCGCAAAGTCGGCAAAGGAAAGACGCTCACCCGCCAGCCATCTTCTATAGGCGACAAGATAGCCGAAATATTTCAGGTGGTGCTGGATATTTGCCCTCGCAACGCGCAGCGCGTTTGAATCCGGCTCGCCACCGCCTGCAGAGCGCGGCATCGCCTGCTTGTAGATTCGCTCTCGAACGAAATGGCCGATGACCTCGTTGTCGAACTTCACCAGACACCAGTCGACCAGTCGGCGCGTTTCCGCGCGGGCTTCCGGGTGGTCCGGCATCAGGCGTCGGTCTGCAAGCGCATAGCCTCTCGTCTCGTCCAGATACTCCATGATGGCGCCTGCGCCACAGATGGCGGGGCCGTCATTCTCCACGATGACAGGAACCGTTCCAGCCGCATTGAGCGACAAAAGATCCTGCGGGCGCTCCCAGGGATTGATGTGAACGATCTGAAAATCTGCGCCATATTCAGACAGAATCATCCGCACGAAGCGTGAGGAGGGGGAGAAGGGATGTTGATAGAGCGTCAGCATGGCGCCGGGGTACAGCCTTGAATTGAAAAGAAATCACCAGCTCGCAGTAGCTGTTAGTCGAACACTATGGCGCAAACTTGGTTATCAATGACTTGACGACGTCACGTCATTGAAAGGTTATTTTGACCATTTACAAACGCTGTCCGGGGGGGCACTGAGATGCCACTTGCCGCCAAAACGGAATCACGATGGACAATCAGACAATCATCAATGCCCTCATTCTCGGAATTGTGGAGGGCCTTACCGAGTTCATTCCGGTCTCTTCAACAGGTCATTTGCTTTTGCTGGGACATTTCCTCGGATTTGAGAGCAATGGCAAGACATTTGAGGTCCTGATCCAACTCGGTGCGATCCTTGCGATCCTGTCTGTCTATTTCTCCCGCCTCTGGAATTTGACGACAAGCCTGCCGAACGACCCTTCCAGCCGCCGTTTTGTATTCGGCATTCTCCTTGCCTTCCTTCCGGCCGCAATTATCGGCGTCATGGCTCACGGTTTCATCAAGGAAGTGTTGTTTGAAACTCCGGCGCTGGTTTGCAGCACACTGCTGATCGGCGGAGTGATTCTTCTCTGGATTGATCGGCTTCCGCTGAAGCCGCGCTATACTGACGTCTCCCAATATCCGATCAGCCTGTGCATCAAGATCGGGTTTTGTCAGTGTCTGGCGATGGTGCCGGGGGTTTCGCGATCCGGGGCAACGATCGCCGGTGCGCTGTTGATGGGAACGGACAAGCGGTCGGCAGCCGAGTTTTCCTTCTTTCTGGCCATGCCGACAATGGCTGGAGCTTTCGTCTATGACCTTTACAAGAACAAGGACGTTCTGACGGCTGACGATGCGATGCTGATCGGCATCGGATTTGTCGCCTCGTTCATAGCGGGCGTGATCGTGGTCAAGGGATTGCTCGACTTCGTCTCCAAACACGGATTTGCGCCCTTTGCCTACTGGCGGATAGCTGTCGGCCTTCTCGGCTTTGCGGGACTTTACATCTTCGGCTGAACGACTTCAGGCATGGCGCGCGCTCATGTCTTTGAGTTCGCGCGCCAACTCCTGTCTGAGCTCGGGTGGACCAAGAAGTTCGGCCTCCGGCCCGAGCCAGCGAACGAGTGGCAGGATTTTGGTCATGCCTGTCACTGGCACCTGCATCACAAGGCTGGTTTCCGTGTCCGGCAGGAACACTGCGTGCCGGTAATACCAGTCGGCTTGGAGCCGTGTTGCTTGCGCTGCAGTGATGCGAATCTCGGCAACGCGATGATCTGCTTCCCATCGGCGCATGGCTCGGTTCAGCCACACTCCGCCCAGTAGATCCTGAATGGTGAAGTCCGCATCAGGCCTGAACCGCATGCCGCTAACTTCGCTGCTTCGCACACGGTCCGCCCGATAGACCTTGACCTCGTTCGTATCAACGCACCGCCCGGCCAGATACCAGAGATCGCGGTCCAGAATCGCGCCGCGCGGCTCGACGTCATGCTCCTTCACGTCCTGTCGGGATGGATTGAAATACTGAAACCGCACCCTGCGGCTCTCCAGCAACCCAATCATGAAATCGTCCAGCGCCTGTTGCCAAAGCGGCGTGGGGTCGGCTTTCGTGCCGGAGTGAAAGATATCTGCCGGAACCGGTTCCGTTCCGATGATGCGTTCCGCTTGCGCCAGCAGCTTGTGGACGCTGGAGGGCAGGGAGGCAATCAGCTTGCGTTCGGCAGCTTCAAGATCGGAGGCAAGAGGCATGACCCGCATTACCCGGAACAGCGAGAGGGCAGCAAGGAGTGCGGCCGTTTCATTGCGGTTCAAGGCAACCGGGGGCTGGATGTAGCCCTTTGCGAGGCGATATCCGCCCTCTGCCCCGCGTGCAGCCTCCACCGGGACACCTAGGGCAATGAGACGGTCAATGTCCCTGTAGATGGTGCGAAGGGAAACCCCGAAGCGTTCGGACAATGTTGTCGCGCTGACAAGCTTGCCACCAGACATCAAGAGAAGGATCGCAAGGGCGCGTTCAATGGAATTCATGGACAGGGCCTGTCATGTCGATTCGAAGAAAAAGAACATACCGTGATCATACATGACTCCATGCTGTCAGGTATGCCGCGTCATTCTCCTTTTTGTCATCGCATCCGGGTCGCGTCGGCCCTTACTTGAAGGAGTTTGATCATGTCTTATTACGAACATCAGTTTCTGACGTCCCGACTGCGGGGTCGCGGTCTCCTGTTCGATCTGGCCAGCAGAATGGTTGGTGCCTGGGCGCAGGCCTACAAGCGAGACCAGACCTTGCGTTCCCTGCAGCAGCTGGATGACCGGCTGCTGGATGACATCGGGCTGGAACGCGGACCGAACGGATATCGTCGCCGGAACACGGGAGCAGGCGAATGATCTGGCAACAAAAAAGACCGCCCTTGGCGGGCGGTCTTTCCAACATTCATCGATTTTTCGTCGGACTATGTTGTCCGGTATGTATCGTACTGGCCGTGCTCGGAGAACATGCCGAGATAGGTCGGCAGAATGGCCGCCAGGGTGCTTGGCTCAATGTTGAGGCCCTGCAGGGTCCGCCCGGACTTGATCGCGTCTTCGGAGACGATGTTGTCTGACTTGAGCAGTTCCACCTGATCAGCCGTCAGCATTGGAGACGGCAGGATCTGCAGCAGCTTGCCCATGACGGACGCGACCGGGAATGGCAGCGGAACCAGAAGGCGTTGCCGGTTGATGACTGTCAGCATGACTTCAAGGCACTCCTTGAAGCTGAGGACTTCCGGGCCACCGAGTTCATAGACGGATCCAGCGGTGAGCTGACCATCCACGGACTGCGCTACGGCCTCGGCAACATCGCGCACATAAACCGGCTGGAACAGCGTGTGACCGCCGCCGATCAACGGCAAGGCCGGTGTCATGGCAGACATTGCAGCAAACTTGTTGAAGAACCCGTCTTCCGGTCCAAAGATGATGGACGGGCGCAGGACAACACTGTCGGCCAGGGTTTCAAAGACTGCGGCTTCCCCGGCAGCCTTCGTCTGGGCATAGGTGGAAGGGGAGTCCGCGTCAGCGCCAATGGCAGAGATGTGCGTGATCCCGGAAAGACCTGCGCCACGTGCAGCTTCCGCGATGGCGCGCGGGCCGAAGCTTTGCACGGCCTCGAAGGTCTGCTTGCCCGTGGGAGCTAGAATGCCGACAGCGTTTACGACGGCATCGGCCCCATCAACGGCCCGGTCCACAGACCAGCGATAGCGGAGATTCGCCTGCACGGGCATGATCTGTCCGGGTGCGCCAAGCGGCTGCAGGTGGGTCGCAAGGTCGGGGCGGCGAACTGCCGCGCGGATGCGATAGCCTTTGCGGGCGAGAGCCCGGATCACATGCCGGCCGACAAAGCCTGAGCCGCCGAATACCGTAACCAGTTTGCCATTCAGTGCCGTGGACATGCCTCTGCCCTCTCCGAATCCTGATAGTTGCCAGTGTCTATATCACGCGTCAGCTTGTCTCATAGCCCTTTGAGAGGGGCCTGTGAAGGGCTGGATGTGAATGAATAATTTTCTCGGCAAAATGTTGATTGACAAGTGTGAAGGAGACCCTTACAAGCCCCCCTCACAGCCCAGGTGGCGGAATTGGTAGACGCACTAGCTTCAGGTGCTAGCGCTCGAAAGGGCGTGGAGGTTCGAGTCCTCTCCTGGGCACCAAATTCCTGATTTACCAGCAGGAATCAAAAGAAACCGGCCTTTGGCCGGTTTTTTCTTTTGTGCTTTCCTTCGAGCCCAACGCGGCTTTGAACCTTTAAAAAATCCCCCAAAACGTCCTGACCTACCAAACCGGAACAGCCGGATATCCCGCCTGCGCACCCAGCTGACCATTCATTGCCAAGCGCCTGAGCGTCCCCTGGGCTAGCTTGCCGAGGCCGCATCCCTCAACAGTTCGAATTTCGATCTCGCTCCCATTGATGATGTTTCCAAACCCTGCGGCAAGTCGGTGAATGTTTCATTGGGTTTGAAAGTAAAAATCGTGTAATTTCATATGTTAATAATAGAAGAAGCTGCAGTCGTTAAGGCGAACAGTGGCAAAAATTGAGTTGAAAAGGCCACCTACCTAGCGGTAGTCTTATTCTCTCAATGGAGGAGGAACCATGAAAAAAGAGGGGGAGTCGCAAGATCAGTTGGTAATCAAGTCGGTTCTTGTGATTGACGACCATCCACTCTATTGCGATGCGCTTGCGGCAACTTTGGAGAAATACTTCAGGTCGAAAACTGTTCGAACTGCAACTTCGCTGAAGGAGGGGCTGCGGAAAATCGGCGTCCGGTTCCAGCCGGATCTGGTCGTACTGGACCTGAGATTGCCGGATGTTACGGGCCTGAGTGGCTTCATCAAGGTGAAGAATCGGCTGCCCGATGTTCCGGTGCTTGTAGTATCTGCCGATTCGTCCGACGAAATGATCACCGCGCTGACAAACGCCGGTGCGGCAGGCTTCCTCCCGAAGGATGCCTCTCACAAGGTGTTGCAGCATGCCTTGTCCGAAATCCGGGAAGGGCGGAGGTTCCTGCCACCGGGCTACAAGCCGCCAAAGCGGCCGACACGGGCCGACGTGACCGTGCAGGAAGTGGCCAACAAGATTGCCGAGCTGACGCCGCAGCAAAACCGGATCATGAAACTGATCTGCGACGGCAAACCCAACAAGCAGATTGCCTATGAACTGTCTTTGGCCGAAGCGACGGTGAAAGCCCATATCACGGCGCTCTTGCGACGTTTGGGCGTCAACAACAGAACCCAGGCGGCTCTTCTGGTGCGAAGCGCC
Source organism: Roseibium sediminis (assembly GCF_008711325.1). Classification (GTDB taxonomy): domain Bacteria; phylum Pseudomonadota; class Alphaproteobacteria; order Rhizobiales; family Stappiaceae; genus Roseibium; species Roseibium sediminis. The sequence goes on from NZ_VXDB01000014.1 coordinate 31,911, forward strand.
AGTCTGGAAGGAAATCAGCGGCTGTCGGATGCAGATACCCGGGCCCTTTTGAGCTGAAAGCATAATGACCCAACCGAGTTCACCAGTGACTGCTCCGCCCGCCACTGCAACCGTTCGTGTATCGAGGTGCGAGCAGGCTGTGGAGGCCGTTGCCGAGGTTCTCAATGGCCTGAACGTGCAGTCCATGTGCTTCGCACTGGTGTTTGTGCCTGATAGTCTCGATCCGCGTGATGTCGCGCGGCATCTGGCAGCGCTCGCTCCCTCAGGCACATTCTTTGGGTGCTCCACTGCCGGTCAGATTACGCGGGAGGGGTATGAGGACAAGGCCCTGGTCCTGCTGGGGTTCCCGAAAGCGCATTTCCGGTGCTGCTCGGCGCTCTACAGGTCGCTGCGTCCAATGTCGATTGAACGCATGGCGTCGGAGGCCGAAACACTCGCAGCCCGGTTCCCGAAGACGGCAAACTGGAAGCGGATGGGGCTCGTCTTTGCCGATGGCCTTTCCAAACAGGAAGACCTTATCGTGGCGGCGATAACAGCCGGGTTGGGCGATGTTCCCGTGTTTGGGGGATCTGCTGGCCACGGTCTTGCCTTTGACGAAACCTTTGTGCTGCATGGCGGGCAGGCGCATTCGGACGCTGCCCTGTTGTTGCTTCTGGAGACCAATCTGGATTTCCGCGGTCTGGGGTTCGACCACTTTCTGCCAACGAGCACCCATATGGTGGTCACACATGCCGTTCCGGAAGAGCGTCTGGTTCTGGAGATCAACGGAGCTCCGGCCGCCGAGGAATATGCACGCTGTGTCGGTCGGGAATTATCGGAGTTGTCGCCGCGGATCTTTGCCGAAAATCCGGTTCTCGTGCGCAATGGGCAGACCTGGCACGTACGGGCGATCCAGCAGGTGACGGACTCCGGCGGGTTGCGATTCCTGTCCGCCATTGACGATGGGCTCGTGCTGACCCTCGGTCAGGGAACGGAAATCCTCAAGACGCTGGAAAACGGGCTGACTGCTCCCTCTTCCACCGGGCAAGCGCCCGACTTCGTTCTTGGATTTGACTGCTATCTTCGCCGCCTTGAGATCGAGCAAAACGGCATCTCCTCTGAAGCCTCCGAAATCTTGAGCAAACACAAGGTGCTTGGCTTCAACACTTATGGCGAACAGCATCTTGGAGTGCATGTGAACCAGACCTTTGTCGGCGTCGCATTCTATCCGCCAAAGGACGGCAATCCGTTTTGATCGATCCGGACATCCCTCTGGAGAAGCAGGTCGAGCGCCAGGCGAAGGTCATCGAGGCGCTGATCCGAAGGGCAAACCGGGAGGACGGGGTTGGCGGATCTGTCTATTCCCTGTTTCAGTCTGCCATTGCCCTGCAAGGAGAGGTCTGGGCTAAGACACGGGATCTGGAGCAGGCACTCGACACGCTTGGGCGAGCCAGCAGCAAGCTGAAGATTGCCGAATACGCCCGCGAGCAGACCGAACGAAATCTCGCCGACGCGCTGGATGCCATGGAGGGCGGATTTGCGCTCTTCACGGATGGGAAACTGGAAGTCTTCAACGACCAGTTCAAGGGGTTGCTGTCGGATCTGAAAGAACGGATCACTCCCGGTCTGCCGCTGGAAGATTTCTTTGCCGCGCTGGAGCAAAGCAAAAGCGTCACGTCGGTCGCGCCGCCCCTGTCCGGGCAGCCGAGCCTGACGGGCGGAGGGTTCGATCCCGGATGGAACACGCCGTCCGTTGTGGAACTTGTCGGGGATCGCTGGTTCCAGATTACGCGCAAGACGGCATCGGCCGACAAGACCGTTCTGTTGTCGACGGAAATCACGCATATCGTTCGCCAGAACCGGCTCGAAAAGAACCGCCTCATTGATGAGCACGGCTTCTTTCTGCAGGCCGCCTTCGATCATATGACGCAAGGGGTGTGTACCTTTTCAAGTGAAGGAACCCTGCTGATCAACAACGAGCGGTTCAGGGAGTTGCTCTATCTGCCCATCGGTCTGGTGCAGAAGGGTACGGCCATCCGTCAGATCGTAGATTTCGTCAAGAAACACCAACTTCTGGCAGGTATGTCGACTGACGATGAATTCGGGCAATTACTGGAGGAAATCCGGCGTAGTGGGGGGTTCGAGCGGATCGTGCGGCATGCGCGCGGCAGCATCCTAAACATTCGTGTGCATGAACTGCCCGATCAGGGGTTCATCATGAACGTGCTGGATATAACGGCCGAGACACGTTCGAAGGAAACGCTGGAGGAAATGGTTCGCGAGCGGACAGGGGAACTGACCGAAGCGAACCGGCGCCTGCGCGAGCAGCATGAAGAGCAGATCCTGATCGATGAGGAATTGCGCCGGGCGAAAACACAGGCCGAAGAGGCCGTGCGCTCCAAGACCCGGTTTTTTGCGGCTGCCAGTCACGACCTCTTGCAGCCGGTAAATGCGGCAAAGCTTCTGATTTCCACGATGAGCGACAGTGCCGCAGACACCCCGTTTGCCGATATGGTCGGGCGACTGGGACGGTCATTTGAATCCGTCGAAACCCTGTTGCATACGCTCCTTGATATCTCGCGCCTTGATTCTGTCGGAGCGGAATTCACGATCTCGACCTTTCCAATCGGCGACCTCCTGAACTCGGTTCGGGAGGACTACACCCCGGTCGCAGAGAAGAAAAAGATCGAGCTTCGCGTTGTTCCGTGCAGCGTGTGGGTGGAAAGCGACCATCGCTATCTTTTGCGCTCGCTGCAAAATCTGGTCACCAATGCCATTCAGTACACAAAGACCGGCAAGGTACTGGTTGGCTGCCGGCGCATTGGCGAGACTGTTTGCCTCGAAGTCTGGGATACGGGTATCGGCATTTCCGAAGCCGATCAGCCACGCATCTTTTCCGAATTTACCCGGGTGACCTCGGAGCGCTCGGAATTCGGGATGGGGCTGGGCCTCTCCATTGTCGACCGGGCCTGCCAACGTCTTGGCCATGCCCTGTCTGTGCGATCCAAGGTGGGAGAAGGATCTGTCTTTTCCATCGTCCTGCCGGTTACGCCAACGCCGCCGGTTGAAGAACTGCCGCTGCAGATGGAAACCGCAGATCTCTCCGAAGGGATGGATCTGATCGTCCTGATCGTGGAAGACAACCCGGATGTCTTGTTCGCGACCGCAAGGCAGGTGGAAAGCTGGGGCGGGAGTGTGCTCACGGCCTCTTCCACACCGCAGGCGCTGGAACAGGTGCGCGAGATTGGAATGGCGCCGGATATCATCTTGGCTGACTATCAGCTTGGGGAAGATGATGACGGTGTGAAGGCCATTATGGCAATTCGCCAAGAAACCGGCACCCGGGTGCCCGCCGTTGTCATTACGGCCAGCCCGCCGGAAGAGCTTGCAGAAAGCGCTCGCGTATACGGCTTTACAGTGCTCCCCAAGCCGGTGAAGCTGTCACGGTTGCGGTCATTGATGGACTGGAAGACCCGTCAGCCTGTGGTGGTTTGTGCTCCAAAGTGATCCCGCGGATTGGTGGGAGACGAATTGCCGACCAAAGGACAGGTGTCCTGCGTCATCAATCCTGCTTTACTCGAAGAAACACAAGGCGTTTTCACGTGTCGGGAGGAAACATGAAAACTCGATTGGCTTTGGCAATGGCAGCTGTCCTGTCCCTCGGACCGGCCTCGGCGCATGAGTTTGGCTTTGCGGGGATTTTGGACAATTCCAACAAGGAAGAACTACCGCCATTGAAGCTCTCTTCCGGAAAGCCGATTTCCGATGCGCCCCTCGTTCTCAAGTCTGGGACGCTCTACGAACTGGAGATCATCTCAGACGGGTCCGCCGAACTGGCTCTTGAGGGCTCGGGGTTCTTTCGGGCGATCTGGATAAACGAGGTGGTGGTGAACGATCTCGAAATTCGGCCCTACGGTATTGAAAGCGTCGAATTCGACGACGAGGGAACGATGGAAATCGAATTCCTTGCGATCAAGCCCGGACGCTACTTCCTGCGCCAGCCCGGATCAACCGGCGAAGGCCAAAGGGTCGAGATCACCATTCAATAGGGCCGAATTGGTTCTGGTTACGCTTGTTCGGCAGGCGCCTTTTGTTTGGCGCCGCCAATAATGCGTTTTTGCACCGTATCCGTGAAGGGGATTTCCGAAATCCGGTCGTGATACGGAGACTTGATGCAGGTGGGATCGGTTTCTGTCGCGTCGCCGGTTAGTGCCAGTGCCTGACAGCGGCAGCCGCCAAAATCAATATCCCGCCTTGGGCACGCCTTGCAGCGCGGGTTCATCCAGTCAGTTCCGCGATAGGCATTGAACGCGTCAGACTCTCGCCAGATTTTTTCCAAAGGCATGTCCCGGACAGAGGAAAATGCCAGGGTCTTGATTGATTGGGCCGCATGACACGGAAGCATCATGCCATCCGGCGTAATCACGAAGGCGTCTTTCGCCCATCCACCCATGCAAGGCTTGGGGTAGTCGGCATAATAGTCCGGGGGAACAAAATCGATGTTCAAGATGCCGGTCAGCTGCTCGCGAATGCCGGTTACATATTCGACCTGACGGTCGACATCTTCCCGCCCCGGCAGCAAGGCGGCCTTGTTGAGTTCCGCCCAGCCGTAATACTGGACATTGGCGATCTCGAGCCGGTCCGCATCCAGATCCAGCGCCAGCTGGACGAACTCCGGAACTTCCGCAATGTTCAAGCGGTGAATCGGTGCGTTGATCGTCACAGGCAATCCGAGCTGTCGGGCAGCCTTGGCCACCTCGATCTTTTTTGCGTGGGCATTGCGGTAGTGACCGATCTTTTCCGTGGTTTCAGGGCGCGCGCCCTGAAAACTGATCTGGATGTGGTCCAGCCCGGCAGATTTGAGGTCCTTTAGCCGCTCCTGAGACAGAGAGACGGCCGCAGTGATCAGATTGGTGTAAACGCCATTCTCGGCGAGGGTCGCGACAATCTGCTCGAGATCCTGGCGCAATGTCGGTTCGCCACCGGACAGATGGACCTGCAGGACCCCCATTCGAGCGGCTTGCCGAAAGACGTCCAGCCACACGTCCGTTTCAAGTTCGCGGTTGGCCTTCAGGAGTTCTAGCGGGTTGGAGCAGTAGCCGCATTGCAGCGGGCACCGGTGGGTAAGCTCTGCCAGAATTCCCAGAGGGGGAAGAATATCGTGTGTCATGCCTGCGCCTCCGCCGGACCAAGAACGACAATGAGGCGTCGGTCACTCCATTCCTGCAGGAATTCAAGGACGTCCGCAGCCACTTCGGCAAGGGGAGCGTCGTACTCGCTCGCCAGCGCGTTTGAAATCGCGTCAATGCTGGCGGCTCCGTCACATTTCTTCAGGATCTCGATGCTGATTTCATCAGGCCACATCACCTTTTCGGGCGCCAGAACAGCCCATTGCTCGCGAACCTTATCGAACAACAGTCGCACGTAAGGCGGAATGCCCGGCACGGTGGTTCCCGAGAGGACCGCTCGGGTGCGTGTGGTCGCGACCACGGTCAGTCTCCTTCGGGCGGGACGAAGGCGCCCGGCGGAATAAGACCGGGGGAGACATAGGCATGATAGAGAGCATCCAGCTGCGCCCAGAGGATATCGCATTTGCTCAACAGGGCATCGACCGCATCAGCCTGTTTCTCCGGGGTATCTGCCCATGTGGTGACGAGGTCCAGCGCATGATCGGCGTCCCTGGGCGCCTGTTTCAGGCGCGGTGTGAAGTAGGACAACGTATCTTCGGTGATGTAATCGTATCTCGCCAGCATGGCCGGAACCCGTTCGCCAATTGCGATTGGCGAGAACAGCTCCGTCAACGAAGAGGCAACGGCAACGAGCAGTGACGAGTTCGAGACCAGATCGATATAAGCCCCAACCGCAAAGCGCGTGGCTGGCAAGGCGTATTTGCGAGAGCGCACCATGTCGAGGTCAAGTCCGAGATCCTCGGCAAGCTTCAGCCACCGCTTGATGCCGCCATCAAGCCCCTTTTCATCATTGCCGTCATGGTCGACGATCCGCTCGATCCACTTGCGGCGAAACTCCGGATCATTCGATTTGGCGAGAATGATCGCATCCTTTTTCGGGATGGCATCCTGATAACAAAAGCGGTTGAGCGCCCATGCGCGCAGCTGCGTCTTGCTCAGCTCTCCGGCATTCATCATTTTGTGGAACGGGTGATGAATGTGGTAGCGGTCAAAACCCGCGCTTCGCAGAGCTTCTGTCAGTTCTGCCGGTGACAGGAGGCGGCCTTCCTTGCGGATAATGTCCGCCCGGTTCAGCGCAATGCCGCTGCCAATGGCCTGAGCACCCGATGGTTCGTCGAGTTTCTTGGCAACGTCACTCATAGTTCCAACTCCATACCGTCGTGGGCCACTTCCCAGCCTGCCTCAGCCACGATTCTGGCTTCGCGAGAGGCCGGGTCCAGGACCGGGTTCGTGTTGTTGATGTGGATGTAGACACGCCGTTTGAGTTCGACGTCGGCAAGCGCAGAGAGGCTGCCACTCGGCCCGTTCATCGAAATGTGGCCCATCCGCGCGCCTGTTTTGGACCCGACCCCGGTTCGGGCCATCTCGTCGTCCTCAAATACGGTACCATCAAACATCAGGCATCCGCCGCCGGATATCCGGGATTTGAGGTCTGCTTCGACCGCCGCACATCCCGGGACATAGAACAGTGTTCGACCGGCGCTTGCCTCCGCTCCGCTGACACGAATGGCAAGGCCAACGGTGTCGCCGTCCTTGGTGCCAAATCCGGTTTCGTTCGTGTTTTCCAGAAACAGGGCAACCTTGCCTGGCACCAGAAAGCTTTCGACCGTAAGGCCGATCGGACCTTCAGGTCCCTCAAGTTCCGTTATTCCTTCAAGGGGCAATTCACGTCGTTCCACAAATGCCGGATCAAGCACATTGAAAATGCTGTTGGCCGACAACGTGTCGAGAACGCGGCGAGTTGCGTAGAGAGTGAAGGGCTCCTTCTCGCGAAGTGTCAGCAGGCCCGCGATATGATCCACATCCGCATTCGTAAGAACAACTGCGCGGATGGGGGTGGAACGTAAAGGACCGTCTGCTGCGGGCTGCAGCTCCGGGGTCTGCGCGATCTGCTGGCGTATGTCGGGAGAAGCATTAAAAACAGCCCAGCTTCTACCGTTGGAACTCGCAGCTATACTGGACTGCGTTCTGGGCAGGAAGCCGGGCTGTTGAGTGCGCGCTGCGCGGCTGAGGGGAGCGTTGCAATTCCACTGGGGAAATCCGCCCCCTGCCGCTGCGCCGAGTGCCCTAATTTTCATCGGGGTCTCTTTTAGGTCCGCTTATTTCTTGCAGCTGCCGATTTCAGCTGGCATGTAGCGAGTGACTTCAAAGCCAGCTTCAACGGCTTTCATGGTCGGCTTCTTCCAAGTTTTCATGTAATCCTCCTCCAAAAATTACGCATGGGCACCTTAGCATTTGTGTCGAGGGAAGCGACTAGGACTTTGGTGCTGGTTTTTTTGCTCTTCAGACACCAAAGCCGATCGTTCCGGACCAGAGTTGCCCCATCTATCGCTTTGGAATGATGTTGTGTTCCGGTCCAAACGGGAAGCCGGTGATGTTTTCAGCGCCCGTTTCGGTCACGATCAAGATATCGTGTTCCCGGTAGCCGCCAGCCCCCGGAGTTCCTTCCGGAACCATGATCATGGGCTCCATCGAGACGACCATGCCAGGTTCCAGAACCGTGTCGATATCCTCGCGCAGCTCGACCGAAGCCTCGCGGCCATAATAGTGACTGAGTACGCCGAAGGAGTGGCCATAACCAAAGCTTCGATATTGCAGCAGGTCATGACGCCGGTAGATATCATTCAGTTCCGAGGCAATGTCGCAGCAGCGCGCGCCCGGCTTGATGAGGTCGAGGCCGGCACGATGAACGTCACAGTTGATCTCCCAGAGGCGAAGGTGTTCGTCTGAGGCATGTTCGCAAAAGAGCGTGCGTTCAAGGGCGGTATAGTAGCCGAAGATCATCGGGAAACAGTTGAGCGACAGGATGTCACCGGCCTCTATGATCTTGTTGGTGACCGGATTGTGGGCGCCATCTGTGTTGATGCCCGACTGGAACCAGGTCCAGGTGTCCATCAGTTCGACAAACGGAAACGACTTCGCAATCTCCCGGATCATGGCGTTGGTCGAGGCGATGGCGACTTCATGTTCCGCAACGCCTGCCTCAACGGCGTCCACGAGGGCAGCTCCTCCCACATCACAGATACGAGCGCCCTCGCGGATGAGGACATGCTCTTCTGCGCTCTTGATGGTGCGCTGGGCCATGACATCCATCGAAACGTCAATGAACTCGACTCCCGGCAGTGCGGCTTCCAGCTTGGTTTTCAGGTCCAGAGAGACGTGATCGAATTCAAGGCCAATTCGCTTTACTGACGCATTCGGCATTTTCAGCAGCGACTGGATGGCGTGGAAATAGTTGTCCCTGCGCCAGTCCGTATAGATCAGGCAGTCACCATGCGTGCGGCGCCATGGCTGTCCGCCATCGATACCGGCGGCAATCGTGGTCGCATCATCCTGGGTGACGAGAAACCCGTATTTGCGCCCGAAGGAGCAATACAGGAAGCCGGAGAAGTAGCAGATGTTGTGATAGGAGGTGAACAGGCAGGCATCGATCTGCCGGTCTTCCATCAGCTTGCGTAAGCGGTTCTGGCGACCATCCATCTCGCCCTTGGAAAAGGGGAGATAGGCCTTCTCGCCATTGTTCATTTCATAAACGCGGATCATGTCGTCGCTCATCATTTCCTCCATATGTGGCCCTGAAACGGAAAACGGGCCGGCCTCCTGAAAAGAAGCCGGCCCGCCAGGCCAATTTCGCGATGTCTTGCTGCCGCGGTGTCGGTGAACACCTCCCGGTGGCTGGCGTGCCGCCACCAGTCCTCTCGGAAACAGCGGTTAGGGTCTTAACCCGGTGTCAGTCCTCTCAGCCGCTCGGACCGGCGCCGAAGCATTTCCAGCACGGACAAGAGCACGATCGAGATCGCGACCATCAGCGATGCCACTGCGAGAATGGTTGGTGAGATCTGTTCGCGCAGGCCGGTGAACATCTGCCAGGGCAGGGTCTTCTGTCCGGCAGAGCCAAGGAACAGCACCACGACCACCTCGTCAAAGGACGTGATGAACGCAAACAGGGCACCGGACACAACACCCGGAACGATCAGCGGCATCTGCACCTTGAAGAAGGTCGTGACCGGATTTGCGCCCATACTTGCTGCCGCGCGAACCAGGCTGCGGTCAAAGCCGACCAGCGTGGCCGTCACGGTGATGATGACGAATGGCGTGCCAAGGGCAGCATGCGCAAGCACGACCCCCCAGTAAGTGCCCTGAAGACCGACGCGGGAATAGAAGAAATACATGCCGGCAGCGGAGATGATGAGTGGCACGATCATCGGAGAGATCAGAATCGCCATGATGGCGGAGCGATAGGGTACGTGCTGCTGGGACAGTCCGATGGCCGCAAGAGTGCCGAATGTCGTCGCAAGGATCGTTGCGGTCGGTGCAATCAGGACCGAATTCGTCAGCGCCTGCTGCCAGTCCGGATTGGTGAAGAAGTCCTCATAGTGCTTGAAGGAAAACCCTTCCGGCTTCAGGGCCAGCATTTCCGGGGTGAAGGTGAAGAAGTCCTGAGCGTTGAAGCTCAAGGGCAGGATCACCAGGATCGGAAAGATCAGGAAGAAGAAGATCAGTCCGCAGATGAACCGGAACGTATAGTGCCAGGTTCTCTGAAGCGGGGAGGCATAAGGGGGAAGTGAACTCATTTTTCTTTTATCCCAGCTTCACGTTGTCGATGCCCACGATCTTGTCATAGACCACGAAGAGGATCATGACCGCGATCAGGAGGAGCGCGCCAAGAGCAGCGCCAAGGCCCCAGTTCAACGAACTTGAAATGTGATAGGCGATCCGGTTCGAGATGAAGATGCCCGAAGTGCCGCCAACCAGTTCCGGCGTGATGTAGTAGCCGATTGCCAAAATGAACACGAGAACCGCGCCTGCGCCGATCCCCGGAACGCTCTGCGGGAAATAGACCCTCCAGAATGCGATCCAGTCATTGGCCCCAAGGCTCTTGGCCGCCCGTACATAGCTGGGCGAGATTGTCTTCATCACCGAATAGAGCGGCAGGATCATGAAGGGCAGCAGGATATGTGTCATCGCGATGATCGTGCCGGTCTGGTTGTTGATCATCACAAGCCTGTCGGCATCGCTGACAAACCCTGTCCAGACGAGGAAGTCATTGATGACACCCTGTTGCTGGAGGAGCACCTTCCATGCGGACGTTCGCACCAGGAGACTGGTCCAGAACGGTAACAGCACGAGGATCATCAGGATATTGGATGTGCGAAGCGGCAGAGCGGCCAGAAGGAAAGCGATCGGATAGCCCAGGAGCAGGCAGCAAAGTGTTATGACGACAGATAGAAACAGCGTTCTCCAGAACAGGAACAGATAAATCTGTTCATCTGCCGGCTTCATCTTTATACCGTCAGGCGTTAGTTGCGCATCACCTGCAGCAAGAAAGTAGGCTGGTGTGATGCGGGGGGAAAACAGTTTCAGCGTTGCCCAAGTCTCAACTTCGTCCCATTTGTCATCGGCCTTGATGAACTGGGCTTTCAGGGGCTCAGCGGCATCCATCTTTCCGACTCTTCTTCCGGTCTTGCGGAAGAGGCTTGAAATTCCGGTTTTCTCGTAATTCAGGCGCGAGCCAAGCCGTGTATGTGTCTTGTTTTCGACTGCGACAACCATGTCGTCGTAAAGCGCAGCGAAAACAGCCTCGCCCGGACTTTGTCCACTTTGAGGATCCCATGCCTGCAAGGCATCCACAGTCTTGGGCAAAGTATCTTCGACAATACCGTTTTCGACTGACCGAAACAGCATGTCGGCAATCGGTGCGGCAAATGTCAAGAGGACGAAAATAAGGAGCGGCGCAATCAGCAAAAGGGCGCGCAACTTTTCCCTGCGCAGAGCAGAAGCAAGAGCCTGTTTAAGGGGTTTGCCGTCTTGCGTTGTTAGCACCTGTTGTGACGCGGTATCGCTCATACAGCCGTTCTTTCCAATTCCGGGAAGGGAAGGTGGATGGGGAGCCCCCATCCACCGTTTTGTAGATCGCAAGGCGATGTTTGATTACTGGGCGAGCCAAGCCTGGAACTTTGCGTCCAGATCGTCGCGGTAATCTGCCCACCACTCGTAGTTATAGAGGAAGGTGTTCTTGGCATTGTTCGGGTCGGTCGGCATGTGCGGCGCCATGTCGATGCCGAGCGAATCGTGCTTGCCAACGAGCGGAGCGGAAGACTTGCGAGCCGGGCCGTAGGAGATGTACTTCGCCTGATCAGCAAGACGCTGTGTATCGGTCGCGAAATGGAGGTAGTCCATGACGCGCTTTTGACGCTCTTCGGAAAGGCCTGCCGGTACAATCCAGCCGTCCAGATCAAATACCTGAGCATCCCAGAGCATGGCAACCGGTTGTTTCTGCTCTTCAATGAGAGCAAACAGACGACCATTGTAGGTGGAGCCGATCACGACTTCCTTGTCAGCCAGAAGCTGGGGGGTTTCCGCGCCTGCAGACCACCAGACAACATTGTCCTTGATGGTGTCCAGCTTGGCGAAAGCCTTGGCCTGACCTTCTTCGGTTTCCAGTACGTCATAGACGTCTGCTTTTGCAACGCCGTCACACAGCAGGGCCCATTCCATGTTGTTGATCGGGCGCTTCTCAAGCGAGCGTTTGCCCGGGAATGTTTCCAGATCAAATACGTCACAGATGTCGTCCGGGCTCTTTCCGCCCCATTCTTCAACATCGGTGCGATAGCCAAATGTCGTAGAGTAAACGATTTGCGGAATGAAGCAGCCGGACACGATCAGGTCGCCAAAGTCTTCAGAAGCATGCGTCCCGTCCGGAGCAGCAGCTAGCACCTTGTCGTGATCGATCTCAAGGGCCAGACCTTCATCGCAAAGACGGATGGCGTCAGAAGCAACAACATCCACCAGATCCCAGGTGATGTTGCCAGCTTCGTTCATGGCGCGCAGCTTTGCCACTGCTTCTGCAGACGACTCATCGTTGATGATGTTAATGCCGGACTTTTCCATGTAAGGCTTGTGATAGGCATTGTTCTGGGATGCGGAATAGGCGCCACCCCAGGAAACAATTGTCATGTCTTCCGCAACTGCAGCGCCGCTGACCATGGCCAGAGCGGTGGTTGCAAGTACGATAGTCTTGAGCTTCATTTTTAGCTCCCTCTTTCAGGTTTGAAACGGATTGGTTCCGTCTTTTGCCACTGACGCGCAGCCAAGGCGCGTCTGTGTTTGTCAGGCAACGGGGTCCAGTGCCTTGCAGTCGTTGAGTGACCAACCGATTGGCACGGTGTCTCCCACACTCAACTGGCGTTTTTCGCCCCGGTTGCGAACCTTTGCGATGAACTCGTCGTTGCCGGCGACATTCATGCGAACGCGAATATGGTCCCCGAGATAGATGAGTTCCTCGATGCGTCCCTTGATCAGATTGTCCATTGAATCCGTCGTGTCGAATTCAACGCGTTCCGGACGCAGGGAAATTGTCGTCCTGTCCCCGATAGCGGACACATTCACCTTGTCTGCCTTGAGGCGCGTACCATCGTCGAGTTCGACAAGGCATTCCTTGCCCTGAATGTCGACGACCTTGCCGCTCAGCTTGTTGTTTTCGCCGATGAACTGCGCAACGAACGAGTTTTGCGGATCTTCATAAAGAACATCCGGAGACGAGAGCTGCTGGATGACCCCGTCGTTAAAGACAGCCACGCGATCGGACATGGTCAGTGCCTCGGTCTGATCATGGGTCACGTAGACCACAGTCACACCAAGGTTCTCGTGGATGTGCTTGATCTCGTACTGCATCTGCTCGCGCAGCTGCTTGTCCAGAGCGCCAAGAGGCTCATCCATCAAAACCAGTTCCGGATCGAAAACGAGCGCTCGGGCAACGGCAACACGCTGTTGCTGCCCCCCGGAAAGCTGTGCCGGACGGCGGTTTCCGAACGCGCCCAACTCAACCATTTCCAGCGCGCGTTTGACCTTCTCTTCCTGTTCAGCCTTGCCGATGTTGCGAACCTGAAGCGGGAACGCAAGGTTCTCGGCAACGGTCATGTGCGGGAACAGCGCATAGTTCTGAAACACCATGCCGATGCCGCGCTTGTGCGGTGGCACGTTGTTGATCGGCCGGTCATTCAGGAAGATCTCGCCATGGGTCGCAGGCTCGAAACCTGCAAGCATCATGAGACAGGTGGTCTTGCCGGACCCTGATGGTCCGAGCATGGTGAGAAACTCGCCGGGTGGAATGTCGAGGTTCAGATTTTTGACGACAAGGCTGACCCCGTCATAGCTCTTTTGCACACTCTCATAGCGGACAGCCGCGCCGCGTGTGTTTGCCATGCTTCCCCTCAGTTTTGTTCTCGTTATTGCATGCAGACTTCAACGTTAAGACTTGCGTCACCGTCGATGACCTATTGCTATTTTGTGCAACAGAAAAGCAAAATCCGAACAGTATTGGAAGGGGGCATTTCGAAAAAAAATGAAAATTAATGTTTGAAGGTGCGTATGTTTAAGAATGAAGGCTGGGCAGATAATGAATACTGGTATCGCCCACGCAATTATGAATTTTATTTGCGCGGTCTTAATATCAGATTGCACCTTACGCTTCGTAAGGTAGGGCGATTTTAGTCAATCATACAATCTGGGCCCATGTTGTCAGTTCCCGACGCACAGTGGAACATTTTCGCCATGACTGACTTGTTTGATTTGGCAATGCCCAAAGATTCCCTTCTGATATTCTTGCCGAAGAGTGTTCGAAAAAAATGGAAATTGCAATCTATAGTCGCTGCGAAATCTGGCCCGAGTGAAAGGGCATAGACATGGAGGTTGATTCAACGGGCCGCGAACTCGTCAGTGACGGGGATGGAGGACCGCGGTAAGCACCAATACGGACGCGCTTGACCTTCCTGTGACTGGAAGGAATATCCTTTCTTCAGCAGATCTAAGGAAGGGTACCAACGTGACATCACATGACACCCAGCAAAAGTCGGCATCGTCCTGCGGCTCGGGCTGTTGCGGAGGACACAGTGTCTCGCCAGACAAGGCGGCATCGGCAGCTGTAGAGACGAGAATTGACCCGGTTTGCGGGATGACAGTGACCCTTGGCAAGGGCAAGCCGCAACTGGTCTACAAGGGGCAGGACTACCATTTCTGCAATCCCAAGTGTCACGCACGCTTTGATGCCGATCCATATTTTTTCCTCTCGGGAAACAACAAGATCAAGAAGGCTGCTGATGCGGCCAAATCCTCGGATGTCATGTTTACGTGCCCCATGGACCCGGAGATCGAGCAGATTGGTCCCGGAACATGTCCAATCTGCGGAATGGCACTGGAACCGATGAACGGGGTGTCGGATGAGCCGAACCATGAATTGATCGATTTCACGCGGCGGTTCTGGGTCAGTGCGGCTGCGGCCGTGCCTCTCCTCGTTCTGACCATGGGGCCAATGCTCGGCCTTCCCGTTCGCGATTGGTTCGGGGAACGCTTGTCGCTGGTGCTTGAAGCTGCCTTGGCGACCCCGGTTGTTCTGTGGGCCGCATTGCCGTTCTTTCAGCGTGGCTGGATGTCGGTGCGGACCGGGCACTACAACATGTGGACGCTGATCATGCTGGGTGTCGGCGCTGCCTACGCCTATTCACTTGTGGCTGCCTTCTTGCCCGGACTGTTTCCAGATAGCCTGAAGCAGCCGGGCGGGCACATGCCGGTCTATTTCGAAGCCGCTGTAGTCATCATTGCGCTGGTTTTTGTGGGGCAGGTGCTGGAACTGAAGGCGCGCGAGAAAACCGGCGATGCTATCCGCGCGTTGTTGGACCTGTCTCCCAAGACTGCCCGCAGAATAACACCTGAGGGCGATGAATATGATGCTCCGCTGGAAAATATTCTTGCTGGCGACAAGCTGCGGGTTCGGCCAGGCGAAAGCGTTCCTGTCGACGGAAGAATTCTGGAAGGAGCGTCCGCGATTGACGAAAGCCTTGTAACCGGCGAGCCGATCCCTGTCGAAAAGGCCTCCGGCGATCCGGTGACCGGCGGAACCGTCAACAAGACAGGGTCCTTTGTCATGGAGGCAACCCATGTGGGATCGGAAACGCTGCTTGCAAAGGTGGTGGATATGGTGGCAGCAGCCCAGAGGTCCAAGGCTCCCATTCAGGGATTGGCGGACAAGGTGGCGTCGATATTCGTGCCAACTGTTGTTGCCTGTGCGCTGATCGCATTCGCGATCTGGTGGCTTGTCGGACCTGAGCCTGCCTTTGTTCATGCGGTTGTTGCTGCAGTCTCTGTTCTGATCATCGCCTGCCCCTGCGCACTGGGGCTCGCAACCCCGATGTCGATCACCACGGCCACAGGACGCGGTGCCCGTGCGGGGGTTCTGGTGAAGAATGCCGAAGCGCTGGAATTGTTTGCAAAGGTAGACGCAATCATCGTCGACAAGACAGGAACGCTTACAGAGGGCAAGCCGACCCTGACCCGGATCATCACGGCGACCGGAGTTGAGGAATCCGATCTCCTGACAACAGCCGCAAGTCTTGAAATGGCCTCCGAACACCCGCTGGCCCATGCAATTGTCAGCGCGGCGAAGGAAGCCGGTTTGGAACTGTTGGAGGTCTCGAATTTCGAGGCTCCCACCGGCAAGGGCGTGTTCGGACAGCTAGGGGGTGAGGACGCCCTGATCGGTAACAGGGCGCTCATGGAAGACCATGGGATCGAGATTGGAGCGCTGGCTGACGATGTCGCGCAGCATCAGGAACAAGGCCGGACAGTGATGTATGTCGCAAGGTCAGGTCAGCTTCTTGGAATTGTCGCCGTGGAAGACAGGGTAAAGGCGTCCGCTCCTGCTGCTTTGAAAGCACTGAAGGACGCGGGCCTGATGATCATCATGGCAACAGGAGACAACGAACAAACCGCTCAGGCCGTCGCAGCGCGCCTCGGGATCGAGGAGGTTCTGGCAGACGCCCTTCCAGCCGACAAGCAGGCTCTGGTACGCAAGCTGCAAGGTGAAGGGTTGTCTGTGGCCATGGCCGGTGACGGCGTGAATGATGCGCCAGCGCTTGCCGCTGCAGATGTCGGTATCGCCATGGGAACAGGCGCGGATGTGGCGGTAGAAAGCGCCGGTATCACCTTGCTCAAAGGAGATCTGGATGGTCTGGTAAAGGCTCGGCATCTCGCCCAGGCCACTATCCGGAATATCCGGCAGAACCTCTTCTTCGCGTTCATCTACAACACCGCTGGTGTTCCGATTGCTGCGGGAATTCTCTATCCGGTGTTTGGTCTTCTGCTCTCGCCGATGTTAGCAGCCGCCGCGATGAGCCTCTCGTCGGTTTCCGTGATCACCAATGCGCTTCGGTTGCGTGCCCTCAAGCTCTAGGAGGCAAGCATGAATATTGGATCGGCAGCGAAAATGTCCGGGCTTCCGGCAAAGACTATTCGCTACTACGAGGACATTGAACTCATTCAACCGGCAAGGGCTGGCAATGGATATCGCGACTATTCGCAGACGGATGTTCACCGGCTCCGGTTCCTTCAGCGATCCCGAAGCCTCGGCTTCAGCATCGAGGAGTGCCGATCACTTTTGTCCCTCTATGAAGACAAGAACAGGGCCAGTGCGGATGTTAAGGAGTTGGCGCTCGCCAAGATCGAGGAGGTCGATCGCAAGATCCGCGAACTGAAATCGCTCAAGTCCACCCTCTCGGCACTTGCATCGAATTGCCACGGCGACGAACGGCCCGATTGTCCGATCATGGACGATCTTGCAGGGAGAAGGCTATGACACGAAAAGGTGTTATCGGAGTGATCGTGCTGGCGGCGATGTGCGCTGGCATATTGGCATTGATCCTGCGACCGGCCCAGGACACAGCCTCGATACAGCCCGGTGCGGCTGTTGATCTTGTCCTCGGCGAGAGGCTCTTTTCCCAGAACTGCGCGGTCTGCCATGGGCAAGAGGCTGCAGGCACAGCCCAATCCGGGCCGCCACTGGTGCACAAGATCTACGAGCCGTCCCATCATGCGGACGGTGCTTTCTATCTTGCAGTTTCCAAGGGTGTGCGGGCGCATCACTGGCAATTTGGCAACATGCCGCCGATAAATGACGTTAGTATGGAAGAAACGGCTCACATCATAGGATATGTAAGAGCCCTGCAGAGGCAGAACGGAATTTACTGAACATTGGGAGAGGTCATGCCGAGAAGAAATACAGTTGGTGTTTGTGTGGCGGTGCTGTTGGCAGCAGGGTCTGCAAGTCTCGCCCACGATGGCGCCACTGGCGTAATCAAACAGCGCATGGATCAGATGGGAACCCTGAAGTCGGCCATGAAAATGATTGGCGATATGCTGAAGGCCGACGCAGAACCGAAGCAAAAGACGGTGAGCGAGGCTGCAGCGCTCGTTCAGGCAGCTTCGGGCGCACATCTGGTCGCACTTTTCCCGGAAGGAAGCCTTATGGCGCCGAGCGAAGCCACTGCTGCGGTCTGGCAAAATCGAACGGAATTCGAGATGCTAGCCCGCCGTCTTGAAGAAGCTGGGGGTTCACTTGCTCAATCTGCAGAAGGAACCCGCCAGGATGTGGTTGGCGCGTTCACGGCTTTGGCGGAAACCTGCAAGTCTTGTCACGAGCAGTTCCGGCTGAAGTCAAACTGATCGCTGTCGTTTATCGGGTCGCTTGCCAATTCGCCGAGCATGAATTACCTGCTTGGCAGTATCGCCTTAAGCTGGCCATGAAGACCGTGTTTGACTGTCGGCCAATTTCCGGGAAAGTCCCGGCAAAACGGAGCTACCCCCTTTATGACCATCCGGTTTCACAAGAACGACCTGCCTGACCTGACCCAGTATGTATCAGCGGATGCTGTTGCGGTGGATACGGAAACGCTGGGTCTGAACCTCTTGCGGGATCGTTTGTGTGTGGTGCAGCTGTCTCCTGGAGACGGCACGGCTGATGTGGTTCAGATCGAGAAGGGGCAGAAGGCAGCACCAAACCTGACCGCGCTTCTCAGTGATCCCGACAAAACGAAGATTTTTCATTTCGCGCGGTTTGATGTCGCGATCCTTCGTCAAAATCTCGGAATCCATGTCAATCCGGTCTGGTGCACCAAGATTGCCTCAAAACTGTGCCGCACATACACGGACCGCCACGGACTGAAGGACGTGACGCGCGAATTGCTCAGTGTTGATCTTTCCAAGCAGCAGCAGAGTTCCGACTGGGCCGCTGAAACGCTTACAGATGCCCAACTGGAATACGCCGCGTCTGACGTCCTGCATCTTCACGGATTGAAAGCGCGGCTGGAGTTCATGCTGGAGCGCGAGGAGCGCCTGCACCTTGCCAAAGCCTGTTTCGATTTTCTGCCGACCCGCGGCGAACTTGATCTGAAGGGCTGGGGCGAGGTCGACATTTTTGCGCATGCCTGAAATCAGGAAGTGACGCGAGCCTGATCGGTGAGACGCAACGGAGATTGCTGAACGGTGACTTTGGGATCGGCAGATCTCGGCATGATGCCGGGAACGCCTGCTGGAGGCAGAAGGGAGTCGGCGCGCCAGAGAGCAGCGCGGCGGCATAGCCGACTTGTACGCATTCTCAGGTTCCTGTTTCCGGCACTCGGAGTTCTCATCTTTGTCGGGATGATTGGGCTGATCGTTCTTTTCAATCTGTTTTCAAGCGTCGGGGCGACAAACCTGATTCTCACTGCCGATGGTTTGGTGATGGATTTTCCGGTTCTGTCAGGTCATGACGGCGAAAAATCCTACAAGGTGACAGCCCGCCGCGCGATTCAGCGGCTGAGCGATCCCAGGATTCTGGACCTTGAATTCATCGATGCTGATATCGTGTTGAGCCCAACGGAAAAGGCGAGAGTGACCTCGGTAAAGGGCATTTACAACAACTCGCTGGAGAGCCTGAAGCTCTATGACGGCGTGCAGGTGGATTGGAGCCAAGGCTACAAGGTCGATGTTAGTGAAGTCGACATTGACATGAAGTCTGGTGCCTTGAATACGAGCGAGCCGGTTGCCATTCGGTCTGACAAGGGGCAATTGCAGGGTGGCAATATGGATTATGATCAGGACAAGGGCGTCGTCCGGTTCACAGATGGCGTGAAAATGACGATCGCACCGCCGGAAAAGACGGACGAGGGACAGCAATGACAAGATTTTTTGCCAAATGGATCGGATACCTTGTAGCGGTGCTCGCGTTGGGCGTAACTGGGCTTTCGGCCCAGACATTTTCCAATGCCTTTGCAGGTTTTGGTTCCAATGATGACGAACCGATCCAGATCGAGGCTGCGGAGCTTCAGGTTGAAGACAAGAACAATCTGGCCATCTTTACCGGCAATGTAGTTGTGACCCAAGGGGAAACCCAGCTGCAGACCCATCGCCTGAAGGTGTTTTACGACGGTAAGGCGTCGGGCGCTGTCCAGCAGAGCATTTCCCGACTTGAGGCTTCCGGCAAGGTCTTCATTTCCTCTCAGGATCAAGTTGCCACCGGCGATGAGGCCAGCTTCGACATGAAGAAGGATCTCATGATCATGACCGGGGAAGAAGTTGTCTTGAGCCAAGGACCCAACGTTGCCGTTGGAAACAAGCTGACTGTGAACCTTACGACCGGTCAGGCTGATCTGCAGGCAGCTCCCAAACAAGGCAAGTCGGGCAGGATCAAGTTGCTGCTTCAGCCGAATTCGACCAATAGCAACTGATTGGCATACAAGTCCCCTCGACAAAGCCACATGGCGTGCCTATTTCGAAGCGGGAAAAAAGGAAACCGCTGACGTGAATTTTTCGCCTTTTCAATCTGCGGATGACGAGAGCACCCAGTCCGGTTCGCATGAGCCCGGGCTGGAAAATGCACTTGTCGTCGAAGGGATTGGCAAGACATACGGGCGCCGACAGGTTGTGAAGTATGTTGGCCTGTCCGTGCGACCGGGCGAGGCGGTTGGCCTGCTTGGCCCGAACGGCGCGGGCAAGACCACCACGTTCTACATGATCACGGGTCTCATTCGTCCCGATCAGGGTAAGATTACCCTTGAAGGGTTCGACATCACCCGTATGCCCATGTACCGCCGGGCGCGTCTGGGAATTGGGTATCTGCCGCAGGAAGCTTCGATATTTCGCGGGCTGACGGTGGAAGAAAATATTCGAGCGGTCCTTGAGGTGATCGAGCCTAACCGCAAAATTCGTGCCGAAGAGCTGGATTCGCTGCTGGAAGAATTCGGCCTGACGCATCTTCGCAAATCACCTTCAATCGCCTTGTCCGGGGGTGAGCGCCGCCGCGTAGAAATTGCACGAGCTCTTGCCAGCCGCCCCTCCTTCATGCTGCTGGACGAACCCTTTGCCGGCATTGACCCCATCGCTGTGGGAGACATTCAGGCGCTTGTTCGGCATCTGACGCAGCGCGGGATTGGTGTTTTGATCACCGATCACAACGTTCGTGAAACGTTGGGCCTTATCGATCGGGCCTACATTATCGCAGCCGGAGAGGTGCTGACGCACGGCTTGCCTGCTGACATTGTCGCAAATCCGGATGTTCGCCGTCTTTATCTCGGAGAGCAATTTACTCTTTGATGACAGGTCGCCGGATAGGGTGTAAGCAAGAAGTGGACCACTTTTTGCAAGCGAAGGCTGTAGCGAACCCGGATGGCATTGTCGACAAAGTTGGAGTTGCGTCAGAGCCAGTCTCTGATCATGACGCCGCAGCTGATGCAGGCGATCAAACTGCTGCAATTGTCCAATCTCGACTTGAGCGCCTATGTGGAAGCCGAACTGGAGCGAAACCCACTCCTTGAGAAGTCGGATTCTGAAGCAGGTTTGCCCGGAGAAGAGGCTCAAGGTCAATCAGATACAGGTGATGAAGGCGGTTCTGCAGCGGGGTCCGACGCTGAAGCCTCCGACTGGATGGAAAACCAGCTGGAGATCAACTCTGAATCGATCGCGTCACGCATGGACACCGATCTTGGGAACGTCTTTCAGGACGAGCCGGGAGCGCCCACCCATAAGGATGCACCGGTTCTCACAGCTTCGGAGAGCATTCGCCCCGCAAGCGGCGGTCTGAGCGAAGACTACAATCTGGAAGCCTTTGTCGCCGAGAGCGAAACGCTGTCCCAGATGCTGGAAGACCAGATGCACATGGCCTTGAGCGATCCGGTCGACAAGCTCATTGCGGCTAATCTCATCAACTCGCTGGATGACAACGGCTATCTGGAGCTTGATACCGAGGCGACAGCCGGAAGTTTCGGGGTTTCACCGGAGCGGATCGAAGCTGTTTTAGCTGTCTTGCAGACCTTTGAGCCTGCGGGGGTATTTGCCAGAAACCTCGCCGAATGCCTGAAGTTGCAGCTTTTGGAGCGCAATCGGTTCGACCCCGCCATGGCAGCACTGCTTGAGAATATCGATCTTCTGGCAAAGCGGGATCTTGCCGCCCTGAAGCGGATTTGCCGCGTTGACGAGGAAGATCTTGCCGAGATGATCCAGGAAATCCGGGCTCTCGACCCCAAGCCCGGGGCGGTATTTGGCGTTGCGCCCGTTCAGCCACTTGTTCCGGACGTGTTTGTCCGTCCTGCAAGTGACGGGACATGGCACGTGGAGCTTAATAGCGACACCCTGCCGAAAGTGCTGGTCAACCAGACCTACTACGCGACAATCACCAAGCGCACTCGTGGAGAATCAGAGCGGGAATATCTGACTGACTGTCTCCAGACTGCCAACTGGCTGGTGAAAAGCCTCGACCAGCGGGCGAAAACGATTTTGAAGGTTTCCACTGAAATCGTGCGTCAGCAGGACGGGTTCCTGACCCATGGGATCGAATATCTGCGCCCTTTGAATCTCAAGGTTGTCGCGGATGCAATCGGGATGCACGAGTCGACCGTGAGCCGTGTAACTTCAAATAAATACATGGCAACACCGCGCGGCATTTTCGAGTTGAAGTACTTCTTTACCTCCGCGATATCTGCGACGGACGGTGAGGATGCGCATTCGGCAGAGTCGGTGCGCTACAAAATCAAGCAACTTATAGATGCGGAAGACCCCAAGGCGATCCTTTCGGATGATACGATCGTCAAGATTCTTGTTGGCGAGGGCGTGAATATCGCGCGCCGTACAGTTGCAAAGTACCGCGAAGCCATGAAGTTGGGATCGTCCGTTCAAAGACGCAGAGAAAAACGCTCCAGATTATAGACCTCTTACTTGATGTCTGGATCTTGTTGCCCGGCAAATATTTGGGTTGGAGCAAGAAATCTTCAGAAATCGGCAGACGGCTTAGGCGAGGCTTGTAATCATGCGGGTAACCCTGCTGGATTCTTTGATTTGACAGCGTCAACTCACCCAGCTATACGCCCGCGTCGGTTCGTTTGCGGAAGGGGATGGCGCTTCGGCGCAGACTGGTTCATTCTGTGGTCTTGAAACGTCCGCTGTTTCAAGCGCTGGCCACCCAGTCAGCGACCATAATGGTCCACACAAAAAGAAGA
Organism: Roseibium sediminis; assembly: GCF_008711325.1. GTDB lineage: Bacteria > Pseudomonadota > Alphaproteobacteria > Rhizobiales > Stappiaceae > Roseibium > Roseibium sediminis. The sequence continues at coordinate 54,379 of NZ_VXDB01000014.1, forward strand.
GGTCCCCATGGCATTGCGGATTTCAGGCAAGCACGTTGATGTAGGCGATGCGTTACGCACCCACATTACAGACCGAGTTGAAGACGCCCTTTCGAAGTATTTCAATGGCGGCTACACCGGGCACGTGACCCTGAGCAGGGAAGGTGCTGGATTCAAGTCGGAGTGTTCGCTGCATCTGGACACCGGCATCGTGTTGCAGGTGTCCGCACAGGACCACGATCCGCGCGCAAGTTTTGATCTTGCCGCTGAAAAGGTTGAAAAGCGACTTCGCCGTTACAAGCGTCGTCTCAAGGATCATCATGCCAGCAACAGCAATGGCAGGGATGATTATGAGGCCGCTGCCTATGTTCTGGCGTCCACCGAGGATGAGGAAGAACTGCCGGAGGACTACAATCCTCTGGTGATTGCCGAGACCGCGTCCAAGGTGAAGACAATGACGGTCGGAATGGCTGTCATGGAGCTGGACTTGACGGAAGCACCGGTTGTGATGTTCAAGAACGCCGCGAATGGCGGCCTGAACGTCGTCTACCGGCGCGCTGACGGCAATGTGGGCTGGATCGATCCGGCTCTGGTGGCGCAAGCTGCCGCTGAATGAAATTAACGGGCGCGGCCCGTCCGGTCGATGGGATCGGACGGGCCGACCTTTGAAAAGAATGCGTGTAGGCAAATCATGGATCTGAGTGATCTCCTGAACAAGGATGCGGTCAGCGTTGGCTTCAAGGCCAAGAGCAAGAAGCAGGTCATCCAGGAATTGGCGGGGCAGGCAGCGGCAAAGACCGGACTGTCAGAACGCGAAATTTTCGACACCTTGTTGCAGCGCGAGCGACTGGGCTCGACCGGCGTCGGTCACGGGATCGCCATTCCGCACGGAAAGCTGACACGGCTTGGAGAGCTGGTCGGCTTCTTTGCCAAGTTGGACAAGCCGATTGATTTCGACGCGCTGGATGACGAGCCCGTCGATCTGGTCTTTTTGCTGCTGGCTCCGGAAGGCGCGGGCGCGGATCATCTGAAGGCCCTGGCCAGGGTGGCAAGACAACTCAGAGATCCCGAGATTGCACGGGGACTGCGCGAGGCACAGGATGCCGAAGCCGTTTATGCCCTGCTGGTGCAGCCGCTGGCTTCGTCAAACGCCGCCTGAAAAATTCCCTTATTATCTCTGACCACGGGAAAGCAGATCCCGTAGGCGAAGTATTTTGCCTGAGGGCGTCAAAATCCCTTCAAGGCAGTCTGGCATTGCTACCTCGGGATCGCCCATGGTGCCTCAAGCGCGTACGGTCGCAGAGGCTTGTTCGGGTGCTGCGACCAGAGTGTCCTGTTGATCGTCAGACTGCCCAAGGGCCGGAAGGCCAAGGTCTGACAAGAGCAGTGAAGGCGCCCGTTCTTCCGGCAGCTTCCACAGGCCCGAACGCATTGCGAGCCGTCCGAGCGTAATGGTTGACGTTGCCATGGCAATCGGAACGGCCAGCAAGGGGCCAAGCGCGATGGGCAGCACAGGCCAGATAAACTCGATTGGCTGAGTCGAGACCCATGCAAAGGCGAAAATTCCGAACGCGGTTTGCGGCCAGAGCTTTCGGAAGCTGAGGCCAAGCGGCAAGCTTTGCAGGCCGCGGGCCTGTGCGCCCCAGCCGATCGATTTGCCAAAAAGCAGGCCTGTCATGAAGACAGTGTGCGCAATCGCCATGATCGGCGCTATCAGTGCCGAATAAAGCAGCTCGCCAAATGCGCTGGAGAGAACTCGAAGTCCGCCACCAAAGCGCTCCCGGGTTTCCTTGTGGGCGACAATATCAATCACAGTGGCGAATTTGGGCGCAAAGACCATCGTCATGATGACAACGAAGAGCAGGCCGCCAGCGGCCGTATGCAGCGGCAATTCTCCCGGCTCCATCATCAGGGAGACAGCGGCGATACATCCCATGAAGATCATCCATGCAGGCGAGCCGATGAACATAAGGATGGCAAGGCCAAGCTGGATGCGGCTTGTCAGGCGCAGGCCCGGATGGCGAAGCAGGCGGAAATACTGCAGATTGCCCTGGCACCAGCGCAGGTCGCGGCGGATGAACTCCAGAAGATGCGGCGGATTTTCCTCATAACTGCCGCCCTCTACCGGCAGGACTCGGATCTCGTATCCGGCCTTGCGCATCAAGACGGCTTCGACCTGATCATGGGAAAGGATGGTTCCGGAGAGCGGACCGGTTCCGTTCAGATGCGGCAGACGGCAATGTTCGCGGAACGGTGCAATGCGGATAATGGCGTTATGTCCCCAATAGGGTCCGCAGTCGCCTTGCCACCACGCGCTACCGAGTGTGTAGGACCGCATGCCGAGCCGCATTCCATATTGAAAGACGCGGGCGAAGGCGCTGTCAGTCGGCAATCCGACCGCAAGGCTCTGCAGAATGCCAAGATTGGGGTTCGATTCCATGGCCCGCACGAGTTCCACCAGCTTTTCGCCGGACACGACACTGTCCGCGTCGAGGGTCACGGCGAAGTCGAACTCACTGCCCCAGCGGTCACAAAAGTCCATGATATTGCCGGCCTTGAAGCCGGTGTTATCGGTGCGCCGACGATAGGTGATCCGAAGTGCTTCACCCCAACGGGCCTTGAGTGCGTCCACCATGGCCGCTTCTTCTGCCGCAATGTCAGCCTTTGACGTGTCACTTAGGACAAAAAGCGAGAAGTGTCCGAGTGCCTTGTTCCGCTCAAGATCGACCAGCATGGCGGTCAGCTTGCGGGACAAGGGAGCAATATCTTCATCTCGAATGCAGGACAAAAGGGCTGTTCTGGAGGTGGGTGCCTGATCTTTGCGTCCCAGATCAATCGGGCATACGCTCGCCACCGGATCAGAGCTGAACCGCATGAGCATGAGACCGATGACAGCGTTCAGAAAGCCGATGATCGTCCAGGGAAGCGTGATCATGAAGCAGATCAGCAACAGAATATCGATCTTGCTATAGCCGCCCGGCATCAGGGTCAGCGCCATCAGCGCGGTCAGACCAACAAAAGCCACTATGAACATCGAAACAAACAGCAGGCGCCGACGTGTCATTCGATCCGCGAAGGATCCGGAGGCGGACATGGTAGGTTGATCACGCATTCTTGTGCAGTCCAGTATTGCCGAGAAAAGCGAATTCTCTTTTGGTTTGGGATGTTACGCGCGAAAACGCGTGATAGTTCAGGACGGAGCGAAAATCCATCACAAGGGTGTCGAGATTGTGTCTGAAACTCGGAATGTAGAAGCGTTGTGGTACTCGGCTCCCGGCACCTGCGAACTGAGGAGCGAGCCTCTTGCTGCAATGGGCATTGGAGAAGTCGAGGTCCATACCCGCTTCAGTGCGATCAGCCGTGGCACCGAGCGCCTTGTTCTTGAGGGCAGGGTTCCCGAATCCGAGTATGAGCGCATGCAGGCACCGTTCCAGAAGGGGGCTTTCCCCTTCCCGGTCAAATATGGCTACGCCTGCACGGGTGAAGTCGTGCAGGGACCATCCGAGTGGCTTGGTCGCCATGTGTTCTGCCTTCATCCTCATCAAACCGGCTTCATTGCCGATCCCGCCAATCTCGTCTCTGTTCCAGCGGCTGTTCCGCTCAAAAGAGCGATCCTTGCCGCGAACATGGAGACTGCACTCAACGGTTTATGGGACGGAAATCCTTCACCTGCAGATCAAATTTGCGTGGTTGGAGCGGGAGTTGTCGGCCTTTTGACGGCCTATTTGTGCGCTCGCATACCCGGAACCGAAGTAACGGTGGTGGATGTGAACCCGGGCCGGCGCACCATCGCAGAGGCGTTCGGTTGCCGGTTTGCCTCATTAGCAGACGCGCCTGTCGACCAGGACCTTGTTTTCCACGCCAGTGCTAACGCGAGAGGACTGGAAACGGCGCTGAAAGCTGCGGGAAAAGACGCAACCGTCGTGGAATTGAGCTGGTATGGCGACAAACCGGTCGAGGTGATGCTGGGCGCTGATTTTCACAGCCGTCGTTTGACCCTGCGCTCCAGCCAGGTCGGCACCATCCCGGCCCACCGGCAGGCGCGGTGGACCTATCAACGGCGTCTGACTGCGGCGATCAATCTTTTGGCAGATCCGGTTATCGACAAACTTTTGACCCATGAGATTGCTTTCCATGACTTGCCAAAGCAGCTGCTGGAGCATTTAACCGGAAACCCGAATGTTCTGACGCCCGTCGTCCGGTATCCGTAATTTCATTCCAATCCCAGTTCTGGAAAGCCTGACCATGTTTGCTGTTGAAGTCCGCGACCACATCATGATTGCTCACTCCTTCCGGGGTGAACTGTTTGGACCTGCGCAGGCCCTCCACGGAGCGACCTTCGTTGTCGATGCCGCCTTTCTGTCGGAAGCCCTTGATGAAAACGGGGTCGTGATCGATATCGGCCGGGCACACGAGGCGCTGAAGGAAGTCCTTGGCCCGCTCAACTACAAGAATCTTGATGACATCGAAGAGTTTCGGGGAAAGAACACCACCACGGAATTCCTGACCAAACACATTCACGACCATCTCGCAAAAGCGGCAAGGGAAAATCGTCTGGGCCGCGCCGGAGACGAGTTGAAGGCAATTCGGGTCACTCTGTCAGAATCCCATGTGGCCCGCGCCTGGTACGAAGCGCCGGTCGCCTGATCATGACAGAGCTGACATTCGCCTATCCGGGGGATATCGACACGCCGACCGGCGGATATGTCTATGACCGAAGGATCATCGCCGGGCTGAAGCGGCTCGGTTGGACGGTTGATCTTCTTCCACTTGGGGAGGGGTTTCCGTTTCCGGACAAAGCCGTGGTTGAGAATGCTGTTGCACGGCTGCTGGAGCTTCCTGAAGGAAGACGGGTGGTGGTGGATGGTCTTGCTTATGGGGTTCTGGACGAAGCCGCGGCACGTCTTGGCGCGCATCTCGACCTGACCGCCCTTGTGCATCATCCTCTTTGCAAGGAGACGGGACTGTCAGCGGATGTTGCAGAAGCTTTTCTCGTGCAAGAGAAAGCAGCTGTTCGCGCTGTCGGTCGGATCATTGTCACCAGCCCGGCAACGGCAATGCAGGTGTCTGAACTGTTCGGCATCGCACCGGATGATATCCATGTCGTGCTGCCCGGAACAGAAGCAGAGCGACCGTCGGTCAAGCAGGTTTCTGACCCGACCGACGTGTGCGTGCGGTTGCTGTGCGTGGCAACGGTCACCCGCCGCAAAGGTTATGACCTTCTCATCCGGGCGCTGTCGACTTTGACCGCGTATCCCTGGCATCTTGATATTGTCGGAGACACAAGCCGCGATCCGGCGTGCTTTGCCGAAATTGAAACCCTGCTTGCGGAAGCGGGTTTGCAGGATCATGTCACTTTTCATGGCGCGGTGACGGCAGAAGAGCTTCCGGGCTTTTACGCGTCTGCCGACATCTTTGTGCTCGCAAGCCGCTATGAGGGCTATGGGATGGCGTTTACAGAGGCTCTGGCTCACGGTCTTCCAGTGATCGGCAGTGGTGGCGGTGCGGTGCGTGATACCTTGCCTGATGACGCCAGCATCTACTGTGAGACTGATGATGTGGAAGGTTTGAGAGCGGCGTTGGAGCAGCTGATCTCCTCGCCCGCTCGGCGGCAGCAGCTCTCCAGTGCAGCGCTGGTTGCTGCCGCACGATTGCCTTCCTGGTCAGATGCGGCAGACCGTTTTGCCAAAGCCCTGACTTCCAGACCTGCCGGAGCCCGCCCATGAGCACCTTTGACGCCGAATGGCTGGCGCTTCGGGAGGCCTACGATCTGCCTGCCCGCTCGGATGAAGTAGAGCAGGCGTTCATTCAGGCTTTGCCAAACGATCGTGTTCAGCTGATGGATCTTGCCAGCGGTTCTGGGGCAACTGTCACCGCGCTTTCGCATAAACTCCGGCAGTCCGGTCGGCAGGAGCAGAATTGGACGCTGATTGATTTTGATGCAGGTCTTTTGGCACGAGCGGTTGAAAAGCATGCAGGCAAGCCCGATCTGAGCGTTAGCGCCAGAACAGTCAATCTGGCCACCGATCTCTCCGCTCTGCCCTATCAGGATATCGATGCGGTGACGGCTTCGGCATTCTTTGATCTGGTCAGTCAGGAATTTATTGTCGAGCTCGTGGGGCATCTCGCGCGCCACCGGCTTCCGCTTCTTGCAAGCCTGACTTACGACGGGCGCACCGAGTGGACACCGCACAATGGGTCAGATGCAACGATCCTGGGCGCTTTCAATCAGCATCAGACTGGCAACAAGGGATTTGGTGCGGCATTGGGCCCAAATGCTCCGGCAATCCTTGCTGGTGAGCTGGAAAAGGCAGGCTACCGCGTGATCCGGCAAACATCAGACTGGGTGATTCCAACCGGACATCTGCCGATGCAGACCGCGCTTCTGGAGGGCTGGCTGCAGGTTGCCATGGAGTTGGAAGTAGATCCGCGGATACGCGCGAACTGGGATGCTGACCGACGTCGCCAGATGGCAGCAAATGGCCTGTCGATGACCGTTGGGCATGTCGATCTTTGTGCTATTCCTGAGGATTGACGGCCAGGGAGGCGATTTCCTTAGGGTTATTAGGGGTCTTCCAGCTAAGTCATTCCGCGGCAGAAATATTGAGAAACAAATCATATTTCAGAGAAAATGGTGCGGCATGGGGTCAGTTGAAAGAAAAACTAAAGATTGCACAAAATAAATAATACAACTGATGGGATATGTTCTTGTAATTAAGGTGGTTAGACAACGTAATTTAGATTTTGTTTACCAATAATATTGAGTCATTTTTTAACATTCATTGCAAGGATGCGTTAACTGAGTTGTTAGTTTTCAGGACGCGTATCCATGTCCCAAGTTATAAAAATCAGCCTGTGGGCGCTGTCTGCCCTGCTATTGGCTGGTCTGGTGGCCCTTCCCATAGGCACATCATCCCAGCTGGTGGTCGGACTCAGCCTTCTGGGAGCCCTGATTCTTATCTGGGCTTTCGTCCGGGCACCCATTCAAAGACCGCTGATGATGTGTGTCGGTACCATTCTGGTGCTGCGCTATCTCTATTGGCGCGTTTTTTACACGCTCCCCAACGTCCATGATCTTCCGGACTTTATCCCGGGCGTGATTCTTCTGGCGGCAGAATTGTTCTGCATCGGAATGCTGTTCATCAGCTTGTTTGTCGTCATGCGTCCCCTCGATCGGCCGCGTGCGCCGCAATTGAGTGATGAAGATCTGCCGACCGTTGACGTCTTCATTCCGACCTACAATGAGGAGATCGGGATTCTGATGGCGACCTTGGCAGCCGCCATCGGTCTCGACTACCCGACCCACAAGCGCACGGTTTACCTGCTGGATGATGGCGGCACGGACCAGAAGTGCATGTCGGATAACCCGGAAGCGGCTGCCGCTGCCAGGGAGCGCCGCAAGAAGCTCATGGCTTTGTGCGACGAAATGGGCGCGGTCTATCTCACCCGGTCGCGCAACATTTCAGCCAAGGCTGGTAACCTGAACAATGGCCTGCAGCATTCGACCGGAGAGCTCGTTGTCGTCTTTGATGCCGACCATGCGCCGACGCGGGAATTCCTGCGCGAAACTGTTGGGCATTTTTCGGTCGATCCGAAACTGTTTCTCGTTCAGACACCTCACTTCTTCCTTAATCCGGACCCGATTGAAAAGAACCTGTCGACCTGGCGTCGCATGCCGTCCGAAAACGAGATGTTCTACTCGGTCATCCAGCGCGGACTGGACTACTGGAATGCTGCCTTTTTCTGTGGTTCGGCCGCAGTGCTGCGTCGCTCGGCCCTCGCTGAAACGAACGGTTTCTCCGGCATCTCGATCACCGAGGATTGCGAAACTGCGCTTGAGTTGCACTCACGTGGCTGGAACAGCCTCTATGTCGACAAGCCCATGATCGCCGGTCTCCAGCCGGAGACGTTCTCGAGCTTCATTGGCCAGCGGTCCCGCTGGTGTCAGGGCATGATCCAGATCCTTTTGATGAAGAATCCGGTCTTCAAGCGAGGTCTGTCGCCAGCCCAGCGTATTTGTTACCTGTCGTCGGCGCTGTTCTGGGCGTTCCCGTTTCCGCGCCTGACCTTTCTGGTCGCACCGCTGCTGTTCATTTTCTTTGAACTTCGGATTTTCGTGGCTAACGGCCAGGAGTTTCTCGCCTATGCGGTGACCTATCTGTTGGCGAACATGATTCTCCAGAACTACCTCTTCGGGAAGGTCCGTTGGCCGTGGGTGTCCGAACTCTACGAGTACATCCAGTCGTTCTATCTCGGCCCGGCGATTGTTTCTGTTCTGCTGCGCCCCAAGAAGCCGACCTTCAACGTGACCGAGAAGGGACTCACCACTGATCGCGATTCGCTGTCCTCTCTGGCAGGTCCCTATTTCGCGTTCTTCGGCATCCTTCTTGTCGCGATGATCTATGGCGGATGGAAGTATTTCGATCAGGCCGTCGACAAGGATCTTCTGATCGTTGTTCTCATCTGGAACACGGCGAACCTTGTGCTCGCGGCGGGCGCGCTCGGTTGCGTGACCGAACGGTCGGAAAAGCGCAAGACACAGCGCCTTGAAGTCAACCGCAGCGGCTATCTGGAATATTGCGGGAAATACTACCCGGTCAGCATCTTTGATGCGTCAAGCGAAGGCGCCGGGGTGTTCTTCCTGCCGAGCGCATCGCTGCCACCGCGCATCGAGGGGCATGCCTTGGGTAACCTCTACATCACGCCGGTCGATGGCAGCGAAACCACCACAAGCGTACCGATTATCGTGCGGCGCGGCCTCTCGTCGGGCGGGCGCACGGGCTATGGCGTGCAGTTCTGCGCCGTCTCCAGCCTGCACCACAAGCTGATCGCCGAGCTGATGTTCGGACGCGCGGATCCGCTCGCCGACTTCTGGAATGTTCGGCGGGTTGGCAAGGGCATCATTCGGGGGACGGCACACTTCCTCTCCATGTCCGCTCGCCAGATCTTCCGTGCAATCAAGATTGCCTGGCGCGACTGGGTGCCCCGGTCTTCGGGCACTCCGGAAACAAATCCGCCGGTTCCCCTTCAGGGCGCGTCTAGCCCACCGGCCGGGGTCCTCGCACCGGTGATGGAGAAATAGGTTCATGACCGCAATTTCAGAAAAAAAGCGCCAGAAGGCGAGTGGGCGTCATATGGCTCGGCTGAAATACTCTCTGGGGATTCTGGCATGCGTGGGGTTTGCGAGCCTGCCCGCGTTCGGTTTGGAACTCCAGACACTGGAGCTTCCCGATACCGCGTTCCGGCCGCTTCCAGCTCTTTCGACCGACCTTCGCCTGACCGGGGAGGCCGACTATCGCGAATGGCCGGTTTATCTCACCGCGTCGCAGGCGGAACAGAAGCTCGTTTTCGAGGCCGCTCTGACATCTGCTGTTTCCGTCATGCCAGAAGGATCGCTGATGCGCGTGACCGTCAATGGTCATGTCATTGACGAGCGGTCGATTGAGGCAATCGGCAAGCAGCAGCTGATTGCGTTCGATGTTACTCCCGGTGCATTTCAGCCTGGCTACAACGTGGTGCGTATGCAGATGCTGCAAAGGCACCGTGTCTCTTGCGAAACGGCTGCCACCTATGAATTGTGGACCGAGATAGATCCCTCACGGACAGGCCTGCGCTTTGAAAAGCCCAGCCTGGATCTCCTGTCCTTCAAGGATATTGCCGCTCTCGCGCCTGACCATCGCGGCGCAATTCGGCTCAGGGCCGTTCTTGGACCAAATCCATCTGATGCGCAACTGACGCGCGCGGTCCGGGTCTTGTCTGCTGTCGCCGTCACTTCAGGCTTCACCTACCCCTATGTGGAAGTGGTCGGGTCCGGAGGGGCTGGCGATGGTCTTGATCTTTTCATGGGAGATGTCGATCAATTGACGGCGCTTGGGGCGCCGCTCATTCCCGAACTCAACACACTTGCCATCACGGAGAACGGATCAGGGGTCTCCTTGGTGATCCATTCAGATGATGACGACACTGTCGACACGCTGGTCGCGCAAATCCTGGAGAACGGTCAGGACTTTTCTGCTGACGAAGCGAACAAGACACTCGGCGCCCTTTCCCGGGCCCTGAACAAGACTGTGGAACCCGGCTCTGAACTCTCACTGTCGGAACTGGGGGCCGAGACCATCGAGTTTAACGGTCGCCTTTTGCGGACCCACTTCAATCTGCGCATGCCGGAGGACTTCTATCCGGTTGAAACGGATTCGGTGGAGCTCAATCTGGCTGGAGGATATTCGTCCGAGCTGCAGGACAACAGCCAGATTGTTGTTCGTGTGAACGGTCTGATTGCTGCCGGTATTCCGCTTTCCCAGAAGGATGGAGAAGTCTTCCAGCAAAAGACGCTGCGTCTTTCGCTGGCCAAGTTCCGCCCCGGCGTAAATACGGTCGAAATCTCCACGCAGCTTATCAAGGCGCAGGACGAAGATTGTGACACCCTTGCCGCACTGAGCGCACCACCTCGGTTCCTGCTGCTGGACGATACCAAGGTCAGCATTCCGGAACTGCCGCGCATTCTGGCGCTTCCCTCATTGAATGCGGGTCTCACTGGTGGTCCAGTTGGTGAACGGGATCAGCTCCAGCGTATTTTCATCCCTTATTCCGATCCAGGCATGATGTCGGCAGCGGCAACAATTGCGGTTCGTCTCGGACTGGACAGCGAAGGGCAGGTTCCCGCGCAGATTATCTATGGACGCCCGGATCAGGAAAGCGGCGGCGCGATCATCCTGGGCTCGCATTCGAACCTGCCGCAATCAGCTTTGAAGAGCGTCGGGCTTTCGCCGGAACGCATTCAGACCGCGTGGACGCAACCTGCTCCCTACTACGAGACGGCCGAGTACGTGAACATTCACAGCTCCGTTCAAAGACGCGTTGTCTCTTTGCAGTCGATCAGCGATCAGGAGCCGTTGATGACGGCGTCCATCGGTTCAGGTCCGGAGGCGCCGCAGGTGCAGAAGCCGATCGTGCTTTCAAGCCTTCCTCGCGCCAATGATGCCGAGATCATGAAGCGCTGGGAGGAGAACGTCGACGGCAAGTGGAACATCAAGAATTCGCTGGCGGGTATCGGCGAAATCCTGACCGGTACCGAAGAGCTAGATGACGAAGTCACGAAGGATGTGGGGTCCACGACATCGCTGGTCATTGCGCAAGGAGAAGCCGCCGGGAGCAAGGACGGGTTCTGGACTGTGTTTGCCTCGCCAAGTTCCACCATTCTTGCCTTGTCCATTCAGGACATCGTCAGCCCTCATCGCTGGAGGCAGGTGCGTGGCAAGGAAGCGCGGTACGACATGATTGCCGACACGATCGAAGTTACATCGATCGCGCCGACCCGGTACTTTATTACGCAGCCGTATTCACTGAAGAACTGGCGGCTGGTCACTGCAGGGTGGTTGTCGAGGAACCCGTTCATATATGCAGGCTTGCTCCTTGTTGTTGCGGTTTTCGTCGCATTCACAACGCGCATGATGTTGTCCTTGAACCGGAGGGGTCAGTGATGATCCGGTTCCTGTGGGCAGTTCCGATCCTGTGCCTGGCAGCGGTTACGACGCAGCCCTATTGGGGTGAGCCGTTTCACAAGGCCATGGCCTTCATGACGGCAGATGCCCCTGATCCGGCAGGCGAGGTGAAGGTGGAAGTTGTCAACGTCGCAAGGGTTCAGCCGGGAGCACGGCCAGTCGAATCTGCGGTTGCCGATCGTCTGAAGTCACCCGGATTCTGGAAGGCCTATCAGGACAGCTTTGTCAGCCCGCAAGGGCGTGTCATCGATACGGCCAATGGCAATATCAGTCATTCCGAAGGGCAGGGCTACGGGATGCTGCTTGCCTTGGCGGCTAATGATCGCAAGGCCTTTACCCGCATCTGGGACTGGACCCGCAGCCATCTGGACATTCGCAGCGACGCGTTGTCGGTCTGGAAATGGGACCCGCAGACAGCTCCCAACGTCACCGACGAAAACAATGCGTCAGATGGCGACATTCTGATCATCTGGGCTCTGAACGAGGCGGCCAAATATTGGAAAGACGACAGCCTGAAGGATGTTGCCCGAACCAAGACCAGGGATCTGGCGCGGCTTGCCATCACAAGGGTTGGTGAACGGGATCTGCTTTTGCCGGGAGCGCGAGGGTTTTCGGAAGGAGAGCGGCAGGACGGTCCGGTCGTCAACCTGTCCTACTGGGTGTTTCCGGCCTTCGCCGCGCTTCAGGAGCTTGACCCGGATACGGACTGGACCGGTATTCGCGAAGCCGGGCTTGATCTGCTGGCAGGCAGTCGGTTCAGCTCCCGCAACATGCCACCTGAATGGCTTGCCCTTGGGGGAGACCGGCCCAAACCGGCCGAAGGCTTCGAAACCGTCTTCAGTTACAACGCGGTGCGCATCCCGCTCTACCTCGCCTGGTGGGGCGGAGGAGAGCGGCACCTGCTTGCTCCTTTCGTTGCAGCCTGGTCAGACAGCGCACCCTCAATCGTCAATCTCAAGACAGGTCGGTCCAGAGGTCACCTGTCGGGAGACGGCTATCGCGCGGTTGCCGATCTCACCTTTTGCGCAATGAACGGTAAGGCGCTCCCGCGCGATGCGGACCAGCTGACTGACGAACACTACTATCCGGCGACCCTGAAGGGACTCGTCCTGATCGCTTCCAATCACAGGTATCCCGAATGCAGACAGAGTTTCTAACGCGCAGCTCGCATATTGCCCTGATGGTTGCCGCTCTGTGGCTGTCCTATCCGGACATCGCATGGAGCAACGCGACTGCTGTCATTCAGGTCGATGAGAGCGCTCTTCGCTACTATGCCTCGCAGAACAATCGGGAACGCGTGGATGCCGAGATCCGGCGCTTGAAAACGCTCCATCCGAGCTGGGCACCGCCGAATGATCTCTACAAGGCCGACAACTGGATCAACCCGGAACGTGACCTTTGGGAGCTCTACGCGTCCGACCAGCTGAGTGATCTGCGACAGGAGATCAGCCGTCGTCAGCAGAAAGATCCGCAATGGCAGCCGTCTTCGGACCTCCTGAACAAGGTTGCGGTAAAGGAAGCACGCATCCGGTTGATCGAGGCCTCTGACGGCAAGCGCAATGGCGAGGTTGTTCGTCTGGTCGAAAGCCAGCCGCTCCTCCTGACAATTGAGGACCTCGACGTTCTGTGGCGTGTCGCTGAAGCCTATTCCGATACTGGCGCCGTTGCCGATGCTGCGGACCTCTATCTGCTTGCCCTTGGCAGCGGATCGGTGTCTGCCGACCTGAAGCAGGCGACTTCGCAAAAGGCGGTTGCGGCCCTGCCGTTGGATGAGGCTTCGGAGTTGTTGGACAAGCTTCGCGACCGGCAAAAGCAGGGGACGCTCGATTTCGAGATTGGTCCACTTGCTCGCCAGATCGGACAAAGGTGGATTGCCGGGTATCTGGAAGGCAATTTTACCGAACAGCCGCCAACTCATCTTGTGGCAGCGCTGGAGGATGATCCTGACAATGATCCGCTGATGGTGAGCGAACGATTGCTCGCATGGTATGACCGGATTTTGGGGCGGCACGGCGAAGCGCTGCGCAGGTTCGATGAGGTTTTGGCGAACGGACCGAATGCCGATGCGACGCTGGGACGTATCCTGTCGCTTGAAGCGCTGGGCCGTGTTGGCGAAGCCTGGTCCCTTGCGCGGGACATGAAGGAAGCTTCTCCACTCATTCGAACGGCTTTCGTGCGCCTGACACTTTACACCGTCAATGGCAGCGGACTGGCAGCGCTTACCGCGGACGATCTGAAGGCATTTGCTGACGACATTCGCGAAGCACGGGATCCGGCGGGCGCTTCCGCTCTGGCGTGGTTTGCGTTCAAGGCAAACCAGATGGAAGCTGCTGCCGGCTGGTTCTCGACAGCACTCAAATGGGGTGGTGGGTCGAAGGATGCCGAGGGCCACATTCTCTCGGTGGAGAAGCTGACCAACACACACGAAGCAATGAAACTTCAGGCGGCATATGTCCAGCGCTACCCTGAGCTTGGTGCCCTGCGGCTCAAGCCTGCCGTTGTGCACAAGGGCGGCTCGGGGCGGTCCAGCAGCAATGGTGGCAGCGGTATTGGGCCGGCTCTCAAGGCACGCGAACGGGGAGATTCGCGAGGCTGTCTAACAAAGCTCGCGGCCCTGCCCAAACAGGGAGCGGATGCGGAATTGCTGCGAGGCTGGTGCCTTCTGGATCTGGATCGTCCGGAAGAAGCCGCAAGGTCCTTCGATATTGCCATGCGGGGCAAGCATCAGGTCGCAAAGGATGCGGCTTACGGACGATCTTTGGCGTTGCTGCGTGTGGGACGAACATTTGACGCTATCGAAAGTGCCGGACAGGTGCCGCAAACACGCGTCCGTCGCCATGAACTTGCCGCCGCTGCACTCGCCCAGACTGCAACGTCGGCATTCGATGCCGGCAACTATGTTGAGGCTCTGGAAGCATTGAACAAGCGTCGCGCCATCACCCGCGAACCGCGCGACCTCATGCTGCTGCGTGGCTGGGCCCTCTACTACACGGGGGATCGGCAGCAGGCGGCAAGTCTGTTCCGCTCGCTGGATCAGCAATTGTCCACCAAGGAAACAAGATCTGCCGTCATGCAGACAAGCGGGATATGGGGAGGAGCGCCAGTTAATGGGAACCGATAAAAGACGCCGCCAGTTACTGGTTCTCCCGCTCGTTGCTGTGATCGCTTCCTGCGGGCAGATCCCCTATGCCCAGAATGCGTACAACAACTCGCCGTTCTCCGGTGATAGCGTGGCTGCCTATGCCGTAAACGCCCAGCGTCCACTTGCCGAGTTGCCATTCGGAGCGGGAAGGGTGATCTCGGTCAACGAGAACCCGGACGGACTAGACCTTGTCCAACGTATCGTTTTGCAAGGGGAACCAGGCACGATCGGGACAAACTATATCGACGTTCGCCTTGTACGCAGCGCGACCGAGCGACCGGCCATGACCGACGCAGAGCTTTTGAAGGAGTTGAGAGCGGCAAACCCGGAGCGGCGTATGTCGATCTCCAGCTATATGCCCGCCAACAGCTACGGACCTTTTGGCGTAGCGAGTGACGGCATCGGCTGCTCGTATATTTGGCAGAACATAAACAGCAACTCGCGGAACAATTTCAGTTTCTTCCGTAAGCCCGCACTGAGAGCTGTAAATGTGCGCGTTCGCCTGTGTCAGGGCCGTCCGAACGAGAAGCTTGCGATTTCCTACATGCAGCAACTCCGGTTGTTTGTTGGTGGGGTTCCGCAAAGCGAGACCGCAACAATAGCCGGTGTTGATGACCTTTTGATGCAGGAGCCGGAACCCGTGCGTCCGGCACCTCAAAAGACAAGGCCGGTCACGCCGACGGTCGCCTATCAACCGCCCGCGGTGCGGCAGACACCCGTCGCTCAGCTGGAACAGAAACCGTCGTATCTGCTGCCTGTCCCTCCGGCGGACATCCCGAATGTGCCGGCAAGACAGTTTCCGTCGGCCATAACGCAGGAAGTCCTGCTGACACCTGTTACTCCGGAAGTTCCGGTTATGCAGCCGGTGGTGCCAACGACCACAGCTGCCCCGCGTGTCATCTTCCCGCCAGTCGCAACAGAACCTGTACCGACTTCCGGGGATGTGGTGACCACGGCCGCGATACCCATTCCCTTGCCGTAAGGGGATGTAGATACGGAAATGCACTTTCGGCACACATGCAGGCGATCGCCTGTGTGTGTTGCCAAGCCGTCGGGCGCATTCTTGTAATTGGTGTCAGGATTTTTAACAGTTACTTTAAGTTGGTGTTTTAGGGCTATATCGACCAGACACATTGCCGGGTTCCGCTGCGAACCGCGACTAAACCTTGAGACAGGGCTTTAGAGATGAACGATATTGTCCGCGAGTTGCTCGCCAAGCATGGAAGCCTGCCGGTTTCCGTGGACCAGATTTCTGATGATGCCGATCTATATGATGCCGGGCTGTCCTCCTTTGCCTCCGTTCAGCTGATGCTGGCTCTGGAGGAGCATTTCGATGTGGAGTTTCCCGAACACCTTCTGAACCGGAAGTCGTTCTCTTCGGTGGAAGCCATCGTAGCTGCTCTTGCGGAGATCACCGGCGACCAACAGGCAGCCTGACCATGACAGCAGCAGGGCCGGTAACGGCATCAAGCTTATCAGACCGCGCGACGCGGGTTGCCAAGAGTGCTTCGGAGTGGGCAGACAAGGTTGATCGAGAGGCACGGTTTCCTGCCGAAGCACTGTCCGCATTGAAGGCCGAGCGGCTGATGGGCGTCATGATCCCGGCGGAATTTGGCGGCGAAAACGCGTCACTGACCGAAGTTGCCGATATCTGCGTCATTCTCGGACAGGCCTGCGGCTCTGCCGCAATGGTCTACGCGATGCACCAGATCCAGATCGCCAGCCTGTGTGGCTATGCCGTGGGCAGCGGTTGGCATGAAGACCTGCTGCGCCGGATCTGTGATGAACAGTTGCTGATCGGGTCGGCTACAAGTGAAGCAGGCGGGATTGGCGGAAACCTCCGCAACTCGATCTGTGCCATTGAGAGCGAGGGCGATCGCATTCGCCTGGAAAAGGACGCGACCGTCATTTCCTACGGCGAAGCGTCCGATGCGATCATGGTGACCTCGCGCCGCCACGCGGAGGCTGCCGCCGGAGATCAGGTCTCCACCGTATTCATGAAAGACCAGTACACACTGGAAAAGACGTCCAACTGGGACACGCTCGGCATGCGAGGGACCTGTTCCGACGGGTTCATTTTCCGCGGAGAGGGGAGCAAGGAACAGATCCTGCCGCGTCCCTTTGCTGAGATCGCCGCACAATCGATGCTGGCGGTTTCGCATCTGCTATGGAGCGCGCTGTGGTACGGAATTGCCGTTGACGCGTTCAACCGTTCCCAGTCCTTCGTCAAGGCGGCTGCTCGCAAGAACCCGGGGCAGACACCTCCCGGAGCCCTCCGTGTTGCCGAGGCCGCAAATCTGCTTCAGCAGATCAAGGGCAATGTGGTGTCCGGCCTGAAGCAGTTTGAGCAGGCGAAAGGAAATCCCGACGCGCTGAATGCCATGAGCTTTGCGGTTGCCATGAACAACATCAAGGTGGGGACGTCCCAGTCGATCCTGACGGTGATCAACCATTGCATGCTGATCTGCGGGATCATGGGATACAAGAACGGAACGCCCTACAGTCTTGGTCGCCATCTGCGTGACGCCCATTCGGCTCAGCTGATGATTTCCAACGACCGTATTCTCGGCAATACGTCCAACATGCTTCTGGTCAACAAGCCAGATCCCAGCCTGGCAGGATGAGGCATGAGTTCATCGAAATCATTTCTGGACCAGCTGTTTGAAAGCCGCATCCTGCATGCCAGCGGGGTGGACGGTCTTTATGCGCGAAGTGGTACGTTCGAGGATGTGGTCAGCCGCTTTGAGACATTTGCGCTGACTTTCGGCGAGCACGAGATCACCGAAGCCATGGTGTTCCCGCCCGGCATGCCCATGGCAGACTTTGAGACCAGCGGCTACATGAAGAACTTCCCGCAGTTGGCGGGGACCGTCCATGCATTTTGCGGCGGCGACCATGATCACATGGGCCTGTTGCAATGTATGGCAGCGGGCGAGGACTGGACCAAGGGGCAGGAAGCAACCCAGGTCGCGCTCATCCCTGCGGCCTGCTATCCACTCTATCCGATTCTGGCGAGGCGTGGCGCTCTGCCGGAGAACGGGGCCTATGTCGCCTTGCAATCCTACTGCTTCCGGCATGAACCCTCGAAAGATCCTGCGCGCATGCAGATGTTTCGCCAGCGGGAATATGTGCGTGTTGGAACCGAGGACCAAGCGATGGCCTTCCGGGAGACCTGGAAGGAACGCGGTCAGGAAATGATGAAGCGCCTGTGTCTGCCGCATGAGGTCGATATTGCCAATGATCCCTTCTTCGGTCGGGGCGGACGCATGATGGGGGCCAGTCAGCGTGAGCAGGCTCTGAAGTTCGAGATGCTGGTTCCGATCAATTCGGTTGAAAGCCCCACCGCCTGCATGAGCTTCAACTACCACATGGACAATTTCGGAAAGGCCTGGGACATCAAGCTTCAGGACGGGTCGCCGGCCCATACGGCCTGTGTCGGTTTCGGCCTTGAGCGGATCACCCTCGCGCTCTTCCGCCATCACGGGCTTGATGTTGCCGCTTGGCCGGAAGACGTCCGCAAGGCCCTTTGGGGTTAAGCCGTGTCACACGCCATTTTCCCGGACATCGATCCCGCGACCTATCAACGCCACGCCCTTCATTCGGCAGAGCGCGACTGGCCGGAGACCAACTGCTATCTGGATGTCTGGATCGAACTGTTGAACGCGATGGGCCTTCCGCCGGAGGCCTGTCTGGGGTCCATGATCACGCAGGACTTTGAAGGTGATCAGTTCACCTTCTTCAAGGTACCTTTGGAGGACCTTGAAACCCTGTTCGGCATTCGGGTCACCGAGCTTGCGATCTATGACCGCGTTGAGGTTCACGTTCTTGAGCAGCTCGCACGGGGCCGTCTGTCACTTGTCGAAGTCGACAGCTTTTTCTTGCCGGATACCCAAGGCTTCGGTTATCGCCAGTTCCATGGCAAGACGACGATTTCGGTGAACCGTCTCGACCTTGATGCCCGCAGGATGGATTATTTTCACGGCCTGTCCCACTACCGGGTGGAAGGGGATGATGTTGACGGCATTTTCCAGCGGGGGGACCACGCCCGGGACTTGCCGTTCATGCCGTATACGGAGTTCGTGAAACTTCCGGAGACCTTCCCCGAGACCGGGCAAATTGCCGACCGGGCCTTGCATCTCCTTCATCACCACATGGCGCGGCGACCGGCTGAAAACCCCATCAAAGCCTTTGCAGCTGTTCTGCCGCATCAGGTGAGCCAGCTGTTAGACAAGCCCTTTGAAGCCTTCCATCTTTATGCCTTCAACACGTTGCGCCAGCTTGGGGCAAATTTCGAGCTGTTCGCAACGCATCTCGAATGGCTTGGTGCACATGGGGCAGGAGAGTTTGGACAGGCCGCAGAGCATGCTCGCCAGATTTCCAAAACCTGCAAGACAGCGCAGTTCCAGCTGGCCCGTGCAGTGACGCGCAAGAAGACCGACAAACTTGAAATACTGCTGGAGTCTGCCGTTGAAGCCTGGGACAACCTCGTTCAGACTCTGGACACTGTCCTTGTGTCCAAACAGGCCGCCGCTTCGTGAGCGATAACGCAATTCACCTGCCTGTCGTCTCTCCCCGAGGATGGGAGATCAGTCCGCCGGAACAGGTTCTCTCCGGAGGATGGAGATTGCTTGTAACGTGCGCGGGGGAATATGCAGATGCGTCGCTTCTGCCCGCGACGGGTGATTGGATCCCGGCACCGGTTCCGGGCACCGCTGCAAAGGCGCTTGCTGAGGCAGGGCGCTTTGATCCCGCTGATCCCTTGCCGCTGCATGACAAGGATATCTGGTACGTCACAAGTTTTCGGTCCGAGCAGTCCGGACCACGCCGGTTGGTCTTCGGTGGTCTGGCGACACTTGCAGAAGTTTATCTGAACGGGGAAAAGGTTCTAGCGAGTGAAACCATGTTTTCAGCGCAGGAGGTCTGCGCGCGGGTCGAGGAAAACAATACGTTCGCCATAGTCTTTCGGGCACTGGAGCCAGAACTTAGCCGCAAAGGGCCAAGGGCCCGATGGAAGACGCAGCTGACCCCGTCACAGGGCCTTCGCCACCTCAGAACGACGCTGCTTGGCCACATGCCCGGCTGGTGTCCGGATGTGCACGCGGTCGGTCCGTGGCGTCCAATCACCCTTCATGAAGTGGATGCCCCGTGTCTGCGCGATCTCGCGATCAGGGCGGATCTCGCACATGATGGCACCGGACATCTCTATGTCTCTTTTGATTGGAACAAGATCGGCGAAACCGCGATCGTTGAATGCGCGGGCCGATCCGTGATGCTTGAAGCTCGGGCGGACGGGAAAGTGGCTGGCGAGTTGTCTTTGCCGGGCATTGAGCCGTGGATGCCTGCAACGCACGGAAACCCGGCCCTTTACGACATCTGGCTGGGTTTTGGCGGGCAAAAGATGCATCTGGGAAAGACCGGGTTCCGCAGGATCGAGGTGGATCGCGGCTCGGATGCGAAGGGCTTTGGGCTTCATGTGAATGGCGTGCCGGTATTCTGCCGCGGAGCTGTCTGGACCACCGCTGATCTCGTCGGCTTGTCGGGTGATACCGACACTTGTCGCCCGCTGCTGGAGCTGGCGCGGGATGCAGGCATGAACATGCTACGCATCGGCGGTACGATGGTCTATGAAAGCCGCGCGTTTTTCGATCTCTGCGCGGAACTGGGCATCATGGTCTGGCAAGACTTCCAGTTCGCCAATTTCGATTATCCGGTCAGCGATGTACCGTTTTCAGCCGCGGTCAAAGCGGAAGCGGACCACCAGCTCACTCTCTTGCAGGGCAATCCCGCGCTGACCGTTCTGTGCGGGGGCAGCGAAATCTATCAGCAAGGCGCGATGATGGGTTTGCCTGAAAGTCGCTGGCGCGGTGAGCTGACGCGCACGGTGCTTGCTGACTGCAGCCAAGAGCGAAGACCGGATGTACCTTATGTGGAGAACGCCCCCTGCGATGGGGCCATGCCGTTTTCCTCCAATGAGGGCATAGCGCATTATTACGGCGTTGGGGCTTATCGGCGGCCTCTTGAGGATGCCCGCCGGGCTGATGTCCGCTTTGCAGCTGAATGTCTCGGCTTTTCCAATGTGCCGTCCGCGCAATCCCTCACGGAGTTCGGTCTCGCAACGCCGCATGGCCCGGGCTGGAAGGCCGGTATTCCGAAGGATCGCGGCGCGGACTGGGACTTTGAGGATATTCGCGACCATTACCTCAAGACCTTGTACGGAATAGAACCGGAGGCGTTGCGGCGGGAGCGCCCTGACCGGTATCTCGATCTGTCGCGGTCCGTGGTTGCCGACATTCTGGAGGCCACGTTTGCAGAGTGGCGGCGGCAAGAAAGCAGCTGCAAGGGGGCTCTGGTCTGGAACTTTCAGGATGTTCGGCCCGGCGCCGGGTGGGGAATGCTGGATGTGGCAGGGCGGCCCAAGGCGTCCTATTTTGCGCTCAAGCGAGCCTTTCGCCCGCTGCAAGTCAGCCTGACCGATGAAGGCACAAACGGCCTGATGGTTCACCTCGCTAACGAGACACCGAACGAACGACATGTGCAGTTGGAATTGACCTGTCTGCGAGACGGGCGATTGCCGGTGGTCAGGGGCGCGCGGGACCTCACCCTTGCATCCCGGGATGCTCTGACAATTGCAGCAACAGACATCTTTGGCGCGTTCTTCGATACCACATATGCGTTTCGGTTCGGCCCGCCGTCTCATGACGTGACCTTTGCGCGTTTGACAGATCAGGCAACAGGTGAACTGCTTGCCGAAGCCACCTATTTTCCTCTCGGGTTTTTTGACGAAAAACACCCGCTGGAGCTGGACTGCACTCTCACAGAACGCGACGACGGGACATGGGAGCTGGAGCTGGAAACACAGCGCAGCTGGCGCTTTGTCCAGATCGACTGTCCCGGGTATCGTTCTTCCGACGACGGGTTCCATCTGCATCCCGGTGCAGCACGAAAGATCCATCTCTCCCCTGAGACTGCATCGGTAACGTCCTCGCGCCCGAAGGGAGCGCTCAGGGCCTTGAATGCGGACAATGCGGTGGTGTTTTCCGGATAAATCAGGTGCCGGGCCGGGCTGTTGCCAGATCTTCGAGCTTGTCGAAAAGGGCAAGCCTTGCAGGCCGAGGCGTCAGGTTATGGTCGGCACCCGGAAGGATCATCAAGGATGTGTTCGGATAGGCTGCGAGCCCCTTTTGACCCTTGCCGAAATACAGCGCGAGCTGCTCAAGGCTCTGATCTGCATCACTGCAAACGAAGTGCATCGCAACATCACGTTCTTTAAGTGCGCGGAACATCTTGTGGCATTCGGCGCGAAACCGGGCGTGTTTCGAGATATTCGGAAAGATCGGTGCCAAGAGATGTGACAGTCGGGTTTTCGCATGGCTGCCAAGACCGCGAAGAACGCCCGGAATGGAAATGTCACCCGTAACGAGGCGCTTGAGTGTTTTCGGATCGACAAAGCGCTTCTTGTAATCGCCCATGGATCTCGGGCCCATGCGGGCCGGGTCGGTGAGACTTTCCTCCGGGTCCCAGATCAGGCGAACCTGATTGCAGAGCAGCAGCTGGCTGATCCGGTCATCCCGATAGGCCGCGTGAAAGGCGGTGTAGGCTCCGCTGCATCTGCCAACCAGGGTGATCGGGCCTTCGTGACGCTTGCGAAGGAAATCCAAGATGGCATGCGTGTCGAGAATTGGTCCGTCCGAATATAGAACCTGTTCCGGCGCTCCGTCCTGCGGGCCGCTGTCGCCGATATTTGCGAAGTCGACGCGCAGCGATACAGCGCCCTTGGCCGCAAGGCGTCTTGAGGCATCGACCCACGCGCGCGCCCAGCCGCCGTGGTGGTCATAGCCTGAATTCAGGAAGACAAAGACCGGGGCATTTTGGGTGATTGCCCTGGGGCGGCATTCGATTGCGTAAAGCCCCGGTGCCTCGCCGATGTAATGCCCTTCTTCCTGAAAGTCTGACCCGTCAAGAGCGGCTGCCGGGGGAGGCATATTTTCGGTCCGTCGGTTTGGTCTGGAGTTGCTCTCCGCACACCAGTCAGCAATCTCGTCAAGGAGAGTGTGGGGAATAACCGAAGCTGTAGGGTCCTCCATCAACCGGTCATAGCCGACAAAGGAAAGTTCATCGATTTTGCTTCCGCTCTCTCTCAAACCTGATGAAAACTGCTGGTCAGCGTCAATGCCGGGGCGGGCGACGACAAGGGACGGTTTTGTTGTCGATGGCGTTGTGGCGGATTTGATGTCGGAGACCAGCCGGTCGTCCATCACCAGCCCGGCGATCGAGGTGGCATCCTTTGCAAGAGCAGTTTCCGGCAACCCCAAGCCTTCGATGATCACTTTGGCGCGAAGGGTTGTTTCGCGGAAATAGCGCCGCGGACTTGTCACAGGAGCCGCATGGACAACACTGCGAACAGAAGGGTGGTCGGCGAGAAGGCCTGCAATAAAGCTCCCGAGGCCAAAGCCGAAAAGAACCACATCCTTGCATCCACTCTGGCGCTTCAGCAATTCGATCCCGGCTTCTGCCGCCGCTAACCAGCTTTCAAGGCTTTGGCCTTCAGGTGGATCAAGGGCATCCACGGTTCCCGGATAATCGAACCGCAGGGAGGTCATCCCCTTTGCAGCAAGGCGTTCGGCGAGCGCCCTGAAGAACTTGCGGGTACAAAGCTCGTCAAACCCCCAGGGGCGCAGCAAAAGCACGCTGGTTGCAAGCCGATCTTCTGAGGGCGGAAAGGTGAGGATGCCGTGGCATCCGGCGAAAGCGACCGGAAGGGTGTTAGAGGCGGCACTCATGGCTTCGCATCGTCTTTGCGAGACACCAGAAGCAGGAGAACGGCAATGCTCACATCACGCAGGCGCTGCGGAATGATATCCGGCAGGTTTCCATCAAGAGCCAGGACATCACCGATTGGAATGCATCTGAACAGGCGCAGGGACACGAGATAGGCAGCCGCTCCTGCCAGAATGGCAAGGCACAGCCCGACAAAGCCAGAATAGGCGACGAGCGTCAGGTGGGCAGCGAGTGCGCAGGCTGCCCCGGAGAGAAGCAGTTTTGCCATGTTCGCCAGATCAAACCGCACGCTCAAGCGATGCCAGCAATACCACAGAAGCCACCCAAGCCAGATGGAGTGAATGGCTGCGCGGGTCCATGCCGCGCCAATGCCGCCCCAATTGGGAACGACCATGGCGAGAGCTGCGACGGAGACGACGGCCAGAATGGGTGTCGAATACAGAAAGAACGACGAATGCTCCCGCGCACTTACGGTCAGCGAAGGCACCAGGGAGAGGGCGGTGGCAAGGGCGGAGGCGACAATGATGATCGCCATTGGAATTGCCGGAGTGAACTCGGAACCAAACAGCAGCGGCAGCAATTCGGGAATGACCGCCGCTCCGCCAAAGCAAACCGGGATCATCAGCAAGGTTATCCAGCGCAAGACCCGTTGGTAGGTTGTGTTGATGCGGGTAAGGTCGTTGTTGTCGTGATGCTTGCCCATGTGAGGGGTAAGCGCGGCAACCATCTGCGCAGGCAGCTGCACTACAAGGCTGGCTAGGGTCAGGCCTGCAGCGTAGTAACCGATGTCGGTCGTTGAGAAATACAGGCCGAGAAACAGGATTTCGATGCGTCCCCAGATAAGCAGCCCCATACCATCCGAGAACCATTCGTTGCGGCCATGCGCTCGCATGCGCGGTTCCACTTCGACATCGTCTGCCGGGCGATGGCGAACATACTTGAAGATCTTGAGGGCTTGCGGAATGTAGCGCGCCACATAGCCGGCGAGCGCACCGGGTACGCCGAAGAAATATCCGCCGAGAAGGACGAGCGGGAGCTGGAAAAGGCAGCCGATGAAGACAAGGCGCCCCGTTTCGTCAAACCTGTTCAGCCCGCGAGCGGCAGCTTCGGCCACCGAGGCAATGCTGAAAACCAGAAACAGGACCGCAATCATCAGCCATGTGTCGGGCGAATAGGTGTAGTCACTTCCGCTGGCATGCAACCAAACACCGTAGCCTGCGAATCCAATCGTGGTGAGACTTACCGGAATAGCGAAATTTGGAAGGAGCACGCGTGTGAGGCCGCCGCCGGGGTTGCCGGGCCTGTCGAAGCCCGCCATGTAGCGGTTGAGGATGTGCGGGACACCGAAATTCGCCACGAGCGTCGTTGTTGTGGCCAGCCATAGCGAGAAGGCGATGGCGCCACTGCCTTCGGCGCCGAGTAGACGCGCAACGGCAATGCTGCAGAAAAATCCGAAAGTAAGGGAAACGATACCGGCCAGAGTGCTGAGTGCCGAGGCTGAAATGAAACTGGCCATGGATCTGTGTCGGAATACTCGGAGAAACAACAGGTTACGGAAGGATCACAAGAGATTGGGATTTTAGGCCATGTTCGTTAATTTTCCGAACCCAGAAGCCGTCTCAGGATGCGCTTCCTGACGATGCGACTGGTCGCCACGAGCCGAAGCATCGCCACGAAATCCCGCTTCGCCTTGGCTCGATGGAATGCCCCGATGGGCGCCATCTGGTCGAAGTCTTCGATGCGGCGGTCCAGCGCCTCAAGCTCTTCCGGTGACATCCGGTCTTCCATGTCAGTGCGGAGTTGGCGCAAGGCGGACAGGAGTGCCGTGGTGTCAGCGGAGCTGCGCGAATGGGGCGAAGCAACCTTGCTAAGAGGGCCGACTGGCAGGGCGTAGACATAGAGCGGTTCTTTGACATACAGCACCCGCGCGCCAGAAAGCAGGATCTGCAAGTTCAAAAGCAGGTCTTCGCCTGCCCGAATGCTCTCATTGTAACGAATGCCGTTCTCTTCAAGAAAGGACCGTCTGATCAAAGGTTGGAGATAGCCGAGATCATGTTCGCCCTCACGGCGCGCGCGCACAAAGTCGCTGAAGGTGAGCGGGCCGGTTTCGCGGTCAAGATAGATTGCCCCGGTTTGAGTTTTCGCGGTTGCATCGTAGCCCATGATGTTATCGGCAATGAAGTCGGCAGTTTCGGATTGTTCGAGCAGATGCGATAGCCGGTTGGGAAGCCACCAGTCATCGGAATCAAGCAAACCGATCCACACGCCGGTTGCGGCATCGAGCGCAGCATTTCGGGCAGCCGATGGCCCCATGTTGCGGGCAAGACGGATCAGCTTCACCCGTGGTTCGTTGCCATAGCGGTCCTGAACCTCGATATACGTGCCGTCCGTCGAGCCATCATCCACGACGATGACTTCGACGGCATGTCCCTTTTGTTCAAGGGCGCTGTCAATTGCAGTCGCAATGCAGGCCTTTGTGTTAAAGCACGGTATAATCACAGAGACATCTGGTGCTTGCATCAGGCACTCGCCAAGGGATTGTCGGAAGACTATCAAGGAACCAGTGGTTCTATACCGCTGCGGATCGTTTCCGCAAATGAAGGATTGCTCACAGTCGTGAAATTGGCAGCTAGATGTCGCATTTTTTGAGAAACTTGAGACGTGTCGGTCGGGAGATCAGGGATGTGCCGCTTGGGCAACTCCCCGAAACCCTGACCGGTTTTGCAAAGCCTAAACTCGAAAAGGCATTCGAGGAGGCACTCTACAGGTCTGGCCTCATGGCCTTCTCAAGTCGTCGCTTTTCAGGTCTCGGCATTGCACTGATGTTCCACGAGATTCAGGATGATGTAGAAGGCGAGCTTTACACCGGCTGCCCTCAATCCCAGCTGGCCCGCATCCTTGCCGAGGTGAAGAAATCCGGGCGCGAGATCGTCACCATCGAGGAAGGGCTGCAGCGTCTGAAAGACCCGGCAAACTCCAAGCCCTTTGCCTTGTTGACCTTTGATGACGCCTATCGGGACAACCTGTCCAACGCACTTCCGGTTCTGGAGGACGCGGCAGCTCCCATGACGCTGTTTGTGCCAACGGGAATGATAACCCGCCAAATTGACACTTGGTGGTTGGGCTTGCGGGACCTCTTGCGTGTGAACCAAGAGCTGCATTTCCCGCCCATGGACCGTCTTTTCAGATGCACGGACCTTCTGGAAAAATCAGCGGCTCTTCGGCAGATTACGGCCTGGATTGGCACTGACCAGTCAAGGGCGGAGCAGCTTGGCAGCTTTCTCTCGGCGTTGGGCATTGACGGGCCAGCCCTTGTCGACCGCTATGCCATGGACCGGGAGACCTTGCAGGCCTTTGCAGCTCATCCGCTGGTGACTATCGGCGCTCATACGGACACCCATCGCATCCTTTCTGCACTCGACGACGAGACAGTTCTGACCGAATTCGTTTCCAACAAGGCGTTTCTTGAAGAGTTGACCGGTGTTGAAGTCAGCTATCTGGCTTACCCCTATGGAACGGAAGGGGCATGCGGATTGCGGGAGGCCGACATGGCAGCAAGAGCGGGGTTCAAGGGAGCCTTTACCACGCGCCCCGGGCACCTGTTCCCCGAACATCTCTCATCGCCATTTCTGTTGCCGAGAATTGATGTCGGCTATTTTCCGCAAAGGCAATCGGCTCTGGCCAGTCGGCTGACCGGCTTTCAGCGTGCGCGGCTGACGCGCTGGAGGGAACCGGTGGCGACCTTAACCTGAGGCACGGGTGCGAAGTATGTCCTCATAAAGTGCGACGTGCTTTTGCGCGATTGTTGACCAATCGAAGCGGTCCGCGATTTGGCTTGCCCGGCCACGGAGCTCCTTCAGGCTATCTTCGGACACGCCTTGCCCGAACAGCAGGTCAGCCGCCTGTTCCGGCGTATCCGCTTGAAGTGAGTTTTGACGGATCCAGTCCGGGGTGGCATCGCCGTATCTTGTGACCAGCGTACAGCCATTCACCAAAGCTGCAGCCATGCTGCCCCTGCGTTCATCCGCTCCAGAGGGAAAAGGAAGATAGGCGAATTCATGCGCAGCAAGCTGGCGGGCGACTTCGCTTGCCGGAAGATCGATATGCAGCGCGAACCCGATTTCTTCCGCCTTTGATCGAATATGATCGAGGAAGGCTTCCTTTCCGGCCACGGGTGCCCCTATTACCGATAGGCTCGCGGGATCGATGCCGGCTTTCTTTGCCAATTCAGCGAACGTGATGAAGTCTTCAAGGCCCTTCCCCGGCCAGAACAGGCCGAAATAGGCAACACTGCTCCGCCGCCGCTCCACTCCGTCAGCCTTTGGAATATTGCTGCCGATGGGAATGATATGGTCCTGTCCCTTTCGGGTCGGGTAACTTTTTGCAAACCGGTCCAGTTCTTCGGTGCGCGAAAACACCCGCGCAGCCATCTTCAAGGCGATCGGCGCAAACACGAACCGCCAATAGCTGCGGTAAATCTGAAACTCGTGCAGTGTAATTACCGTCGGGCAATCGAGCTTGAGGTATCCTGTGGTTGCAGGAAGGAGCGAGCGTTTGTACCCGATGCTGGGATATTGGACATGCACAATGTCCGGCGCACTTTGCCTGAGGGCGGCCCTGTAACGACCAGCATTGAAGATAGACCAGTCGTCCATGGCAATCCGGTCGACTTGAATTCCCTTATGCTCAAGGGCATTGGACAGCTGACGCGCGTAGTCGCCAACGCCGCATTTGCCTTCAGTCCAAGTTCCTGAAACCAGAGCTACTTTCATAGAAAACTGCCGAAATTCCTATTGTTCGCGAACCGGCTGCTGAAGAGCGGCGCAATTGTCCGGTTCTGAAATCACCGGCTTCCAATAGGCAGAAAGCAGCTTTGTCTGCGGGCGGTCTCCAGCTTCGGTCGGTTGTAGGGACAGGTAGTAGTCCCCCCACCATTCGCCGGCAGCCCAGGCCGTCCAGCCGATCCACACATCGCTGTTTCGATTGAGGTAAAGGATCACTTCTGCCATGCCTTGCAGGCAGTCGGGCGAGCTGGTGCCGCCAAATTCGCCCAGAAATCCAACGTAGCCTTTGTCTCGAAACCAGCCCTCGACACGGCGGAGGGCCGCGATCGCGTCATCCGTTCGCGGGCAGGTCAGGTTCGTGCCGGAGAAATTCTCGTCGAGATATTGATGGATATCGAAAACATAGTTGTTCAACGGGTCCACAACGCCAGTCAGAAGATCCGCATTTGAGCCGCCCTCCTGCTCGTCAAACCAATGCACTGCACCGGTCCACAGGGTGCCCGGCACCATGATCATGTTGGACGCACCGGCCTTGCGAATGGCGGCAATGGACGCATTCGTCGCCTCAAGCCACGTTGCGGCGGTGACCTCGATCGGTTCGTTCATCAGGAGGTAGATCACGTCGTCCCGGTTGGCAAAAAGAGGCGCAAGTCTCGCCCAGAAATCGGCGAATGCCTCAATCGTGACATTCCCGGTGCCGATCTTGTGCAAACCATATTCGGCAAAATTGTGTGGGCTGAGGACGACTTTCATGCCCCGTGCCGTAATGCGCTCCACCACGTCCGTCAGGCGGCCAAGTTCGTCTGCATCAAACGGCGCATGCAGCGAGGTCTGCAGGCGCTCCCATCTGAATGGAAACCGGACCGTGTTGACGCCAAGACCCGCAAAATGATCAAGCGTTTCATCGGTCGGGTAGATGTAGTTTGTCCCGAAAACACCCGGAAGACTGCCGAACTCTGCCCCGGCGATGTTAACGCCGCGCAGGCATGTCATGGCCTGCGCAGGACCTGCACCAAGCATGGCAAGGCTCAATAGCGCACACATGGCGCGCACCGAAATCGCGCGCAAGAGACGGCTTGGTTTCAAATGGCTCACCGGTTGTTAGTCGCGGGTCTGGTCCAGCCCCCATGGCGGACGGGCAGACCCAATGGCTTATCGGGTTGGGTATAATGACCATAGGTTGAAAAACGTTACCATACCCTTTGACCAGTAACCTGATGAAGGCGTTTCTCTTCTCCTTCGAAGCTGTCCGGGTTTGGGGCAGGTTCAAGGTTTGTCATCAGCCGCCGCGCGGCAAGGATACCGACAAGTGCGAACAGGATCCCGCCGAAAGCCTGTCCCGCCAGAACACCTGCGGCCCCTGCGAAAGAAGCACCAAGCAGCACAAAGGGCAATGTGCCAATCGTATGACGTGCCCAGTTCAGTGCGGTGGAGTAGATCGGTTTGCCCAGATTGTTGAAGCTGGCGTTGCAGACAAACAATGCCCCATTAAAGAATTGCAACAAGGCAAGCGGACCACAAAACAGGAACAGAAGCGCCGCCATCTCTCCGGTCGCGTTAAACATTCCGGCAATCAGATCCCGCAGCAGGAACAAAAGCACCGAGACGAAGAGCACATAGAGACCGACAAACAGCAATCCGTCGAGAAAGGCGCGACGGACGCGGTCAAGGCGGCCCGCTCCGAAATTCTGGCCGATAATCGGCCCAATCGCGCCGGAAAGGGCAAGGACGACAGCAAAGGCCAGCGGCGTCAGGCGGCCGATTACCGCCATGGCAGCAACAGCATCAGTGCCGTATTTCGCCATTTCACGTGTCACGATCGCGTTGCCGACCGGCGTGGCCAGATTGGTCAGAACCGCAGGGCCGGCAATGGCCAGCATGGGGCGGAGGTCCTGTGAAACCGCAGAAAGCGAGGGGCGTGCATAGCCGTTGCATCGGGAAACCACCAGCCAGATGCCGCCTGCCATCATGAAGGCACGTGCAACAACCGATGCATAGGCTGCCCCGTCCAGCCCAAGATCCAGCCCGAAGATCAGGATCGGATCGAGGATGGCGTTGACGACACCGCCGCCCAGTGTTGTCAGCATGGAGGCCTTTGCAGCTCCATAGGCCCGCAGGACCGCCATGGAGGTCATCGCAAGACCCATGCAGATCATGGTTGGCAGGATGATGGTGCAGTATCGTGTGGCAAAATCCAGTGTCGCCCCTTCCGCACCCAGAAGGCTGAGGATTGATGGCAAATTCGGGACCACCACCATCGGAACCAGCAGGGACACCAAAGCAGCAAGCATGGCAACGGAAGTGGCAAGCCTGCGGGCTCGTTCTGCTTCATAGGCGCCAATCGCCCGGGCGACGAGGCTACCTGCTGCAATGGAAAGACCGATATTGATCGAGTTCGTGAAAAAGAGGAGTGTCCCAGCATACCCGACTGCGGCAGCCAGCTCTGCTTTCCCAAGCATGGCAATGAACATCACATCCACGAAATCGACAGCAAAGACGGCCAGAATGCCGATTGAGGCAGTCGAGGACATGACAGCAACGTGCCGCATCAGGTTGCCAGTGAGGAAAACGGCTTGGGACATGACGGGTTCCCTGAAGGTTGGGTGAAAATGCGGCGGCGAAAGGAACTGTTCAATTATGGTCTATACAAGCCGTGACAGGTTTGGCCACGGCATATTTCGCGAAGGACGCAATGGGAAACGCAGAGGTAGAGGGCCGGGACACGACAAGCGGCAATGATTTTGGGGGCACCCGCATTGTTCATGTCGTCAGACAGTTCGCTCCCATGGTTGGCGGACTTGAGGATGTGGTGCTTAACCTTGCGAAAAACCAGACCAAGCGCTTCGCAAATGTCAGGGTGATTACTCTGGACCGACTGTTTGTGAAGCCGGATGAAAAGCTTCCGCACCACGAAATCATCGACACTATTGAAGTGGTGCGTATCCCTTATTGGGGCAGCAAGCGATATCCGGTCGCGCCAGAAGTCCTTCAGCACCTGAGGGATGCGGACCTCGTTCATGTCCATGCCATTGATTTCTTTTTCGACGCTCTTGCCGCGACACGGTCACTGCACAGACGCCCTCTTGTTGCCACGACGCATGGCGGCTTTTTTCACACGGACCGGAATGCCGGCCTGAAGAAGGTGTGGTTCAACACCGTCACCCGTTTTTCCGCATCCCGTTATCGCGGCATTGCCTGCTGTGGCGAAAATGACTTCGAGCTGTTCCAGCCATTGGCACCCGATCGCGTCCGGCTGATCGAAAACGGAGTTGATCTGACGAAGTTTGCAGACGCGGCGTCGATCAAGCCTGTCAAACGATTGGTGACGGTCGGCCGGTTTTCGCAGAACAAACGCCTTGAGCGGGTGCTTGATGGACTTGCGGCAGTCAGGGCACGGGACGAAGCGTTTGAACTGGATATCATCGGCTCCCCCTCGGATCTTTCGATTGAGGATCTGGAAAGGGCAGTCGAAAGCCGCGGTCTTAATGGGGCTGTCGATATCCATGTCGGCCTTTCGAATGATGGGGTCCGAACAGCTTTTTCCGGGGCGAGCCTGTTTGTCAGCGCTTCCGATTATGAAGGTTTTGGCCTTGTACTGATCGAGGCGCTGAGTGCGGGCTTGATACCGGTGGTGCATGAAAATGCAGCCTTCCGGAGTTTGGCCGGGCATCATCCGACCGTCCGTTTGACCGACTTCTCAGCGCCGGAGAAGGCTGCCGACGCTGTGCTGGAAACGTTCGCGCATCTTGTTTCCGATGAGGATCTGCGGGCGCGGGCGCAACAATCCTCCCGACGTCATGGTTGGGAAAAGACCGCCCGTGACTATGAAGAGTTTTACGCCGCAGCCTTGGAGCCGTAGCGCTGTCCGGTCCTTATGGCTGCGCTACCTGCCTTGCCCATAGGCCAAACGCTCCCGGATTACCTCCGCGCGGCTTTTTTGCCTGTCTGTTTCTGAAACAGTCGTCGACGCCTGTCTGCCGGGCAGGAAATTGTCTGCAGCGCCTGCCGCAATCCAGAAAAGCGCAGCCATCTTGATCGAATAAAACGCATTCGAGACGGAGAACATCAGGCAGACATAGGTTGCAGCCAAAACCTTGAACTTGAAAGCCTCGTCCGATTTCGTCGGTGCATAGATGAACAGCGTCCAAAGGGCCAGCATGCCGACAATGCCGATCTGTCCAAGTGTGTAGGCATAGCCATTATCGTCCAGGAAGGGCAGCGTTCGATCCAGCCCGAATACGGCTGCGGGCGACAGTTCCTGCATCAGCAGGGCCGAGTTGAGAATTCGGCCCGGGAAGTTGTCTTCCCATCGGGTTTCGGTGGTCAGAGATCCGTAGAGGGCGAGGATCAACGTGATGGCAAAGGGCAGGGCCCACCAGATGAACTTGGGCGCGAGGCGGTAAACTGGAGCCACAATCAGAAAGGCGATGCACACATACCCGCCAAACCGGGCATCACCCATGATGATGACCACGATGGCGAGTGCGTAGAGGATGAAGCGAAAGCGCATGTGGGTGCGGAATGTCGCCCACAGGAACAGGAACGCGCCAAAGTTTCCCATTGTCACCGGCTCGAGAAACACCGAGGAGGATCTGATGTCTCCCAGAAAGGGCAGGAAGTAGCGTCCGCCGACACGCGTGGCACTGATGAAGAGGTTTGAGCCTTCAATATAGTTGTCGTCAGGCTGGAGGGTGCCTCTGGCGACGTAGTATTCGAAAATGTTCACGATCCCAGTGAAAACATCCAGAAACAGCATCTCGAAGAGGCCGAAACTGATCACCAGTGTCGCACAGAGAAATACCAGGCGATCAACATCCTCGATGGCGCGCATGTTCCGGCCAATGAAGTAGAAGGTGATGGGGATCAGAATGTCGCGGATGGCCTTCAGGTCCAGCTCAGGCCGAAGCGACATGATCAGCACGATATATGTCAGGTAGACAAAAAGCACCGCATAGAAGGAGATGCGGCGATCAAGTGCGAGAACAAGAGCGACCGAAAGCAGTGTCATCTCGGATAGCATGACCGTGTTTTCGCTGATACGGGCAACGTTCGTATTCACGAAGGCCAGCATCAGATTGAAAAGAAAACACCCGGTGACGACAGCGAAAACCGTGAAAAGCCAAAGCCGATAGTTTCGGTCGGCCTGTTCCTGCAGCCAGCCGGAAACGGCTGTTCGATCATGCAGCTTCCAGGACGACATTGCCGATCACCCGATCTTGCCATGGCTGGAGATATGCAAGTGTCCGGTCCAGATCACCGACATTCGTCTCGCCGATGGTGCTGACCAGAAGTACTCCGTCGCAGTGTCGAAGAAGGACGGGCAGGAACGGGCTGTTGCGCGCAGATCCCGCATCGACGATCAGAAAGGATTCGTCTGCCGCCAAATCCGGCCCGCCACCATATTTGCGACGGCTGTTGAACTGCTCGACCTTCAGATAGCGCGCGAGCGCCCCGGTCGGTTCAAGTGAGCGGCTTCGGCTTTCCGAACGATGTCTGTCATCGCCGCCACCTGCGAGCCTGGACAGGTTTCCGATACGGTCCTTGCGATCGTTGGATCTGGAGCGGCGTTTCTCGGGCTCCAGTGTCTTTGTTGTGATCTTTGTGGCGGTCTGCGCCAGCAACACATCTTCACCCATTTCGAACAATTGCGTGGCAATTGCCCGGGCGACCGACTCCGACTGTCGGGCATCATCGTCTATGGAAAGAACAAGAATGTTCGCGGAGTCATGATCTTCAAAGTCATGACGCAGCGCATAGGCAACCCGGCTGAGAGCAAGTCCCTTTTGTGTCTCGCTTCGACGTTCTGCCCCGGTCAGCTTGTGAACAAGCGTTCCAAGGATTGGAATACCGACCGGGCGCATGTTCGGAACCAGAGAGACAATCGGCAAACCCGTCCGCTTGACCAGATCCCGTTCAGAAGTGACACGGCCCCGCAGAACGGTCATCGCGACGCTCAGTCCGGCGGGTACGGCCACGCCGAAAAGCGCCGCTGCCAAAAGCACGATGAGAGAACTCGGTCCGCTGGCCTTGGATGGGACTTGCGCCTCGCTCAGGATACGGGATTCGTTTGTGTCGAGCTCCGGCTGTTCTTCAAGTTCCTTGGCCCGGCGCAGGAAGGCCTCGTAGACGCTGCGGCTGGATTCCGCTTCAAGCTGAAGCTGGCGCAGTTCAACCAGATCCTTGCCCTGTTCCGAGTTTTCCGATTGCAGCGCACGGGACTGCGCCTGGAGCGCTGCCAGCGTTCCCTGCGCCTGTTCGTACTGACTTTTGATCGTGCGTTTGATGCGCTGAAGCTCGCTGTTGATCTGGCGCTGGGTATCAGCCAGCTGGGATCTGAATTCACGTAAGGTTGGGTGACTTGCGCCCAGCGTTGTGGCGGCCTGAGCTTCCTGCTGGGCCACACGTGCATATTGAACGCGCAAAGAATTGAGTGTGGACGTTTCCGTCGTTTGCGGCAAACCGCCTGCCTCGACATCTGCGAGGGTCAGGGGGGCGACGAGGTCAAATGTAGATTTGGCACGCTCCAGCTCGCCCTGCGCCTGGGCAATCTGGGTGTTGAGTGCCTGAATCTGCTGATCAACAACGAGCCCGGCGGTGCCGGTGCTGATCAGGCCCTTTTCGCTCTTGTAGGCTTCAACAGCGTTTTCGGCTTCCTCCACCCGTTGTTTCAACGCGGTGGCCTGCCTTCCGAGGGAAGAGCTCGCCCGCGTTATGACATCGCTTCGCGATTCCACGGTGTAGGACAGATAGGATTGTGCGATCTCATTGGCGATGGTGGCCGACATCACCGCATCCGGATGGTCGACGACGACCAGAAATACAAAGGAACGACCCTGCCGTTCCACCCTGATCCGCTCTCTCAGGTTTGCAATTGTTTTTGCCCGCAATTGTGTATCGGACAAGGTGCTCGGTGCTGCGGACCCAAGCAGACGCTTCAGCAATCTTGGCTGATGAAGTGCAGGATCGTTGTCCAGACCGAGCTTCTCGGCCACCTGGTTGAGCACCTGGGTGGAGACGAAAATATAAGCCTGACTTTCCAGTTCTACGCTCTGGAAATCCGCGCCGGCAAGACCGGAGCCCGGACCATTTGCCAGCACCTGCACACCGCCTTGAGGCTCAATGAGAATTTCAACCGCCGCGCGGTAGCTGGGGGTCTTGAAGGCCAGAAAACCGAGGGCAAGCGGGATTGTCAGCAGTGGCCCGATCAAGAGCCACAGCATGTTCCTCCGCAAAATACCCGGGATGTCCGAAATATCGACCATTCACTTCCATCATCAAGATCTGCGGAGGCACTTTGGGACCCTGACCTGCTCATGCCTCCGGTTGACAACCGAAGTGCGTGGCAAACGCCGCAAACATTCCATCCCCATGTATCCCTGATCATGATTAACAGAGTGCAAATGTCTCGCTCAATGGTTGCAAAATCTACGAAGTTCAATAAATAGGAAAAGAGGAATATGATCTTGCTCTCTGCAAGGGAAGGTTGCCGTCAACGCTGTCACGGTCGAAGGAGAATTTCGGAGATCCGTGCAACCGTTGATTAACCACCGTAGATGTTAACACGTGATGTTAACTCGATATTTCAAAGGGGCGTCAATTATCTCAGGTAGTGTACCCGACAGCACAATCGCACAAGAGCATCGGTCCGACGCGAACATGTTGCAGCAGGAAATAACAAGTGGGCTGCCGCTTCGGGCGGAGAAAATCAGTATCGGGCCGTTCGACCTGAATGCGTTGACCGAGCGTGATGCTATTTCCGAAATTCGGGCCGCCATCGTGATGCGCCGACGGATGAATGTCGCGATCTGCAATGCCCACACCCTGTTGACCGCCTTTGATGACCAGACTTACGCCGATGTCCTCCAGAAAATGACCCTTCTGAATGACGGGATCGGTGTGAATATCGCCAACATGGTCCTGAATGGCAGGCGGTTTCCGGCAAATCTCAATGGAACCGACTTTGTTCCACAGCTCTTGAAAGAGATAGGCATTCCGCTGCGCATCTATCTGCTCGGTGCTCGTTCCGAGCAGCTGGACGGTGCGGCCGCAGCCATTGCGGCGGACTATCCGCTCCACAAGGTGGTTGGAAAGCGCAACGGTTATTTCGATGCGGTGGATATCGAAACTATTTGCGCCGACATTTCTGCTGCCAAACCGGATCTGCTGCTTGTTGCGATGGGCAATCCGCG
Source organism: Roseibium sediminis (assembly GCF_008711325.1). GTDB lineage: Bacteria > Pseudomonadota > Alphaproteobacteria > Rhizobiales > Stappiaceae > Roseibium > Roseibium sediminis. Next base: position 90,752 of record NZ_VXDB01000014.1, read on the forward strand.
GCAGGAGCGCTTCATCATGGAGCATCAGGACAAGCTCCATGTGACGGTGGCAATCGGGGTCGGTGCGCTGTTTGATTTCATGTCAGGAAGCGTTGTCAGGGCACCGCGCATCCTGCAGTTTGCCGGACTGGAATGGCTGTTCCGCTTTGCTCAGGAACCCAGACGCCTCTTCAGACGATATGTTGTTGGAATTCCAAGGTTCCTGTATCGCGTCTGGCGTCTCAAACGTGACGCGTAGCTGATCCGTCAGGACGTCATCAGCTGTGCGGATATCATCTCCAGCAGCTCTTCAACCGCGCTCGCCGTTGTTGTTGACGGGAGCTTGGGGCGCTCGACCATAGTTACCGGCAGCTTCAGGAGCCTGGCAGCCTCCAGCTTGGCGAAGGCGCGTGTTCCACCGCTGTTCTTGCAGACAAGTCTCGTGATGCGGTGCCTTTGAAGCAGGTCAAGTTCGGCTTCAACAGATTGGGCCGGTCGCGCCAGCTCCAGATGCCAGCCCGAGGGGAGGGCATAGTCGGGTGGTTCGATCATTCGCGCCAAAGCAAAGAGGTCGTCGCGCTTGAGAAACGGTTGCAGGTCCTTGCGCCCAACGGCAAGAAACACACGGCTTTGGGGCTCAAGCTGATCGCAGGCCGCGTCCATGGACGACACTCCGGTCCAGTTGTCCTCTTCAGACGGAAGCCAGCTTGCGCGTTCTAACCGTATCAGCGCTGTCCCTGTCTGCTCGCAGGCAATGGCTGCGTTCCGGCTCATCTGCGCCGCATAGGGATGGGTCGCATCGACAACCAGCCGCACGTCCTTTTTGCGCAGATAATCAGCTAATCCCTCCACCCCGCCGAACCCGCCAATGCGGGAAGGGAGCGGCAAGTCGGGCAGGTCGCTGACGATACCAGCATAGGACACCACCGCTGCAAGGTTCGGCGATGCTTTGAAAACCGCATGTGCCAGTTGGCGCGCTTCGAAAGTGCCGGCAAGGATCAGCAGATCAACCGTGTCAGCTTTCAAAGCCGGTCTCCCCGAGCACTTTGCCCTTCCGGTCGACAATCAGCACTTCCACCTTGATATCGGCATCCCGAAGGATGTTGCGTACCGCTTCTCGCGCCTTGAAAGCGAGAGGTGTTGAAAGGTCTATACCTTGCCCTTCTGCCTCGTCGAGAATTTCCTTTGCCGTGTTGGCAGAGTGCGCAAGGTCAATCAGGTCCGCTGGCGCATCAGCTTTTTCAAGCAGGGTTCCCAGAAAGGCGAAATCGACCTGGCTTCGTGCAGAGTGCAGATCCAGCGCTCCCTGGGCCAGTTTGGTGAACTTGGCAAAGCCGCCCGCCATGGTCAGACGTGGCAAGGGATGGGCGCGCAGGTATTTCAGCAATCCGCCCGCGAAGTCGCCCATATCGAGAAAAGCAGCTTCGTCAAGCTGGTAGCGCTCGCGAACGGCGTCTTCCGAGGTTGAGCCCGTCGCACCAACCACATGGGTAAGGCCGCTGGCCCTGGCGACATCGATTCCTCTATGGATCGAGGCAATCCAGGCGGCGCAGGAAAACGGCCTGACAATGCCCGTGGTGCCCAGAACCGAAAGCCCGCCGATAATACCGAGCCGGGGGTTCATGGTCTTGAGAGCAAGTTCAGCGCCCCCTTCGATGGAAATCTCGATCTCAAGATCCCCCGCAACGCCCGTCTCGGCACAAATCTCCTCCACCGCCGCCCCAATCATCTGGCGGGGGACAGGGTTGATCGCCGGTTCTCCGGGCGGGATTGGCAAGCCCGGTCTGGTCACCATGCCCACGCCCGGTCCTGCCTTGAAAATCAGTCCGCTTCCGGTTGGAAGCTTGCGGACTGTCGATGAGACAAGTGCGCCATGAGTGACATCGGGATCGTCACCTGCATCCTTTATGATGGAGGCGGTTGCCCGGTTCCCGGAAAGGCTGTGCCCGGCAAGGGCAAAATCGGTTTTGGCGCCTTTCGGCAGGGTAATGGTCACCGGGTCGGGAAAGTCGCCCGTAACCAGTGCTGCAAAGGCTGCCTTGGTTGCAGCTGTCGCACAGGCCCCCGTGGTCCAGCCGCGCCGCAATTCTGTTGGAACCGAACTTTTCATGCATCTGGTTATAGCGCAGTTTTTTCCGTCTGCCGCGCGGCATTTGTGTCGATGTCGGAGTCAGGCCTTTCCATGTCCGAAATCCCCTTTGCCAAATGACACCAAGGGATTACAAGAGGGTATGAGTGACGGAATCGACAAGCTGCCACAGTCCGACGCCTTGCCTGTATTCGAGGCGGGATGGGTCTGGCTGGCCGGTGCGGGACCCGGAGATCCGGGTCTGTTGACCCTGCATGCCCTCAATGGCCTGCAGCAGGCGGATGTCGTTGTCTATGACGCGCTGGTTGACACGTCGATCCTGCAATGGGTGAAGCCCGGTGCAGTGGTGGATTATGCAGGCAAGCGCGGTGGCAAACCGAGCCCGAAGCAACGTGATATCACCCTCAAGCTGATTGACTATGCCCGTGAAGGAAAGCGCGTGCTTCGTCTGAAGGGCGGCGACCCGTTTGTCTTTGGTCGCGGCGGCGAAGAGGCCCTCGGGCTAGTTGCCGCAAAAGTGCCGTTTCGCGTGATCCCCGGCATCACCGCCGGAATCGGTGGTCTCTCCTATGCGGGGATCCCGGCAACACATCGCGATTGCAACCAGGCTGTCACCTTCCTCACTGGTCATGATCAGACAGGTTTGACACCAGATGCGATTAACTGGGACGGTATCGCCAAAGGGTCTCCGGTGATCGTCATGTATATGGCGATGAAGCATCTGGAGACGATTGCCGACAAACTGATCGCCGGTGGGCGCTCTGCCAGCGAACCGGTGGGCATCGTGTGCAACGCTTCCCTGCCGTCGCAGCAGGTTCTGGAGACCACACTGGGCGAGTGTGCCGAAGCGGCGAGAACGTCAGCGCTTGAACCGCCTGCCATCGTCTGTGTTGGCGAAGTCGTGCGCCTGCGGGCAGGACTGGATTGGTTGGGCGCGCTCAATGGGCGCGTGCTTGATGCCGATCCGCTGGATCTCAAGAACACTCTTGAGGCAGCTGCGGGCAGGTTGTGACCAACGGAGCCGCAAAAGGTATTGTCATCGCTGCGCCGTCTTCCGGCAGCGGCAAGACCACCGTCACGCTTGCACTCCTTCGCGCGCTCAAATCAGCCGGACATAAAGTGGTTTCGGCTAAGTCCGGCCCGGACTATATCGACCCGAAATTTCATGAAGCAGCCAGCGGGGAAGAGTGCATCAACCTGGATGCCTGGGCGATGAAACCGGCTGGCATCCGCTCCATGACCGGCGCGCATTCTCATGGACAGGACCTGCTGGTCGTTGAGGCCGCAATGGGTCTTTTTGACGGGGCTGCAAACGGCAAGGGCTCTGCTGCAGATCTTGCGGTCATTCTGGGCTTACCGGTGGTTCTCGTTGTTGATTGTGCCCGACAGGCGCAATCGGTCGCCGCTCTGGTCAGCGGGTTTGCGCATTTTCGCTCAGATGTCGATATTTGTGGCGTCCTCTTGAACAAGGTCGGAAGCGCCAGACATGAGGCAATGCTTCGAAAGGCCTTGGCCCCTCTCGGCATTCCGGTGATCGGGGCACTGCCAAGAAAACCGGAACTGGCCTTGCCCGAGCGCCATCTCGGCCTCGTACAGGCTGGCGAGCATGAGGCGCTGGAAGAGTTTCTTACTGCTGCGTCAAACCTTTGCAAGGATCATGTGGATCTGGACCTTGTGGCAAGTTTGTGCGGGAGGTTGGCTCCCGCCGAAGCCACAGGTATTCTGCCGCTGAAACCACTGGCGCAACGCATCGCAATTGCGCGCGATATCGCCTTTGCCTTCTCCTATCCGCACATGCTCAACGCATGGCAGCAGGCAGGAGCGGAACTCAGTTTCTTTTCGCCGCTGGAAGATGAAGCGCCCGATCCTAAGGCCGGTGCAATCTTTCTGCCCGGTGGCTATCCCGAACTCCATGCCGAAAAGCTCGCCGCAGCACGCAGGTTCAAGTCAGCTGTGCTGGCTTCGGCAGAAGCCGGAACGCTGATCTATGGGGAGTGCGGCGGCTACATGACACTTGGCGAAAGCCTGATCGATGCCAACGGCACCGCCCATGAAATGCTGGGTCTCCTGCCGCTGCAAACCAGCTTCGCAACCCGCAAGCGGCACCTCGGCTATCGCCAGCTGACACCTGAACCGGGTGCGCCATTCGAAGCGCCTCTTTCAGCTCACGAGTTTCACTACGCCTCGATCCTGCATGAGGGCGACTGCAATCGGCTGTTTCAGGCCGCCGATGCAGAAGGCAACCGGCTCGATCCGATGGGCCTCAGGCAGGGATCTGTCATGGGCTCATTTGCCCACATCATCTGCGAAGCCTGAAGCCGCTCGATCTGATCAGGTTCGGCTTCACGCCTTCGCGGTTTTCCGCTTGGGCCGCAGCACGTGGACATGGTCCGCGTCATAAAGGGCGCTGTCGCGGAAATCCTGATCCGGCTTCAAGGCGTGTCCGACAAAGACAAGCGCCGTACGGGTGATCTTTGCCGCGCGGACCTTTTCGGCAATGGTGGAAAGGGTGCCGTGAATGAAGGACTGGTCCGGCCAACCCACACGGTAGGCAACAATCACCGGGCAGTCCGATCCGTAATGCGGGGCCAGCTGCCGCTCGATTTCCCGCAAGTTTCGGATCGAGAGATGGATTGCGAGGGTCGCCCCGCTCTTGCCCAGTGTGTCGAGGTCTTCGTTGTTCGGCATGGCCGAGCTTTTCATGGCCGTGCGCGTGACGATGATCGTCTGGGCAACTTCCGGGATCGTGAGTTCCGTCTTGAGGGCCGCAGCAGCGGCTGCAAAGGCGGGAACACCGGGGGTAACGTCATAGTCGATGCCCAAGGCGTCGAGACGGCGCATCTGTTCGGCCGTCGCGCCATAGATCGACGGGTCGCCGGAATGAACACGGGCCACATTCTGACCCTTTTCATGGGCGTCCTTGATTTCGGCAATGATCTCGTCGAGCGTCATGGGCGCCGTGTCGATGACACGGGCACCTTCCGGCGCAGCGGCCACGATCTGTTCAGGCACCAGCGATCCGGCATAAAGGCAAACCGGGCAGGACTGGATCAGTTTCAGGCCGCGCACGGTGATGAGATCAGGATCGCCGGGACCGGCTCCGATGAAATGAACGGTCATTCTGCAGCTCCTTGCAGCTGGTCCTTTGGGGCGTCGATGCGCTTGGCATAGCCGCGCGGCGTGTAGACAAACGGCTTGCCGTCGCCGCGCAACACGGCTTTGGAATTGGACGACCCGACAAGGACTGTGGTCAGCATGTCCACTTCATCCACTGTCAACTTGCCCAGCGTGGTGACACGCACGGTTTCTTCCAGGCGGCCGAGATTGACGCCAAGCACGACCGGGGTGGTTTCCGGCCGGTGTTTCAGCAGGATTTCGCGCGCAGCCGCCAATTGGGATCGGCGGCGTTTGGACACCGGATTGTAGAAGGCGACAACGAAGTCGCCGCTAGCTGCCGCATGAAGACGCTTTTCGATCGCTTCCCATGGGGTGAGCAGGTCCGATAGGGATATCGCACAAAAGTCATGGCCAAGCGGCGCGCCGATACGAGCCGAAGCTGCCTGCAGGGCGGAAATGCCGGGGGCGTTTGTCACGCTGATCCGGCGCGCTGCATCAGATACACCGCCGTTCGCCTCGTCGCGGTCCAGCAGTTCATAGACCAATGCACCCATTGCGTAGATGCCCGCATCCCCTGACGAAATCAGCGCAACATTCTTGCCCTTGCCCGCTTCCTCCAAGGCAAACCGCACCCGATCCTCTTCCGCGCCAAGCGGGAAGTTGTGATGGGTCTTGCCCTTGATGTGGGTGGACACGATGTCGAGATAGAGCGAATAGCCGACAACATCTTCTGCCTGGGACAGGAGACGTGTTGCCTGCGGCGTACGCCACTCATCGGCCCCGGGGCCAATGCCGATGACCGAAAGGTGACCACGTGCCCGGCCAACGGATGTTGGATCAACCGGACTGGGCGCGCGAGCGATCGCGCAGGTCGCATTGGCCGTCTTCTGCTTTTCGACGACCAGCTCGCCATCGGGTCCAACAGCTGCGAGAGCAGCGCCTTCGCTAACGCCGTGGCAGCCGACTTCTTCAAAGACGACGTTTGACGGATTTTTCAGACGCGGCGTTTCCGCCTCCAGCGTCGCTGCATCAAAGACACGGAACGGAACTCTGAGATGATCGCTGAGTGCGGTCATCGCGGCCTCGTCGGCCTTGAGGTCAATGCTGGTCACGCAGGCAATTGCGCCTTTGGCTAAGCCGCTTTCGGAAATCTGACCATCTACAAGATCGATGAGTTCCTGCGGATCGCAGCCGCGGGCACAACCGACGCCAACCACGTGCGTCTGCGGATGATAGACCAGCCGCGTCGGCGATCCTTCATCTGCGCGCTCTGTGACGGCAAGGCTGATGGCGGCATCATCGGCGACAGGAAAGCCGGCGGAGGAGAGCCAGTCCGACGTTCCCTCAATCCAGACGGATGCGCCGGAGAGGATCTCCGCCATCACCGGTTTCGCATCTTCCGGATTGGCCAGCACCAGCCCTTGCGGCGGCGCATCGAGCGCAATTCCAAAGGCACTGTCGCCTGCAGTGGTGATTGCCGCGTGGCCATCAAGAATACCTGAGATGTCGCGGGCTAGATCATTTGCACCCCGGTGTCCGCCCAAAAGCGGCACCACGCTTTTCCCATCCTCGGACAGGGCAAGAACCGGCGGCTCGGTGCGCTTGTCGGAGAGGACAGGAGCAAGAGCCCTGATCAGGATGCCGCTGGCGCAAATGCCGATGATCGGGTGTCCTGCGGCAAACAGCAGGCGAATATGGTCCAGAGTCTCGTTGAAAAGCGTGTCCGCTTCACGAATGCGACCGGCAAGCCCATGGATTGCTGCCCCCGGAAGGGCAGCCTCAAGGCGGCGGGCCGTTGGAAGACCGGCTTCGTTCAGGACGAGAAGGATGGGGGAAGCGTCCACGCTTCGTCTCCCTTGTAGATGAGGATCATGGAAAAATAGGGGGCCTTTTCAGCGGGCACATTGGCCAGCCGGAAGACCCGTTGTTCTGGAAGGCTGGCCCGTTCCACATAGCCTGCCTTGTCCAGCAGGCCCATGTCATCAAGAAGAGCTCTGAGCCGGGGCAGATGGCGGCCAACTTTCATGATGGCAATGGCTTGCGAGTTTTCGATACGGGGGCGCAGCTCCGTGTCGTCCAGCGGGCCGGGCAAAACCGTCAGAACGTCGGTCCGGCTGGTGAGCGGGCGCCGCAACTGAGCGGCGCAGGCTGTGAGCGACGTGACACCCGGAACGATCTCGCAGGGGAAACGGTCGGACAGACGCTCGAACAGATACATGAAGGAGCCGTAGAAGAACGGGTCGCCCTCGCAGAGCGTGACAACATCTTGCCCCGAGGCGAGAACCTCGGCGATTTCCAAGGCGGCCTTGTCATAGATCTCCTGCGCCGGAAAACGGTCGACCCGCATGGGCACCACAATCGGGATTTCACGAGCGTCTGCCGGAATGACATGTGCCGCGATGGAGCGGGCAAAGCTCTCACCGGAATCCGGGGCCGGATAGGCAATCACCCGGGCCGAGGAAATCAGCCGGTGCGCCTTCAGCGTCATCAGTTCCGGATCGCCGGGGCCAAGGCCCACGCCATAGAGCGTTCCCGTCATGGTTTTACAAAACTCCATTGTGTGACCGGCATGAGTGGTCGCCAGCCGGTCAACCCGCCAACAGCGCTTGCGCGATGGACAGAAAGCCGGGTCAGCTCACCGCCAAACTCCTGCCAGGCTTGCTGAAGCACCGCTTCGCCCTCCAGTGTCACCGCGTTGGCGACCAGCCGTCCGCCGGACTTCAGAGCCTTGTGGCAGGTTTGAACGAGGCCATCTGTCGTCAAACCGCCACCGATGAAGATCGCATCCGGCGCAGGCAGGCCGTCCAGACCGTCCGGGGCAGCGGTATTGCGCACATCAAACTGGGGAACACCGAGTTCAAGCGCATTTAGATCTGCCATCTGACGACGCTCGTCATGCGGCTCAAGACCAATGGCCTTTCCGCGAGGCGATGCCCGCAGCCATTCGATCCCGACGGACCCGCACCCGGCACCGATATCCCAGAGTGTTGCTCCGGGGTGGGGCTGAAGAGCGGCCAGCGTGACAGCGCGGATTTCGCGCTTGGTCATCTTGCCGTCGTGATGAAAGGCATCATCGGCTAGGCCAGGCGTCTGGTGCAGGAACCTTGCCCCGGCAAGCGGTTTCAGCTCGATGGCCAGCGTGTGAAAATCGGCTACGTCTTCCCGCCAGCCTTCTGCAGAACCTTCCACGATCCGCTCTGCGTCTCCGCCCATATGCTCCAGAACAGTCATGCGAGAGGGGCCGTATCCGGCATCCGTCAATATATCGGCAACCCGCGCAGGAGTTTCGCTGTTGCTGGTCAAGGCAAGAATACGCGCGCCCGGATAAAGCACCGTCTTCAAGGTTTCCACCGGGCGACCGTGCAGGGAAATGCAGTCGCAGTCTTGCACCGCCCAGCCAAGGCGACTGGCTGCCAGCTGGAAGGCGGAGAGGGAAGGCAGCACGCGCATCTCGGATGCCGGAAAATGCCTTGCCAGTGTCGAACCAATTCCGAACCATTGCGGGTCGCCGGTCGCCAGAATGGCAACCTTTTGTCCGCGAAGCGCTTTTAGATGGTCATAAACCGCGGAGAACGGGCTTGGCCATGTTCGCTGTTCGCCGGAAACAGGACCAATCAGCTCGAAATGCCGTGCCCCGCCATAGATGACATTTGCCGTTGAAAGCAGATGTCGGGCGGCAGACGAAAGCGAGCCATCCTCGCCAATGCCGATGAGGCTCAACCATTTTCCGGACGTCATGATTTCCGCTCCAGATTGAACGGTTTAATGGCGGGTTTTGTAGCGAGTTCTTCTGTCTTGCCTTCAGAGGAAGGTTGAACGCCGCGTTTTCCGCGGGACTTGTGATGGGCTTTCGGGTCCTCGCCGGGCGCGGCAGGTGTTCCGCCATGGGAGCGGAAACCGTAGGACTTGAGCGGCTTGCCGGTCTTGATGGACTTTCTCTCGCTCATGCACGTTCCTCCGGCAAGCCCGCTGCAAGCGCATTCACGGCGGCCGCTGCAATGGCTGATCCGCCGCGCCGTCCTTTCAGCGCCAGAAAGGGCAAATCAAGCATGTTGGCGGCTAGGGCGTCCTTGGACTCCGCCGCGCCAACGAACCCCACCGGAAAACCCAAAACCGCGGCAGGTTTCGGCGCACCCTTTTCGATCATTTCCAGAAGATGGAAGAGCGCAGTTGGGGCATTGCCGATGGCAACCACGGCGCCATCCAGATGCGCGCGCCAATGTTCAACAGCCGCGGCAGACCGGGTGGTTCCGATCGACTGCGCAAGTGCCGGCACGTCTTCCCGATTGAGGGTGCAGATGACCTGATTGTTTGCAGGCAGGTGCCTTGGAATGATCCCGTGCACCACCATCTCCACATCGCAGAGCACAGGCGCGCCCTTCGTCAATGCATCATGTGCGATTTCGGCTACCCCGTCAGACCACATCAGGTCATGGGGAATATCCGTCATCCCGCAGGCATGGATCAGGCGAACCGCCACTGGCTGCAGGGCCGGTGGCAGGATGCCAAGATCAGCTTCGGCCCGGACGATCGAAAAGGACTGCCGGTAAATCGCGGCAGGATCCTTTTCATACGCAAATGAGCCGGTGCCCGCGTCGTCCGATATCACCCGTTCTTGTCCATTGACTTGGGTCCAAGCGGGTGATCCGCATGGGGGTAAGGGTGATGATGGTGATCGTGCCCATGCCCGTGATCATGCGAATGCCCGTGATCATGCGAATGCCCGTGATCATGCGAATGAACGTGATGATGCCCATGATCGTGCGAATGGCCGTGGTCATGCCCGTGGTCATGATGGTGATGATCATGGCTGTGGTGATCATGCCCGTGCCCGTGCCCGTGCCCGTGATGGTCATGGTGATGATGATGACCGCCCTTGCGCACTTCCTTCTCGCAGGCCCCGGTGCAGATCTCGTCGCACAGCTTGCATTCCGCTTCCGCGCCAAGACCTTCCACATGATGGTGGTGGCTTTCCTGCGCCAGGCCGATTTCTGCCTCAAAGCCAAGCACCTGCTCGCGGTACTTGCACATCTGGCAGTTCATCAGGTTCTGGCCTTCCAGAATCTCGGTCACCCGGTCCGCCATCGTGTCAATCACTTGCGGGTGGTCGTTGAGATAGCCTGCCTTAAGGAACTCGATCTCCGGGTGAGCGGCGGCAACTTCATCTGTCGCTGTATAGATCCGCTGCACCAGAACGCCGGTGAAGAGGAAGTAGGGGAAGACGATAATGCGCTTGTAACCAAGTTTGGCTGCATGCTCGAGGCCCGGTGTTACAAGCGGAAAGGTGACACCGGAGTAGCAGGTTTCTGCCCATCCAAAGCCGAACCCTTCCCAAAGGAGGCGGGTGATTTTGGCCACGTTGGAATTGGCATCGGGATCCGACGCTCCGCGTCCGACAACCATCAACAAGGTTTCATGCAGCGGAATGTCGCTCTCGGCAGCGTCAATGGCTTCCTGAATGCGTGCCCCGGCGGCGCGCACCATGCGCATGTCGACGGCAAGTTCGCGGCCATAGGTGATCTTCATACCCGGGTTCTGGGCCTGATAGGTATTCAGGACAGAAGGAATGTCGTTCTTGGCATGACCAGCGGCAAAGAGCATGCCCGGCACAGCCAGAACATGCGTGCAGCCCTTGTCCTTAAGCTTGTCGAGGCCGTCCTTGATGACCGGATTGGCAAATTCAAGATAGCCATATTCAACAGGCCAGCCGGGAAAACGGGCCGTCAGCCCCTCGGCCAATTGAGCGAACTGCTTCACGGCGCCCTTGTTGCGGCTGCCGTGACCACAGATCATCAGGCCGAGTTTCTCGCCCGTGTGTCTGTAACTCATTGGGCTGCCTCGGTGTCCGCATCTGCAGTTTCGCCTTCCGGCTTTTCATCCTGCTTCTTGCGGGTCTTCGTGGCGACGATGGCTGCGACTGCAGCAGCAGCGGCCAGTGCGCCCATGGCAATCCAGTGCGAATGGCCGGCAAGTTCGCCGACATGCCCTGCATGGGCATGGGCAAAACCTGGCAAAAGGGCAGCTGCGGCCATGGTGGCCAGACCGGTTACGTTTTTCAAAGGTGTCTCTCCCTGCTCATTCCGGCTCACGGAGAGCCGGTCGCATCACATGGTTCAAGTGGAGGCCCGGCAGGAGAGAAAGCGGGCACAGCTGACCTGCGGCACATTGCAGGAAGCAGAACCTGTGACAGCTCCGGAGTTGGTCCCCGAATTGGGTCAACCTCAGCCAGAATCGCTTTCAGTCCCTCAAGGGACGCCGTCGAATTCCGGCAACCTAGAGAACGGAGCCTGCTGGATCAAGCACGAAAACGACATGGAAAGGCAGCGGTGCGGTAAGCGGGCTCGCCAGCGCGCCTTTCCCGGCGAAATGCCTATTGCACGGCCCAGGCTGCGGCATCTTCGCGCGTGCCGATCATGGCCAGCCCCTTTGCGACGGAGGTCAGCTCTTCACCGCCCGACAAACGGCTCGCTCCAAACCGGGTCTCGAACTGTCGGCGCAAGGCCGGAACGAAGGAGGTGCCGCCGGTCATGAAAACATGATCGATATCTCCATCTGTAAGACCAGCTTCCTGAATGGTCTTGTCGAGGGCCTGATCCATGCGTTGAAGGTCCGGAGCGATCCACTCCTCGAAGTCGCTGCGGGAAACCGTTGCGACAAAATCTTTTCCAAGAGGCGCAAATCTGAGTTCCGCCTGATCCTCGCTGGAGAGGGCGGCCTTGGTCGTCGAAACAGACTTGAACAGGGGGTAACCCTGATCTTCCTCGACCAGCTCGATGAACAGCTCGATCTTTTCCTGATCATCGCAGTAGCGCAGCAGCTTCTTCAGTTCCTTGTAGTCATTGGAGGTCTTGAAGATCGACAACAGGTGCCAGCGCGCGAAGTTGGTGAAGAGGTTCGGCGGAACCTCCAGTGTTTTGCCCATACTGGAATAGGTCGTGCCCTTGCCGATTTCCGGAAGGATGACCTTTTCCAGAATGCGGTAGTCGAAAGTGTCTCCGGCAATGCCGACACCGCCGCGCCCCAGCGGATCTGCAGACAGGACATCGCCCTCCTTGCGGAATCGCATCAGGGAGTAGTCGGTCGTGCCACCGCCAAAATCGGCGACAAGAACAGTTGCGTCCTTCTCCAGCCGATCGGCAAAGGAAAACGCCGCACCAACGGGTTCATAGACAAAGAGCACGTCTTCCACGCCGAGGCGGTTCAGTGTCTCGCGGTAACGGGCCATGGCAAGTGTCTCGTCGGGAACATTGCCAGCAAAGACCACTGGCCGCCCGACGACGACGCGGGTGCCTTGTGGAAACAGGGGCGCACCATGATGGTCCCCTGCCTTGCGCAGGAAGGTTTCCATCAGGTCCTCAAACTCAAAACGTGTCCCGAAGACGCCGGTGCCATTGAATAGGCTGCTGGCGACGAAGGTCTTCAGCGACTGGATGAACCGCACGTCGTCCAGGCTTTCCAGAAAGGCACGAATGGCCCAGGGACCAATGGCTGCCTCCGGGCGCCGTTGCGGGCCGCGGTCAATGAAACTGAGCACCGTTGGAAGGCTCGCAAAAGCCTCGTCTCCAGCGCCAAGCTGGACCGGAGTAAGGGTGCGTTCGCTGTTCCCGCTCACCATCACCGTGTTGGACGTTCCAAAATCGAGTCCGAGGGCCAGCGCCATTTTGATTTCTCCAAGAAATGAGCGCACACCCGCCAGGCAAGGTGGCAGGCCGCGGGAAATTCAGGATGTGTCCAGAAACGGGGACGGCGTTCCTAGACTGATTGCAGGCAAAGGGCAATTGTCTTTTCCTGAAAATTCCTTCGGTAGCGAACGTGAATTCGCTCGCCTTCATGTTGCAGGCGGTTTTCGTTTTGGCTAGTCAGCTGCATCCAGAGAGGATGAGGGTGCGGTCTCCGTGACAGGTGCAGGCAAAAAATGGCGGTCGATTGCAGGAGCGTTGCTCCTGTTGCCGATGCTGTTGTCTGCTGTCATCCCGCAGGGCTTCATGCCCACAACGACAGAAGATGGCTACATTTCTGTCACACTTTGTACGACCGAGGGCTTGCGCACCGTTCTTTTGAACGAAGAAGGCGCCGAGGTCTCTCCGGCAAAGGGGCAGGACCTCCCGGAGAACCAGAGGCGAGCGGGCGAGCACTGCCTGTTTGCTGCAACTGTCGCACTGTCCCTGCCCGAACAGGTTCGGTTCCAGGCCCCTCTGGAACTGGTTTCTGTTTCCCTCGAACAGCTGACTGATTTCGATCTTTCTCCGCAGGGCCCGATCCTGCCGATAGGTGCCCGCGCACCACCTGCCTCCGCCTGATCTCAAACAATCCCAGAATGAAAACAGGTTTTCGGGACCGGAGCTGTCATATATGCGCCGAGTGTCCCGACATGGAGACAAACAATGGCACCCCAAGAGCTGCCTGCGCAGTCGGCTGCGCCCACCAAGGACATGTTCTATCGCGCTGCATGGCGTTGGCATTTTTACGCGGGGCTTTTCGTTGCCCCGTTCATGATCATCCTCGCCGTAACGGGCATGATGATGATGTATATCGGCTATTTCGATGGCCGGGACGGCGAGAAGATCACTGTTCCGGTCGGCGTGGAACGGCTGGCAGTCTCGGAGCAGGCTGCCGCCGCGCTCGCCTCTATCCAGGACAGTTCTCTGGTGGAGTGGCTGAAGCCGCGAACCGATGCGAATGTTTCTGTCTTCCGTGTCCGCCATGGAGACTTTCAGTCCATGGTTGCGGTCGATCCCTATACCGGGGACGTAGTTGATACCTGGGTTCGCCGGGACGGCTGGTACGACTTTGCCGACGGCATCCACAGTGACCTGCTTCTGGGAACAACGGGGGACCGCATTCTGGAGATAGCTGCCGGTTTCGGCATCGTGCTTGTGATCACGGGGCTCTATCTCTGGTGGCCGAGAGATCGCGGACTGCTGCGATCCCTTCTTCCGGATCTTTCGAAACATGGACGTGAGAAATGGCGCGAGCTCCACGCGTCTTTCGGGATTTTGGTCTCTGTCTTCCTGATCTTGTTTCTGATTACCGGCATGTCGTGGACCGGTATCTGGGGCAGCAAGCTTGCTCAGGCGTGGAGCACCTTCCCGGCGGAAAAATGGAACAATGTGCCCCTTTCCGACGACACCCATGCCAGCATGAACCACGGCAACCTGTCGGATGTCCCATGGGCGCTTGAGCAGACCCCAATGCCGGCTTCCGGCTCGGATGTTGGTGTGACCGGGACGCCTGCTGGTCAGCCGGTAAACATTGATACTGTCGCGGCTCTGGCAGGCCAGTTAGGATTTGATGCAAGGTTCCGGGTCGCCTATCCACGCGGTTCAACCGGGGTCTGGACAATCAATCAGGATACAATGAGTGCTGACGCGGAAGACCCGTTTGCTGACAAGACTGTTCATGTCGACAAGTATACCGGCAAGGTTCTGGCGGATGTCCGCTTTGCCGACTATTCGCTGGCCGGCAAGTCCATGGCGGTCGGCATTCCCATGCATATGGGGCTGATGGGGCTCTGGAACCTTGTGCTCAACACGCTGATCTGCCTTGTCGTGATCTTCCTGTCGATCAGTGGTTTGGTCATGTGGTGGGTCCGCCGACCGAAGGGAAGTGCGCTTCGGGTCTTTGCGCCAAAGACACCGGAAAACCTGCCGCACTGGCGCGGTGCGATGATCGTGATGCTGTTTGTTGCAATGGCATTCCCGCTTGTCGGCATCACGCTGATCGTGGTCCTCACACTGGACTATCTGATTGTCAAACGCGTGCCGGCGCTGCGCCGGGCTTTCGCATGATTTGACGACTGCACGGCCAAGGAAGGGCGCGGGACATCCCGCGTCTTTTCGGTGGTCATGCGAGGGCATGTCGCTCGCGGGCCGGTTTGCCGTCGCAAGTGCCTTGTAACGCGCGCCAGGAAAGGGCTCTATAGTTAGGAAAGACCATTGGAGGGCGCCATGACACAGTCACTCGTATTCACCGTTCTTGCCTCTGATCGCCCCGGCCTCGTGGAGCGTTTGGCAAAACTGATTGCCGATGTTGACGGCAATTGGGTGGAAAGTTCCATGGCCCGGCTTGGCGGCGAGTTCGCCGGTATCGTGAGCGCCGACATTCCCGATGACGCCGTGGATCAGCTGAAGGGCCAGCTTGCTGGGCTCTCTGACCAGGGGATCACGGTTTCCATCCGTTCGGAAGGAGCTGCAGCGGAAGAGGCGACGGGTACACGGGCCCATCTTGAAATCACGTCTCAGGACCATCCTGGAATTCTACGGGACGTCACCCAGGTTCTCGCCCGCCATCAGGTCAGCATCGAGCAACTGGAAACCTCTGTCGAACAGGGTTCGATGCAGGGTGGCGCCATGTTCCGCGCGTTTGCCGAGCTGCGTCTGCCAGACGGTGTGACACCTGAAATGCTCAGCGAAGCCCTGCACGAAACCGCAGGCGACCTGATTGCGGATATTCATCCGGCAGAGTGACACTCATAAAAAAGGGCGGCGTGAAATCACGCCGCCCTTTCTCGAATCCACAGCGTGCCCGGGTTACATCGTCATCACGATGCGACCGTTGATATCTCCGGCGCGCATCTTATCAAAGATGGCGTTGATATTGTCGAGCTTGTCTTCCGAGTAATGTGAGGCGACCTTGCCTTCCGCGGCGAACTGAAGGGATTCCATCAAATCATTGCGGGTCCCCACGATCGATCCGCGAATGGTCTTGCGTGTGAGCACCGTGTCGAAGATCGGCAACGGAAAGTCCCCCGGCGGCAGGCCGACCAGAGACATCGTACCCCGGCGCCCCAGCATGCCGAAGGCCTGACTGAAGGATTTGGGCGAAACGGCTGTCACCAGTGCGCCTTCCGCACCACCACCTTTTTGCACTTCTGCGACCGGATCGACTTCTGCCGCATTGATGGTCATGTCAGCGCCGAGGTCACGGGCGAGCTTCAGCTTGCTGTCTGCAATATCCACGGCAATGACGTGAAGGCCCATAGCCTTGGCATATTGGACAGCAAGATGGCCGAGACCACCAATCCCGGAAATGACAACCGTGTCGCCCGGACGGGTATCGGTTTCCTTCAGGCCCTTGTAGACAGTCACCCCCGCGCACAGGATCGGCGCGGCAGGGGCAAAACCCAGATTATCCGGCAGGCGTCCGACGTAGTTGGGATCGGCCAGAACATATTCCGCAAATCCGCCGTTCACGCTGTATCCGGTGTTTTGCTGGTCGCCGCACAGGGTTTCCCAACCGCCAACGCAGTGGCGGCAATGGCCGCAGGCCGTGTGAAGCCACGGAACGCCGACGCGGTCACCTTCCTTGACGGACGTAACCCCTTGGCCGACTTCGCACACGAAGCCTACACCCTCATGGCCGGGAATGAAGGGCGGATTGGGCTTGACCGGCCAGTCTCCTTCGGCTGCGTGAAGGTCGGTGTGGCATACGCCACAAGCCTCGATCTTCACGACGATCTTGCCGGGCGTGGCGGTCGGCCTTTTGACAGCGGAAACATCGAGCGGTGCACCAAAGGCGCGCACCACAGCCGCTTTCATTTCGTTGGGCATCAATTGCTCCAATGTCGATAAAAAACACGCGGGCACACTGCTCAACCAGAGCGAGATAGGCAATACGCACCACACCGTATGAAGAAGCACGCAGTAACAGGATTACATGTCGATACGTCAGGAGATTTCCGCTATTCGAAAACCGACGAATTTTGCGCGAATGGGAACGCGCTTTGGGAAATGACGACATGATCCGGTTTTCAGCAAATCTCGGCTTTCTCTGGACAGAATTGCCGCTTGTCCAAGCCATTTCCGCGGCCAAGGCAAACGGGTTCGAGGCCGTGGAAGTCCACTGGCCGTATGATGTGCCTGCTGAAGACCTGAATGGCGCACTTGCGAAAGCGGATATCCCGTTGCTCTGCCTCAACACCCGGCCCGGCAATCGGGAGGCGGGCGAGTTCGGTCTTGCTGCCCTGCCCGGAAGGGAGGCCGAAGCGCGTGCGGCCATTGACGAGGCTTTGGACTATGCGCGAGCGGTAAATGCCCGATATGTGCATGTCATGGCAGGATTGGGAGAGGGGCTCTTTGCCCACAACACCTTTGTCGCAAATCTTGACCACGCGTTGAACAGGGCGAGCGACCTGGGGCTCACCATTTTGATCGAGCCGATCAACCACCTGGATGTTCCCGGATACTTTCTGGGCTCCTTCGTGCAGGCGGCGGACATTATCGTGGCGTTCGATTCTCCCAATCTGAAGATGATGTTCGATTGCTATCACGCGGAAAAGTCAGGAGAAGACATTCAGGAGATCCTTCCTGAGCTCCTTCATCTGATCAGGCACATACAGTTCGCATCGCCCGAGGGACGAGCTGCACCAAAGCTCGATGATCCGTGGTTTCAGGGCATTCTGGAAACCCTCGAAACGGTCGGTTGGGGTCAGCCGATCGGTGCCGAATACAAGACGAATGGCGCGACTGAAGAGACGCTGGGTTGGATGGGGTGCAGGACATCAGTTCAGGATCGCAGTTGAAACCCTTTCCGAAGTATATTCGAGTAGCTTTCTGTTACTAAAGGTTTGTTGCAGATAGGTCATATGCATTGAATCCATAGGCGCGATAGCCTTCTTTCTTTCTCTCCCAAAAGCGATATTCCCGGCCCGGCCAAAAGGTCGCAACGTATCCCGGTCTTTTGGAGAGACAACATGAAAAGCCATGCCCTTTTTCTCGGGCTGTCCCTTGGGTTGAGTGCTGCAGTTTCGGCCAGTGCCGTTCAAGCAGGCGAGTGCCCGCCTGAACACGTTCTCACTGAAGCGCGCAAAATTGACAGCATCCCCAGCTCCAAACTGACGCGGCAGGTTCTTGCAAATGTTCGCCTGGAGGGCTGGCGCGACATGGGTGCATTCATCTTGAGAATGCGCCGCCTTGAATTGCAGCCGGGCGGATTTGTACCGACACACTCTCATGGCGACCGACCGTCCATTGTCTATGTCGTCAAGGGAACGGTGATTGAGCACAGCAGCTATTGCGCAGTGCCGATTGAGCATGTCGCAGGCGATGTTACGCCGGAGTTTGGTGCAGGGCACGCCCACTGGTGGGAGAACAAGGGTGACGAAGTTGTCACTTTCATCTCAACCGACGTGCTGCCCTACAACAGCCCGAACGAACCCTTTGTAGGGTTTGAGAAATAGGGTCTGAGGAAATATTGAAATGACACTTGCAGGAAAAACTGCCGTCGTTACCGGCTCTTCAAGCGGTATCGGCCTTGGAATTGCTGAAGGTTTTGCTCGCGCGGGCCTGAACATCATGATGAACGGCATCGAACCTGCCGACGCAGTCGAGGCCGAACGGGCCCGACTGGAGGCTCTTGGCGGCAAGGTCCTCTATACGTCGGCAAACCTGATGGATCCGGCTGAAGTGCGCGGTCTGGTCAAGGCGGCTGAAGACGCCTTCGGCGGTGTCGATATTCTCGTCAACAATGCCGGGATCCAGCATGTTGCGCCGGTCGAGGACTTTCCGGAAGGCAAGTGGGATGCGATTATTGCCCTGAACCTTTCGAGCAGCTTCCATGCCATCAAGGCCGTGGTTCCGGGGATGAAGGCCCGCGGCTGGGGACGGATCATCAACATCGCTTCGGCCCATGGCCTTGTCGCGTCCCCCTTCAAATCGGCATATGTCGCTGCAAAGCATGGCATTGTCGGGCTGACTAAAACCGTGGCTCTCGAGACGGCTGAAGTCGGTATCACCGTCAATGCAATCTGTCCTGGATACGTGCTCACACCGCTTGTTGAGAAACAGATCCCGGATACGGCGAAAGCGCGTGGGATTTCCGAAGAAGCCGTCAAACGGGACGTCTTGCTGGCCGCACAGCCCACGAAGCAATTTGTCACCGTAGAGCAGCTGGCAGGGACTGCCCTGTTCCTGTGTTCCGACGATGCCGCCTCTATCACCGGTTCCGCCATCCCGGTCGAGGGTGGCTGGGTTGCTCATTGAGTTTGGCGCTGAAGGAACATCTCATGGCTAAACGCTCCACTATCGAAAAAACGGTTAATCTGGCTTTGCAAGGGGGCGGGGCGCATGGTGCCTTTACCTGGGGCGTGCTGGACAAGCTGTTCGAAGATGACCGGATCTGGGTCCAGTCGATCTCGGGCACATCTGCTGGCGCGATGAATGCGGTTGTCGCGGCTCAGGGCATGTATGACGGCGGCGCTATCAGTGCCCGGAAAGCGCTGCGCAATTTCTGGAAAGATGTCAGCGATGCCGGCCGGCTCAGCCCGATGAAGCGGACGCCAATTGATCTTGTCTTCGGACAATGGAGTCTGGATTATTCGCCCGGCTATCTGATGATGGACCTGATGAACAGGCTGGCATCGCCCTATGACACCAATATCTTCAACTATAACCCGTTAAGGGCGCTGGTCGAAAAGCACGTCGATTTCAATCAGGTTGGCGTGGAAGATGACAATTTCACACTATTTGTGTCGGCAACGGACGTAGAAACCGGTCGTGCGCGGATTTTCCGCCGCGCGGAGCTGTCTGTGGATGTCATCCTGGCGTCCGCGTGTCTGCCGTACATGTTCCGCGCGGTGGAGATCGACGGGCGCCATTACTGGGACGGCGGGTTCATGGGCAACCCCGTTCTTTCGCCTTTTGCCGAATCCAGTCCGGTGGATGATATCGTCATTGTGCAGATCAATCCGATTGTACGCGAGGGAATTCCGGTAACCGCGCGCGAGATCCTGAACCGGGTAAACGAAATCAGCTTCAACGCGTCCCTCTTGCGCGATTTACGCGCGATCCATGAAAAGAACGTGTTGATCGATAGTGGCGAACTTAGTGCCGAGCGGCACCGGCGGATGCGTGTCCATATGATCGAAGCGCGAAAGCGGATGATCCCATTGGGTGCGTCTTCCAAGCTCAACACGGAATGGGCTTTCCTTGAGCACCTGTTCGATATCGGACGGGATGCCGCAGGAACCTGGCTCTCCCGTCACTATGATGATCTGGAAAAACGCGAAACGCTGAGGCTCGACGAGATGTTTGCCAACGCTGGTGGCACATCGAGCGGATCCTATCCGGACTTCTAGGAAAGCATGATGGCAAGCGATTTCGGAGCATCCATTCTCATGGGGGCAACGCCCGCCCTCGATCAGGTTCCCCGTGAAAAGCGTCAGGAAGTCGTAACGAGGGCGCTTGTCATAGCCCTCATCGCCTTTCTCACCCTGATCGATCTTTTCGGCTCCCAGGCCTTGTTGCCTACACTGGTGGCCCATTACGGGGTATCGCCTGCCATCATGGGGTTTGCTGTCAATGCCAGTACATTCGGTATGGCAATCGCCGGATTGATTGTGGCGCTGTTTGCATCGGTCATCGACCGTAAACTGGCGATCTGGATGAGCCTTGCCCTGCTTTCAATTCCCACATTCTTGCTGGGTCTCACGCAGGACCTGACGACGTTCACCGTGTTGCGGGTCGTACAGGGTTTCTTCATGTCAGCAGCGTTCACGCTTACCCTGACATATTTGTCGGAAGTGTGCACGGTAACTGCCGCGAGCGGTGCGATGGCCGCCTATATCACTGGCAATGTAGCGTCAAACCTGTTTGGCAGGCTCCTTGCCGCCGGTATTGCCGACAATATCGGACTGTCCGAAAGCTTTTTCACCTTCTCGGCTCTGAACCTGTTCGGCGCAGGCTTGGCCATCTTGTATCTGGGCCTGCGCGATGGACCACGAGGCGAAAGTCAGACAGTCAGGTTGTCTGTCTGGCAGGCGTGGGTGGATCACATTTCCAATCCGAAGCTTCGTGCCAGCTTCGGCATCGGATTCATCATCCTTTTTGCGTTCGTCGGAACGTTCACTTATGTCAATTTCGTATTGGCAGAAGGTCCATTCAGCCTGCCTCAGGCGACGATCGGCCTCATATATTTCGTTTTCCTGCCGGCGATGCTGACCACGCCCATTGCTGGGAGCATTTCACGAAAATATGGTGCGCGTGCGGTATTCTGGTCTTCCATTTTCCTGAGCATGGCTGGCCTCATCATGCTCCTGACGCCGCATCTGGCGATCGTCCTGCTTGGCCTGGCTCTTATTGGAATTGGGCTTTTCTTTGGGCAGGCTGCCGCGACCGGATACGTTGGACGCACGGCAACTCACAGTCACGCTGCCGCCAATGGCCTTTATCTCACCAGCTACTATGTCGGCGGTTTGGTCGGCGCTTTTGTGCTTGGTCAGGTTTATGTCCTGTCGGGTTGGGCTGCAGTCGTGCTGGTTCTCGTGGCGGTACTTGCCGTGGCCCTGGTGCTGGGGCGCGATTTGAAAGAAGGAACGTAGTCGCTCTGCTGGCCGCAAATACCCGTTACCTTTGCCCTCACTTCAAGACGTCGCATTAGACATCGAACAAAGTGCGCTCAAAAAATATGTCCCTAGTCGGGGTGAGGCCTTTCAGCTGCCGCCAATGCTGCGGACAGCGTCTGTTGCAGCTTTTTCATGGTGTAGGGTTTGCGCAAGGTCGCATAGACATTCGGGTCCTGAAAGGCCTTTGATTGCGCCTCTTCGGCAAAGCCGGTGACGATGACCGCCATGACTTGCGGGTCAATCTGCTTCATTTCGGCCAAAGCCTGTGCTCCGTCCTTGTTCGGCATGTTGATATCGAGAAGGACAAGGTGGATGTCATGCCTGTGCAGGGAGAAAACCCGAACGGCGTCCTCACCGTCAACCGCTGTCAGAACCCTGTGCCCCAGTGCGCTCAGTATCGACGCGCCGACATCTCTCAGGTCCTCTTCATCCTCAACCAGAAGGATCGTTGCCGAGCGTTTTGAATCTGACAATGGCGAAAGAGTAACGATCTCCGGTTTGCCCGGTTGTACGGTTTCAGCGACACTTGGAAGAAGGATGGTGAACGTGGTGCCCTTGTTGACCTGCGTTGTAACGAAAATTGCACCATGGTGATCCTGAACGGTACCAAGTGCCGCAGCTAGCCCAAGCCCCGTGCCTTCAGAGTTCGATTTGGTTGTGAAAAACGGGTCGAAGATGCGTGGCACCAGTAGGGAGGCAATACCTGTACCGGTGTCCGCAATCCGGATCCTGACATGATCGCCGGTACGCAGATCGAAATTCGGGTGTTTCTGGATGTCTCGGCGCGACAGATTGCAATTGTCTATCGTGATATCGAGAGAACCGCCGTCCGGCATGGCCTGTATGGCATTCAACCCGATATTCATGAAGACCGCCTGCAGGCTGCTGGCATTGCCAAGCGCGTGGGTGTTTGTGGCGTTGTTCTGGAAGGAAACGCTGATACGCCGGTCAATCGTGTTCTTCAGGAGTTCGAGCGTGTCCTCGACGATGTCGCCGAGGTCGACTTCCGATAGCGAATATTCCGCAACCCGTGCAAAGGCAGTCAGCTTTTCTATCAGCTCCGAAGACTGTTCCGCGGCCCGTATAATTTGGCTGACAAGCCGTTTGGTCCGGTCAGAAAACTTGTCGCTGTCATGCAGTTCGATCAATTCAACGGCACCAAGGATCGCTGCAAGGCTGTTGTTGAAATCATGGGCAATTCCGCCTGCAAGCTGACCGATTGCCTGCATCTTCTCGCTCGTGCTGATGCGTCGCTCGCGCAAATAGTCATCGGTCACATCCCGGAACACAAGAACAACACCAACGATCTGGCCGATGGCATCACGGATGGGTGCCCCGGAGTCGGTGATTTGATATTCGGTGCCATTTCTGGACAGCAGGGCCGTGTGGTTGGCGAGGCCGACGATATTGCCAGCCTCAAGCACACGATCAACAGGACTGGGCACCACTTCGCCGGTCTGGCTGTTGCGGATGACAAACACTTCATTGAGGTGTCGTCCAACAGCCTCGGCGGCTCGCCAACCCGTCAGACTTTCGGCGATCGGGTTCATCCGGGTAACTCGCCCAAGACGGTCCGTTGCAATCACGGCATCCCCGATCGAGTTCAAGGTGATGCGCAGATTTTCCTCGCTGATCCTGAGAGCCTTTTCCGTTTGATATCGGCTGTGAATATTCGCAATGCAGACGATAACCAGCGAGACCGAGCCATCGATTTCGACCAGCGGCGCGTAGGTGACCGAAATCATCTGCTCGCCGACGTCTGTCGCGTAAAGCATGTCGAATGATATGGTCGCACCCTTGAAAGCCTCTGCAAGCCGTCCCTGGACAATGGGCCAGTTCACGGGCCCGACCAGTTCCTCAACATGCTTTCCGGCCTGGAGATCCTGTTCGGTTATGTTGCGAAGGTTGCGAAAGGCAATATTGGCGGAAAGCACCCGGTAGTCGGGGCCGACGCCACACACGGCTACGGGAATATTGTCCAGAAGAACCTGCATCTCTGCCTGCGTGGCCGCCAGGTTACGAATGGTCGGATGCAGGATACTGCGCCATGCAAACAGGATGATTGCCAGAAAGACGACCATGCTGGCAGCAAAGATCTGCCAGATCTTGCGGACTGTGCGACCGCGGATGTCTTCCAGGAGATTGGAGCGCTGGAAAACCGGGTCCAGCACCTGACCGCTCTGGATGGAAAACACAAACTGGATGCTCCAGTGCGAGAAATTCGTTCGAATGAGCGGCTCCGGAGCTTCTGCCGCTTCCGACAACCGATTGAACAGCTCCCCGGAAACAAACAGGGATGCCATCCGGTCTTCTTCTTCGTCGGTCGTAACGAGAAGAGTGCGATAGGAGCGGCTGTCTTGCAGAAGCAACTTGATCTGGCCCTGCAGTTCTCTTTGCCGTTCCAGATTTTGCCCAAGGCTATGCTGCACCCGCTTGATCACCGAGATGGGGGTCGCATCCCCGGTCTTGGGATCAAGCAGGTAGTCAAGGATGCTCGTGGTTCTGCGCCACTGGTTTGCTTCCTGAAGAGTGAGGATGGAGGCGCTGCTGACCGATTGGTAGGCTTGGAAGACCCACAAGGCCAGAGCTGCGCTGAGAATGGCAAACACAGCGATTGCAAGAATGGACAGGTCTGCTGCTCTGCGTGAGGAAAACATGCCGGCCATTCTTGCAGGGTGAACTTTCGCGGTCCGATTGGCGGCATTTCCCGTATTTGTCATTGAGGTCGGTCGCTATCTTGGTGCGTCGACAGCGCCCTGAGTGAGGCGATCGTTTCCTCAACAGCAGTTTCGATAGAGAGTTCCGGGGCCTCCCAAAGGGTAAGGCTTACTCCCGCAATGATGTCCATGGATTGGGTCCATTCCCGCGAACTCAGCAGAAACTTGTGCTCCGCCTTGTCCCACTTGCGGATAGATTGCTGCGAACATGTATTCAAAAGCGACGTGTCCACGTTCCGATAGGCCGGGATCCCCCCCTTGCGAACAATGTAGTTTCGGTTGTGTTCACCTGTGCCGACGATCTCGGTGAAAATATCCTGTCCCACGATTTCATCCGGTTCAATGGTGTTTGTCAGCGCAATCGTGTCGAGTGACCAGAGAACGTAGGTGTTTCCCGGAGGGAGATCGCAGGTGAAGTTTCCGTCTTCCGGCAAGAGAGGGGAGGAGAAATCACCCAGAACATTGGCAAGCGACTTTCCTTCCACGACCTTTCCCACAGCGTCATTCCAGGCAAGATCTTCCATATCCGTGTTCGCGTAATCCTTCAGGGCCCTGAACACCCTGTAAGCCTCGGCAAGATTCGCACGATGGCTATCCTTTGTCATATCCTGTGAAATGAGTTGGACGAACTCGTCCGGTTCGAATTTCTCGACGAGAATGGACCCGATCAGGAAGCGGACCTGCCATCTCTGGTCTGACATGCTGATGGCATCGTATCCGGCTGCCTTGGCTTTGCGGGCGATATCGAGAAACTCTTCCCAAGTAGCGGGGTGGTGGTCCGAGAGTTGCCTGAGAATGGTCTCGTTGTAGATAATGTGGTTTTGCAGGTGAATTCCTATGGGGAGAAGCGACAGGTTTTCCTCGTCGTATCTCACGACATCCAACACTTCCTGTCGGATAATCTTGCCAAAGTCGATGGACCCATTGCGGAAGGGGATCGACCGGAAAGTGCCCTGACTGATCAAAACGGATACAGCGTCGTTCCCACCGATCCAAAAGACACCTGTCGGAGCGGCGAAAAGCGCAAGGCGCTCGGCATAGGCCCGTCTTACGCCGATAAAATTGGTCTGCACCGCGTGTTCCGACCAGAATACGCCGCGTTGCTTGACCGGCTCTACAAACGCGTTCAACGCATATGCTTCTTCGGGAGTCGCCCACAGGTGAAGTAGTTCAAATCGCGGCGGTTTGTTGTCCGCGGAAGCCGGATTATTCCCACTCAGAAGAGCAGTGCATGTAAGGAAAAGTACCCAAAATATTGTATTGACTTGAAGCATCGTAACGCCAGAATGTAGGGATGTAGGCAGCTAGGTTATTTGTAAAATAAACGAGCCTCAACATGCAAAAATTACTTATAATGGAGGCGTAGAGGTTGCAGTAAAACAATCGGTAATTGCATTTTTCTTCCTGTGCGGGATGAATGCAATTTTAAAGGGGGATGTTCCAATTGGTTCCGATTGCCGCTAGAGTCGTCGGGCATACTCTGCTTGCATGAGCCAATCGAATATGGACCTCTTCAAATTTGCTTGGAGATACGAAAGAACGGCGGCGCCAAATCGCCTAGCGTCTGCCAGCTTGGTGTTCCATAAGGTACCTGACAGGTGTTGCAGCTACTCGAGTGAGGCGCGATCCCGACTATGATAAAAAAAGATGTCGCTGCGGCAATTTTAATGGAAAAGATTGTCCGAGATGTTTATTCGAACAAAGGCTCCAGAGAGGTGCAGCCATTGCAATGGTCGATACTGCGCTATCTGGAAAGAGCATCAGCGAACAGCAGCGATCTGACCTCGATCGCGAGGTTTCTGGGGCTGACACTTTCTCCGGTGAGCCGGGCGGTTCAGACCCTGGAACGACGGGGGCTGGTGACGAAGCGACCGGATCCGCAATCGGGACGGGCTGTAGTTGTTTCCTTGTCCAGTGAAGGGCTCGCAACTTTGGAAGCGGATCCGATTTTGAAGATTGCGAAAAAAATTAATGTCTTGCCGGAAGATGAGCGGGAGCAGTTCCGAAATGCGCTCCGTTCATTGTGGCTCTTGGCAGACATGGAAAACGGGGATGCCGATGGCGCAGATTTTGCTCATCGATGATGACGCCGATCTGGTGGAATTGTTTGCGGATATGCTTAGCCATGACGGCTTTGAGGTCCAGACCGCTCAAACGTTTCAGGCGGCGATCGAAATGATCCGCAATGGCTATGTTCCCGATGCCATGGTGGTTGACTTCTGGATCGGGAATGAAGATCCGACGGCATTTCTTGATGCAGTGCGTGCGGATTATCCGGAAATTCCGTTCCTTGTGATTTCCGGAGGGCGTGACGCCCTGTCGCTCGAAATGACACAGGCCGTGGCCGACATAAGTGGCGCAATTGTATTTCTGCAAAAGCCATTCCGGCGAGCGGAATTGACCGGCGCCCTGACCAATGTGCTCGCCATGGACAAAACCGCCTGAACCAAGGCGCAAGCGTTTCCGACTTTTTAGAGCCTGTTCACCTCCTTTTGCGGAAAGGCGGGGAGCAGGCTTTTTGTTCCTCCGCGGCATAACCAATGTTCGGTATTTATGCGAATCTTTTGCCTTGACTTCATTTGCTATTAGCAATAGAAAATAGACATCGGAAACAAGACAGGGATAACGGGGGCTTCCGAGTGCGTTTGCCTTGATTGCCAAGGCGGACGAAACAAGAAAAACGGGGCATTCTGTTATAAAATTTGTCGGCCGATCCATACCGGAAAGAGCGAAACGCCATCCGGTCATAGCCAGATTTGCGTGGCCCCATCACGTGGCAAATCAGCTTCCAGATTGAAAAGGCCGCCGGCGGCGGCCTTTTTTATTGCCAATGGCAGTCCATCGGATTGGCTCTATAGAATTGAAATTTATTGCAAAACCTGCTCTGCGGGCTAAGGTACCGCGGCGCCGGTTTAAGGCTGAGTCTCAAGGCTCTTCCGGACTTGGCGCAAACGGGCAACAGACGATGGGAAGTCGCGGCATTGACCAACCATGAGGGCAGGGCATCCGATGGCATAGTGCGGTCATTGGAAGGCAGGATTGTAAGCGGCGAATTGCCAGATGGTCGCCCTTTGCCGCCGGAAAGAAATCTGATGCTGGAATACGGGACCAGCCGAACTGTTGTTCGGGAGGCGGTTCTTGCCCTTGCAAGCAGGGGTCTGGTTGAGGCCCGACCACGTCACCGACCCGTCGTGAGAAAACCTGGACCTGACACTGCCCTCAAAGCACTCGAAAGCACTGTCAGCCATCTGCTTGAGGCCGAAGACGGGCTGAAACACCTGTTTCGATCACGGATATTGATCGAGCAGGGGCTTGTGCAACATGCCGCAACCCGTGCCCGCTCGGAACAGGTAGCGGAACTGGAGGCAGCCCTGCAAGCCAATGAGGCTGCCATCGGTCAGTCGGAGAGATTTTACGAGACCGACAAGACTTTTCATGAAGTCCTCTACAAGATGCCGGGAAACCCGATCTGGCCTGCCGTTTACACGCTTTATCTGACGTGGCTGTTTCCCAAATGGCTCAAAATGCCGGACGACACAGCACGCAATGAACAAAATCACAGGGCCCACAAGTCGATTGTGGATGCCGTGAAAAGCCAGGATCCTCAGGCGGCATCAAATGCCCTGACGGCTCACCTTGAAGCTGCTTGGCAGCAATTGGAAACGTCGGGCGAAGCTTCAGCTGATCGTGCCAGGTAGCGAGACCTGCCCAGCATGTCAGGATACGCCGCAGAGCGGGGGCTGCCGGCTGCTCCTCATTGTGAACCTCGAGGACTTTGCTTAGCCGTCAAAACAATGTCTACTTTTGGCTCTGACCAGGCCAACTGCGACTGTCAGCTTGTCATGCTGTTTCCAGCTGACGCTCCTCTGTGAAAGTCTCGATTGTCCGGATAGCTCCTTCCAATGCCTTGCCATCTTCATCCTTGAGCGCAGCTTCCCGCATACGTGCCATCCATTGCGGGCCATCAGTGCGCTGATCAACAAGCCGTGCAGCGGAAAGGACGCGATCAAACTTCGTCTGACCGCGCGCATGTGTGTCCGAATAGCCTTTGATAAGGCGTCTGCAGTTCAAGACTTCAACCGCCATGTCGTATCTATCGGGAAGATACTCGCGGGCCGTTCCAAGCCAGCGATCCATATGGGCCATCTCCACTGAATGTCGAAAGGTTCTCCGTCGCCATCCCCTCAAGCCACCTAGACAATAGAGGGTGAAGAAGCCAAAGAGGCGATCACTACGAATACGTCGACCCTTGCTGAACCAGCGGTCAATGCGTTTGCGCCATGTCTCGCTCTTGTCGAGACGATTTCCCATCTTCGCAGGCAGCATGCCAATGAGTTCATCCACTCCAGGATGCAGATACTCGGTTATGCGCATGGAGTAGCCATCGGCAACGCGCATTTCGTCTCTGATCCGATCGAAACGATCCGCGCGGGTTTTCAGATCCGCAACCCGGATGACATCGTCATAGGCCAAGGCGTTGGCGATGTATTTGGCAGCTGCACGAGAGAGGCGAAACTCACGTGAGGCATGGTCGCAGGCTAGGAACTCCTCAAGTCGGTTCAGATAGACCAGTCCATAGTCTGTATCCTGAAAGTCGACCACCTTGCGCAGCCCTGCCAGAGCCAGTTCCCGGACAGGTTCCGGCATATCGCCGATGCGCGCCGAAAGCGTGGACCATGCGCGCATCGCACCCTCGGGGCCCGCTGCGTTGGAGACGGCAGGGGCACTTGGTGTCTCCGGCTCTCTGATTTCTCCATTGAGTGCGAGATCATGGCCAGCCGCGAAGGCCCTCAGGCTGGAGTCCACCCCTTTGCCACTGCCTTTGATTGCCTTTTCAAATGCCTCGCGCGGAAACGGCAGCGCACCGGAAGCCGCAAGAGCACCGAACAATGAGGCTGAAATGACCGAGCCAACCGAGACGGCTGCAGCTTCCATATCGGCCATGATCCGCGTTCGCGCTGCAATTTCCGTTGCCGCCAGGATTTCCTCGGACGGAGCAACGCCATTTCCGGGTACGGTTTTCTCTGACACGGCGAGGGAGCGGTGGGTCGAGCCGATCAACGTCGTGCGATCGGGCGTGACAAAGCCGCGCGTGATGGCGCGCCCGGCTTCCGCCAGTTCAGCGGCAATCAGAACGTCTACATCTCCTGCGGAGGGAGCAAGCGCAAAGACCGGCGTGGGGATGCTCGCAGGCGCCATTTCGATATAGTAGATCGTCGCGCCAGTACGTTGAGCAACACCCGCAACACTTGTCGCCTGACAATGATAGCCTTCTGTTCGCGCCAGGCTTTCAATCCAGTTCGTGAGTACCCCGCCCCCCTGACCGCCAACGGCCATGATGGCAATCTTGATGATTTGCTCCAGATCCGGATGAGCCTTGCCGATCGTGTCAGAGTTTGTTCCAGCCATCACATGCGCTCCATGGAAAAGGTGACACGCCGGGCTTTTCGACGGTTTTGCAAGGCGGTTCGCAGGCGGGTGGCCAGTGTGCTCAGGAAACTCTCCACCTTGCCGGGATTATGAACCGTCCGGACCTCGTAGAAGGACGGGCAAAGAATAGCTGCGTCCGCAACTTCCCCGCAATTGCCGCAACCAACGCATGTCTGGTCAATATGGGCAACGGGATCGTCCCTGAGGGGATCGTCGAGTTGCTTAAGGGAAAGAGAGGGGCAGCCGGACAGGCGAATACAGGCGTGGTCACCGGTACAAATGTCCTGATCGACCCCGAACCTCGGAACCTCAACCCTGCGGCCCTCACGGATAGCGGCTGTTCGCAGCGGCTTTTCGCGTCTTTGCTTGTTCAGCATGCATTCGGATGAGGCAACGATGACCTTGGGGCCATCATAATCGGTCGTCAGGGCTTCGCGAATGGTTTCGCGCATGCGCGGAACATCATAGGTCCGGTCGATCTGCCGGATCCACTTGACCCCGACCCCTTCAAGCGCTTTTGAAATCGGATTGTTCGTGGATTTTGTCGGGTTCTTCGCCCGGCTGGACATGACGTCCTGCCCCCCGGTCGCAGCGGAATAGTAATTATCGACAATGACGGTCACCGTATCGGACCGGTTGAAAACCAAATTGCCGATCGAAGAGCTCAGGCCGTTGTGCCAGAAGCCGCCATCACCGAGAATGGAGATCGCCCGCCGTTCGCCGCCAGCATCGAAGGCGGCATTGCCTGCCGGGCCAAGGCCAAAGCCCATCGTCGACCCGCCAATTTCGAACGGAGGCAGAGCGGCGAAGAGATGACAGCCGATGTCCGCTGCAATCTGATGCTTGCCCAGTTCCTTTTCAGCCAATTTCAGCGACGCGAAAATCGGTCGCTCCGGGCAGCCAGTGCAAAATCCGGGTGGTCGGATCGGCACAGTCGAGGTCAAGTCGGGGATTTCGGGCTTCGGCTGGTTGGGCGCAAGGATCTGGCCGGGCAACAGGTCCGGTGCGTGTTTCCTGAAAAAGGCCTCGACCCCGTCGAACAGAACCTGCCCGGTGTATTCCCCGGCCTTGGGAAAACAGCCCTTGCCTTCCAGATGAATGGGGGACCGCGCCTTGAACAGCATGGCTCCCAACTGTTGCTCTATGAACTCCGGCTGACCTTCTTCTATCAGCAGCACGGCATCCTTGCCTTCGCAGAACTCCAGAAGCTCCGACTGAACCAGCGGATAGGCAACGTTGAGAACTTTAAGCGGAATCGAGGTGTTGCCGCTGATGTCGGATAAGCCGAGCCGCTGCAAGGCCCGGATGGTTCCGTTATACATTCCGCCAAGGCAGACAATACCAACTTTGCCGTCCTTCGGCCCAAACTGTTCATTGAGCCGGTTTTCCAGAATGAAGGCTTCTGCCGCGGGCCAACGGTTTTCAACCTTGTCGCGCTCATGCACGTAGGACATGGGCGGCAAGACCACACGGTTGAAGTCGCTTCTCGGATCGGAAAGGGCGTCCCTGACCGAAAGCGGCGGCGGCTGGTTGTCGCTGCATTCAAAGTTGCCTGTCACATGACAGGAGCGAATGCGCACCATCAGCATGACCGCCGAATTGCTGGCTTCCGACAAGGCGAAGCCGTCTCCCACCGCCTTGACGATGGACGGAAGGTTGGGTCTGGGGTCAAGGAGCCAGAATTGCGATTTCATCGCAAAGCCGTAGGACCGCTCCTGCATGATGGATGACCCTTCGCCGTAGTCTTCTCCGACGATGATCAGCGCTCCTCCGGTCACGCCGGCAGACGAAAGATTGGCCAAGGCATCCGAGGCAACATTCACGCCGACCGGGCCCTTGAAGGTGACCGCGCCGCGGATCGGGTAGTGAACCGATGCCCCAAGCATGGCGGCAGCGGCGCCTTCATTGGCGCTGGCGGCAAACCGGACACCGAGTTCCGAAAGGAGGTCCTGAGCATCAGCCAGAACATCCATGAGATGAGAGACGGGTGCGCCCTGATATCCACCGACATATCCGACGCCATTTTCCAGGAGCGCCTTGGTGATTGCCAGAATGCCTTCGCCGGTAAAGGTCTCACCTTTGCCTTTGCGGAGATGTTCGACTTCCGCCTTGAATGACCGTTCGGCCATGAATTCTCTCCCTCGGGCCCGTCAGATCGGGTTCTTGCGAATATTTTTCAGGATTCTCTGCAAGGTCGTGACGAAGCCACGCATCTCCTCAGAGCCGATGCCCTTGAACATCTGGTGATAGGCAACTGCGACATGCGGCCAGAGAATTTCGTAGGTCTTGCGCCCTGTGGCTGTGAGATAGACCCGGGTTGCCCTGCTGTCGGCCGGATCTGTTTCGCGCCTGACCAGACCATCCTTCTCCAATGCATCCAATGCGCGGCTGAGTGTCGATTGCTCCACCACCGCGTAGATGGCGAGTTCGCGGATCTGAAGACCGTCCATGACAGAAAGGACCGCGATTGACCGCATCTTGGGGGTGGTGAGACCAAGTTTCGCCATTTCCTCCCTGAGCGCGGCATTGTAGCGGCCCATGATCCGGTTCATGAGATAGGGAGGGAAGTTCTCCAACCCCATCTCGCCAAGGCGTGGCAGCTCGGGCACCTCATCCATGGGAGTGCCGGTGGCATCATCACTCATTCCGGTCTCCCTTTCAGGTTCGTCCCGGTGTCCGGCGAAGGTTTCCAGTCTAGCTTCTGGGGACCAGAGCCAGAGCCCGAATGGGGCTCCCGGTCCCGCGCTCGATTTTCAGCGGCGCGGCGATCAGGATGGCTCCCTTTGGCGGCAGCTTGTCCAGATTGGCGAGTGAGGCGAGGCCGAAGCAGTTGTCCCGATGAAGCAGATTATGCGCCGGGTAAGGCGGAGTCATTCCGCCTGCCTGTCCAGCATCCGTGCCAATACACTGGCTGCCCCAGCCGACGATCCTCTTTGAAAGGAGATATTCAATTGCGTCCGGGGTTGGTCCGGGGCTGTGGGGTCCCGTTTCATCCGTGTTCAGGAAAAGCGCTTCGTCATGGGCGCGTTTGTCCCAATCCGTTCTCATGACCACCCATTCGCCCTCGCCAATCTCGCCGTGTTCTGCCTCCCAGGCCCGAATGAGATCGGCTGTAAGAAGGTAGTCCGGATTGGCTTCGCTTTCCTTGGAGCAGTCGATGACATTCACCGGGGCAACCAGTCGCTGCACATTCAATGTGTCGGTGAAACCGTCAGAGTAGTCCTTGCCGGTAATCCAGTGGTGGGGGGCATCGAAATGCGTTCCCGAATGCTCTCCAAGCACCATCCAGTTCCAGGCGAAAAAAGGCCCATCTGCATCATATTCGCTGATCTTGTGGATCTCGACCTTGGGCGTGTTCTTCGCAAAGTCCGGCGGAAGCTGAATGATGGGTGTCGAAGGGCCGAGCACGCCGGTGCAATCAACAACTTCGATTTTGCCTGTCAAAAGTCCCACTGCGAGATCCGCGAGCGCTCCCCCGTGTGCCATGTTCTCCTCCCCGATAGATGGCATGCGTCCAAGATGGGACGCCGGAGCGGGATGGTAGGCAAAATATATGCAAATGCAAATAAATTCATGCATGGGAGCGACATTCGCAATCAGTAGTTTTTGGAATGGCCGAATGGTCCCTTGGGTAAGTTGCATGTTTCAGGGCGGATCTTATTGTGGAGGCTGTGCTGTTTCGTCCAACTTCGATTTTCTCGAAAAAGGCCTTTTCAAATCTCACAGTCTCTGGCGACACGCGGATTGTGTTCCCCGGACCTCGAAAGTGTTTTCTTCCGCATGCCCCTGTCACATGACGTCATTGCCGCGCTTGCTCCTGATCAGTCGTCTCTGAAGGCTGCAAATGGGCTGACCAAGCCGCAAAAGTGGCCGACAAGAGCCAGTTCTTCGGCCGAGCCGCTGGTGTGGGGCGAATGTCAGGGGTCCGGCGCCAATCCCTATCGGACCGTCTTTGACACGGCCGATCACGGCTACAAGTGCACATGCCCTTCGCGCAAATTTCCGTGCAAGCATGTCCTGGCGCTGATGTGGATGTATGTCGATGATCCCGCGCCCTTTCAGCCGGCAGATGTGCCGGACTGGATTTCCGACTGGATGGGCCGGCGGCGCAAAGGTGGCGCCGCGCCTGCGGCTGCCCCTTCGCCGTCCGGTGAAGGGAAGTCGCTGACAGAAGCAATGCGGGAGGAACCCGAGAAGGAGGCCGATCCGAAGGCTGAGGCTCGCAAGAAAGCTGCTGCGGAAAAGCGGGCGAAGGATACGGAAGCAGCACTGATGGGGGCTGCCGACGAACTTGAGCAATGGATGGCGGATCAGCTGAGAACAGGCCTTTCGGGATTTCTCGAAGATATGACCGATCGCTGTCGATCCATTGCGGCCCGCCTTGTTGACGGCAAGGCACAGGCGCTTGCCAGTCGGCTGGATGAGCTTCCGGCGCTGGCTATGACGGCGACTGGTGAAGAACGGCTTGAGGTGATCATCCGCGAGTTTGGAAAGATCCAGATCTTGGTGTCCGCATGGCGTCAGTCTCCGGAAGATCCGGAATTTCGTCGCCGGATTGCCACATCCGAGACCCGCGACAGCCTGTTTGAAAATCCCGATGCTTTGAAAGTGGCTTCCACCTGGGAAGTCATCGGCGAAGACATCACGACCAGACGGGACGGTATGGTCAGTCAGGCAACCTGGCTGATGAACCTGGCGAAAGGTCCGCGCTTCGCCGTATTGCTGGACTTTTTTCCCGCCAGTCTTGGCAAGCGAACCAGCGCCTTTGCGTCTGGTGAGCAATTTGATGCAGAACTGGTTTTTTATCCGGCGCGAGTGCCGCTTCGTGCCGTTTTGGGCGAACGAAAGCCTCTGGACGGAGACCCGGGTTCCTGGCCTGCAATCAATGCTGGGGATGATCCGCTTGATCCGTTTCTGAAGGCGCAAGACGACGCTCCGTGGTCAGGAGCGATGCCGCTCCTGCTTCCCGAAGGCCGGTTCGTGCAGGATGGCAAATCTGTCTGGTGGCAGTCTTTGGACGAACGCCTCAGCCTACCGGTTCGCAACAGCCTGTCGCGCACCATGACCGGCTTGCATTTGCATGGCTCCGTTGGAGTGTGGGATGGCCTTAGGGTCACGATGCTGTGTGCTCAAACCGATTGGGGGAGGGTGCAACTCAATGACTGATCTTTCCCAGACGCTTGAACGGATCAAGGGGCGGTGGATGGTCGGAGGTGCGGCCTTGGATCAGGCCCCCGATGCCTGGCGCTCTGCGTTAACCGGCGCGGCAAATGGCGAGACCGCACTTTTGGCTCTCGCCGCACAGGCGGGTCAGATTGCATTCCGACCAATGCCCTCTTCGCAACTGGCTCCCTTTCCGCCCCTGCCAAGGCTGGACCTGCCACCGCTTCCCGATGACATGAGAAGCCGGTTTCGCAGGCTCCTTTCGCTTTTGAAGCTCTCCCGTTCCCAGTGCGAACACCTCCTGTGGTTCATGGCAAGCCGGGGCTTTTCTGTCCATCCACTCGACTACATGCCCGAAAACTTCGAGGATTTGCCAACCTGTTATCTCGCCTGGGAAAACTGGGAAGAACGGGGTGGCGAGGCGGTATCCGATCTGAGCGAAGACACTTGGGACAGCTTCCTGCCGATGGAGCGCGTTTATGCGCTGAAGGATATGCGTGGCCGCGATCCAGCAGCAGCACGCGCCTTGCTGGAAAAGAAGGCGAGTGAGCTCAACGCGGAGCATCGGCTCAAGGCTCTATCTGTCCTGAACGTCCACCTTGGACCACACGATATCCCATATCTCGAAGACCTGTGGGGCAACGACCGGTCTCAGAAGGTCAAGGCTTTTGCAGAAAGCCTCCTTGTGCGGCTTGGAAAGTCATTTGACGAGGAAGAAAACGCCCGCGAACTTGCCGAATTTCACGAGGCAACCAAGTCGGGTCTGATCCTGCGCAAGTCCGTGGTTCGGCCCAAGAAGCTCAAGACCACCGCGCAGGAAAACCGCCGTTCGGATCTTTTCGAGCTGGTCAGTCTCAGCGGGCTTGCAAAGGCGCTGGGGATTGCGGCGGACGCTCTTGTGGCGCAGTGGCAATTCGCCGAGCCACGAAACGACGCCGACTTCTGCCAGATGGTTGCCCGAACCGGATCAGATCAGAATGTGCTGGTACTCGTTGACCGGGTTCTTTCGGAAGTCGGCAATCTCCATTTCCTGTCCGCGATGCGCGACCGGCTTTCGGAGGACGACAGAATGCAGCGGCTTCCTGCCGTTCTGAAGCTGGATGACGAAGATCTGGAGAAGACCCTGGCCTTTGCATCCGGCCGTCTGGGTACCCTGAGTGAATCCCTTGTCAAACAGGGGACTGCGATCAAGGAAGCAAAATCCCGGATTAAGGCTATCGCAAAGGATGAAAACGCGCGCGGCCACGAAGGAGCCCTGCGCGAAAACCTCTTTACTCTCGGTTTGTTGGTCGATGCGCCAACGGCCCGACTTCTCAACGACACTTTCATTGAAGCCGGTTTGAACCGCGCTGATGCGGCCTTGCTGATGTTGCAGTTCAATGCCGCGCTGATTTCCGGAGATACAAAATGAGCGACACGCTGCGCCGCCCGGCCGAGATCACCTATGCAGCCGAAATCGAGGCCCTCAAAGCCAGTGACAGCCATCCCAAGCCCCAAGGCTGGGTTTTGTCGCCGCAGGCCGTGATGACATATCTCATGGGCGGCACGGCAGGTGGAACCGAAATCAGCGCCAAATATGTTGGCAATCGCCGACTGATCGAGACCGCTGTCGCCACATTGGCCACGGACCGGGCTCTCCTGCTTCTTGGCGTTCCGGGAACCGCAAAATCCTGGGTCTCCGAACATCTTGCTGCAGCGATTTCCGGAAAGTCGACGCTGGTGATCCAGTGCACCGCCGGAACCGATGAAAATCAGGTGCGCTATGGTTGGAACTACGCCCAGCTTCTGGCTCATGGACCAAGCCGGGAGGCACTCGTCCCAACCCCCCTGTTTCGTGCCATGGAGTCCGGAAGCCTTTGCCGTCTTGAGGAACTCACACGCATGGGATCGGATGTGCAGGACACGCTGATCACCGTTCTTTCGGAGAAGATGTTGCCCATTCCGGAATTGAACGACGCTGTATTTGCCAATCGCGGCTTCAACGTGATCGCGACTGCAAACGACCGTGATAAAGGCGTCAATGAGTTATCGGCTGCCTTGAAGCGTCGTTTCAATGTCGTTGTGCTGCCACTGCCGGATGACATGAACGAGGAAATCGCGATTGTTACCAAACGCGTGGCGGAGATGGCTGTTTCGCTGGATCTGCCAGCGCCAAAGAATGTGGCAGACGAAGTCAAACGGCTTCTGGCAATCTTCCGCGAACTGAGGTCTGGAGAAACCTTAGACGGCAAAACAACACTCAAACGCCCATCTGGAAACCTGTCTACGGCAGAGGCCATCGCGGTGACAGTCGGCGGTCTCAGCCATGCGGCTTTCTTCAACAAGGGGGATTTGACCGCCGAAAGCCTTGCTCCGAATGTCATCGGGGCTGTCGTGAAGGACCCGGTTCAGGACAAGGTGGTTCTGGAAGAATATCTGGAAACCGTCCTGAAGAAGCGTCGGGATTATTCCGACTATTATCAGGCTCTCACCGAGTTGGTTTAAGTGGCTGCTTCCGTCTCCTATTTCGGCATTCGGCATCATGGGCCGGGGTCAGCCCGGCGCCTGCTTGAGGCGCTTGACGAGCTGCAGCCGCAGGAGGTCCTGATTGAAGGGCCAGCTGATCTCAGCCACCTGCTGCCAATGCTCGCCAGCTCCTCCATGAAGCCGCCCGTTGCCCTCCTGGCTTATCCTGCCGGGATGCCGGAGCTGTCCGTCTTCTGGCCGTTCGCCGAGTATTCACCAGAGTATCAGGCTGTCTGCTGGGCGGTGCGAAATTCGGTCCCGGTCCGATTTATCGATTTGCCGGTTCCCTGGCGCGTGGAGATGCACGTTGAGGAAGAGGCAGCCGACGCGGAAGCTGATGTCGAAGATGGCGCAGAGATGGAGACTGCTCCTGAGGCCAAGGGCCCCGAGGCCAAGGACCCCGAGACAGGCGCGACAGCCGAGCTATCAGGAGAAAGCGACATCAGCGCAGATCCGATCGGCGCCCTTGCCGAGGCTGCGGGATATGAAGACGGCGAAAGCTGGTGGCAGGACGTGATTGAAGAAAACCCGGCGCCGGGTCCGGTTTTCGAGGCCGTGGAAATGGCCATGGCTGCTTTGCGGGAATGCGAAGTCGAACTCGGTGATAGGGAAGCGGCGCGCGAAGCGCATATGCGCCTTGAAATCGCAAAGTCCGCAAAGGCGGGCGAGGGGCCTGTCGCCGTTGTTTGCGGGGCTTGGCATGTTCCCGCACTCAAGGCCAAGCACGCCGCCAAGGATGACCGTGCGCTGTTGAAAGGGGCGGTGAAGCAGAAGATTTCCGCGACCTGGGCTCCCTGGACTTCGCCGCGTCTAGCCTTTGCCAGCGGCTATGGCGCTGGTGTGGCGGCTCCCGGCTGGAACCTGCATCTTTGGCGAACGCCGGGGCCGGACAAGACAACGCGCTGGGTGGCGCGAATTGCCAGAGCCTTGCGGGAAAAGGGACATATCGTCTCCACTGCCTCGCTGATCGAGACCGAGCGGCTTGCGGTCACCCTGGCGGCCGTGCGTCAACGGCCTCAGCCGGGATACGAGGAGCTGCGAGAGGCTGCCGTTTCTTGCCTGTGTTTTGGCAACGGCCTTGTCTGGGAAATCATTTCCACGGAGCTGCTGCTTGGATCCGAAACAGGTGAAATTCCGGACGATGTGCCAATGGCACCGTTGCTGGAGGACCTTCAGCGGCAACAAAAGAAAGCGCGGCTGAAACCGGAAGCGCTGGAGCGGGAACTCTCGCTGGACTTGCGCTCCGACAGCGGCCTTTTCCGTTCTACGCTGTTGCACCGGCTGGATATCCTCTCCGTGAGGTGGGGCAGACAGCTGGACGCCGGCCGCAGCCGCGGCACGTTCCGCGAACGCTGGATGCTCGCGTGGCAACCCGAGTTTGCCGTCCAGCTGGTCGAGAACCTGATTTATGGCGCAAGCCTCGAACAGGCGGCAAGCGGTCGGATGAAAACCCGGTTGCAGGAAGTTCACGAACTCGGGCAACTGGCCGACCTTGTGCTCAATGCAATGACGGCGCAATTGCCGGACGCTGCGCGCAACGGCGTCAAGCTGCTGGGGGACCGGGCCGGGCAGACATCGGATTGCTCCGAGCTATTGGCGGCACTCCCGGCGCTCTCCGATGTGCTGCGCTATGGCGCAGCGCGGGAGGTCGATACCGACCAGCTCGGAAGTCTCTTTGAGCGCATCGCAACGCAGGCCTCGCTTTCGCTCACCTATGCGGTTCGCGGGCTGGATGCCGAGGCCTCGGAAGCCATGCGCAACCATATTCAGGCTGCAGACAACGCCATCCGCCTTCTGGACGATCGCCCGGGTCTTCTGGAAAGCTGGCAGCACGCTCTGCGAGCCATCGTCGACGAGCCACAGGCAAACCGGCTTGTTTCCGGTCTGTGTGCCCGCTTGCTTTATGAAGCTGACCTGCTCTCCTCCGAGGAGGCGGTTGATCTCCTGTCGCGCATGCTGTCTCCGGGAACCGAAATTGGCGATGCGGCGGCCTTCTTTGCCGGCTTTCTGGAAGGGGCGGGGCAGCGTCTTCTTTATGACGAGGGCCTGCGCGGCTGTGTCGACGGCTGGCTCATGAGCCTTGAGGAAGAAGCCTTCACCGAACACTTGCCATTGTTTCGGCGTGTCTTTTCCCAGATGGACAAGAGCGAGCGGCGACGCCTGATGGATGCCTTGTTCGGGCGGTCCAGGAGCGGTGGTACGCGGCTGGTGCTGACACCTGACGGCGATGCCCGTTGGCAGGCACATTTCAAGATCGTCACCCGATTACTGACAGGAGAGAGCCATGGATGAACGTGGACGCCGTTGGCGGCTCGCTCTTGGCGGAGAGGATGAGGAACTCGCCGGGCGCGATCAGCGCCTGTCTGCAGCCTTGAGCGCACTTTACAATCCCGAAGACCAGATGTCGGACGGCAACAGCGGTGGCAAATCAAGGCGTGGTGGCCTTGGTGGATCAGCGCCCAAGGTTGCCCGGTGGCTGGGCGATATCCGGGAGTTCTTTCCCTCCACCGTGGTGCAGGTCGTTCAAAAGGATGCGTTCGACCGTCTTGGCCTGCGGCAGATGTTGATGGAACCCGAGTTTCTCGCGGTGATGGAAGCCGACGTCAATCTGGTGGCCGATCTTGTGTCCATGCGCGGCATCATGCCGGAAAAAACCAAGGAAACAGCGAGAGAGGTGATTGCCAAGGTCGTCGCCGAACTGATGGAGCGGTTGGAGCGGCGCACGGCAGAAGCCTTGCGCGGGGCGGTCGACAAGTCGAAGCGAACCTTCAGGCCGCGCTTTGCCGATATCGACTGGCCGCGAACCATTCGCGCAAACCTGCGCAACTATCAGGCCGAGCACAAGACCATCGTGCCGGAGAAGCTGATCGGCTTCATGCGCCGCCAGCGGCGGATTGTGGACCTCGACGAGGTGATCCTTTGCGTGGACCAATCCGGTTCGATGGCCTCTTCGGTGGTCTACGCGTCGATTTTTGCTGCCGTCATGGCATCGCTCCCGGTTGTGGCAACAAAGCTTGTCTGCTTCGATACGGCCATTCTCGACCTGACCGATGAACTGGCCGATCCGGTGGAAGTCCTCTTTGGCGTTCAACTCGGCGGTGGAACGGATATCAATCAGGCGGTCGCCTATTGTGCGGACAAGATCGAGAAACCATCCAAGTCGCATCTCATCCTGATCACCGATCTTTATGAGGGCGGCAACGCAAAGGAACTGGTCGCCCGGATTGCGCGTCTTCAAGGT
The DNA here is from genome assembly GCF_008711325.1 of Roseibium sediminis. Classification (GTDB taxonomy): domain Bacteria; phylum Pseudomonadota; class Alphaproteobacteria; order Rhizobiales; family Stappiaceae; genus Roseibium; species Roseibium sediminis. Next base: position 131,332 of record NZ_VXDB01000014.1, read on the forward strand.
CAGGGTGTCAATGTCATCGTGCTTCTGGCGCTGACAGATACCGGCAACCCGTCTTATGATCCGCGCCTTTCAGCAACGGTAGCGGGCCTCGGTGTTCCCGTATTCGCGGCAACACCAGACCAGTTTCCCGACCTAATGGCCTGCGCCCTGCGCCGGGAAGACATTCACCAATGGGCTGCCAGCAACGACATCAAGACCATTCGCCCTGATGAGAACGCATGACCGTCTGCAATGAGACTGGATCTGGGCACCTTAGAGCACGCCGCGCATTCACTGAATTACGCGGCGTGCTCTAAATGTTTGATTTGCTGCGTTTCCTGACGGCAAACCGGTATCTGCTTCGCCGGGGAATATGCTAGCGCCTTGATCCCTTGTTCTTCTTCCAGAACGGTTCGATCTCTCCGGCCATGATGCAGCCATAGGGGTCGATATAGTCCTCGATCTCGGCAAGGCCGAACTTCTTGATCTGGGCGACCACCGCACCGGCTTTCTTGTAGCCGGACGGCAATTCCGAAACGTCGATCCTGTTTTCAAAGAAACGGATGTCGAGTCCCTTCGTCTCCTCAACAAGCAGCTCCTCAGCTGTTTTTCCAGCTGTTCGGCGCTTGTGCTCCGAACGTGAGTAGTTTCGGCCTGCTCCATGTGGAGAGAAGCCGAGGGCGTGGGAAGCATCCTTGCCACGAACCACCAGTACCGGCTCCGCCATGTTGAGCGGGATCAGCGTCAGCCCGGTTGCATCCGAAGCATAGTCTTCCCAAGCCGGGGTCGCTCCTTTGCCGTGATAGAAGAGGTCTCCACGCTTGAAGACGAAGTTATGCTCGTTCCAGAAGCGCCGTGTCACCGTTGCACCTGCCAGATCGCTGGCGGCCTGATGGATCGCGTTGTGGTTCGCCTTGGTCCATTTGCGGATCAGCTGCAAGGCTTCCCAGTAGGCAATCCCTTCTTCCGTGTCAGCCGGAATCCAAGCGTTCTGCTTCAAGGTTTTCGGAGACAGCTTGCGGCGGAATCTCTCCGCGACATTCATGCCGATCTTGTAAAGCAGGGCGCCCGGTCCGCGCGAGCCGTGATGGGTTACGATCGTGGTCTTGCCGGTGTTTCGGGAGGTGCCGACAAACAGGAAGTGGTTGCCGTCACCCTGTGTCCCCAGATGCTCCTGCGCGGCGCGCAAGACTTTCGGGTTGTTGAGATAACGGTTTTCACGAAACTCTTCATAGAGTGTCATCGACAAGGTGAAGCGCTTGCCATTCGCCCGGCCTCCTGCGCCGAAATGTGTCATCGCATGGGCTGCATCCAAAATCTTTGCAGGCTCGGTTTCCTCGAACTCGGTCATCATCACGGAGCAGCAGATATCCGCGCTATGCATTCCCGGGTGGATCGCACCACGCGCAGCAACAACGCCGCCAACCGGAATGGTTCCGAGCGGTCCGGCCGGACAGGCATCCGGCATGATGGCGCCTGCCTCAATGGTCGGGGTCCGCATCAATTCGGTCATATGGTGCTTTACGGCTGCAAGATTGGCTTCTTCGTCGGCGCCTTCCGCTTCGATGTTGATATGGAACGGCTTGGCGCCAGATGGAGCAAGGGGAATGGTCGGCGCCGGTTTGTAAGGCTCCAGCATCTGGCGAACGTCTTCCAGAGAGGTGCCCTGATCAAGCGCTGTCTGCCCGTCACGAAGGGCTGCGCCAAAGGCCTTGCCTTCCGCGTGGCCCCAGGATTTCAAAAGCTCGCTGGTCAGTTTTTCTTCGCTCAACATCGTCATGGCATGTCTCGTTTCAAAGTTCGGCAAGCGGTTCCGGACAAGATTGAGGTTCGCAGGGCAAGGTTGGACAAGATGAAAATTCCGCCACCGGATATTCCGGGCCAGACTTGAACTGGCACAGGACCGGCTTCCCGGTCCTCCCCAAGGCGGTTTCCCGCTTCAGGGGCGTCTACCTGTAATCCTGTCGGCATCCCTGCGGATCTCTATACAATCCGCGATCGGCCTGCCTTTCGGCAAAATCCGCAGCCAGGGCGGCAAGGTGGGTGCAAAACGTTCCTGCTCTATCCATTGAGCTACGCCGCATCAAATGGCTGCGGCGGCGGGATTCGAACCCGCAACCTGGCGATTCATAGTCGATGTAGTTCTGCAGGCATCCGCCCTGGCTGTTTGTTCTTTCTTCAAGTCTCGGTGTGTCCGGGGTCGGCCCCCGGTCATGGTGTGTCAGTCGGCGGCAAGTAGGTGATGAAACATCAAAACCTGCGTCCTTCCTTGTTAGACGACGCCGCGATCTCGCGGCGGCGTGGCTCGATCCACGCGTTTCAGGTTCCTGCGATGTAGTTCCATCGGCATCCGCCGTTGAAATTCAGTCAGCTGCCAGCAAGCCCAGACGGCAAGGGAGAAGAAACGGTGGGGGTCCCGCTCGAGCCTGAGAGCGCCTGCAAGGAGGGGAGTCGAACCCACTCGGACTGGTCCCGATTATGGCGCAATGTAGTTCCTTCGGCATCCGTCTGGTCTTGTCTGGCGAAGGCGGCAACAATTGGATTGCCGCCTTCGGTTCTATTGGATCAGGTCGATAGCCTCGATCTCGCCAACCCATTGGCTTGCGTCCATCTGACCCGATGCAAAGCGGGCAATCTGGTCGAACACCGCGTCGGAGAAACCTCCGACATTCAGGATGTCCGGCCGGGTCGCGGCCTGCGCCGTGCCATAGGGCGCAATGTCGATGCACACCAGTCGCGCATCCGGGTTCCGCCGCTTGAGCGTTTCCCAGGCACGCATCACGCCGGTGCGTTCTGCACCTTGGTGACGGCCCCAGGTGTCAACCCAGGACTGGTTGTCGGAAACCAGGATCACCAGGTCCGGAGACCGTCGGTGCTGGTTCAGCCATTCCAGCGGCGCGGCACAGTTCGTTCCGCCGCCCCATTGCTCGGCGAGCTTCTGGGCATTGGTCATGATCGTGTCACGCGGTTCCAGCACAACCTTGCGGACATTCACTTCGAATGGCAGCACGGTTGCACCCCGGTTCCGCCTGAGGACAGCAGCGGCCACAAGGGCAGCGACATCCACATACCGCGTTCGGGAGGTTGCTCCCTTCCGCAGGCCCGTGACCACCCCGCTCATCGAGCCGGAGACGTCCGGGCAGACAACGACCTGCCCCTTGAAGGACGGAACGTTGGCAACGGCCAGTTCGAGCGCATCATGCAATGCCTCGCGGATCGCCAGTGGCATGTCCGCACACAAGGCCTGATAGGCCGTCATCAGCTGGTAAGGGAAGGCATTTGCCTTCTTAACCCGCTGTGGGTCCCGGAGAATGGCCGCAACATCTGCCGTAGCCGTAGCATCTTCAAAGACACCGTGGCGCAGGAAAGTGTTGAGGTTCATCCGCACCATGTTCCAGCTGCCCTGCCGTGCGATCTTCATCCACTGCTTCTGCGAAAGAGGCAGGTGGGTTAGCATCTGGAACGGTACATCCGGCACCGGACGTCCCTTCGGGTCGGCCTTGAAGGCAACATAGTCGCGAACCTCGGCTGGCAGGGCCTCGGCAGCACACGGCTTGCCGATCAGCCATGCAAAGAGGGCGTCCCGCTGCGCATCACGCGGCTTGGGGTGTACCATCTTGATGACATCTGCCAGCGAAGGATCATTGCCCACACTCGCCTGAAGCAACTGATAGTCGGTGGCCGCATTCAACCATCCGCGGACAAGCGCCTTCGGACGTGATCCGAGCGAACGCCGTCCGGTCTGTCCTGACCGCATGATCTGCACGAAGTTGCGCAGCATCTTGCCGTTGTTCACGACCTTCGGAAAGGCGCGGGACAAAAGAACCGGGTCACGGGTTGCCAGGATCGCAAGCAACAGTGCCGGCAAATCCTTCATCTTGCCCTGCTGGCGGGCATAGACCGCCGTCTTGGCCAGAAACTCGTCGGACACCGCGTTTGCCACTTGCAGGACGGTTGCCAGTTCCATTTCGGCATCCTGATAGTACAGGTTGCCAATGGTTCCGGTTACGGCCAGCTGAGCCAGCTTGTGCTTGTCGTCATACGCATAGGCCTTGCCACCTGCCAGGTTTACGGCGTTGGTCTTGGACCCAAAACGTCCCTTCAGGGACGCGAACAGTGACTTGTTTGCCATGATGCCCTCCTTCGGGTTCGAGGCTGGAAGCGATGTGCTTCCGTGTTCGTGTTGAGAAGGAGAATGCTCCAGATGCCGTTGAGGCAAAAACAAAAACTCAAAATGAAGTAAGCATTTGAAATATATAAATATTTTTGAATATTGACAAAACTGGCAAGCTGAATATCTATATGTATGTATAAGAAAATATCATTTTGGATAAGCTTGTGAAAAAGAACGTCGTTATCGGGTTCCTCGGCACCCAGCTGGATTCGGGAAAGAAGCGTAAATGGCGTCCCTCCGTCGCTGTTACCCAGCACGGCGGCTTTCCCGTTCATCGGCTGGAGCTGTTGCATGACCGCGGGTGGTCCCGTCTTGCCAATCAGGTGAAGCAGGAGATTGAGGACGCGAGCCCGGCAACGGAGGTGTTTCTGCAGCAGGTTGACTTGAAGGACCCTTGGGACTTTCAGGAGGTTTACGGCTCCCTGTTCGATTTCGCCCGCGGCTATGGATTTGACGAGGATCGGGAGGAGTATTTCGTCCACCTGACAACCGGGACCCACGTTGCCCAGATTTGCTGGTTCCTCCTGACGGAATCCCGACATGTGCCGGCCAAGCTTGTTCAAACCTCTCCGCCCCGTGCAAACGAGACCGGTATTCTCGGTGCCTACAACATCGTCGACCTGGATCTGTCACGTTACAACGCCTTGCAGCAGCGGTTTGATCTGGTTGCCGAGGAGTACAACGCCCTCCTGAAGGCCGGAATAGAAACCAGAAATCCCCGGTTCAACAGCCTGATCGAACGCATCGAGCTTGTTGCGACCAATTCGGACGCACCACTCCTCCTGCTTGGCGCAACAGGCACCGGAAAGAGCGAGCTGGCAGAGCGCATTTACGAGCTGAAGCTTCAGCGCCGGCGGGTGAAAGGTCGCCTTGTGCATGTGAACTGCGCCACGCTGAAGGGCGAGCGCGCAATGTCAAACCTCTTCGGGCACAGACGCGGGGCTTTCGGCAGCGGCACATCCGACCGGCGCGGCCTGTTGCGCGAGGCCGATGGCGGGGTGCTGTTTCTCGACGAAATCAACGAGCTGGGGCTGGATGAGCAGGCCATGATCCTGCATGCGGTCGAGACCGGCAGGTTCTTGCCACTCGGCTCGGACCACGAAATCACCAGCCGGTTCCAGTTGATTGCAGGAGCCAATCTTGATCTCGGGCAGCTGGTTTCTGATGGGAAATTTCGGCCCGACCTTCACGCGCGCCTGAACCTCTGGACCTTCCGGTTGCCCTCTTTGACCGAGCGCCGGGAGGACATCGAGCCGAATATTGAATTTGAACTCAACCGGGCAGAGAAACTGCTCGGGACCCGCGTCGGCTTCAATGCGGATGCCTATGCCCGCTATCTGGATTTTGCGACATCCCCGGCAACCCTGTGGCCGGGAAACTTCCGCGATCTCGGTGCCTCCGTCCAGCGCCTGAGCACGCTTGCCCCTCGGGCACGGATCACACTGGCACTGGTCGAACAGGAGATTGAGGCCCTGCAGGCCCAATGGGCGGCTGCAAAGACAGATCCGGACGGTGCCTTGCTGCGGGACGTGCTGGGAGAGGGGGCGATCGAGCTGGATCCCTTTGACAAGGTGCAGCTGGCCTATGTCATTCGAATTTGCCGGGAAAGCGCATCTCTGAGCGCGGCAGGGCGCACTCTTTTTTCTGCGTCGCGCGCGGCAAAGGCCAGCCAGAATGATGCCGACCGACTTCGCAAATATCTCGCACGCTTCTCATTGAGCTGGGCAGATCTGGGTGCGAACTGAAAGAGAGCCATGTTTCCCTGTCCAACGTGAGGCAAGGGGGTGTCGGCACAGCCTGGTGCTTCAGACTACAGAAGACCTTCTTCTTCAAGGACTTTGCGCGCCACACGAAAGCACTCAAGGGCCTGCGGCACGCCGCAGTAAATGCCGACCACATGGACGATGGCGCGGATTTCTTCCTTCGAAACACCGTTTCTCAGCGCGCCCCGGCAATGGATCTCCCACTCGTGCATCTTTCCAAGCGCGCCGATCATGGAGAGGTTCATCATGGACCGCGTCTTGGCGTCAATCACATCATCGCCCCAACCGAACCCCCAGCACCAGGCTGTCATGGCCTCCTGAAAAGGGCGGGTGAAGTCATCGGCCGCCGCCAGGTTTTTCTCCACATACTCGGCACCAAGCGTCGCCTTGCGCTGCTCCAGTCCCTTTAAAAAGAGATCTTCATCAAAAAGTCCGCTCACCTGTCACATCCCCATTTATCGTGGAGTACTCTCATCCCCACAGATCACCGCGTCAATTGCTGATGCAGCCACTCTCGAAACCTCTCGGCATTGGCATTGCCTTCGCTGATTGAAAGGTAATACCCCTCCTGTCCGGCGATCGACGCAGTGTGGGCGCGCTCAAGCAGCCCGGTTTCGATGGCATGCCCGGCGAGCAACTCGTTGACCAACGCCACTCCGTTTGCATGCATCGCAATCTGCATCGCCATTCCATAGGAGTCCGCGAAGATGCGCGGCGCAAAGGTGCCTGGAAACACCTCTCCCCATGCTCGCCAGCCACTCGATGTTCCAACGGTCTCGATCAGGGGAAGGTCTTCCAACTCCCCTTCAAGACGAGGCGACTTGAGTGCGACCAGCCTGCTGGGTTCCAGAAGTTCCGCGTTTTTTCCAACCTGCTTTTTCGACCCGAAGCGAATTTCGACATCCGCACGGGCCGTGTGAAAGTCATCTGGCCAAATCGCACTCAGGAACCTGAGCCGAACATCCGGATGGCTGGACACAAAACTGGTCAGATACGGCGAGATCACCCACTGTGCGACGCTGACTGACGTGGCAATGGTCAGTTGATCCGCGGTTGGGCCAGCGTCGAAAGCTTCCGTTGCAAAGGCCAGTTTCTCTAGGGCAGCCCCAACTTGGGGCAACAGACTGCGCCCGCTGTCTGTCAGCGACAACCCCCGCGCATGGCGCGTGAACAGTGCAACACGCAGCCGTGTCTCAAGGGCCTTGACCTGTTGGCTGACAGCCGACTGTGTCATGCCGATCTCGTTGGCAGCGGCAGTGAAACTGAGATGCCGGGCAGCGGCTTCAAACGCACGAAACCATGTCAAGGGCGGTAGCGATTTGGTCATTCGTCAAGCAAGCCATTAGTCATTCTAATACCTAAGCCCATAATTCATTCGCTTGTCAAAAATGCTCCTCCAAAACACAGTCTGCGGACCAAGTGAGGGAGGGCACAGAGTGCAGCCGGACATCCGCAAGATCGTTACCTACGATGAAGAAGTTCTGATTGAGGGGTTTCGCCCGGCCGCCACGCCCTGGCGAATGTTTGCGGTCGCCTGTGTTGTCCGCAATCCTTGGGCTGGCCGTTATGTGGAGGATCTGAAACCGGAAATTCAGGCCTATGGGCCGGTGCTCGGGAAACTGATGAGCCAGAGGATGATCGAGCTTGCCGGAGGCGGCGCAGCCATCGAAGCCTATGGAAAAGCCGCTGTAGTTGGTCTTGATGGCGAAGTGGAACACGCGTCGGGCCTGATCCACACCCTGCGATTTGGCAATTTTTACCGCGAAGCCGTGGAGGCCAGATCCTACCTGTCTTTCACCAACACGCGCGGCCCGGCGAATGCTCCAATCATGGTTCCCCTTATGGACAAGAATGATGCCGGTCGAAGATCGCACTACCTCACAATCCAGTTTGCGATCCCGGATGCCCCTCGAGCCGACGAGATTGTCGTTGTTCTCGGCGGCGCGACCGGGGGGCGCCCGCATCACCGAATTGGCGACCGCTATCAGGACCTGAAGGATCTCGGGCATGACGTGGACAATCCGGCCGCGGTCTGACTTCGGCGCCCTGTCTGCCATATGCCAGGGGAGCGGTCCGAAGCTGGTGCTTGTTCATGGCGTTGGACTTCGGGCAGAGGCCTGGAACCGGCAACTGGATGCTCTCAGCGAACGGTTTGAGGTTATCGCCGTCGACATGCCCGGTCATGGGGAAAGCCCTTTACCCGGTCCCTTGTCGGCAATTCAGGACTATACCGATCTGGTCGCGGGGCAGATACCTGAGCCGGTCATGATCGTCGGTCATTCGATGGGTGCGATGATCGCGCTTGATCTGGCAATCCGGTATCCATCGCGCGTGCGCGGAGTCGCTGCCCTCAATGCGATATACCAGCGAAGTCCTGAAGCCAGAGACGCCGTCATGACTCGCGCATCAAGCCTTGACGGGCGCTCACCCCCCGACCCGTCCGAACCGCTTCTAAGGTGGTTTGGCAGTGGCGACAGCGAAGAGAAGTCCGCCTGCAGGGACTGGCTGACATCGACCGATCCCGCGGCCTACAAACGTGCCTACAGCGCTTTTGCCCGCTCTGACGTTCCCTCTCCAAATGGACTTGAAGCGATGAAATGTCCCGCTCTTTTCATGACAGGAAGCCGGGAACCCAATTCCACAGCGGACATGAGCCGGGCCATGGCCGCAGTCGCACCAAATGGCAAGGCGGTCATTGTAGATGAAGCGGCGCACATGATGCCTATGACCCATGCCGACAAGGTAAACCCGATCCTTTTGGATTTTGCTCTGGGTGTTTGGAAATGACAAAGTTGGATCCACGCGCCTTGCGGGATGCTTTTGGCAGTTTCATGACCGGTGTCACGGTCGTGACGGCTTGCGCCCCCGATGGGACGGCCATCGGCTTCACAGCCAACTCGTTCACATCAGTTTCGCTGGACCCGCCGATGCTGCTGGTGTGTCCGGGTAAATTTCTGTCGACCTTCGAAGCCTTTTCCTGCTGTCAGCATTTTGCCGTAAACATACTTGCCGAGGATCAGCAGGACATTTCAAATACCTTCGCCCGGCGTGGCGAGGACCGGTTTGCGAGCGTGGCGCATACGCGCAATCATCGTGGTGTGCCATTGATCGAAGGGGCGTTGGCCAGCTTCTCGTGCATCAGTCGCCAATGCCTGCCAGCCGGTGATCACGCCATCCTGCTAGGAGAGGTCGAAGAGTTTCAGCATGGAGATGGACGCGGGCTTGGGTATTTTCGCGGGCAGTATTTCAGTCTCGGACTGGAGCGTTCCGCTCTCGATCCCGGAGCCAAGGTCGTCACATGCGGTGTGATCCTCGAGATCGGCGGGAGAGTGCTCCTTGAAAAGACAGACAAAGGGTTCAGGCCGCCGCAAGTCAATTTGAATGACCACTCGCTGCTGCGCCAGTCGTTGATTGATGCCATGGCGCGGCAAGGCATAAGCGTCAAGCTTGGGCCAGCCTATTCTGTGTTCGACGATGCGGGAAACCGAACGCACTGCGCTTATTTCTTGGCAACCGGCAGTGTGAACGCTGCTCCGGAAAACCTTCACGGCATCGCGCTGAAGGAGCTTGCCGGGCTCGACTACGCCTCTCCGGCGATAGCCCAGATGATGACCCGGTATATGCACGAACAGCGAACGGGGGACTTCTCGCTCTATCTCGGTAGCACCGATCGCGGTGATGTTCACAAGTTTGCTTTGGGAGATTGATAAATGGACTTCTCTCTCTTTGTTCACATGGATCGCTCCAGCCCTGATCAGACCCATGAGGAACTGCATCGCGAATACATGGACTTGTGCAAGTTGGCCGACGAGGCGGGCATGCGGGCCGTGTGGACCGGTGAACATCACGGCATGGACTTCACTATTTCCCCCAACCCGTTCCTTGAGCTGGTCAATGTGGCCAATCACACGAAAAACCTCCGCCTTGGAACCGGCACGGTCATTGCTCCTTTCTGGCATCCAATCAAACTGGCCGGGGAAGCTGCCTCGGCAGACCTGATCACAGGCGGGCGTATTGAACTGGGGATCGCGCGCGGGGCCTATTCCTATGAATATGAGCGCCTCATGCCGGGCATGGATGCCTGGGAGGCAGGCCAGCGAATGCGGGAGATGGCTCCCCTTGTCCCGAAACTCTGGCAAGGCGAGTGCGCCCACGAAGGAAAGTTCTTCAGCTTTCCCGCGACCACCTCAGCCCCCAAGCCGCTGCAGGCCGATGGCCCACCAATCTGGATTGCGGCCCGCGACCCCAACAGCCACGAATTTGGCGTTCACAATGGCTTCAACATTCAGGTCACGCCTCTTTGGCAGGGGATCGGGGAAATCGAGACCCTGATGCAGCGCTTCAATGCAGCTTGCCAAACCCATGACGGACCGCGTCCGAAAATCATGTTGTTGCATCACACTTATGTTGCTGCGGATGAGGCGGATATTTCTCGAGCCGCGAGTGAATTGTCCCGCTTCTATTGCAACTTTGGAGCCTGGTTCCAGAACAAGAGGCCCGTTTCCCAGGGTAGGCTCCATCCCCTGGACGAAGAGGACTATGCCGCCAATGCCATGATGGCGCCCGACAATATGCGCCGGGACCTGACAATGGGCATGGCGCCCGAGGTTGTTGAACGGATCAAACGCTATGAAGATCTTGGCTATGATGAGTTTTCGTACTGGATCGACAGCGGCATGAGTTTTGAGCGCAAAAAGGCCTCGCTCGAACGATTTGTCACTGACGTCATGCCAAAATTCCGATGAGGTGCCCCGTGAACAAAAATCCGCATTATCAGCTGTTTATAGACGGACAATGGGTCGAGGGGGCAAGGGGACAGGTCATGTCCTCACAAAATCCTGCAACGGGAGAAGACTGGGCAACCTTCGCCTGTGCCGCGCCGCAGGACGTTGACCGCGCTGTTGCGGCCGCGCGCCGGACGCTGAATTCGGCAGAATGGCGGGACATGACCCAGACAAAGCGGGGTAAACTGCTCTATCGCCTTGCTGAACTGATCGAGCAGAATGCCGAGCATATCGGCCGTATCGAGACAACCGACAGCGGCAAGCTGCTCGCAGAAACCGCCAGCCAGTCGGCCTATGTCGGGGACTATTATCGCTACTATGCAGGTCTTGCCGACAAGATCGAAGGCTCGGTATTGCCGATCGACAAGCCTGACATGCACGTGTTCACGCGCTTGGAGCCGATCGGGGTTGTCGTGGCGATTGTGCCCTGGAATGCCCAGATGTTCCTGACAGCCACAAAACTCGGTCCCGCGCTGGCGGCGGGGTGTACTGTTGTTCTCAAGGCCTCGGAGATCGCCCCTGCTCCCATGTTCGAGTTCGCCAAACTGGTAGAAGCTGCAGGTTTTCCTGCTGGCACTGTATCCGTCATCACCGGCGATGCTCAAAACTGCGCCATCCCTCTCACCCGTCACCCGGATGTTGACCGGATTGCCTTTACTGGCGGGCCGGAAACCGCTCGCCATGTCATCCGCAACTCTGCAGAAAATTTCGCTGTAACGACCCTCGAATTGGGCGGCAAGTCGCCAATCCTTGTCTTCGAGGACGCCGACCTTGAAGGAGCTGCCAACGGCCTGATCGCCGGAAACTTCGGAGCATCAGGGCAAAGCTGCGTCGCAGGCTCCAGGGGGCTTGTGCATCGCTCAATCTATGAAAAACTTGCGGCCCGGATCGAGGAGAAAATGGCAAATGTTGTCATCGGCGATCCGCTTGATCGAAGCACCCATGTCGGTCCCTTGTGCACGCCCCAACAAGTGGCGCGGATCGAGGAAACACTGGCAGCTTCGAAGGCATCCGGTGCCCGCATACGCTTTGGAGGCGCGCGCCTCGATCGACCGGGAAACTACATGGCACCGACACTGGTTGAATGCGCAAACGCTGAAACCGAAACCCTCAAGGTCGAGATGTTTGGCCCGGTCATGTCGCTACTGCCTTTTGACACGGAGGAAGAGGCAATCGCCCTGGCCAACGCCACGCCATTTGGACTCGGTTCCGGTGTGTTCACGCAAAATGTCGCCCGTGCCCACCGGGTCTCGGCACGATTGAAAGCCGGAATCTGCTGGATCAACACCTATCGCGCCGTCTCCCCCATTGCTCCTTTTGGCGGCTACAACATGTCCGGGTATGGCCGGGAAGCAGGGATCGCCGCTATTCAGGACTACACCCGCACAAAGACAACGTGGATCAACACGTCGGATCAACCGATGGCAAACCCGTTTGTCATGCGCTGAAGTTCTCACCTTCGCGGGCGGACAGGCTTGCCTCGCTTGGGCTTCCCGGCCTGAGTGTGCCCTGATCATTGCTCGGGAAACAGATCAACCGATCAGCCGCCAGCCTTGCCAATTTGCTTTCAGGTAAAGCGCAGCGACAGCGCAAGAAATGCGGAGAGGCAAGCCAAATGATTATGGGAGAAGCTGAGGGGGAATAGGTGCGCAATTCTGCACCTTGCAGAAAGAAAATGGCGGACAGAGAGTCCGCCTTTGTATCAGTCTCAAGTCAACTCATGGAGTTCTAGGCATTCTTATAAATAATTGTTTTTATGTAATTTATTTGAAATTCAATTACAGGTCGCTTATCAATCAATCTCAAATGCACCCAATCCATCCTAAGGAAATTGATGGGCGGAGTGATGGGCTGGTTGCTGTGCTCGTGAGGTGGATTGATGCTGAGTGATGCCAAGGCGCGGAAGATAAAGCCTGACGACAAGCCCATGCTAGATGGGTCGATCAAGGGGCTCTATCTGTTTCCTGCCAAGACCCACGGGCAAGGGAAATGGATCTTGCGTTTTACGTCTCCCGAAACCGGGAAGCGGCGAGACATGGGTTTGGGGAGCTATCCCACATTCTCGGTGAAACGTGCGCGGGAAATCGCATTCGAAGCACGCAAGCTGATCGAAATGAAAATCGATCCGATTGAGGATCGGGAGCGGGAAGCCAAGGTTCAAAAGGCGCAGATGGAAATGCCGTCTTTCGAAGAAGCTGCCCGGCAGGTTCATGAGGACAAGAAGTCAGGGTTCAAGAACGCCAAAC
>NZ_VXDB01000015.1 GCF_008711325.1 Roseibium sediminis
AAGCCAGTGAATCAGAAATCATCCAACAGCGCGAGGTTTTTGCGGGTGTCCAGCTGTGAAGAAGCGCAAACGAAGTGAATTCGGTGATCCTATTGAATCTACTCACTTGGTTCTTACACATGTGAAGCATAAAAGATCTATAATATCTTCGTCAAAAGTCCTGTCAGCGTACTGGGATCATTTGACAGAGGCATTAAGTGAAAGCGAAGAGGTCATCTTGTTCGGTTACTCAGGTTTGGATGCCCATTTAAACGACCTGCTGCGTAGATTCGAAAAATGTTCAAAACGTGTGATTGAATGGTGCGGTGCTACTTTTCCTGACGGGAAGGAAAGTGAGGGTTTTTGGAAGTTCGAGCTTGGAGAAGGTGTATCAATTCAACAAATGGATAATATCCTCGAATTTAAGGACTGGAGTGCGGGTGAGGGAATATGACCTCCCCCATTGCCCCCACGCCAACTTTCCCCTAAAACTCCGCGCAAGTTTGGTAAAGAATCCCGACATTTTCAAACGTGGAGAAGCGGAGCCCCATGGCGCGCCAGTTCATCTATCACATGCATGGCCTCTCCAAGGCCTATAACAACAAGAAAGTCCTCGACAACATTCACCTGTCGTTCTACCCGGACGCCAAGATCGGTATCCTGGGCCCGAACGGTGCGGGTAAGTCGACGCTTCTGAAGATCATGGCCGGAATCGACAAGGAGTATTCCGGTGAGGCCTGGGCGGCCGAGGGGGCGAAGGTTGGTTACCTGCCGCAGGAGCCGCAGCTCGACAACACCAAGAACGTGCTTGAAAACGTCATGGAAGGCGTTGCCCACAAGCAGGCCATTGTCGACCGCTACAACGAACTGATGATGAACTACTCGGACGAGACCGCCGAGGAAGGGGCCAAGCTTCAGGACATCATCGACAGCGAAGACCTGTGGAACCTTGAAAGCAAGGTCGAGATGGCCATGGAAGCCCTGCGCTGCCCGCCGTCCGACAGCCCGGTTGACAACCTGTCCGGTGGTGAGCGCCGCCGCGTGGCGCTCTGCAAGCTGCTGCTTTCCGAGCCGGACCTGCTGCTGCTTGACGAGCCGACCAACCACCTTGACGCTGAAACCACGCACTGGCTGGAACGCCACCTGCGCGAGTTCAAGGGCTCCGTGCTGATCATCACCCACGACCGTTACTTCCTCGACAACGTGACGGGCTGGATTCTGGAGCTCGACCGCGGTCAGGGCATCCCGTACGAAGGCAACTACTCGGTCTATCTGGAAAAGAAGACCAAGCGCATGGAGCAGGAAGGCCGCGAGAACATGGCCCGCTCCAAGGCAATTGCCCGCGAGCGCGAGTGGATGGGCATGTCGCCGAAAGGCCGTCAGACCAAATCCAAGGCCCGTATCCGCGCCTATGAAGATCTGGTCTCCGCGCAGGAAGAGCGTTTGCCGACAATCGAGCAGATCCTCATTCCGGTCGGCGAGCGCCTCGGTGCCAACGTTATCGAGCTCAAGGGCGTTTCCAAGGGCTTTGAAGACCGCCTGCTGATCGACGATCTGTCCTTCAAGCTGCCGCGCGGTGGCATTGTTGGCGTGATTGGCCCGAACGGCGCCGGCAAGACCACACTGTTCAAGATGATCACCGGTCAGGAAAAGCCGGACAATGGTGAAGTTATCATCGGCGACAGCGTGCGCCTTGGCTATGTCGACCAGTCGCGCGACAAGCTGGACCCGAACAAGACGGTCTGGGAAGAAATCTCCGACGGCAACGAGATCATCTATCTCGATGGCAAGGAAATCAACTCCCGCGCCTATTGCTCGTCCTTCAACTTCAAGGGCCCGGCTCAGCAGGCAAAGGTGGGCGACCTCTCTGGTGGTCAGCGCAACCGTGTGCATCTGGCCAAGGTTCTGAAGAAGGGCGCAAACGTTCTGCTGCTCGATGAGCCGACCAACGACCTCGACACCGAAACGCTGGCCGCTCTCGAAGACGCGCTGGAAAACTACGCCGGTTGCGCCGTGGTCATCTCGCACGATCGTATGTTCATGGACCGTCTGGCCACGCACATGCTGGCCTTTGAAGGTGACAGCCACGTGGAGTGGTTCGAAGGCAACTTCGAGGACTACGAGAAGGACAAGGTCCGCCGCCTCGGGGCTCACGCCGCCGACCCGCGCCGCATCAAGTACAAGCCGCTGACCCGCTAAGTCGGATCACGGTCGGAGAGAACCTAGAAGGCGGAGCCACCGGCTCCGCCTTTTGTCGTTTGCAGGAAGCAGCGTCAGCTCCATGGCCCGATGGTGACCGTCACCGTTCCAGATGAAACAGTGCCCACTGTCTTGGACGGAACGTTGGGCCCGGAATAGGGGCCGACGGGGGTCTCGTCCATCGAATAGCCATAGGCTGCGCCGCCATAGAAGATTGGCGGCTTGCCGCTGACGCGGCTGTCATTGCCGTCGACGTCGCTGCAATGCAGGAACTTGGCGTAGAAGTGACAGGCCTTGCCCGAGGTATACCAGTTTTTCCAGGTGTTCCAGGCGCGGGTGGTGAAACCGCCAAGAGAGGCGTCTGTCGCACAGACTTCCATCACCCCGTCCATGGCAACGCCCCGGCAAAGCGCCTCCCAGATGCTGTCTTGCAGAAGCCCCGCGTCAGCGCCGCTGCCCGCCGGGGTCAGGTCGCCAAAGGCCTGCTGGAACACATAGGCTGCACCGGTCAGGCCGGGGGCGGCGTTCGGCGCAGAAATCGGCTTGAAGAAGGCATAGGAGTTGGTCCCGTTGGACAGGTGATAGGCAACACATTGCACGCCTGTCTTGGGGTTGATCATGGACCTCGCCATGCCCTGATACACGTTCCTGGCTGTTTCCGATCCAAGATTGATCGACAGGAAATTGCCTTCGCGAAAGAAGTCGTCCAGCGTCTTGTCCCAGAAGCTGGCCAGCGGATCACTGGTGGTTCCGGTGTAGTTCTGCGTGCGAGCGGCCAGCATGTCGTTCGGGTCGCACAGGGCAAAGAACTGCCCGTCGACCAGCGGCGGCATCCAGCTCTGGCCGGGCAGGGGCTCTGAGTAGAGAAGGCCTTCAAAAGCGGCGGCAGGCGGATAGGCCTTGGTCTCGTTGACGATGAACGCCGACCATGCGCTGGCAATCTGTGCCCGCGAGATATCCGGCCGAACGCCGAAATTCTGAACGGTGGTTGTGCCATCGGGCGTTGCCGAGAAGGAGAGGTTCAGGCCGAAGCCGTTGACGGCGCTGAGATTAAAGGCGGCTCCCAGTCCGAATTCGAGGATGTCAAACGGGCCGGGAGGGGCAATGCTGCTGGCCGGTTCACCGGCATAGGGATACTGCGCATACTGGATCGGCGTGGCATTGGCGATGGCAAGCGGGCTCGGTTGCGAGCTGCTGGCGACGAACAGCAGGCGGTCGTTGCCGTTGGTCGCAGCGCTCAGCGTGATGCCCGGAAGGGATGTCGCCTGAAAGAAGGGCAGGGTGTCGGCAGCTGGTCCGAAGCTTCCGTCGGCCTGCAGTGTCTGGAAGGTGGTGGCATCGCCGCCATTGATCCAGCCTGCCACCCAAATGGCTGCCCCGCCGCGTGTCGAAAATCCGGTCTTGTCCTGCAACGTGATCGTGACTGTCATGGAAAGCATCCTCGTGTGACATCGCTTTTGATATCAGGACGTTTCAGAGAGCCGAGCGTGAAACCGGGCTGCTCGCAGGGTTGGGTTTCACATGATCTGACCACCCGTATCTATCAGCAAAACCCCGTTTTTGATCAATCTCATTCATTTGTTTCACGGGGGGCTCTCGATTAGGGTACGGCGCAAATCAGAAGGGACACCCGATGCCGACCAATCTTTTTGGCGATGAAGAGATCGAACTGCTGCACCATGCCCGCGCCCGCAAGGTTGCCGGCAAGACGGAGGGTGTCTTTGCCACGCCGACAGTCGAGGATTTCCAGACCGCTGCGGTTGAGGCACTGCCCCTGACATTTGAAGGCATTCCCGGTGACCGTCATGGCGGGTTTACGCGCAAGTCCGGCGGACGCGAACCGTGGTATCCGCGCGGCACCGAGATGTGCAACGAGCGCCAGATCTCGATCCTGTCGAGCGAAGAGCTTCGACTGATTGCCCGACGGATGGACATTCCGGAGCTGAAGGCAGAATGGATCGGCGGCAATATCCTCGTTTCCGGAATTGCGAGCCTCTCGCTCGTTCCGCCGCGCACGCGCCTTGTCTTTGAGGGTGGCGTTGTCATTCGCGTGGATGGTGACAATGCACCGTGCCGGTTTGCCGGCAGTGCCATTGACGAGAAGTACCCGCAGCGTGACGGGTTGGACCTGCTGTTTCCCAAGGTGGCGCGCAAGTTGCGCGGCCTGGTCGGATATGTCGAAATCCCCGGTACCATTCGCGCGGGAGAAACGGTGACGGCCCATATTCCGGAACAGTGGATCTACGTTCCCGAGTAGAGCTGGCCAAGTGTGTCACGTTTGCTTTGTGTTGGGCTGAGTGGACGAAATGAGTCTCCAATGCGTCAACGCAACCTATTAGCAACTATAGGTTTTAAATCATTGAAATAGCAATTGTTTTATTTTTCTCAAAAACGTGCATATGCCCAAAATTAAGTGGGAATACGTAGTCTCTTTGCTGTAGGCTTACCCTACGTTGATCGCTTCCGGTAGCGTGAGGTGAACATGAAACGGGTGAGTTTGACCCATACAGGAGTGAAGGGGAAGGTCCTTGAGGATGACCACATCCTCTTCGGCAAGGTGCGCGGCCATGCCGATGTCACTTCTCCGTTGAAGCTTCTCATTGAGGCCATTCCGACGGCCATGTTCGTGCTGGAGCAGACATCCCAGCGTCCAGTCGACTGGACCATCGTTGCGCTCAACGATCTGCACACCAAGCTGTCCGGACTGCGCGATGAAGTTGGGCAACCCATGAGCAGCTGGTGTCCCGGTGACGTCCTCCAGCACCTTTACGAGAATTATTCTTTGGCGACCGAGACGTGGGAGCAAATCAGCTACGTGGAGGAGCTGGAGCTACCCGGCGGGCACGGCTGGTGGTCGACGTCCTTGATGCCCATTCGCACCAAATCCGGCGTCATCCGTATCATTGGCTCGGCGAAGGATATTTCCCTCAGCCGCATTACCGAACAGGCGCTTTCAACCTTTCTGCCGATGTGTTCTGTCTGCAAGTCCGTTCAGGCGGATGATGCATCGGGCGGCGACAATGAAAACGGCTGGGTGTCCATTGAGGACTACCTGAAGGACCACAAGATCTCCCACGGGTTTTGTCCAAGCTGTTTCGAGCGTCTGTATGGCCATTTGAAGCGTTAGCAGCGTTTGAAGCGCGCCGGAGGCGTCGTGCGGATGTGCCGGTCTCCTGTTCCGGCGCGCAATTCCGCTCCCGACATCTTTTAAGCGGTGGAACTTGGTGATCCCTTCTGGCAACGTTCGCCTCCAGCAAGGGAGGAAACATGTTGCCAATTCACCATATGGTCGATGCCGCGCCGACGCCGGTCGGCCCGTTTTCACACGCCGTGGAAACCGATGGTTGGGTCTTCATTACCGGCCAGATGCCAACTGATCCAAACGATCCGACCGCGCCCTTGCCGGACGGGGTCGAGGCCCAGACCATTCGCGTGATGGAGAACCTGAAGCTGGTTCTTGCCGGGCTGGGACTGTCCTTGCAGAACGTGACGATGGTGCGTGCCTATCTGACGGAATTCGATCGCGACTATGCCGTCATGAACCAGACGTATGAGAGTTTCTTCGAGAAGGGCAAGCTGCCGGCACGCACCTGCGTCGGCGTCTCCGGCCTGGCTGTCAACGCGCTCGTCGAGATCGATCTCATTGCGCGGCGGCCGTAACGTCTTGCCGCGCCGATTTCAGACTGTCCGGGAATAGGCGGAAGAATGGGTTTCAAGGTTAGTTATGCAGGTTTGCGCTGCGGATTGAAGGACGCCAGCGAAGCGCTGGGTCTTACCCTCGGACCACAGCTGGAAGGTGGGTTGTTCGATCTCTCGTGGATTGCAGACAGGCCAAACAGTGAGTGGACACTCGTTCGCATGGAATATCCTGACTGGGTCAGCCGAAACGAAAACTTGCTGTGTGACCTCTCTTCACGTTTCGAGATTGTTGCCTGCGAAGTTCATGAAGGCGTGATGTACTCCGCCGTGCAGTGTTGGAAGGCGGGGCGGCGGGTCTGGAAAGTGTCTCACACCGGATCTCAGGGAGATGTCTTCAATCTTGATGCCAGCGGCGATCTGCCTGCTGCGTTCTCCGTCATTCGCGATACACAAGTTGCAGCACAGAACGCGGAGGCGGAGCCCACAGCCTGCGATCACATGTTCGAAGTTCCGCTCAGTCTTGTCGAGGCGGTTCTGGACTTTCGCCACGATGTTGTTTTCGAGCGCAACGAGTTCAGGGACATCTTCGAAATTCAGCGGCCTGCAAAACCAAGCCTCTTTTCCAGAATGATTGGCCGTGTGCTTCGATGATCTGGTGACTGGAGCACGTCTCGCATTCACTGAATCACTCGATGTGTTCTAAATATTTGATTTGGCGCATTTCCTGACGGCGAACCGGTATCGACTTCGCCTGGAAATGCTCTATCCGGAGGATAGCTCATCGTCTTTTTCCTCGACCCGTCTTCCGCTTCCCCAGGTTTCCAGAACCATGTTCATGTCGTCGATGACGAAAAACCGGGCAGCGTCGCGGTCGTATCCCTCGTCGAGCAGACTGTCATAGTCGGTGTGTTGGTGCCGGATATGGCTGGTGGTGGCTTGCCAGACTGCGATGGACGGCGGCAGGTGGCGCAGATGTCCGGCGAGGGCGCTATCCAGTATGGCTTCCGCGTCGATATACGGCACGCGCGGGAGGAGGGCCCGTAACATTTTTCGGGCCTCTTTCTGTCTTTTGGTTCCCCCGGTCACGCGCGGCGTCTCTTTTCTGTTTGGCTACCTGTCATCAACACCGTATTTGAACCACGTGGCCCGGGCAACGTCTGCGACCCGTTGCCGGTGTTCCTTTCGCAAGGGGGACTCGTTGGGAATAACATCGTACAGAAGATCGTCCGGCAAGGTGCGATATGTCCCGTTTGGGGCATTGTTCCGGTTGGTCCGTGCCGTCAAGATTTCTATCCACCTTCGAATGAAAGTGCGGTTGCGTTCAACATTAGCCATCGGACCTCACGATATAAAGAAATGAAAACCTTTCTTTTTATGTCGAAGGAAATTCGATGCTGCAATAAAAAAAGAAATTCTTTTTTTTAAAGGAGGGCCCGTGTATGGTTTCGTCATGGCTGATCGAACTCGCACCCGCCTTTTGAACCTTCTCAAGTCCTCCGGTCCGCAAACTGCGGCGGATTTGGCTGCCATGCTCAGTGTGACGCCGGTTGCCATCCGGCAGCATCTTGATGGGCTCCACGAAGACGAGCTGGTGAAGTTCGAGGACATCAAGGGGTCAGTGGGTCGCCCGAAGCGAATCTGGTCGCTGACTGCTGACGGGCATCGGCAATTTCCGGACAATCATTCCAACCTGATTGTTGGCTTGCTGGGAGGCTTGAACGAGCTTTACGGCGAGGAGGGCATCAACGCTCTGATTGCGCATCGGGAAAAGCAGGCGGAAGACTGTTATGCGAATGCCCTTGCTCCCCTGACAACTCTGAAGGCACGTGTTGAAGCCCTTGCCGACCTTCGCAGCCGAGAAGGCTATATGGCAGAGGTTGAAGAAACGTCTGACGGATTGCTGCTGATCGAGAACCATTGTTCGATATGTGCAGCAGCGGCTGCGTGCCAGGGATTTTGCCGGTCCGAATTGAACCTTTTCAGGAAAGTGCTTGGACCGGATGCAGCGGTCGAACGGGAGGAGCATCTTCTGTCCGGCGGGCGTCGCTGCGTCTACCGGATAACTCCCTTGAAACGACGGGCAGCATGACAACGACAATTGGCCGATGTGCCCAACTGAGGAACAGCATGTGGCGCAGCTGACATTCTGGTTCGAATTCGGTTCTACATATTCTTATCTTTCCGCGATGCGCATTGAAGAGCTGTGTCGTGTGGCGGGCTTGGAAGTCTCATGGCGCCCTTTCCTGCTCGGTCCCATATTCAGGGCACAAGGATGGGAGACGTCCCCCTTCAACATTTACGAGGCTAAGGGACGCAACATGTGGCGGGACACGGACCGCAGGGCTAGGGAACTGGGTCTTCCGCCAGTTCTCAAGCCTGACCCGTTTCCGCAGCATAGCCTTCTTGCGTCCCGTCTTGCGCTCATTGGACTGGAAGCTGGGTGGGGACAGGATTTCGTTCGCCAGACCTATTTACGTCAATTTGCAGATGGGAACAGCATTGCCGCACCGTCGGACCTGCAACCGGTTCTGGAGGGCCTCGGGGTTGAAGCTTCCGCCTGTCTCGAAGCGGCCAGGACAGATATTCGCATCAAGGACCTGCTTCGAAAGAACACCGAGCAGGCGCTGGAACAGGGTCTTTATGGTGCGCCGTCCTTTACAACCTCGGATGGCGAGCTTTTTTGGGGCGATGACCGGCTTGAGAAAGCCATTGCATGGACTTTGGATCAGCAAACACATGCTCAAGGGTAGTCCGGCAAGATCGAACCGCTTACATCAATCGTTCCATTGATAAAAATCCAGCAAAAACTTACGTAACGTAAATTATAAGAATTCGACTTTTCCAGAAATATTTTGGCGTATCCTCGGACTATATGTCCAAATTTCTCGGTAATCAGGAATGCATCTTTTCTTATATTTTTCATATGCTTCAGTTCTAAGTCTAAGGCGCTTGTATTCCTTCTTTAGAATTTGAATCATACTTTAATACAGTCGAAACCAACCTGTTCCGGTCTTTTTTATTTTTACCGCCAATGCTCCGGGCAGTTCACAATCAGAAAGCTCGGCCAGTCATCATGTTCCAGGAAGCCAAGACCGAACTCGTCAATTTTTCAAACCTTGCCGGAGAAGCCGGAAAGGCCCGCCGCGAGGAGTTGACCCGTCACGTTGCGACGTTGTTTGTGCTGACATCAGACCGATGTTCCGACGAGCAGGTTGATATCTACGATTCCGTTCTTTCGCGCCTTGTCTCGATGGTTGAGGGCGAGGTTCGCGCATTTGTCGCCGGGCAACTTGCCGGTCTTCGCCGGGCGCCGGAAGAGACGGTTCGGATGCTTGTCGAAGACACGATCGACATTGCCGAGCCGCTTCTGGTGCGCTCGACTGCCTTGCGGGATACGGATCTGATCCGGGTCGCAAGGTCGAAAGGCAACGAGCATCTTTATGCAATCGCCCAACGGGATCTTCTTTCGAGCGATGTCACCGACGTTCTGGTTCAACGCGGTGACATCGTGGTCAAGCGGCGCGTTGCGGGAAACACGGGCGCCAGCTTTTCCGGCGACGGCATGGATCGACTCGTCTTGGAAGCGCAGGCGGATGCCACGTTGCAGGCCTTTTTGAGCGAGAGACCAGACCTTGCCGACCGTCACATTCAGGCCTTGACGCGCATTGCCGGTGAAGAGGTTCGCCGGAAGCTGAGTCTGAAGGGGGAAGTGATCGAGGCTTCGCGGTTGAATGAGGCGCGGCGTCAGGCCGAACAGCGCATGTCCAACCAGTTCTGGCTCAAGCGATACGACTTCGAGACCGCGCGCGGTCGTGTTCTGGCACTCTCCAAGAAAGCACCGATAACGGAGGCGGTACTGTTACAGTTTGCAAGGGAAGACCGGTTTGCCGAAGTCGTGGCCTGTTTTGCCTGGATGGCACGGTGCGGCATTCAGGAAGCCAGTCACTGGATGGTGCGTCCCGATCCACAGCCATTTCTTGTCGTTGCAAAAGCAACGGGCTTTTCCGCATCGACAATCGGCCTCTTGCTGATGACCGGGCCATGGAAACACCGTTTGGGACAGAAGCTGCGCGCATTGGCCATGCGCAAGTATGAAGCTCTCAGCCCAAAAGAGGCAGCCGCCATGGTTGCCCACTGGAGTGGTGCCTCCCTCAATTGATCAACGCTCGGGCCAAGCAGGTCTTATGTTGCGAGGAGGAGAAGGTTCCGGACCAGCGTGCGGTCGAGCGTCTGGCCGAGGCTTCAACGCCTTGGCCAATCCGTTCATGGCGTGGGATCGAGACCTCTCCCATAGGTTGGCAGTGCTCCCGCTCGCCCGTCTCCCGGGCGCGCGAGCCGAGTATTCAGCCGCCGGTTAGGCTTGGAAAAACTATATATTTCTAGGGGGTTTAATCCAGCCTGAAATCGTGCTTTTTAGGGCATTCGCACATTTTTCAAGTGCGTGATCTTTGATGTGAGGCACGATCGTGAACGATATTGGTATTCGATCATTTTCCGCTGGGCTGATGCGCAAGGGCTTGATCTTTTTTGTCGTCCTTTTCGGTCTGGTTTCCCTTGGTATTCAAGCTGCCGAGCCAGTTCAGGCTCAGGGCTTGTTGTCGGTCATAACCTCTCAGGAGAAAGGTGCCGAGGCGCCCCAAGCGCCGGCTGCCGAGCCTGCCACGGCACAAACTCCCGCCGAGCCTTCGCTTGAGCAGGAGGCGGGTCTCACGATCAACAAGATTGTTCACGGAGCCATCGAGGCGCGGGACGAATTCAAGCGCATTTTGGCGAATGGGCCGCTATTGCGATCTCAAATGACGGCTACTTTGGCCGCACAGGACGATGATGGCACAACTGATTGGGTCTGGGATTCAATTCTGGTTATGTTGGCGGGACTCGTTGCTGGTATCATTGCCCTGAACCTGTTCTATCGCTGGACAAGGAAGCAGTTCGGCTACATCTACAAGGAAGAGGTTTTCGAAAGGGCGGACAAACTCGCCTATCTGTTCCTTCGTGCCCTGATCATGACATCTGGGCTAATCGTATTCGTTGCTGTTGCCGGCCTCGTCGTTCTCATATTGAACCGTGGCCCTGAAGCTGCAAACCAGACCGCAATCGTTGCGATTTCATTTTATGCGCTGTTTCGCTTCTTGCGCATCGTCCTTTTTGCCATTCTTGCGCCGGGGACGTCCCATTACCGGTTGCCACCGTTTTCCGATCATGACGCAACAAGGCTCTATTGGTTCCTTGTTGCCGGAGCCGGGATCTCCTTCACGGCGATTGCGATATGCGACTGGATGCTCAGGCTGGGGCTGCCCGAGGATGCTCACAAGCTGGTCCTCATCGGGGCCATGTTCCTTAGCATGGTTACCCTCAGCTTCAACGCGATCTATTTCAGGAAAGTCATCGGACAGGCCATTCGCGGAGATGCCAAAGACGCGTCGCTGTGGCGTCGGGTTCTCGGCGGTGGATGGCATATCCCGATTGTCATCTACTTCATCTTTGCCTGGGTAGCTTCCTCCATCCGCCTGCTGCTGAATATTGATACGGCAACAAACCTCGTTGCCGCTCCGATCCAGCTGGCGATCGCTGCGGCCTCGGCCTATGGCCTGATGATCCTGTTCATCGACCGCGTCCTGCTTCCCCGGCTTGATACTCCGAAGAAAGTGGATGCCGTCCTTGAAGAACTGAAGAAGCAATCGGATGCTCGCGGCGAGGAATTTGATGAAGCAAGTAGCCGGGCTGAAGCGCGCGCCATCGCAGCTGACAACGAATCAGACCGAGCTCCGTTCCGCGGATTGCTTGATCGAGGTGCCCGCATCATCGTTGCCTTCGGTGCGTTGCAGTTGCTCGGCTATTTCTGGGGCGGTGCGGCCCTGACGGACGGACCGTCCCTGCTTGGTGACTTCCTTGAAGTCCTGCTGATCGTCTTCCTGGGATACATGGCCTATGAGGCGGTCAAGATCTTGATCGACCAGCAGATCGCGAAGGAGAGCCCGACAGAGCAGGACGAGGAAGCCGAAGTTGGCGGGGCGGGGGAAAGCCGGATCGCAACCCTGTTGCCGATCTTCCGCAATTTCCTGCTGATCACCATCTTTGTCATCGTGGTGATGCTGGTTCTGTCGGAACTCGGGGTCAATATCGCACCGCTCTTCGCCGGTGCCGGTGTTGTCGGTCTTGCGGTTGGTTTCGGCGCGCAAACCCTGATCCGGGACATCTTCTCCGGTGCGTTCTACCTGATCGATGATGCTTTCCGGAAAGGCGAGTATATCGATATCGGCAGTGCAAAGGGGGTCGTGGAGAAGATCTCGATCCGCTCCATGCAGCTTCGCCATCACCGTGGCGCCCTGACCACCGTGCCGTTTGGGGAAATCCAGCATGTCCAGAACTTCTCCCGTGACTGGGCCATTATGAAGCTCGCCTTCCGTGTCACCTACGACACGGATGTCGACAAGATGCGCAAGATCATCAAGAAGTTCGGCCAGCAGCTTCTGGAAGACGAATATTATGGCCCGATGTTCCTGCAGCCGCTGAAGTCGCAGGGCATCACCTCGTTCGAGGATTCAGCCATGATTGCGCGTGTGAAATTCACCGCAAAGCCGGGCAAGCAGTTCGAACTTCGCAAGGTTGTCTTTGCAGGCCTGCAGGAACTCTTCGAAGAGAACGGCATCAAGTTCGCCCATCGTCAGGTCACCGTACGTGTGGCAAATGAAAACGGTGAAGAGCTTGGCCCCAAACACATGACGCCGGATGCGCTCAAGGCGGCAGCTGCTGCCGGGGCCGGTGCGGCCGGTATCATCGATGATGAGGACGGCGCAGGCGGCGGAGATGGTGGAGACCAGCTCTAGCAGCAGCGGCCTGCTCGCTGTCTTCTCCCATTGAAATCAGCGCCGCGCTGTTGCATCAGGAGCGGGCTGGTTTCATCCGGGAAGTTGGGAAGCGATGCGGATTGGGTTTGACGCAGATGCAATCAACGAGCGCGGCACAAGTGTCGCGCTCTATGATTATGCGAAAGGTGTTCAGGAATTCCTCGGGCACGAGGCAGTGGTCTTCTACTGCCCGCAGCGCAGTGTTCCAGACGTGGTCGACAAGTTTGCGGCGAACCTGACGCTGGTCCCCTTTGAGGATCGGGCAGAACTGCCCGAACTCTCCGCGCCCCATGATCTCGATTTTTGCTACTACATCACCGACGGTCGCAGGCGCGTTCTGCCCGTCACCGCGCGGCGTTCCGGAGTGCATGCCGTTTTCCGGCATTTCGAGCCGCATGGTGATGTCTATGCCTATGTATCTTCCTGGCTGTCCGACTGGATGACGGGCGGTCAGGCTCCGGCTGTGCCTCACATTGTCACGATGCCGGAACCTGAAGGAGATATGCGGGCCGAACTTGGTATCCCGGCTGCTGCCTTTGTGGCGGGACGCTACGGCGGTTTTGACCAGTTCAATCTGCCGATGGCGAAAAAGGCGGTCATTCGCGCGCTCAAGGATCGACAGGACCTTTACTGCGTTTTTGTGAATACCGAACGGTTTGTGGAACATCCACGGGCCCTGTTTCTTCCCTCCATCGTGTCCATGACGGAAAAGGCACGCTTTATTGCCACCTGTGACGTTGGCCTCAATGCCAAGAAGATCGGCGAGAGTTTCGGATTGGCGACGGCAGAGTTCTTCATGCTCGGGCGGCCCGTGTTCAGCTGGGCTGGCGGGATGGACCAGAACCACATCGAGATGACGCCCAAATCCGAATGGTGCTATCGCACCGGCGGGGATCTCTACCGTCTGTTGACGTCCTATGTTGCCAACGAGCAAGATCGGGACACGGCGAGGGCAGCGGTACAGGCCTACCGGCCTGAAGCGGTGATGCAGGTTTTCAACGAAGTCTTCCTCTCCGGGCGACATTCGGCTGCAGGTCTTGATGTCAGCCCGGCCTTCAAGGCAGCTCGTGCGGTGCAGCGGCGCTATCGCAATTTGAAGTTCCGCTTGTGGAAGATGATCTAGTCGATCACGTGTTGCGCTTGTCCAAAGCTTGGTAACCGAAAGGTTTCGGCTCGCGCCTGCTGCTGTCCACGATGGCAGCTGGTAAGCCGTTGCTCGAGGAAATGGCTGTTTTCTGACGTTTTTTGGCTTTGCCTCAAGTCCCCCTTAAGCAAAGGGGATTAAACTTTGACGGACTGGTCATGCCCGGAAAAGCCTCTTGGCGGGGGCTTTCGGGCATCCGGTGCGCAAAATGAAACTTGCTTCATCTAGATTATTCGTATAAAGATATCTTTATATCAATATCCAGTGAGTGCGAATGACCAGCGACCAAACCCTTTCTGTTGACGACACCCTGGCCGTCCTTCGGGCGGTAGGTGAGGCAACGCGCCTGCGTTTGATCTCCCTGTTGTCGGAAAGCGAAATGACCGTGAAGGACGCCACTGCGATCCTCGGTCAAAGTCAGCCGCGCATCTCACGTCACCTCAAACTTCTCACCGAGGCTGGTGTCATCCTGCGGTTTCCCGAAGGTTCTTGGGTGTTTTATCGCTTGGCCGATGGTCCGCGCGGCGCACTGGCTCGCGATGTGGTCGCCCGCATGAGCGAAGGGGATGCAGTTCTGTCTGCCGATAGCGAACGGTTTGCCGGTTTGCGCAAGACCAAGGCCGAAGAGGCTGCCAGCTTCTTTGCCCAGAAGGCGCTGACATGGGACAAGGAACGGTCCCTTCATGCGTCCGACCGTGATGTGGAAGCGGCCATGCTGCGGATTGTCGGCGAAAAGCCGTTTCAGTCCTATCTCGATCTCGGAACCGGGACGGGCCGCCTTCTGGAGCTGTTCTCCGATCACTATGTGTCTGGCCTGGGGATTGATGCCTCGCATGACATGCTTGCCGTTGCCCGTGCAAACCTTGCCCGCGCCGGAATTTCCAAGGCGCAGGTCCGCCATGGTGACATTTACGCCCTGAACGTGCCGCCGCGCTCTTTCGATCTCGTCACGGTCCATCAGGTGCTGCACTTTCTCGATGATCCGCAGCGGGCCCTGTCCGAGGCGACCCGTGCGTTGCGTCCGGGCGGCCGTTTGCTGGTGATCGACTTTGCCCCACATAACCTTGAATTCCTGCGGGAAGCCCACGCCCATCGGCGTCTGGGGATCTCCCGCGACCACATGAAGCGCTGGCTGGATACCCTGGATCTGGAGTTGGAAGCTGTTTCCGACCTGGAGCCCCAGACCGGCGCCGACACACAACTCACTGTCACACTCTGGCTTGCCCGCGATCGCCGCATCATCACCGATCTGCCGCTGGCCACTCCCGCCCAAGAGGTTGCGTAACCATGTCTTCCAATCACCCCCTCCGCCGGTCTCGCCAGAACCTTCAGGGCCCGATCAAGGCCAGCTTCGAGTTCTTCCCGCCGAAGAGTGAGAAAATGGCGGAAAGCCTCTTGGAAACCGTTGAGCGCCTTGCTCCGCTGCAGCCGGAATTCGTTTCCGTGACCTATGGCGCGGGCGGCACGACGCGCGAGCGCACCCACAAGACTGTTGATCGCATCCTCAACGAAGCCAAGCTCGACACGGCAGCGCACCTGACCTGTGTGGCCGCGTCTCGGGACGAAATCGATGCGATCCTCAAGGATTACTGGGAGATGGGTGTGCGCCGCATCGTTGCGCTGCGCGGTGATCCTGTCGAAGGGATTGGTGCAGTCTACAAGCCGCACCCACAGGGCTATGCTTATGCGTCGGATCTTGTTGCGGGGATCAAGAAGATTGCCGATTTCGATATTTCCGTATCCGGGTATCCGGAGCGCCACCCGGAAAGTTCCGGCTGGACCATGGAAATCGACAATCTGAAGCGCAAGGTGGATGCCGGTGCTGACCGCATCGTGACCCAGTATTTCTTCGACAACGATCTGTTCGAGGACTATTGCGAGCGTCTGCAAAAGGCAGGCATCACGATCCCGGTGGTTCCGGGCATCCTGCCGATCCACAATTTCGAACAGACCATGGTCTTCTCGGCCAAGTGTGGCGCGTCTATCCCCGAGTGGGTCGCCCGTCGCTTTGCAGGCCTGCAGCATGATCCGGAAACGCGCAAGCTCGTCGGGGCGGGCATTGCCTGCGAACAAGTCATGGACCTTGTCGACCGTGGCGTGGAAGACTTCCACTTCTACACCATGAACCGGGCTGACCTGACCTATGCCATCTGCCGGATGCTCGGCATGGGCGTTGTCGAGCAGGCCCAGGCTGCGGCGTGACGGCCTTGGCGATTGCAACCCTTCGTTTTGAAGGGTGATTTGTGCAATAAGCCGGGAAAACGGGTTTTGCCAATTGCTCCTTTCGCCGTCGCGGGGAACAAGTGGCACCAACATTCTTCAATTCAAAGGCTGGCGCGCCGCACCTCATGCGTGCGCCCGGCAGACAAAGATCCCTTGGAAGGACAGTCCGGTGAAAACATCAGACGCTTTTGACCGTATTCGTCAGGCGGCGGAGTCGCGCATTCTCGTTCTGGATGGCGCGATGGGGACCGAGCTTCAGCTTCTGAAATTGCAGGAAGAGCATTTTCGTGGCGAACGCTTCAAGGACTGGCCGTCCGATCTGAAGGGCAATAACGACATCCTCAGCCTGACCCTTCCAGATGCGATCCGAAAGGTCCATGTCGACTA
The DNA here is from genome assembly GCF_008711325.1 of Roseibium sediminis. GTDB lineage: Bacteria > Pseudomonadota > Alphaproteobacteria > Rhizobiales > Stappiaceae > Roseibium > Roseibium sediminis. The sequence continues at coordinate 16,423 of NZ_VXDB01000015.1, forward strand.
TCTGGAAGCCGGTGCTGACATTGTCGAGACAAACACGTTCTCGTCGACCACCATCGCCCAGGCCGACTACGGCATGGAAGCATTGGCCTATGAACTGAATGTGGAAAGCGCGAAGCTTGCCCGTGAGGCCTGCGATATCGTTGAGGCGAAAGATCCAAGCCGTCCGCGCTTTGTGGCCGGAGCGCTTGGCCCGACCAACCGGACGGCCTCCATTTCGCCGGATGTAAACAATCCGGGCTATCGCGCCGTGTCCTTCGATGATCTGCGCATTGCGTATGCCGAGGCCGTTCGTGGCCTTCTGGATGGCGGCGCTGATATTCTGCTGGTTGAAACCATTTTCGACACGCTGAATGCCAAGGCGGCGCTCTTTGCCATTGAGGAAGTATTCGAGGAGCGGGGCGGGAAGGTGCCGGTGATGATCTCCGGAACCATTACGGATCTTTCCGGGCGCACGCTCTCCGGCCAGACACCGGAAGCTTTTTGGAACTCGGTGCGTCATGCCGATCCGCTGACCATCGGCCTGAACTGCGCTCTCGGTGCCAAGGAAATGCGCGCGCATCTTGCCGAAATCTCCCGAATTGCCGACACGCTTGTCTGTGCTTATCCGAATGCCGGCCTGCCGAACGAGTTTGGCGAGTATGACGAAAGCCCGGAATACATGGCGAGCCTGATTGCGGAGTTCGCAGATGCGGGCCTCGTCAACATGGTGGGCGGCTGCTGTGGCTCCACGCCGGCGCATATCCGGGCAATTGCCGAAGCTGTGAAGGACAAGGCTCCGCGCGTGGTGCCGGTGCCGCCGGTTCACATGCGCCTGTCAGGCCTTGAGCCGTTCACGCTGACCCCGGAAGTGAATTTCGTCAACGTTGGTGAGCGCACCAACGTGACCGGGTCCGCCCGCTTCCGCAAGCTGATCAAGGAAGGCGACTATTCGACTGCGCTGGAGGTCGCCCGCGATCAGGTGGAAAACGGCGCGCAGATCATCGATGTCAACATGGACGAGGGGCTTTTGGACTCCGAAGCGGCCATGGTCACATTCCTGAACCTGATGGCGGCCGAACCGGATATTGCCAAGGTTCCTGTCATGGTCGACAGCTCCAAGTGGACCGTCATCGAGGCAGGCTTGAAGTGCCTGCAGGGCAAGGGCGTGGTCAACTCCATCTCGCTGAAGGAAGGCGAAGAGGCGTTCATCCAGCAGGCCAAGCTTGTCCGTCGCTATGGTGCAGCTGTCGTGGTCATGGCCTTTGACGAAAAGGGGCAGGCCGACACCTTCCAGCGCAAGATCGAGATCTGTGAGCGCTCCTACAAGGTGCTGACCGAAAAGGTCGGCTTTGCGCCGCAAGACATTATCTTCGATCCGAACATCTTTGCGGTTGCGACAGGGATTGAGGAACACAACAACTACGGCGTCGATTTTATCGAGGCGACTGGTTGGATTCGCAAGAACCTGCCGCATGCCCATGTTTCGGGCGGTGTCTCGAACCTTTCCTTCTCCTTCAGGGGCAATGAGGGCGTTCGCGAGGCGATGCACTCTGTATTCCTCTACCATGCCATCAAGAACGGCATGGACATGGGCATTGTGAACGCCGGTCAGCTGGCGGTTTATGACAAGCTCGAGAAGGAATTGCGCGATCTTTGCGAGGATGTGGTTCTGAACCGCACGCCGGACGCGACCGACAACATGCTGGAAGCTGCCGAGCGCTGGAAAGGCGAGGGAGGCAAGAAGCGGGAAGTGGACCTGTCCTGGCGCGAGCTGCCGGTTGCCAAGCGGCTTGAGCATGCGCTGGTCAACGGCATCGACGAATATGTCGTTGCAGATACCGAAGAAGCCCGCACCCGGTTCGATCGTCCGCTGCATGTGATCGAAGGTCCGTTGATGGACGGCATGAACGTCGTTGGTGACCTCTTCGGCTCGGGCCAGATGTTCCTGCCGCAGGTGGTGAAGTCTGCCCGTGTGATGAAGAAGGCCGTCGCCTACCTGATGCCTTTCATGGAAAAGGAAAAGGAAGAGCAGGGCCTTGAGGGCGTCTCGTCGAACGGCAAGATCCTGATGGCAACGGTGAAGGGCGATGTGCATGACATCGGCAAGAACATTGTCGGCGTTGTGCTCCAGTGCAACAACTTCGAGGTGATCGATCTCGGGGTGATGGTGTCGGCTGCCAAGATCCTTGAAGTCGCCAAGAAGGAAAAGGTCGATATCATCGGTCTGTCCGGCCTGATCACACCGTCGCTGGATGAAATGTGCCATGTGGCAGCCGAACTGGAGCGCGAAGGGCTGGATGTTCCGTTGCTGATCGGCGGCGCGACGACGTCTGAAATTCACACAGCGGTCAAGATCCATCCGAATTATGCCCGCGGTCAGGCAATTTATGTCACCGATGCCGGACGTGCGGTGGGGGTTGCCTCGCGCCTGATGAGTGAAGGCCAGCGCACGCCCTATTTTGAGGAAGTGCGCGGGAAATACGCGACTATTGCCGAAAAGCATGCCGCGTCTCGCGGAAACACCCAGCGCGTGTCCATCGAGGCCGCGCGTGATAACGCTTTCAAGCCGGATTTCGATACCCACAAGCCGGTCAAGCCGAAGCTTTTGGGCACGAAGGCCTTTGACGACTTCCCGCTGGAAGATCTGGTGCCGATGATCGACTGGACACCGTTCTTCTCGACATGGGAAATCAAGGGACGTTATCCGGAGGTTCTGACCGACAATCGCTACGGCCCGGCGGCAAAGGCTCTTTATGACGATGCGCGGCGGATGCTGGACGAGATTGTTGAGAAGAAACTGCTGACTGCACGCGGCGTCGCCTCCCTGTGGCCCGCTGCAGGGCGGGGCGATGACATCGTTCTTTTCAAGGATGATAATCGCACCGAGGAACTGGCAACGTTCTACACCCTCCGCCAGCAGATGACCCGTACGGCGGGCGGTCGCGCCAATCTGGCCCTCAGCGACTTTGTCGCGCCTGAAGCCAGTGGTCTGAAAGACTATGTCGGTGGCTTTGCGGTGACGTCGGGCCACGGAGAAGATGAGCTGGCGGGTCGCTATGCCAAAGCTGGGGACGACTACAACAAGATCCTCAGTCAGGCTCTGGCGGACCGGTTGGCAGAAGCCTTTGCCGAAAAGCTGCACCAGATCGTGCGCACCGAGCTTTGGGGCTACGCTGCAAACGAGACCCTCAGCAATGTGGAGATCATTGCCGAGAAGTATCAGGGCATTCGCCCGGCCCCCGGCTATCCGGCCCAGCCTGATCACACGGAAAAGGACACCTTGTTCCGTCTGCTGGATGCGGAACGCCTCACCGGTATCCGTTTGACGGAAAGCTATGCGATGGCACCGGGCTCATCCGTCTCCGGTCTTTATTTCGGTCATCCCGACAGCCACTATTTCGGCGTTGGCAAGATCGAGCGGGATCAGGTGGAAGATTATGCGGCTCGCAAGGGCTGGGATCTGGCCTATGCGGAGCGTTGGCTTGCGCCGATCCTCAACTACGACCCGGCGCGCTTGATCGCAGCTGAATAATCCGCAGCTTCAAAAACTGCTTTTGAATTGGACCGGAGGCGTCAGGTGTCTCCGGTCTTTTTTTGCCTGCGTGCCTCAGGGGGCTTCGCCGGGGGCACCATGAATCTAAGGGGCTGCTGAAAACAGACTGTTCACTCAAACAAGCCTACTGGTCTGTCGAGTGCGTAATTACCTTCAGCTGACTTGAACAGTAGAACGCCTGTTTCAGGCGGTTGGAGAAAAATGATGTCTGCTTCGGCACCCCGAATTTTGAAGATTGATGCATCTGCCAGAACAAATGGATCGGTTACCCGCGAATTGACGGACGAATTGGTCACACGTTTGCAGCAGGCGGCGCCGGGCGCGAGCGTGGCTGTTCGCGATGTGGCCAAGGGTTTGCCCGTGATTGATGAGACCTGGATCGCTGCAAACTTCACTGAGGATACAGCCCGGACAGATGAGCAAAGGGCGGCGCTGGCCCTGTCTGATGAGCTTGTTGAAGAGCTGAAGGCTGCCGATACGCTGGTTCTTGGCGTGCCGGTTCATAATTTTGGCATTCCTGCCAGTCTCAAGGCCTGGATTGATCTTGTGGCGCGTGCGCGTGTCACCTTCAAATACACCGAGAACGGTCCTGTCGGACTTCTGGAAGGCAAGAAGGCCTATGTCCTGCTTGCATCTGGTGGCACCAAGATCGGTTCCGATGTGGATTTTGCCTCTGGCTATCTGAAGCATGTGCTCGCCTTTATCGGCATTCACGATGTGACGTTCGTTTCCGCCGACCAGTTGATGATGGACGGTAGCCGAAAGTCCACTGCGCTCAGCCAGATAGATCAGGCCGTTCAGGCTGCTGCCTGACTTCAGACGCTCGCGTGAATAAACCACCGGCAGAAGCTATCTGCCGGTGTTCTCACAAGTGCCCGGGCAGGACCTACGCACCCTGCAAAGACTCCGGGGAACAAAGCTTATGGAACGAGTTATTTACGGTCGTCGCCGGTTTAGATAATTCCGACCACAATTCCCGCTACGAATGCAAAAGCCAGAGCGATTGCGATCATGTTCAGGCTGCGTGCTTGGGTCATAATGGGCCTCCCGCGTACCTTAACGACGGACGTAGATTATGTGACAGCCGCGTGAAAGCGAAGCGAAAAACGTTGTGCAATGCATCAATCCAGGTGCTGTCCAAGCGTTATCAAAACTGCGACTTTTGGCGTAAATCATTTCAAATGAAGGGGTTAACACCTGTGGCAGGCGCGGAATGCCCGGTGTGCATTTTCCATCCTCAATGTCCTAAAAAGTTAACGGCCGCTTATACAAACCTTGAGAGTTTTCTCGATGCATCGAAAGCTGTGTATAAGATTTGCCAAGGTAAGGCCAAACTTAAGGTCCTTCTGGATAATGGGACCATCACCGTCTGCAACTTCGGAGTGGCTGCAGAATGCTGAGTTTTCAAAAACTCGCTGAATTTGCAAAGGACAAGAGCGCCAGCGGGCGCCGGAGCCTCGTCAGCGCCCTGACCGACATGTTCCTGTCAGCCGACAAGGATCACGTCGAGCAGGTGAGCCTGATGTTCGGTGATATCGTGATGGCGGTTCTGGGACAGCTTGAAGACGAGGCGCGGGCTGCGCTCGCAGTTCGTATCGGTCCGCATGGGGCTGCTCCGAATGCCCTCCTGGTCGAACTGGCGCGCGATGACATTGAAATAGCGCGCCCTGTGCTTGAGCAGTCTCCTGTTCTTGAAAGCGACACGCTTGTCGATCTCGCGCGCGATGGCTCGATGGACCATCTGGACGCGATCGCCGGTCGCCCCGAAATCGATGAAGCTGTCACGGAAGTTCTTGTCGACCGGGGGAATGATGCTGTTCTGACCAAAGTGGCTGAAAACGAGGGCGCAAGATTTGCCAGCGAAAGCTTCCATCGTCTGGTCGAGAAGGCGAAGGCCAGTGTGGAGATTCAGTCTGCCTTGGTACGCCGCACGGATCTGCCGGAAGATGTTGCTCAGGTGCTGGTGCCGATGCTGTCGGAGGAATTGTGCCAGAGAATCAGTCAGCTTGGTGCGAATGAAGCCCTGCTCGCCGTCATGGCGGGCCGCGCTGCCGAAGAGGTCATGGCACGATCTCAGGGGCTTGAAGGCAACCGGGTGCAAACCGAGGAAATCATCACCGACGTTCAGGCTGGCAAGATGGAGGTGGACGAGGCGGTTCGTCTGTTTGCCAGATCGAACAGGTCCGCCGAGCTTGGCATCCTGCTGGCCCGCATGAGCAATCTGCCGGTCTCTGCGGTCTCGAAGCTGGTTTATTCCGATAGCGACAAGGCGCTGATCATCCTGTGCAAGGCAAATGGCGTCACAGGCCCGGCCTTCAACGACATTCTTGCCTTGCGGGCAAAACAGCTCAAGCTTGATGGGACGGATCTCAAGGCCGCCGTTACACGTTTCGGAGCCTTGAGTGTGGAGGGGGCTGTGCGCTCCCTGCAGGCGATCAAGGAATCCGTCATCCGCAAGGACCCTCAGGTCGCCGTTTGAGGCGAGGCTTCAGCCCGCCCTTTGCAGGCTTGCGGTTATTGCGGCCGCAGCCATCAGAAACCCACCGCCCGCCTTGTTGATGACGCTGATAACTGACGGGCTCTTCAAACGCTGCCCGACCTCAGCAGCGGCAAGGGCGTAGACTGCAGCGTTCAGAATTCCCAGAATGACGAATGTGGAGCCCAGCAAGACCAACTGCGGGGCTATCGGGGCCCTTTCTGCGATGAAGTGGGGCAGAAATGCCATGAAGAAGACAATGCCTTTCGGGTTCAACGCAGTAACGACGAAGGCGTGCATGAAAACGCGGCGCGAGGTGTGCCCCTCGGTGCCCTGCGCATCAAGGGCGGCCGGTTTTGCGCGCCACATCTTGATGCCGAGCCAGAACAGATAGGCAGCTCCGACCCATTTCAAAATGGAAAAGAGGGCAGCGGATGTCGCCAGGATGGCACCAAGACCCAGAAGAGAGACAGTTGCCGCCGTCGCGTCTCCCAGCCCAACGCCAAGAACGCAGGCTGTAGCCGACTTCCGGCCTTGCGAAAGCGCGTAGCTGATCACCAGCATGATGGTGGGGCCGGGGATGGCCAGCAGCACCAGTGTTGCCACGACATATGCAGAATAGAGTTCAAGGGTCATTCTTGCCGTCTTTCAAAAACTTCCCAAGCGTTATGCGGGGCATGGGGACGGCTGACAAGCTGCAATCTAGTGAAGTGATACTGGAAAATAAATGGAAAGCTGGAGAAGAGAGGCGTTGAAGGGCCGTTGGCGGGGTACGGCCCTTCTCCGGCAGTACAGGTCATTTAAACGTTGGTCAGGTCCACTCACCCTCAAAAATGACCTGAGCGCGCCTCACTGGCAGAATTTCTGCTCACCGCGATACGTGGTGTAAGTCCCCGTATTCGGATTGAACGAGCGGAATTTTGCCGAGCAGTATTGGTACCAGGCCGGGCTCCATGGCTGATAACCCACATTTTGGTAGACGTAGCCAGGTGCGGGGGCCGGGCGGTAATTGTGTGTGACCGGCGGATACGGATTTACAGGCCGGTAGTGGTTGACGGGCGGCGCGATGTATTCGCGGCGGTTTGTCGAACCGAGCAGAATGGCTCCGGCGGCGAGGCCGATGACACCTGCGGCGACGGCAACGCCGACATTGTTGTTGCCGCGGTGACGGCGATAGTTGCCGTGGTCCTGATGGTAACGAGGGCCGTGCCAGCCGTCGCGATGGCGGGAGCCAGCTTCTGCTGCCTGCAATGTGGGAACCAACAATGCCCCTGATAGGGCAACAGCCATCAACCGTTTGGTCAGGGTCTTCATTGTCTTGCACTCCATTCGAAGCAGGCCGGTTTCGGATTTTTCCTGCGCCGCGAACCGCGCTGCCGTGATCTGATGACTGCAAAGTGCCGCATCGTCACTGAACCGGTTCTGATATGCCTGTTCATCTGGTGTTCATGTTTGATTTACCCTGGTGAAACTCATTGAAATAAAAGGGTTTTTCTGCGAAATTGCATTGCTCGCGGGCGAAAAATAAATCAATATCACGTTGTTTTTTCTAACAATCGGACGAATCCCATGGTCGAGAGTTCTCCTGAAAAGAAGAAAACCGATGTTCTCAGAGCGGTTGATGATGAGGCTCGTCGACTGGCAAAGGAGCTTGTGCGGACGGCGCGCTATGCAGCTCTTGCCGCACTGGAGCCGGGAACCGGCCATCCCCTGTCGAGCCGTGTGGCCCTGGCGACCGATCTGGATGGCACACCGACGATTTTGACATCTACCCTCTCAGGCCATACTGCGGCTATTCTGGCCGACCCGCGTTGCTCCCTGTTATGTGGGGAGCCGGGGAAGGGAGATCCGTTGGCACATGCCCGCATCACTCTCTTTACGAAAGCGGTCCGCGTCGAGCGCGGTTCTTCGGATCATGCGCGGCTCCGTCGCCGGTATCTGGCCCGTCATCCAAAGGCGGAGCTCTATGTCGATTTTGGCGATTTCTCGTTCTTCCGCCTAGAAATTGTGAAGGCGAGCCTTAATGGCGGATTTGGCAAGGCTTATGAGCTGGCCACCGAAGATCTGGTTCTGTCAGGGGACCACGTGAGTTCTTTCTTCGATTGGGAAGAAGGGGCAGTTGCGCACATGAACGAAGATCACTCCGACGCGGTCAAGCTATATGCGGAAACACTGGCGCGTGCACCGCAAGCCAGCTGGCGCCTGTCCGGACTGGATCTGGAAGGTATCGACATGGTTGCCGGTGACCGGGTGTGCCGGGTGTGGTTTGACGCTCCCATGAACGATCCAGCTGACTTGAGGGCGGAGCTGGTTGCACTTGCCGCGAAAGCCAGACTGATTGCGAGTGATCGATCGTAGCCTCCCCAGTAATGAGTCGCGAACTTGATGGGATTACTTTCTACGTATAACCCCGTAGGTGAATACCTTCGACATTTGTCAAATACCTGCCTGAGGTTGTATTTGGATTGCAGATAAAATTGACTCATAGGAAATGTTTATTGCGAAATATTACTTGCTGATAGCTTGTGAATTTTGCCGATATTAAAGTATATTATCAATATAACTTCATTGTATTCATAGATATAATTCCGTCGCATAAAAATTTGATCGAGTGTTTCTGTCTTAACTGAATATAAGTCGTTTTTGACCTAAGGTTATTTGAATTAATCCGGTTAGGGCGAATGTAGACCATGTTCGAAAAACTGTTTGGCTCCTCCAATGCGAGTGCCATATTGGAAGCCTTCGGTCGTTCTCAGGCTATCATTGAATTCACTCCGGACGGGACGATTGTAAATGCCAATCCGAACTTCCTCAACGCGGTTGGTTATCGCCTTGAAGAGGTTAAGGGCAAACATCATTCCATCTTCGTGAACAAGGACTACGCGAGATCGTCGGAGTACAAGGATTTCTGGCGAAAACTCGGCAGCGGAGAATTTGACTCAGGCGAGTATCCGCGTTTTACCAAGGATGGCACCGAGATCTGGATTCAGGCATCCTACAATCCGATCCTGTCTTCCTCGGGTAAGGTGACCGGTGTCGTCAAGATCGCCTCCGATATCACTGACGCCAAGCGGAAGGCTGCAGATGCGGCTGGTCAGCTGGACGCAATCAACCGGTCTCAGGCCGTGATCCATTTCGAGCTGGACGGCACCATCATTGATGCCAACGACAACTTCCTCGGGGCAATGGGCTATCGCCGCGAGGAAATCGTCGGCAAGCATCATTCCATGTTTGGTGAGCCGTCGCTTGTCCAGTCGCAGGAATATAAGCAGTTCTGGAACGATCTGCGATCCGGGCAGTTCAAGGGCGGTGAGTTCAAGCGGGTTGCCAAGGGCGGGCGGGAAATCTGGATTCAGGCGACCTACAACCCGATCCTTGATCCGAAGGGCAAGCCGTTCAAGGTGGTGAAGTTCGCAACTGACATCACCGACATGGTGAAGGATCGCATGCGGCGTCAGGCGACGCAGAAGCAGATCGATATCGATCTGGATGAAGTATCCCACCGGATTCAGGATGCGGCAGAACGCTCGAGCGTCTCGGCTTCAGCCTCCAGCCAGGCAGCTATGAGCGTGCAGACGGTCGCGGCCGCGTCGGAAGAACTGGTGGCTTCGATTGCAGAAATCGGCCGTCAGGTTCAGTTGGCAGGCGAAGTTGCCCGCAAGGCTGTTGACGAAGCGGATCAGTCAAACCAGATCATGGCAGGTCTGTCGGCGGATGCACAGGAGATCGGCACGGTGATTGAGCTGATCGACAGCATTGCTAACCAGACCAACCTGCTGGCCCTCAACGCCACGATCGAAGCGGCTCGTGCCGGTGAGGCGGGCAAGGGCTTTGCGGTTGTTGCATCGGAAGTGAAAAGTCTGGCGTCTCAGACAACCAAAGCCACGGAAGACATCGGTTCGCAGATCGCGTCTGTGCAAAACACTGCAGGTCAGGCCGTGACGGCGATCGAGACGATCATGGAGATCATCAACCAGATCAACGGTATTTCGTCGGAAATCTCGGCAGCTGTTCAGCAGCAGGAAGCCGCGTCCCGCGAAATCTCCTCAAACATGCAGAGTGCTGCCGAGAATGTGGATGTCGTGAATACGAACATGCAAAGCATTTCCGAAGCGGCGCGCGATATCGAAATGAAGACCAAGACAGTCAAGGAAGCGTCGCGCATGATCGCCTGATTGGCCGCGCATCAAAGCTGACTGTTCATCAAAAAAGGCTGCGGATCAGAATTCCCGATCCGCAGCCTTTTTCTGTTTCAGGAGGGCTGCTTGTTCAACAGCCCCGATTGAGGACCATCAGGATGGCGTTCCCCAGCCGGCAGCGGTGGGTGTGACCACAGTCACGGCTTCTCCGGGCTCAAGAACTGTCTGGTCGCAGCCTGCCAGCACCTCGATACGACCGTCCAAACGGCGAACCTCCGTGCGGCCAACTTGTCCGTCTTCGCCGCCTTCCATGCCTTTCGGGCGAATGGTGCGGTGAGAGGCGAGGATCGAGCAATCCATCTGTTCGAGGAACCGCAGGGTTCTGCGCGTGCCGTCTCCCGCTTTCCACTTGCCGCGCCCGCCGGAGCGCTTGCGGATGTGGAAGTCCTCAAGCAGGACCGGGAAGCGGAATTCTAGGATTTCCGGGTCCGTCAGGCGGGAGTTGGTCATGTGCGTATGGACGCCATCGGTGCCGTTGAAACCCGGACCTGCCGGTGAACCGGAGCAGATCGTTTCATAGTACTGATAGGTCTCGTTGCCGAAGGTGAGGTTGTTCATCGATCCTTGGGCATTGGCCATTGCTCCCAGCGCGGCAAAGAGCGCGTTGGTGACATGCTGGGAGGTTTCGACGTTCCCGGCAACAACAGCTGCAGGGTAGGTTGGGCGCAGCATGCAGCCTTCCGGGATGATGATGTTGATCGGCTTCAGGCAGCCCGCATTCATCGGGATGTCGCCTTCCACCATCACGCGGAAGCAATAAAGAACAGCCGCCCGTGTGACCGGTTCCGGCGCATTGAAGTTGTTTTTCTTCACTTCGCTCGTACCGGTAAAGTCGACGGTTGCCTCACGCTTTTCCTTGTCCACGGTAATCTTGACGCGGATTTCGGCGCCCTGATCTGTCGGGTAGACGAACTCGGAGTCCTTGAGGGCCGAGATGACACGGCGGACGCTTTCTTCCGCGTTGTCCTGCACATGGCCCATATAGGCCTGAACGACGTCCAGTCCGAAATGGGTGACCATCTTGCGCAGTTCCTGAATGCCTTTCTCGTTTGCGGCGATCTGGGCGGAGAGGTCTGCAACGTTCTGGTGCGGATTGCGGGCCGGGTAGGCGTGGTTCGTCAGGAGTTCCACCAGTTCCTTTTCGCAGAACCGGCCCTGATCGACGATCTTGAAATTGTCGAAGAGAACGCCTTCCTCGTCCACGCTTGTGGCACGCGGGGTCATGGAGCCGGGCGCAGAGCCGCCGACATCAGCATGGTGACCGCGAGACGCCGCCCAGAACAGGATTTCCCCGCCATCGTCATCGAATACCGGCGATACGACCGTGATATCGGGGAGGTGGGTACCGCCGTTATAGGGCGCATTCAGGGCAAAGACGTCGCCCGGTTTGATCTTGCCCTGGTTCAGTTTGATGATGGTCTCGACTGAACGGTCCATGGAGCCAAGGTGAACCGGCATATGCGGTGCGTTGGCGACCAGGGCGCCGCTGCGATCAAAAACGGCGCAAGAGAAGTCCAGACGCTCCTTGATGTTTACCGAATAGGCGGTGTTCTGAAGCGTGACCCCCATCTGTTCTGCGATAGACATGAACAGATTGTTGAACACTTCCAGCATGACCGGGTCGGCCTTGGTGCCGATTGCCAGAGAGCGTTTCAACGGAACGATACGGCGCAGGATAACGTGGTCCTTGGCATTGATTTCGGCTTGCCAACCGTCTTCCACCGCGATTGTCGCGTGCGGTTCCATGATCAATGCAGGACCCTCGACCTTCATGCCGGGTTTCAGGCCCCGACGCTTGAAGATGCCCGCTTCACGCCACTCTCCGTCGGCAAACATGCGTGAGGATCTGGTCGGATTGGCTGCGCCTGATACCAGCGACAAATCCGGTTCGCTGAGACCTGCGCCACCACCAGAAGTTTCCACTTCCAGCGCTTCCACCACAATCGGCTTGTTCTCATAGGCAAAACCGAACTGTTTGCGGTGTGCGTCTTCAAAGGCCGTACGCATCTCCTCAATTCCGCCAAGCGGCACGGGCAGCGGTGTATCTGTTCCGTCGTAGCGAAGATGAGCGGTGGTGTGGGTCAGGCGATCCGAGGCGCTGATGCCCTGCCGTTCCAGCTCAGCTTCTGTCTGGGAAGCCAGTTCGTTTCTCAACGCGTCGAGAACTGCGAGAACGCCTTCTTCAAGAGTGCGCACGACGGCCTGCTGGCGGTTGGCGCGAATGTCGGCCAACCCCATGCCATAGGCCGACAGAATGCCGGAGAAGGGATGCAGGATCACCGTGGTCATGCCGAGGGAGTCAGCCACCTTGCACCCGGTCTGGCCACCGGCTCCGCCGAAGCAGGTCAGGGCGTATTCAGTCACATCATAACCGCGCTGGACCGAGATCTTCTTGATGGCGTTTGCCATGTTCTCGACCGCGATCTTCAGGAAGCCTTCGGCAACATCCTCTGCCGTGCGACCGTCGCCGATCTCATCGGCCATGGCCTTGAACTTCTTGTGGACCACTTCCGCATCCAGTGGCTCGTCGCGGCCCGGACCGAAAATCTTCGGGAAGAATTCAGGTGCCAGCTTGCCGGTCATGAGATTGGCATCGGTTACTGTCAGCGGGCCGCCACGGCGGTAGCAGGCAGGGCCAGGGTTAGCACCGGCAGAGTCCGGGCCAACCTGAAACCGGCCGTCCTTGTAGTGAAGGATGGAGCCGCCGCCAGCTGCAACGGTGTGGATCATCATCATCGGAGCGCGCATGCGCACGCCAGCCACTTCCGTTTCAAAGGCACGTTCGTAGATGCCGTCGAAATGGCAGACATCGGTGGATGTGCCGCCCATGTCGAAGCCGATAATCTTCTCGAACCCGGCCATCTTGGAGGTTTCGACCGCACCGACAACGCCGCCTGCCGGGCCGGACAAAATGGCGTCCTTGCCCTGAAAGAGGTCGGCTGCCGTCAAGCCACCCGAAGATTGCATGAACATCAGGCGCGGACCCTGTCCCAATTCTTCCTGCACCTGGTTCACATAGCGGCGAAGGATCGGAGACAGGTAGGCGTCAACCACGGTCGTGTCGCCGCGGCCGACAAGCTTCATCAGCGGGGATGTCTCGTGAGAAACGGAGATCTGCGGGAAACCGACCGCGTCCGCGATCGCCTTCAGCGCCTGCTCGTGCGCCGGATAGGCGTAAGAGTGCATCAAGACGATTGCGATGGAGCGGATGCCGTCGTCGAAGGCCTGCTTCATCTGCTTGCGGGCTGCACCCTCGTCGAGAGCAATCTCGATCGTGCCGTCTGCACGTACGCGCTCAACAATCTCGAACACAGACTCGTAAAGCAGTTCCGGCTTGATGATCTCCTTGGCGAAGATGTCCGGGCGGGCCTGATAGCCGATTTCCAGAGCGTCGCGGAAACCGTTGGTGATGAACAGGGCTGTGCGCTCGCCCTTGCGCTCCAGCAGCGCATTGGTGGCAACGGTGGTGCCCATTTTTACGGTGGCGACCTGATCCGACGGGATCTTGGCGCCGTCCTTCAGGCCCATGAGTTCACGAATGCCCTGAATGGCGGCATCGCGATAGGCTTCCGGGTTCTCCGACAAAACCTTGTGAGGGTGAATGGAGCCATCCGGCGCCCGACCGACGATATCGGTAAACGTGCCGCCACGGTCGATCCAGAAATCCCACTTGCCACTCATCACGGTCCTCCAGCTTGTTTTTTCGCTCTCAAATGAGATGCCTGAAACAGCATAATCATTTTATCGATAAAATGTCGATATAAAATTTTCTTGATGACGCAGGGTTTTTGTTTGGGCCGAGACGGCCCCTGCAAGGGGGGGGCAAACCGTTGCGCAGGAAATTCAGCGAAACTGGCACTGGAGTATATCAATCGCATTATGATGACAAAATGTTGACATTTTCAATTTATAAGAATAGTGTTGCCTCGTGCTCGTTTCGCAACCAGTCGCAGGCCGTCGTTTGGGCACCGATAAAAGAAGCCTGCATGGGAGGAATTCATGATGCAATCCAAGATCTTCGGCAATTCCATGCTGACGGCGGCGGCTGCCGCACTCATGGGGTTGGCCGGCATCGCATCCGCTTCAGCCGAAACAAAATGGGATATGCCGACTCCGTATGGAGACAGCAACTTCCACACCCAGAACATCATCAGCTTTGCCGATGAAGTGAAGGAAAAGACCGGCGGCAGCGTCAACATTCAGGTGCATTCCGCAGGTTCTCTCTTCAAGCATCCGGAAATCAAGAATGCTGTTCGCAAGGGCTTGGCTCCGATCGGCGAAGTTCTGGTTTCCCGTCTTTCCAATGAAGATGCCGTTTTCGGCGTCGATTCGGTCCCGTTCCTTGCACCGTCCTATGACAAGGCCTGGAAGCTCTATCAGGCGTCAAAGTCGGCGATGGAAGAAAAGCTCGCTGCACAGGGCTTGAAGCTTCTCTACTCCGTGCCGTGGCCGCCGCAGGGCATCTACGCCAAGAAGGAACTGGCCACTGGCGACGACATGAAGGGTCTGAAGTTCCGCGCCTATAACACGGCGACCGAGCGTCTGGCCCAATTGGCCGGTGCCGTCCCGACACAGGTGGAAGTGCCGGATATTCCGACTGCCTTCTCCACCGGCCGTGTCGAGGCGATGATCACCTCACCGTCCACGGGTGCTGATTCCAAGGCATGGGACTTCCTGACCCACTATCACGACACCCAGGCCTGGTTGCCAAAGAACATGGTGTTCGTGAACCAGAGCGCCTTTGACGCCCTGTCCGATGCCGAAAAGGCTGCCGTCATGGAAGCTGCTGCAAATGCAGAAACCCGCGGCTGGGAAGCTTCCAAGACAGAAACCAAGGACAAGACCAACGTGATGGTCGAGAACGGCATCAAGCTGGTCGTTCCCAGTGAAGCCTTGCTCTCTGCCCTTGGCGTCATCGGCGAGACCATGTCTGCCGAGTGGAAGGCGGAAGCCGGTGAGACCGGTGATGCAATCCTGAACGCCTACAACAACTAAGCCGACCTGAAGGCGTCGCTTCGGCGGCGCCTTTTTTCAAAAGCAAAATCCGTCACCTTGGGGGGAGACGATGCGAAAGCTCTTGAACACGCTTTATAGCGTGTCCACGGCCATGGCCGCCTGTTGCCTGATCACTATAGCCAGTCTCGTCATTCTTCATGTCTTCGGGCGCCTTATCGACGGGACTCGCAAAGCCTTCGGCTTCGAGCCGATCGGTCTTCAAATCCCGTCTCTTGGCGAATTCGCCGGTTTTCTGCTGGTCGGGGCATCATTCCTTGCGCTTGCCGGGACGCTGCGGCTTGGCGACCACATCCGGGTGACGATCCTGTTGCAGGCGGTCAGCGACAAAACTGCGCGCTTGTTGAATGTCTGGTGTCTGGGCGTTGCGTTCGTGCTTGCCGGCTTTTTCACATGGAATGCGGGGCTGCTTGCCTATGACAGCCATCTCTATCACGAAGTGTCTGTTGGCATTATCCCGGTTCCGCTGGTCTATCCGCAGGCCATCATGACATTTGGCCTTTTCGTCTTTTCCATCTCGCTGCTGGATGACCTTGTGACCACCGCCTTGGGTAATGCGCCGAGCTTTGAGTCCCTTGGCGACAAGGATTTGATCGAGGGGAGGGAATAATGGATCTTTCTCTCGTTGCTTTTCTTCTTGGCCTGGGCATGCTGGCCGCTCTTGCAACCGGCATCTGGGTAGCGGTTGCCCTATTTGCGGTCGCGATCGGCACCATGATGCTGCTGGTTCCCGTGCCTGCCGGGGCTGTCATGGCCACGACCGTCTGGGGCGCTGCCAACTCCTGGGATCTGACAGCCCTGCCGATGTTCATCTGGATGGGCGAGATTCTTTATCGCTCACGTCTCTCGGAAGACATGTTTGCCGGTCTGTCGCCATGGATGCGCAATCTTCCGGGGCGCCTCCTGCATGTGAACATTCTGGGATGCGGGATCTTTGCTGCCGTGTCCGGGTCGTCTGCCGCCACGACGGCGACTGTCGGCCGTATGTCCCTGCCCGAGTTGCGGCAAAGGGGATATGACGAGCGCATGGCTATCGGAACCCTTGCCGGGTCCGGAACGCTGGGGCTGCTGATCCCGCCGTCCATCATCCTCATTGTCTATGGCGCGGCGACCGAACAATCGATTGCACGCCTTTTCATGGCGGGTGTTCTGCCCGGAGCGATGCTCTGTGTCCTGTTCATGAGCTATGTTGCCATCTGGGCCATGCTGAATCGCGACAAGATGCCGGAGCGCGAAGAGCATGTACCCCTCGGGCAAAGGCTGATCGCAACGCGGCGCCTGTTTCCGGTGATCGGATTGATCACCGGGGTTATCGGGTCCATTTACGCCGGTCTTGCGTCACCAACCGAGGCAGCTGCCATCGGTGTTCTCCTTGCTCTTGTCCTGTCCTGGGGTTCGGGAACGCTCAACCGGGAGAGCTTTGTGGACGGGCTCCTGGGCGCAACACGCACATCCTGCATGATTGCGTTCATTCTGGCCGGTGCAGCATTCCTGACTGTTGCCATGGGTTATACCGGGATACCGCGTGAACTTGCTGGCTGGATCGGCGGCATGGAGCTTTCCCCCATTGCGCTGCTGGTTGCCTTGACCCTCTTCTTTGTCGTCCTGGGCTGCTTTCTCGACGGGATCTCCGTTGTTGTTCTGACGACGTCGGTCATCCTGCCGATGGTGGAGGGTGCTGGGTTTGATCTGATCTGGTTCGGCATCTATCTCGTGCTTGTGGTCGAGATGAGCCAGATCACGCCGCCTGTCGGGTTCAACCTGTTCGTGCTTCAAGGCATGACGGGGCATAACATCTTTAAAGTTGCGGTCATGGCATTGCCGTTCTTCCTTTTAATGGTTCTGGCCGTCGTTCTTATCGTCGCATTCCCGGAGCTCGCTTTGTGGCTGCCGGAAAAGATGTTAAGCAGCTGACAGACCGTCTGATTTGGAGAATGCTGGATGAGTGAGACGACCAAACAGGAAACAAAGCCGCCTTTTGGCCCCGTCGTTTCTGCCGCTCATCTTGCGTCGGGTGCAATGCCTGCGCTGTCCGAGGTGGAATTCGCAGTGACCATGATGGTCAATGCGTATCATCGCTGGATGGTGAGATGCATGGCTGCCAGCGGACTGGATGGACTCAGCCCGCTGGAAACTCTGGTGCTTCATTCCGTCAACCACCGGGGCCGCGCCAAGACCCTTTCCGATATCTGCCTCGTTCTCAATATCGAGGACACGCACACGGTCACCTATGCCCTCAAGAAGCTTGAAAAGGCCGGACTGACAAAAGCGGGTCGTCGAGGCAAGGAGAAGACGGCGGAAATCACCAAGGAAGGGGAAGCGGCGTGCCTTGAGTATCGCCGCATTCGCGAGGCCTTGCTGGTGGAACCGATCAAGGGGCTACGTCTGGACGAGCAGGAGCTGTCGCGTATTGCAGCAACGATGCGCCTCGTCTCTGGTCACTATGATCAGGCCGCCCGCGCCGCAGCAGCCATGTAATTTCCGAATTTCCGGCTAAGCCATGCTGGTGCCACAGCGCCGCGTTGCGAAGCTTGGCTTGCTTTGCTGAATGCCAGTTTTCCCAAAAAGGGCGTTGCTGCATGGCGAGTTAGTTCTTGATCCAATGCTACAAATATGTTTGTAGTGTTGGATCATGAATGAAGATCTTGCCATAGACGCGCTCACAGCTCTTGCGCACAAGGACCGCCTGTCAGCTTTCCGCCTTTTGGTAAAGGCCGGACCTGAAGGCCTGCCTTCGGGCACTATTGCGGAAAAGCTGCAAATTGCTCCCACGCGCATGTCATTCCACCTGTCCGCGCTGGAACGCAGTGGGCTCCTTCAGACGAAGAGGGACGGGCGCAAGATCCTCTATTCTCTCCGCTTCGACCAGATGCGGGAATTGCTGTTCTTCCTTATGCAGGATTGCTGTGCAGGTCATCCCGACATCTGCCTGCCTGACCCTTGTTCAATGTCTACCGATGCCGAGAAAGGCTGCTGTCCGTGACCATAACCATCTACCACAACCCGAATTGCGGCACGTCCCGCAACACCCTTGCGATGATCCGTGAAAGCGGAGAGGAGCCTCAGGTCGTTGAATACCTGAAGACGCCGCCATCCCGGGAAACGCTTGTTGACCTGATCGAGAAGATGGGGGTCCCGGTCCGTGACGTTCTGCGGGAAAAGGGCACGCCATTTGCCGAGCTCGGGTTGGGCGAAGATAAATGGAGCGATGATCAGCTGATCGATTTCATGATGGAGCATCCGATCCTGATCAATCGTCCGATCGTGGTCAGCGAGAAAGGCGTTCGCCTGTGCCGCCCTTCGGAATTGGTTCTCGATCTTCTCCCGAATGCGATCGAACGCTTTGTGAAGGAAGATGGGGAAGTCGTATCAACGGCCTCGGACGCAGGCGGTCAATAGCATGGCTGCCGGTTCCGATCTTCCCAACGTCCCGGAAGGCCTGCTTCCTCTCATCGACCGCGAACGTTTGTTCGGGGGAGAAATCATCAACACCCCGCCGCGCGTGTTGCTGCTGTATGGCTCCATACGCAAGGTGTCCTACAGCCGTCTGCTCGTGGAGGAGGCTGCACGCCTTCTGGAACATCTGGGTGCGGAAACTCGCATCTTCAATCCGGAAGGCTTGCCCCAACCCGACAGCGACGAAAAGGATCACCCCAAGGTTCGCGAGCTTCTGGAGCTGTCGCAATGGTCCGAGGCTCAGTTCTGGTGTTCACCGGAACGCCATGGCGCGATGACAGGCATCCTGAAGTCGCAGATCGACTGGCTGCCGCTTAGTATTGGCGCTATTCGGCCAACGCAGGGCAGGGTGCTGGCACTCATGCAGGTATCTGGCGGCTCGCAATCTTTCAATGCGGTCAATCAGATGCGCATTCTGGGTCGCTGGATGCGGATGTTCACCATCCCGAACCAGTCTTCCGTGCCGATGGCTTATAATGAGTTCGACAAGAATGGACGAATGAAGCCGTCACCGCGCTATGACCGGGTGGTCGATGTGATGGAAGAGCTGGTGAAATTCACCCTGCTGCTCCGCGGCAAGACGGACTATCTCGTCGAACGTTATTCGGAAAACAAGGACAAGCGGGCCGCAGAGGCAGGCTAACTCAGCAACTGCGGGCAGAATGAAAGTGCCGGGCTGTTCGTTCCCGGCTCAGGCGTTGGCCCGCAGGGGTTCTGGAAGCATGTCGGGTTCGCCGACATGGTCCTGCGGATAGATGACTTCTTCCTCTTCCATTGCAGCGTCGTCGATCTCTTCTGCGCTGTGGTAGCGCTTGAGTTTGCCGTCGCTGGTGATCGGAGAACGCTGGAATTGCGACCTCTTTGCCTCATGGCTTGCAACGGTTCCCGGCTTGCCGAACAGGAAGCCCTGAACGAGGTGGCAACCAGCCGAACGCAATAGGATGACCTGCTCTTCTGTCTCCACACCTTCGGCGGTGATCTGAACGTCGAGGGAGTGGCCAAGGCCGATAATCGCAGTGACGACCGCATCAAGGCTCGGTTGCTCGCCAAGGTCCTGGATGAACGAGCGATCGATCTTGATCTTGTCGAAGGAGAAGCGGCTCAGATAGCTGAGGGACGAATAGCCTGTTCCGAAGTCGTCCATGGCTATGGAGACGCCCATGTCGTGGATGCGCTGAAGGGTTTCCACTACAGCGTCAGGGTTGGAAATCAGCAGGCTTTCCGTGATTTCGATTTCCAGTCTGGATGGCTCAAGCCCTGACATTTCGAGGGCTTTCTTGACCTTGACCTCGGTCTTGCCGGCCATGAATTGTGCGGGGGAGACGTTGACGGCGACCTTGAGAGATCGGTCAGGCCATCGGGCGGCTTCCATGCACGCGTGGTTGAGAACCCAGTCACCGATTTCCTGAATGAGGCCTGTGTCTTCCGCAACAGGAATGAAGACTTCCGGTGAAATCGAACCCTTTGTCGGGTGCTCCCAACGGATCAGGGACTCGTAGCCCTTCAGCTGATTCTCCACGAGCGAATATTGTGGCTGGAACAACAGTTTGAACTGGTCGAACTTCAGCGCCTTGACGAGGTCAGCCTCGATTTCCTTGCGCTTGAGGGCGTCTGCGTCCATCTCGGGTGAATACCAGACAAAGGTGGAGCGTCCCGAGTGCTTTGCCTTGTAGAGCGCAAGGTCTGCACAATGCAAAAGACGGGATGCGCGCCAGCTGCCGTCACTTGCCCGGGCAATGCCGATGGACAGCGAAATCTTGATTTCCTTGCCGTCGATCACACAGGGCTGATCGGTCGCGGCAATCATGTCGGCAGCCAGTTTCGTCAGGCGTGCAACATCGGAATAGGTGGTCACCATCACGGCGAATTCGTCGCCTGACAGGCGGGAAACCAGGTGGTCCTTGAAGTTCTCTCGCAGACGATCGGCGATGATCTGCAGGAAAATGTCACCGGTACCATGGCCATAGGTGTCGTTGATTTCCTTGAATTTGTCGACGTCGATCAGCATTGCGGCCATGTTGCTGGCCTTTGCCTGCGCAAGCCGTAGCCCTTCGTTGAGCTTGGCGTTGTAGACGGCGCGGTTTGGCAAGCCGGTCAAGGTGTCATGGTGGGCCAGAAACTCCATGTCCCGGTTGACCTTCACCACATCCTTGTACCGATACCAGATGATCAGGATGGCAAACAGCACCGAGGCAGCGCACAAAACCCCGATCATGATGATGCCGATAAACGGCACGCTCCCGATCCTGTTGAGGAGAGACCTCTGGTCTGTAAGATAGACGAGACCGCCAGCATTGTGGCCTTCAGCATCAAGAACCGGTATGGAAATCAGGGCAAACGGCTTGATGCTGCTGGAGAAGTCGGTCTCGATTGTTACGAACGGTTTCCGCGCGTCGATAAGTCCTTCGTACGCTTGTTGGGTCGCAAGCGGAGAAACGTGGCGCGCGCTGAAACGGGCTTCGGCTTTCGGCAGCCGTTGCTGAATGGCCGCCAGCTTTTCATCGACAGGGGCATTGGCGTCGAATGCCACGACATCCTTGATCAGGATACTATTGGTCCCGAAAATGGCCGTGATTGTTTTGGCTATTGATGCGTCGTGTCCCGTCAGGTCCTCGTCCGTCGAAACATCGTGCAGGTCATTTGAAGCACTCGATAGCCTCAGGCCGAATTGCCCCTCCGCTTCCGACTGTTCCGCCGGATCGGATTTTGCACTGGCTGCCCTAGCGAGATGTACGGGTGAGAGATTGGCGTTGACCGTTTGCTCCAGTCCGACACGGAAAAGAGAGTTCGAGATGTAGATGTTTGTGCCGATGACGCCCAGACCGAGCATGACCACCACAGACATGGCCACCAGGAAGTGGAGCACACTTTGCCGCTTTGTTGCTTCTTTCATCCCGGTACTCTGTACAAACGCCCTTGTTTAAAAACATAAACTGCATTGGTTTCTCGAAACTGAAGATTTGGCCAGTTTTACCGAGCCGCAGGTCAAAATTGCGGACCGGCAATGAACAAATATCCCCTGCCGGATCATCCATAATTGCAACTATGCTGGTGATTATGAGCTACAGTGGTTAAAACCATGTTTCTGTAGGTTCGAGATGGGCTTGTATCGGCAAAACCTTGTCCGAACCTTTATTTTACGTTGAAGAGTGTAAGGGAAATTTCGTGAGTGTCTGGACGAGCCTAGGGACTATCGTTGCGGCAATTGGTAGCGGTGGCGCCCAGATCATCGACAGACTGGTTCAGGTGGTCCTTACCCGCCCTGAAGGCACGAGTTCCGTCGGTTTTACAGTTGCGATGATTGCCTTGTCCGCGAAGATGGCGAAGGCGGATGGCGTCGTCACCACCGACGAGATCATTGCCTTCCGAGAATTGTTCGATGTTCCCGAACGGGAAGAAAAGAACGTTGCCCGCCTCTTCAATCTGGCACAGCAGGATGTTGCCGGATTTGACGTCTATGCCAAGAAGCTGGCTGACCTGTTCCCTTATGATCGCAAGACACTTCTCGATATTCTGGACGGCCTTTTTCATATCGCCAAGGCGGACGGTGTGCTCCACGATTCGGAACTTGTCTTTCTCTCACAGGTTGGCCGGGTCTTCGGGCTGGATGATCGCGAGTTCTCCCGCGTTCTTGCCCGCCATGGACGCGAAAAGGGCAATCCTTATGAAGTTCTCGGACTTGGGGCAGATGCGTCTAACGAAGAGTTGAAACGCCACTATCGCCGGGAAGTCATGGAGACACATCCTGACCGGATGATCGCGCGCGGGGTGCCGGAGGAGTTTGTCCGCATCGCCAATGACAGACTTGCGGCGTTGAATGCTGCCTGGTCCCAGATTGCCCTGGAGCGCGGAATATGAGCGTGAAGACCGACACCGGAGTGCCCGCGCGCCTGCGTCCCTCGCCAAATCATGGTGAGCGACTGAACGGTGCTCCGATTGACATGCTGATCCTGCATTACACCGGGATGCCGACTGCCGAAGACGCCTTGAAGCGGCTTTGTGATCCAAGAGCCGAGGTTTCAGCACATTATGTTGTCGATGAGGATGGCAGCATTGTGCAATGTGTTCCCGAAGCCCGGCGCGCTTGGCATGCAGGCAAGAGCTTCTGGAAAGGGGACCGCGACATCAATTCCCGCTCAATCGGAATTGAAATCGTCAATCCCGGTCATGAGCATGGGTATCGCGCATTTCCGGAGCCGCAGGTCGAGGCGGTCATGGATCTGTGCAAGGACATATGCCAGCGACATGGCATCAAACCCTGGCGGGTTCTGGCCCATTCGGATATCGCGCCGGAACGCAAGGAAGACCCGGGCGAGCTGTTTCCGTGGGCGAAATTGGCTGCCAGCGGGATCGGTCACTATGTGGAGCCTGCCCCGGTCCTGGCCGGTAACATCATGATGCAGGCAGGCGAGAGTGGTCAGCCGGTTGAAGCCCTGCAATCAATGCTCGCGCTTTACGGATATGATGTCGATGTGTCGGGCACCTTCGATGCTGCGACCCGATATGCCGTGATCGCATTCCAGCGTCACTTCCGACCTGTGCTTGTCGACGGGATCGTTGACCAGTCAACCCTTGTGACGCTGCATCAGCTGCTTTCCGCTCTGCCCTCGCTGGATGATTGAGCACTTGTGCTTTTGATGCCGGGGAACACCTGAAAGGGCATTTGCGCCCTCAAGGATTTGTGTACGGATATTTCTCGATGGCCAGTTCACGTATTGCGAGAATCAGATTAGTTTTCCCCTCGCTCAGTCCTTTTTTCGGGCTGCCTCAGGTGCAAGATTTCTTTTGCCTGTATTTCGCCTGCTCTCTGCAGAGTTTTGCCGCAGTTCGGCCATGATTTCGTCAATATCTGCATGAATTGACAATAGACCCGCCGGTTTTTGCCCCGTTTCTTGTAAAAATTTGAAATGTTTCGTGATTGATCCGGGCTGATTTTCGTCCCACTCCATCGCCATTCCTTGCCGCCAATCAAATCAGGTTCGAAAAACGAAAAACAACAAGGGTCCGGCATGCAATTGCTGACAGCAAAAAAACTCTCTGGAGCAGTCGGTCTGCTCGTGTGTCTTAATCTCGGCGGCGTTGGTATGGCGCAGGCTGAACTGGTTCGTCCGGAAGTGGCGAAGGCTTCCAGCGTTGAGAAGGACGATTCAAAGGTTGGCACCGTCCTTAATCCCGGAGCGCGTTCTGGCGATGTCATTCGCGTCGTAAATGTTGCAAGCGTTGCCGGCGAAAAATCCGAAACAGCTTCCAAGACCACTCCTCGCAAGACGGCTTCCGCAAAAGCGTCCTCCAGTCCGCGCGGTGGTGCCGGAAAGTCCAAGTATGCGTCCCTTATTCGTGCTGCTGCCCAAAAGCACGGTGTACCGGTTTCGATTGCCAAGGCCGTTGTTCAGGTGGAAAGCAACTTCAACTCCCGCGCTCGTGGCAGCGTCGGTGAGGTTGGCCTGATGCAGATCCGTCCGCAAACTGCGCGTGGCATGGGGTATCGCGGCTCCGTGAAGGCGCTCTATCATCCGGAAACAAATCTGGAATGGGGCATGCGCTATCTCGCAGGTGCCTACAAAAAGGCTGGCGGTGACGTCTGCGGTACGATCCTGCGCTACAATGCCGGTCACTATGCCAAGCGGATGAACCCGGTCAGCCGGCGCTACTGCCAGCGGGTGAAGTCCATTATCGGCAGCAGCTGATCCAATATCCGAGTTGCAAAATGCGATTCTTGAGGCCTGCGGAGAGCACTCCGCAGGCCTTTTTGTTTACGCCTTTTTTCTGGAAGCCCCCAGAGGGATGTTTTTTTGAGGCAATTTGCAAAATCTGAATGATTGCAGGAATTTACACGACCATTGTCAAAATACGCGAATTGCGCAGGACCAGAGTCATTTTGTATCAATGAGCCGGGCGCGGAATGGTTAGCGGAATGTCGGCATTCTGACGTAGCGTTTGCAGGGGTGTGCTGCGGTGCGTCGGCGGACGGTGTAAGGGCTTTTGTTCTGCGGCGATATTTGGCTCGCCATATTGTTCATTGTAATAAATCTCGTTTTTATAAGTATAAGTGTCAGTAATTTCCCAAAATACGGCTCTTTTTGTTTTTTTCCATTTTAAATTTTTGTTAGGGTTAACAGAACATCTTCGCTTCAGCCGCTCAGAAGGAGTGGAATTGATTGCAGCCCTAGGAAAGGGAACGAGATGAACTCCAATATTACTTTGTCAGCTGCCGTGCGGCAGAACCTTTTAACTCTTCAGTCCACCGCAGATCTGATGTCCGGTGTCCAGAACAAGCTGGCGACCGGTCTGAAGGTCAATTCCGCTCTCGACAATCCGAATTCGTTCTTTACCGCGTCCGGCCTCAACAGCCGCGCCCGGGATCTGGGTACCCTTCTTGATGACATGGGCCAGTCGCTCCAGACCATCAAGGCAGCCGACAAGGGGATCCAGACCATCACCAATCTGGTGGAAGCAGCCAAGGCGAAGGCCAATCAGGCCCTGCAGACCCAGAGTCAGTTCGAGCGGAAGAACTACGCCGAGCAGTATAATGGACTGCTTGAGCAGATTGAGGACGTTGCAAAGGATTCTTCCTACAAGGGCAAGAA
This sequence comes from Roseibium sediminis, assembly GCF_008711325.1. Classification (GTDB taxonomy): domain Bacteria; phylum Pseudomonadota; class Alphaproteobacteria; order Rhizobiales; family Stappiaceae; genus Roseibium; species Roseibium sediminis. The sequence continues at coordinate 41,686 of NZ_VXDB01000015.1, forward strand.
CCTTCTGGCGGGCGACGGCAACAACCTGACGACCATCTTCAACGAGGATTCCACATCCAAGCTGACCATCGAGGCGGTTGATTATACCGACACCACCCTTGAGAACGGTCTGAACCTCAATGACCTTGCTGAAGGTGAAGGGGCTGCCACGTCCTTCCAGATCCAGGGCGGCGCGGAAACCCTGAGCCTCAAGGATTCTGATGGTCAGGCGCTGAACTCCGCGTCCAAGCTGTCCGACTTCACCGGCATTGCCGTTGGTGATGTGATCCAGCTGTTCAACGATGCAACCACCGGCTCCGTTGTCGGCGGCGTGTCCCTGACGGTCACGGCGGGAACCACCGTGCAGGACCTGATCACCGAACTGGAATCGGCTCCGGGCGTTCGCACCGAGTTCGACCAGACCACCGGTGACCTGAAGATCATTTCCAATAACACTGCAGATCTTCGCAATAACGGCGCAAGTGGCGGCAATACCGGCGATCTGGCAGCGATCACCGCCGTACAGGCAACGGCAAGCTCGGCGCTCCTGTCGAACACCGCAGGCTTCAAGGTCGGGGATACGCTGACCCTCACTGACGGCAACAACTTCGAACTGGGCTCGCTTGAAATCGAGGCGGACACGACGATCAACGACCTCGTTGATTTCATGGACGACTTCAACGGTGTCAGCGCGAATTACAATTCCACGACAGGTCGTATCGGGCTGGAAAGTGACACGGACCTGACGCTGACGAGTGATAACAACGATTTCAATGCGTTTGACTTTGCCGCCGATGCCGATGGTGTCACGATCAGCGCCCTGTCGGACAGTGGCTTTGCGTCTGACAATGACATCAACCGTGTCGTTGATCGACTGAACACGGCGCTGACCAATCTGCGGTCCCAGGCATCCGAGTTCGGTACCAATCTCTCGACCGTGGAAATCCGTCAGGAATATACAAAGTCCATGATCAACACCCTGCAGGAAGGTGCCGGCAAACTGACGCTTGCAGACACCAATGAGGAAGGTGCGAACCTTCTGGCCCTGCAGACACGTCAGCAGCTGGCTTCCACGTCGCTGTCCTTTGCTTCCCAGGCCGACCAGACGGTGCTTTCACTGTTCTAATCGGGTTCCTGAAACCAGGTATGTCTCGCGTAGGCGGCGTGCTTCGGCACGCCGTTTCGCGTTTATGGGGGCGTCTCTCTTTTCGCCGTGGACATCCGGTGCCATGTCCGGCCTTGTTCTTTCCTGAAAAATATGGGCGACTTTCCCTGTCACCTTTTGTGGGCGATCTGGGAGGATTGGGGCCCTCATGAACATGGTTGAATGGCTGCATCGCGCAGCGAATCTTTATCCGGCGAACCCTGCCGTCCTGTCAGGCACCAATGTGCTGGCGACATATAGGGAATTCAGGGAGAGAGCCTGCAAACTGGCCTCTGGTTTGAAGAGCCGGTATGCCATTCTCCCCGGAGACCGGGTCGCGCTTTTTCTCTCCAATCACCCGTCTTATCTCGAAATTCTCTATGCCGTCTGGCAACTCGGCGCCGTGGTTGTGCCGATCAACTACAAACTTCATGCCCGCGAAGCAGGTTATATTCTTCAAGACTCCGCCGCCCGGCTGGTGTTTGTCGGTGATCCGGATACCTTCAGCAATCATGAGGACGCCGTGCCGGAAGGCGTGGCAGTTATCGCTGTCGGGTCTTCGGACTATGGCGATCTTTCGGGCTGCTCTGCCGGCTCGATGGATGCCGTTTCCCGATCGGCGGACGATCTTGCCTGGCTTTTTTACACCTCCGGAACAACGGGGCGCCCCAAGGGGGTGATGATCAGCCACGGCAACATTCAGGCCATGTCGCTTAGTTATTTTGCAGATGTCGATCAGGTGGGAAGCGAGGATACGATCCTTTATGCGGCGCCCATGTCTCATGGTGCCGGGCTCTATAACTTCATGCATGTGCTGAAGGGCGCAGCCCACTGCATTTCTGAAAGTGGCGGGTTTGATCCGGCTGAAATCCTTGCGCTTTCCAAAGAGTTTGGCAGCGTTCACATGTTCGCCGCGCCCACCATGGTCAAGCGCCTCGTCGAGGAGGCAAGACGACAAGGGAGTAAGGGCGAGGGCATTCGGACTGTCGTTTACGGTGGGGCCCCGATGTATGTGGCCGATATTCTGGAGGCGACCGAAGTGATGGGCTCCCGTTTTGTTCAGATATACGGGCAGGGCGAATGTCCCATGTGCATCACGTCGCTGACCCGCGAACTTGTAATGGATCGCTCGCACAAGAACTGGAAGCAGCGTCTTGGATCTGTCGGTCGGGCGCAGTCCTGCGTCGAGGTTCGGATTGTTGGTGAGGATGGCGCAGTTTGCCGCCCCGGCGAGCCGGGAGAAATCACGGTCAAGGGCCCTGCGGTGATGCTGGGCTATTGGCAGAACCCGGACGCAACCGCCAGCTCCATTCGTGAAGGTTGGCTCTATACCGGCGATGTCGGTCATCTGGATGAGGACGGGTTTCTCACCCTGACGGACCGCTCGAAGGACGTGATCATTTCCGGCGGCACCAACATTTATCCGCGCGAGGTGGAAGAGGTTCTTCTTCAGCTGGATTGCGTGAGCGAGGTCTCTGTCGTCGGGCAACCGGATGCCGAGTGGGGAGAGGTGATTGTCGCCTTCGTCGTCTGTGCAAAGGGGCGGGCGGCATTACCAGAAGACCTTGATCGACATTGCCTTGACAACATGGCCCGCTTCAAGCGGCCCAAGCGGTATGTCCTTTTGAAGGAACTGCCAAAGAACAGTTATGGCAAGGTCTTGAAGACCGAGCTGCGCAAGCAACTGGAAGAAAACTGAAAAGGGAGCCTGTCATGCAAAACGGAGTATTGGCCGGTCGGACGGCGCTCGTAACCGGATCTGTTCAGGGGATAGGTCTGGCCATCGCCAAATCCCTTGCCGCAGAAGGGGCGCGGATCGGGGTTCACGGGTTGGCGAGCGCAGAGCAGGCTGCCGCAGCTGTTGCCGAAATCCAGGATGCCGGAGCGCCGGATGCCCGGTTTTTTGATGCGGACATGCGGGACCCGGATGCGATCGACGCCATGATGGAGGCGGTTGAGCACTGGGGCGGCGTGGACATTCTGGTCAACAATGCTGGCATCCAGAAAACCGGATCGATTGCCGAGCTGACACGTGAGACGTGGGACATGATCCTCGCCGTCAATCTTTCGGCGGCCTTCTTCACCATGCGACGGGCGCTACCGAAAATGGCGGAGCGAGGCTATGGGCGGGTGGTCAACATCGCTTCAGTTCATGGGCTTGTCGCCTCCAAGGACAAGAGCCCCTATGTGGCGTCCAAGTTTGGATTGGTGGGCATGTCGCGCGTTGCGGCGCTGGAATATGCTTCGGTCGGCTCGCGGGAAGCCGGGGGCGTGACCGTCAACTGCATCTGTCCCGGCTGGACGGAAACTGCGATCATCGAACCGCAGATTACTGCGCGCGGCGAACAGCTGGGCGTTGGGCGGCCAGAGGCGATTGCAAGCCTTCTGGCGGAGAAGCAGCCGAGCCTTAGAACCTCAAGGCCGGATGAGATCGGGCAGGCAATTGTCTGGCTCGCCAGCCCGATTGCGCACAACATCACCGGCATCTCGCTGCCGATTGATGGCGGATGGACAGCGCAGTAACGCGCTGTCGTTAGAGGAATTTCAGTCGGGCAGCTTGCAGCGATGCGGGCTGCTTCACGTCCTTGCGCACATGTGCGTCCGAGATCGCCGGCCCCAGCGTTGTGGTGATCGGCAACACCCCTCCCCAGATCGGCAAGTCCAGATCTTCGGCATCTTCGCCCGGAGGGCCGGTGCGAACCTTGGTCGCGATGTGCTCGATTTCCATTGCCAGCACGCCGGTTGCCTTCTTTTCCTTGTCCAGCATGGGGCGGGATTCCGCCCACCGGCCGGGTAGAAGATGGTCGGTCATGGCGGCAAGCGACTGTTCCAGTTCTGCGTCGTCGGTTACATGCCGCGCGGTGCCATGGGCGATGGCGCAGCGGTAATTCATGGAATTGTGGAAGGTGGCGCGGGACACGACAAAACCGTCAATCAGGGTAACGGTGAAGGTCAAAGGCGCAGTTTCGCCGACATTCTTTATGATCCGCGTCTTGGACGCGCCGTGGATGTAGAGCGTATTGCCAACGCGTCCATAGATCATCGGGATGACCATCGGTCGCTCATCTGCGATGAAGCCGATATGAGCAATCATGCCCTTGTCGAGGATTTCGTAGGCCACGTCCCGGTCATATCCACCGCGGTTCATCTGCCTGATTTTTGCGTAGGCCGGGCGGTCTGCTGCCTCGTCGGCGGGTCTTGTCTTCAAATCAGTGTCGGTCATTGGTCCGGCTTCTTTCAATTCGCTTGCAACACCTGTCTACTGGCTTAAACTGGATCTTTAGAAGAGCCAGTTTCGGAAAAATCATGGAACCACTACTTGCCCCTAGCCTCATAGAGATCGACAAGTCTGCGCCGCTTCCCATCCCGGAACAGATCTATCGCTCGTTGAGGGTCGCGGTTCAAAAGCAGATGCTTGCGCCCGGTCACAGGCTGCCGTCGTCGCGCGAGCTGGCACAGCACCTTGGTGTGTCCCGCAATTCGGTCAACACGGCCTATGATCTCCTGAAGGCGGAGAGCATTGTCACGGTGAAACGCGGTGCGTCGCCGATTGTTGCCGGAAGCGTGGAGCTTGAGGGCAAATCGAAAATCTCGGAGGCTCCGGCGTTCAGGCCGCGTTTGTCAAAACGGGGGGAACGGCAGACTGCCGATTACCGTGGACCTTATTGGGCCAAGGGGGCAGGCGTTCTGCAGTCCGGGGCTCCGGCGCGTGATCTCTTCCCTTATGACATGTGGGCAAGATGCCTGCGGCGGGCGGTGCGCAGCCTCAAAAGTGATTTCCTGCTGTATCACGACGCGACCGGGTATCGTCCGCTGAAGGAAACGCTGGCGACCTATCTTTCCAGTGAGCGCGGCGTGCGGGCCAAACCCGACCAGATCATCATCACCTCGACCATGCAGGGAACATTGACTGCCTTGGCAACGGCTCTGGCTGATCCGGGGGATGCCGTTTGGATCGAGGATCCGGGTTATCTGGGCGCACGTTCGGCCTTCCTGAGTGCAGGGCTCACCCCATCCGGCATTCCGGTTGACGCAGAAGGCTGTACTGTTCCCCCGAAAGGAGAGGTGCCTGATCCGAAACTGATCTATGTCAGTCCGTCCCATCAGTTTCCGCTTGGCGTGAAGATGTCGCTTGCCCGCAGGCTTGCACTTATCGAGCGGGCCCGACGGTCAGGGGCAATCATCCTCGAGGATGACTATGACAGCGAGTTCCTCTTTGAAAGCAGACCTGTCGCCGCCATGCAGGGTTTGGCAGAGGAAGGCGAGGTCATCTATCTCGGCACGTTTTCAAAGAGCCTTTTGCCCGGACTGCGAATTGCCTTTTGTGTCGTGCCCGACGCTCTGGTCGAACCGCTGCAACGCCTCTTTCGATATACGGGCTGTATCGCAAATGTGCATGTTCAGGCGGCACTGGCCGACTTCATCGAAAGTGGCCATTACCGTTCGCATCTCCGGCGCATCCGGCAGGAATATGAGAGCCGTGGTCGACTGATGGTTCGCATCTTCCGCGATATCCTCGGAAATCGCATATCCGTCGAACCTCCGACGGGAAACGTTCAGTTGGTGCTGCAGCTCAATAGCGGGCACGACGATTGCGAGCTGGCGATCGCCCTTCAAAAGCGCGGGTTTTCCGTTTCCCCGGTTAGCCAGTCTTATCTGGGGCAGGCGCAAATGCGGGGGCTTCTGGTCGGGTTTGCAGATGCAAATGAGGCCCAGATGATTGCCTTTGCCCGGGAAGTTGGAACCTTCTTGATGGCGAAGCTTGACCCTGACCCAAAAGCCACCTAAGCCACGCGGGCCAGTCGGTCGGACAGCCGCTGCCGCAAGTGCCGAAAGGCCGCGGGGGAGGAAAGTCCGGGCTCCATGGAAACACGGTGCCGGGTAACACCCGGCGAGGGTGACCTTAGGGAAAGTGCCACAGAAAGCAAACCGCCCCGATCCGGCAGCAATGTCGACTGCGGGGTAAGGGTGAAAGGGTGGGGTAAGAGCCCACCGCGCGGGCGGCAACGAACGCGGCATGGTAAACCCCACCGGGAGCAAAACCGAATAGGGACAGCGCGGGCATTGCCCAGGCCGGTTTCCAGGCCAGTTGTCCGGGTAGGTTGCGAGAGGCGCTTGGCAATAGGCGTCCCAGATGAATGGCTGTCACGTTCGCAGGCTTGCCTGCGGGCCATACAGAACCCGGCTTACAGACCGACTGGCTTTTCTTTCTCCCGCTGCCCCGCAAGATGAAACACTCGCGGGGCGTCCACCTTTTGCTGCTATCCCGCCTGATATTGCGGCGCGCTGGCGAGAAACTCGCCATAGGCTGGCGCACTTGGATAGGAGAACTGCTCGGCAATCGGGTTGCTGCGTTTTCGTTTCGCTGCGCCGATATCGGCCAGAAGTTCATCGAAATGCCGGAAGTGGAACGGTGCAGAGCAAAGGCCTGCATAGATTTGCGCAGCAGGCCGTTCATTTCGTTTCCAGTTCAGCATCGCGTCAATGTTCTTGCGCATGTCTGCATCTGACGGCTGATTGGCGAGTTGGCCGTCTGCATAGCGCACGAGCCAATTGGCGATCATTTCCGCCGACAGGATGGTGCAGAAGCTGGAATTGAATCCGACAAACCCCATGTCAGGCAAATCCGGGTTCACGGCAAGGCGGTAGACCTTATACAGCCCGTCAAAGTCGATCAGCTTCTTCTGGTATTCCTCAGCCAGATAAGGAATGCCCAGTTTCCAGCCAATAGCCAGAACGGACAGGGTGCAGGGCACCTTGTCGCCGGTGGTCAGAACCACCTTGCCGTCTTCATAGTGGTCATATGTTCCCCGTATCGGCTTGACCTTGCCGTTCTTGAAGCTTTCAAAAAGGCCGGGAGTGACGATCGGGATGGAGCAGGAAACGTCCTTTTCGATGGGAATATCCGGCACCATGCCCCACTTCTTCAGGCCGAGCTGCAGTTTCAGCAGGGTTTCAAGACCGCGGAAATTCGCCCAGATCAGCGGTTTGAAAACGGTCGACAGCAGTTTGCCCATGAAGGAGGGTTGCCAGCCGTTGAACTGTTGTTCCTGCGCGCGCATGTAGAGCAGGCGCTTGAAGTTGATCCCGCCAACAAAATACGGCACCCGCCAGACCGGTTCCCGGTAAACCAGTGTCACCGAACGCGCGCCGTTATTGGCAGCATTGACGGCGATATCGGTGGCGGATTTTGAGCCACCCAGGACCACAACATCCTCGCCCTGTACCATGGATGTGTCGGTATATTCGGAGCTGTGGATCACCTTGCCGCCATTGGCGCAAAATGCGTCCTGACCGGGGTGGGTGATGATGTTCTTGTCCGAGAACTGTCCGGTGCAGATGGCGACAAAGTCGAAATCCTGCTTCCAGACATGGCTGCCGCTTTGAATTTCCAGGGTCCAACCCGGTTTGCCGTCTGCACGTCTTTCCATGTGCAGGATGTTGGTGTTCAGCTGAAACAGGCGCTCCAGCCTGTGCTTCGCCGCATAGGATTTCAGATAGGCGTGGACCTGTGGACCCTTCGGCCATTCCGGATATTCCTCCGGCATCGGATGGTCTGTGTAGCAATAGAGGTCCTTGGGGGACTGCGTTTGAACATCCGGATAGGAACGGGACAGTTCCCATACCCCGCCGAAATCATGTGTGCGTTCAAAGCCGAAGACCCTGTGTCCGCGTTCGTCGAATGCCTTGGCTGCGGCCAAGCCACTGACGCCGCCGCCGATCACGGCGACGTTCTTTCGGTTGATCATGATGCGTTTTCCTGCGTGGTTCTGTATCGATCAGGCGTCGCCGGGAGGCGGCAGGAAATCGACTTCATGCAGAGCCGACAGGCGCACCAGTTCTGCGGGGTCAGTCACCCCGTCCAGCGCCTTGAACAAGTCGAAGAGCTTGCGGGATGGCGCCACGCCAAAGACGCAGGTGGCTGTCTTTCCGGAGCGGTTGAAGATCCCGTGTGCGATGCCCATCGGCATGCGGACGGTATCTCCGGCCCGCGCGACATGTTTTTCCGGGCCGAATTCAACTTCCAGCTCGCCCTCCAGCATGGTGATCCATTCGTCTTGCGTGGGGTGGATATGCGGTGGGACGAAGGTTTCGGCCGGAACAATCGCGTGCCAGATGAAGGCATTTGGGCTCAAGACCTTCGGTGTGTAGGTGTGTCCGACGACGTTCCAGGCAAGGCTCTGCAGCCCGTCGCTTGCCCCTGTAATACCTGCTCCGCTTTCCATGAAAGGCTCCTCTCTGACGTTGTGTGTTCGTCCACACAGCCTAGGAGGAGCGCCACAATTGCTTTATCCGATTTGCGAAATTTTCGTATTCGAACGCTTCCCATTGAGTTCTTTTATTTCGTAGACTGGGCAATGCCGTTTCGGGGAGGGGAACGCGTGGTGTCAGAAATCGGACTGCGGATCGAAAGGCCGCTTGCGAGATACAGGTGTTTTGAAACGCTGGAGCTTGATCAGGCGCGCGAGCTGGTCGGGCAGCATTTTTGCAGCCACTTTCTGGATCTTGGCTCACGCGACGGGGTTTTCCATGCCTGCAAGAACAGGGTGCAGGGCAGCCGGATCTCCCTGAATTACCTGCGCTACGGCGCTGAGGTCATCATCGAACCTGGCGAACTGACAAACTTCTTTCTCGTCCAGATCCCGCTCGTTGGTCAGGCTGAGGTGGAGAACGGCAGGACGCGTGTGATTTCCAATCCCGGCATTGCGACGATCCTCAATCCGGATCTGCAAACCAGCATGCGCTGGTCGTCGGATTGCGAGCAAATTCTCGTGCAGATTGACCGCGCATACGTTCTTGAAATTGCCCGTCAGGTGACGGGTCTTGGCAATGTCGAGACCTTGCGGTTCGACCCGGCTCTTGACCTGACACGCCCGGGGCTTGGGAACTGGATCAGGCAGGTTCGGGGCTTGTTTGATGCGGCAGGGGCGGGGGAGGTGTTCCTTGCGCCAGACAGCGAGCAGCACCGGGTTCTGGAAGAGAGCGTTGTGGCTGGGCTGGTTATGGCGCAGCCTAGTTCGGTCTCGGCCTTGCTGGATATGCCGGTTGGGGATATTCCGCCAGCCGTCTTTCGGCGAGCCGTCAGGTGCATCAGCGAGTGTTTCACCGATCCGATCACCTTGATCGACATTGCGCGCTGGGCCAACACAACGCCGCGGACCCTTCAGTTCGCCTTCAAGCGGGAGATTGGCGTTTCCCCGATGCAATATGTGCGCGAATTGAGGCTGGGATATGCGCGTCACCTGCTGTTGACGGGCAAGGACGGCTTGAGCGTCGGAGATATCGCCGAACTCTCCGGCCATCGCCACTTCGGGCGTTTTTCCACTGCATATAAGAGCCGGTTCGGGGAGTCTCCGAGCGAAACCATCCGGGGGTCCCGGTTCACATAAATACATACTCGCAATGCTTGTTTTATGGCGTGCTGTAGATTTACGGATGCATCACCGAACCCCTTGTTTCTTAACCATTCTTAAAGATCGTTCACGATTATTTCTGCATTCTGCAGATCGCCTGCGAGGGGATTGCGGGCGTCGTGCCTGATTCATCGCAGTGTCAAGCGTTTGTTAAGCCTAACCACAGTAAGGTCTTTTTCACGGGAAATCTGAGGGAGATAGCAGGCAAATGACCATGCGATTCCATTGACCGTCCATGATTTCCCATGATATCCCATAAATGCCCAGATGGTGTGGTGAGATCCCATGCCTGTCCAGGGCGGGCGGCGTACCAAATCAGCCCTAGCCGGTTTGCCCGGCAGCTATCCAGGTATGAATTTTTGGGGTGAAGAGCGGGGTGGCTCGCTTGAAGGGGACAAATGGCCGGCTTCGTGTCGCATTTTACCAACCGGCTGGACGCCAAGGGTCGCGTGTCGATCCCGGCGCCATTCCGTTCGGTATTGGCGAAGGACGGCTTTGAAGGACTTTATGTCATTGCCTCGTCGCACTGCGCGGCGATTGATGCGGGCGGAAATGCTTTGTTGAACGAAATTCAGACCCGCCTCGATGCGTTCTCCAAATTGTCTCCGGACCATGATGCGCTGGCCATGGCCCTGTTCGGTGCCAGCGAAACCCCGAAAATCGACAGCGATGGCCGAATGGTCATCTCGGACATGATCCGCGAACATACCGGCCTGACCGATCAGGTCACCTTTGCCGGCATGGGATACAAGTTTCAGATTTGGGAACCTGCAAAGTTCCGCGAGCACAGCGCAGAGGTCAGAAAGCGCGCGCTCGCCATGTTGTCGGGGCAAGTGCCTCCGACACAAATGCCGGGAGGACCGGCATGATGGCACAAGGCACAAGCTCTGTTGAACTTGGCGCCGGCGGACCAGAACGCCATGTGCCGGTCCTTCTCGACGCTGTTCTCGATCACCTTGCGCCTGCAGATGGCGAGGTGATCATCGATGGCACATTCGGTGCGGGTGGCTATAGCCGGGCCATTCTGGATCGTGGTGCGTCTGTCATTGGGATCGACCGTGATCCCGATGCGATTGCCGGTGGCCAGGCGCTGGTCGCCGAGGCGGGCGGACGTCTGACGCTCGTGCCGGGTCAGTTTGCGGATCTGGAAGATCATGCCCGGTCGCTCGGTCACGAAGCGGTCGACGGCGTTGTTCTCGATCTTGGCGTTTCCTCCATGCAGCTCGACGAGGCAGATCGCGGATTTTCCTTCATGCGCGACGGGCCGCTCGACATGCGGATGGAACAGGCCGGGCCGTCAGCAGCTGATGTTGTCAATGATCTGCCGGTGCGTGATCTCATTCGTATCATCGGCGTGCTTGGCGAAGAAAAGCGGGCGACCTCGGTGGCCCATGCGATCGACAATGCACGCAAGGAAAAGGCGTTCTCCCGGACCGGGGAGCTGGCTTCCCTGATCGAACGGGTGCTTGGCCGCAATCCGAAAAAGGCACAGATCCACCCGGCGACGCGGACTTTTCAGGCGCTGCGGATTTATGTGAACGGCGAGCTTCATCAGGCGGCCAAGGCGCTTTCTGCTGCTGAAAACATTCTGAAGCCCGGCGGGCGTCTTGTGGTTGTCAGCTTCCATTCGCTGGAGGATCGCATTGTGAAGCGGTTCCTCGCGGACCGGTGCAAGACCCATGCAGGCGGCTCCCGCCACATGCCGGAAGCGGATGTTGAACCGCCGACCTTCGAACTTCTGACACGCAAGGCCGTGGACGCTGCGGACGCCGAAACAGCTGCAAATCCACGGGCGCGCTCTGCAAAGCTTCGCGCCGGACGCCGGACAGACAATCCAGCACGGCAACTCGATATTCATGCGGCCGGTGTGCCGCGGCTGGCTGACTATAAAGGACTAGGGGGCTGACATGGTGCGCACGCTCAATGTTCTCTTCGTTCTTGCCGTCGTCATAGGCGCGGCGACTGTTTACGACATGAAGCTGGCCGCCAAGAAATCGGCCAATCGGGTTTCGCAGCTGCAGGCGGAAATCGAGTCCGAACGCAATGCCATTCGTCACCTGCGGGCGCGCTGGAGCGAACTGAATCAGCCGGACCGACTGCAGGATCTCGTTGAGCGATACAACGGTTATCTGGAGCTCGAGCCGATGGATGTGAAGCAGATTGTCGTTCCTGAAGACCTGCCTGCACGTCCCGTCTTGCTGGAACCGATCCGGTCTCCAGATCCCATGGGCGGCTATGCCGCCACTTCCACAGTGGTCCAGTGAGGGTGTCATGACTGTAATGGATGAACACACCTCCTTCCTGCAAATCCGGCGACCGGCACACAGCAGCCACGTGGTTGGCTCGGTTTCGTCAAGTCAGGTCAAATCCCGTGTCTTCCTGGCCATGGCAGCTTTTGCGGCTGTTTATGTGATGATGGGTGCGCGGCTGGTGCATCTGGCCCAGATGGATGAAGCGCCGTCTTCCGCCTGGATTTCCGCGCAGGATACGATTGCGGCTAGTCGTCCCGATCTTCTGGACCGCAATGGCGAGATCCTCGCTACAGACATCAAGACCGCATCCCTTTACGCGGAACCGCGCCGCATCATCGATATCGATGAAGCCTATGAGGGCATCACCGGCATTCTGCCCGAGCTGAATACGCCGATCATCCGTCGCCGTCTGGAAAGCAAGGCCGGGTTCGTCTGGCTGAAGCGGGAGCTGAGCCCTGCGCAGGCGGATGCCATCCATAATCTCGGCATTCCGGGCATCGGCTTCTTGTCCGAGAACCAGAGATTTTATCCCGGCGGCCCGACCGCAGGACATATTGTCGGCTCCGTGAACATTGACAATCAGGGCCTTGCCGGTGTCGAGAAATACGTCGACAGCCAATGGCTTGCCGATCTCCAGTCGATTGGTTTCACCGCTGGCAAGCCGATGGAGCCTGTCAGTCTTGCGGTTGATCTGCGCGTCCAGCATGTGGTGCGCGATGAGCTGTCCAAGGCGATGGAACGTTACCGGGCAATTGCTGCTGTCGGGATCGTGCTGGATGCAAAGACCGGCGAGGTCGTCGCTATGTCTTCGCTGCCGGATTATGATCCGAACGATCGTTCGCAGGCGCTGGAAAAAGACCGTCTGAACCGGGCAACCGGCGGTGTCTTCGAGATGGGGTCGGTCTTCAAGGCCTTCACCACGGCGATGGCGCTTGATTCCGGCCGGGTGTCTGTCAACGACAGCTTCGATGCGACGCGCCCGATCCGGGCTGCAGGGCGCACGATCTCCGACTTCCACGGCAAGAACCGCATTCTCTCGGTCCCTGAAATCTTCATCTACTCGTCCAACATCGGAACGGCAAAGATGATGCTGGCAACCGGCGTTGCCCAGCAGCAGGAGTTCATGGAACGGATCGGCCTGACCAAGCGTCTGGAAACCGAGCTGCCTGAAAATGCGACGCCGTTGCTGCCGCCGAAATGGAACGATCTGGCGGCGATGACCATTTCCTTCGGGCACGGGATCTCCGTAACGCCCATGCAGACCGCCGTTGCCGCTGCCGCTATGGTGAATGGTGGCAAGCTCATCCCGCCGACCTTCTTCCCGCGCAGCCAGGAAGAGGCAGACGGACTGGCAAAGCAGGTCATTTCGCCGAAGGTCAGTAAGGTGATGCGTTACCTGTTCCGCCTGAACGTCCTGTCTGGCTCGGGCAAACGCGCCGAAGTCTCTGGATATGTGGTTGGCGGCAAGACCGGCACGGCGGAAAAGATTGAAAATGGCCGCTATGTGAGCAACAAACGCCGCAATACGTTCCTGTCGGCCTTCCCGATGAATGATCCGCGTTATGTGGTTCTTGTTGTCATTGATGAGCCGAAGCCGGAGCGGGAAGGCATCGGCGCCACGGCAGGTTTGAATGCGGCTCCCACAGTCGGGGCAATCATTCGTCGCGCGGCACCAATGTTGGGCGTATTGCCACGCTTTGGTGAGGGAGAAGATACAATCGAAATATCCTATTAAGGTGGCAAAGGGATTCGACGGGGTCGCAGCCGGTATTCGGGTCCTTGAGCCTAGACGACGCACAAACCGAATGATCGGATGCCATGCACCTTTCACATCTTGCTGCCGGACTGACTGTCCCGGCTGGCGCCAATGATGTCAGCATTACCGGGCTGACTGCCGATAGCCGTGCCGTAGAGCCGGGTTTCCTTTTTGCCGCCCTGAAGGGCACTCATGTCGATGGGGCTGATTTTGCCGCCAAGGCCGTGGCGTCTGGCGCATCGGCCATCTTGTGTGCTCCCGAAAGTGTCGAGCGGCTTTCTTCCCAATTGCCCGCAGGTATTTCCATCCTGTCCAGCGAGGAGCCGCGCCGGGACTTTGCTCTCATGGCTGCGCGCTTCTATGGGCGTCAACCGGATATCATGGTCGCCGTGACCGGAACGGCGGGCAAGACATCGGTTGCCCATTTCGCGCGCCAGATCTTTCAGGCGGCAGGCCACGCCGCTGCAAGCCTTGGAACGCTTGGTACGGTAACCGCAGATGGCCAAAGCTATGGTGGCCTGACCACACCTGATCCCGTATCCCTTCACGCGGAACTTGCCCGTCTGTCTCGCAGTGGTGTTACCCATGCTGCGCTTGAGGCATCCAGCCATGGTCTGGATCAGCACCGTCTGGATGGCGTACGGATTGCGGCTGCAGGGTTCACTAACCTTGGCCGCGATCACATGGATTATCATCCAACGGTCGAGGACTATCTTCAGGCCAAGCTTCGTCTTTTCCAGAACTTGCTGCCCTCTGGATCACCGGTGGTGGTAGACCCGGCTGAGGCTTATGCCGATCGGGTGATCGAGGTCGCAAAAAGCCGTTCGCTGCCCGTCTATTCCGTTGGAGAGCAGGGGGCCGGGCTTCGCCTCAAGTCGCTGCGCGCCTCAGCCTCCGGTCAGGAGCTGGAACTTGAGGCGGATGGCGAAACGCATACTGTGACATTGCCGCTCATCGGCCGCTTTCAGGTCTCCAATGCACTGATTGCCGCCGGCCTTTGCATTTGTGCCGGAGTAGAAGCTGAAACGGCGATCCGTGCGCTTGAACGTCTGAAGGGCGCTCCGGGCCGCCTTGAATTCATCGGTCGCTCCAAATCCGGCGGGGCTGTCTATGTTGACTACGCCCACAAGCCGGAAGCTCTCGACAATGCGCTTGCAGCCCTTCGCCCCTTTGCGACCGGAAAGCTGTCCGTGGTCATCGGGGCCGGTGGCGACCGGGATCCGGGCAAACGGGAAATCATGGGGCGGGTCTCCGCAGAGCGCGCGGATCTGGTGATCGTGACCGATGACAATCCGCGAACGGAAGACCCGGCAACCATTCGCAAGGCGGTGTTGCGCGGGGCGCCCGATGCGCTGGAAATTGGTGATCGACTTGAGGCCATTCGCGAAGGGGTTCGGCGGCTGAAGTCCGGGGATATTCTGTGCGTTGCCGGGAAAGGTCACGAAACCGGCCAGATTGTAGGCAAGACCGTTCTTCCATTTTCGGATCACGAAGCCGTGGCCGAAGCACTTTCATTGGGGGATGCGGAATGAGCGCACCATTGTGGACCCGAGAGGATTTTGTCGCGGGCGCTGGTGGCACGCCAAGGGGTGACCTTGGTGCGGAAATCACGGGAATTTCGATCGATACGCGGACGATCACCGAAGGGGAAACCTTCTTTGCCATCAAGGGAGATCGGTTCGACGGACATGATTTCGTCGGCATGGCTCTTGAGAAGGGCGCGTCTGTCGCGGTCATTTCCGTCGATAAATATGACGGATTGCCAAAGGGCGGTCGCTATCTGGTTGTCGATGATCCGTTGAAGGCGATGGAACGTCTGGCCGTTGCGTCGCGGGCGCGCAGCAATGCGCGGATTGTCGCCGTCACCGGCTCCGTGGGCAAGACGGGCACGAAAGAAGCTCTACGGCTGACACTTGGCGCTTCGGGAAAAGTGCATGCCTCGGTCGCATCGTTCAACAACCACTGGGGCGTTCCGCTGACGCTCGCGCGCATGCCAGCAGACGTTGACTACGGCGTTTTTGAAATCGGCATGAGCGCACCGAACGAAATCACACCGCTGGTCAAGATGGTCCGCCCTCATGTTGCGATCATCACCACGGTTCAGGCCGTGCATCTGGAATTCTTTGAATCCGTTGAGCACATAGCCAAGGCCAAGGCGGAAATCTTCAAGGGGCTGGAACCTGGCGGTGTTGCCATCCTCAACCGGGACAACAATCAGTTCGATCTTTTAATGTTCCTCGCGAAGGCCGAGAACATCAACGAGATCAGGACGTTCGGCGAAACGCAGAACGCAGATTCCTTTACCGAATCCATTCGTCCGCAAGCGGGTAGCTCAGCCGTTCGGGCCCGTATTCTGGGCGAGGAAATTTCCTACACGATCGGTGCTGGCGGCAGGCATCATGTGCAGAACAGCCTTGCGGTTCTGACAGCCGTTGTTGAACTGGGCGCCAGCCTGTCCCAGGCTGGGAAGGCTCTGGCGACCATGCATGCACCCAAAGGGCGCGGGGAGATCACGGTCCTGCATCTGGGCGAGGGAACGGCAGAACTTCTCGACGAGAGCTACAACGCAAATCCGGCTTCCATGCGGGCAGCGCTTTCCGTTCTGGGCGAAGCGCAAGTTGTTCCGCCCGGACGCCGGATCGCCGTGCTGGGGGACATGCGGGAGCTGGGCGAGGATTCCGATCGGCTACACGCAGAGCTTGCCGATCCGCTGCTTGCTTCAAATGCGGATGCGGTTTTCTGTGCCGGGCCGCATATGCGCAAGCTCTGGGAGAGGGTTCCGCAACGGCTTCGGGTGATGTATGCGGAGCAGGCGGCTGATCTGGAGGATCGGTTGCTCCAGGAAGTCAAGCCGGGTGACGTGATCATGATCAAGGGTTCCCTTGGAACCAAAATGGGTCCGCTGGTTGACGCTTTGAAAACGCAATACCCACCGAAAGATGACAGCGCGGCGGGTTGAGGACGGACGATGTTTTATTATCTTGGCGAATTCGCCAACCAAGTTTCGGCCCTGAACGTATTCCGGTACATCACGTTCCGGACAGGCGCCTCGATCATGACAGCGCTCATCTTTGTGTTTCTGTTTGGCCCGAAGATCATTTCCAGCCTGCGCGTGCGTCAGGGCCATGGCCAGCCGATCCGCGAAGATGGTCCCCAGGGTCACCTTCTGACAAAGAAGGGCACACCCACAATGGGCGGGTTGATGATCCTGTCCGGGGCGCTCGTCGCAGCGCTCCTGTGGGCCGATCTCAGCAACCCGTATGTCTGGGTGGTGATCGGGGTCACGCTCGGCTTTGGTCTGATCGGGTTCTATGACGACTACCTGAAGGTGACGAAGGCATCGCACAAAGGCTTCGGCAGCAAGGCCCGCCTTGGTCTTGAGTTCCTGATTGCCGGCCTGGCCGCTTATGCAGTGACTGTTCTTGACAATGCACCGTTCTCGACGTCCATCGCCTTTCCGTTTCTCAAGGATCTGACGCTCAATCTCGGACTGTTCTTCATTCCTTTTGCAGCCTTCGTGATGGTTGGTGCCGGGAATGCGGTGAACCTGACCGATGGCCTCGATGGTCTGGCTATTGTCCCGGTGATGATCGCCTGTGCTTCCTTCGGCCTGATTGCCTATTTGTCCGGTAACGCCGTCTTTGCCGAATATCTTCAGATCCACCATGTGCCGGGAACCGGCGAACTGGCCGTCATCGCCGGTGCTGTTATGGGGGCAGGTCTCGGATTTCTCTGGTTCAACGCTCCTCCGGCCGCAATTTTCATGGGGGACACCGGTTCTCTTGCCCTTGGTGGCATGATCGGAGCGATTGCGGTTGCTACCAAGCACGAGATTGTTCTGGCCATCATTGGCGGTCTGTTCGTGCTCGAAGCGGTGTCTGTGATCGTGCAGGTCCTGTCGTTCAAGCTCACCGGCAAGCGTGTTTTCCGCATGGCGCCGATCCATCACCATTTCGAGTATCATGGCTGGACGGAATCCCAGATCGTGATCCGGTTCTGGATCATTGCCGTGGTTCTGGCGCTTGTTGGCCTTGCCACCTTGAAGCTGAGGTAACCGCATGATCCCGATCACCTCATTTGCCGGGAAACACGTTGCCCTTTTCGGCCTCGGGGCGTCCGGTCTTTCGACCGCAAAGGCGCTTGTCGACGGAGGATGTCAGGTCACTTGCTGGGATGATGCATTGGCGCGCGTGGTTGCTGCCAAGACCAAGAAGCTTGAGGTCGAAGACCTGAACACAGCTGACTGGTCGCGCTTTGATGCACTGATATTGGCTCCCGGCGTGCCGTTGACGCATCCCGTGCCGCACTGGACCGTGGACAAGGCCCGCGACGCAGGCATCGAGGTGATCGGCGATGTGGAGCTGTTCTTTCGTGAACGGCGGAAGGTCTGCCCGGATGCGCCTGTCATTGCCATCACGGGAACCAATGGCAAGTCCACCACAACAGCGCTGATTGCCCATCTCTTGAAAGCTGCTGGCAAGGACACCCAGATGGGCGGCAATATCGGAACGCCCTTGCTGGAGCTGGAGCCGTTTCATTCCGAACGCCATTACGTCATTGAGTGTTCGTCCTATCAGATAGATCTGGCGCCGACCCTCGATCCCACCATCGGCATCCACATGAACCTGTCGCCGGATCATCTCGACCGGCATGGCACGATGGACCACTATGCTGCGATCAAGGAACGGCTGGTCGCGGGTGCAAAGATTGCCATCGTCGGGGTTGATGACCGCATGTCGACGATGATTGTCGACCGTCTTGAGCTGGCCAGAAAGCCTGTCTGCAGGATTTCCGGTGCGTTCGAAATTCCCGACGGGGTCTATGCCCATAACGGCAAACTCTATGAGGCCTATGACGGGACGCAGAAGCAGGTCGCTGTCCTGACCGGGATCGACAGTTTGCGCGGTGATCACAACGGCCAGAATGCGGCTGCTGCTTTTGCAGCCCTGACGGTTCTCAACATAGACCGGGACAAGGTCGTGGAAGGGCTGAAATCCTTCCCCGGCCTGCATCACCGCATGGAAGTGGTCGGTCGGTCCGGTCGCATTCTTTTCGTCAATGATTCAAAGGCGACCAATGCGGATGCGGCTGCTCGTGCGCTTGCAAGTTTCGACCGAATCTACTGGATCGCCGGTGGCAAGCCCAAGGAGGGCGGGATCGCCTCTCTCGATCAATACTGGCCGCGGATCGCGAAAGCCTATCTGATCGGCGAAGCGGCAGAACAATTCGGCCAGACGCTGAAAGGTCATGTTGTCTATACAATGTCCGGCACAATGGACAAGGCAGTGGCGCAGGCAACCTCTGATGCGCGCGCCGATGCTGCAAACGAGATTGCTGTTCTGTTGTCGCCTGCATGTGCGTCATTTGACCAGTATGGGAACTTCGAGCTTCGGGGTGCGGCGTTTGCCGAAGCTGTTCGAAAACTGTTGAACGGGAACGAGGGGCAGGAGGTCGCCTGATGGTCAGCCGCGCCGATCGCAGCCGCTTTGCTGAATGGTTCTGGACAGTCGACCACTATTTGCTGGCGGCCTTCGGAATCCTTCTCATGAGCGGCGTGGTCTTTTCCTTTGCGGCAAGCCCCCCCGTGGCGGAACGG
The DNA here is from genome assembly GCF_008711325.1 of Roseibium sediminis. GTDB lineage: Bacteria > Pseudomonadota > Alphaproteobacteria > Rhizobiales > Stappiaceae > Roseibium > Roseibium sediminis. The sequence goes on from NZ_VXDB01000015.1 coordinate 60,827, forward strand.
ATCGGCCTGGAGCCGTTCTATTTCGTCAAGCGACAGGCGCTGTTCCTGATCCCGTCCATCATCATCATCATTGGAGCCTCGCTCCTCTCGCCGCGGCTGATCCGCCGCGCCGCACTGGTCACCTTCATTGTTGCCATCGTGTTGCTTGTTGCGACGCTGTTCTTCGGTTTTGAAACGAAGGGTGCGCGGCGCTGGATCTATATCGCCGGCTTCTCGGTTCAGCCGTCGGAGTTCCTCAAGCCAGCCTTCATCATTCTGGTGGCCTTCCTTCTGTCCGAAAGCGGGCGCAGGCGGGAAGTTCCCGGCGTTCTCTTCGCTTTTCTGCTGTTTGCCATCTGTGCCGCGCTTTTGATTGCCCAGCCCGACTTCGGGCAGACGATGCTGCTCGGGACGACCTGGGCGGCGCTGTTCTTCCTCAACGGGATTTCGTGGGTGCTGATCATAGCGCTTGGTCTTGTCGGCGTGTTGGGGCTTGTTGCCGCCTATGTCTTCCTTCCGCACGTGACAGAGCGCGTCGACCGGTTCCTTGATCCGCACTCCGGCGACACGTTTCAGGTCGATACCGCAATGGACGCGTTTCTGGCCGGAGGCTGGTTCGGACGAGGGCCGGGCGAAGGGACTGTGAAACGTATCCTTCCAGATAGCCATGCTGACTTCGTCTTCGCGGTGATCGGAGAAGAATTCGGCGCCATTGCCTGCATCCTGTTGCTCTGTGTCTTTGCCTTCATCGTCGTGCGCGGTCTTCGCCATGCCAGTCGGGAGCAGGATGCCTTTGCGCGGCTGGCCACGGCAGGTCTCACGGTTCTGTTCGGCCTTCAGGCCTCGATCAATCTGGCCGTGAACCTCAACCTCATTCCGCCCAAGGGCATGACGCTTCCTTTCGTCTCCTATGGCGGAACGTCCATCATCTCGACGGCCATGCTGGCCGGGGCCTTGCTTGCCCTGACCCGATCCAGGCCGCGTCCCACCCGAAGCGAAGTCGTAACGGTTTCCCGTCTGTCTCCATCCAGTCTCATGTGAGGACCCCAGTCCCCCGATGACAAAACACATTCTACTCACAGCGGGCGGGACCGGTGGTCACCTGTTTCCCGCACAGGCTCTGGCAAGCGAGCTTGGGCGCCGTGGTCATGTGGTTGAACTTGCCACCGACGAGCGGGCGGACAAATACGGATCCGAGTTTCCCGCTCGCAAGACGCACATTATTGAATCTGCCACAGTGCGTGGCCGCTCTCCGGTCGCCCTATTGAAAACCGCTGTCAGCCTGGTGAAAGGAACCCTGCAGGCACGCGCAGTGATCAAGGCCTTCAAGCCCGATATCGTTGTCGGATTTGGTGGGTATCCGACGTTTCCGCCGATGTTTGCTGCCCGCATGACCGGCACACCGTCCATTCTGCATGAGGCGAATGGTGTGATGGGGCGGGCCAACAAGATGCTGGCAAAAGGCGCAACAGCCATTGCAACAAGCATCCCGCTGAGCAATTCCGATCCCGCCTTTTCTGCCAAGATCACCGAAACCGGCAACCCGGTTCGTGATGCGGTCATTGAAGCGTCCGGCAAAGCTTACATTTCGCCGCAAGATGGCGGACCGATCCACCTGCTAGTCTTCGGCGGATCACAAGGCGCACGCTTTTTCTCCGATCTTCTGCCGCAAGCCATTGCGCTTCTGCCAGAAGATGTTCGTTCGCGGTTTCAAATTGTTCAGCAGTGCCGTCCGGAAGATCTGGATCGGGTGAGCGCGGCCTACAAGGCCATGGGGCTGGACGCTGACCTCGCGGCCTTTTTCACGGATATGCCGGCGCGCATTGCGGCGTCGCACCTTGTCATTTGCCGATCCGGTGCAGGCACGGTGAGCGAACTGGCCGTTCTCGGACGACCGTCCATCCTCGTGCCGCTTCCCGGATCGCTGGATCAGGATCAGGCGGCAAATGCGAAGCTTCTTGAGAATGTTGGCGCCGGGTGGCCCATCCGTCAGTCAGACCTGACGGCGGAGAGATTGGCACAGGAACTTTCCAGATTCGCGGCGGAGCCGGGTCTTTTGGCGCGGGCCGCGCAAAACGCACTATCAGTCGGAAAACCCGACGCAGTCAAAAGATTGGCGGACTTGGTCGAGACAGTCGCTACCAACGCCAAGGGAAATAAGGGAGACGGCGCATGAAGATGCCGCAGGATATCGGGCCGGTTCATTTTGTCGGGATCGGCGGGATTGGCATGAGCGGCATCGCCGAGGTGCTGAAGACCCTCGGCTATGAGGTTCAGGGGTCCGACATGTCGGAGAATGCCAACGTGCAGCGTCTGCGCGACAATGGCATCTCCGTCACGGTTGGCCATGCTGCCGAAAATCTTGGAAATGCCGAGGTCGTGGTCGTTTCTTCTGCCATCAAGAAGGACAATCCGGAACTCGTTGCTGCCCGTGAAAAGCTGATCCCGGTCGTGCGCCGGGCGGAAATGCTCGCCGAACTGATGCGCTTCAAGCAAGCGGTCGCAATCGGCGGCACGCATGGCAAGACCACGACGACTTCCATGGTGGCTGCGCTGCTGGATGCGGGCGGTCTTGATCCGACGGTCATCAACGGCGGTATCATCAACGCTTATGGCACCAATGCCCGAATGGGGGCAGGTGAATGGATGGTCGTCGAGGCAGACGAGAGCGATGGAACGTTCGTGAAGCTGCCAGCCGACATTGCTATCGTTACCAACATCGATCCCGAGCATCTGGATCATTATGGCAACTTCGACGGCGTGAAGGCCGCGTTCCGGCAGTTTGTCGAGAACGTACCGTTCTACGGCTTTGCCGTGATGTGCCTTGATCATCCTGAAGTGCAGACGATGGTCGGCACGATCATCGACCGCCGCATCGTGACCTATGGCGCAAACCCGCAGGCGGATGTGCGCTTCTCGAATGTTACCATGGATGGTGGCAAGTCAGCCTTCACCGTGACCATCCGTGATCGCCGGTCAGGCTCGGAAACAGTGCTCGACAATCTGGTCCTGCCGATGCCCGGTCTCCACAATGTGTCCAACGTGACGGCGGCGATTGCGGTTGCCACCCAGCTTGGTGTTGCTCCGGACGCCATCCGGGCCGGTATTTCCGGCTTTGGTGGTGTGAAGCGTCGCTTCACCCATACGGGCAGCGTTGACGGGGTTCACGTCTATGACGACTACGGCCACCATCCGGTCGAGATCAAGGCGGTACTCCATGCGGCTCGCCAGTCCACAAAGGGCAAGGTCATCGCAATCGTACAGCCACACAGATATACACGCCTGCAAAGCTTGTTCGATGACTTTTCCAGCTGCTTCAACGATGCGGACAACGTGATTGTTGCACCCGTTTATGCTGCGGGCGAACAGCCGATCGAAGGGGCTTCCCATCAGGATCTGGCATCCGGCCTCAAGACCCGTGGTCACAGGTCCGTTCAGACGATCGAAGACCCGAGCGAACTGGCCGGGATCGTGTCGGCGCTGGCGGAGTCGGAAGACTTCGTGATTTGCCTTGGCGCTGGAAGCATTACCCAGTGGGCCTATGCCCTTCCCAAGCAACTTGAAGAGCTGAAAGGGGGCGGGAAGTGAGTTTTCCGGACCTTCTGGAACAGCATCCGGAGCTTGCCGAGGGAACACGCGGCAAGCTGACATCAAACCAGTCGCTCGCCAGCATCACCTGGTTTCGGACCGGAGGCCGTGCACAGCTCCTGTTCCAGCCGGCTGACGAAGAGGATCTCGCCCAGTTTCTTGCCAAGTTGCCGGAAGATGTTCCGGTGCTGCCTGTGGGGCTTGGTTCCAACCTTCTGATCCGCGATGGCGGCCTTGAGGGCGTTGTTATCCGCCTGAGCGCCAAGGGGTTCGGAGGGATAGAGACCCTTGCTGGCAATCGCCTCAAGGCAGGCGCAGCCGTTCCGGACAAGCGTCTGGCAGAAGCTGCGGCCCAGGCGGGTCTTGGTGGATTTGCGTTCTATTTCGGTATTCCCGGTGCGCTCGGTGGGGCCCTGCGGATGAATGCCGGGGCCCATGGTACGGAGACTTGCGAACGGCTGGTCGAGCTGACTGCGATTGACCGCCAGGGGCGTCGTCATGTGCTCTCCAATGCCGACATGAAATACGCCTATCGGCATTCGGGAGCGCCGAAAGACCTGATCTTTACCAGTGCCGTTCTTGAGGGTGTACCGTCTGACGAGGCAACAATTCGCAGGGAAATGGCTGAAGTTCAGGACCATCGTGAAAAGGCGCAGCCTATTCGGGAAAAAACCGGAGGGTCGACCTTCAAGAACCCGCCGGGCAATTCCGCGTGGAAGGTGGTTGATGCTGCCGGCTGCCGTGGCCTGACCATCGGTGGTGCCCAAATGTCTGAAATGCATTGCAATTTCATGATCAATACAGGCACGGCGACGGGTCATGATCTGGAATTGCTCGGTGAAACCGTTCGGGCACGCGCGCTGGCTGACAGCGGCGTTCGCCTTGAGTGGGAAATCAAGCGGCTGGGGCAGTTCGGTCCTGAAGGACCCATCCAGCCATTTCTGGGACAAGCCGGGGAGACCGCCTGATGACAAAGCAGAAACATGTCGCTGTCCTGATGGGCGGATGGGTGAATGAACGCCCCGTGAGCCTGTCCAGTGGGGAAGGGTGTGCCAAGGCGCTCGAGAAGGGCGGGTACAAGGTGACCCGGGTCGATGTAGGCCGCAATATTGCAGCTGTTCTGGCGGATTTGCGCCCCGATGTGGCGTTTAACGCCCTGCATGGCCCCTTCGGCGAAGACGGCTGCATTCAGGGTATTCTTGAGGTTCTGGAGATCCCTTACACCCATTCCGGTGTGATGGCGTCGGCACTTGCCATGAACAAGGTGAAGGCCAAGGCGGTGATGGCAGCGGCCGGAGTTCCGGTTACCGAACACTTAATTGTTAACCGGCATCAGGTCGGCCGTGAGCACCCCATGAAACCGCCCTATGTGATCAAGCCGATCAACGAGGGATCGAGTTTCGGGGTTCTGATCGTCAAGGAGGATCAGGAGTATCCGCCGCAGGAACTGACTCGCCCCGATTGGCCCTATCCTGATGAATTAATGTGCGAAAAATTCATTTCGGGTCGCGAATTGACCTGTGGTGTCATGGGTGACAGGGCCCTTGGTGTTATTGAGGTGGTGCCAACGGGCCACAGCTTCTACGATTTTGATGCAAAATATGCGGAAGGTGGTTCAAAACACATTCTTCCTGCAAAAACTTCACCCTTTGTTTACCAAGAAATACAGAAACTGTCCGTTAAGGCGCATCAGGCTCTGGGATGCCGTGGTGTCTCACGGGCCGACTTCCGATTTGATGAGAAGGAAGACGGTACCGGAACCCTGATCTGCCTTGAAGTGAATACACAACCCGGCATGACGCCAACCTCCCTCGTGCCCGAAATGGCCGAACATGAAGGGATGAGTTACGTCGACCTGGTCAGTTGGATGGTTGAGGAAGCGAGTTGCTGTCGTTAAGGCGCAAATCTGATTGGGGATACCTGACCCCGCTGGAAGCCGAACTGGCTCCGCGGGGGCGTGGCGTCTCACGTCTCAAGCGTCAACCCCTCTGGCGGGCGGTTGGGCGCCTGAGTGAGCTGCCCCGGTGGACCGGGTCTGCAGCCGCACTCGGTTTCCTGACGCTGACCGTCACCTACGGCATCATTCTCGGCGGCCACGGTCGTCTCGTCGCTGACAGCCTGCTCAGCTCCTCCGGTCTCGGGATCGAGAGTGTGAAGCTGTCCGGCCAGCTGGAAACCAACGAATTCCAGATCCTTGAGGCTCTGGAAATCGAGGAAGGATCGTCTCTGGTTCTCTTCGATGTCGAGGAAGCGCGCCAGCGTCTGTCGAAGATCGCCTGGGTCAAGAATGCATCGGTGATGAAACTCTATCCGAGCACCTTGCAGGTGACCATCCAGGAACGCGAGCCCTTCGTTCTGTGGCAGCGGGGCGAGACGGTGTCCATCGTCAATCGTGAAGGTGATGTGATCACCGACGATGTCGACGGCCGCTATGCAAATCTTCTTCTTGTCATGAACCATGGTGCCAACCGCCGGGCCAGTGAAATCCTGGATGCGCTGAACATGGTTCCCGAACTTCGTCCCCGCGTTCGCGCGGCCATTCTGGTCAGCGACCGGCGTTGGGATCTTATGCTTGAAAATGGAATTTCAATTCGATTGCCGGAAGAGAACTACAGTCGGGCCCTGGCAGATCTGGTCGACATGGATGCGGAAAACGGCCTGTTAAGCCGCGATATCGTTGCCGTCGACATGCGTTTGCCTGACCGTGTGGTTGTGCGTCTGTCCGACGATGCGGCCAAACGGCGCAAGGAACTCACAGATACCGATGGCCGTCTGGTCAAGATGCGGAGGGATACATGACAACGCCCCGTTCCGCACTTTACCTGCCGAAGATGCGCCCGCTGCCGACACGCCGTGCAGTGGTTCTTTCGGTTCTGGATATCGGCTCGACCAAGGTTTGCTGCCTGATCGCCAAATTGACCCCGCGCGAAGAGACGGGCGTCATGGTTGGCCGCACGCATTCGATCGAGGTTCTGGGCTACGGTTATCAGCGCTCTCGCGGCATAAAGTCCGGTGTCGTTGTCGACATGGATTCCGCCGAACAGGCCGTGCGCCTTGCCGTGGATGCGGCAGAGCGGATGGCGGGCGTTACCGTTGAATCCCTGATCGCCAATGTCAGCTGCGGTCGGCTGCAGAGCGAGATTTTCAGCGCAACCGTGCCGCTTGCTGGTGAAAGCGTCACCGAAGGCGATATTCAGCGCGTGTTGTCTGCAGGCTCCACCCATTCGGTCACCGAAGGCCGGACGGTTTCGCACGCCCTGCCGATTTCCTATTCGCTCGACGGGAACCGCGGTATCCGCGATCCGCGCGGCATGATGGGCATGAAGCTTGGCGTCGACATGCAGGTGGTGACCAACGAGGTTCCGCCGGTGCGTAATCTCGAGCTTTGCATCAATCGGGGCCATCTGCGGGTGGAAACGCTTGTTGCCACACCATTCGCCAGCGGCCTTTCCACTCTGGTGGATGACGAAGCCGAGCTTGGCGTTGCGTGCATCGATATGGGCGGTGGCACGACCACGCTTTCCGTTTTCGTGGATGGCCGCATGGTTCATCTCGATGCGATCGCCGTCGGCGGCCAGCACATCACGACCGATATTGCTCGTGCCTTTGCAACACGTGTGCAGGACGCAGAGCGTTTGAAGACCCTGCATGGGTCGCCGCTGTCGAGCTCCTCCGATGATCGGGACATGTTGACTGTCCCGCCGCTGGAGAGTGACAGCGAATTGCCAAACCAGATCCCGCGATCCGCGCTGACGCGCGTCATTCGTCCGCGGGTGGAAGAAATTCTCGAACTCGTTCGGGATCGTTTGACGGCTTCCGGCTTTGCCGGAAAAGTCGGCAAGCAGATCGTGCTGACAGGCGGGGCAAGTCAGCTGACGGGTTTGAGTGAAGTAGCGCGCCGCGTACTTGGGCGCAATGTCCGCCTTGGCCGGCCTTTGGGCGTCGCCGGTCTTCCCGAGGCTGCAAAAGGTCCGGCGTTTGCCGCGGCCGTCGGCCTCCTGATCTATCCGCAAGTCGCGCAGATCGAGCAGTTCGAACACAAGAACCGCAGATCATCGTGGGGCGGACAATCTGGCTATCTGGCTCGTGTGGGTCAGTGGCTCAGGGAAAGCTTCTGACGATCATGAGCCAAGAGCAGGACATGCCGGTACCGGCAGACAATATTGGGGAAGAACAGGGTGCCCAGAAACAGGGCGCTGAAGTGGGTCGCGAGGATAACATGACCATCAACCTGAAGATGCCTGACATCCAGGAGCTGAAGCCGCGCATCACGGTCTTCGGTGTGGGTGGCGCAGGCGGTAACGCTGTCAACAACATGATCACTGCCGGGCTGCAGGGCTGCGACTTTGTCGTCGCAAACACCGACGCCCAGGCGCTTGCCATGAACCATTCCGAACGTCTCGTGCAAATGGGCGTTGCGGTGACCGAAGGTCTGGGCGCAGGGTCCCAGCCGGAAGTCGGTTGTGCAGCTGCCGAGGAAGTGATCGACGAAATCAACGATCATCTGTCCGGTTCGCACATGGTGTTCATCACCGCCGGCATGGGTGGTGGCACGGGCACAGGCGCTGCTCCGGTCATTGCTCGGGCTGCCCGCGAACAGGGTATACTGACGGTAGGTGTGGTTACCAAGCCGTTCCAGTTTGAAGGCGCACGCCGCATGCGCATTGCCGACTCCGGCATTGAAGAGCTGCAGCGCAACGTCGACACCCTTATCGTGATCCCGAACCAGAACCTGTTCCGGATCGCCAATGCACAGACCACCTTTGCCGATGCTTTCGCAATGGCTGACCAGGTGCTTTACTCCGGTGTTGCCTGCATCACCGACCTGATGGTCAAGGAAGGCCTCATCAACCTCGACTTTGCCGACGTGCGCTCTGTCATGCGCGGCATGGGCAAGGCCATGATGGGAACTGGCGAAGCCAGCGGTGAAAAGCGCGCCCAGCAGGCCGCAGAAGCCGCGATTGCCAATCCGCTGCTTGACGAATCCTCCATGAAGGGTGCCAAGGGCCTCCTCATCTCGATCACGGGCGGAAACGACCTGACCCTGTTCGAGGTTGACGAAGCTGCAACCCGTATCCGCGAGGAAGTCGACGCAGACGCCAACATCATCCTCGGCGCAACCTTCGATGAGAGCCTTGATGGCATCATCCGGGTTTCCGTGGTTGCAACCGGCATCGACAATGAAGCTCTGGCTCTGGCTCAGGCACAAGCTGCCAGTCTAGGCTCCTTCACACCTCCGTCGATCACGACGTCTGCTGCACCGGCCAAAGCTGCTGCAGCACCGCAGACCCAGTCTACTCCGGTGGCGACTGCCCGCTCCGAAGAAGCCGCAGCCAAGGCTGTTGCCTCCCTGGAGCGTGAACTCGCAATTCCCGAGCCCAAGGCTGTTGCGACCGCCTCTGACCCGGACGTTGAAATCAAGCGTGTTCAGCCGTCTGCAGGTTCCATGACAGCTCAGGCTCCGATGCTGGATATGGAAGAAGAGCCGGTTGCCCCGATGGCTGCCGAGATCCCGGTAAGCAAGCCTTACATCCCGCCGGCACCGGAAATGCATACGGCTGCTCCGCGCATGCCGCGTGTGGAAGACTTTCCGCCGATCGCCCAGCGGGAAATGATGGCAAAGCAGCCGACCGAAGCTCCGGTACAGCAGCACGTCGCTCCGCAAGCCCAATATGGCGGCTTCACTCATGAAGAGCATGATGAAGAGCGTCGCCCGATGGGTCTGCTCCGCCGTCTGGCCAGCGGCCTTGGCCGTCGTGAAGACATGGAAGACGACGATCATCATGCTGCTCCGATGGCGGCACCGGCTGCCGCTCCGCAGCCGCAGGTGAGAATGGACCAGGCTCCGGCCCCGCGTCCTGCCCGCCCGCAGATGCATGGTGCTGCCGGTCAGCTCGATTCTTCTGGCCGTGCGGCTCCCAAGCCGATGGTGCAGCCGGATGACGAGCAGCTGGAGATCCCGGCGTTCCTGCGGCGTCAGGCGAACTGATTCCCTGACGTTACCCCGCTTCCCCATGGAACGGTCTGAAACAAAAACGTTTCAGACCGTTTCGTCTTTTTAAAAATATCCTTATTTGTCATGGTCTTGCGCTAATCCACAGCGTTACAAAGCGTAATAAAGCTTTATTTCGCACTTTCGACGTGTGCGGTTATGGTCCCACCATCGCGATTGTTAACAGTCCGTTATGACAGTCGTAGCGGACCTGAAAGTTTATCGCGTATCGAAGAGGTTGGGGCTTAATGACGACTTATATTGACCGCCAGACAACACTCGCACAGCAAATCGTGCTTGAGGGCATCGGTGTTCATTCCGGAAAACCGGCGACGCTGACCCTTCTTCCGGCTGACGCGAATACCGGTGTTGTCTTTCAGCGGACTGATGATGAAGCCTCTTCCGAAGTTCCTGCCCTGTGGAACCGCGTCACCGCGACGGCGCTCTGCACCGTGCTTTCCGATCCTGCAAAGGATGGCGTTTCCACTGTTGAACACCTGATGGCGGCTCTTGCCGGTCTTGGTGTCGACAATGTGATCGCCGAACTTGATGGTCCGGAAATGCCGATCATGGACGGCAGCAGTGCTGCATTCGTGGAAGCGATCAAGCAGGCGGGTATCAAGCGCCTTGACCGTGGTCGCCGCTATATTCGCGTCAAGAAGACCGTTCGTGTCGACAACGGCTCTGCATGGTGCGAGCTGGTCCCGAATGACCGCACCTCCTATGACATTACCATCGATTTCGATACGCCGCTTATCGGTCGCCAGCGTTTCGCGGCAGACCTGACGCCGGACGTATTCTGCGAGGAACTCTGCCGCGCGCGGACGTTCGGCAATGTGAGCGATGTCGAGAAACTCTGGAAGATGGGCTTTGCGCTCGGGTCTTCCCTTGAGAACTCCGTCGCGATTTCCGAAGACAAGGTTCTGAACCCGGAAGGCACACGCTGGCCGGACGAATTCGCACGTCACAAGGCACTGGACGCTGTAGGTGATCTGGCCCTTGCAGGCCTGCCGATTCTTGGTCTGTATCGCTCTTACAAGGGCGGTCACAAGATGAACCATGCGATTCTCGAAAAACTGTTCTCCGACAGCTCTGCCTTCGAGATTGTGGAAGCTCCTGCCTACCGGGCTCACAGTCAGGCGACCCCTGGTCTTGCCGCTGCAGCCTTTGGTCCGGACGTATCCTGATTTCCTTCTTGCGTCCTTGCCACAAAATTGCTCAAAAAAAATACCACATGCAATGATGGGGCGTGGCGGTTGGAATTCCTTTCCGCTAAGCACTTCCCACGACAGCAGGTTTTGCGTACAACCTCAGGCGCTGGCCGAATTGGTGCGGGCGGTCTGCGGTTAGGAGCGTTATTGTGAGAGTGAAGGACAGACGATTGACTGGCGATCGGAACCGGGGACTTGGATCTGTCCTGAAAATCATGGCTCTGGCCATCCCTCTTGGACTTGCAGCTTGCTCCGCGACGAAGGATGCGGACGACTTTGCTCTGGATGATACGCCGCCGGAGGTTCTCTACAATGAGGGCCTTGCACTGCGCGCTCAGGGCAAGTTGAAGGACGCGGACGCAAAATTCACCCAGCTGGACAAGCTTTATCCCTATTCCGAGTACGCCAAGAAGTCCCTCGTGAACATGGCGTATATCAACTACAGCCGTGGCAAGTACACGGAAGCCATCAATGCCAGCCAGCGGTTCCTGACGCTTTATCCGGGCAGTGATGATGCCGCCTATGCACTCTACATCATCGGCCAGAGCTACTTCCGTCAGATGCCGGACATTACCCGTGATCAGGCTGTTACCGAAAAGGCTGCTTCTGCCTTTGCCGAATTGCTGCAACGCTATCCCGACAGCGAATACGCTCCTGATGCGGAAACCAAGCTGATTGCGGTTCAGGACCAGCTTGCCGGCAAGGAAATGCAGATTGGCCGCTTCTATCTCAAGAAGCGCAATTACGTGGCCGGGATCAACCGCTTCAAGACCGTGGTCCTGACCTATCAGACGACCCGCCACGTGGAAGAGGCGCTGTTCCGCCTGACGGAAGCCTATTACGCTCTTGGTGTTGTCAACGAAGCGCAGACCGCAGCGGCTGTTCTTGGGCACAATTTCCCGGACACTCAGTGGTACAAGGACGCATATTCTCTGTTGAATGCCGGGGGCTACCAGCCCTCTGAGGATTCCGGTAGCTGGATCAGCAAGGCGTTCAAGGATATTAAGGTCTTCTGATCCGCCTCCCTTGCCGGAATCGCGGACCCCGAAAAACCTTCCGGAGCACGATCCATGCTCGTCACGCTGGCCATTCGCGACATTGTCCTGATTGACCGCCTCGATCTTGAATTCTCTGATGGCATGTCCGTGCTTACCGGTGAAACGGGTGCGGGCAAGTCCATCCTGCTGGACTCCCTGTCGCTTGCTCTTGGCGGGCGCGGAGATGCCGATCTCGTGCGCCATGGTGAGAAGCAGGGGCAGGTAACCGCCGTCTTTGACGTGCCGATGGCCCATCCGGTCCGGGTGCTCTTGTCCGACAATGATATTCCCGACGATGGTGACGTGATCCTGCGGCGCATTCAGGCAGCCGATGGCCGGACCCGTGCCTTCATCAATGACCAGCCGGTCAGTGCTACCTTGATGCGACAGGCTGGCAACCTTCTCGTCGAAATTCACGGACAGCACGATGATCGGGCCTTGGTCGATCCAGAGTCCCACCGCGAGCTTGTCGACCTGTTTGGCGGCCTGCTGGGCGACGTTGAGGATGTGGCAGCTGCCTATTCTGCCTACAGGGCGGCCGAAAAGGCTGTGCGCGATCATGAGGCACGGATCGAAAACGCCCGCAAGGAAGCCGATTATCTGAAGGCCTCGGTGGATGAGCTTTCCAGACTCGCTCCCAAACAGGGCGAGGAAGACGAGCTTGCCGAACGCCGTGCGACAATGATGCAGGTGGAGAAGATCGCCGGAGACCTCAATGAGGCCTTCGAAACGCTGAACGGCAATGCGTCCCCAATTCCCGAACTTGCCAGCCTGTTGCGCCGGATGGAACGCAAGGCAGATCAGGCGCCGAACCTGCTGAACGCGCCCGTAGCGGCTCTGGCCAGCGCGCTGGATCAGCTCGAAGAGGCCCGCGGGGGGCTGGAGAATGCGATTCGGGAAACCGACTTCGACCCCCGCGAGCTGGAAAGCGTCGAGGAAAGACTGTTTGCCCTTCGAGCTGCTTCGCGGAAATTCTCTATGCCGGTAGAAGAGCTGGCCGAGCTTTGCGCCCGCATGGCATCCGACCTTGCAGATCTTGATGCGGGTGAGGACAAGCTTGCCGCGCTTCATGAAGCCGCCCGCAAGGCGCGGGCAACCTATGACGCGAAGGCCAAGGCGCTCTCTGCCAAACGTGAGGCTGCTGCTCGGTCTCTGGAGGCCACGGTTGCGGCGGAGCTGCCGGAACTGAAGCTTGAGCGAGCCAAGTTCATTGTCGAGATGACCAGCCGGCCGGATGCACCGGGACGCAGCGGCATCGACGAGCTGGAATTCCATGTCCAGACCAACCCGGGCACCAAACCGGGGCCGATGATGAAAGTGGCATCGGGCGGCGAGCTGTCCCGCTTCCTGCTGGCGCTCAAGGTGGCGCTTGCGGACAAGGGATCGGCACCGACGCTGGTTTTCGACGAAATCGACACGGGCGTTGGTGGTGCGGTTGCCGAGGCAATCGGTGTGCGCCTTGCCAAACTCGCCACGGCGCTGCAGGTTCTCACAGTGACCCATGCCCCGCAGGTGGCGGCGCGTGCTGCCGGGCATTTCCTGATCGCCAAGGAAGAAACGGCGCCTGAGCGCATGGCCACGCGGGTCAAGCGGATCGATGAGGACCACCGCAGCGAGGAAATTGCCCGCATGCTCGCTGGAAGCACCATCACCGACGAGGCGCGGGCGGCAGCCAGAAAACTCATCACGGAAGCCGCTTCCTGACCTTTCCCCGCTCGCCGCATTGGCTTATCTGTTTATCTCAAGACCCCTGACGACTCCCTGTCTGTGGTCCGGACTTCGTTTATTTGCAGGCCCTCCATGACCGATACCGATACGCGCGCTTCCCTTGCTGCCATTGCCGTTGATGCCTTGACCATCGAGGAGGCGCAGGCAGAGCTGGAACGGCTGGCGGGCGAGATTGCCGAGCATGACCGGCGCTATCACGGGGAAGACGCGCCGACGATTTCGGATGCGGACTATGACGCCTTGCGCCGCCGCAACAATGAGATCGAGGCGCGCTATCCGGAGCTGGTTCGTGCCGACAGCCCGTCTGCGAATGTTGGTGCCGCACCGCTGGAGACATTTTCGAAGATCGAGCACCGCGTGCCGATGCTTTCGCTCGACAATGCCTTTACCGATGAGGACGTGCGGGATTTTGTCGGCCGTGTGCGCCGCTTCCTGAAATTCGATCCGCTGATGGGTGCTCTGGCCGTCACCGCCGAGCCCAAGATTGACGGCCTTTCCCTGTCGCTGCGCTATGAAAAAGGTCAGCTGATCTATGCTGCGACGCGCGGCGACGGCACGACCGGCGAAAATGTGACTGCCAATGCCAGGACGATCTCGGACATTCCTCACACGCTGAAGGGCGATGTGCCGGAGGTCGTCGAAATTCGCGGCGAAGTCTATATGGCTCATGCGGATTTTCAGGCGCTCAACCAGCGCATGGAGGCCAATGGCGGCAAGGTGTTTGCCAACCCGCGTAATGCGGCAGCCGGCTCCTTGCGGCAGTTGAATTCGGAGATCACGGCATCCCGGCCCCTGAAATTCTTCGCCTATGCCTGGGGCGACATGAGCAAACTGCCTTCCGAGACGCAGATGGGCATGGTCGAGCAAATGGCTGTCTGGGGCTTCCAGATCAATCCGCTGATGAAGCGCTGCGAGACGGTCGAGGACTTGCTAGCCGTCTATCACGGCATTGAGGAAGACCGGGCAACGCTTGGCTATGACATTGACGGGGTGGTCTACAAGGTTGATCGGCTGGATCTGCAGCAGCGGCTCGGCTTCGTATCGCGGTCCCCTCGCTGGGCCATTGCGCACAAGTTCCCGGCTGAGAAGGCCTATACGATCCTCAATGATATCGAAATTCAGGTTGGCCGTACCGGGGCGCTGACTCCCGTTGCCAAATTGGAGCCGGTGACGGTTGGTGGTGTGGTTGTTTCCAATGCCACCTTGCACAACGAGGATTATATCAAGGGCATTGGTCAGGACGGCGAGCCGATCCGTGGCGGCAAGGATCTGCGGATTGGCGATACGGTCCAGATCCAGCGGGCAGGGGACGTGATCCCGCAGATCGTCGATGTGGATCTGGACAAGCGGAAGGAGGGTGCAGTGGCCTTTGACTTTCCGACTGCCTGTCCGGCCTGCGGCAGCCATGCCGTGCGCGAGGAAAACCCGAAGACCGGCAGGCTTGACGCCGTGCGCCGCTGTACCGGTGCGCTGATCTGCCCGGCGCAGGCGACTGAGCGTCTGAAGCATTTTGTTTCCCGCAATGCCTTTGACATTGAAGGTTTCGGCGACAAACAGGTGGATGCCTTTTATGCCGATGATCTGGTCAAGACGGCGGCCGACATCTTCACGCTGGAAGAGCGGGACAAGCAATCGCTGACCAAGCTGCGCAATCGCGAGGGCTGGGGGGCGGTCTCGGCCAAGAACCTCTTTGAAGCGATCAACGCCAAGCGGAACATTGATCTGCACCGCCTGATCTTCGGCCTCGGCATTCGCCATGTTGGCGAAGGGAACGCCAAGCTTCTGGCTCGCGCTTACGGTTCGTGGCAGGCGTTTTACGAGGCGATGGTGAAGGCGCATGACAAGGACGGCGAAGCCTGGGAAGACCTCAATGCCATCGACGGCATTGGCCACATCGTTGCCGATGCGGTGACAGAGTTCTTTGCAGAAGAACATAACCGCGAGCAACTGGACGCCCTTTTGGCGCAAATCACGCCAAAGCAAGTCGAAAAGATTGATGCCTCAGGATCACCGGTGGCGGGCAAGACGGTTGTCTTCACCGGTTCCCTTGAGCGCATGACTCGGGATGAAGCCAAGGCAATGGCAGAGCGCCTCGGAGCAAAAGTGTCCGGTTCGGTCTCCAAGAAGACCGACCTTCTTGTCGCCGGCCCCGGCGCTGGCTCAAAACTCAAGAAGGCAGAAGAACTCCAGATCGAAGTGATCACCGAGGACGGTTGGTTCGAGTTGGTTGGCGCATAGGACATTGTGATTGGCAATTCCGTCAGGTGCTGAAGTTTTCCCGCAAAAACTCTCAGTTCCGCCTCGTTCTTCGCACATTTGTTGCTATATTGTTCTCCTGAGTGAAAACTGGACTGGCAGACGAGCATGACAGACCCGAACGGGTTCAACGAGTTTCCGCAGGCAAATTATGCGGCTGATGTTCCCGCGTCATCGGGTGGCGGGATTGCTGCACGGGCGATGGCTGCGCGGCGGGCGCCGACCTATCTGGACGGGCTCAATCCGGAACAGCGCCTTGCCGTGGAAACAATCGAGGGGCCGGTGCTGGTTCTTGCCGGAGCGGGGACGGGCAAGACCCGCGTTCTGACCACCCGAATTGCGCATATTCTGGCAACGGGCAACGCGCGCCCGTCTGAAATTCTGGCGGTGACATTCACCAACAAGGCCGCCCGCGAGATGAAGGAGCGGATATCCAAATTCATCGGTGGCAATGTGGAGGGGATGGCCTGGCTCGGGACGTTCCATTCCATCTGCGTGAAGATCCTGCGCAAGCATGCCGAGCTTGTTGGCCTGAAATCCGGCTTTTCCATTCTCGATACCGACGACCAGATCCGCCTGATCAAACAGATCATTCAGGCCGAGGGGCTGGACGACAAGCGCTGGACGCCTCGTGGTTTCGCCTCGCTGATTGACGGCTGGAAGAACCGGGCGCTGACGCCCGCTGAAGTTCCGGAAGGCGAAGTCAGGGGCTTTGGTAATGGCAAGGGCCGCAAGCTCTATCAGGAGTATCAGGACCGTTTGTCAATCCTGAACGCCGCGGATTTCGGCGATCTTCTCCTGCATGTCATCACCTTGTTCAAGACGCAGCCGGAAGTGTTGAAAGACTATCAGCGCCGCTTCCGTTTCATGCTGGTGGACGAGTATCAGGACACCAATATTGCCCAGTATCTGTGGCTGCGGTTGCTGGCACAGGGCAATGCGAATGTTTGCTGCGTGGGCGATGACGATCAGTCGATCTATGGCTGGCGCGGGGCGGAGGTCGACAACATCCTGCGCTTCGAACATGACTTTCAGGGCGCGACGGTCATTCGTCTGGAGCGGAACTATCGCTCGACCAGCCACATTCTGGCAGCGGCCTCCCATCTGATCGCCCACAACGAAGGGCGGCTGGGCAAGACGCTCTTCACCGACTTTCACGAGCCGGATCACGATCTGGTCTCGGTTGCCTCCGTCTGGGATTCTGAAGAAGAAGCGCGGACGATTGGAGACGAAATCGAGGGGCTGCAATCGAGGGGGCATTCTCTCAACGAGATGGCGATCCTCGTGCGCGCCTCGTTCCAGATGCGCGAGTTCGAAGATCGTTTCGTGACTCTGGGCCTCAACTACCGCGTCATCGGCGGACCGCGCTTTTATGAACGGATGGAAATTCGCGATGCGCTGGCTTACTTCCGCTGCGTGGTGCAACCGGCCGATGATCTGGCCTTTGAGCGGATCGTCAACACGCCCAAGCGCGGCCTTGGGGACGCCAGCCTGAAACTGGTGCATGGGTTGGCCCGGGCCAATCGTATTCCCCTTATGCAGGCAGCAGACCAGCTTTGTCAGACGGAAGAGTTGAAGCCCAAGGCACGCAATACCTTGCGGCAGGTTCTGACCGATTTCGAGCGCTGGCGCGACATGCTGGCCACCATGAAGCATACAGAACTTGCCGAGATCATTCTGGACGAGAGCGGCTATACGGAAATGTGGCGCAAGGACCGCTCAGCCGAAGCGCCGGGGCGTCTCGACAACCTCAAGGAACTGATCCGCTCCATGGAAGAGTTTGAATCCATGGCCGGGTTCCTCGAGCATATCTCGCTGGTGATGGACCGTGATACGGCTGAGAGCAACGATGCGGTTTCCATCATGACGCTGCATTCTGCCAAGGGACTGGAATTTGATACGGTCTTCCTGCCCGGTTGGGAGGAAGGGCTCTTCCCGCATCAACGCTCGCTGGATGAGAGCGGTCGGGCCGGCCTCGAAGAAGAGCGCCGCCTTGCCTATGTAGGCATCACCCGGGCAAAGAAGCGGGCGAAGCTGTATTTTGCCTCAAACCGCCGTATTCACGGTCAGTGGCAGAACTCCATTCCCTCGCGCTTTCTGGACGAGTTGCCACCGGAGCACGTAGAAATCGCCGAGGCGTCATCCAACTATGGTGGGTATGGCGGAGGCGGGTATGGTGCCTCTCGCTTTGACCGCAGCGATTCCTTCGAACGGGGCAGCTATTCCACCCCCGGCTGGCAACGGGCCCAGCGGGCACGCTCTTCCTCGTCAGACAGTTACGGTCAGGATCTCAGGTCCTCCCGCTCAAAGCGACAGGGCCCCATGATGATCGAAGGCGAACTGGTGGCAAAATCCGTCAGCGAAACGCCTTCCGCCTTTTCCCTTGGCGAGCGGGTGTTCCATATCAAGTTCGGCTATGGCGCAATTGCGTCAATCGAAGGCAACAAGCTGACCATCGATTTTGAAAAGGCCGGGCGGAAAAAGGTCATCGACAGCTTCGTTGAGCGGCATTAGTGCACTTCTCGCATTCGTTGAATCACTCGAAGTGCTCTAAATATTTGATTTGCGCACTTCCTGACGGCGAACCGGTATCCACTTCGCCTGGAAATGCTCTTGCTGCAAAGTGCCGACCTCAGGCGTTTGACGACAACTTCATCAGGCAGACACCGGCGATGATAAGCCCTGCTGCGGTGATCCTGCCTGCCGTTGCCGGTTCGCCAAACCAGACCAGTCCGACGATAAACGCCCCGAACGCGCCAATGCCTGTCCAGACCGTGTAGGCCGTACCGAGGGGCAGGGTGCGCATGGAAAGCGCGAGAAACCAGACGCTGGCTATCATGGCCAGAACGGCCAGACCACCCAAGATCTTGTTTTCAAAGCCATTTGCCAGCTTGAGCAACGCGGCCCAGACGATTTCCAGAATACCTGCAAGGAATAAAAAGAGCCAGGACATGAGACCTCCTTGTCCGGGCCGTCCCGCTTGGTTCTGCCGGTCTCGTGACCCAAGCAGCGAAGGTCGTCCTTCAATACGGCCTTTATAGTAATTGGGCGATGCTGCTTTCAAGTGGCGAAGTTGTTTCGATGAAGCGTGTGAATGGGCAGCCAAACGGCAGGGAATGCGGGGAAACTGCCTCTTTTTGGTGTTTTTCTATTTGCTTCAATCTTGAGTTTAATCAATTCGTAAAACAGGATGATGATGTTTGGATGAAAGTTCTACTGCGGAAGGTTTTCATGAAGATGTTGTCCGTGAACAATTGCACGCTCCTTGGATTTGTTTCTCTTGGTGCAATCCTTGCGTCATCCGCTCCGTCAGCGGCCTCATGCGCGGTACTTGGTGCAGGAACTTATCTTGCCGGTGGGGCGGTCAGCGTTCCTCCCTCTCACATGTCTCCTTCGAGAACTTATTGTCTTACCTCGCGGGCAGAGTTCACTTTCCCAAATGCCGGTCCAATTCCATCGGATGGCTTGCTGGAAGTTTATTCGCCGGTGTTTTTCGATCTCAATCGAGCAGGCGGGCGTGTTCACTCCTTCGTGTTTGTAAACAACACCATTGAGGGGTCTGCTACGCCAAATACACCGTTTTTGCGCACGCATGTCACACCGGGGACGACATCACTTGGCGCGATGTATATCAATCTATTCGACACTACGATTGGAGAAAACCGCTCAATTTCTCTGGTCCAGGAATCAGGAAATACCCAATTTCAGAATGTCTATTTTGCCAGTCTGAAGTCCGGAACAACGCTTGCATACAAGAAGCTGACGATTTCAAATCCAAGCCTTCTCGCTATCGGGCAGTACAATATTATCGGTCAGGATTTTTACACACCGGTCAATGTCCATCTCGAAGACAGCTCGGTTACAGGAGCAAGGGTGGTAGGTGTGCAGGCGGGATCAACCCTCGACCTGAAAAATACAACCATAAATACCCAGTTCTTCTCCTTGACCGGCACCTTGTCAGGAAATGGTACGATCAATGGCAAGTCGGGCGGAAGCGATGTGAATTTTCTTTCTGCAAACGGCGCGACGTTTCGGCCCGGAAACTCCATCGGCACGCTCACCATCAATGGAAACCTTTCGTTACAGGGGGCGACCAATCTTGTCAGTGAGCTCGATCCCGGCGCCGGGCAGAATGCGGATTTGCTGTCCGTCAGCGGGAACGTCACAGGCGCAAGCAAACTGACTGTCACTCTCGAAAAGGACAGCGGCTATGCTGGTGGAACCGGGGCCGCTGAGATTACGGCGTTTACAGGTGCGAACTACACGGTCGTGACCGCAGGGAGCATCGATAGTGACGGTGTCACGCTGGCCGAGGGCGCTTCACTCAATGCACATCTGACCCCGCGGTTGGTCGGCAGTCCTAGCGGCACAGGAAACATTGTCGTCACCTTTGACGATAACTCTCCCACACCGACCCATTTGCCAAGCAAAGTCCAGACGCTTCATCCGTCCAAGGTCGCGACCACGTCGACGCCGGCGGTGACATTGACGTCGTCGGTTGCCGCTACCCATCATGCGACTGTCGTCAATGGCACAACCGGCGGCTCGGGTGGCGGCGGTCAGATTCTGGCAAACGGCCAAACGCTCAGCACTGCATTTCTGTCCCTCACGAATGCCAACCTGCTGCAATTGAACGAGGTTCATGCAGAACCTTATTCCTCCAATCTGACGGTTGCTTTGGAACAGGCCGATCATGTCGCGTCGACCGTGATGAACCGCATTTCAGGCAGCCCGAACGTCCTTGAGGACAACCTGGTTGTTCGCGATGCGCAAGGGCGTGCAATCTGGCTTGATGTGTCCGGTGTCCTCGGGAATGTGGAGGGCAAGGACGGGCTCGGAAACTTCGGCTATCAGTTGGCAAACGTAATGGCCGGTGCGGACATTCTCGCCAGTGAAGCAGGTAGCATCGGGGCCTTTGCCGGCTATGGCTATCACCGAATGACGGAACACGATCATGTTGATCAGAGCTTTTCTGCTCATGCAGGCTACGCCGGTCTCTACGGAACGTTCTTTTCCGGAGCATGGAATTTCTCTGGTGCCGCCGGATACTCCTACGCTGCGAATTCTTCGTCCCGAAACAATCCGGATGTAGGCTTGTTCACGGGCGGCAAGGCGGAAGCGGATTTCGGCTCCCATACGGCGTTTGTGTCAGCAAAAGCGGGCTATGCATTTGGCGCGACGGAAACGCTGGTCTTGAATCCATTTGTCGCCGCTTCCTATGCGCATATCTGGCAGGACGCGGTCAGGGAAACCGGCGGGGGCGACTTCAATTATCGCATCAATTCGGCAACAGCTGATGCCCTTATGACCGGACTGGGCCTTGAGATGTCGTCACAGGTTTATCAGGACGAGGTCACATCAGTCCGCATGCAGGGGTTTTTGCGCTATGACCATGATTGGAGTGCCTCGCGCGCGTCTGCCCATGAAGTGACAGCCGTTTCGCATCTTTTCGGCAGTTTTACCCAGGCTGGCCAGAACAGAGGTAGCCATTCCCTGTCTGCCGGTTTCGGGTTTTCGGGCAGGGCACTGGACAATCGCCTGAATTGGCGGGCAGGCCTTGCTGGTTCAATTCACGAGCATGGTGAGGAAATCGGGGCTGGGGCGCAAATAAGTTGGCGGTTTTGATATCAGGTTTGATTTGCGGATTAGTGTGCAGAGACAGGTTGTGACTTGTTACACAGCTCATGCGGCGGGGTGATTTTGGCTCACATGGCTGCATTTTTTGAATTTTTTTTAAGGCGAACTTGGCTCAATTTTTGATTGTGGTAACCC
Source organism: Roseibium sediminis (assembly GCF_008711325.1). Taxonomy (GTDB): domain Bacteria; phylum Pseudomonadota; class Alphaproteobacteria; order Rhizobiales; family Stappiaceae; genus Roseibium; species Roseibium sediminis. Next base: position 82,390 of record NZ_VXDB01000015.1, read on the forward strand.
ACCTACGTGAGTAGTGCAACCATGGCGAGTCTTCGGCGTGTATTGTTCAATTAAAAAATACAGTAAGTTAACATATTGAGATTGAATGATAAAAATATGATCTGAAAAATTGAGTTACAGTTTCCTGCTTCCGGAAGTCGTTCACTTTCAATTATTGCCATTAATTAATTCATAATCAGAAGTTGTTTTTCGGAAATTACTGTCCTGACAGAGTGGTTCTGAAACCCTGAGTTGCTTCAACTGGTACATTTGTCTGTATAATTATGGTTAATGACGAAGGTCGTACGAAAGTTATTTGATGTTGGAGCTATTGGGAACGGGGCGGAACCGCTTGTCTGTTGACACAAGCAAACATGTGCTGATTGTCGAGGATGACGACGAAATTGGCGCGTTGATCAAGCGGCACCTGCAGGACAACGACATCCAGTCCACCGTGGTTCAAACCGGTGAGGACATGGACCGGATCCTTGATACCTCCCATGTTGATCTCGTGATTCTGGATCTCATGCTGCCGGGCGAGGACGGTATCAGCATCTGTCGGCGTCTGCGGTCTGCGGGACCAATTCCAATCATCATCGTTTCAGCGAAGGGTGATGACTTTGATCGGGTCATCGGCCTTGAGGTCGGGGCGGATGATTATCTTCCCAAGCCTTTCAATCCGCGTGAACTCATCGCCCGTGTAAGGGCCATGCTCCGCCGGATGGAACTGGGGGCCGGTGTTTTCAAACCGGTTCAGAACAATCTTGAATTCGAAGGTTGGAAGATCGATGCGCGAAGGCGGGTTTTGAAGAATCCCGACGGAGCGATTGTCGCGCTGACACCGGGAGAGTTTGACCTTTTGCAGGTCCTCTGTGAGCGGCACGGGCGTGTTTTAAGCCGGGAACAGCTCATTGATCTTACCCAAGGCAAGGTTGGCGTTCTGAATGGGCGCAATATCGACATCCTTGTGAGCCGTGTGCGGGCCAAGCTTGAAGCGGCAGGGGCCGAATATGCCTTTATCAGGACTGTTCGTTCCGGCGGCTATGAATTTGTTGCCAGAACGGTAGCAAGTGCCTGAAGCATCGCGGCAAGGGCTGCTGCGGCGATTGGTGCCGAAAGGCCTCGCAGCTCAGCTCATTGTGCTCATTGTGCTCGTTCTGGGCGGTGTATCAGCCGTTTTTGCCCTGACGATCCTCGTCACAGGCGGACAGAACCGCGCAGACAGCTCTGCGTCCATAGCTTTCAAGCATGTGATGGTCATCCATGAACTTGAGAAAATGCCCGCCGAGTCCAGAGCAGCTTTGATTGCCCATTACAATCGGACAGACCCTGAGCTCATCCTGAAGTTGCTTGATGAGAGGCCGGTGGAACTTGAAACTGTTTCTCCTCACCATAGGCCAAGGTTTTGGCCGTTTCAGCCGAGCGAGCTGGTCGACGGCATCGCATTGACAGGCGCGTACCCAATGTTGAACGCAGAGGGGCGGCCAACCTATCCGGTATTGGTATTTCGGTTGAGTGACGGTCAACTGGTTCAGGCTTCTCTGGGAGGCGTCGATGCCAAGCTGCATGGGCAGATGCCGCACCACAAACCGCCTCATCCTCATCCGCACCCGGATTTTGGGTCCCCATTCCTCATACCGGTACTGGTTGCCCTGTTTACGATCGGTGCGTTGTCGATCTGGTCTGTGCGCACCGTCATTCGCCCCTTGTCGGATCTTGCGAAGGCGGCGACGACCTTCGGCCAGACGTCTATCGATCCGGTCCCCCTTGATGAGAGCGGCCCTTCGGAAGTTCGGGCGGCTGTCGCCGCCTTCAACCGGATGCAGGCCCGGATCAACCAGATCCTGCATCAGCGGACAAGAACACTTGCGGCGATTGGTCATGACCTGAAAACGCCTCTTACGCGTTTGCGGCTGCGGCTGGATTTGGTGGAAGACGAGGATATCCGTCAACGCAGTCTGGCGGATCTTGAACATATGGAGAGCCAGCTTGAAAGCGCGCTCAACTATCTGAGGCAAGGCGCCAGCGCGGAACCCCGTGTGCGCATTGATCTGGCCAGCCTTTTGACCAGCCTTGCTGATCAGTATGAAGGCACGGGCATCGAGTTCCGCTTGTCCCTTCAGCGTGGCGTCTCCATTTTCGGGCGCTATTCGGAGATGGTGCGGGCGTTTTCCAACCTGATCGACAACGCTCGAAAATACGCAGGATCGCCGCTGGAAATCCGGAATTTCAAGTCTCAGGATCAGTTCATCGTCGAGTTTGCCGATCACGGCCCGGGAATAGCGGCGTCAGATCGGCAAAGAATGCTGGAACCGTTTGAGCGCGGCGATGCGGCGCGAACAATGGAGCATGGACAGGGCTTCGGTTTGGGGCTGTCCACTGCGATGGCGATCATCGAAAGCCATGGCGGTGACCTTCAGCTGCTGGAGACCGAGGGCGGAGGACTGACAGTTCGCATTTGCCTTCCAGCGAAGGGCTGACCGGCGAGGAATATCGCACGATTTTCCCTGAAACGGGGTTCTAGGCACTGGCCCCGGCGAACGGGGAGCTGTATACGCGCTAGATCGAAAATCCCAACCGTGTTGCGAGCCCATGAAAACCATCCGGATCCGCATGTCAGCCGCTGAGCTGGAAGCCAAGCGTATTTCCAGCATTCTCGAATCGGCATTTGAAGACGAAGGAAATCCGGTCACGATTTTTGAGGATTCGGCTGACGGCAAAATCTGGACTGCGGAAATCCTGCTTTTCGATATGGAGATCGAGGAGGCCATCGCTCAGGTTCGTGACCGCGTTGGCTCAGACGCCTTCGCTGTGCCCGTGGATGCCGTGGAACTGTCCGACGTGAATTGGGTCGAGAAGAGCCTGGAAGGTCTGGCACCCGTCAAGGCCGGACGGTTTGTCGTTCACGGCAGTCATGACCGCAGCAAGGTTCCCCCCGGAGCGCTCGGCCTTGAGATCGAGGCGGCGCTTGCCTTCGGGACCGGACATCACGGTACGACCGCCGGGTGCCTGGAAGAGATCGACCGACTTTTGAACATGCGTGAGTTCGACAGCATCCTTGATCTTGGAACCGGGACAGGCGTGCTGGCCATTGCCGCGGCAAAGCTGACGAAACAATATGTTCTGGCAACGGATATTGATCCTGTTGCCACACGAACCGCTGCGGAGAACGCCTGGCTCAATGGTGTCGGACCGCTGGTCAAGACGTTTACGGCCAACGGGATGGAGGATCGCAAGTTCGATCTCTACGGTCCGTTTGACCTCGTCATTGCTAATATTCTGGCACGTCCGTTGATGAAGATGGCCCGGTCTATTGCAACGCGCATGACGGATCGCGCCACGCTTGTCCTTTCGGGACTGCGCGTCGAAGACGGTTCGCGCATCATCTTCGCCTATGGCACGCAGGGTTTCCACCTTGTTCGCAAGGGCGAAAAGGACGGCTGGCTGACCCTTACATTCGAACGTGGACGGGCAAAGGCCTAAACACGGGGCTTGGAGGTTTTTGCCCTTGCCCTTCAGCTGGTGCCTTCAGGCAACAAAAAAGCGCGGTTCCATGACCGCGCTTTCAAAAACAGCAGGTTGATCAATCAGATCAGAAAATGCTGACGCTGGAGCCCTGACGCTCGAGTTCCTTGCGGTCGTAGCCGTGTGCGGCAAGCGTTGCGTCGTCGAGCGACAGCAGGTAGCCGTTTACATAGCGACGGGCCTGAACAGAACGGGCTTCAACCATGCGGTCAAAAGCGCGGCGAACGAGGCTGCCGTTGGCGCGGGTAGAAGTGGACGTTGTCGTAACCATGATGGTTCTCCGTGCAGAATGTGGTGTCGGGCGTTTGAGCTAAACGTCCATTATTGTTGCCCTTTATATGGCTGATACCGCTCTGTTCAGGTAGGGGGCAGAACGCATGACAGACCTGCGTTTCTCGCATATGCGAGATATTATGTTGCAACGCATTATTAACGATTGTTGATTTGTCAGGCTGGCCCGGAGTGCAACAATCCAGTTGATTGCGCGTCATTGTAGAATTACCGTCCGGCCATGTTTCAGACGTTTGATGATCTCACCGATCCTTCCTGCGGGGCGCCGCATGCAGCGCTGCTCAGGGCCGAACTCAAGAGCCGTGATCTGGACGGGTTTCTGATCCCGCGCGCCGATGCTCATCAGGGCGAATATGTGCCGCCGCACGATTGCCGCCTGCAATGGCTGACCGGTTTTTCCGGTTCTGCTGGCGTTGCAGTGGTTCTCGGCGACAAGGCGGCGATTTTCGTCGATGGCCGATACACGATTCAGGTTCGTGATCAGGTGGATATGGCCGTGTTTCCGGCCCGCCACCTGATCAACGAGCCGCTGACAGGCTGGCTTTCTGACAATCTTCAGCCGGGACAGAAGCTTGGAATCGATGCCATGTTGCACCCGGTTCAGGAAGTGAAGCGCCTGCGTGCCGTGTGCGAGGAAGCGGGGGCCACACTGGTTCTCCTTTCCGATAATCCGGTTGATGCTGTCTGGGAGGATCGGCCAGAGGCACCTGTGGGAGCCGTTGCCCTTCATCCGCTCGCACTGGCTGGAAAGGCCGCCGGTGACAAGCTTGGCGAGGTACAGGCCAAGATCAAGGCGCGGAAGGCGGATGCCTGTGTGCTGACGCAACCCGATTCCATTGCATGGCTGCTGAATATTCGTGGGTCCGACGTCAGCCACACCCCGTTGCCATTGTCCTTTGCGGTCGTTGCTGCAGAGGGACGTCCGACGCTGTTCATCGATGGCCGGAAATTGTCGAATTCGGTTCGCGACACCTTGTCCGAGATCACCGATATTCAGGAACCTGCAGACTTCCTCAATGCCCTGAATACTCTGGGTACAGAGCGGCGCAAGGTGATGATTGATCCCGCCCTTGCAGGCGAAGGCATTGCGAAGGCGATCACGGATGCTGGCGGCTCGCTTGTGGAGGCGCAGGACCCGATCCTACTGCCCAAGGCGATCAAGAATCAGGTCGAGATCGAGGGCGCACGGGCGGCGCATATCCGTGATGGTGTGGCCTACGCACAGTTTCTGTGCTGGTTTGACGAGGTCGCGCCGCAAGGCCAGCTGGATGAGATCGGTGCAGCGCGGAAACTGGAAGAGTTTCGGGTCGAGACTAGCGTTCTCAAGGACATCTCCTTTGACACGATTTCCGGTGCTGGTCCGAACGGAGCAATCTGTCACTACCGTGTGAGCGAAAAGAGCAATCGAAAGATCCCACTCGATGTGCCGTTCCTGATTGATTCCGGTGCCCAGTTCGAGGATGGAACGACAGACATCACACGCACGCTTGCTGTTGGCGAGATGAGCGACGAGATGCGGCGTCAGTTCACGCTGGTGCTGAAGGGCCATATTGCGATCAGCACGGCAAAGTTTCCTGTCGGCACGTCCGGAGCGCAGCTCGATACGCTTGCCCGGATCGACATGTGGAAGGCCGGACTGGATTTCGATCATGGCACGGGACATGGGGTCGGATCGTATCTGTCCGTTCACGAAGGACCGCAGCGGATTGCAAAGACCGGAGTTCAACCGCTTGAACCGGGCATGATCCTGTCGAACGAACCTGGATACTATCCGGCGGGATCCTATGGTATTCGGCTGGAGAATCTGGAGCTGGTCACAGAGGCTCGGGATATTCCGCGCGGTGAGCGCCCGATGCTCGGATTTGAAACCCTGACCCTTGCGCCGTTTGATCTGCGTCTCATTGATGCGTCGATGCTCACGGAGTTCGAGCGGTCCTGGGTGAACCGGTATCACACGCGGGTCTGCGAGACCTTGTCGCCACTTCTGGATGACAAGACTCGGATCTGGCTGGAGCAGGCAACCCGAGCGATCTGATCTGACGACGAATTTCAATAAACCCCGCGAGCGCTGCTGGCGGGGTTTTTCCTTGAGGCGATTGCTTTAACGGTGTTCTTCTTCCGTGGCCTGAATGAGTGCCTTGTTGAAGTGGTTCAAGGCCCGCACATGGCGCGCAATGCCGACAATGCGGGTGGCATCGCCCTTGTCGACAACGGGAAGGGAAGACGCCCCGCTGTTGTCGAAGCTCTTCAATGCGCTTTCCAGCGAGTCCGTCACATGAAGATAGGGAGCGCCGGACCCGGGATCGAAAACGCGGTCCGTCTCGTCTTCCGGCGGAGCATCCATGAATTGTCGGACCTTGACGCTGGTGCCAAGAAACGCGTGGGCTCCCTCATGCAGGCAGACCCCACGCATTCCCAATTGCCAGTGGAAGAACGACTTGCCGTGGATGGCCTGATTGAGGCCTGTGGCGATGGAAACGCAGATCAAAAGCGCGATGGAAAGCTCATAGCCACCGGTCAGCTCGAACACGATCACGGTCGTCGATACAGGTGCGCCCAGAACGGCAGCTGCAACAGCTCCCATGCCAAGGATTGCATAAAGACCATGGCTTGACGCCATTTCCGGGTAGACGGAGGCCGCAATGAGCCCGAACGCTCCGCCCGTCATGGCACCGAGATACAGGCAGGGCGAAAAGATCCCCCCGCCAAAGCGTGAGGCGAGAGTGATGGAAGTTGCGGCTGTTTTCGCAACCAGCAGCGACAGCATCACGGTAATTGTCAGTTCGTGTTTGAGGGCTTGGTCCGTTGCCTCATAGCCAACGCCGAGAACTTGCGGAAAAAAGACCCCGATCGAGCCGATTGCCAATCCGCCGATAACGGGCCTCAGCCACAGCGGCATGGATATGTTTCTGGCGACGTAATCCGTTCCTATCAGCGAAAACTGGAAGATGATGGCAACGGCGGCGCATGTCAGACCGAGAAGCGCGAAAGCAGGGATTTCCAGATAGGATGTGATTTCATAGTCGGGAATGACAAAGGCTGCGGCCTCTCCAAACCAGAGGCGGCTGACCACGGTGCCAATGGTTGAGGCCAGCACAATCGGGACAAAGGCCGACATGGCGTAGTGACCGAGGATCACTTCATGCGCAAACAGGACACCGGCGATGGGAGCGTTGAAGGAGGCGGAGACGGCGCTGGCAACGCCGCAGGCCAGAAGGATGCGACGAGCCGAATCCGGCAGGCTGAACAACTGGCAAAGGGCGGTGCCGATGGTTGCGCCAAGATGCACCACCGGTCCTTCTCGTCCAGCGCTTGCTCCAAATCCCAGAGAAACGGTGGTGACGAGGGCCGACATCAGGCCCTCGCGAACCGGTAACCCGCGTCCGCCAAGAGCTCGGGCCTCGATGACGTCTGCAACGCCGCCAGCGCGCTGTTTGGGTTGGTAGGTCTGCAGCAGCCAGCCGACAATCAGACCGCCAAACGTTGGGGCCGCGATGATCACCCACCATGGTTGCGCCAGCGCAGCTTCAATGGTGCGCTCGGACGCGGTACCCAGCCAACTCAGCTGATAGAGCGCGATCAGCATACGGAAGACGATGGCGGCAATTGCGACGAGTGCGCCGATGAGAACAGCAAGAACCCAGACCTCAGGAAGCCGATAGCCGAGAAAAAGGCGCATGTTGGGCGCAATCCAGCTAAACAGGATAGCTGGCAGGCGATGGATGTTGTCGACTATCTCTTTCATCGTCCCCTCGGCTGAGGGCTGGGGCGTGGCGCAGGTAGAGCTCCCGAGGGTGCCCGGTATTCGGTAAGGAAAGTGTCGACTGAGTCGCGGGGCAAAACCAGCCCCGGACCGGATTTTCCTTCAAATCCAACAGGAAACCCGAACTACGCGCGTCTATTTGCGTTTAATGGCGATGGAACGTCCCGCCCGTTCAGGACGTGGAAGACCGGCGTGTGCGCCTGCAAGGGCCTTGAGGTTCTGAAGTATGTCGTCAGGCCACGGAGATACCTTGCGGGCAGCCATGTCGACATGGAGGGACATCTGTTCAGATGTTGCCGAAAGCCAGCCCTCATCGGCGTGGCGCAGCTCCTGAAAAAAGTGTGCCCGCTTCTCGTCGAAATCCAGAAGCTGCAGGCTGGCGACAACCGGCATCCCGGCTTCCAGCTCGCGCACATAACAGACATGGACTTCCGCGGTGAAAAAGGACGCATTGCGGCTCTTCACATAGTCCTCTCCCATACCCAGAAGGTGAAAGGCGTCATCCACACCCTGATCAAACAGGACATTATAGTAGGCCATGTTCAGATGACCGTTGTAGTCGATCCAGTCCTCAAGAACGTGCTTGCGTTCGCTGATGAGGGGCGTGTGCGGCCACTTTTCCAAATTCTCGTTCCTTGCCTTGTCCACGGGTGGAAACGCTTTGACGTTTGTCGTCAGGAATTACATAGTCTCGGCAACAAATGCATGGGTTTAAATCATAAGAAAGGTTCCCCGATGACACCACAGGCAAATCCGGCGCAGGTCTCTTCGGACAGAAGCGTCGCGGCCATCGGGATCCTTGTGGAGCGTTTCGGCGAGCGGTGCGTGCGGTCCGAGGCGGTTCGTGTGCAACATGGTCACACGACAACCTGGATACCGAACCAGCCGCCGGAAGCTGTTGTTTACGCGCAGTCGACGGAAGAAGTGGCTGAAATCGTGCGCGTTTGCGCCGAGCACAAGGTGCCTGTCATTCCGTTTGGCACCGGTTCCTCGCTTGAGGGCCACGTGAACGCGCCGATGGGCGGAGTTTCCATCGACCTGTCCGGCATGAACGAAATCCTGAGCGTGTCTCCCGAGGATCTGGACTGCCGTGTGCAGGCCGGTGTGACGCGCAAGCAGCTCAATGCGCATTTGCGGGACACGGGCCTGTTCTTTCCGATTGATCCGGGGGCGGATGCGAGCCTTGGCGGGATGGCCTCGACCCGGGCTTCCGGGACCAATGCGGTCCGCTACGGGACGATGCGAGATGCCGTGCTCGGTCTGACGATCGTAACCCCGCAGGGCGAGATTGTTCGAACGGGCGGGCGGGCCCGCAAGTCCTCGGCAGGCTATGACCTCACCCGGCTGATGGTTGGAGCGGAAGGGACGCTGGGCGTCATCACCGAACTGCAATTGCGCCTTTTCGGTATTCCCGAAGCGATTTCCGGCGGCATCTGCCCATTCCCGGATGTCGAATCTGCCTGCAACGCGGTCATCTCCACGATCCAGTGCGGCATTCCCGTTGCGCGTATCGAGCTGCTGGACAAGGAGCAAGTGCGGGCTTGCAACACCTATTCCAAGCTCGATCTCGTTGAAACGCCGACCTTGTTCCTCGAGTTTCACGGCTCTCAGGCCGGGGTGAAAGAGCAGTCTGACCTTTTCAACGACATTGCGACCGAATTTGGCGGCGGTCCTTTCGTCTGGGAAACCCAGCCTGAAGCGCGCACCAAGCTCTGGGAAGCGCGGCACAATGCCTATTGGGCTGCCTTTACCTTGAGGCCGGGCTCGAAGGTGGTTGCTACGGATGTCTGCGTGCCGATTTCCCGTCTTGCCGAGTGCGTGGAGGCAACCCGAAAGGACATCGACGAAAGCGGCTTCGTGGCTCCCATCGTCGGGCATGTGGGCGATGGCAACTTTCATGTGCAAGTGCTGATCGACGAGACCGTGCCTGAGGAAATCGACGCGGCCCAGGCCTTTGTGGAGCGATTGAACCTGCGGGCCATTGAAATGGACGGCACATGCACCGGCGAGCATGGCGTGGGGCAGGGCAAGGTCAAATACATGCGCAAGGAGCATGGCAACGGGGTGACCCTGATGCAGACGCTCAAGGCTGCAATTGATCCGGACAACATCATGAACCCCGGAAAAATACTGCCACCCTCGTGACATAGTATCTTTGAACAATGATATTACGGAAATGATTGCAACTGTGAGCGAATCTGGAAGCCAATAGTGTTGGACAGGACGTCATCATGAAATCGGATCTGAAAGGAGACGGACGCTGAACTCCTTTTTCATCACTTTGGGTGTTACGATTATTCTGGTGCTTGTCGGAGCGCTGGTTGGTCCGTTCTTCATCGACTGGACCCTGTATAGATCCACATTCGAAACCTATGCCGAACAGGTGCTTGGGCATCCGGTTACCGTGCTTGGCGAGGCGGACATGCGCCTGCTGCCAGCTCCTTCCATCACCTTTTCCGATGTGCGGGTCGGTCCGTCCGAAAATCCGTTGCTGGTCGTCTCCCGCTTCCAGATGCAGGTGGAACTGCCTCCGCTTTTGAAGGGGGAGGTGAAGGTGCAGGACCTTCGCCTCGATAGACCGCATCTTCAGCTTTCGCTCGATGAGGAAGGGCGGCTTGACTGGCTCACCTCGATGCCAGACCACGGGATGCTGGCGAAAGTGAATGCGGATGATGTTGCCTTTGAAAGCGTAACCATAACCAACGGCGCCATTTCTATCGTTGATGCACGCTCCGGTGACGTCTTCCGGTTTGAGAACGGCAACCTGTCATTGAGTGCGCGCAGCCTTGCCGGGCCTTTCAAGATCGACGGCAGCATTTCGCATGAACGGTCTCCCTATTCTGTGGAACTGGCCACAGGCAGGCTGCAGGAAGACGGCGCTATCCGCGTCAAGGGCCGGGTCACGCCGAGCCAGTATCCGGTTGATCTTTCCCTCGACGGGCTGGTGTCGCATGAAGACGCTGCCCCCCGGTTCGAGGGCGGGTTTGATGTTGCCTCCATTCAGGCTCCGGAGGCTGTCGACAATGCCTGGACGATGACCGGTCAGCTGGCTGCTGACATGACCCGGTTCGAAGTGCCCGAATTCGAATTTCATTTCGGCCCGCAGGAACGGCAGTTGTCACTGACCGGTACGGCCGATCTGGTCTATTCCGGTGATCGCAGGTTCGAGGTCCGGGCAACGTCCAAACAGGTGGATCTGGATCGACTGCTTGGGGGCGGCCCGGCATCACCGGTCAATCTGAAATCGACGTCGGAAGCAGTTCTGACCGCACTGGCCAACATCCCTGTCCCGCCGATCAAGGGAGCAATCAGTCTGGATGTGCCGGCTGTCGTTGCCGGTGGCGGGCTGACGCAGGATGTGCGTCTTGACCTTGAAACCATGCTTGGTGGTTGGCGTATCGCGCGCCTTGCAGCGAGGGCTCCCGGGCGCACGGTCATTGCCACGCAGGGGGACCTCGTTGTCGGGTCCAACATGACCTATAGCGGCAATGTCTCGCTAAGTTCCCAACAGCCGGGCGCGTTTGTCGGCTGGTGGCGGCATTCGGGTACGGGTGCGACCACCTTGCAGCCTATCGACATGGAAGGGCGTCTGACTGTCATTCCCGGCGGCTACGCGTTGGAAAACCTGCGCCTTGGTCTCAATGGGGCAAAGGCGGAAGGGTCGCTGTCCTATCGCACGCGGACTAATGGCAGCCCGGTCTTCGCAATACATCTCAATGCCGATCAGCTTGATCTCAATGAGCTGATCCTTCTGGGCAAGGCAGTTCAGGGCGAGGAACTTGGGCTTCGGGGAGTTTCGGAGCGGGCGAGCATCCTGTCCGACCTTGAGGTTTCCGCCCGCATTCAATCTGACGAACTGCTGATTGGCGACGTGCAGGGCAAAAACATCGGGATCGAGGCGTCCTATGCCGATGGTGATGTCCGTATCGATCGTCTGTTCGCGGGGGATCTGGCCGGTGCGGAAGTAGATGTAAAAGGCGGCGTCAACAACATCACCGAAACCCCACAGGGCAGCCTTTCCGGCTCGCTGGTTGCTTCGGATCTTGGCGGTCTGGTGGGGCTCTTGAAATCGGTTTTCCCGGACTCCGGTATTGTTGAACGGGTAAAGGCCGCAGCTCCCTATCTCGTGCCTGCCCGGTTCAAGGCTGACTTCACGGCGCAGGCAAACGACGACAAAAGTGACGTTTTCATCGATCTGGACGGTGAAGCGGGCGAGGCCATGGTTACGGTATCCGGCCAACTGTCCGGCAGAACGGATGCCTGGAGAGAGGCGAATGTCGGTCTGGAGCTGAACCTGTCGGGTCCCGATGGCGGAACCTTGCTGCGCCAGCTCGGCTTTGATGTGCTGCCGGTCGATAACCTTGGCGAAGGGCATGTCCGGCTGACTGCACGCGGGAAGCCGCAAACCGGTCTCGACATTGATCTCGATGCCGGGTCAGCGGCGGCTCGTGTTGCGGCCAATGGGACACTGCGTCTTGAGGAAGGCAAGTCTGGCGCATACGAGTTGCGCGTGAAGGCGGAAACCGCTGATCTGGCGCCGGTCGCACTTCTGGCCGGACGGGTGTTGCCGATCATGGGCGGTGGTATTCCGGTCGACCTCAGCTTTGATGTGTCTGGCAATGGCGAAAAACTGTCGCTGTCAGCAATCGAGGGCGCTGTATCTGGCGTCACCATAGAAGGGTCGATTGCTGGAAACCTGGAACCGTTGGTGAGCGAAACCAGTCGGCGTTTTACCGGCGATCTTACGGTCTCCGACCTTGATTTACGTGTCCTGTCGGAAGCTATCCTCGGACCTGACCAATGGTTCTCCGCGGGAGACGGGTCTTCCATCTGGCCGAGTGTGGCATTCGGTTCGCCGCTTCTGTCGGATATCGACCTGACGCTTCAGGTGAAGAGTGACAGATTTCAGGTCGCGGAGGGGTTGGAGATCGCAAACACCTCGTCCGAATTGCGCCTGACGCCCATGATGTTGCGTCTCGACGGCATCAACGGACAGTTTGCCAGCGGCGAGCTGACAGGCGCGCTTGCTGTTCGCCGGTCGGATGCGGAAGGCGCCTTGTCCGGGCGGATCAAGCTGCAGGGGGCTGATATTCGCCGCCTAGTATGGACCCGCAACGCACGTCCGGTCGCGACCGGCCTCATGGATCTCTATCTTGAGTTCGACGGGGCAGGGCGGTCCATTTCAGCCATCGTGTCGGGCCTCAATGGCGGCGGTACGGTCAGTATTCATGATGGCGAATTGCGTGGGCTGAACCCAAAGGCTTTCGATCTGGTCATCCGCGCGGCAGATGCCGGGCTTGAGCTGGAAGATGATCGGATCAAGGAGGCGTTTCTCAGCCACATGGAGGCGGGGAACCTGTCCTTTTCGAAGTTGGAAGGAAACCTGTCTCTGCTCGGCGGCAGGATCAGCGCGCGCAACATCGTGGTCGATGCAGCGGATGCAGAGATCTTCGGCTCTGTCGAGGCAGACCTGAATACATGGATGCTGGACAGCGATGTCTCCATTCGTATTGATCCGGGCGAGAATGCCGTAACGGGCGCCGAGCCTCAGGTGGGGCTGCTTTTTGTCGGATCGCTGGATGAACCGGAACGGGTTGTCGACATTGCGCCGTTCTCAGCGTTCCTCACGCTCAGGGCCTTCGATCTTGAAGTTCGGCGCGTCGAGCGACTTCAGGCTGAAATCCTTGAGCGCGACCGGTTGCTGCGCGAGTTGAAGCGCTACCGCGAAGAAGATCGCAGGGTTGAAGAAGCAGCAGCCGCCGAAGCTGCCCGAAAAGCTGCGGAAGAGGCTGCTGGTCCGTCGGGAGAAGGCACGCCGGCAAATGGAGCTGCGGTAGACGGGGAAACAACAGAGCCGACACCGCCGCCTGTTTCACCTGAACAACGGCAGGGAAATCTGAGCGCCCCGGTGGTACCAGCGGCAGCGGCCCCTTTGGATGAGGCATCCAATCAGGCTGGTGTTGAACAGCCGCAAGCTGCGGAAAATGACACGGCTTCCCTGCCAGAAGCGCCCGCGCCGACATCGGCAGATGAGTTCAGTTCCCAAATCAAGAGTGCACTGGAGGCTGCCAGGGCCAGAGAAGCGGCGGCTGCACAGGCAGCCGAGCCCGCGCAGACACCGGAACAGGCAGCGACCACGAGCGAGCTTCCGCCATTGTCGTCTCCTCAGACAATTGACGAGCTGCTAACGCTGGACCTCAGGACCACGCCATCTGCGCCATCTTCCTCCGGGACCGGAAGCGATGCAGATCTTTTCTCGCCAAACGGAACACGGCAGGCTACACCGCAGCGCATTCGTTCAACCCAGCCTGCGCCAAGAGCCACGCGTTCCGAGCCGCAGTTCATCCAGCTGCCAAATGGGTTGGTGAGAGAAAATCCGAACTGGTCAGGAAACTGACGCCCCCGGAGAGGCGATCAGGAGGCCGTCTGATCTGAAAGGCGCTGGCGCAACTGGGTCAATGCCCAGACGCGCATGACGGAAGACAGGGAGTCATCGGGATCGCGCTCGGCGTCAATTTCGGCAATCAATCCTGAAACTGAAACGTCTTTCAGGCCAGCCACCTCATCGACGACCTGCCAGAACTCTGCTTCCAGGGCCAGACTCGTGCGGTGCCCGTTGAGGGTGAAGGAGCGCTTGATCAAAGGCACCGTTGCCTAGTCCGCCTTGTCAGCATCATCACCTCGGTCGAGGAGATGGCCGTCAACGGACTTGTGGAGCTTTTCAATCGAGGTACGGGAGGCTTGTTTTTCGGCCTTGGTGCGGCCGAAAGCAACACGGTTTTCTTCTGCCTTCGCCTCTTTTTCGGCCCGGTTCTTGCGCTTGCGGGCCTGACGCAGATTAACCACTTCGCCGGTCATGATGACCTCTCCCGTGGTCCTCAGGTCTTTTTGCGGAACGCGTCGAGGGAAACGACTTCCCCACCGCCTTCGGATGGCTTGTCGGGTGCGTTGCCATTGTCGCCGGATGCAGATGCAGTCTTGTCCTGATCGGTGCCGCCGGTGATGCCGATCTGCCCGTGTTCGGAGATGGCATTTTCCGTATCGCGCTCAGCCTGCGCCAGTTCCTCTACGGCTTCCAGCAGCTCTTCAGGGAGCTCTTCGGCCGTCTTGCCCGGATCGAATTCCAAAGCGAACTGAACAGAGGGATCAAAGAAGCCCTTGATCGCGGAATAGGGAACCAGCAGCTTTTCCGGAACGCCGCCAAAGGACAGGCCGACCTCGAAGGCGTGCTCGCCGATCGCCAGATCCCAGAACTGGTGCTGCAGAACGATTGTCATTTCCTGCGGGTAGCGTTCTTTTAGTCGCTGCGAGATGCGGACGCCCGGCGCCGTGGTCTCGAATGCGATATAAAAATGATGTTCGCCCGGAAGTCCGGTGCGTCCAACCTCTGCCAGGATCTTTTTCACCGCTCCGCGAAGGGCGTCCTGAATGAGGATGTCGTATCGGAGGAGATCTTCTGCCATCTGCTCGACGCTGTTGCCTTGTCATTGTCTGCAAGAATTGTTCAGGCACATTGACCGCAAGAAACCCAAAAGGAAAGACCCCTTTTGGACGAACTCACGCATTATACAACGCTCATGACAAATATCACGAGCGGATGAGAGCCAAGTGCCGGGGAAAGTGGAGGCTTCTGTTGCCAGGTGCCTCCGAACCCCGCCTGAAGGTGCTAACCAACGGGACTTAGTGGACTACCGGGGCTGCATTACGCAGCAACAGCGTTGTCCATAGCATAGTTGTCGTTTGCAACTATAAGAATAGCCCGATGACGGTGGTACAATGCCGAGCAAAAGTGCAGTCTTTACGCCCTCGTCGATCCTATTTCGCCCCCGCCGAAACCCACTGTTTTTGCTAGGAAAAGTCCAGTGGGCTTGGGTGGAGGCGCCGGGTACCGCCCCCGGGTCCGATAGGTTTATTGCACAGACCATTTATTGCCATAGCTGGCGAACCAGCCCCCCAGATATAGGCAAGTCAGGCGGCAAAAGGAAGGGGGAGAATTCGACGGCCGGTGGAACAGCATCCGGTTCTTCCACAGGCCGATGGTGGCCTGCGGTGGAAAACTGCCGCTTTTTGCCAAATGCTGCAGCAGTCAACGGCCTTTGGTCATGAAATCCGCAGTTCAACGGTGACCAGCCGTGCGAGTCGGTTTAGGAATTCATCTCGGATTGTCTCGAACTTCGAAGCAGATCGCCATGCAGCAATATCTCGACCTGATGCAGAAAGTCCTTGATGAGGGCGTTGACCGCGGAGACCGGACCGGAACCGGCACCCGTTCGATCTTCGGCCACCAGATGCGCTTCGACCTTTCGCAGGGCTTTCCGCTGGTCACGACCAAGAAGCTGCATTTGAAGTCGATTGTTCACGAGTTGCTGTGGTTCCTGTCGGGCGACACGAACGTGAAGTATCTGCAGGACAATGGTGTGAAGATCTGGGATGAGTGGGCCGATGAAAATGGCGATCTCGGGCCTGTCTATGGCTATCAGTGGCGTTCGTGGCCGGCACCCGACGGACGCTCGATCGACCAGATCGCCAATCTGCTGCAGATGATCCGGACCAATCCGCAAAGTCGCCGTCTGATTGTTTCAGCCTGGAATCCGGCGCTGGTCGACGACATGGCTTTGCCGCCGTGCCATTCGCTGTTCCAGTTTTATGTGGCGGACGGAAAATTGTCCTGCCAGCTGTATCAGCGGTCTGCGGATATCTTTCTGGGGGTTCCCTTCAACATCGCTTCCTATGCGCTGCTGACGATGATGGTCGCGCAGGTCACTGGTCTGAAGGCTGGCGATTTTGTTCATTCCTTCGGGGATGCGCATCTGTATCACAATCACTTCGATCAGGCCCGGGAGCAATTGACGCGCAAGCCGCGCCCGCTGCCGACGATGGCGATCAACCCGAATGTGAACGATCTTTTCGCCTTCCAGTTCGACGATTTCGAACTGTCCGGCTATGACCCTCATCCGCATATCAAGGCGCCGATTGCGGTGTAACGGTCCATTGGGACGGTATTCTGCGAACTGAAGGGCTCAGGCGGCTTTCGGATCAGCGAGCAGGCCTTCAATGGCGCAAAACAGCTCGCTGTCGCTGACCGGTTTGCAAAGAAAGCCGTCCATGCCGACTTCGAGGCATTTGTCGCGCACCTCATCGTAATTATGTGCAGTCAGCCCAAGTATCGGGACTTGCGAGAAGTCGGCATCGGAGGCCCTGATCCGCCGGGTTGCCTCAAACCCGTCCATGACCGGCATCGAGACATCCATGATCACCAGATCATATGTGTGGCTTCCGATCTGCTCCAGAGCTTCGACACCATTTCTGGCGCAGTCCACGTAACCTGCGTGTTTCTTCAACTTGTGGGTCAGGACAAGGGTGTTGGTTGCGTTGTCTTCCACGAGCAACAGCCTGCGCGTGCTGTGAGTTGGGGTGGGAGTAAGGGTCAGATGATCAGTCATTGCCGTGTTGCTCCACTTTGACCGGAATAGTGACGTTAAAACGGGTGCCCACACCCTGCTTGCTTTCATAACTGATTTCGCCATTCATCAGCATGACCAGCCGCCGGGATATGGCCAGTCCCAGTCCGCTTCCCTCATGTTGTCGGGAATAGGAATTGTCGCCCTGGCTGAATTCCTCGAAGATGCGATCCTCCGTTTCCTTGGGAATCCCGATGCCGGTATCGGTGACTGAAAATGTCAGCATTCCCGTGACGGGGCCGGTCGGGTCGTACCGCGTATTGACGGTGACACTTCCGCTGTCGGTGAACTTGATTGCATTGCCGACGATGTTGAACAGGATCTGCCGTGTCCTTTGCAGGTCGCCGGTAACGATTTCGGGCAGTAGCTCATCATGCTCGCATGTCAGATCGAGTGCCTTGGCCTTTGCCGCAGGCAGGAAGAGGGAAGATACCTCATCCAACAACGCATGAAGGTCGAATGGGGTGGATTGAATCCGCAAAGTGCCGGCGTCGAGCCTGGAAAAGTCGAGAATGTCATTGACGATGTTCAAGAGCCCGTTGACCGTTGCGCGTGACAGATCGATGTAGCCGCGCTGATCAGACTCCAGACGGGTTTCCTCCAGAATATCCAGCAGGCCCATGACGCCAGTGACAGGCGTACGGATTTCGTGACTCATCATGGCCATGAATTGCGACTTGGCCTTGCTGCCTGCCTCGGCTTTTGCAAGGGCCGTGGAAAGCTTGGCGGACTGCTGATCCAGTTCGTCCACCATGCTGTCCAGTTCATTGCCCAAAGCGCGCAGCTCAACCGGTGCATGCTGGATGGCAAAGCCTGTTCGTGCCTTCAGATTTCCTGCAGACACTTTCTTTGCGGTTGCCACCAGCTGTGAGACCGGGTTGGAAAGGATGCTGGAGAGCCACCAGCTGACGACGATGGCCAAGAGGATTTCCACCGCTCCAAACAAGATGCCCGCCAGCTGTACTTCCCGTGCGTGGAGTACAAGCTCTTCTGTTGGCTGGGGCACCATGACACCCCAGCCCGTTTGCGGGACAAAGGTGAAGCCGGCGATCATGTCGGCCTTCATGGGCGGGGAATAGAATTCAGCCACGCCTGTTTCCCTTGCCATCATCTTCTGGACGATGGAAATTTTCGACGCGTCCTTGGAGTCCGCCTGCCACTGCGGGTTCGGATGGGCAACCACCTTGCCTCGAGCGTCCACGATCATGGCGTGACCGCGCACTCCAAAGGCTATCGACTTTTGCACCTGATCGACATAGCGGGGAGACAAGGGGGCCAGAAGCAACCGATCGTCACTCAGCTTCCTGACGACATAGAAATGGGGTTTCCCGTTCAGTTTCTCGATGCCGGAAAAGGCAACCTTGCCGCTTGAGGCATCGGCCAACTGGCGTAACTCTCCGATCAAGCCCTGTTCCGGCAAGAGAATATTGCCCCCTTGTTGCGATTGCTCGGGAATGATCTGGTTGTACCTGTCCAGAACCGTGACGTAGACAATGTCGAGGTCGTTAAGTGCTGCTTCTGTCAGTCGGACGCGATCTCCGGCTTCCAGTTCCTCGGCTCTGGATCTGATGAAACTCTCGATATCCATGACATAGCGGGAAAGTGCCATGGAGAGGTTCTGAGCTACGATCAGGTGTTTTTGTTCCACGGCCTCGAACTCCTTTTCGACCGCAGAACGCTCGAGCCAGATGGTAAGGCCGAGAATCGGCATCGCTGACACGAAGACCATTGCGGCGAACAGCCAGAGTCGAAAACTGGAAAACGTCGTTCTGAACGGCGTTTTCAGATCTGAGCCCGTGTAGGACGCGTAGTCTTCTTCAGTTACTGGAATTGGAGTATCGGTCACGCTTCACATCCATCAACCCGATCCCTTGTCGGGTTAAGGAAGCAAGGAACAAGCCAAGTCCGATTGGTCAAAAAACTGCAGTTTTATCCAGAAATGCAAAGATTCAGCCTCCTCATCTTGCGAAATTGCGAAACCGTGTTTGCAAAATGGGAAGGCTTCACCGCAAAATTGCGTGCCAGTCGCTCCAATTTGTGGTTCACACGGTAGGACACTTGGGGAACGGCCAATGCAATGATTGGCAAGACCTTGAATTTCGTCGAGCATTGTTATTTCTGGTGTTGGAGAAAGTGGTTTGGGCACAGATTTTGAGTTCCGAAATTCGTTGAGACGGTTGTCTTGCAACCCAAAAGCAATTTCCGGATGCGACCTCGGCAACACCAAGAGCGGATATAATGGCTGAAATCGTACTTGTGGCAGCGGTCGCCCGAAACGGGGTGATCGGATCGGACAACGATATGCCATGGCGTCTGCCATCCGACCTGAAGCACTTCAAGTCCGTGACTATGGGCAGGCCGGTCATCATGGGCCGCAAGACCTTTCAGTCTCTCGGCAAGGCATTGCCCGGACGTCCCAATCTCGTCCTGACCCGAGATCCCGACTTTGTCGCTGAGGATGTCGAGGTTTTCACTTCTCTTGAAAGCGCCCTTGTGCGCTGCGAGACCATCTTGGCCGAACTGATGGGCGAGGAAGTGATGATCATCGGCGGCGGGGAAATCTTCCGGCGGGCGATCCGTATGGCGGATCGTCTCGAGATTACAGAGGTTGATGCAGACCCGGACGGGGACACAACGTTTCCCGGAATTGATCTTGCCTTTTGGGAGGAAGTGTCGAGGAGACCTGGTGAGCGAACGGAAAAGGACACTGCCGATTTCGAGTTTGTCACCTATCGTCGACGCGCTGCACTGTGAGCTTCATGATGGATGACCGTTTTGAATGCCTGTGGCTGACCTACGACGAAATGACAAAGGATCAGCTGCACGATCTTCTGAAACTTCGCCAGGACATCTTTGTCGTTGAGCAGGAAAGCCCCTATGCGGACATCGACGGTAAGGACCGTCTGGCGATGCATCTGTTCGTGGTGGATCGGCAAGACGGCAAGCTCGTTGGAGCAATCCGGTTGTTTTCCGGCAATCCCGCGCGAATCGGGCGTGTGGTTGTCCACCGGGATTTTCGGCGGTTTGGCCTTGGCAAGGTTCTCATGGCGAATGGGGTAGAGAAGGCGCGGTCCATGTGCCCTGGTTGTGATATTGACATTTCTGCGCAGTCTTATCTGGATAAGTTCTATTCTGGCTTCGGATTTCTGAAGATTTCCGAAGAATACCTTGAAGACGGAATTCCACATATCGACATGAAGTTGTCCGCAGCGGCAGTTTAATTTCTGAGAAGCCCCTTTTTAATATTTCGGGTGTGTCGGAATTTTCGTGCGTTGATCTTTGAGTGTTAACCGGTTCATGTAACTGGAAGAAAAAATGCATTTCCGGCCCTTGAAAAACCTTTGAGCCCATCCCACGTGCCGGATATATGCATCCGAAACGTGACAGTTCTGCGCGTTGAAAGCGGTTGGTAACCTCCCTATAACCTCAGGTGAATAGGAACAGGCGAATTCTCACCTTGGTGCCCGCTTCTGGTGCATTGAGACATCAAGAAGGATTTATGAATGCCTTGGAGCAATCAATCAGGTGGCGGTGGCCCCTGGAAAGGCGGCGGCAACAACGGCGGCCCATGGGGCGGCGGCAACGGTGGCGGCAATAACGGCGGCCCTTGGGGCGGCGGCCCGAACCGTGGCGGCGGCGGTAACCCGCCGGACCTTGAAGAGCTGCTGAAGCGCACTCAGGACCGGATGAAAACCGTTTTGCCGGGTGGCGGCGGACTTGGCACGATCGGCGTCCTGCTGATTGCCGGCGTCGTCGGACTGGTATGGCTTGCATCCGGCTTTTACCGCGTCGATGAAGGCGAGGTTGGTGTTGAGCTGGTGCTCGGCAAGGTGACGGACCAGACGTCACCGGGTCTGAACTACAACTGGCCCTATCCGATCGGTGAGGTTTACAAGCCGCAGGTCCAGCGTCTTCGTGAAATGACCGTTGGTGTTGAGGAATTTGTTTCCGGCGGCTCCGTTCGCAGCCGTGATGTGCCGCAGGAAAGCCTGATGCTGACGGGCGACGAAAATATCGTCGACGTGGGCTTCAAGGTGCAGTGGCGCATCAAGAACACGCGCGAAGGCATTTCGGACTTCCTGTTCAACATTCAGAACCCTGAAGGAACCGTGAAGGCTGTCGCCGAAAGCGCGATGCGTGAGATCGTCGGTAATTCCAACATCGACTCGATCCTGACGGAAAACCGCGTTTCCATTCAGAACGACGTGGATGACCTGATGCAGAAGACGCTTGATTCCTACAAGGCGGGGATCGAGATCACTGAAGTTCAGATGCAGAAGGTGGATCCGCCCCAGCAGGTTATCGATTCCTTCCGTGATGTTCAGGCCGCCCGTGCCGACCAGGAGCGTATCCAGAACGAGGCGCAGGCTTATGCCAACCGCCGTGTTCCGGAAGCCCGCGGTGAAGCTGCCCGAGTTCTGGAAGCTGCAAACGCCTACAAGGAGCAGACCATTGCGGAAGCGACCGGTCAGTCCCAGCGTTTCACCAAGATCTACGAGGAATACAGAAAGTCTCCTGACGTGACCCGTGATCGCCTCTATCTGGAAACCCTTGAAAAGGTTCTTGGAGCCAACAACAAGATCATCATCGACAGTCAGGCCGGTGGTCAGCAGGGCGTTCTTCCGTTCCTGCCGCTCAATGACCTGGCGCCGCGTGGTTCCGCAGCACGTTCGGGAGGTAACCAGTAATGCGCAGCAGTATTTTGGGCGTATTGATCGCCGTCGTTGCCTTTGTCGGCTACCTGTCGGTCTACATTGTTCATCCGACGCAGCAAGCCTTGGTGCTTCAGCTTGGACGGATTATCGAAGAGCCGAAAACCGAACCGGGTTTCTACTTCAAGATCCCGCTCATCCAGAATGTCATCTATCTGGACAAGCGTATTCTTGACCTGAACATGTCGCCGCAGGAAGTGATTGCTTCGGACAAGAAGCGTCTCGTGGTGGATGCGTTTGCCCGTTACCGGATTTCCGATCCGGTGCTGTTCTATCAGCGCGTGAACAACACGCGTGAGGCAAATCAGCGTCTGTCGACGTTTCTTCAGTCCTCGCTGCGCTCCGAACTCGCCAAGGCTTCCTTTGTGGCCGTGGTGCGTGACAATCGCTCTGGCCTGATGGAAAACATCCGCCGCGATGTGAGCAACAGCGCCTCCGATCTTGGTATCGAGGTTGTTGACGTGAAGATCCGCCGTGCAGATCTGCCGGATGCAAACTCGCAGGCAATTTACGCCCGCATGCAGACGGAACGTCAGCGTGAAGCGACCGAGCTGCGCGCGCAGGGTGAAGAGCAGGCTCGACGCATTCGTTCGCGTGCAGACCGTGATGCAACGGTTCTTGTTGCCGAGGCGAAGCGCGATTCTGAAATCATCCGCGGTGACGGCGACGCGGAACGGAACCGCATTTTTGCGGCGGCCTTTGGAGCTGATCCGGAGTTCTTTGCCTTCTATCGCTCCATGCAGGCCTATGAACAGGGACTGCAGCAGGGTGATACGAGCCTGGTGTTGTCTCCGGATTCTTCGTTCTTCCGGTTCTTCAACAATCCGCGAGGCGAAGCCAAGACCCCTGGTGTAGCCGCTCAATGAACGAACTGATTACCGCCATCGGGCTGGTGCTTGCCATTGAAGGCACACTCTATGCCATCAGCCCGGGCGGCATGAAGTCCATGATGCGAAGCGCGCTCGAGACGCCGGACCACATCCTGCGATATTCCGGTTTGGTTGTACTGGCTCTCGGAGTGCTGATCGTCTGGTTTGTTCGCGGGTAACGAGATGTTTAAGGGCGGGAGAACATGAATTCTCCCGCCCTTGTTATATACGAAAACGTCGGGAGACCTGCTAAGGTCAGCTATATTAGCGATCCGATCCGTTTGGAGGAGAATGCCTCATGGCACGCGAGTTTATTCGCCGCAGGTACAAGTCTTTTGCGTCCGTAACAGCAGCTGCAATGATTGGCGCAGTGGTGGCCTTTCAGCCGATGGGAACGGTTCATGCACAAGGTCCGGTGTCCGTCGCCGATCTGGCCGAGGAGCTGGCCGATGCCGTGGTGAACATCTCCACCTCGCAAAAGGTGGAAGGTCGCCGCTCGGTGCCGATGCCGCAGGTTCCGGAAGGATCGCCGTTCCAGGAGTTCTTTGAGGAATTCTTCAACAAGCAGAACCGTGACGATGACCGCCCGCGCCGCGTGCAGTCCCTCGGCTCCGGCTTCGTGATTGACGGCGAGCAGGGCATCATCATCACCAACAATCACGTGATTGAAGGTGCCGATGAAATCACGGCCAATTTCAATGACGGTACGAAGCTCAAGGCTGAACTGATCGGCACCGACGAGAAGACCGATATCGCGGTTCTCAAGGTCAAGCCGGAAAAGCCGCTGAAGGCTGTCCAGTTCGGTGATTCCGAGGCCAAGCGCGTTGGCGACTGGGTCATGGCCATCGGTAACCCGTTTGGCCTGGGCGGAACCGTTACGGTCGGCATCATCTCTGCGCGGAACCGCGACATCAATTCCGGCCCGTATGACAACTTCATCCAGACCGATGCGGCCATCAACCGCGGGAACTCGGGTGGGCCGCTCTTCGACATGGAGGGCAATGTCATCGGGATCAACACGGCCATCATTTCGCCTTCCGGCGGATCCATCGGCATTGGCTTTGCAATTCCGTCCAAGACAGCCACTCGCGTCATCTCCCAGCTCCGCGAGTTTGGTGAAACCCGTCGTGGTTGGCTCGGGGTCCGCATTCAGGAAGTCACGGACGAGATCGCCGAAAGCCTTGGCATGGACGAGACCATGGGCGCACTGGTTGCCGGTGTGAATGAAGAGGGACCTGCGGCGAGCGCCGATATCCAGCCGGGTGACGTCATTGTCGAGTTTGACGGCCAGCCGATTTCCTCCATGCGCGAATTGCCGCGCATCGTTGCGGAGACCGCAATTGGCAAGGAAGTGGCTGTTGTCGTGTTCCGCAAGGGCGAGAAGGTCACCGTTGGCGTGACGCTTGGCCGTCTTGAGGAAGCTGCGGCTCAAACCGATCAGGGTGAGGACGAGACAGTCGACCCGGCGGCACCTGCCGATGAACCGAGCGAAATCCTTGGCATGATGCTGGTTCAGCTGGATGACGCCCTGCGCGCCGAATTCAACATTGATGAGGATATTGAGGGTGTTCTGGTCAAGGGCGTGGTTCCGGGCTCTTCTGCCGAGGAAAAACGCGTTCAGGCTGGCGATGTCATCAAGGAAGTGGCTCAGGAAACAGTTCGCACACCTGCCGACGTTCAGGCTGAGCTGAAGAAGCTGAAGGAGGCCGGTCGGCGGTCCGCTCTTCTGCTCCTGTCGAACCAGACCGGGGAACTGCGGTTCGTTCCCGTGCGGATTGAAGACTGATCGAAAGTCTCAACCGAAACGATCAAGGGCGCCTTCGCGGGCGCCCTTTTTTGTTGCGAGCGAAAAAAGCCCCTTGACCGGAGCCATCGGCATTGAGTAATAAAAATCGAACCGTACGGTACGGTACACGACTTTTAGAAAATCAAGCCATGTCCATCGCAGCATCCATTGACTTTCATGACGCAGACCCGAGCACCCCGGTGGCTTTCACGCCGCGCCAGGAGGCTGTGCTCGAACATGCCCTTTGCCTGCTGGTGGAGGGCGGTGAAAAGGCGCTGACGACGGCCGGTCTTGCGCGCACGGCGAACTGCTCGAAGGAAAGCCTCTACAAGTGGTTTGGTGATCGGGACGGGTTGCTGGCGGCTGTTGTTGCCTATCAGGCAAGCAAGGTTCATTTTCCTTCAGAAGGCGGAGCGACATCCGATGCCGCGACTTATCGCGCTCATGTTGATGCCTTTGTTGCCGAGTTGCTTGCCGTTCTGTTTGGCGAGACCTCTCTGGCGCTCAACCGTCTCTCGATCGGTCAATCGAACCGGGAAGGGGGCCGTCTCGGCCAGCTCCTTCTGGTGCGCGGCAAGCACATGATCTCGACCCGTGCACGTTCGCTTCTGGAAGCTGGACGCCACAAGGGGTTCCTCAAATTCGATGACGCAACAACCGCCTATCAGGTCCTCTACGGGCTTGCGGTTCGCGACGTTCACATCCGCCTTCTCCTGGGAGAAACAGCGACACCTGCAGAGCAGGACCTGAAGACCCAGGCACGAACAGCCGTAGCGCAGTTTTACCAGCTCTACGGCGCCTGACACCACACATCCACACATGAGTTGAAACCGGCCCGATGGAAATGAAAGGGTCGGCTGATAAAAGGGGAAAGGGACTACCATGCGCGTATATTATGACCGCGATGCAGACATCAACCTGATCAAGTCGAAGAAGGTTGCCATCATTGGTTACGGTTCTCAGGGCCGTGCGCACGCCATGAACCTCAAGGACAGCGGCCAGAAGGATATCGCCGTTGCCCTGCGTGCCGGTTCCACGACCGCTCTGAAGGCAGAAGCTGATGGCTTCAAGGTCATGACTGTTGCCGAGGCAGCTGCATGGGCCGACCTGATGATGATGGCGACGCCGGACGAGCTGCAGGCCGACATCTACAAGGACCACATTGCCGACAACATCCGTGATGGTGCTGCAATTGCATTCGCTCACGGTCTGAACGTTCATTTCGGCCTGATTGAGCCGAAGTCTTCCATCGACGTTCTGATGGTTGCTCCGAAGGGCCCGGGCCACACCGTTCGCGGCGAATACGTCAAGGGTGGCGGCGTGCCGTGCCTTATCGCGGTTCATCAGGATGCAACAGGCAACGCACATGACCTCGGTCTGTCCTACGCTTGTGGCGTTGGCGGCGGCCGCTCCGGCATCATCGAAACCACTTTCAAGGAAGAGTGTGAAACCGACCTCTTCGGCGAACAGGCAGTTCTGTGCGGCGGTCTCGTCGAGCTGATCCGCGCCGGTTTCGAAACCCTGGTTGAAGCCGGTTATGCTCCGGAAATGGCCTATTTCGAGTGCCTGCACGAAGTGAAGCTGATCGTGGACCTGATCTACGAAGGCGGCATTGCCAACATGAACTACTCGATCTCCAACACCGCTGAGTGGGGCGAGTATGTCACCGGCCCGCGCATCGTGACGGCTGAAACCAAGGCTGAAATGAAGCGTGTACTGTCCGACATCCAGACCGGCAAGTTCACCTCTGACTGGATGCAGGAATACCGTGCAGGCGCTGCCAAGTTCAAGGCAACCCGCCGTCTGAACGACGCTCACCAGATCGAGGAAGTTGGCGAAAAGCTCCGTGGCATGATGCCCTGGATCAAGTCCAACGCCCTCGTCGACAAGACCAAGAACTAAGCCACTTGCCCGCGTTGGACTTGTCCAACACGTAAGAACCCTTGCGCCGCTTTGCGGCGCGGGGGATCAAGTCCAACGCCCTCGTCGACAAGACCTAGAACTAAGCCACTTGCTCACGTTGGACTTGTCCAAAACGGGATGAACCTCTGCGCCGCCTTGCGGCGCGGGGGCCAAGTCAGACGTTGAAGGTTAATTGTCAAAAGAAAAGCCGGGAGAGATCCCGGCTTTTTGCTTTTGATCATGTGACGCGCCAGAATTCCTGCTGGCGTTTGATGTAGTCGAGCAGGCACCACAGAAAGAGAGTAAGGCCGGAAATCTCGAGGGTCTCTTCCGTGGTGGCTGCTAGATAGTACTGCCAGCCACGTTCCTCGACCCCTTCGGCCAGATATCCGCCTATGAGCTCCATGCCAATCGCACCGCTGACAAACAAGGTGCCCGCGATGAAAAAGCCGAGTGCCGTCTTGCGCGGCAGCTTCAGGAGGAAGGGGATGAAATAGAGGCCCGTGATGGCAACAAAGATCGAGCCGGGGATCACCCATGCGAAATAGAGGATACCGCCTGTATTGAGCATGGCCTGCAGGCGTGAACCGACCTCTTCATGGAATGCGGCGGATTCATCCAGCGAAAGAGCAAAGAAGATCGCGGCGAGCAGAAACCACGTCATTCCAACAGACTGCCCGCGAGCGCGGTTGAGGAGACCGGCAAGGATCAATGCAACGGCGCAGGCGGTCATGATTTGCGATGAGTACCAGGCCGCCAGGGTTGTTTCGGCATCCAGTGAAATGTGACGCAGGCCCTGAAGGACAGTCTCCATTCCGAAATGGGAAATGTAGACTTCGCGGAAAACTCCCAGAGCTACCACCAGTGCCGACACCCAGGGGACCAGTTTCTGGACTGAGGAAAGGGACACGGACACAATACTTTGTGCCTCGGTCCTCATGGTCGAACCTGTTTGGGCGGCGGAGGTGTTCATGCTGAAAATCCGTACAAGAGCAAATCGGCGTGTAAGTTAAAAATTGTAAATAATTACAATTATAACTTATGGTTGCTTTGTCTTGTAGCAGATCCAATTGTCTCAGAAAATTGTTTTCTTGACAGGCGGCAGCGCAAACGAAAAGGGCCCGTGTGAACGGGCCCTTGGTCTTGCCTAAATGTTGGATCAGCCCGAGATGAAGGGAACCGTACTCACGGCTTCCTTAGCAATCTTCTTGAAAATTGCGTTGAGCTGATTTGCATTGTTGGCATCATAGTAGTGCTTGTTAGATGTCGCGCAGTCTCTCAACAACTGCTTTCCGCTCGCAGGAGCCTGGAAGGCGACGGTGTAGATCGTGATGCCGGCATCTTTTGCCCTTTGGCATTCCTGTCTTGCCTGGGTAGGCCTCCCATCAATACCGTCTGTCATATAGAGTATGAAATATTCCGGCTTTTGACCGTTCTTTGTCATGTGGGCAGAAGACTCTGCGGCCGACAGAAGGTCATTCCGTGCGGTGGCGATTGTTGAATATGCTGCCGTCCCGCCGCCAGCCTGCAAACCGTTGACCCATCTTTGAACGGCATCCTTGTCCCAATTCAGGCCGAATTTTCCATAGTAACCCCATGTATACGCATAGGCTCCCAACCGCGCATACTTGTTCTCCTTGTCGGACTCTTTCAGCGTAGACACGAGCGAACCGACGGCCTGCTTCAAGACCGACATCCGGGTGGGGTAATTCCATCCCATTGATCCGGATTTATCGAGGACGAGTGCCATGGAATAGGCGCCGCCAACCTGTTCCGTATTGCCCGTGGTTTCCGATTTGAAGCCCACGGACATCTTGTTCTTCCCGGAGCCGCCATCGCGGAGGAAGAAGCTCATAGGGCTAGCCGGTACTTCCGCACCACCCTCAACTACAACCTTGTAGGTTGTAGCACCATCCTTGGTGATTTTCTTGACGGAGGTCTTTGAGTCGAACGTAATCTCTCCGAACGGTGACGAACCTCCGGCGCCGTATCCTGCAGCTATCTGTTGGAAGGCCGCCTTCGCATAGGCTTCAGCATCCTTAACGTCTATTTCCCCTGCAAGCAGTGCGCGAGTGGTTGTGACAGACGCTTGGTCGGCGGCGTTTTGCAGTCTCTCTCTCTGACTGATGGCGCTGCTTATATCGATCCCGAAGCCGATGATGGTCAGGAGAAGCATGAAAGTGATGGCGAAGATATGTACGACAGCGCCTCTTTCATCGCCCCAAAATCTGCGAAACTTCAGCATTGGTTTTCCCCAATTGTCATAACTCAAATAGCGAACGAAAATAGGTTTCATGCGCCGCACTCTGGGGATGTTCCAGTAGATGCGTCGAGGACCTGAAAAGGAAATAAATCTTCCTTTGAGTAAACTTGTAGGGATGCAGGCTAAAAAGCCTGTTTAGAAGTTTGGTAAAATTTTATATAAACTGGAAAAAGTATGGTCGTTCCAAAACTATGATGAACGTAACGTAACTTTCAGGAGCCAAACCTGTTGATGAGGTCAGCTACGTCCTTGTCTCGTGCTGATTCCGACTTGCCGCCCATGACCACAACAATGAGGCGTTTGCCGCTTCGATTGGCCGTTGCCACGAGATTGTAGCCCGACATGCGAATGTAACCGGTCTTGAGGCCATCAACACCATTCACCTTGCCCAGAAGATTGTTGGTGCTCTGGTAGGTTCGCCCACCATAGGAAAATGACTTTGCCCTGTAGAAGCTGGCATATTGCGGGAAACGGGATTTGAGGGCCCGACCCATCTTTGCCATGTCCCGGGCCGTTGTAACCTGACGCGGGTCTGGCAGGCCACTGGCGTTGACAAACCGGGTTCGGGAAAGGCCGAGGCTTTTTGCCTTGGCGGTCATTCTGGAGGCGAAGGCTGCTTCACTTCCGGCGATGTTTTCGGCGACGGTGATGGCCACATCATTGGCTGATTTCACCGCAAGCGCCCGGGCTGCCTCTTCAACCGTGATCGTGGAGCCTGCCTTCAGGCCGATCTTTGCCGGGGGCTGGGACGCTGCGTTTGCTGACACAGTGAGGGGGGAAGACAGGCTGTAGCGCCCCGAGCTGACTTCCTCAAACAGAAGGTACAGCGTCATCATTTTGGTCAGGGAGGCCGGAAAGCGGGCTGCATCGGCGTTTACAGCGTAGAGTTCCTGTCCCGTTGCAGCGTTCAAAACGAGCGCGGAATAGCCCTGCGCAACGGCGGTTGGGGGGGCGTAGGAAACCGGTGCAACAGGCGTGGTGACAGCGGGTGCCGGGGTCTGGGCGGTTGGCGCAGGTTTGTTTGGGGAAACGGACGTTGTTGGTGCGCTCTGGCAGGCTGCCAGAAGCAAGCCAAACCCCAGCACAAGAGCTTTCGGTTGCCAGCCAAATCCACGCGCGCCAAGCATTCTCAGTACGTCTCCAACTCACCCGCAGGCTCAGGGTTTCAGCTTATAGCCGGTCTTGAAAATCCGGTGAATGACCAGAATGCTCGCCAGCAGGAACAGCATCGTCATGCCGAGAGACAGAGCGAGGCTGACATCGGCCTGACCATAGAAACTCCAGCGAAAGCCGGAGATCAGGTACACAACAGGGTTAAGCAGCGTCACCTTCTGCCAGATTTCCGGCAGCATTGTGATGGAATAAAAACTGCCCCCAAGAAAGGCGAGGGGAGTGACAATCAGAAGCGGCACGAACTGCAGTTTTTCGAAGTTGTCAGCCCAAATGCCAATGATAAAGCCGAGCAGCGCGAAGGTGACGGATGTCAGGACGAAAAAGACGATCATCCAGACCGGGTGCTGGATCTCCAGCGGCACAAAGAAATTTGCCGTAATCAGGATGATCACGCCGACAAGTGCAGACTTGGTGGCAGCCGCTCCGACAAAGGCAATCGTGACTTCCAGAAACGACACAGGAGCCGACAGGATCTCGTAGATTGTTCCGGTAAAACGCGGAAAATAGATGCCGAAAGAGGCGTTGGAAAGGCTCTGGGTCATCAGCGACAGCATGATCAGGCCCGGCACAATGAAGGCGCCATAGCTGACGCCATCGACTTCCGAAATGCGCGAGCCAATGGCGGCGCCAAAGACGACGAAATAGAGCGTTGTCGACAGGACCGGCGAAACGATGCTTTGCATCAAGGTTCGGCGGGTCCGCGCCATCTCGAAGAAGTAGATGGACTTGATGGCGTGGAAGTTCATTGTTGGCCCTTTACAAGGTCGACGAAAATGTCTTCGAGCGAACTTTGCGTGGTCTGAAGATCATGGAACCGGATGTCCGCATCAGAAAGTGCGGTCAAAAGGGAGGTAATGCCGGTTCGCTCGCTCTGGGTGTCATAGGTGTAGGTCAGGGTTTTGCCCTCTGCACAGAGCACCAGATCAAACCCCGACAGGTTGTCCGGTATGCGGCTCAAAACCTCCTGCAGGACAAGCTTCAGCTCCTTTCGGCCGAGCTTGCGCATGAGTTCGGCCTTTTCCTCAACAAGGATGATTTCGCCCTTGTTGATGACACCGACCCGGTCGGCCATTTCCTCTGCTTCCTCGATATAGTGCGTGGTGAGGATGATGGTGACACCGCGTTCCTTGAGCTTGTCGACGAGACGCCACATGTCGTGGCGCAGCTCCACGTCGACCCCGGCTGTCGGTTCATCCAGGAACAGGATCTTGGGTTCGTGCGCGAGAGCCTTTGCCACCAGAAGGCGGCGCTTCATGCCGCCGGACAGAGACATGATCTGGTTGTCGCGCTTGTCCCAGAGGGTAAGGTCCTTCAGGATGCTTTCGATCAAGGCGGGATTTGCCGGAAGGCCAAAAAGGCCGCGGGTGAACTGGACGGTATTCAGCACAGGTTCAAAGGGCGCGGTCGGCATTTCCTGCGGAACCAGTCCGATCAGCTGTCGGGCAGCCCGAAACTCCTTGATCGCGTCATGTCCGCCAACGGTGATCGTTCCCGATGTCGGGCGTACCAGACCGCAGATGGTGCTGATCAATGTGGTCTTTCCGGCACCATTGGGCCCCAGAAGAGCGAAAACCTCGCCTTCCTTGATGTCGAGCGACACGGATTTGAGCGCTGAAAAGCCGCTGTCATAGGTCTTCGTGAGATCCCTGACAGAAATGATCGAGGACATGGGAACCTTGTTCGGATTGTTTGCGAGCAACTCCGACTTGGCAAAACCGGAAGCTGAATCAGTGCAAGATTTGAAAAACGATTTCGCTGCACCCTGCCAGAAGTGCCGGGGAATGAAAAGGGGCGCTCTGATGGCGCAGATCGTTCACGATATGGAAACAGAGCGTCGCAACTGGTGGGGGCTGGTCCCGCTCACGTGGACGCTTACATTGAAGGCCAAGCACTTAACACCCTATCGGGAGAGACATCATGTCAATCAGACCCGTAAAGCACATTGGCCAGACCCAGCCGACGCTTGAAGGCGCCGGCGTCAAGCTGGAACGCGTTTTCGGATTTCAGGATCCGTCGCTGGTCGACCCGTTTCTGCTTCTGGACGATTTCCGCAATGAAAGGCCGGAAGACTATCTGGCCGGTTTTCCCTGGCATCCCCATCGCGGCATCGAAACCATCACCTATGTTCTGGCCGGTACGGTGGAGCATGGGGACAGTCTCGGCAATACTGGTAATCTGGGTGCCGGCGATGTCCAGTGGATGACTGCCGGGCGTGGGATCATGCATCAGGAAATGCCGAAGGGTGATGCCAAGGGCCGGATGCACGGCTTCCAGCTTTGGGCAAACCTGCCGTCGAACCTGAAGATGACCGAGCCCCGCTATCAGGATGTGAAATCTTCCGAAATTCCGGTTGTCACCGACGATGACGGAACGTCTGCGCGGATCATCTGCGGTGAATTCTGGGGCAAGCGCGGTCCGGTCGATGGAATTGCGGCTGAACCGCAATATCTCGATATCCATGTTCCCGGAGGCCGCAAGAAGCGCTTCAAGGTGGACACGCACAAGCAGACCTTCGCCTATATCTTCGAAGGTTCCGGTCGTTTCGACTATGCGTCCGATCCGTTTGGCGTTCTCACTGAAAAGGAGTTCGCCGGAGAGGAACTGCATATTCGCGATGAAACGGGCGATCGCTCGCTGGTGATCTTTGGAGCGGGTGATGAGGTCGTGGTTCAGGCCGGGGAGCAGGGAATTCGCTTCCTGCTGGTGTCAGGGGCGCCGATCAAGGAGCCGGTTGCCTGGCATGGTCCGATCGTCATGAACACACGGGCCGAGCTCATGCAGGCGTTCAATGAACTGAGGAATGGCACCTTCGTTCGGTGACAATCGCTCGAAAAGACACCCCATAGGGCCGCTTCGGAAACGGAGCGGCCATTTTTATTCTGCCTTGCCAGCAAGGGAATTGAAGGTTAGCCGATAGGTCGTTTTGCAAAACGGTGATTGTTCATGACCTTGAAACTGCGTCCGGCTCGGCCTGATGATGCTACTGCTCTGACTGCCATTCTCCACCGCGGCAAAGCCTCCTGGGGGTATCCGGATGACAAGATGGCGGAGTTTCGGGAGCACTGGCGGATTTCGGAAGAAAAGATCGCCGGTATGACCGTACTTGTCGCGGAAAGAGATGGTGTTCCGTGCGCCTTTTTGAGTGTTGGCCCGCGCGATGATCAGACGCTTCTGGTGGACGACCTCTTTGTAGACCCGACAGCGCAAGGGCAGGGTGTCGGCTCCCTGTTGCTCTTGCGCGCTGAGGATATCGCCCGATCGCAGCGTCTCTCAAGGCTCTATCTGGAGAGCGATATTCATGCCGAGGCGTTCTATCTCAAACACGGGTTCAAGACCGTCTCGCATAAACCGAGCGAGATGATCCCGGGAAAACAATTGCCGCTTATGGAGAAGACGGTTCCATCTGCTGTGCATGTTGTCTCCTCGCTCGATATCAGGTTGGATTCAGAAAAGCCTTGGGGCTTTGAGCTTGAAAACAAGGAGGAGATTGATCGTCATTGGGAAAAAGTCATGGATGGCAATCAGCAGCTTTGGGATGGGCGCGTCCTGAAACTGGTTTCCAGCCGGTTTCACGATGGAGTGTTTTCAGGACGGTGTTGCATTTGCAACTTTTCCAGCTTTCTTGCCTGGCGAGACTGGGGTGCTCCGGACCCTTCTGCCTTTAACCTGTTCGGATCTGCAGTGCTTCGTAGTTCCGATGGTGCCTTGCTCTACGGCGTCATGTCCAACCACACCGCCAATGCAGGAAAGGTCTATCCTCCCGGGGGAAATCTGGACCCGGATGATGTCCGCGCCGACGGGACTGTCGACATCAAGGCGGCTATTTATCGCGAATTGGAAGAAGAGACCGGGTTGAGCGCATCTGCTGTACAGGAAGGCGAGCTTCTGATCGCCTTCGATGGGCCGCGGATAAGTGTTGCACAGGTTTTTAACGTGCCGTTTGATGCGGACGATCTGGCCCGTCAGATCATGGACCACTCCCTTGCCTCGCAGGAACAGGAGCTTGCGGATATCAGGATTATCCGTGAAATCGACGATCTTCATGATCCGATGATTGTCCCCTATGCTCGAGAAATTGGATTCTACGTTCTTGGGGCGCGTGCTGCTTAAAGAGACTGTTCACCATGGCACCACGGAAGAGGGTGGCGAAGCGGTTCAGTCCGTGCAAAAGTCGCGCGACTCGCATTGCAAAAAGTCGAGTTGATTGAAGGGAGATTTTGCTGATGGGTCGTCGTTACGCCATTCTTGACGTCTTCACGAACACTGCGCTTGCGGGCAATCCGCTCGCTGTCGTTCTGGATTCGGACGGTCTTGAAGATGCCCAGATGCAGGCCATTGCCAAGGAATTCAACCTCTCCGAAACGGTTTTCGTCTCTCCTCCGGAAAACCCGGGTCACTCGGCCAATGTGCGCATCTTCACGCCGGGCGTCGAGCTTCCCTTTGCAGGCCATCCAACGGTTGGCACAGCGATCCTGCTCGCAACGGAACGTTTTGGCGATGTCGAGGGCGAACAGGATGCGGTTGTTGTCCTGAAACAGAAAATCGGTGTTGTTCGCTGTGCGGTCGTGCTGCGCCAGCATGCTGCCGCCTTTGCCGAATTTGATGTGCCGAAGCTTCCAGAACCGGCCGGACCGACAAACAACAACGAACTGATTGCCGAGGCGCTGGGCCTTGAGCCCTCCGACATCGGGTTCGAAAACCACGACCCTTGCCGGTTCAAGGTCGGGTCGCCGTTCAACTTCGTTCCGGTCCGCGATCTGGATGCGCTGACCCGCGCCAAACCGAACATGGCGCGCTGGCGCAAGGCCTTTGGCCATGACGAGCACAATGACGCCTATGTCTACTGCCGCGAGACACGGTCACACGAAAGCGCCTTTCAGGCCCGCATGTTTGCCCCCGAAATGGGAATTGCCGAAGACCCGGCCACAGGGTCGGCCGCAGCGGCCTTCGCCGGTGTCGTCAATTTCTATGACGGCCTGACGGAGGGCACGCATCACATCCGCATCGAACAGGGTTTCATCATGGGGCGGCCGTCCCTGATTGACCTCGAAATCGATATTGAACGCGGCAAGATGCATGCTGTCCGCATTGGCGGGCAGGCCAAGCTGGTGGCCCGCGGCGAGCTGTTTGTCTGAGCCAAGAGAGCTCTAAAACCGACATTTCCCGTTGCGCCACACCCATTTGGGAACAATGCGTGTTGCATCGGGAAAAATCCTGCCTTATGAACAGGGCACGTTAACTCATCGGTCACGTTTCAGGCTCAGCCTGAATATTCCTTGTGACCCGAATAGGCCGAGACCCGACAGAACATGATCGCGACGCGCGACATTGTTGGACATTCGAACGACGCGCAGACTTTGCGCGGCGGCCTTATTCTCCTTGGCGACCTCCTCCTTAGATGCCCCTGAGCGTCGGCTGAACCGTGTTTTGATGAACGGACGGGCACTCAGGGGGATAAGCGCTTCACCAGAGATATCTTGAAAACAAGATCGTGCCTGTGAGCCATTTGAGAACACCGTTCCAGAGCCGATCGTCACGAGGGAAAACAACATGACCACCACCGACAAGGATCAGGTCCGCATCTTCGATACGACCTTGCGCGACGGCGAGCAGTCGCCCGGCGCGTCCATGACCTTGGAAGAGAAGCTGCAGATCGCCGAAATCCTCGACGAGATGGGCGTCGACATCATCGAAGCCGGTTTCCCGATTGCATCCAATGGTGACTTCGAGGCGGTCTGCGAGATTGCAAAGAACTCGAAGAACTCCGTGATTGCCGGCCTTGCCCGTGCGATCCATGCGGATATCGACCGCTGCGGCGACGCCGTGCGTCATGCTGAAAAGGGCCGCATTCACACCTTCGTCTCCACGTCCCCGATCCATCTGCAGTATCAGATGAACAAGACGCAGGAGCAGGTGCTGGAAATCATCACCGACACGGTGACCCGCTCGCGCAACCTGATTGACGATGTGGAATGGTCTGCCATGGACGCGACCCGCACGCCGATCGACTATCTGTGCCAGTGCGTGGAAGCGGCGATCAAGGCCGGTGCGACCACCATCAACCTGCCGGATACGGTCGGCTATGCAACGCCGGACGAATACAAGAAGATGTTCTCCGACATCATCGAACGCGTGCCGAACAGCGACAAGGCGATCTTCTCCGTGCACTGCCATGACGATCTGGGGCTGGCTGTTGCCAACTCCCTGGCCGGTGTGGCTGGCGGTGCGCGACAGGTCGAGTGCACGATCAACGGTCTGGGGGAGCGTGCAGGCAATGCGGCGCTGGAAGAGATCGTCATGTCGATCCGCACCCGCGGGGATGTTCTGCCCTATACCTGCAATATCGATCCGTTGTTCATGACCCGCGCGTCCAAGCTGGTGTCTGCAGCCTCCGGTTTTGCGGTCCAGTACAACAAGGCCATTGTCGGCAAGAACGCCTTCGCACATGAAAGCGGCATCCATCAGGATGGCATGCTGAAGAATGCCGAGACCTACGAGATCATGCGTCCGGAAGATGTTGGCGTGAAAGCGACCTCGCTGGTTATGGGCAAGCACTCGGGCCGTCATGCGTTCAAGGACAAGCTGAAGGATCTGGGCTACGAGCTGGGCGACAACGCCCTGCAGGAAGCTTTCCGTCGCTTCAAGGATCTGGCCGACCGCAAGAAGCATGTCTATGACGAGGACATCGAGGCGCTGGTTGAAAACGAAATCGCGATTGCAGGTGAAAACACCAAGGTGATCGCCCTGACCGTGATTGCCGGCACCGGCGGTCCGCAGAAGGCGATCCTGACCATGGACGTCAATGGCAAGCACGAGACCCGTGAAGCCACCGGCGACGGCCCGGTTGATGCGACCTTCAACGCGATCAAGATGATCTGCCCGCATGAAGCCAAGCTGTCGCTGTATCAGGTTCACGCCGTGACCGAGGGCACGGACGCGCAGGCGGAAGTTTCCGTTCGCCTCGAAGCCAATGGCCGCATTTCCACCGGCAAGGGTGCCGACACCGACACGCTTGTTGCCTCGGCCCGCGCTTATGTGTCTGCCATGAACAAGCTGGCCCAACGCCAGCAGGGTGCAAACCCGGGTGCGCTGAAGGCTGTTTGAGCGGTTGCCATCTTTACGAAATGACGAAGGGGAGCCGATTGGCTCCCCTTTTTGTCTATTGCGCTCCGTAATCAGCTCGCGTTAGCCGATAGAAGGTCAGATCTTCGTCTTCAATGTGTCTGTTTTGCCAAAAGGTCAGCCCGGCCTTTTCCATGACCTTCAATGATTTTAAGTGCTCGGAAACAGCGAAGGCAATCAGGTGGTCGTGTTGGGTGTTTTCAAAGAACCAGTCAACCAGTGCGGTTGCAATTTCGGTCGCATAGCCTTGGCCCCATGCATTGCGCCTGAAGCTATAGCCCAGCTCCCAACCAGCAGGCTCTGTGTGCCATGAGAAACCGGCTCTTCCCAGAAACTCACCGTTGCGGGTCTCGACCTTCCATTTGCCCAGACCGGCAGTCTTGTTGTCTTCTATATAGCGGTCCAGCCGACTGCGAACTTCTGCTTCCGGCATTGGGACCGGACCGCATGAGAGGTAGCGATTGACCTCCGGGTCTGAGTGGAGATCGAGCAAGTTGGCGAAATCCTGCTCCGTAATCGGGCGAATGCGTAACCGCTCTGTTTCTAAAATGATGTCGGGCAGCTGAAAAACTCCAGAACAAAAAAGAACCCTGCCGAGGCAGGGTTCTGGATGAATTTGGTCGCGGTGTGGCAGCCGATGGTCAGGCAGACATCACATAGGTCTGCATGGAGGGGCTGAGGACCTGGAAGACGTCGCAGGGCATGCCGTCCACGCGCTTGCTTTCGCGGTAATAGAAGCCGGAATCCAGCATGGTCTCACGCACGAGCTTGTTGTCTGTGCGAACGACGGCCACCAGATGCGAGAAATAGGTGTTGTCGAAGAACCAGTCGATGAGTTCCCGGCACAGGCGCTCCGGCAGCTGCGGATGTTTTTCGATGGCTTCGATGGACAGGCAATAGTCCAGCTCGATTTCGGAAGTTTCGTCACTGGCTGAATATCCGGCCCAGCCAAGAAACGTTCCGTCCTTCCGGGATACCTTCCAGCGCGAGAAGCCATGTTGCTCCTGATGCTCGATGGCCTCGTGAACGAAAGTGCGAGCGGACGCATCGGTCCAGTCATTCGGGTTCATGCAGATGAAGCGGGCGACACGGGGATCCTGCCACAGGTTCTCGATCAAACCGATGTCTGCGCCTGTGAAAGGCTCAAGCCGCAGCTCCCCGATTTTCACGACAAGATCTTGCACAACGGCCTCCTTCGTGTGGTTGCTTGTTTGCCAGTTAAAATTGCGTACGCGAATGAACGGAGTTTTCAGTTCCCATTGGGCATCATGAATTATTTAACTAAGAATGACCCAGCGTTCGGTATATAGCACACAAAAAACGGAAATTTCCAGTTTTCTTACCCTGCGTCGCGACTTTCGTCTAGTGCGCTGCAAAAAATTACGGCCGCATCAACTAAACTTTTGCGTGTATGTGACTTTGACGGATCGATGCGACACCAGTGTGACATCTGGTTGCGGAACCATGTTTCCTGACGCTTGGCATATTGTCTTGTTGCGATGACAAGCTGCTCAAGTGCTTCTGTTTCGGTCATGCTTCCAGACAGAAACGCACTGACTTCGCGTACGCCAATCGCGCGCATCGCCGGAAGGGTTGGATCAAGGTGCCGGTCAAGCAGGCTGGAAACCTCCGCGCAACCCTCGGGACCAAGCATCAGGGCACCGCGTTGTGCAATGCGGTCGTGGAGCCATGGGCGAGGCGGGCTGAGGACCAGCGGCAGCGCATCGGACAGGGGAACGAGGGGCTTGGACTGGGCATCGTTTTGCCAATCCGACAGGCGACGCCCGGTCGATTCGACCACTTCCAGCGCACGGGTGAGTCGCTGAAGGTCGATCAGGTCGCGGGCAGCTTCCGGGTCCTTTTCGCAAAGGACCGCAGCGATACCTGCAGCTCCCTCCCGGTTTGCAAGCTCACGGCATGCCTCCCGGACGTCCGGTTTGATCTCCGGGATCTCGGCAAAGCCTTCCGTCAGGGCCTTGTAGTAGAGCCCCGTTCCTCCCACCAGAATGGGGGCAGGGCTCGTGGTATTGGCAAGAAGGTCTTTCACCGCGCGCAGCCAGTCGCCGGTCGAAAAGGCCGTGCCGGGGTCGACAGTGCCATAAAGGCGGTGGGGGGCTTCGGCCTCTTCTTCCGGGCTCGGGCGGGCTGTGATCAGGCGAAGGCCATCATAAACCTGCATGGAATCGGCATTGATGATGACACGCCCCAGCCGATGTGACAGTTCCAGCGCCAATGCCGACTTGCCGCTGGCGGTCGGTCCGGCTATCAGGATGACGCGGCGGTCCATGCCGCTTGCCGTAATCACTTCGCCCAGGGTTTTTTCCATGTCTCTTGTTGCCACTCTCGTCTGCCGGCCGACAGTTCCCAAATTGGATGTCGATGTTCTTGCCAAGGCCGCAGGGGCATTGGGGTCTCCGGAAGCACCACGCGTTCTGAGCGAAGGCGTTGCCGCTGATCTGGCCGTTCCGTCTGCCTTGTCGACCGCTGAGGCCCGCTCGCGGATTGTCTCGGCGCTGGAGGATCTTCCGGTTGATGTCTTTGTGCAACCGCAGGCGGGTCGACGCAAGCGTCTCCTGATCGCGGATATGGATTCCACCATGATCCGGCAGGAATGCATTGACGAACTGGCTGCCGAACTGGGCCTGAAAGAGCAGATTTCGGAGATCACCGAGCGGGCCATGCGCGGCGAGATCGATTTTGAACCGGCGCTGAAAGAGCGCGTTGGCCTGCTGAAGGGGCTGAGCATCGGGCAGGTGGAAAATGTGCTCAATTCGCGCATCCAGCTGATGCCGGGTGGTCGCACGCTGGTGCAGACCATGAAGGCGAACGGCGCTTATTGCGCGCTCGTATCCGGCGGCTTCACCCGTTTCACCGGTCCGGTGGCTGCCATGATCGGTTTTAACGAAAATCAGGCGAATGTTCTGCTGGAGGCAGACGGAAAACTGACTGGCGAAGTTCAGATGCCGATCCTCGGGCGCGAGGCCAAGCGGGAGCGGCTGCTTCAGCTGATCGAGGAAAAGGGCCTGACGGCTTCGCAGACCATGGCTGTTGGGGACGGAGCCAATGATCTTGCCATGCTGGAAAGCGCCGGATTGGGGGTTGCCTATCGCGCAAAACCCGCCGTTGCAGAAGCCGCCGACGCTCGCGTGGATCACGGCGACCTGACCGCGCTGCTCTACATTCAGGGCTATTCGGAAGACGAGTTCGTGCTCAGCTGAGGGGGTTGCGATCTTCACAAAAAAAAGCCCGCCAAATTGGCGGGCTTTCCTTGTTTTATGGGGCTTATGGCCGTTACTCAGCATCCTTCGGAGTGCGGATTGTGATGGCCGGGTTCATGGGGAAGAAGTTCATCGGCATCATGTGAACGGTCTTCCATTCCGTGGACATGACCGGCCAGTCTTCCATACGCGGGATGTGATGGAAGCCTGCGGTGAACCAGGTGACCAGATCCTTGTTGACCAGGTTCGCGTCATCCTCGATCCAGGTCGCCAGACCATCGCTGCCATCAGAGGCGAATGCCAGTTTTCCGCCGGCATAGCGTTCATCGGGCTTGTACTCGGTCGTCCAGACGCTGTTCTCGATATAGCGATTGCGCATGAAGGGCGGGTCGTTCTCAAAGTCGAACGGACCATAGGCAACCGAACCGTGATGCAGCATGTAGCCGGGCTTGTATCCCAGATATCCGTCCTCGTTCGGGTTCATGATGTGGAAGTATTTCGGTTTGAAGGAGCTGATCTGGAACGTGCCTTCCTTCTCGCTTTTCACCATATCATTGCGCACCGTCCAGAACGATTTGCGCGGTGACCCTTCCGGAGCCTGTCCTTCCACGATGTTGGCAACCATCATCGTGTTGTTGGGGCTGTCGATATCGAAGTCGAGACGGAAGTTGAAATAGTGGTCGTGATAGGGGGCAACCAGATTTGGCGCGATCAGGCGTCCATATTTGGTGTCCTCGGCGGCACTGGCGTCGGTGACAGAAGTTGAGTTCACGCCCTTGACCGCATCGAGCCCCGACGCGCCGATCTTCACATAAAGCTCGCCATTCTGCTTGAACCGATAGTCGATCAGGTAGTCATAGTTGCCGACTTCCGAGGCGGAGCGAACGACAAGTTCGGTGTCGGGGCGTCCTTCGGTCGGTACGAAGCTGTCCGGGCCTTGCGCAAAGACCTCGAAATGCCGCCACGCGGGATCGCCGATGTTGCGTTCAAAGACGCAAATGGCATCCGGAATCTCCAGCGGATTGCCGTTGTCGTCATGGATCATGGCGGGCAGGAAGGAGGCGTAGGACGGGCAGTCGATGCCCTTGCGCAGCGGGGTCAGGAACAGGCCGAAACCATACTCGCCGCTGTCCATATAGGTGCGCCAATACCATCCGGAGGTCGGGTCCATATAAGGAACGAAGACTTCCGACAGATGCGCCTGATAGAGCACCGAGCGCCAGCGGTCGCCATCCTTCACGTCGATGTTGGACAGGACAACGCCGGGGCGTTTGTCGGTGCGATAGCGCATGCGCCAGATGTCCCAGGAAATCTGGGTTCCGTCGATGGTGATGCCGGACCCTTCCGGTCCCTTGACGCCTGCAGTCTCACGCTCCTCGCGCAAGGGAGCGCGCTTGGCGATCTCATCATCCGTGTAGCCCCAGTCATCGGAGGGGATGGCAACCGGCTCCTCGTCGATGACGTCCAGCACTTCGCTGGCGGCAAGATCAACAACGGCAAAGAGGCCTTCGATCGGCTTGGCATAGAAGTTCGAG
This sequence comes from Roseibium sediminis, assembly GCF_008711325.1. Lineage (GTDB taxonomy): Bacteria > Pseudomonadota > Alphaproteobacteria > Rhizobiales > Stappiaceae > Roseibium > Roseibium sediminis. Next base: position 123,989 of record NZ_VXDB01000015.1, read on the forward strand.
CCGGTCGGATTGACGTAGCAGGGCACCTTCATCAGGCGCTTTCCCTTTTCCGCGTCGGTGAAGAAGTTGCCGGCGGTCAGAGGCAGGCAGAATACATCCTCCGGGGTCAGGCCGCGCTTCTCCAGCCCCGCTGCCATGCGCGGATCACCCAGCGCGGTTTCCATGGCGGTGATGAACTCGGCGAACATGACCATGGGCTGACCGTCGAGCGGCCCGGAGCTTTCGACCGTGCCGTCGGTGATGTTGACCACGGCTTCATGAAACGACCCGCCCTTGAACATGTGAACGGCGGCCTTGCGATCCGGGGTCGTGCCGGACAGGACTTCGGATTTTGGAGGTTCCAGCAACTCGATCAACGGATAGAGTGTATCGCCATCTGCAGTCCCGGAACTGTTCAGGATGCTGGTGACCGCCTTGATTTCATCTCCTGTCAGTCCGTCCAGAGGATGGCTGGCGGCGGAAGCTGTGGCAAGGCTCAAGGCGAGTGCGGTTCCTGCCGTCAGGCACGTGGCAAGTGACCTGATAAAACTCATGTTGCGTCCCTTTATCATTGTAAAATAAACCGACCGTTCGGACGATAGAATGCGAAGGGCGCGCAACGAATGCAAATGCAAATGCGGGTTGTGCGTTGCAAAATTGCGCTGCAGCGCGGCAAGGCGTTCATTTCGTTCGCAGAGCATTTTCGCGTGTAGTAATGCGCTAATACCCGTTCATCGCCGGGGTTTGCTAGGTGTTGGTCATCAGCAACGCTCCCGGGAGGACATGATGAGCGCGAAAAAAATTCTGATGATCACCGGCGATTTCACCGAAGACTATGAAACCATGGTGCCGTTCCAGGCGCTGCTGGCGATGGGGTACGACGTGGATGCGGTGTGCCCCGGCAAGAAGGCTGGCGAAACGGTCGCAACGTCGATCCATGACTTCGAGGGCGATCAGACCTACACGGAAAAGCGTGGCCACAATTTCACTTTGAATGCCAGCTTTGCTGATGTTTCTGTTGAAGATTACGACGCGCTTTTGATCCCCGGCGGACGGGCGCCGGAATATCTGCGGCTGGACGACAAGGTGATCGCCGCCGTTCGTCACTTCTTTGACGCGAACAAGCCGGTTGCCGCGATTTGCCACGGCGCACAGCTGCTTTCTGCAGCCCGTGTGATCGAAGGCCGGACCGTTTCCGCCTATCCGGCCTGCCGTCCGGAAGTCGAACTGGCTGGCGCCACCTATGCCGACATTGCGATTGATGGAGCCGTGACCGACGGCAATCTGGTCACTGCACCGGCTTGGCCTGCTCACCCGGCATGGCTCAAGCAGTTTGTTGCAGCACTCGAAGGTCGTGTGGCTGCAGATATCGCTGCCTGACCTTCCTTTCGGGGTGTGAGGTGGACGGGGTCTCTTGCCCGAGCCCCGTCCATTATCCATAGTCGGCCGCGAAGTGGCTCGGGCAGGGCAGGCGGAGTTGGATCATGTGCAAACTGTTTATCGAGGCTGACAGCACACTTTGGGCAAGCACGACCCGCTCCATGCGGATTGACGGCATGGTCACCAGTGTGCGGCTTGAGAATTTCTTCTGGACAGCGCTGGAGGAAATCGCCGAACGCGATCGCATGACCGTCGTCCAGCTGATCACCAAGCTGCACTATGAAAGCATTGATGCCGGGCATGACCTCGGCAATTTCACAAGTTTCCTGCGTGTGTGCTGCGGGAGATATCTGGCCTTGCAGCTGTCAGGCGATGTGCCGCGCGACAAGCGTCTGCCGATTGCCGAACTGGATGCCGACAGCATTCTGGAAACCGAACGCGGCCGGGTTCATTGAAACTCAAGGGCTTAAAAAGCCCTTCTTTTCGGCCTCTTCCAGTAAGGATTGCCCATAATCCCAAAGGGTGGGGAAAGGGGAGAGTTTCGGTTCTTTTTTCTTTCGAAGCAATGCTGCGCTGAGGTCAGTATGACTTTCGCCCGAACTGCCGGGGCCAAACACCATCAACATTGGGTGGAGGGCGTCCATCGCGTTTGCGAATTTGGCTTCTTGCGTGGCTGCATCTTCAAACTCGTGCCAGAGCGCTTTAAACTCGCGGCGCTGTTCTTCGGGCAGGAGGGAAAACACCTTTTCAGCAGCAGCTTGCTCGAGTGCGTGAACTTCAGCAGCGTTTTCTTCCGTAACCCAGTGATCCCCAGCTTCGATTTCGATCAGATCATGGACGACAAGAAGCTTCAGGACGTGACCAAGATCTGTTTCCTTGGGCGCGTGATCTGCGAGGACCATTGTTTGCAGCAAGGCATGCCAAGTGTGTTCGGCAGAATTCTCATATCGTTCTCCACTGACAAGCTTGTTGTTTCTGATGACGGATTTTAGTCGATCAGCAGTGAGCAGAAACTGAATTTGAGTATTAAGGGGCATGGATATCGCTTCTTCCTGCCTACAGCTCCCCCATGGCCGTCCTGAAGCGGGCGACACTTGCCGCAAAACCGTGGATCAGTGCATCTGCGGTGAAGCCGTGGCCGATCGACATTTCACGGATGAACGGTGCGCGCGCCAATAGCGGCGGGATATTCTCGACCGTGAGGTCATGACCGGCGTTCACACCAAGCCCTGCAGCCCGGGCAGCTTCCGCTGTTGCAACGATCCTGTCGAGCTCTCGCGCTGCCTGAGCAGGATCGTCATAACAGGCGCCATAGGGACCGGTGTAGATTTCGATACGTTCAGCGCCAAGATTTGCGGCCTTTTCGGGGGCTGCAGGATCGGGATCGCAGAACAGGGAGACGGTTACTGCCCAGTCCTTCGACATTGCAATGGCATCGGCCAGCGCTGAGGTGTCTTTGGAAAAGTCCCAGCCGTGGTCGGATGTTGTCTGCTGCGGATCGTCCGGCACGAACAGGACCTGATCGGGGCGGGCCTCTTCCACCAGTTTGAGAAAGTCGGGGGAGGGGTAGCCTTCCAGGCACAGTTCCTTGTTCGGGAACCGGTCCTCGATCAGTTCGGACAGCTCAAATACATCGGTCTTGCGAATGTGGCGCTCATCAGGGCGGGGATGAACGGTGATGCCCTTGGCTCCGGCTTCCATGGCAAGAGCGGCCAGTCCTGTCACGCTGGGCCAGGGCAGGTCCCGGCGGTTGCGCAGCATGGCGATGGCATTCACATTGACGGACAGGCGCGAAACGGCAGACATGGATTGAGTTCCGAAGGTATCTTTCAGTTGATGGCAAGAGCTTGCCGGAATGGGAGAAATTCCAGTTCCTGATGGCCGGTGTCAAATGCGAAATTGTTCCATGTGACAATGTTTTCTCCCCAAGTGGCGATGCACGGGAGGACGTGACGCCGCAGGCAGGTGCCGCAATTAGGGCTTGTCAAAACGCACAAGCGCGGTATCCAACTCAAATGGCATTTTCCAACACGCTCCTGCTGATCGCACAGGCGGTCTTCTATTTCGTTGTGATGATCAGTCTGTTGCAGGCGCGGCGGCAGATCGGTATCGGCGTCTTCATGTGCGCCCTTGGCGTGATGCACTTTCTGGAGACCTATCTGGCCAGCGTCTTCTATATCACCTTGCCGTTTGGCATCGTCTCGCCGGGGTCGACGGTCCTCTTTTCCGGCAAGTTGTTGATGATCCTGCTGCTGTATATCCGCGAGGATGCACTGGTCGTGCGGCAGCCGATCTATGGCCTGCTGATCGGCAATTTCCTGATCGTCGGCCTTGTGATGATCCTGCGCAACCATGAGACGGTCATCGTCAGCGAAGGTCGGATACCGGATATCTCCTTTGTCGACGAGATCGGCTGGTTGATGGTGTGGGGCACCATCTTGCTCTTCATAGATTCCATCGCGATCATCGTGCTCTACGAGCGGTTGGGCAAATGGCTGAAGCATCACCTCGCTGCGCGGTTTCTGATCTGCGGGGCTGTTGTGCTGACCTTTGATCAGGCCGGCTTCTACATGGCGCTGCACTATGTTTCAGGTGCGCCGATACAGGTGTTCTTTGGCGGTTGGGCCGCGAAGATGGGTGCCGTGCTGATCTATGTGATCCTGTTCTGGCTCTATCTCAGCTTCGTCGCCAACAAGGAGAGCTGGCTTGCCGATCGGTCGTTTTTAGACGTTTTCAACGTGCTGACCTATCGCGAGCGCTACCATCGGCTTCTGGAGGATTCCCGCGTTGATCACCTGACCGGTGCCCTGCACCGCAAGGCCTATGAGGAACAGGCTCCGCGTATCCTGTCGCAAAGCATGGCGAAGGGACATGCCTTGTCGCTTCTGGTCATCGATATCGACCACTTCAAACGGGTCAATGACGAACATGGCCATCAGGCCGGAGACCGCGTCCTGCAGGCGGTGGGGAAGCTGCTGCAGCGCAATTTGAGATCAGATGACCAGCTGTATCGATTTGGCGGGGAAGAGTTTGTCCTGCTCAGCGATCGGTTGCCTGCCGAAGGCGCCCGGTCCATGGCTGAACGGTTGAGGCACTCGATCGAGATGGAGATGCTTGCCGGCCAAACAGTTCCGGTGACGGTCAGCATCGGTGTTGCAACCTCACCTGAAGATGGCGAAACGGTCGAAAGACTGTTCGATGTCGCGGACAAGCGGCTTTACGAAGCCAAACGTGCGGGACGAAACAGGGTGGTTGGATCTGTGGCGTGATGTTTTTGGTGCGGCTGGATCTGATCGATCCACGTGCCTTACCTAAATTAACGATAACTCGAAATTGTCGCTGCGGAAGTTGCAAAAGCCTTGCCTCTTTGCATCTGCGCCGGGTAAGAAATTGTTCAGGTTAATCAATCATTAACTGTTTGAAGAGTTTCGCGATGAGTATTTCGAGCTTGGCCTGTCAGGCCTATTTTGCCGCCGTTTTCACCTTCATTGGGGCGATGGCGTGGGAACAGCATCCTTCGTTTGGAAAAGCAGTTTCCGACAAGTTTGATCGTGATGCACAGCAGCTCGTTGCAACGGCTGAAGGCGTCTATGATAGGGTCACTTCCGCGCGTGTCCGCCGTTCTGCTGAGGATGCCGGCGAAGCCCTGCAGGGCATGGGGATGATCCATCGCACCTTGCTGCTTCACGTTGCCGAGAAGCTGGAAGAGGTCCAGAAGAAGATGTGACGCTCTGCCTGAGGGGCTAAGGACGTGTGATTTGAAAAGGAGCCGGAAACCGGCTCCTTTTTTGTTTGATGGGCTCTGGAGCATTTCCAGGCGAAGTCGATATCGGTTCGCCGTCAGGAGATGCGCCAAATCACATATTTAGAGCACGTCGAGTGATCCAGTGAATGCGAGACGTGCGTTAAATGCCGCGGCGCAGAACAAGGCTTGCGTCTGCTTTGGTGCGGATGTTTTCAATCTCCGCCAGTCTGGCTTGGACCGCAGTCCAGTCGGCTTCGGTTTCGGCCCGATTGGCAATTCTCTCGCGCAAGAGAGACTTGGTGCGAGGAATATCTCCCAGTTCCGCCGCTGCCATGACCATGTACTGATAATAGATGTCCTGTTGGGCGTGGCTGGCTCCAAGGCCTGAAAGCTCAAACCGCAGTGGCGACAGCTTTTCCAATGCACCGGAAAACCGACCCTGATGAAAGTCTGCGATCGCTTCTGCTGCGCTGGCGGCCAGGAACGACTGTCCATTCGTGCTGTTACCGGCGGCCTTCCACTGAGCCAGCGCACTGGCAATGTGGGTTCCTTCTCCCGAGCGAGCCAGCGCCATTGCTTGATGAGGAACAGTGAACAGTACAGTGTGGTCGCCCAGCGTTTCTCTGGATGCAGTGGCAATCCGGTCCCAGCGGTCACCGACATTCACGCCCTGGAACTCGAGCCGCGACAGCATGGAGGCGGCGTTTTGGATATCGAGGTAAAAAAGGCTGGTTCTCGGGTAGATCTCCTTGTCCACGAGCCCCAAGACTTCGTCCAGTTTGCCCTGAGCCATCTTGAACAGGGCAAGGTGCCACCAGATGTGACCCCGAAACAGATTGTAGTCGTTCAGCTTGCCTGCCACGCTCTCGATGTGAGCCTCGCCTTCCTTGCTGCGTCCCTGCATTTCAAACACATGCGCAAGGGCATGAAGCGACCAGAGGTCTGTCGCATGGATCTCCAGGGCTTCGCGCGCATATCTTTCTGCCAGGGCAAAGCGGCCAGCTTCTTCCAGGGCAAAGGCGAGGGGGCCAAGAATCAGACCATAGCCCGGTGTTTCCGGTGACCAGTACGGGAGAGTCTGAATGGCTGCGGTCAGCTGTCTCTTCTTGTCGCCACTCCAGAACAGCGCGCCGGTCAACTGCCTGTAGGCCAGAAGGTCCATCGGCCATTTGCCGATGATTTCCTCCCAGACTGCATTGCGGCCCTCGTGTTCACCGGAGACCCAATGACCGAGCGCTGTAATGTGAAGTCGCTCGCGTTCCGTCACGGCGGAAGTCAGTTTTCTTGCTCTTTCAAGATAGCCTTGGGCGACTGTTGTGCCGGACGCCGAACCATCGGTCATGATCGAGTATCCGCGAAGCACGTTGCCCAGGACAAATTCCGGAGCTTCTTCCAGCAGGGATTCGAGTTGGCCGACCGTACCTGGCACATAGTGATAAATGTCGTTCAGGATCTGATCGTATGTTTTGACTTGGGTGGCTGTGAGGCCGGTGACCGAAAGTCCCCTTGCATCTGTTGCAGTTGAAATCTGATCCGACATTACCCATCTCCTGGCTGACTATCTATTGATAGGTAGATATGTTTGGCGCCGTGGGATGTCAATCTCCGGCCCAGACGAGTTGGTGCCTAACCATGGAAAGGATTGTGTGATGTTGACGAGCGATCAAAATGACATCGAAACAGCCCGCCGCTATTTTGAAGCGGTTCAGACTGGTGATGTTGGAACGCTTACTGAGCTGCTGGCTCCGGATGTCGTTTGGCATCAGCCGGGGCAGAACAGGTTCTCCGGAACGCATACTGGCCTTCAGGATGTACTGTCGATGATCGGCGGAATGATGGAGGTGTCCAACGGTACATTCCGCATAGATGAAGTTGGTGACCTCATGCCAAATCGCGGAACCGTTGCTGTGCCGATCGCATTTTCTGCCCAAGCGGCGGGTAGGGCGATGTCGATGCAAGGAGTAGACGTGCTTCGTCTGGAAAGTGACCAGATTGTCGAGGTCCGCTTGTTCTCTTCGAGGCAAGATGAAGAAGATGCCTTTTGGGGCTCAGCTGAAGAATAGACTTGTCTTTCCTCTCGGGTCTTGCCCGGACAGCACCAAATTGCAGCTTTGTGGCAGGGTTTGGCGAATGCCAAACCTTGTCGAATTTAAGAACCACGTGCTCACATCCAAGGTGGGTATTTGGTGCGAATTGCGACGTTCTACAACTTCTGATTGTCTAATGCAATTATTGCTGTCCTCGCAAAGAATGGGGCCGGTATTTATTTTTTCCGCATGTTTCCGTGTGTCTTTCAGAAGTATAACGTGGAATACGTAGTATTAATTACCAAGCGTAAGGTCAGGGAAAATTAACAGTCATGTACCACTATAGGTTGGAAGTCTTCGGCAACTCTGGGTAACTCGTGGGGGTGTAGAAGAGGTCCGAAGCGGGAACCCCAAGGGGAAAGGGCACATGGCACGTAATTTATCCGTCACCGGTGTTGAGCGTTTTTTTGGTGAAGACGAGATCATTGTCAGCAAGACTGATCTGAAGGGTCGCATGACCTACTGCAATGATGTCTTCCTCAATATGGCTGGATACACCGAAGCTGAATGTATCGGACAGCCGCACAGCATGATCCGCCATCCGGAAATGCCGCGCTGCGTCTTCAAGCTTCTTTGGGATACCATTCAGGAAGGGCAGGAGATTTTTGCCTATGTGGTCAACCGCTGCAAGAACGGCGACCACTACTGGGTTCTGGCGCATGTGACGCCAAGCCGAACCCGCGATGGCAAGATTGTCGGTTACCATTCCAACCGCCGCGTTCCGGATCGCACCATTTTGGAAAACACGATCCAGCCATTCTACCGCAGCCTTCTGGCCGAAGAGCAGCGCCATTCCGACCGAAAGCTCGGGCTGGTGGAATCCAACGCGATGGTTCATCGCATGCTGCAGGAACATAACGTTCCTTACGACAAATTCATCGCGACGCTCTAGGCGCCGTTTGGAACGATCATCAAAGACGATCGAAAGAATCAGGAACCAACGATGATATTTTCAGGTGGTAACAAGGCCGCGATAAGAAAGGCGCTGACAGTTTGCGAAGCTGTTGCAAACGGCGATTTCGAAGCGCGCATTATCAATATCACGGAAAAGGGCGAAACCGCCGAGCTGATGCATGCGATCAATCGCATGATCGACCGGACCGATGCCTATGTTCGTGAAACCCGCGCTGCGCTAGAATATGTTGCGCAGAACAAATACTACCGCAAGATCTCCGAACGGGGGATGACCGGTACGTTTGGAGAGGCTGCGGCGACGATCAACAACGCCATGCAGTCGATGGAAAATCGCGTTCTGTCCTTCACCGAAGTCGTTCAGGGCTTTGAGGCCCGCATGGGTGAAGTGGTTGGAGCGGTTGCCTCTGCCGCCACCGAGCTGGAAGCATCCGCCAGAACGCTTGAGCAGAACACGGCTGCAGCCAGCGATCAGGCCTATGCGGTGTCTTCGGCTGCCGAGCAGGCGTCCAACAATGTGGGCTCGGTTGCAGCTGCTACCGAAGAGATGACCAACTCTGTTGCCGAGATCAACTCGCAGGTCACCCAGTCCTCGCAGGTTGTTGCCAGCGCCGTGAAGGAAGTGGAAAAGACCACCTCCGACATTGCAGGTCTTTCCGACGCTTCCGACAAGATCGGCAAGGTCATCGACCTGATTGCCGAGATTGCCGACCAGACCAACCTTCTTGCTCTCAATGCGACAATCGAGTCGGCAAGGGCAGGGGAAGCCGGCAAGGGCTTTGCGGTTGTTGCTGCCGAGGTCAAGGAACTGGCCAACCAGACCGCCCGTGCGACGGAAGAGATCCGTGCCCAGATCGCCGGCGTCCAGGCTGCAAGCCAGCAGGCTATTGCGTCCATCGGCACAATCGGGACCACGATTTCAAACGTCTACGAATATGCGTCCGTGATCGCGGCGGCGGTTGAGGAACAGAGCTCTGCGACCAACGAAATCGCCCGCAACGTCGAGCAAGCCTCTCAGGGCACTGCCGAGGTGAGCTCGAATATCGGCCGCATCAGCGAGGTGGTTTCCGATACCAAGGAATCTGCCGGACATATTCTGGAAGCCTCCAGCGAACTTGCCCAGAAGGGTGAGATGATGCGCAAGGAAGTCGGGGAATTCCTGACTCAGGTACGCAAAGTCGTCTGACCCGGTCATACGAAAAGCACAACAAACCCCGCAGAAGTGGAGAGCTTCTGCGGGGTTTTTGCATGCGGGGTTGGTACAGAGGAGCCTAGAACCTGTATGCCGCTTCCAGAAGCAAGCCTGATCGTGTGTAGTCGACGGTGAATTTCTGGCCGCTTCGTTCCAGCTCTCCCTCGAAACGCCAATGCCGGGCGCCCAGGCCAAGTGACCATGCTTCGGTTGGGGAATAGGTGAGAAACACTTCAGCCTGATACCCTTTGGCTTCCTTGCTGGTTTCCACGTTTTGACCGGTGTCGATCTTGCCTACAGGGATATAGGCCGCTTCTGCGTGCCAACCGAATTTGTCCGTGAACTGTCCGTGGCCGGAAACACCCAGACGGCCAAGCAGCCAGGAAGGGTTCCGATAATAGTAGTAGCGGTTTACCGATGGGGTCTTGAACTTGTCATGGACATATTGGTATCCGACAAAGGCACCCAGCGTGTGGCCCTTCAGGTCAAATGCACGAAATCCGAGATCTGCATTGAAGTAGCCAAATGCGCTGTTGCCGAGATCCCGGTCCACGACGTAGGGGCCTTTGAATCGGCCGCCCATATTGGCTCCAATGCCAGCGGTTCCCTGAAAATAGAACCGTGTGGCAGAGCTCTCCAGCCGATAATAGGCTTCAGTCGATATGCTGTTGATGTCTTCAGCGTTAAAAACATGAATGTCGGCGTGGTCGTAGTCAGCCTTTACGGAGCTGAACCATGTTCTCATTCCAAAGGAGCCGCGAAGCTGGGTGCCAGCGACCGGAGGCTTTGTATAGCCGCCACCGATGTCCGCAGCCTCTCCTTGCCCGCAGCTCATAGAGATCAGAATGCCGCAAGCGGCAAGCCCTTGTTTCAACACCCCAAATACTCCAAAAAACAAAAAAGACGCAGGGGAAACCTAAGCGGTTATGGTTAACGCGTGCTTTCACACATGGTTGTTTTTCGGAGTCTTGATAATATTTTCCGGATGTTTCTCGCAGGTAAAACGAGATCTGTGCAGGCAGGCGAACAGAAGCACACGCAGCGCAAAAATTGCGCCTTGCGGCGAAAAAGCTTTTTATTTCAAAGGGAAGGGAATGGTGGGTGCACGGGGATTCGAACCCAGGACCGTCTGATTAAGAGTTTGAGCATAGCTGTGAAAGCAAGTGGTCTGACGTGATATTAAGTGACTGAAAAATAATTTAAAATGCACTGATTATAATCTACCCATATACCGGAAAAGTCGCTAATTTTCCTGAACTGGCATACCCTATAGCATCCCCCACAGGACTGTCTGATTATGAAACTTACTGAAGCTGCAATTGCTCGCATTGCTCCTGGCCCATCTGGCGAAGTTGTGGTGAGAGATTCCCAATTGACGGGTTTCGCCGTACGCGTTCGCCGAAAGGCAGATGGCTCTCTTAGCCATTCATTTTGGGTGATCTATCAGGAACGAACACATGGAAAAAGGCGTACGATCAAGGTCACCATCGGGCAATGGAAAGATCCTTGGACGGCTGCAGCTGCACGCTCAGAAGCTTCAAGGCTTCTAGAAGCCCGGGCCCGGGGAGAACGAGTAGTCAACGCAAAGAAGGCTAGAAAGGCTTCACGCACTATCCGCGATTTGGCTGATGGATTTGGAGCAGATCATTTGCCGTCAGTTAAGCCTTCGACTGCCAAAGACTACACCCACCTCCTAACAAACAAAATTCTACCTGTATTCTCGGATCATAAGGTTGAAGAGGTCACACGCGGTGAAATTCGTGACTGGCATTTGAGCATGCGCAAGACACCTTATTCTGCGAATAGAAGCTTGGCAGTCTTGAGTAAGATGTTCACTTATTCGATGGAGCGTGAGTGGCGAGCGGATAATCCAGCGACAGGAGTGAAGAAGTTTCCTGAGAAGAAGCGCGAAGAGTGGATCGATGAACATGATCTACCGGCATTCAAGTCGGCTTTATCGCAACGAACAGGGCCATACTCCGAAGCAATTCGATTTCTAGCTGTGAGCGGTTGGCGATTATCTGAGGCATTGAGCCTTCGATGGGCTAGCGTGGATTTAAAACGTCAAATTGCTTCGTTGGATGATACCAAAACCGGCGCTCAGGTAAGGTCACTTTCTTCGGATGCAGCTACCATAATAGACCGCCAGCCTAGTCGTAGTGGATATGTGTTCCATCTCCGGTCTCCGCATGCTCCCTTGTGCCGCAAAAACTTGAGAGAAGAGCTGCAGGAGGTTTGCAGATCGGCAGGGATTGAACCCATTACCATCCACGGTTTGCGCCATACGGCAGCCACTTGGTCCGCGATCTCAGGGGCTAATACAATGGAATTAAGAGAGGCTTTTGGTTGGAGAACATCCGCAATGGCCGAACGTTATGTCGAACGCGCTGAAACGTTGGCGCGAAAAGGTGCAGAGCGAGCGGCAAATGCAATAAATCTATTTGACCGGGAGACGTGTGAGGTAAGAGAGTTTCAGAAGAACTAACAAGGTTTATCCACAGGGACTTTTTCCAAAATTGTGCCGTTCTTAAGTCAATCAAAGTTCATTTTTTAGAATTTAGTTAGGTATCTACAACTTATGCGAAAGTTGCTTCTTAAGTATATGAAATATATTTCATATCATGTGACGACTCGTCTGTGTTGAGCAAAACCGCATTTTTTTGAAAATTTGGTTGTATTATTTTTTTTAGAATTATTTCCAATATTTGGAATTTAAAGTCTACAAGAATGGATATTTTGGACTTTTCTCAGTTTGACATTTTTTCTATTTAAAACACCATTAGTCACCTTTTAATGAAAGGAGACACAAATGAACATGAACTTCAAACCAGGCGCGCATGAAGTGTTTAACCTCCGCCTTAAATACTGGGTGGCTGAGGGTAAGCGCGGGCAGGCGTTGTATAACGCTTTATCAACGGACCCCAATTTGCCGCATTTGCTCAACGAGGGCGAAGCCAGCCAGATACTCGGTCTTTCAGTGCGAGCTTTAAGAATGAGAAGGTTCAGAAAACAACCTCCATATTATCGAAAGCTCGGCAAAGCTGTCCGATATACGACTGAAGACCTATGCAACTTTTTGGCTGATGGCTTGATAGAGGGCTGACAGAGCCATTTTTATCTGGGTCGCTTGATTAAAGATACAGCCATTAACGGCGAAAAGTAGGCTGTTCGTTCACCACCTTCGACAGGTGCGTTGTGCGGCACTTGGCCATGAATCCTAAAACCTATCTCTTTCACCCAGTCCGTAAGGTTTGGGATCGAGAAACTATGCTCAATCTAGGAGAAATCTTATGGTTTCCATCACTTATGAAACCGCCGTCTCTACCCCAAGGGGCTCTTACCAATTGCGGTTTTGGGAAAGTCCGTATGAAAGACATGCGCCGCCCTGGGTCGATCTGGTGGATTTAGCCACAACGCTTATACGTCCGGCTGAAATTTCGAAAGCAGTTCGTGCGCACGCTGGTAGCCCAGTTGTGCAGCATGGACGCACATTTCCGGCCAAGCCAGAGGATCTCTACCTTGTGAGTCTGGCCGAGTCATTTGCTTTTGCAGAACGAGCGGTCAGTTGCTCGTTTTTAGCCACTCTGCCTTCTCTGCTTTGGATGGATATTGCTTGCTGCGCGCTAAAGCATTTCATGGCTGGAATTGGGGGGACGGTCGAAATGGTTCTTGAGGACTGGGAGGAGGAGCTCGGCCGAACAAGGGTAAAGCTCCGGCTTGGTGATGATTTGGATCTTTGTGAACAGGCTAGATTCAACTTGATCAATTGTGTGCAAGCTACAACCGATCGCTAGGTCTTCGCCAATGTACCAGGGAGTACATGCTGTAATCGTCCAGGGTTCGCTGGTGGAATTTGGCAGAGGTCAATGTCTAGCTATCAGAATACGCGAAAGACCCTTCCAAATGGTCGGAGTTCTGGTTCTTTCAAAAAGCAAAAAATTGAAGGGCCGTTTATTGCCTTAACCAGAGAGATACTAGAATCTCCAGCTTGGAAAATGCTTGGTGCCAGTGAACTGCGTGTGTTGTTTCGGCTTGCGCTTGAACATTGTAACCAAGGAGCGCGTGAGAACGGGAATTTGACCGTTACTTATGAAGATTTTGTTGGATATGGGGTTAGCAGAAAAGCAATCTCCAAGTCACTTCGGATACTTGAAGAATTGGGATTTATTGAAATTTCTGCTCAGGGCAGAGGTGCAAATGGGATCCATCGTAAGCCTTCGAAATACCGTCTGACTTGGGTGAACGGAAATTTACAGCCAACCAACGAGTGGCGCCGGATAAAGACTAAGGCCGATGCAGACGCAAAGATCCGAAAAGCGAAATCAAGGGCGAAGGAAGCGGGTATGCCTTACCGCCGCTGAGACAAAAATTCCTCAGTACCCAAATGGGTCTCTATCTCAGTAGTTGACCGGGTACTGACAGGCTCCCGAATTGGTATATTAGAGACTGGAAACCAGTACCCGTTCGGAGACTGCTATATATATTTTGGGAGGGGAGCATCGATATTTGAGTTTGATGATGCTTCCGCGGCCTCTCTTGAAAGGGGCGCCGGGTCTTACCCTACCACTCCCCGCTATTCATCCACATAGTGACAACACCAAAGGCGCGCAGCGCCCCCGCTCTACGGTGGGGGAATACTTAAGCGGCGATAGCGTGCCTGCATCTGAATGTAACGTTTGCGCTCACTGGTACGCCTAGAACCAAGTGGATCATATCGCGCACGCAACCGGAAAACTCTCACAATATCAACGCAATAGGGCGTGTGGCTATAGGTTCTTTCTGGAGGGCCCCCGACCGCGGGGCGGCGGCAGCGCAGTATTTGAGCGTATTTTGACCGATAAAAACGTCGCTTCCGATTCCCATTTTCGTCCTCCCTGAACAAATCTTATTGAAAATATCTTATTAAAAACATGGATTTATCTCCTCTTTAGAGGAATTTTTAAGTTATGCTTGGGTAGTGTTGTTGCGAGAGCGCCTATTTCCTCATCGTTTTTGTGTAGTTTTGTGAAGTTATGAAAAATAGTGAAGAATAGATAATGAAAAAACGTTGATAATATTGTTTATTTACTAATGATTACGGGTTCTCTCATGGTAATTTAGAGTTCAAGGGATTTTTGAGGGTTTTCTGATGGTTGAAGCTGATGGTATTGATCTGAACTCGGATGGAACGGTTTCAGTATCGACCACGGTTCAAGGCGAACGGTGGGCAATTCAAGTTGCGCTTCTCCCTGGCGAAATGCGCGAACTCGCCTTTCAGCTTAACTCGTTGGCCAACGACATTGAATGCGATGTGGAACGTCTGTCGAGACTCGTTGTCCTAAGAAGTGAAATTGCCGGGTCTGCGTAGATGGGCCCTTCATTTTTTCGCTCAGCATCATTACCAGGGGCGCCGACGTTCGATAGCGAAGCAGGCACGGTCGAGGTTGTTTGGGCCTCGAATACACGTGTTCGACGCAGAGACTTCGAGGGTGAATATTTAGAAGAACTCTCCATGACCCCTGAGGCGGTTAGATTGGATCGGCTTGAGAGTGGAGCCATGTCTGTTTTAGACAACCACTCAAACGGCTCCATCGAAGACCGCCTTGGAACCGTGGTGCCGGGATCAGTCCGATTTGACGGAACTTCTGCCTACGCAACCATTCGACTCTCCAGAAACAACCGGGGTGCTCGGATACTTGCGGATCTTGCCGACGGCCATCCGTTTGCGGTCAGCGTTGGCTACCGGGTGCACAGCACGCAAGACACCGAGACGGAAAACGGAACTTCATTGCGGCTCGTGACGGACTGGGAGCCGTTGGAGCTGTCTATTGTCCCAATACCAGCCGATCCAATAGCACGAACGAGGAAACATCCCATGTCATCTCCGAAATCCGGTAATGCCGCGGTGCCAGAGTTTATAAGTGAAATTGAGGCAATCGCCGTACGCCACGATCTGCCAGCTGAAATGGTCAGCAAGGCAATTGATAATGGGGTTGATATAGATGCCTTCCGCGCGGCAGTTCTGAACTATCTCGCAGACGAAGAGGAAAAAGCGCCCACTTTTGGCATTGCCGCAATGGATATGGAAAAAGGTAGTAGTCGCCGTGCTGTTGAAGAGGCGGTGTACGCTCGAATGGCTGGAGTCCAGCCAACCGATAGTGCTCGCCATTTGATGGAGCAAAGCCTGGCCGATCTTGCGCGGGTATGTCTCGAAGAACGGAATATCGATACTCGGCAGTTGACGCGAAATGAGGTTCTGGAACGGAGTTTCGCCGCTCATACAACGAGTGATTTTCCGATGTTGCTTCAGTCCGCCGGAAGGCGCGTACTTCATGAGAATTTCCAGCTTGCGCAAAGTCCGGTTCGTCGAATGCTAACCCGGTCGATTTTGCTCTCGGATTTCAGATCCAAACAAGGCATTCGCCTGTCCGATATGGGGCTTTTGGAAAAGGTCAACGAAGCTGGCGAGGTCAGTCATACAACACGCGCGGAAGTTGGCGCTGAAAGCTACAAGCTGGACACGTTTGCGCGGATCTTCTCCATGTCGCGGCAGGCATTGATCAATGATGATCTTGATGCTTTTGCTGACTTCTCCAGAACAGCCGGCCGAATGGCTGCGGAAACCGAAAACAGACTTGTTTTCGGTCTTCTCAAGTCAAACCCGATCATGGATGAAACCGGCAAAAGCCTCTTTCACCTGGATCACAATAATCTCGCTGTCGCTCCCGCGCCCCTATCGGAAGACACCCTGTCCGCAGCGCGGAGGGCAATGCGCACTCAACGGGCCTTGGATAATGGTGAAAAGGATCGTCCGTTCCTGAGCGTTCAGCCGAAGTATCTGGTAGTTGGGCCGGAGTTGGAAACGACTGCAGAAAAGCAGTTGGCGGCCATTTATGCTGCAACGACCGGCGATGTGAATCCCTTCACAAACCGGCTTGAACTTCTTGTGGAGCCAAGGATTGAAGACGATAGTTGGTTCGTCTTTGCCGATCCGGCGAATTATCCGGTTCTCGAGCATGCTTACTTGTCTGGCGCACCAGGTCCGCAAATGGCCAGCGAGAACGGATTTGAAATCATGGGCGTCCGGTTCCGCGTAAGTCTGGATTTCGGAGCTGGGGTAATCGATTACCGCGGAGCATATGGCGCGTTCAGCTCGTAATGGCCGGGTCTTGGTATGGTAGATTGATTGGCGAGATGAGCCGCAAGACAGTCGGGCAGATGACAAAGCGGTCTGCCGGTGTTTGTCCATCCAAAATCATGGGGCTCTGGAAGTTCTGGTCAATATAAAATCTATACCTGCATTCCGCTTTTGGTCTAAGCTGCGCTCGTTTTCTAGGAATGTGAGTGCAGCTTTTTTATGTCTAGCGATATTGATGCTTTTATCGAGCGTTGGCAGCCGTCGAGCTATGACTGAATCTGGTGTTTGTGGGATTTGAATGACGGCGGTGCATCTGGT
>NZ_VXDB01000016.1 GCF_008711325.1 Roseibium sediminis
CCGGCGCCCGCGGCTGCTCAAACCGTCCAAAATCAAACCGCAGGACTGAGATTGCGCAAACGCAAGGCGTTGTTCAGCAGCCTGTTAGACCTCACTGCGCATGGCAGCAGCCGCTTCACTCAGCATAGCAGTATCAACACCGTGCGCTGCCAGCTGATAGCCCATGGCTCGCGTCTCAACGACCATGTCCGCAGACACGCAGAAGACCCCGGCGATTTTGCCGGCAGCCCGTGTACGGGCAGCGATGTGGGCTGCAGCGTCCATGGTCGCCTTGCCGGTAGGGTCGATGCCCGCCCCCTTTGCAACCGTCAGGGACAAGTCCGCAGGCCCGACAAACACACCATCAAGACCGGGCACGGACAGAATGTCGTCCAGTGCAGCCAGCGCTTCGGGCGTTTCAATCATCGCAAGCGAAAGCGTATCCCGATCCCCGAGCGCCGGATATTGCCCGACATCATGGCCCGAGATCGTTGCTCCGCGATGCGGTCCCCAACTGCGTTTTCCGACAGGCGGATACTTCATGAAGTCAGCGAAGGCCTGCGCATCGGCCTTGCTGTTGATCATCGGCGCAATGATGGCCTCCGCTCCCAGATCGAGCAGTCGGCTTGCCGAAGCAAAGTCGCCCACCGGGATGCGTGCAATCCTGTGGCTGCCCACAAGGGCAAGAGAGACGACCGTGTTTCGAATGCTGGCGATGTCGTGCATGCCGTGCTGCATGTCGAGGGTCACGGCCTCATAGCCATTTCGGCCCAGAAGTTCGGAGACAATCGGATACGGCAGAAGCGACCAGGCTGTTACGACATGTTCCCCGTCGCGCATTTTGGCTGCAAGCGATCTGTGATCGGACATTCCAGGTTCCTCCAAACTCTCGTGAGCTGGATGAAAGCCGGAACCGGGCGAACCAACAAGGTCATTTTGAACAAAAAAAGCCCCCGCCGATGGCGAGGGCTCAAAAACCTGAACCTTCGGTCGATCAGCCCTGATTCTGGATCTGATCGACAGCCGTGTGCATCAGTTCGTCCATGGTGCGACGGATCTGATGGTCGGACAGCTCGACGCCAGCGGCATCAAGGTCGCCGCGAATCTTGCGGAACACGTCCTCGTCACCCGGCTCTTCGAAGTCGGAGCGGACAACTTCCTTTGCATAGTCTTCTGCGTCCGTGCCGGACTTGCCCAGAAGATCGGCAGCCCAAAGGCCCAAAAGCTTGTTGCGTCGTGCGGTCGCCTTGAACCGCAGCTCCTCGTCATGCGCGAACTTGCTCTCAAAACCTTCTTCGCGCTTGTCGAACGTGCTCATCTCGGTATCTCCCGAATGTCTGGAATGCTTCTATGCTTTCCATATAGGAACGATTTGGCCACCTGCATATCGGCTGGAGGTGCGCAAATCAACGCAGGAAGAAGCCTTACATGCAAAAGGATGAGGGTTATTTCATTCATTTTCAGCGACCGATTGTACTTTTCCCCTGCTTCGGGTAAGTTCCGCGCCGCTGATACGGGGCCCAAACCCAGAGTTTCCCCCAGCTTGCGCGAGTGACGCCGCGCAACAAGGGGAGGACAAACGACAGGTTAGGAAAGAACCCCCGTTATATGGATTTCCTCAAACATACACGGTACGTACCCATGAATCGCCGTCGGCGCATATATGAAGGCAAGGCCAAGATCCTTTACGAAGGCCCGGAACCGGGCACGCTGATTCAGCATTTCAAGGACGATGCCACCGCCTTTAACAACAAGAAGCACGAGATTGTTGACGGCAAGGGCGTCCTCAACAACCGGATTTCCGAGTATATCTTTAATCATCTGAATGCGATCGGGATTCCGACGCACTTCATTCGCCGCATGAACATGCGCGAACAGCTGATCCGCGAAGTGGAAATCATTCCGCTCGAGATCGTTGTCCGCAACGTGGCTGCCGGTTCCATCGCCAAGCGCCTCGGTCTGGAAGAAGGCACGCAACTGCCGCGCTCCATCATCGAGTTCTACTACAAGGCCGATGAGCTTGACGACCCGATGGTCGCCGAAGAGCACATCACCGCCTTTGGCTGGGCCTCTCCGCAGGAACTCGACGACATGATGGCACTCGCCATCCGCGTCAACGACTTCCTCTCCGGTCTGTTCCTCGGCGTCGGCATCCGCCTCGTCGACTTCAAGATCGAATGCGGCCGCCTTTATGAAGGCGACATGATGCGCATCGTCGTTGCCGACGAGATTTCCCCTGACAGCTGCCGTCTGTGGGACATCAAGACCAACGAGAAGATGGACAAGGACCGCTTCCGCCGCGACATGGGAGGCATGCTTGAAGCCTACCAGGAAGTTGCAAAGCGCCTTGGCATCCTGATCGAAAACGACCGCCCGGCCGTCAACGGCCCGACGCTCGTTCAGTAAGCCTCTGCCGATCCTGAAAGGCCGACAGACAATTCCCGGCTTTTCTTGAGATCAGGTCTTTTGTTGATGGGGCTCCTCGTGTATGGGGAGCCCCATTCCTGTTTGTCCGGCCTAACCGCCGCTTTGAAAGCCTTGGAGAACCGCATCATGAAGGCACGCGTGATCGTCACCTTGAAAAACGGAGTGCTCGATCCTCAGGGAAAAGCCATTGAAGGCGCTCTTGGCGGCCTCGGCTTTGACGGCGTTGGCTCTGTCCGTCAGGGGAAGGTTTTCGATGTGGAACTGACTGGCGCAGATGCAGCCGCAGCCAAGGCCAATCTGGAGCAGATGTGCGAGAAGCTTCTCGCCAACACCGTGATCGAGAACTACGCCATCGAGATCGTGTAAGGGCCAACCATGGATGAAGACAGCGCCCGCGCCGTAAAATTCATGGCGATCAAGGCCGCGATCTTCATCCTTGTTCCGGCGTTCTGCGCCGCCCTCGCCGTCTTCTTCCTTCTCTGACCACAGCATCGGAACTTTCGCTCATGAAAACCGCTGTTATCATTTTCCCGGGTTCCAATCGCGACCGCGACATGTTCGCCGCTCTGGAACTGATCACCGGCTCGCGTCCCCAGTCCATCTGGCATGGCGAAGCCACGCTTCCTGATGTCGATCTGGTGGTTGTTCCCGGCGGCTTCTCCTACGGCGACTACCTGCGCTCCGGCGCCATTGCCGCCCGCTCACCGATCCTCAAGGACCTCGTCTCCAAGGCGGAAAAAGGTGTCACGGTTCTGGGCGTGTGCAACGGCTTCCAGATCCTCACCGAAGCAGGCCTCCTGCCCGGCGCGTTGATGCGCAACGCAGGCCTCAACTTTGTCTGCAAGGAAGTGCTTCTGGAGACGGTGACGGACGCCACCCGCTTTTCCGGCAAGTTCCAGAAGGGCCAGGTGTGGCGCTGCCCGGTTGCCCACCACGACGGCAACTATTTTGCGGATGCAGAGACACTGAAGTCCATCGAGGACAACGGTCAGGTCGTGTTCCGGTATGCAGATGGCACGAATCCGAACGGATCACTGAACAACATTGCCGGCGTGATGAACGCCAAGGGCAACGTGCTTGGCATGATGCCGCATCCGGAAAACCTTGTTGAGCCCCTGCATGGCGGTCTCGACGGACGCCTCATCTTCGAAAGCATTCTGGCGGCTGCCTGAAGCGAAACAGGAACTTCGAAATGAAGCCGGAAACCCTCTCTCGTGAAGAACGTGGATTTCTGGCTTCAGAACTCCGCTCCTATCTGGAGCGGGAATGTGATGTCGAGATCGGCAACATGGATGCCGAACGCGCCATCGACTTTCTCGGCGAGCACTTAGGCGCGGTTTACTACAACCGCGGTCTGCGCGACGCAGAAGCCGTCCTCTCTCGCAAGCTTGATGATATCAGTGATGAACTGCGCGCGATGGAAAAGCCGGTTCGCTAACATCCTGATCGGTTATGCCGATCTGCCGCCCCGGAGCCTCCATCGGACTGCGGGCATATTTGGGCGCATGTCCAAACCGCCGACTGTAAGCCCTTGAAAAGGCCGCCGTGCTGGAAAACCCGCTGATTTTCGCAACGTCCTTGATCGAAACACCGCTTGCGAGTTCCGACTTGGCAATATCAAGGCGCCAATTGGAAATATAGGCACCGGGCGTCACGCCGATAATTTCCTTGAACGTCACGGCAAACTGCGTTCGAGACATTCCGGCAACGTCTGCCAGCTCCTCCAGGCTCCATTGTTTCGTCGGAGCATCGTGGATTGAAACCAGGGCAACCGACAGGCGCGGATGCGCCAGCCCGGCCAGCAGCCCCACACTTGTGCCACGCTGCGATACCACGTGCCTCAGAAGCCGAATTACAAAGACCTCAGTCAGGCGTAGCAGGACCGCCTGCCCCCCACAGCGAGGATCACGCACCTCCTCCACAATAGGCGAAATGATGGCCTCAAGCGCCGGCACATCGTGCAGAGAGACGTGAATGGTCTTGGGCAATGCTGCGACAAGATGCTCCCCTGCCCCCGAAATTGAAATCAGCGCAGCAGCCACGATCTCACCGGAAATCGACTTGCTGCATTTGCCGCTGAGAGCGGACAGCGTGTCAACATGCGGACAAAAGATAAGCTCAATACGCTTGTCTGCGGTTTCAAAGACAAAGAAGTTCGCAGGCTCGACGTAAACCTTGTTCGGCATGACCACAGTCGCCTGAACGCGAAACCGCGAAATAAGGCAGGACAAGCGATCTAGCTGGCCATCGAACTTATTTGGCAGCAAGGTTGGATTGCTCTGCATCAAAAATCGCCCTCAATAAATTACCCAGCGTAATTACACTGTAAAATCACCGAATGGAACCAATAGTAACAATGTATTTACTATTTCAGTTAACGCCCGCGCTAGGCAAAACTTTCAAAAAAATATATTCATTAATGACAACCTTTACCAATGGAAGCCTTACAGTCAATCATCGCAGAAACAGCTTAATAAATACATAGTGCGGTCCAGGCCCGGCTTTTCACCTGCATTAATCCCGATTTCTTTGATATCCGAGTCTCCCCTTCCTTCACACAATCTGCTACACGGCGGCATTCCCGCCTGCGAGCCAGGCCGACCGACAAGTTAAGCGGACCGACATGATCCCGAACACCATCCAGATCACGCCCGAACTCATCGAATCCCATGGCCTCAAGCCGGACGAATATGCACGGATTCTCGACCTGATCGGCCGCGAGCCGACCTTCACCGAGCTCGGCATCTTTTCGGCCATGTGGAACGAGCATTGTTCCTACAAATCCTCCAAGAAGTGGCTGAAGACCCTTCCGACCGAAGGTCCGCGCGTTCTTCAGGGCCCCGGAGAAAACGCAGGCGTCGTGGATATCGGAGATGGCGAGGCGGTTGTCTTCAAGATGGAGAGCCACAACCACCCGTCCTATATCGAGCCCTATCAGGGAGCAGCGACCGGTGTTGGCGGCATTCTGCGTGACGTCTTCACCATGGGCGCTCGTCCGGTTGCGGCAATGAACGCCCTTCGCTTCGGCGAGCCGGATCATCCACGTACACGCCATCTTGTTTCCGGTGTTGTTGCCGGTGTCGGCGGCTACGGCAACTCCTTCGGTGTTCCCACTGTCGGCGGCGAAGTCGAGTTCCATGCCCGCTACAACGGCAACTGCCTTGTGAACGCCTTTGCAGCCGGTCTTGCCAAGTCCGACAGCATCTTCCTTTCCAAGGCCGAGGGCGTTGGCCTGCCGGTCGTCTATCTGGGTGCCAAAACGGGCCGTGACGGTGTCGGCGGTGCGACCATGGCATCTGCCGAGTTTGACGAGACCATCGAAGAAAAACGCCCGACCGTTCAGGTCGGCGATCCTTTCACCGAAAAATGCCTTCTGGAAGCCTGCCTTGAGCTGATGGAAACCGGCGCGGTTATCGCCATTCAGGACATGGGCGCTGCTGGCCTGACCTGCTCCGCCGTCGAAATGGGCGCAAAGGGCGACCTCGGCATCGAGCTCGACCTCGACAGCGTGCCGGTTCGCGAAGAACACATGACCGCCTATGAAATGATGCTCTCGGAAAGCCAGGAGCGCATGCTCATGGTTCTCCGTCCCGAGCTCGAAGGCGAAGCCAAGGCGATCTTCAAGAAGTGGGGTCTGGACTTTGCCATTGTCGGGGTAACCACTGACACGCTCCGCTTTGTGGTGAAGCATCAGGGCGAGGTTGTTGCCGATCTCCCGATCAAGGAACTGGGTGACGAAGCTCCCGAGTATGACCGTCCGTGGGTCGAATCGGAAAAGCGCCCCGTACTGAAGGCTGCCGATATTGCCGAACCCGCTGATTATGCAGAAGCTCTGAGAACCCTCGTGGGCAATGCCAACGGATCGTCCCGTCGCTGGGTTTATGAGCAGTATGACACCCTTATTCAGGGCAACTCGGCAGCAACTCCGGGCGGCGATTCCGGCGTCATCCGTGTGAATGGTGGCCGCAAGGGCCTTGCCTTCACCGTCGATGTGACACCGCGCTACTGTGAGGCAGATCCGTTTGAAGGTGGCAAGCAGGCCGTGGCAGAAGTCTGGCGCAACCTGACTGCCGTTGGCTCCGAGCCGCTGGCTGCAACCGACAACCTGAACTTCGGCAACCCGGAAAAGCCGGAAATCATGGGCCAGTTCGTTGGCTGCATCAAAGGTATTGGCGAAGCCTGCCGCGAACTGTCCTTCCCGATCGTCTCTGGCAACGTATCGCTTTACAACGAGACCCACGGTCAGGCCATCCTGCCGACCCCGGCAATTGGCGGCGTCGGCCTGCTTCCGGACGTCAATGTGCGCGCCAAGGCCGCGTTTGAAGGCGAAGGCGATGCCATTCTCGTGATTGGCGGCAAGGGAACCCATCTGGGCGCCTCACAATATCTGGCTGACGTTCTCGGCCGCGAGGAAGGCGCTCCCCCGCCGGTCGATCTTTCCCTTGAAAAGCGCAACGGCCAGCTCATCCGCCAGTTCATTGGTGCAGGCCGCCTGACCGCCGTTCATGACATTTCCTCTGGCGGTCTCGGGGTTGCCCTTGCCGAAATGGCCATGTCCAGCGGTATCGGCGCAACCGTAAAGGTGAAAGGTCCGGCGCACGCAGCTCTCTTTGGTGAAGATCAGGGCCGCTACGTTGTGACTGTTCCGCAAGACCGTGTCGACGCGATCATCGAAGACACGCTGGACGCCGGTGTGGACGTCGATAATATCGGAACCACTGGCGGCAAGGATTTGACTGTTGAGGGCATCCTCACCATATCAGTTGAAACTTTGCGCGAAGCGCATGAAAATTGGTTCCCGAACTACATGACCGCCAAGCGCTAGGTCGCAGGAATAAACCCGAGGGAAGGACGCACCCAACATGCCAATGGCAGCCAATGATATTGAAGAGCTCATCAAGGCAGCCCTGCCGGACGCGAAAGTGGAAATCCGGGACCTTGCCGGTGACGGTGACCACTATGCTGCAAATGTTGTGTCCGAGGCCTTTCGCGGCAAGAGCCGTGTCCAGCAGCACCAGCTTGTCTATGAAGCCCTGAAGGGCAACATGGGCGGCGAGCTGCATGCCCTTGCCTTGCAGACGAAGGCGCCGGACTAATCCCAGACAAGGAGGGACTTTGCCGCAACCGGCCACGTCCCTCACCTCTTCCATTCTCCGACCGGGCCAGCCCCCGGCTGAACAAGGACGAACCGATATGAGCATCCAGGACTGGATCAAGAACGAAGTATCGACCAATGATGTCGTGCTGTTCATGAAGGGCACGCCGAATTTCCCGCAGTGCGGATTCTCCGGTCAGGTCGTTCAGATTCTCGACTACCTTGGCGCCCCCTACAAGGGCATCAACGTACTTGAAGACGATGAACTGCGTCAGGGCATCAAGGAATTCACCAACTGGCCGACCATCCCGCAGCTCTACGTCAAGGGCGAGTTTGTCGGCGGTTGCGACATCATCCGCGAAATGTTCCAGAACCAGGAACTGCAGCAGACCCTGAATGACAAGGGCATTGAAACCAAGCAAAGCGCCTGAGTTTCACCAGGGGAAATTCTCCCCTGAATTGGAATTTTCAAGAAGGCAGCCGACATATGGCTGCCTTTTTCTTTGAAGTCTCGGAAAATTCTGACGAATCATCTATTCTGAACGCAGGATGAATGCCCGTTTCAGGGTGAGTACAGTTGCGTACGGTCATTCTCCACCCAGACTAGGGGCCAGACCGGTCTTTTCAGATCACTGGTTCACTTGCCAGGGGGTTAGGGGAAATGAAGCTCATCACGGTATCAGCACTGACGGTTGCAGCCGCACTCACCGGCTTTGCCTTTGCAATGACGGTTGAAAAGCCGACCGGCGAACTGCGCCGGGTCGACTGCACCAAGATCACCATTTTTGCGCCGCATGACGGCAAGTCCGCAGAAGACCTTTGCAAGGGCTATGGCGGCGTTGCCACCAAAAATGCAGAGCCGACGGACGAAGGTCTTGTCATCCTCGTCCGCAACCAGCCGGCCGGCGGCTTCGACGGCCCGGCCTCTGTCCGCTGATCATACGGCTCAGTCAACCGCACAAAGGGCAAAGGCCCCTATGGGCCGCGATACGTTGCGCAGTTCAAGTTCGCCAAGCGGTATCGGCTTGAGAGACGGGTCGTTGCAGACGCCCTCTGCCACCACGATGGACTGACCGACCGTCTTGCCATAGTCGCTGAGCCGAGCCGCCAGATTGGCCGCTCCGCCAATGACAGTGAAATCCAGTCGCTCCCTTGACCCCACATTGCCGTAGGTCACATCGCCGAAGGCAACGCCGATGCCGCACTCCACCGGTGGCTGCGCATCACTTTTCGGCTCCGCCAGCTGCCGGACAATCTCCAGAGATGCCTGAACAGCCTGACGGCACGCTTCGCCCTGTCCCGCCGTGACGGGAAAGATGGCCATCACCGCATCGCCGATGAACTTCAAAACTTCACCGGAATGGGCATTGACCACCTCCGTCGTCACCTCAAAGAAGTGATTGAGCAATTCCAGATAGGCCTCTCGCCCCAGCTCGCTTTCAAGCCGGGTCGATGACCTGAGATCACAAAACAGGATGGCCGCATCGATGACGTCGCCGTCGCCCCGCCGGATTTCTCCGCCCAGAACACGGGCCCCGGTGCGCGCCCCCAGATAGGTCTCCAGCAGGCCTTCCGCATTGCTCTTCAACGCAAAGACCTCGTAAAGCCGACTGAGGATTGGAGCGCACTCGAAAATCAGGCCGAGATTGGCCGTTGTGAAGCCTTTCGGGTGATCGCTTGCAATGGTCAGAATGTTGATCTGGCCGCCGGAAAACGGCATGGGCATGGCCACATAATCGGTCGCCCCCTGCTCCCGCAAATCGCCCATGATGGAAAAGCGGAACTCTTCCGGGTTCACATCCAGCTTCTGCCGCACGCCGCCAAGGCCTTGCGAGACATAATGAAACGGGCTGGTCTTGTAGGCTTCGCTGGTGCTGATGCCTTCGTGAGAAGCCTCAAACGCCTCAACCTTGTCGCCGTCGCGGGTCCACACATAGCGCCGTCCGGCGATCTGCGGATGAAGCGACCAGATGAGAACGCTCAGCCGGAATACGGCAACCCCGTTCCTGACCAGCGTGCGCCCGAGTTCTGCGGTCAGCGCTTCCGCAGAGCCGATAGCAGGCGCTTCGCGCAGCATCCAGTCGACAATGGGACCTGAAATATTGTGGCCCGGTGAGACTTTCAGTTCGGTAAGGCCGGTGTCGATGACATCGGCCACACCGGGCATGAAGGCAATGTAACCGGCAAGCGCCGCGCTCTCCGGCAGAGGGTGCTTGTATTGCCAGACAGCCCGCCCGAAACGCGCGCCCTCAACCTCGATATCGAAATAGGACGCAGTTCCCTTGAACGGGCAAAATGTCTGAAAATCGGGATCGGGGGTCAGAGGAACCATCAGGTCCTCAAGGGGAAAATAGATGACCGGTTCGCGCCGCGTCTCATACATGACCTGCGCACGGTTGGTGCGGGCAAGTAGGACCTCTCCCCTGCGCGCTTCCACCCACCCGGACGCTGGCTCGACCAGGATCTGATAATCGTTTGATACGGCTTCTACTGTCTGCAACATGACCTAGAGATAGCTAGGTCATAGCAATTTTTCCAGTCCAACGCTTTCATAGGCCAACCCTATTCGGCGGCAAACAGCTTTTGCGTCATGGCGAGGCTCGCCCCACAAGGTTCTTCCGCCTCTCCGCCACTCGTTGCCGCATTTCCCGGACGAACGCCAACAAAATCAAACAGCGAGCGGTCGAGCAAATGAGAGGGACGCGTATTGCCCAGAGCCCTTGCCATGATGGAAAGGCGTCCGGGGTTTTGCTTTTCCCAGCCCTGCAGCATCCGTTTCACTTCCTCGCGCTGCAGACCGTCCTGCGAGCCGCAGAGGTTGCACGGGATGATCGGGAAATCCATGCCATTCGCAAATTTCGCGATATCCCCTTCCGCCGAATAGGCCAGCGGGCGCAGGACCAGCAGATCGCCCTCGTCATTCACCAGTTTCGGCGGCATGGAGGCCAATCGCCCGCCATAAAAGAGGTTCATGAAGAAGGTTTCCAGAATGTCTTCCCGGTGGTGACCAAGAACCACAGCCTCGCAGCCATTTTCCCGCGCAACACGATAGAGAATGCCGCGGCGCAGGCGTGAGCAGAGCGAACAATAGGTCCGGTGGGCCGGGATCTTGTCGGTGACGATGGAATAGGTGTCTTCGCGGATGATCAGGTGCTCGATGCCGTTGTCTTCAAAGAACTTCGGCAGCACATCGGTCGGGAACCCCGGTTGGGCCTGATCGAGGTTGCAGGCCAGCAAATCAACCGGCAGCAGGCCCCGCCACTTGAGCTCCAGCAGGACGGCCAGAAGCGTATAGCTGTCCTTGCCACCGGAGAGACACACCAGCCACTTCACCGGCGTTTCGCGCGCACTTTCGGGGAGCATTCCAAAGTCATCGATGGCCTGACGCGTCTGGCGCAGCAACCGCTTGCGCAGCTTCTTGAATTCGACAGACGATGGCGCATTGCGCAGCAACACCGGCACATCTCCTGCCGCATCCCCGAGACTGGAAAGATCACTCATGTCACCGCACCCAAGCCCACCGCCCCTGCTCCAGAGGCCCTTCGTGTGTGCGCCGGTTTATCGGATTGCAGAAAGGGGGGCAAGGTTTTGGGAACGCTCGCCCGAACATCGGGATAGTCATAATGCTCATCCCGCAGCACTTCACTATAATATGGAAAATCAAAGCGACATCGTTAAACTCTAAAAACACCCTTGAGTAGACCTCAAAAAACAATCTTGCACATCGGAGAAATCTATTGTGAAACACCTATTCTTGATTGCTGCTTTCTTTTTGTTGACCTTCGCCACACATGCCTCCTCGACGGAGGAAAAATTCAGGACGGCTATTCAAGCATGGTTGTCGGACGATGATGAAACCAGCTTGAATATTCTATCTGCGCTAGCCAAAGAAGGTGACACCAATGCTAGGCTAATGTTGGGGCGAATAACTGACCGGCCAGGCGCTTTTTCACCCTATATGCTTTCTTTGTCGAGAAAGGAGCGCAATACACTGCTTAAAGCCCCGGGAGGTCTGTCGGGTACCTCTTGGCTATCTGTAATCGAAAAGGATAGTCAAATCGCCGCAGCCCACCTGAAGGCTAAAAACATACAAAACGGAGTTCCGGGCATTCGTGAATTACTCGAACTCGGTGAAGTCGGACCAGCCACGGGATATATGTTCAGACAACTCCATCAGGGAAACCAGAGTGACTTAGTAGGTCTCGCAAGCATCGAAACATCGTCTGATGGTGCAAAATTTGTTCTATGGATAGCTGCACTGAACAACCTCCTAGTTGGAAAACCCATCTCTTCTGAAACGATGGCTACGCTGGAAAACTTCGCACATGAGTTAGACAAATATGATCTACGTGCACTTGTCGTTCTTGGCCACTATTATTCAATGCTTTCCCCATCTGATAAGCTAAAATTTGCAGGCGCCTACACAATGGGCAAAGAACTCATAGGCAGACTGAATTTTGGTCTCATTAACGAGTCTGAAAAAAGCATCTCACGAACAGCTGCATCAGTCGCTTTGATGCACTCGAACCACACAAAGGGAATTGTTCAACTCTGCAAACAAGAGTGCGAGAGTTCCACCGAAGCCTGTGTAAAGACGATCTTCGGCGCTGTTGGAGGCATACATGGCCTTTTGGAACTGCAAACGCCAGTCGAGGTAATTATACCGAGCGAACAGTATTTCGAGAGCAAACGCTATCAAGTAGACCTAATGAGGGTTGCTTATATCGTATTCGAAGAAAAAGGCTGGAAGACACCTCCCGGAACTCTAGACCGAAATCTAGAGGGCAAAGTGGATCAGTGCATCGCGGACAAAGTGCTTTCATCCTCAGCAGAAATAAAATGAAGATAAGGCAAAATTAATCACTTCAAAACACAAAAAACCCCGCTGTTTCCAGCGGGGTTTTTCGAGAACTGTATTCGGCGCCTGGAAATTAGCGCGAATAGAACTCGACCACCAGGTTCGGTTCCATCTGTACCGGATACGGTACGTCAGAGAAGCTCGGAACGCGGCTGTAGCTTGCGGTCATCTTGCCGTGATCAACATCGAGGTAATCCGGAACATCACGCTCTGCGGACTGGATTGCTTCCAGAACGATCACGAGCTGCTTGGACTTTTCGCGAACTTCAACCACATCGCCCGGACGAACACGGTAGGACGCGATGTTGACGCGCTTGCCGTTGACCTTGACGTGACCGTGGTTGATGAACTGGCGAGCAGCAAAGACGGTCGGTACGAACTTCGCACGGTAGACGATGGCGTCCAGGCGACGCTCGAGAAGACCGATCAGGTTTTCAGACGTATCACCCTTCATACGGGAGGCTTCGTCATAGACCTTGCGGAACTGCTTTTCGGAGATGTTGCCGTAATAGCCCTTCAGCTTCTGCTTGGCGCGGAGCTGAACACCGAAGTCGGACAGCTTGCCCTTGCGGCGCTGACCGTGCTGGCCGGGGCCATATTCACGCTTGTTTGCCGGGCTCTTCGGACGACCCCAGATGTTTTCGCCCATCCGGCGGTCGATTTTGTACTTAACGCTATGGCGCTTTGACATCGCGGTTTCCTTAGGTTAACGCGTTGTTTTTCTTCAAGGAAACGCGCCCTCCTTCCCCCTTCGCAGCAACGGATTGCCTTGATGGGTCGACAGAGCTCCAGCTAGACGGCGCCGGCTGGAATAGCTCACGGGTGCGTGGACCGTCTGGAGGATTCCCCAAACAGCTCGGCGGGTGGTATCGAAAGCGGGGAATAAAGTCAACCACAGCGGCGGAATTATCAGCTTTTCCGCTGATTGCGCCACAAACAATCTGTCTCCTCACCGGCTGGCAGGCATTTCCAAATTGTTAAGAATCGATAATTTATACATTGCAACTATTACCAATATAAAGCCGATATTAAAACCGGAAGTTATGGAACGCTCGACGGATTTACCGGACCGGAATGAGCCTCCCTCAAACGGGGAAGTTACATTCTTTTTGCGCCGCCCCGGCAGCACCACGGATATTGTCGAGAGTGTTTTATCCGGGCAGTCCATCGTCTTCCATCCCCTCGCCGACACAAGTTCCGGTGTTGTCTACGGGTATCGCGCCGACCTGGCGGGCTCCGACGGCCAGACTGGATCGCTGATCACGAAACTCTGGAACCAGGCAGCCGGGTCTAACGCGCTGCCGGAATTCGAGCTGGATTTCATTCGTCTTGCTATCGAGAGCTTCCAAACCTTGGGGGCAGCGCGAGGAACAAAACTCTTCGTGCCGTTTGACGGACGCGCCCTTGGGCTTGATCATGATCCGCGCAGCACGCTGCCCCAGGCTATCAGTCAGGCTGGGCTGGCTCCGGCCAATATCGTGCTGGACCTTGCGAGTGACCGAATGGGCCCGCGATGCGAGGTCATGGAGCACAGTCTTGCCCTGCTCCGCCAAAGCGGCTTGCCGATTTCACTGGCGCAGTTTGGCAGCGGCAACTCCGACCTGCAGCAGTTGCATGATCTGTCGCCGGATTTCGTGACAATCGATCGCTATATTCTTGACGGTATCGAGACCAGCCCGCGCAAGCGGCTGTTGCTGACTTCCGTGACAAGTCTGGCAAGGGTGCTCGGCGCGCGCATTGTCGCCGAGGACATTCAAACGGAGCGGGAATACAAGATTTGCCGTGATGCGGGCTGCGACCTGGTGCAAGGGACGTTTATCGCCGATCCGGTTCACTCCCGCCCGCAGTCCCGTCTCTTTTACGAGCATCTAAGAACAGGGACGTTTCAGGAAAGACGCAGGCGCGAGGAACAGAACATTCACCGTGAACTGGTTCAGGCGCACACGATCCGCTTTGACGCCTCGATCCGGGACCTGCTGAACCTTGTCGTCGCCTGTGAGGACCAGAGCGTCATTCCGGTAGTCGATGACAATCAGGAACCGCGCGGTCTGATCCACGAGCGCGATTTGAAGGCCTATCTCTATGGCACTGACATCCACGAGCGAGACCGGGATCAGGCTCTGGAAATGCCGCTGCAGAACTTCATCCGTTCCTGCCCTATCGCTGACATTGATTCCGACGCAAACACGCTGCTCCTGACCTTTGCCGCCTCGCTGGAATCCGATGGCATCGTCATCACGGAGAACTTCCGCTATGCGGGCTTTCTGTCGGCAACGTCTCTGTTGAAGATCATTCACGAAAAGCGCCTGCTTGAGGCGCAGGACCAGAACCCGCTGACCCGCCTTCCCGGGAATGCCGCCGTTGCCCGGTTCCTGATCGAGGCTGCCGACAAGACCGATACGCTTCGGCACCTGTGTTATCTCGACTTCGACAATTTCAAGCCCTTCAACGACAGATACGGCTTCCGTCAGGGCGACCGCGCCATCCTGATGTTCGGCGAATTGCTGCAAAGAACGGTCAATATCAGCAACTGCTTCCACGGCCACATTGGCGGCGACGATTTCTTCGTCGGACTTGTCGGACAAAGCCGCGAGACCGTTCTGGAGCACATGGAAAAGCTGAAGACCGCATTTCGGCGGGACATTGAAAGCTTCTATTCCCCGGAAGACCGGGCACGCGGGCACATTGTCTCGCGGGACCGCTTCGGGGTGGAGCGAGAGTTCCCGCTGCTGGACTGCTCTGTGTCCGTGCTCAGCATTCCGCCCGGCCTATCCCTGCATCCTGATCAGTTGAACCGGGAAATCGCCTGCCTGAAAGGCGACGCGAAACAGGCCATTTCGGGGCTTGTGTCAAAAACGCTGCTGGCCGCCTGACAATTCCAGCCCGAACCCTGCAAGCAAACGTCGAAGCGCGGCCGTGTCCTGTCCGGATGTGAAAACCGCCCGGTCGTGAAAGTCCGCAGGTCTGACGGACAGGTCGTCCCCAAGCACCCGTACCACCTGCCGCGCAATGGCCTCGGCAGGATCGAGCCAGTCCACCGGCCACGGCGCGATACGGCGAAACCGGTTGGCAAGGAACGGATAGTGGGTGCAGGCCAGAACCACGATATCAGTCCGAAGGCCGTCTTTTTCCAGGAAACACGCGCTGATCTCGGCGCGAAGGGAATCGTCGCTCACAGGCTCGCCCCGCAGCTCCTGTTCCGCATGGGACGCCAGATGATCCGAGCCGACAAGGCGGACGTGGCACTTGCTGGCAAAGCTGTCGATCAGCTTTTTGGTATAGGCCCGCCGGACCGTGCCAGGCGTCGCAAGAACCGAGACAAGACCCGAAGCCGTGCGCTCGGCCGCAGGCTTGATTGCGGGAACCGTACCAACAATGGGGTGATCAGGATGAGCCGCCCGCAGCGCCTCCCCTGCAAGCGTGAAGGCCGTGTTGCAGGCAATGACACTGGCTTTGGGCTGATAGCGGCGGATGAGCGTGTCTAACAAATTGAGGAGCCGTTCCTTGAGCGGCTCCTCCTCCCACGCCCCGATCGGGAACGCGGCATCATCCGCGACATAAAGAATGGGTTCATAGGGAAGCAGCAGACGCAGCTCCCGCAAAACCGTCAGACCACCAACTCCAGAATCAAACATCAGGATTGGCCGCCCATCTGTCATGATTTATGCCTCGTCGCCGTTGTCACTCTCGTCCTTGCGCAGCCGTGTCTGGCGCCGCTCAAGGGCCGCCACCACACCGCGCAAAGCGCGAACTTCCTGATCAGTCAGTTCCGCCTTCTGGAAGATATTGCGCAAAGTTCTGACCATATGAGGGCGGCGTTCGGGCGGACGGAAAAAAGTTACCGTATCCAGCGCGCCTTCCAGATGTTCAAAGAAGCGGACAACATCTTCCTTGGATGCGGGCGGATGCACCTCTTCGCTGAGACGGAAGGGCAAAGCCCCGCCGGTCGCGGTCTTGCGCCATTCATAGGCACAGACAAGAACAGCCTGCGCAATGTTCAGGGAGGCAAAATCCGGGTCAACCGGCAACGTCACGATCTCGTCAGCAAGCGCCACTTCCTCGTTGTTGAGGCCCCAGCGCTCGCGGCCGAAGATATACCCGGTACGATGTCCCAAAAGACCGTTTTCAACGACTTTGGCGGCCGCTTCGTCCGGACCGCGCACGGGCTTCGGCACTTCACGGGAGCGGGCTGTCGTCGCAAAGACAAAGGTCAGGTCGGCAATTGCCGCCTCAAGACTGTCGAACACCTGAACCTTGTCGATCACATGATCGGCCCGGCTTGCTGCCGCACGGGCCTTTTCGCTCGGCCAGCCATCTCTGGGATTGACAATACGCAGGTCCACCCAGCCGAAATTGGCCATGGCGCGGGCGGCGGTTCCAATATTCTCGCCCAATTGCGGTTCGCACAGGATCACCGCCGGCGGAATGATGTCCGGCAAGCGGGCAGCGTCGTCGATTTTTGCGTTCTTGCTCATGGAGCGGGATTTAGCCGAAGGAGCCGCTCGAGGGAAGACCCGGCAAACCGGAAACCGCTGCTTTCAAACGGCTGATGAAAGGCGCTTGTAGAAAACCGTCGTCGGATTGGGCACACCTTCCGGCGACAGGGCATAATCCGGAATGACCCCGACCCTTTCATACCCGACCTGCGGATAGAGCCCTTCCGCCGTATCGCCGGTCACCGTGTCGAGGACAAGAAGCGTCTTCCCATGTGAGCGTGCAAGGCTGTCCACGGTCACCAGCAACCTTCTGGCGATGCCGCGCCTGCGTGCATCGGGATGAACCAGAAGCTTCGCCACCTCGGCCCGGTGCTGCCCATTGTCCTGCGGTGCATGGCACACCATCACTGTGCCGACAATCTCCCCATCAAGTCTGGCGACAAGCAGATGGGCCGTCCCCGCCTTCAACGCTTCGTGCTGTCCGGCCCAGAAAGCTGTCAGCCGGTCCAGGGCCACGGGCAGAACAAAACCGACACCGGCTCCCCCTTCCACACAGGCTTTCAGGATTTCGGCAAGGCGCGGTACGAGCGCAAGGAACCCGCTTGCCGCAACTTTTTCGATGGTCACGTTGGTGCGCTTTGTCATGGCTGGATCACACACAGATAATAGCGCGCAGGATGATCGCCCAGCGCCTTGTAACTGTTGCCGGAATAGAGACTAAACCGCAGGCAGTCACCTTCAGAAAGAATATGGATTTCATCACCAATGGTGACCTCGAGCTGGCCAGATACCAGCACCAGATGATGCTCCAGTCCGGCAATCGGCGTGTCTGGATAGGCGACTGTCTGTCCTGCCGGAATTTCCCCTTCGATCAGGCTGCCGCGATACCCCGCAGCAGCCGGGGAAAGGGATCGGCGCAAAAAGCCTGTTTCCGGATCGCGCCAGACCGGCTGAAGAGGAGCCGATAGAAGCGCGTTTCCTTCCGGCTCAGCCCCGCCGAAGAAGGCGGCCATGGGAATGGAGAAGGCCTTGGCGAGTTGACCGAGGCTTGCAGCTGTGGCGCTGGTCTCCCCCCGCTCGATCCGCGACAGCGTGGCGCGACTGAGACCACTGCTGGCGGCAACTGCATCCAGCGTCAGCCCACGCTCTTGCCGCAGATCTGCGATGCGCCGCCCCAGCTTGCCATCAACATCCATATCAGAACTCCCAAATTCGAGATAATTTCTCATATACGGGAAATTCTGGACACGCAAGCCGTTAGCTCTCAGTGCCGTCAATCAGGGACCAATCGAAAAACCGAAGGATCAGATAACGCGCGAGAAAACCGCGCTGGCATTCACCCCGCCAAAGCCGAAGCCGTTGGTCAGGATATGATCGACCTGCCGTTTCACACCTTTGTGCGGGATCAGATCGAACTGGGAAACAACGTCATCCGGTGTCTCCAGATTACGGGACGGAGGCAAAATACCGGACTGAAGCGCGCAAATGCAGGCGATGGATTCGACAGCCCCGGCCCCACCCAGCAAATGCCCGAACATGGACTTGCTGGAGGACACGCCAAGGCTCTTGCCGCGACCGGCAAATAGCGTGGCAAGCGCCGCGATTTCGGCAGTGTCGCCAATGGGGGTCGATGTGGAATGGGCATTCACATACCCGATATCGTCAGGTGTAAGGCCCGCACGCTGGATGGCCAGCTTCATGGCCCGCAGACCACCTTCCCCGTCCTGCGGAGCTGCAGTGACATGATGCGCATCCGCCGTGGTGCCATATCCGCTGAGCACAGCCAGTATTTTCGCGCCACGTGCCAAGGCGTGGGATTCGCGCTCGAGAACCAGCACACCTGCGCCCTCACCCATCACAAAGCCATCCCGGTCCTTGTCGAAGGGGCGGCAGGCATGTGAGGGATCGTCATTGCGCTTTGAAGACATGGCGCGGATGGCACAGAACGCTGCATAGGCGATCCGGTCGATGCTGGCTTCCGTGCCTCCGGCAACCATGACATCCGCTTCACCGGAACGAATGTATCTCGCCGCATCACCAATGGCCTGAAGGCTTGCAGCGCAGGCGGTGACCGGCGCGCCGATTGGTCCCTTCAGTCCGTGACGGATCGATACCTGTCCGCTCGCAAGGTTCGACAGGAAGGAGGAAACCAGAAAGGGGGACGCCCGACGCGGCCCCTTCTCGTCAATAAGCCGCGTACCTGCCGTCAACGTCGGAAAACCGCCGGCTCCAGAGGCTATGACTGTGCCCGAACGCGTCTTTTCCTCTTCCGTTTGCGGGCTCCAGCCCGCTTGGTCCAACGCTTCGTTGGCGGCTGCTATGGCGAAATGAATAAAGCGGTCGAACCGCTTTTGTTCCTTTGGCTCGATATAACGGTCAATATCGAAACCGTTCGGGTCTTGCTCTATGGATGGCACAAAGCCCGCGATCTTGCAGGCCAGGCCATCTGTATCAAACTCCGTGATCGCGCGAATGCCGTTTTCACCGGCGGCAACTTTCTTCCAGAACGCCTCGACACCAACGCCGAGCGGCGACACGACGCCTACACCGGTCACCACTACCCGATCACTCATTCCCAATTCCCTTTTCGGAAAAAACTGCGTGCGGCATGCTTGTCACAACTCCCTGAAGGTCGTGACGGCAGTGCCTGAAATTCTCGGAAATCCCAACCGGTTCCATGTTGCGGCAGCGGGCCATCGCAAGGCATGCCTGAACGACACGGGATGCCTTGAGAGCGCTATCTGATCATGCCTGAGAACTTTGCCGGTGTAGGTCATGACAAGAACCAGTAACGAAAACTGACCAGAATTCAAACCAAATGAACGATACGGCATGTTTTCCAACGCCCTGCCGCACCCAAACCATGTCCTT
Organism: Roseibium sediminis; assembly: GCF_008711325.1. Lineage (GTDB taxonomy): Bacteria > Pseudomonadota > Alphaproteobacteria > Rhizobiales > Stappiaceae > Roseibium > Roseibium sediminis. Next base: position 19,667 of record NZ_VXDB01000016.1, read on the forward strand.
GGCCCAGCTTTTCAAGCAAGGCAGGGTTGCCGAGACAGAGGATGACAAGTCTGACAATTTGCATTCAAATGCCATTAACTCCGCCGCCTGGCACTCGAAGCCACCCTGCAAAAGGAGCGGAGGTCATTTTGGATTTGAGCAATTGGAGGCATCAATGTCCGACGCAATTGAGACTTTTGAAAATTTCCGGGAAAAGGTTCAGGACAACTGGGTCTGGTTCCTTGTCCTTGGCATCGCACTGGTGATCGGCGGTATCGTGCTGATTGCAGCACCACTCGCCACATCCATTGCCGTCACCCTGCTTATCGCAGCGGTGTTCTTTGTTGGCGGCCTGTTCCAGATCTACCACGCCTTCAAGACCAAGGGCTGGTCCGGGTTTCTCTGGAACCTGATTACCGGTCTGATCGCCCTCATTGGCGGTATCGTGATCTATGTGAACCCGTTGGCAGGCACCTTTGCCCTGACGCTGGTCATCGCTGCCACTTTCGTGGCACAGGGCGTCACCCAGCTGCTGCTCGCTTTCAAGATCCGCCCGCATGAAGGCTGGTTCTGGGTGGCCATTGCCGGAGCCGTCTCGCTCGGAGCAGGTCTCATGATCTGGATGGACCTGCCCGGCTCCGCAGTGTGGGTACTCGGCCTGATCGCCGGTATCTCCGTCCTCATGAACGGCTGGAGCTATATCGCTCTGGCCCTTGCCGCAAAGGCCAGCAAATCGGCGTGAACCAGCACTGAGAATTGACTACGTTTCGACCCCGGATATTGCCGGGGTCGTTCACACGCCGCATCTGAAGCCCATCTCCGGCCTACTCTGGCTCTCACGGGATACCGGGAAGGCCCGCATACCATGGCACCGCTGGTTGAGCCAGGATGGACAGGCTTTGCTCAAAGACCTTGGTCAAGCTGACTTTATCAGTAAATGCATCAGGCACAGGTTGGATTTTTCCGATCCGCAAGCCGCTTGTACCATCCTCCTCAATCTTTACGCTCTGCCAGATATTCGCCGTCGAGTTGCGAACCACAAAGAAATAGTAGGCATCCCAATTGGCATCGAGATCCATGAGGGCGAGGCCATTCGCCTCGAAGATCGGGGTGTAATGGGCAACAATAATCGGCATGGCCGAGTAGCTTGGCGCATAGGCAGTCTCATGTTCCTGCAGGAGCTTCAGGTCAGGACGCTGAGTAACACCATAGGCGTCCAGCATTGCATTCAACGCGGGAACAACGGTCTCACTGTCCTCCTTCCAGTCGAAATAGGCATGCTTCGGGTCTTTGAAGGCAAAGGCTTCGATCAGATACCACGCCAGGGAGACGCTCCGGTCGCCATGGAGAAGATCGAACTCCTGCCCCGCAGCTGCAAAGAGCGCAGCTTCTGTCTTACTCGATACGCCTTGTTCCATAAGCTTGGCGGTCCGGACCGCTGCCGGATCATTACCGGTCATCATACGAACAAGCCGAACCCGTTCGCTGTCAAAAACACCCTGACGAGCTGCCCAGACACCGCTAACTGCGGTCAATCCAGCCAAAACCAATAAAAGAACGATCCGCACCCATCACTCCCTACGTCACTTCACGCTGTCTAGCGGGTCTTGGGCCCTAATCGCAAACTCCAAATCTGGGCCTCTCTTGCACTTTCTCTCTGCGCATTGGCGTCTCGGTCTTCCCCATCACAAAAAACTTGCACGCTCGCTCATTTCACCTAACGTCAAAACAGACACTCCACCAGCGGACAAGGTCCGCCAATCGGGCCCTTAGCGCGCATGATTGCTGTCGTTGGACGAAATCAGGGACTGCCTTTCGCCAAGGCCCAATGGTGGTGGCCGCCTCCCCGTATTGCCTGATGTTTGAACCTCAGGCTGTGTGGACGAATTTCCCGGCGAAATACACCGCCAATTCGCCCACACAGTCTAGACATCAAAGCAATACGGATCATGTTTCATGACGACGCTTACCTTGCGCGCCGACAGGCGTGCCCTCACCCTTGTTTTTGATACCGGAGACGCTGCTACCTATCCGGCGCTCTTTCTTCGTGACAATTGTCCCTCCGGCTTTCACCCCCAAACTCTGGAACGGGAATTCGACCTCACGTCGATCTCCCCGGATATCGAAATAGCCAGTGCGGAGATTTCCGGCACAGACCTTGTGGTCACCTGGCAATCGGAGGCGCTGGAGAGCCGGTTTACCTTCCCCTGGCTGTTGACGCATCGCCCCGGTCAGCCGACGAAAGATCCGGCAGATGTTGAACTACGGCTTTGGCGCGGTGAGACGAAGAAAGGCGATTTGCCAACCGCCACCGCTGCCGAACTTTTGGGCAATGACGAAGCCCTATTGAGTTTCCTCATAGAGACGAAGCGGACAGGCCTTTCCCTCGTCACCGACCTTGCCGATGATCCTGAGGCAGGCATGATGTTGGCCCGGCGGATCGGTTTCCTGCGCGAGACCAATTTCGGCGTCACCTTTGACGTGATGTCGAAGCCCGACCCCAACAACCTCGCCTATACCTCTCACGCCCTCCCGCTGCACACAGACCTTTCCAATCAGGAGTTGGTACCCGGTTTCCAGTTCCTGCATTGCATGGCCAATGAGGCGACCGGGGGTGGCTCAACTTTCGCAGACGGCTTTGCAATCGCGGAAGATCTGCGGGCAGAAGACCCGCAAGCTTTCGAGCTTCTGGCTACAACCCCGATCCCCTTCCGCTTTCAGGATGGCGACTATGACATTCGAAAGCACCATACCGTGATCGACCGGAACGCAGACGGTTCGCTGGTTGAGCTGCGCTTCAATGGGCATATCGCCGCTGTCTTCGACATGCCTTCGGACAAGATGGAGGCCTACTACAAGGCTTACCGGACCCTGATGCAGAAGAGCCGCGACCCGGCCTATGTCATGACCACGCGGCTGGAGGCGGGTGAAATGATCATCTTCGACAATCGGCGCGCCCTGCATGGCCGCGCCGCCTTCGACCCCTCCACCGGCTTCCGACACCTGCGCGGATGTTATGTCGATCGTGGCGAATTCGACAGCCGCATTCGCGTTCTGTCCCGAAGGCAAATGGCCGTTCAGGCTGCCTGACACTCAACATGCCAGCAGTCCCGGCCCATGACCGGGACTGTTCCAGACAGCCAACGTCGCCAGTCGGTTCCAAGGAAAACGCCCCTTCCCAAGACACGCACTTTCTTCCCCAGAGGAAGAAAAGAAACCGCGTACCCTTATCTATCAATGCGACGTGACATTCTTGATTGCATCATCAATTGAACCCGAGAGAGGGACTTCTGGTCTTAATCACACAAATCAACAGCTCAATTCACCTGCAAAAAACATGCTTAACAGATGATTAACTTCCCCTAAGGCAACCTGAGATTGTCATGATGTTTTAGCAGGTGAAAAGCATGCCACTCAGGCGGGTCAAGTCAGTTGGCGTTGGGGTTGCGGCAGTTGGCTGCGCGCTGTTTTCACCGATCGGTCCAGCCGTCGGTTTCGATGGGATCATTAGTGAAAATCACCCAATGGGGACCTGCAATATCAACTATGATCTGGACACCACAATTGGCACCGCACGGATCAGGTTGACCTCCATCGGAGACCATGTCGCAGGCGGATCCTTGTTCTCCGGAAATACACGGATTGTCTTTACCGCCATTTCGCTCAGCGATCTGGCCTCGTGCGGCATGACCAATGTCTCCGGCTTCACCTCGAATGGAGCGGATGGCACGGTCGCAACCGACAACTATATGGGCTTTAGCTTTGTTGGCACGTATGGCGGGGTAGAAAGGTCCTATGAATACGCATTCTCCGGCCAGACTGCGACAACGTCCATCTTTACGGCTGCTGCAGTGGATTCAGACCCTCCGACGGTAACCCTGAGCGGAGCGCCAACGGCGGTCAACTCGACCAGTCCTTTTCCGGTAACTGCAACATTCAACGAAACCGTGACCGGCCTGACCGCCGGCGAAATATCCGCCACGAACGCGACCGTCGGCCTCTCGGGGTCCGGTACGACCTACACCTTGACCGTAACACCCACGGGCGCAGGCAACATCACGCTGTCCATCCCGGCCGGCTCGGCTCAGGATGGCGCAAGCAACGACAACCTCGTGTCGAACGTGGTCAATGTGACCTATGACGCAACCGCCCCAACAGTAGCCATATCCGGCGTTCCTGCAGTGACAAACGGCGCCTCGGCATTCACGGCAACGTTCACCTTCTCGGAAGCCGTTAGCGGGTTCGATCTTTCCGACATCAGTGCGGCGCTCTCCAACGCGACGGCATCCAATTTCGCCGGAGGACCAACGGTCTATACGGCGACGATAACTCCCAACGGCGCCGGTGATGTGGTTGTCGGTGTCAATTCGGCTGCGGCACAGGATTCGGCAAGCAACGCGAACCTTGCAGCGACCGGGCAAACAACGACACTGGATGCAACCGCCCCTACCATAACGTCCATCACCCCTTCAACGACCAGGATCAGCGATGGTGACAGCTCCTTTGCGCTGACCATTGTCTTCTCGGAAGCCATGGACACCGGGGTGTTACCCACTGTTGCCTTGTCTTCGGCAAATGGCGATCCGGCGATCACCCTTTCGGCAACCTCGAACGGCTTTGTCGACGGGCAGACCTTTGTGCAGAACTATTCGGTTGCCGACGCCAATCAGAAACTGGGATCGGTCGACGTGGCGATAACCGGTGGGCGGGACCAGACCGGAAATACGACAACCAGCCGGTTTGAGGCAGGCGTGTTTTCCATCGCCATGGATCTGGACATCGTTTCGCGGCAGTTGCAGCAATCCGGCGCCAGACTTCTTGCGCAATCTGCCCACCGCGGCAGCCGCCATGTGCGAAACATCGTGCAGAACCGGTTCAGGAGCCGGATGACCGGCGCGCATGGACTCTATTCAACCGGCAGTATCGCACAGGGCAATGGCGGCCAGTTCTTCATGGGAGCCGACGGGAGCTCGCTCAGTTTTGGAGCCAGTTTCTTCGATCAACGTCTCGCCATCCCGCTGCTTGCTTTCGACAAGGCCCTGGGCACCAAAGCCACGGACAATGTCGACCTTGTGCTGCTGCAAAGGCTGGGACTGTCGGTCTATGCAACGGGCGGCTATGAAACAGGCGAAGACCTCAACTCCTATTACATTTCAACCGGTGTCGACAGGCATTTTGGAACCAACACCATGTTCGGCGTTGTCGGCACCTATGAACGGCATGTGTTTGATGAAACCGCCCTGAACGATCTTGGCAAGGTGACTGCGGAGAAAGACGGCGTCAGCCTGACGGCCTATGGATCCCATATCCTGGACGAATTGCTCTCGTTCCAGGGCGCGCTCTCCTATGGCAGGTTCGAGACCAACATTGCCCTCAATGAACATCTGGGCAAATTCGATTCCAGCCGCTGGAGCGGCTTCATTCAGGCAACGCTTCACCAGCAATTCGGCAATGCAGTTTCCTTTTCCTCGCTTGGCACCCAGGCCCTTTATGAAACAAGCGATGCCTATGACACCGAGCCCGGCGCAGAAGTTGAAAAGGACCGGCTGAACGAGTGGGATTTTTACTTCGACCAGCAAATCAGCTTGAAGGGGCTGAACTTCAAGGACTTTCGCTTCGAGCCATATGTTGGCGGCACATTCAGTTTCACCCAGCGCAGACTGCGCTCCCAGGACAAGGACGAGAATTTCGCCGATGTGGACCTGAAACTTGGACTTGTAGGAGAAACGCTCTTGGCCAGCGAATGGCTGATCGGCTACCAGTTTGAAGCGGCCTACAACGACCTCGGCGACACTCAAAGCCTTGCCTTCACAGCCGGAATATTCGGTGGCCTGCCCGCCCGCATTGGCAACCAGACACTGAAGTACAACCTCAATGCCTTCAACACCCTAAGCACTGAAAAGGTCAACAGCCTCGGCGCAAAATTCACGCTGAAAGCCAATTTTTGATAACTTTGGCGCAGCAAGTTCGACAGCTGCCTCACAGTCCTCCAACGGGACCAATCTGCAGCTCAAGCAGCGCGCAAAGGCCCACAGAGCAAGAGCCAAACCTCGCTCTATTCGACATGCCCGACTTGATCATGGCAGCCCTTCCGCTCCCTATCCGCAGACCGTGCAAGCTGAAGCATTACGGTGTTGATCACCGGATCAAGTCCGGTGATGACGTACGAGAGTGCGGCTCCAGAGCGGGTCATCCCATGGCATGACCATGGGATCCATTCCGTTCCCTCTCCACGCATATCATTCGTTGCAGCATTGCAGGATTTAATCTCCTTGATCAGGTGGATAGCAGGCTCTCTCGGGCCTGGTGATGGCCACACTGAGAAATAGTCCCATCCCCAATTCCCCTGATTGTCATTTCTCACCGGTTTGATAGAACATCGCCGCCAGACAAAGGTTGACTGGTAAAAGATTGCGTACAGTCGTATACAGCTTCGCGATTATGTCGGAAGGGTACCCGAGACGCCCGTTTCGACGCCGACTCTGAACAGGGAATTGATTAGACATGGCCGACACCGCACGTCCCGACATCATCTACACCAAGGTGGATGAAGCGCCGCAACTGGCAAGCGCTTCGCTGCTGCCGATCATCCGCGCCTTTACCAAGGCAGCCGGGATTACCGTTGGCACCAAGGACATTTCGCTGGCTGGCCGTATCATCTCCCAGTTCCCGGAAGTTCTGACCGACGCCCAGAAGCAGGCAGACGACCTTGCCGAGCTGGGCGAACTGGTGAAGGAGGCCGATGCCAATGTCATCAAGCTGCCGAACATTTCCGCTTCCCAGCCGCAGCTGAACGCTGCAATCAAGGAACTGCAGGCTCAGGGTTACAAGCTGCCGGACTACCCGGCCAACGCAACCACGGACGAGGAAAAGTCCGTCAAGGCGCGCTACGACGCGATCAAGGGCTCGGCCGTGAACCCGGTCCTGCGCGAAGGCAACTCCGACCGCCGCGCGCCGAAGGCCGTGAAGGAATACGCCAAGAAGAACCCGCATTCGATGGGGGAATGGCTTTCCACCTCCAAGACCCATGTTGCCACCATGGGCGAGAACGATTTCCGTGCCAACGAAAAGTCCGTCACCGTTTCAGCCGCATCTGCCGGCAAGGCAAAGATCGAATTTGTTGCCAAGGATGGCGCTGCATCCGTCCTGAAAGGCGACTGGGCGCTGGACGAAGGTGACGTGATCGACGGCACCTACATGAGCGTGAAGGCCCTGTCCGCTTTCCTTGAAAAGGAAATCGCCAGCGCCAAGGAAGAAGGCATCCTCTTCTCCCTGCACATGAAGGCAACGATGATGAAGGTCTCCGACCCGATCATCTTCGGCCATTGCGTGAAAGCCTTCCTGAAGGACGTCTTTGCCAAGCATGAAGCCACTTTTGCAGAGCTCGGCGTCAACCCGGATCTCGGCATTGGCGATCTGGAAGCCAAGGTCGCAACGCTGCCTGCCGACAAGGCCGCGGAAATCACCGCCGACATCAAGGCTGCGCTTAACAACGGCCCGGCCATGTATATGGTGAACTCCGACAAGGGCATCACCAACCTGCATGTCTCCTCCGACGTCATCATCGACGCCTCCATGCCTGCCCTCATCCGCGCAGGCGGCAAAGGCTGGGGCCCGGACGGCAAGGAAGGCGACACCAAGTGCGTGATCCCGGACTCATCCTATGCGGGCGTCTATTCCGCAGTCATCGACCACTGCAAGGCCAACGGCGCGCTTGATCCGTCCAAGATGGGCACCGTGCCGAACGTTGGCCTGATGGCGCAAAAGGCCGAGGAATACGGCTCGCACCCGCAGACCTTCAAAGCCCCGGCCGACGGCACCATCCGCGTTGTGGATGCAGCTGGCAACACGCTGATTTCCCACGACGTTGAAGAAGGCGACATCTGGCGCGCCTGCCGCACCAAGGACGCACCGATCCGCGACTGGGTGAAGCTCGGCGTGACCCGGGCCCGCCTCTCCGGCATGCCGGGCGTCTTCTGGCTGGACAAGTCCCGCGCTCATGATGCGGAGCTGATCAAGAAGGTTCAGGCCTATCTGCCGGAGCATGACACGTCCGGTCTGGACCTGCAGATCATGGCCCCGACGGAAGCGGCCAAGCACACCACGGCGCGGATCGCACAGGGTCTCGACACGATCTCCATCACCGGCAACGTATTGCGCGACTACCTGACCGATCTTTACCCGATCCTGGAAGTCGGCACCTCGGCCAAGATGCTGTCCATCGTGCCGCTGATGAATGGCGGCGGACTGTTTGAAACCGGTGCCGGTGGCTCCGCCCCGAAACACGTTCAGCAGCTGATGGAAGAAAACTACCTGCGCTGGGATTCGCTGGGCGAGTTCTGCGCGCTTGGCGCGTCGCTTGAGCATCTGGCGAACGTAAAAGGCAACGCCAAGGCGTCTGTTCTGGCCGAAACGCTGGACAACGCGATTGAAAAGCTGCTCGACAACGACAAGTCCCCGAGCCGCCGCGTCGGTGGTCTCGACAACCGTGGCAGCCACTTCTACATCGCTCTCTACTGGGCCCAGAACCTTGCCGCACAGGACAAGGACGCGGACCTCAAGGCGCATTTTGCACCGATCGCCGAGAGCCTCACTGCCAACGAAGACAAGATCGTAGGCGAATTGAACGGCGTTCAGGGCAATGCAGCGGACCTCGGCGGCTACTACCGTTCCGACGACACCAAGACCGACGCCGTGATGCGCCCGAGCGCAACGCTGAACGCTGTCATCGGCTGATCCAGAACACCGATCAAAGACTACAAGGGGCGGCCAACTGGCCGCCCTTTTTCATGCCGACCATCAGGGCATGACCGGAAAAACATGGTTACCGAAACGTTAACTTTTTTCTTGCACCCATAAATCCTCCATGCAAGTCTTCCACTTTACGTAAAGGGAATCTTTATTTCGAGATTGATGTTTCATCGAATTAATGGGGGAGCAAAAGCATGAGGATTACAGCGAACCAGCCAGCTGGAAAGGCCGGAACAACGGACAAGGCCGCCCGGTTTCAGGCAGCACTGACCAATGCCCGCACGGGCACAAAACCGAGCACCAACACGGCCTCCACTGCGCGCAGTTCTGCCAGTCAGAACCCGCTCGGATATATTGGCAATGCCCTGAAAACGCGGATCACCAACAGTTTTGGCCCACAGGTTCCTGCCAGCGATATCCCGCAAGACGCTGCCCGGCATGGTGCGGAAAGGCTCAGGCTGTCCGCGGGTGCCTATGGCGTGAACTCCTTCGTGCCCAAGGATTGGCAGAAGCTCGACGTGTCGCAAGTCGGCGGTGTTCCGCTCAATGACTTCAAGACCGGCTTCAATTCCTCAATCTATCGCAACAAGTCCACCGGCGAGACCGTCGTTGCCTATCGCGGCACGGATGCAGGCATCAACCTCGCCGATGTCGTGACCGACGCGAAGCTCTTCAGCCAGTCCCGCGTTCCGGATCAGGTGCGTCAGGCCATGGATCTGGCAAAGGCTGCCAAGCAGGAATACGGCTCGAACCTGAGCTTCACCGGTCACAGTCTCGGCGGCGCGTTGTCGACTGCTGCAGGCCTATCTACCGGGCTTCCGGCAACCAGTTTTGATCCTCCCGGCCTCTCTCCGGCGATCCGGCAGGAGATCCTTGCCCGCAATCCCGATGCCAACGGCAGCACCATCACCAATTTCGCCGCTCAGGGAAATTTCGTCACCGACCTCGACCGCCAGAATACACAGCAAACTCCAACCGGAGACCTGATCGGCAAAACCTATTTCGTCTCGACAGACGGCGTCGGCGCGTTGGCCGGAACCCTCCCCTTCCTGCAGGCAGACCCCTTCACAAGCCATATCCCGACTTATGCGCTGGAAGAGCTTGAACGGATCGGCTACGGCAAGGAGGACACGACAAACGACTTTGTCGATTTCCTCAAGTTCGCAGTGCCATACGTGAAAAACTCGATTTTCGGGTGAGCCGATCTTCACCCCTCAGAGCACGTCTCGTATCCAGTGAAACACGTGATGTGCTCTGAATAGTTGACGTGGCGCGGTTTATGACGGCAAACCGGCATTCACTTCGCCGGGAAATGCTCCAGACAGGCGCAAAGCGGCCCCCTCGCCTTGCGCCTCCGCCCCCCGCATTGGCAGTAACGAGTGATCCCGATTGCGTGAGCCGCGATGCAATATGGCCAACTCGGCATTATCTAGATCCGTCTGAAGACGTTACGAAAAGGGGCAAACCATGCAATTCGGGATTCTGGGACACGAAGCTCCAGAGCTTCATTTGAAGGACTGGGTGACAGCCTCCGGTGTAGTGGCCCCGTTCACGCTTGCCAATCGCGATGGCAAGGTCCGTGTGCTGTTTTTCTTTCAAGCCTGGTGCCCCAGCTGTCACAGCCACGGGTTTCCGGTGCTCAAGCACCTGATGGACCACTACAAGGGCAACAGCGAAGTTGTCTTTGCCGCCGTGCAGACCGTGTTCGAAGGATTTGGTGCCAACGGTCCCGAGCGTCGGCTGGATATGCTGGAAGATTATGGCATTGACCTGCCGATTGCGCAGGACGAAGGGCAGAGACCGGACACGATCAAGGCCTATCGAACCGGTGGAACGCCATGGTTCGTCGTGATCTCGCCGGACGGGCGCGTCGCCCATAACGACTATCGGCTGGGTCTGCGCTCGGGCATTGCCCTGATAGATGGCCTCGTTACCGGCAGCGCCACTATCCCATCCCCGCAAGATGACAGGGTCCTGCATGACGAAGCACGGCAGACCTATCTGGTGGAATTTGCAGAAGGCGGCACGGGACGGCTCGAGTATCACCGCAACGGGCACATCCTCAGCCTTATGCATTCGGAAGTCCCGGCCAACATGCGTGGCAAGGGACTGGGCGGCCGCCTTATGGAACGGGTGCTGGAAGAGATCGAGGCAAGCGGCAGAAAGGTTCGCCCTGTCTGCTCCTACACAGCAGCCTATCTCAATCGCTACAAGCGGTGGGCACACCTGCGAGCCTGACAGACTTCAGGAATGACAAACGATATATAGCGGACAAACCTGCAGTTTACCAAAGGACTCCAAAAGCCGGCTTTAGGAAAGTTGCTCATTTCGGCTTTAACCGACCGCTGGCTTAACGAAGTCACCAAGGCATCGTTCGATTGTCACCGTAGGCGGGGCGCGAAGAGTTTGCAGAATAACGCAGCTCCGTTCTGCGGCATCGATCAGCCCGTTCAGATGCGGCTCCGACAGATCACACTCCGTTTTCAGATCGACCTTCATGTGCGCGTTTTGAAACCCAACAGGCACACCTTCACCTGTCATCAGCGCCCCACGGACGTCCGCACCAAGACTAACCTGCACTTCAAGGTGGCTCAGCTTTATCTCCTTGAGGTTCGCAATTATGCGGATGGCCGTATCAAGACAGCTTGCCAACGCCGCAGCCAGGAGTTCACCGGGACACGGAAAATCGCTTTCGCCTCCAACGGCCTCGTGAACAGAAACGGGAATATCCACCGGTATGGCTTCGCCGCAAACGACATGCCCATGGATTGGGTGATCAGCGGGAATCTGAGTATCAACTGTTCTTGCATGATCACACACCCACGCAGCATCCGGCATGTCATGGTAGTGCTTGCGCAATGGCAATTGCCGGTCAAAAATATTGGTCGGCCGCCCTTCTGCGAATGAATGGATGTGGCTCAGGTATTTGGGATCCAGTGCCATTTTACCGCCCCCAGCCAAGTCCGGGAACAAACGCAGGGACCTCACGCTGATATGCGCGATAGTCATCACCAATCTCGGCTATCAGGTCCTTTTCTTCGAGATGCCGCACAGCTATGAAGATGTAACCTGTGGTCACCAACGCGAACAAAAGATGCCCGACTGACATGGTAGGCGCTGCCCAAAAGGCGATCAGAAACCCTGTCATAATGGGATGTCGTACGAATCTATACAGACCAACCCTGACGAAACCCGGTTGCGTCGCGTCGCGCTCTTTCAGGTTCGCGTAAATTTGCTTTAGGCCAAACAGATCAAAATGGTCGATCGTGAAGGTTGATACCAAAACAACCAGCCAGCCGATCCCAAAAAGCACGGTCAACACCATTCCAAAAATTGTATTACTGACATCCCAAATCGGGGTCGCAAGCGGTTGCCAGAACGCAAAGATTAGGATCAACGCAACGCATGTCGTCAGAATGTATGTGCTGCGTTCAGCAGCCTTGGGAATTATTTTTGTCCAGATGCGTTTGAAAGCGGGACGTGCCATGATGCTATGTTGAAGCGCAAAGACAGAAAGCAGCGTCAGATTAATCACAATTGAAATCGCGAACGGCCCTTGGGCGCCGGCATCAATGGATTTTGGCACCAGAATGTTGCCAACAAATCCGATGGAATACAGGAACGTCGCCAGAAAAATGGCGTAGGCAGCGATGCCATAAATGAATGTAATTGAGCGCCCCATTGCGAGCTCCTTTCATTGCAAAATCACTTGAAAAACCCAAGCTTCGCATAATGATAAGAGGATGGAGCGGTGGGAGATACTTCACATTTTATACTAAACCACTACAAAATCCGTAGTAGTCATGCAGCCCTTCGAAACAGTATGCTTATGAAATGAACAATAAAATGACGAACGTATCAGGCAGCCTCTGCCCAGCAATGGCATCCGCAGACCTACTGGGGGACAAGTGGACCTTGTTATTGCTGCGCGAAATGTTCTTAGGAACGACACGGTTCGGCCGGTTTCAAAAGGCCATTCCAAGAATATCGCCTTCGATCTTGAGCAAACGGCTCAAGACATTGGAAGCGGCTGAGATCATAATTCGTAAGGCGGCGCCGGCCGGACAGGCGACCGAATATAAGCTGACGCGCTCTGGCCGAGAACTTGGGCCTATCATCGAGAATATGGCCGTCTGGGGCATGCGGTGGCGCAAACGCAGCATCGCGGCACAGGATTGTGATGTTGGCGGATTTATGTGGGATTTTCACCGCACACTTAATACAGAAAGCTTACCGGACGGAGAAACCGTAATCCTTGTGCAAATATCCGACCGCGCTGATCTCAATTCATGGTGGGTGATTGCAAATGGCGATGTAGTCGACCTATGCGCCGAGGACCCTGGTCATGAGGTTGATGTCTACCTCACGGCAACGCTCGCAAATTTGATTACGCTTTGGTTGGGGGATGTGGGTGTGAAGCTGGCGGTTGACGACAAAACCATCTATTTGGACGGGTCAAGGCATCTGATAAATACAGCGCAGGACTGGATGGCGCAGTCTCCACTTGTTAGGGTCAGACCAGCTTCTCCGGCTCAATGATAATTCTCATCCAGCACAAATTCCTGACCGCTTGTCGAAAGCCGACATTCGCTGCGGAACGTAAAATCAGCAATTAGAGTATTTCCAGCTTTTTCATCGGTCAGAACGGCATTGATCAGAAAAGATTTGCCAGTCAATGACATAGCTTGGCAAGAGGCAGTAAAATTAAGAAGCTGAAAAGAATTTCACAACACAGCTGGTTCGATGGGGCACCACATCATCATAAGGCACTTCATAAAGAAACAAAAAAAGGCGGCCAATCGGCCGCCCTTTTCATTTCGAATGATGAATTGCTCAGGCTGCAGCGTGGTGCAGGCGGTTGGTGAAGAGCGGGCTGTCAGCCAGCGGAGCAAGCGTCTTGGCACCGGCAAGCACAGCAAGATCCAGAAGCGGTTCACCCAGAACAACCAGCATGTAGGCTGCGCCGAAGGAGCCGACGGAAACCATGTTCTCCGCACCAAAGCCCTGACCGTAGAAGGCCCAGAAGGCGACCCAGGCCACGATACCGCCCTGATAGGTGGTCGAAAGCGCCAGCGCCTGTGCGTAGGACACGTCCTTGTAAGCCGTCTTGGTCGGGATGATCTTGTTTGCCAGAAGGCTGACGGCATAGAGCGGAACGATCAGCGTGGTCAGGTTGATACCGAATTGCGGCAGATCGAACGGAGCCACAAGCAGCCCCTGCATCAAAAGGCCAAGGGCCAGCCCGACAGCCGCCGGTCCGGCGCCAAGAACAAGAAACAGCGTCGAGCCAAGGATGAAGTGAACTTCGGAAACCCCGACCGGATAATGCGGCAGCAGCTCAAAAAACGAGAAGACAGCGGCAGTCGCAATCACGCTGCGGGCAGCAAGACCGACTACCCCACCATCCTTGCGAAAGGTGTCGAGGCACATCTTTCCGATGAGACCGGCAGCGGCAATTCCTGTGCCGTAGGAAAGCGCCATCTTTGCGCCGTCAACAATGCCCGGTTCAATATGCATTTCATTACTCCTTTGCGCACCCACCGTGCGCGAGGTCGTTTCAGATTGCCATCTGCAAGAGAGGCGTCGTTTACGGCAGGTCTCCTGGCTCGCGGGTCCTGGCTCCGCCCGCCTTCCCGGCTTGTCCAGCCAGTGGCATTTCGGGCGTCACTCTCCGCTTACAGTTGCGGGGGCAGCCACGGTCTTGGTCCCTTTTGGGTACGCCTCACCGTGTTCCCATTTAATCCACCCTTGCTTTTGCTTGGCGGAACCGTGTCATCATCCTTGCCGGGTTTGATGATTTTTTTCAAGCCCGACGCACCCGCTCCTTTGGAGAAAATGCGACTTCCGCTTTCAGAGGCAGGCACATAAAGGACCCGAATTTCCATAGTAATGTTGCATGAAAAGAACTGATCAGTAACTGATACCGTACCGGTTTTGAAATTGTTCCTTTTGTCAGAGAGGCTTCCAATGGGTTTTGAAATTGATGCTTTTGGTGCGCTGACACTTGGCATAGTCGTTTATCTTGTCGGCACGCGCCTGAACGAAAAAATTGCGGTCCTTCGAAATTATTCCATACCCGAACCTGTATCCGGCGGTCTTCTGACTGCACTTTTCTTTCTCGGTGTCGTGCTCGTGACCGGGCGTAGTGTCTCCTTCGACCTTGCCGCGCGCGACATGTTGCTGGTCTACTTCTTCACCTCCGTTGGGCTTAACGCCCGCATAGCAGACCTCGTCAAGGGGGGCCCCTTGCTTGCGATCCTGCTAGTCCTCACCATTGTTTGCATGTTCCTGCAGAACGCCGTCGGCGCCTTAAATGCGTTCTTGTGGGACATCCCGCTTGAGGCGGGTGCGATGCTCGGAACAGCGTCACTGATAGGGGGACATGGAACAGCGATTGCCTGGGGCCCTGTTCTGCAAAATGAATATGGGGTCGCTGGCGCCGCAGAACTGGGCATAGCCACGGCTACAATGGGCTTGATTGTAGCGAGTTTGCTGGGCGGTCCGATTGCCCGTTTTCTGGTTGAGCGCAAGGATCTCCTTAAACAGAATAAGCTTGAGGACGACTCCCCCGTCGATCATGATGCGGTCACGGCAAAGGACCCGATATCCAACAATGGTATCTTGCGGTCTGTGTTGTGGATTCACATAGCCATCGCCATAGGGTATTCGATCCACAGCGCCCTCAGCAGCGCCGGTATCATGTTGCCGCTGTTTGTCCCCTGCCTGCTGACAGGCATCGTCCTGTCCAACACCGTGCCGCATTTCTTCACCGCGATCGAATGGCCGGCCCGCTCGGCTTCAATGGCGCTCATTCAGGAATTCAGTCTGAGCGTGTTCCTCGCCATGTCCCTGATGAGCATGGAACTCTGGACACTGGCTTCCAGCGCAGGCGTGCTAACCACAACCATCGTGATGCAGGCCGCCGTCGCCGCCGTGTTCATCATCTTCGTCGTGTTCCCGATCATGGGCCGGAATTATTTTGCGGCAGTTCTATCGGCCGGTTTTGCAGGCTTTTCCCTTGGCGCGACGCCGACGGCTATTGCCAACATGACCGCTGTCACCCAGCGCTACGGCCCCTCGCCGCTTGCCTTCATCATCCTGCCATTGATTTCGGCGTTCTTCGTGGACCTCGCCAACGCCTTCATCATCCAGTGGTTCGTCAGCCTCTGAGTTTCTTGAAAAGAAAAACGCCCCGGTTTTGGCCGGGGCGCTGATGTTCAAATCAAGCTTCCGTCTGATCAGGCTTGCAGATCAAACCGGTCTGCGTTCATGACCTTGGTCCATGCAGCAACGAAGTCGGATACAAACTTGCCGCCTGCATCGTCACTTGCATAAACTTCAGACAGGGCACGCAGTTCGGAGTTCGAACCGAATACGAGGTCTACGCGTGTTCCTGTCCACTTGACCTTGCCCGAAGCCCGATCACGGCCTTCGAACACATCTTCGCCTTCAGACACGGACTTCCATTCGGTCGCCATATCCAGAATGTTGACGAAGAAGTCGTTTGTCAGCTGGCCCGGACGGTTCGTCAGAACGCCGAGCTTGGACCCATCCCAGTTGGTGTCAAGGGCACGCATGCCGCCGATCAGCACGGTCATTTCCGGTGCAGTCAGCGTCAACAAATGTGCCTTGTCGACCAGCAGTTCTTCAGCTCGCAGGGTGTATTTGGTCTTCTGGTAGTTCCGGAAACCATCTGCCTGCGGCTCAAGCACGCCAACCGATTCCACATCCGTCTGCTCGGCAGTTGCATCGCCGCGGCCCGGTGTGAACGGCACGGTTACGTCGTGACCTGCATCTTTTGCAGCCTTTTCGATCCCGGCATTGCCCGCCAGAACGATCAGGTCGGCAATGGACACCTGCTTGCCACCGGACTGGGCGCCGTTGAAGTCGGCACGAATGCCTTCCAGCACACCCAGAACCTTGGAGAGCTGGGCCGGGTTGTTGACCTGCCAGTCCTTTTGCGGAGCAAGGCGGACACGTGCGCCATTTGCACCACCACGCATGTCGGACCCACGGAAGGTCGATGCAGACGCCCAAGCAGTCGAGACGAGCTCGGAAACGGACAGACCGGACGCCACTATCTTTGCCTTCAGAGCCGCCACATCCTGATCATTGACCAGTTCGTGGGTGACTGCCGGGACCGGATCCTGCCAGAGCAGCTCTTCGCTCGGAGCGAGAGAACCGAGATAGCGGGAACGCGGACCCATGTCGCGATGCGTGAGCTTGAACCATGCCCGTGCAAACGCATCCTGGAACTGGTCCGGATTTGCATGGAAGCGGCGGGAAATCTCGCCATAGATCGGGTCCATGCGCATGGCCATGTCGGCCGTAGTCATCATGGTCTTGACCTTCTTGGACGGATCGTGCGCCGCCGGCGCCATGTCCTCATCCTTGACGCCAACCGGTTCCCAGATCCATGCGCCGGACGGGCTCTTGGTCAGGTTCCAGTCGTAGCCGAACAGAAGGTCGAAATAGCCATTGTCCCACTGGGTCGGGTTCGCGGTCCACGCACCTTCAATGCCACTGGTGGTCGTGTCATCGCCCTTGCCGGTGCCATGGCCGTTGATCCAGCCAAAGCCCATCGCTTCCAGCGGAGCTGCTTCCGGCTCCGGACCAACAAGTGCCGGGTCGCCAGCACCATGCGCCTTGCCGAAGGTGTGACCGCCAGCAACCAGAGCGACGGTTTCTTCGTCATTCATGGCCATACGGGCAAAAGTTTCGCGAATGTCGCGGCCGGAAGCGAGAATATCGGGCTGACCGTCCGGACCTTCCGGGTTCACATAGATGAGACCCATCTGCACGGCTGCCAGCGGATTTTCCAGCTTGGAAGCGCCGGAATCACCAGTCTTCAGGTCGCGCTCACCCTGATAGCGGCTATTCGGATTGTTGCTCTCCTGCAGCCACTCTGTCTCGGAGCCCCAATAGACGTCTTCTTCCGGCTCCCAGATATCTGCACGACCACCGGCAAAGCCGAAGGTCTTGCCGCCCATCGATTCAATCGCGGCGTTGCCGGCGAGGATCATCAGGTCGGCCCAGGACAGCTTGCTGCCATACTTCTTCTTGATCGGCCAAAGCAGACGGCGCGCCTTGTCGAGGTTGCCGTTGTCCGGCCAGCTGTTGAGCGGTGCAAAGCGCTGAGTGCCCGTTCCGCCGCCGCCACGACCGTCTGCGGTACGATAGGTACCGGCGCTGTGCCAGGCCATGCGGATGAAAAGACCGCCGTAGTGGCCATAGTCGGCCGGCCACCAATCCTGGGAATCGGTCATCAGCGCATAGAGGTCCTTCTGCACGGCCTCCAGATCGAGTTTCTTGAACTCTTCGCGGTAGTTGAAGCCGGTGCCCATCGGGTCCGAAAGGGAGGAGTTCTGACGCAGGATGCGCAGATTGAGCTGGGTCGGCCACCAGTCCCTGTTCGTCACTTTCAGTTTGGCCCCAAACGGGCAAACACCTTTTTCACTGCTCGGCGCGTCCATCACATTCTCCCGAAAAACTGTTTCACCGAACCGGGACCGGTTCGGGACAAAAAACCAGTCAAACAAAGGACGCCGCGTTTCCTTACGGAAACGGCGCCCCTCCCTTGACAAGACTCACACTAGCAACCGATTTCAATCAGGTAAATTTTGATTTTCTGATCCTTATGATAAGATAATCTAATGACACCGCTCACCATCAGACAATTGCACTATTTTGACGCGCTGGCGCGGCTCAATCATTTCGGCCAAGCGGCAGAGACCTGCGCAATTTCCCAACCGGCCCTGTCCATGCAGATCAAGGAATTGGAGACTTTGCTTGGTGCGCCCCTGTTTGAAAGAAACGCGCGCAAACTGAGACTGACGCCTTTCGGGGAAGTCGCTGTGGAACGTGCCCGCGCAATCCTGAAATCAATTGACGAACTGGAAGACCTTGCACGCGCCTCGTCCGGAAAGCTTGTCGGCAGGCTGAGGATCGGCATCATCCCGACCATTGCGCCCTATCTGCTGCCGTCAATCATCCAGACTCTGCAGACCGACTATCCGGGACTGGACATCCATGTGCGGGAAACGATCACGCCCACGCTGATTTCAGAGCTGGATAATGGCAAGCTGGATACAGCCATCGTTGCCCTGCCAGTCTCGGAACCCGGTCTGACCGAAGCACCGTTGTTTGAGGAGAATTTCGTTCTCGTTCGCCCGATATCCGACGCAAACAAACCGGTGCCGGATCCTGACACCTTGCGCCAGATGCGCCTGCTGCTGCTGGAAGAAGGCCACTGTTTCCGCGATCAGGCCCTCGCCTACTGCAACATAGGCCAAGGCTCGACCCGCGAAGTGCTCGATGCAAACTCGCTGGCAACCCTGGTCCAGATGGTTGGGGCAGGCATGGGCGTCACCTTGATCCCGGAAATGGCCGTTTCCATCGAAACACGCTCTGCTGAAGTCTCGATTTCGGCTTTTTCGGAGCCCAAGCCGAACCGGACCATTGGCATGATCTGGCGCCGAACCACACCGCTGGCACGTCAAATGGAAGATATTGCAGACACAATCCGCCATTCGATCGGGGATGTGCGTCCAGCAGCATGATCGGTTTGTCGGAAACACAAGGCGATGTGGAAGGGATCAACTGATGCCGTTGGCTGACTTTCCCGGCAGCCTGTCTGCCTGCAACTCAGCCATCCGCTCCCTGGCGAGCAACTCCCGGAACTCGGCAATGGGCATCGGCTTGCTCCAAAGGAAGCCTTGCCCGTAACGTCCTCCCCAAACCTTGATGTAGTCAGCCTGAAGCTCGGTTTCGATACCTTCCGAAACCGTTTCCATGTTCAGCTGGCGCGCCATGAGAAGGATGAGCTCGGTAATCTTTCGGCGATCCTCATTCGTGGCCAAATCGCGAATAAAGGATCGATCGATCTTCAGCGTGTTGAACGGAAGATTGGTCAGGCTGTTCAGGCAGGAATACCCGGTCCCGAAATCATCGATTGCGAATTTGACCCCCTCGTTCCTGATCGGGGTGATTTTGTCGATGATCGCCTGCGTGTAGTCCACCAAACTGGACTCAGTGATTTCCAATTCGAGCTTCTGCGTCGGGAACCCGCTTTCGCCAATGATCCCGAGCATACGATCGGTAAAGCTCGGGCTCTGCAACTGCAGAGGAGATACGTTGACCGCAACGGAAATGTCGAAGCCGAGCTCACGCGTTGCGCCGATATCCTCCAGCGCCTTCTGCAGAACGAACTCGCCAATGGGAACAATTAGGCCGGTTTCCTCGGCCGCCGGAATGAACTTCAGCGGGGACACGCTGCCGAGTTCGGGATCATTCCAGCGCAGCAAGGCTTCCGCGCCGGATATCTTCTCGGTCAGGATATCAACCTTGGGCTGGTAATGCACCTCAAGCGAATTGTTCTCCAACGCATGTGAAAGGCGAGATTCCAGGAATTCCTTCTCCACCACCTCGGCCCGAAGCGCAGGTGTGTAGAAGACAGGCCTGCCCCTGCCCGCACTTTTGGCCCGGTACATGGCAAGGTTGGCATTTTGCAGAACTTCGGTAGAGGTCTGTTCCGTGTTGGCGAACTGCACAACCCCGATACTGACTGAGATCGTGAAGAGATGCTGCTCGATCCGAAAAGACCTGCCCATTTTCTCCACCAACTCGTCAGAAATCTCGGCAATCTGGTCGTCGGAAAACGCACCCGACAGGATCACAACAAACTCGTCACCGGAGAACCGTGACACAAAGGGATCTGCGGCTGCATTGCGTTCAGCACAGGCCCCGGTGATCTCCGACAGCCGCTCGGCCAGATGGGTCAGAACCATGTCGCCGACGCGATATCCATGCATGTCATTGATCAGCTTGAAGCGATCGAGGCCAATATAGAAAACAACGCCCTCCGCACCCTTCTTTCCGCCAACACGATCTGCCAGCGCCTTTTCAAGCTGCGTGCGATTTGGCAACCCGGTGATCCGATCGGTAAAGACATGGCGCCTGATTTCGGCAACACTCTGACGGGTCGTGGTCATCAGTTTCTTGAAGACCGTTTGCAATTGGCCAACCTCACCGGGGGCAAGGCGCGAAAGGTTCACATCAAGATCAAGAAACCCCTCCGAAGCCACCTTGGCCGTTTCGGCGATTTCACTCAACCCGGCAGTTGCCCGGTGCATGAGGACTGCAATAACCGGAACAAAGACGGCAAAAACAAGCAGAAGGGTGACAGCACTCTGGATTTCGAATTCCTTCAAAAGTGCATGTAACTCCCGCTTCGACACCCGAATGAGCACACTTCCAACCACTCGCCCATTGGAAATGGCGGGTGCGACATAAACCATCGACTGTTCGGCATTCTTGATTTGGGCGACGCCCGTCTCCGCAGCCCGCACGGCTAATGGCTCAATGGTAATTGCCGATGGGGCATTGAAAGTCTTCCAGTCCGAGGCGAACTCACGACCAGCCAGCGTATAAGCTTTTGCCGCGATCACAGGATCTGCAGCAATGGTGTTGAGGATCGTTTCGACCCTCTCGGACCGAAGCCAAGGAATATCCAGCGCGACCGACGCGGCGATGGTGTCCGCCTTGTCCCGCGCAAACGATTCCAGACGCGCTTCAATCTTGGAGGCCTGAGAATAGTAGTTGACGAATATCAGCGTGAGCGTGAATGCCAGCATCCCAAGCACGGAATAGACCGTCGCCCTGACAAACACCCTCTGAAATGCATTTCTGACCCTGGAAATCACTCCGCCCAACATTCACACCAATCCGAACAGGTCTCAGAAAGTCAGCAACGATTGCATGGAACAATCGAAAACAGCCCCAGATAGGCTACCCAACTTCCGTGAAGGAATTCATAACATCGGGAAAAGAAACAGAAAGACAGGGAAGCTCAAATTTACAATTCGAAGCACTCATTATGAAATTTACACTACAAAAATTGATGACCATCCCAATACAATTTGCATTTAAAAGTACAGCCATAGCTGGCCGCGCCCTGCGCGCGACCAGTTTAATTTAAAGACGCAAGCTTTCGCCTGGAAGGTCACGCAGCCCTGACACACTTCAGGAAATGTTCAACCTGGGTCTTGAGCTCTTCCGATCTCTGACTCAGCCCACCTGCAACTCCGGTCACCTGCGCTGCAGTGTGCTTCGTTTCCTCTGCGCCCTTCGTTACTTCCTGAATGTTGGTGGACACTTCCAGCGTTCCTGCGGAAGCACGCTCAACGTTTCGCGCAATTTCCGAGGTGGCCAGCGATTGCTGCTCAACAGCTGCAGAAATGCTGGCTGATATGTCGTTGATTTCCGATATCGTTCCGGCAATTGACTTGATTGCCTCGACAGCTTCGTTTGTTGCCTGCTGGATGTTGCTGATCTGGCTGCTGATGTCCTCGGTCGCCCTGCCAGTCTGGTTGGCAAGATCCTTGACCTCTGCAGCCACCACTGCAAATCCCTTTCCGGCATCGCCGGCACGGGCAGCTTCGATTGTCGCGTTAAGAGCCAGAAGGTTTGTCTGTTCGGCAATATCCGAAATCAACTTGACGACTTCGCCGATCTTCTCCGCTGCATGAACAAGTCCGCGCACCTGATTGTCGGTCGCACCCGCCTGATCAACGGCACGCTGCGCAATCTCTGAAGACTGCCCCACCTGGCGCATGATCTCGTTGATGGAGCTTGACAATTCCTCTGTAGCACTGGCCACGGTCTGCACGTTGGAAGAGGCTTCCTCGGCAGCAGATGCAACTGTTGCACCGCGCAGGCTTGTCTCGTTTGCAATGCCCGACATGGAATCTGCTGTTGAGGTCATATCACCGGAAGCTGCAGCAACCGCTTCAAGAAGTTTCGAGACATTGGCATCAAAGTCCAGGGTCAGGCGCTCTAGCTCCTCGGCGCGGGCAACCTGCTTGCGGGCTTCTTCTGCCTCCCGCTCCGACAACTCGTCGGCGCGGATCATATTCTGCTTGAACACTTCAACCGCAGCGGCCATCTCGCCAATTTCGTGGAGATGATTACGCCCCGGCACTTCGATGGCCTTGTTCCCCGAAGCCAGTTCCTTCATGGCCCGAGTGATGTCCTTTACAGGACGAGAAATTCCGCGCCCGATCGCAAAAGCCAAACCGACGCCAAGTGCAATACTGACCGCAGCAATCGCCATCATGATGGTCACCGCCCGGTTCATGGAGGTAACGGCACTATCGCCAAGATCATTCTGAAGCGTTTTTGCTTCAAGCTTCAGGTTTTCCATGTTGGCAGCAACGATGGGCCCGAAGTGATCGAGGATAGTGTGCACGATATGGTTTCTGGCGCGCACCAGATCCCTGACGGATTTGACCGATGCAAAATAGTCCTTGTGCATCAACCGCACATCATGAGCAGCGGCTAGCCATTCCGGGTTCTTCAGTGCCACAAGCAAGGCATCATGATTAGCCTGAAGCTCCCGGTATTCCTGGCGGAGGCGAAAGAACGCATCCTTGTTGTTGTGGAGCAGATACTTGGTCACATAGAGCCGCATGAGCAGAAGATTGCGCTGAACGACCCCGGCGAGATAGGCGATTTCGGGCTCGTTCGCTTCAAAGGCAGCGCGCATGATGGAGGTGATCTTTTGCTCCATCTTGGGCCCGACAACATCCAGCTGATCCTTGATCAGCTGGTCCCGCTCGATCTGAAAGCGGACAACGTGCTGAAAAGCTTCATGGTAGCCGCGCACTTGTGACTGCGCTTCGCGAGCAGCAGAGCTCCATGCGGAATGACCGGCAGACATTTCCACCAAGCCATCATTGTAGGTCAGCGTCTTCTTGATCCGCTCGTCGACCGTCTCGATATTCTGGTCAGAGGTATGGATGAGGAAGTTTTTCACTGCCAGGCGAGCCTCGAGCAGATTTGCCTGCACCCTGCTGGCCTGATTGGTCTGGGACGCGACGCTTCTGTAATCGGAGAACCTGTCATTTGACGAGTTCAGGTTCACCACGCCTGTTGCGCCGATCAGAACGAGCAATGCCAGGATCGCCAAAAACCCGCCGAAAACCTTTACCGAGATTGAAAACTTCCGCAACATAACGATGACCTGCAACTTGGTTGATCAGAAACACACGCAAAATCCGACAGAGATATCAAAGAGTACTCTTTCGAATTTGCTCCGCGCCCTGATGAAACCTGTCCACCGAAAGTTGCCAAAACATAAAATTATAAAGACAAGAACAAAAACTTGTTCATTCATATGGATATTTCATCATGGAATTACTGGCAATAAACAATCAAAAATTGCATTTTTTCAAGAAACACGATGAAACAAGTACGTATATCAATCATAAATTACCTATTCCCCATCCATCTGCACTTCAAGACGAACAAAAAATGAGCAGTGAACCAATGGGATTGGCGCCGACTCGATCCCTTTCGTCACACTCATGGCTCTGGTAAACCCCATCGACAGCGGGGTTGCGCAACCAGATTTCAAATTGTATACAATTGCGCACAATCCAAAACCCCACACGCACAGGCCCCTTCCGCCCAAGCAAAAGGTCCTTAGACACCATGGCAAAAATCAAAGTCGAAAACCCGGTCGTTGAGCTCGACGGCGATGAAATGACCCGGATCATCTGGCAGTTCATCAAGGACAAGCTGATCCACCCTTATATCGACCTGCCGCTGGACTACTACGACCTTGGCATCGAAGAGCGGGACCGCACCGATGATCAGGTGACCGTGGACGCCGCCAACGCCATCAGAAAGCATGGCGTTGGGGTCAAATGCGCAACCATCACGCCGGATGAAGCTCGCGTGGAAGAATTTGGCCTGAAGCGTATGTACCGGTCACCGAACGGCACGATCCGCAACATTCTGGGCGGTGTGATTTTCCGCGAGCCGATCATCATGAAAAACGTCCCTCGCCTCGTGCCGGGCTGGACGCAACCGATCATCGTGGGCCGCCACGCATTTGGCGACCAGTACAAGGCGACCGACTTCCGCTTCCCGGGCAAGGGCAAGCTGACCATCACCTTTACCGGCGAGGACGGAAAGGTGATCGAACACGAAGTCTATGACGCACCGGGCGCTGGCGTTGCCATGGCCATGTACAATCTCGACGATTCCATCCGGGATTTTGCCCGCGCTTCCCTGAACTACGCGCTCGGCCGCAAGGTTCCTTGTTACCTCTCGACAAAGAACACCATCCTCAAGGCCTATGACGGTCGCTTCAAGGACATCTTCCAGGAAATCTACGACGCCGAGTTCAAGGACCAATACGCGGAAGCCGGCATCTGGTACGAACATCGCCTCATCGACGATATGGTCGCCTCGGCCCTGAAATGGTCCGGCGGATATGTCTGGGCCTGCAAGAACTACGATGGCGACGTTCAGTCTGACACCGTGGCGCAAGGATTTGGCTCCCTCGGCCTCATGACGTCCGTCCTCATGACGCCGGACGGAAAGACAGTCGAAGCCGAAGCGGCCCACGGCACCGTGACCCGCCACTATCGCCAGCACCAGAAGGGCGAAAGCACGTCCACGAACTCGATCGCCTCGATCTTTGCCTGGACGCGCGGCCTTGCCCATCGTGCCAAGTTGGACAACAACGATCAGCTGGCAGCCTTCGCCCAGACCCTGGAGAAGGTCTGTATCGATACTGTCGAAAGCGGCTTTATGACCAAGGATCTTGCACTTCTGGTCGGTCCCGACCAGAGCTGGCTGACCACCACAGGCTTCCTCGACAAGATTGACGAAAACCTGCAGAAGGCCATGGCATAATCTTCTTAGCCAAGACACCGAAAAGCCCGCCATTTTGGCGGGCTTTTTTTGTCGTTGACCAGCTGTCTATCAGATGCAATTCTGCTTGGAACATTTCAGGAACATGAATTGCGAAACAATGGCTGACCTCGTCCTTTATACAAACCCGATGTCCCGTGGCCGCATAGCAAGATGGATGCTTGAGGAAATCGGGCAACCTTATGAAACACAGATTCTGGGCTATGGCGAAGGTATGAAATCTGCCGATTATCTTGCCATCAATCCGCTGGGCAAGGTTCCTGCGCTCACCCATGGTGACAAGGTCACTACGG
The DNA here is from genome assembly GCF_008711325.1 of Roseibium sediminis. GTDB lineage: Bacteria > Pseudomonadota > Alphaproteobacteria > Rhizobiales > Stappiaceae > Roseibium > Roseibium sediminis. The sequence continues at coordinate 45,409 of NZ_VXDB01000016.1, forward strand.
AGGCAGCCGCCATTTGCGCCTATCTCGCCGATGCCTTTCCCGAAGCCGGCCTCGCTCCTGAACTGTCAGAGCGCGCAGACTATTACCGCTGGCTGTTTTTTGTTGCCGGTCCGCTTGAAGCCTGTGTCGTCGGACGCGCCTTGGGCTTCGAAGTGCCGGAGGAAAAATATCGCATGGCCGGATATGGCCGATATGGCGACATGCTGGGCGCGCTGGAGGGAGCCCTTTCGCAACGGGACTACATTGCCGGAAACACTTTCACCGCAGCGGATGTTTATGTCGGCGCACAGGTTAACTGGGGTCTCCAGTTCGGAACCTTCGAAGCACGCCCTGCCTTTACTGCCTATGCGCAGCGTCTTGCGTCCCGCCCCGCCTTCAAACGCGCCAACGAACTGGACGATGCTCTGATGCCAAAGGATGGATAAGCTGGAGCGGAAGTTTCCCACGGGCAAACCGACGCTTTACGGTGCTCCGTACTCCGTATATGTGCGCTCGGCCAGACTAGGTCTGGAGGAAAAAGGCGTTGCCTACCATCTGGAGCCGGTCGACGTATTCGCCGAAAACGGCGTTCCGGACTGGTATCTGGCGCTCAACCCGTTTGGCAAGATCCCGACCCTGTGCCATGAGAATGCGGTCTTGTTCGAGACTTCCGCGATCCTGCGTTACATCGATGAAGCCTTTGAAGGTGTACGCCTTCAGCCTCGGGACCCCATGCGCCGTGCGCGGATGAACCAGGTACTGTCCATACTGGACAATTATATCTACCCCCATCTCGTATGGGACATCTATGTGGAGCGGATCGTCAATGCTCGGAATGGAACTACGGATGAGCTGAAGATCGCAGCGGCTATTCCAGTGGCTAGCCAGGCGCTCACTTCAATTTCTGCTATTTTGAGCAACGGCCCTTGGCTGCTTGGTGACGAGATTTCGCTCGCAGATTTGCACGCCGCCGCCATGCTCTCGCTCGCAAGCAATGCTCCGGAATGCAAGATGCTGATTTTGGAGCATCCAGCCCTTGAGGACTGGCTTGCGAGAATGGAAGCCCGGCCCAGCATGCAAAGAACCACCTCAAGAGCTGATTGATTGCTTCCGGCTGGTTCAACTATGTATTGTTGGCAAACCACATGGAGTCTCTCATGACGAAGTCTCGCGCGCGCTTCTCGCATCCCAACCCCTTCATGTCAGCTTTTACCATGCTTGCGATCTGTTTCGTGATTGCAACTTGCCTCAGTGCTCCCTTGAAAGCGCAGACGGTATTTGAACCTCCCCGCGGTTCAGCCGAGCGCAAGGAGGTTCTGGATGCCGTGCGCCCGCTCATGGAAGCCCATTTGCATGCACCAGTGGAATTTGTCATCAACTGGATGCGCGTTGGAAATTCCTGGGCCTTCGTGGGCGTCAGCCCGCAGCGTCCGGGCGGCGGGGCCATAGACCCGCGCGGCACCTTTCTGGCAGATCAGGCCGAATACATGGACGGTCTGCACACCTATGCGCTGCTGCGTCATCAGTATGGCCGCTGGAACATCGTTGATTTTGCAATTGGACCGACAGACGCCTTCTGGGATGGCAGTGCCTTGTACAGTCAGGTTCCTCAGGGCCTGCTCCCTCACTAGGGCCTGCAAGGACCTTTATTTTAAACCCTTGCGGCGGCTCGCACCAAAGTGGGAACCTTGATATGCGTTGCCCTCAAGACACTCCCCTTTGAAGCAACATACGACGGCCCAGATGCAACTAGCCCCCCTGCTGAATGCCCAGTTCCCCATTCCCCTTCACGCCGTTGCTGCGATTGTGGCGCTGGGAATGGGAACGGCTCAGCTGTTGTTGCCAAAAGGCTCCCGACAACATCGCCTGATGGGTTATGGGTTCATCTGTTTCATGGCTGCCACAGCCATCTCTAGCCTCTTCATTTCAACGATCAGGATGTGGGGTCCGTTTTCACCGATCCACCTTCTGGTGCCCTTGACCTTGTGGAACATATATCGCGGCTGGAAGGCGGCCCGGATGGGTGACATTCGAAAGCACAAGCTTGAAATGATCATCCTTTACGTGATTGCCCTCGTCGTGACAGGAGGCTTCACGCTTCTGCCCGGGCGCATCATGAATGAAGTTCTCTTCACCGGCTGAATGGCAGGCGCCGCCTATTTCTCGGCATTACCATCGGGAAAGAGTTCCGGCTCCTGATCCGAGCCTTCATCATCAAGAGGCGCAATATCGGCCTGGGCCAACTCCACATCGGCGAGATCGGCAAAAGACTGCATGTTTGCCGCAATCCGTTTCTCCGCTTCTGTCAGGATCTTGTGGGTCAGCGTCGCATTGTCGTCCATCAGCTTTTGTAGCGCCCTCGCCGACAGGACAAGCAATTCACAATCCCGCACAGCCCTGACTGTTGCCGCCCGTGGACGTTGCTGGATAAGCGCAAGCTCACCAAAAAAGTCCCCGTCGTCCAAATGAATGACCTTGTTCTTCAGCTTGATCTGGGCGGCCCCTTCTGAAATGAAATACATCCTGTCGGCGATCTCACCCTTTTCGGCGATGACTGTACCGGCCCTTACCCGCTGCGCCTCGAGCAACTTTGAAACCTCCGCAATTTCAGTTGCGCTGAGGTCTTCAAACAATGGAACGCGCGCCACCATTGACCAGGTGACAACAAAGTCGCGGCTATGAATTTCTCGGGCAAAGGCAGAAGCGATGATGCCGACAGGCAACGCAATTAGGCCGTAGCCCATCAGCATGACAAATCCGGCGATCATCCGCCCCGCATTGGTCACCGGCACAACATCGCCATAACCAACGGTCGTGATGGTCGTCACAGCCCACCACATTGCATGCGGGATGCTGGCAAGCGCCTCTGGTTGGTCGTCATGTTCCACCAGATACATCAAGGTCGCCGACAGCAGGATCACACCACCGATGATGACCGTTGATCCGATCAGCGCATGGCGCTCCGAAACAATTGCGGTCAGCAGTGACCTTAGCGCCGGCGAATAGCGGGCAAGCTTCAAGAACCTCAACAAGCGCAGGATGACAAGAACCGTCACCGCAGTATTCGGCAGGACGAAGATCAGCAACAGCGGCAGCGCTGCCAGAAAATCCACGATCGCTTCGGGCTGGATGGCATATCTGAGCCGCGCCCGGATAGGACCATATCGGCGCAGCGGCGGATGAAGGTCGGACACATAAAGTCGCAGCAGATATTCCACCACAAAGATAAAACCGGAGCACAGCTGCAGGACGCTCATCAACCCGCCCTGTGACTCCCTCACCGACGGGATCGTCTCGATCACGGCAAAGAAGATATTGAGGACAATCAGCGTGATGAAAAAATGACGCAGGGAACGGGCAGCAACCCTGTATTTCCCGGTTTCCTCAAGAAGATCGAACAGAAAATGCTTGAAGTGTGTCTGAGACAAAGAAGGAGCCTCGTCGGATTGGGATTCGTTTAGTCGGAGGCTATCAGGTGTTGCCCTGTCCTGCACCCGCCTTGGTTATGATCAGCGCAAGTGAAGCGCATCCGGGCGAAGCATCACAAGATGCACGCAAGCGCGTCTACACAAATTGGTGATGCGACGTGACCGAGAGGGACTTGCAGAAAGAAAACGAATACCCATTTCAGTTAGGCAGGCAAGAAATGAAAGGACAAACACCATGGCCTTTGATGTAAACAAAACCAAAGCAGCTACTGTCTCCCCGCAGGATGGCGCTTTGACCATGCTTATTACATCTACGTTTGTTGCCAGCATCTCGATGGCTTTCGTTGCATTCGTACTCTGATCTCCCCCGGCAACGAAACATCAAAAAAGGCGGGCACTTGGCCCGCCTTTTTGATTCAATTCCTTACGTTAAGGAAGATACTCAAGCACCCAGATGCGCTTCAATTGCCTTGATCGCATCATCGGCCTTGGAACCATCCGGGCCACCGGCCTGAGCCATGTCCGGGCGTCCGCCGCCACCGCGCCCGCCAAGGGCCTCTGAACCAATGCGAACGAGATCGACGGCGCTGACCTTCTCGGTCAGGTCTTTGGTCACGGCCGTTACAATGGATGCCTTTCCGGCATCGTCGGTGGAAATCAGAACAACAACGCCGGATCCGAGTTGGGTCTTGGCCTCATCCGCCATGCCCTTCAGGTCCTTGGCGTTGATGCCTTCAACAACGCGCCCCAAAAGCTTGTACTCGCCAATGGTCTTGACGGTCGATGCAGCATCACCGCCCGCGCCCCCGCCCATGGCCAGCTTCTTCTTGGCGTCCGCCAGTTCCTTTTCCAGACGGCGACGATCCTCAACCAGCTGGGCAACACGTGCCGGAACGTCCGCCATACCGGTCTTGAGGATCGAGGCAAGCTCCTTCATGCGCTTGTCCTGACCATCCAGATAGGCGCGGGCTTCGGCTCCAGTGAGTGCCTCCACGCGGCGAACACCTGCAGCCACCGCCCCTTCGGAAACGACCGTCACAAGACCGATGTCCCCTGTGCGCTTCACATGGGTGCCGCCGCACAGCTCCAGCGAATAAGGCTTGCCAGCCTTCGATCCATGCAGGGCTGTACCCATGGAGACAACACGAACCTCATCGCCGTATTTCTCGCCGAAAAGCGCCATCGCACCCGCCTCAATCGCATCGTCAACGGCCATCAGGCGCGTATCGACGGGGGCGTTTTGAAGCACGATTTCGTTGGCGTATTTCTCGACAACGGCCAATTCGTCATCGGACAGCGGCTTGGGATGCGAGAAGTCAAAACGAAGACGCTCCGGGCTGACCATCGACCCCTTCTGGGCCACATGCGTTCCCAGAACCTCGCGCAGCGCCTCATGGACAAGGTGCGTGGCAGAATGGTTGGAGCGGATCGCTGAGCGGCGTGCATGATCAACCTTCAGCTCAAGCGGCTGATTGAGCGCGACAGCCCCTTCCACAATCGTGACGAGATGGATGAAGAGGCCATCAGCCTTCTTCTGCACGTCCTTCACTTCAATGCGGATGCCATCGGCAGTCATCGTTCCTGCATCGCCAACCTGACCTCCGGATTCGCCATAGAACGGGGTCTGGTTCAGGATGATGACGCCGTCCTGACCGGCAGTCAGCTTGTCGACTTCCGCGCCATCGGCAACCAGTCCGGTCACGATGCCCTCGGCGATTTCGGTTTCATAGCCAAGGAAATCGGTAGCGCCTGCCTTTTCCTTCAGCGCAAACCAGACAGTTTCGGTGGCAGCTTCACCCGAACCGGACCAGGCCGCACGAGCTTCAGCCTTCTGTCGCTCCATCGCGGTGTTGAAGCCAGCCGTATCCACGCTGATGTTGCGGGCGCGCAAGGCATCCTGCGTCAGGTCCAGCGGGAAGCCGTATGTGTCGTAGAGCTTGAACGCGGTTTCGCCGTCCAGCTGGCCACCTTCGGTCAGGTCGGCAGTTGCCGTATCCAACAGTCCGAGGCCACGCTCCAGCGTCTTGCGGAAACGGGTTTCTTCCAGCTTCAACGTCTCGGTAATCAAGGCCTCAGCCCTGCCAAGCTCGGGATAGGAGCGTCCCATTTCGCGGATCAACGACGGCACGAGCTTGTACATCAGCGGATCGCGCGCACCCAGCAGATGGGCGTGGCGCATGCCGCGGCGCATGATCCGGCGCAGAACGTACCCACGACCTTCATTGGACGGCAAAACGCCATCGGCAATGAGGAAGCTGGTAGAGCGCAAGTGGTCGGCGATCACGCGGTGGCTGTTCTTTGCCGCCCCTTCTGCTTCCACACCTGTTGCCTGCTCGGAAGCGGAGATCAAGGCACGGAAGAGGTCGATGTCATAGTTGTCGTGCACGCCCTGCAGAACTGCGGCGATACGCTCGATCCCCATGCCGGTGTCGATGGACGGACGCGGCAGGTCGATCCGCCCTTCACCCGTCTGCTCGTATTGCATGAAGACGAGGTTCCAGATCTCGACAAAGCGATCCCCGTCTTCTTCCGGAGATCCCGGAGGGCCGCCCCAGATGTGGTCGCCATGGTCGTAGAAGATCTCGGAACACGGACCGCAAGGGCCGGTATCCCCCATGGACCAGAAATTGTCGGAGGTCGGGATCTTGATAATCTTGCTTTCCGGAAGTCCGGCGATCTTTTTCCAGAGATCGAAGGCTTCCTGATCTTCTGAAAAGACCGTAACCAGCAGCCGATCCTTGTTCAGGCCATATTCCTTGGTGATCAGGTTCCAGGCGAGTTCGATCGCGCGGTCCTTGAAATAGTCACCGAAGGAGAAGTTCCCGAGCATTTCGAAGAACGTATGGTGGCGTGCAGTGTAGCCGACATTGTCGAGGTCGTTATGCTTGCCCCCTGCACGAACCACCTTCTGGGCGGTCGTGGCACGGCTGTAGTCACGCTTTTCCAGACCGGTGAACACGTTCTTGAACTGGTTCATGCCCGCGTTCGCGAACATCAATGTCGGATCGTTGCGCGGAACCAGCGGCCCCGATTCCACCACTTCGTGGCTGTTCTTGGAAAAATAGTCCAGAAACGTCGATCTGATGTCATTAACGCCGGTCATACGCGGGTCTCGCCTCGGTCTGCATAACGCTTGCTGGAAGAAGCGTTCATGGTAATTCTTGGACGGAAGAAGCCTTCATCTCCTCCAGTCGGAGAAGCCTTTTAACTTTCAAGCCAAACACTGTCCAGAAGGCGAAAGGCCTTCCGTCGCTGCAAATGCAAAAAGGCGCCGGATTATCTCCAGCGCCTTACCGTTTGAATGATGATCTAAAGCGCCCGCATCATGAGATTGGCGCACCGACCATCAGCTGTCGTCAGCTTCTTCCGGCATCCCGTCCGGATCAATGATCGCTTCAGCAATCAACCCGGCATTCTGGCGCACGGCCAGTTCGATTTCCTCGGCCAGTTCCGGATTTTCGCGCAGGAACTGTTTTGCGTTCTCACGCCCCTGCCCCAGACGCTGGCTGTTGTAGGAGAACCACGCGCCGGATTTTTCGACGATATTGCCCTTCACACCCAAATCGATGAGTTCGCCCATCTTCGAGACGCCCTCACCATAGATGATGTCGAACTCGACCTGACGGAAAGGAGGTGCAAGCTTGTTCTTGACCACTTTCACGCGGGTCTGGTTGCCAACGACCTCGTCGCGGTCCTTGATGGCGCCGATACGGCGAATATCAAGGCGCACGGAGGCATAGAACTTCAGCGCATTACCGCCGGTCGTCGTTTCCGGCGAACCGAACATCACACCGATCTTCATGCGGATCTGGTTGATGAAGATGACCATGCAGTTCGACTTGGAGATCGATGCGGTCAGCTTGCGCAGGGCCTGGCTCATCAATCGGGCCTGCATCCCCGGCAAGCTGTCACCCATCTCACCCTCAAGCTCCGCCTTCGGAGTGAGCGCTGCAACGGAATCGATAACCAGAACATCAATCGCCCCGGAGCGCACGAGCGTGTCACAGATTTCCAGGGCCTGTTCGCCCGCATCCGGCTGAGAAATCAGGAGATCGTCAATATTCACGCCCAGTTTGCGGGCATAAATCGGATCGAGCGCATGCTCGGCGTCGATAAAGGCGCAGATACCGCCCTGTTTCTGGGCTTCTGCAATGCAATGCAGCGCCAGAGTTGTCTTGCCCGAGGATTCCGGCCCGTAGATCTCGACAATTCGTCCCTTTGGCAAACCGCCGATGCCCAGCGCAATGTCCAGTCCAAGAGATCCGGTCGAAACAGCCTGAACCTCTACGGCCTGCCCCTGCCCCATCCGCATGATGGAACCCTTGCCGAAGGCCCGTTCGATTTGCGAGAGCGCTGCATCGAGCGCTTTGGTCTTGTCCATCTGGTTGCTTTCCACGAGACGAAGTGTGCTTTGCGACATGTTGTGCGCTCCTTATTCCACGACGGGCCAGTCGTTTCAAACTGATCGATATGTACCTATTTTGTTCTCATTTGACAATGAATTTTAAGTTAATGAAAATTCGTGAGAAAAATCAGTTTGTTCACCACATGTTCCCATGGGGATACATTAAAATTGCCGCTACGTAAGTTTCTCCGATCCACATTCACGCACACAAAGAATCGCTTGGCGCTTGAAGGACGGAGGAACAGCTGATAGCGACATAGCCCGACAAACTTACCTCTGGGAGCGCTTCGGTGCCCGATCTGCAATCCGTTCGATCATCGCCGACAGAAACCTGGTGTTTCGGAGCTGTTCATCTGGACACTCTCGTTCATGCGCTCATCCCCCTGTCAGCAGACACCTCAACACCAGCCTCCTTTGACGAAAGCCTGGGCGGGGTCGCGACGAATGTGGCCACGGGTCTGGCAAAGCTCGCAGTTCCAACCCATCTGTTCGGCGCGGTGGGCAATGACACGGCGGCCGAGACCGTCAAGGCCATGTTGGCGACCACTCAGGTTCACCCACATCTCTCGCCACTAGCCGGTAGTGCAACCGGACGCTACTCCGCTTTTCATCAACCTGACGGCACACTGGCACTTGCCTGTGTCGAATCGCGCATTTTGGAAGACGCCGGACCAGAGCTCGTCGAGACCTGGTTAGCCGATACGCCTGCATCCGACAGGCCCGGGATCTGGTTTGCCGATGCCAACCTGCCGGAGCGCCTGCTTGAGAGGCTGGCCGACAGGAAGGCAGGAAACCTTCTTGCAGTTGATGCGGTCTCACGGGCAAAGGCGCCCCGGCTGAAGTCCATTCTCGCTCACTGCGACCTTGTGTTCCTGAACAGGTCCGAAGCCTCAACCCTGACCGGACAGCCAGATGAGACCGCGCCTGAGGAACTGGCCGAGGCGCTTCACCGGATGGGGGCCAGATCGATTGTCCTCACCCTTGGGTCCAACGGTCTTTTGTGGTCACGCGGACCATCTGACCTTGGCCTCGTCGCCCCTCTTCCCGTAAAATTGGTGGACGTAACGGGCGCGGGAGACGCGCTCATTGCCGGAACGCTTGCCGGCCTGGCCCACAGCCTCCCCCTGGAACAGGCGGTTCTTTGTGGCCGCAAGGCAGCACAGCTTACCCTTCAGTCAACCGGAGCCACCGCTGCACGGTTGGACTGGACCTCCATTTCACGATCCATCCACGAGATACAGCCCGCCTGAACGGGCTAAATGAACGAACCAGACAAAAAGGCTCTCCCCCGTGCTTCTTTCCTCTCTCTTGAGTTTCAGCAGCGAAGTTCGTCACGCCAGAGAAAACGGCCTGCCGATCGTTGCCCTTGAATCCACAATCATCACCCACGGCATGCCCTTTCCGCAGAATGTGGAAACCGCCCGCATGGTGGAGCAGGACATTCGAGACGCCGGCGCGGTTCCCGCGACCATCGCCGTCATGGACAAGCGGCTGCGCATCGGGCTGGAGCCGGAGGACCTTGACCGGCTTGCCCAGTCTGAAAATGTTCTGAAATGTTCACGCGCCGATCTGGCCCTTGCCCTCTCGACGGGGCAGCCGGGCGCAACGACCGTTGCCGCAACGATGATGGCAGCCAGCGCTGCAGACATTTCCGTGTTCGCCACGGGCGGTATCGGCGGGGTTCACAAGGGCGCGGAGCAGAGTTTCGACATTTCCGCCGATCTGGTTGAACTTGGCCGCACCCCGGTCTGCGTTGTTGCAGCAGGCGCCAAGGCGCTGCTTGATCTGCCCAAGACACTGGAAGTGCTGGAAACCAACGGTGTGCCGGTGATCGGCTATGGCACGGACGAGCTTCCCGCCTTCTGGTCACGGAAAAGCGGAATTCCAGCCCCTTACCGGATGGATTCTGCCGAAGACATTGCCGCCCTGATCAAAACCCGCGAACGTTTTGACAATCACGGCGGTGTTCTTGTCGCCAATCCGGTGCCGGAAGAAGCGGAAATCGGACGTGAGGAAATGGCAGTCCATATCGATGCCGCGATCCGTGCAGCAGAAGCCGACAAGATCAGCGGCAAGGCCGTAACACCTTACGTTCTTTCAAAAATCTTTGAACTGACCGGTGGCAAGAGCCTGGACACGAACATCGCGCTCGTGCGCAACAACGCGCGTCTGGCAGCGCGCATTGCAGCTGCATTGGCCGCATGACATTTGGCAACTGGAAAATTGCACCCCATGTGACGAGGGAAAAATATCACTGGCAAGTGACACTTGCCTTAACCTTGTCACACCCTTGGGGCAAGAGCGTTGACACTGTCAGTTTTGCCTGCCCTTAGTGGAGCTGACAGTACGAATTGAGGCCCGAAAACAACAAAACGGGCGAGACTGCGAGGAGGTATCAATGGTGGACACTACGACCGCGCCGGAAAACGTTCCAGCCACAACAACCTGGAGCGGACTGTCTCCGCTGCAGTATCTGGACAACGCCTTGTCCAAGCTTCGCGAACTCGGCATTGCTGTCGAGAGCGAGGCCAATGCGCCGATCAACGCGCTGCTGGAACAGATTTCCGACCTGTCCCCGGACAAGGTCGCCGTGATCACCCGCACCCTCGGTCAGGCATCCAACTTCAACGAAGTGGTGCGTAACCAGGTCCAGCAGATGGACATCGGCGAACGCTACGAAAAGATCACCGAGAGCTTCAACTCCATTCGCGACGACGCCAAGTCGCTGGTCGATCAGCTGGCCGACGGCAAGATCTCCCTGATGGAGAACCTGTCCAACAAATGGCGCGACGTCACTCGCGGCACGATCTCTGATCGCTTCGATGACATTCGCGACACCTACAAGGAAGTGGCAGCCGCAACCAAGGACCAGATCGAGCGCGAACTGACCATTCTGGAAGCCTATCGCGACTTCCGGGGCGCGTTGAAGCAGGCTGAAGTGACAGCTCTTGAACTTCTGAACACCGCAACAGAAAAGTTGAATGAAGCCAAGACCCGTCTGGAAGGCGCTTCCAACGAGGTGGCCGGTTATGCCGGTCAGGACGCAGCCCACAAGGCCCGTCTGGAACTGGCGCGCGATGAACGCCTGCGTGAAATGCAGGACGAGGAAAAGCGCTACCAGATCGCCAAGGACCTCTCCGACAACCTGACCATCGGCTACAACACGTCTGAAATCATCATGGCGCGTCTGATGCAGACGACCAATGCCAAGGAACGAGTCTACGCCCAGTCGGTGAGCTTCTTCTCCACCAATGAATCGGTACTGACCGCGCTCAACGCGTCCTTCACCGGACTGCAGGGCCTGCATGAGTCCACCGAAACGCTGAACGCAATGAAGGATGGCCTGAACAAGAGCCTGGAAACGCTGGCGGAAATCGGCGACACGGTTCAGAAAGAAGCGCTGAAGGCAGGTTACGGCCCGACCGTTCAGGCCGCATCCGTAAAGAAACTCGTGGATTCAGTGGTGAACTTCCAGCTGTCTTCACGCGAGATCATCAACGAGATGCGCGAAATGTCGACCAAGAACTCCGAGGAAATCCGCAACGCGGTGGAAGATGGCAAGCGCCGTCTGGCCAAACTGGCTGCAAACGGCAACGCTCTCATGCGCTGAGTTTGCTCGCGCTCTTGCAAAAGAGCGAAAACCGAGAAATGGAAGGGCGTCTCGCCCTTCCGCTGGCTGGATTTGACCGCCAAGGGCATTGGCACGTAGCACCGGGCGGGTCTGGAGAGTTTTCAAGATGGCAAACGAACCTCAGGCGCCACTGGATGACCTGATGATGGCCATGGACGTGGTGGATACGCTCCGCCACGAACAGAAGGTCGTGGAAACGGAACTGGCCGAGGAAGACCGCGACAGCTACCTGATGGGCAGGCTTCGCGAGATCTACAAGTCGCAGGGCATCGACGTTCCCGATCACATTCTCAAGGCCGGGGTCGAGGATCTGAAGGCCGACCGGTTCGTCTACCAGCCAAGGGGCGGCGGCCTGTCCCGCACGCTCGCAACCATCTACGTGACCCGTGCCACCTGGTCCAAATGGGCCGGAGGCATTCTCGTTGCCCTGATCATCACAGTCGTTGCCTGGCAATTCCTTGTCGTTGGGCCGCGAGAGCGCGCAGCGCTTGCGCTTCAGCAGGAATTGACCGAGGGCATTCCACAATCGATCACATCCCTGAGCGAGCGGATCCAGTCGCTGACCCGCGACAAGGACATCCTTGCCGAGGCTGATCGTCTTGCTACCGGCGGGCGCATTGCCGCCGAGGACAGCAAGGTGGAGGTCGCCCGCAAGGCCGTGACCGATCTGCGGGAACTTGCAACTGCCCTCAACGAGGCGTTCGAGGTTCGCATCGTTTCCCGCCCCGGCGCAAAGACAGGCGTGGAACGCATTCCGGACGTCAACCGGAACTCGGCCAACTACTACCTTGTCGTTGAGGCCATTGGACCGGACGGCTCCGCCCTCAAGCGGAAGATCGTTTCGGAGGAAAACAGCGGAGCCAAGGAAGTAACCATCTGGGGCCAGCGCGTCACCAAGGCGCTTTACGAGAAAATTCGCGACGACAAGGTTCAGGACGGCATCGTCCAGGAAAGCCTGCTTGGCACCAAGAAAAAGGGCGTTCTGGACATCAACTGGAAATCCGGCGTCAAGGATGGAGCGATCACCGAATGGTAGGCCGACTTCTTTCATCTCAGGAAAAGGGTAACACCTCATGCTGACCGGACGCGAGACCATGACCTCGATCGAGGCAGCCCTGAACGACCTGCGCCGCGAGGAAGCCGAACTCGGCACCCGCATCGAACGGGCAACCCGTGCCTTTGCCGACTTCCAGACCCGCAAGGGAGAAGCCTATAAGGATCTGGCACGGTTCCGGCTCGACACGCAGTCCGTCGAAAATCTGGATATCCGCCTGGATTCCGCCGCACGTGAAGCTCGACGCCTGCTGGAGAAGCGGGCATCGGACCTGAAGGTGCTGATGGAAACGCTGCGCACGCGCGAAACTGAACGTGCAGAACTGCAGGCAAAGCGCGACAGCCTGATCGCGGACCAGACCGCAGCTGAAGACCGTCTGGACGGCCTGATGGACGCCGTTGACGAGACTCTGGAAAAGGACGCTGCATTTCTGGCCCAGCGCGACCGGACATTGGCCGCCCAAAAAACCGCGGAGGCTGCTGCGGCAAAGGCAAAAACAGCCGTTGAGGACCGCGCGTCGAAAGGCAAGGCCTATGATGACGACCGCCTGTTCATCTATCTGTGGCAACGCGGTTTTGGCACACCGGACTACAATCACCGGGGCCTCACCCGGGCGCTAGACCGCTGGGTTGCCGGGATCATCGATTTTCACGGTGCACGCGCCAACTACGCCATGCTGACCAGCCTTCCGGAGAAACTGGAAGCGCATGCTGAACGCTGTGCGGAGATTGCCGAGGAAGAGGCCGCCCGCCTGACCGCTCTCAGCCGTGCGGCGATGGAAGAAAAGGCTGGCGAAGACCTCGTTGGCAAGATCGAGACCCTGAGCGAGGGGGCAAGCGATCTTGAAACCCGTCTTGCAGCTGTCGACAAGGGCATTGAAACCGTTGCTGCGGCTGTTCAGTCCTACAGCACGGGCGATGATGACGATTACCAGAAGGCGGAGGAGCATCTGGCCAAGTCACTGGAAGGCGACGATCTGGACGACCTCTGGCGCGCCGCCCTTGCAACGCCCTCCCCCGAGGATGAGAAAATCGTCCGCCAGATCGAGGATCTGAGCGAGAGAATGGAATCGCTGACCCGTGAAATCCGGCAGGATCGGGAATTGCAGCGCGACATTACCGCCCGTCGGTCGGAACTCACTGACGTCGTCAAGCGGTTCCGGACCAAAGGCTACGATCAGTGGGAATCCACCTTTTCCGACAACAGCCTGACCACAGTGTTGCTTGGGGAGTTGCTCAAAGGTGGCATTGATGCCGCTGAATACTGGGCGCGGGCGGAGCGGTCCCACAAGCGACGCAAGCCGCGTGGCGGTCAGGTCGGTTTTCCCGGTGGCTCCGGCTTGCCCTCCAGCATGGGCGGGCGTCGCTCCGGTGGAGGCAGCTTCGGCGGCGGCGGATTCAAGTCGGGCGGCGGATTTGGCGGAGGTGGTTTTACCACCGGCGGAAGCTTTTAGGTCACACTGCGCAATAATCTTGCAAAAATGGCCCGGACGTACATGCAATAATAAGCAAATTGACGTAGATAGCGTTCCAGTTGTTCCAAACCGAGCTGCCGAGAGACTGATGTTGAAGTATGTGATGCCCGCCGCCCTGGCCTTGGCCCTGACCGCCTGCCAGTCCAGCACGACGCCGACAGAACCAACCACACCGAAACAGCCAAACCTGACCGTTCCTCAGGGCGCCCAGTCGGTCAAGATCGCCGCTGACCCTCAAACGGTTCGCAACGCGCTCATTTCCAGCGCAAACGAACGCGGCACCAAGGTGGTCCAGAGCACCGCCAACATGGTGGTCATGGAACGCGTCATGGCCGGTGAGAACCCGGCACTGGACGCAGAATTTGGCCCCTCGAACAACGGCAATCGAGTCATTCGCATCCGTGTGCGCTTCACCGGCGCAGCTTGCAACACCTTTGCAGTTCAGGAACTTGCGGTTCTCAACAATGCCCATACCGCCCTTGAGCAAAGCTTTGTCCTGCCCGGCAATGCCAACACACAGGAAAGCCTCAACGGCCTGAAATCCCGCGCCGAGCAGTCAAGCGGATGCCCGAAGATCGGATAAAAGCAATCCGGGAGCGCTGCGGCCAGCCTCCCGGTGATTACTCGTAGTTAGACAGCCTCGGCTTGAAGGTAGTTGTCCTTGTATTCAGCTGCCGCCGGGATCGGTTTGATCACATCAATCAATACACCGTTCGGGTCGCTGGTAATAAAGTGACGCTGGCCAAAGGCTTCATCTTTGAGTTCAAGCGCAATTGGTAGATTTTGCTTCACAGCGTGTTCATAAACGCTGTCGACATCCTCTACTTCAAAATTGAGAATGATGCCCTGCGATTTGCCGCGAGCGGCAGCTGGAATTGTTTCGTGGCTACCGTCCATGATTGCCAGATTGACATTCTCGTCTTCCGACGATTGCAGATGCACATACCAATCTGCCTCGAAGACCACATCGAAGCGAAAGTTTTTCCGGTAGAACCGAACGGTCTCCGCTACTCGATCTGTCATGAGGACCGGATAATGTTGTGTGCACTTCATGGCTTCCATCCTTCTTCAAAATTACATACAGTGTGTATGTTTATAGCAACTAACATACAGGCTGCATGTATGCAAATAAGATCTGCGCGGCGCCCTCAAGCTGAAAGACGGGCAGAAACAAGAGATGCGCTGCTTATTGCGGCCCGAAAATTGTTTGCTGAAAAGGGATACGCGGAAACCGGCACGCCCGAAATCGTGAAGGAAGCCAAGGTTACGCGCGGCGCCCTTTATCATCATTTTACCGATAAAGCCGACTTGCTGAGTGCAGTCCTTGAACGCGAAGCTGAAGAAATCGCCGAACAGATAGGCAAGGATACGAACACCGCCCAGTCTCCGCTGGACGCCTTGTTGACCGGCGCCAAAGCCTATTTCATCGCCATGAGCAGGCCGGGAAGAACAAGATTGCTGCTTCTGGAAGGCCCGGCTGTCCTCACTCGGGAGCACATGAAGAAGATCAACCTGACCGCAGGCGAAGCTGCACTTCTGGAGGGTCTGGTACATGCCAAGAAACAAGGCTTTCTTGGCGATCATTCACCTGATGTCATTGCAGATCTGCTCTCCGCAGCTTTCGACCGCGCGGCTCTTGCGATTGCAAATGGTGGAAATCAGCAGCTGTATGAACGGGCTATCGAAGCCTTGCTGCACAACCTCTTGAGCAAGGGGAGTTGAATTGCCAATAGCAGTGACGCATGGTGAGTGAAATTGACAAGAAAAGCTCTTCCATGCCCACCGTTTATCAGCTGAAGTCCCGTTTTCAGGACCTTCTCCGCCCTCTCTGCAACAGGCTCGCCCGCGCTGGCGTCACCGCCAATCAGGTTACGATAGGCGCGTTGGTCTTGTCTGTTGTGGAAGGCCTCGCCATTATTGCCTTCCCCGCCAGCATCTGGCCCTTTGCCCTTTTACCCGTGGTCCTGTTCGTCCGCATGGGCCTGAACGCCATCGACGGCATGCTGGCTCGCGAACACGACCAGAAGTCAAATCTCGGCGCGATCCTCAATGAGCTAGGCGATGTGGTCTCGGACGTCGCGCTTTACCTGCCCTTTGCCGCCCTTCCCTTCATTCGCCCGGAGCTGGCCGTTGGTCTGGTGGTGCTGGCCATCATCGTGGAAATGACTGGCGTGATCGGCGTCCAGATCGGGGCGAGCCGACGCTATGACGGCCCCTTCGGCAAGAGCGACCGGGCTGTTCTCTTTGGCACCTGCGGCGCATTGATTGCCATCGGCGTGACGAGCCCGCTGCTTTTCACCATCGTGTTTTCCGTGGCGTGCGGCCTGTCCCTCTGGACTATCTGGAATCGTGCCCGCAACGCCCTTCGTGAGCTGGAGCAGGCCTGACCATGACATCCTTTCATTGGGCGATTGCCGGCATCTGGGGACTTTTGATCCTCGCCAGCGTGATCGTGTTCGTTATCTCGAAGCGGTCTGAAAAGGATGTTAGCGAGCTGGTGCAGCGAACCCAAAGCTGGTGGGTGATGATCGGGATCTTCACGGTCGCCTTCCTCGTCAGCCCGGTTATCTCGATCATCGTGTTTGGCCTCATCAGCTTTCTGGCGCTGAAAGAGTATTTCTCGATGATCCCGACAAGGCGGGCCGACAGACGGGTTCTGCTTTGGGCCTATCTTTCGATCCCTATCCAGTATTTCTGGGTCTATGACAGCTATTACGGCATGTTTGCGGTCTTCATTCCGGTCTACATGTTCCTGTTCCTGCCCTTTGCCAGCCTGATATCCCAGCAGACGGACGGGTTCCTGAAATCGGTCGGAACCCTGAATTGGGGCCTGATGCTCTGTGTCTTTTCCATCAGTCATGCGGCATTCCTGATCACCTTGCCGCCGGTTACCGATGGCGGCGCGGGCGGCCCCGGACTGTTGCTGTTCCTTGTGTTCCTGACCCAGTTCAATGACGTTGCCCAATACACCTGGGGCAAGATGTTCGGGCGCCACAAGATCATTCCCGGCGTCAGTCCGAACAAGACCTGGGAAGGCTTTCTCGGAGGCGTTGGTACCACTTTCGTGCTTGCCGTTTTCACTGCACCGCTCGTCACCCCGTTTTCGTTGGGTCATGCGGCGGCAATCGGCCTGATCATCCCGGTCACCGGCTTTGTGGGAGATGTTACGGTTTCCGCCCTGAAGCGGGACCTCGGGGTCAAGGACACAGGCAGCCTCATCCCGGGTCACGGCGGCATTCTAGATCGGATCGACAGCCTGACCTTCACCGCGCCGATTTTCTTCCACTTCACCCGTTTCTTCTTCTACTAGGCCGGAAACGCATGCTGCAGAAGATCTTCTACATCTTCATCAAGATAGCGGTGCTCTTTCTGCTGGGGCTGAATGTTCGGCGCAAGGAACTCCTGCCGGACACAGGCCCGGCCATCATTGTCGCCAACCACAACAGCCATCTCGACACGATGGTCCTGATGGCCCTGATGCCCCTGGATCGCCTGAAAGACATCAAGCCGGTCGCAGCGGCCGACTATTTCTTCTCCAGCCCCAGGATGGCGTGGATCTCCGAACATGTGCTCGGCATCATCCCGGTGGAACGCAGCGGTGCCGACAAGTCCATCGACCCGCTTCAAGGCTGTTATGATGCCCTGGAGCAGAACAAGGTGCTGATCCTCTTTCCCGAAGGCTCGCGCGGCGAACCGGAGAAGATGACAGACCTGAAGAAGGGCGTATCCTATATCGCCGAGCGCTTCCCCGATGTGCCGGTCGTTCCCGTGTTCACCCATGGGCTTGGAAAGGCGCTGCCAAAGGGCTCGTGGCTGCTGGTCCCCTTCTTCTGCGACATCTTTGTGGGCGACGCGTTCAATTGGACCGGTGATCGCGCCACCTTCATGACCACCCTGCAGGAGCGGTTTCAAACGCTCTCAAAGGAAAAGAACTTTGCTTCGTGGGAATAGCCCCACGAAGCAATGTTGATTACACCTGCGACAGCCCCCATCCCAGAGCTGCCGCGATTCCGAGGACCAGAAACAGGTTCTTGTGCCAGCGCAGCAGGAGAAGACCGCAGATAAGCGTGACGACGGGCACACGCCAGTCGAGACTGGAAAGGTCCGGGATCCAAAGGGTCAACGGCCCGTGCTTGCTTGCGCTCACCTCGCCAAAAAGAACATGCAGCGCGAACCAGACCGACAGGTTGAGCACCACGCCAACGACTGCGGCAATAATCGCCGTCAGAGCCCCCTTCAAACGCGGCTGGGCCGATATCCATTCAATGTAAGGCGCACCTGCGAAGATCCAGAGGAAACACGGCGCAAAGGTGGCCCAAAGCGCCACCACGCCTGCTACAAGGGCCAGCCCGACTCCGCCTTCCTTGAAAGCCGCCAGAAAGGCCACGAACTGGGTGACGAGAATGAGAGGCCCCGGCGTTGTCTCGGCCAAGCCGAGCCCGTCCATCATTTCCCCGGCGGTCAACCAGCCGTTCTGCGTCACCACATCCTGCGCCATATAGGCCAGAACTGCGTAGGCTCCCCCAAAGGTGACAACAGCCAGTTTTGAAAAGAACAGGCCAATTTCGCTGAGGATCGGCACGCCGGACAGGGCGCCAATGGCAATGAGGGGCACGAACCAGACAACAAGCCCGATGACGACGGTTCCAAGTGTACGCCTGACGGAAACCGTGACCGCCACCTCGCCCCCCTCACCGGCATGCCCGCGATAGGCAACGGCCCCGTAACCGGCCGCCAGCAGCACGATCAGCGGAAACGGCACGGCCAGAAAAAAGATCGCCACGAAGGACAAGCCTGCAAGAGCCCATTGCGAGGGACTGGTCAAAGCGCGCCGAGACAGCTTCAAGAGCGCTTCAAAAACAATGACGAGGACCGCAGCCTTGATGCCAAGAAAGGCCTGACCAAGGACGGAAACTTGCCCATAGAGCGCATAGATCGTCCCGAGCAGGAAGATGACCGCCGCACCGGGCAGGACAAACAGGAGGCCTGCAAGCAACCCTCCCGCGACGCCTTTCAGCCTCCAGCCGGAATAGGTTGCCAGCTGCATCGCCTCCGGACCGGGCAACAACATGCAAAAGCCCAGCGCGTTGGTGAAGCTGCGCTCCGACAACCATCCGGTTTCGTCAACCAGCTTGCGATGCATGAGGGCAATTTGCGCTGCCGGCCCCCCAAAGGACAAAAGCCCGATATTGAGAAACACGCGCAACACCGCCGCCCAGCCCGGAGAGCCGTGATCTGAACACGGTTCTGCCATCGTCTGCGTGGCCATTTCTGATCGCTGATCCACCGCTCACCCCCGCTTCGCTGCAGTCGGCCAATCATGGCCTTCGTCGCTTGCATCCCGAGCCCAGCGATAGAACGCATCATATAGGCCAAGTCCAGCCTCAAGTTGCTGAAGATCATCCTTGAACATGCGCGACAACCCGACAGAGGCAGCCAGCAGACCGGCGGCCTGCGGTGCCAGATCATGCCGGTTCGTATCGGCTGCCCGCACCACAAGGGCAAGGCGCTCCAGCGCCTCACACTTAAGGCCGAATTCCTCAACCATTGTGTCAAACGTGCAGGCTTCTCCCCGGTGGCTCCAGAAAACGTCCTCCACGTCAAAAGGCACAGCACCAAAACGGTCGGCAACGCCTTGCACCTGCAAGGGGGAAACAAACAGGAACCGGGCCTTTGGATCGACAAACCGTCGGATAAGCCACGGACAGGCAATCCGGTCGATCTTGGGGCGGTGCCGCGTGACCCAGATACACTCGCCAGGTGCATTTCCCGGCGCAACGGATGTGGCGGGAATGCGGACGAAACCTGAAACCTTCCAGCCCTCCGCCCCACCTTCCAGGTATTCGGCAGCAATGCCATGCAGTCTCAAAAACGCTGCCGCCCCTTCGCTCAGCTTCAAGCCACCATGACAAACCAACACCACCTTGCGACCGAGGAGTTCGGGGACAAGGGTCTCAATGGACCGGTGGGATTGCCTGAAGGCGGTGGGGATGTAGGTCGGGTCGGCCTCGAAATCCTCATCAATGCGCACATCAATGATGACAGGGCACTCCGGTGTTCCGACCAGACGGTTCAGTTGGGATGCAGTAATAGCATTTGGAGACGGCATAGTGCGTCCTTCCATGTTTCAGGAGTTAAAGGACGCGAATTTGGGCCGTTGCCTCACGGGGTATTCGCAAACCCCATGAGGGCGATCATGCAGTTGGCTGTGCTGATGTCAAGCCGGGAAGCCCAGACGGCTGGTCCGTATTATCAGCCGTTCAGGACGTCTTTCACCTTTGTTGCCAGCTGCTTGAGGGTGAACGGCTTGGGCAGGAAGTCGAACTGCTCGTTTTCCGGCAGGTTCTCCTCGAACGCATCCTCCGCATAGCCGGACACGAAGATGATCTTCAGGTCCGGGCGGGTCTTGCGCAGCTCAACCAGAAGCGTCGGCCCGTCCATTTCCGGCATCACGACGTCGGACACAACCAGATCAACATTGCCACCGGCTTCTTCCATCACTTCCAGTGCCTCGGTGCCGGACCCGGCCTCGTGCACGGTATAGCCACGTGATGCAAGGGCACGGGCCGCAAAGGCCCGAACCGCTTCCTCGTCTTCCACGAGCAGAATGGTCGCCGAGCCGGTGAGATCCGTAGCCTTTTCCGATTCTGGCTGCTGAACAACCGGCTTTGTCTCTTCAACAAACTCCGGAATGTGGCGCGGCAGGAAGATGCGGAAGGTAGTCCCCTTGCCGACCTCACTGGTGCAGAAAACAAAGCCGCCAGTCTGCTTGACGATACCATAAACCGTCGAGAGGCCGAGGCCCGTGCCCTTGCCAACTTCCTTGGTCGAGAAGAACGGATCGAAGATCTTCTCCATGACGTCCGCCGGAATGCCGTGCCCAGTGTCTTCCACTTCAACCAGCGTGTACTCGGCAGGCGGCATGCCACGGGTGTTTTCGAACTTGGTCGATTCCTCGGCTGTCACATTGGTCGTGCGGATGGTCAGCTTGCCGCCGTCCGCCATGGCATCGCCGGCGTTGACAGCAAGGTTCACAATCACCTGTTCCAGCTGGTTGAGGTCGGCCATGACAGGCCACAGGTCGCGCCCATGGACCACCTGCAGCTCGACCTTTTCGCCCAGCAGGCGATCCAGAAGAATGGATAGATCCGCCAGAACATCATTCAGCGCCAGCTGTTGCGGACGCAAGGTCTGGCGGCGCGAGAACGCGAGCAGCTGCCGCACCAGACCGGCAGCCCGGTTGGCATTCTGCTTGATGTTCATGATGTCCTGGAAGGACGGATCGGTCGGGCGGTGGCTGGCCAGAAGCAGGTCAGAAAAGCCGATGATCGCGGTCAGGACGTTGTTGAAGTCATGCGCAACCCCGCCAGCCAGCTGGCCGATGGCCTGCATCTTCTGGCTCTGGGCAAACTGGGCTTCCAGCGTGCGCTGCTGGGTTGTTTCAAGTGCATAGACGATGGTCGTCTCGCCATCCCCTTCCCCGTCCTGCACCGCAGACACGTAGAAGGTGGCCGAGCGCGGGTCATGCCCTTCACTGAGCGGAATATCGATCGGGGCAATTTCCCCGATACCCTGCGAGGCCGCCTTGAGCGCCTTGCCAAGATCGTCACGACCACTCTGGGCGACATAGGCCTCCATCTTCGGTGCGCCGTCATCGGAATTGACGGCTCCGAACAGCTTCAGGAACGGCGCATTGGTCCGAAGAACCCGGCCTTCCTTGTCGAGCGAGGCAATGGCGATCGGCGTATTGTTGAAGAAGCGGGCAAAACGGACTTCTGCAGCCCGAAGAGCCTCGGAAGCTTCCTCGCCGCGCGAGCGGTTCAGCACCAGCGTCCGGCTGTCGCCTGCAATGCCGTTTTCGCCAAAGGGAACCCGGTGCAGCAGTCGAACCGGCAGCCCCCGACCGGAACGGGTCACGAGATCCAGATCAAAGGTGTCGCTCTTCACTTCCCCGGCCTGACCCGTAACCGAGCGGATCAGTTCCGCGCCATCGCCGCGAACGATGTCGATCAGGGAAAGATCCCCGACTTCAAACTGGGCAAGATCGTAACCCAGCCAGTCGGCCAGCGTCGCGTTGAGATAAACCACCTGTCCAGCCGCATCGCAGGACAGGAAGCCCGCCGGTGCGTGGTCGAGGAAGTTGATGACGCGCTGCAGTTCCTGAAAGGAGTTTTCCTGCTCGGCCCGGTCACGGGTAATGTCGGACAGCTGCCAGACAGTGAGGCGGCGGTTGGAGCGCCCCTTATCAGTGATCTCCAGTGGCCGCACAAGCACACGATACCAGCGCGGGCCGCCATCGCTGCGCCCGAGCGGCGAAGCCATACGAACTTCTTCCTGTGCGCGGCGTCCATCCCGCATGGCCTGCGACAGACGGTAGATCGCGTCAGCAGCATCTGGATCGCTTGAGAAAACGCGCTCGATCACACGGACATCGGCTGAACTGTCGACGCCCGTCAGATCGGCATAGGCCTGATTGGCATAGACAAGACGACCATCCTGATCGGTTACGATGGCCCCGTCTTCCAGTGTCGCCAGAAAGGCCGCCGCAATGGGGCTCGATTCAGCACTTCTGCCGGACAGTCTGAGAAAGCCCATCGCCCAGGCGAAGAGGCAGAACACACCGACAACGGCTAGGATGCCCAGCATGGCCAGAACAAATGGCTGGGCCTGGGTCCTGTCCATGACGGCCAGGATCGCCGCAATGCCGAAAAGGACCAGCGCGAGCACAATCAGCAACCACAGACTGCCGGACCGCTCTGGCCGGTCAATCAGGGGCTCATTCGCCGCACTGTCAAATTCACTCATCGTGTGTAACTCCCCAGCCCGAATCGTTTACAGGCTCATTCCCAGCATTCTGCGATCTTCCGGCGAATTCAACCAAGTGTTCCCCCGGCTATGTGGATGAAGCCGCCTAATTTGAGCGCCAATTGGACCGTTTGCGCATCCGGTACACGAAGCCGATGACTTCGGCCACTGCCTTGTAGTGCTCTTCGGGTATTTCCTGCTCAATTTCTACACTTGCATAAAGGGCACGCGCCAGTGGCGGATTCTCGATCACCGGAATTTGGTGTTCCTTGGCAACGCCGCGAATTCTCAAGGCAACTGCATCTGTACCCTTGGCGATACAAAGTGGTGCCCCCATGCCGTCTTCATATTTCAGGGCCACCGCATAGTGCGTCGGGTTGGTAACGACCACGGTCGCATCCGGCACGGCAGACATCATGCGCTTGCGCGAGCGCTCCATGCGGATCTGTCGGATCTTGCCTTTGACGTGCGGATCGCCTTCCGTCTGCTTGTACTCATCCTTGACGTCGCGCAGCGACATCTTCTGCTTGTTGAACCACTTGTTGCGCTGATAGGCGAAGTCGGCCGCTGCAACGACGGTCATGAACGCCATCACCGCGCCAAGCAATTGCAGGATCAGGATCCGCGCCTCTTCCAGAATGATGGTCAAATCCGCGAAGATCATGACATCGGCTTCATCGCGACGCGGCCACAGAACCGCAACCATCAGCGCACCGACAACGAAAATCTTGGCGATACCCTTGGCGAAGTTCACCAGACTTTCGCCGGAAAACAGCCTCTTGAAGCCGGACAAGGGTGAAATCTTGGACAGTTTCGGCGTGATGGTTTCCGTCGTGAACACCAGCTGGTGCTGCACCATGTTTCCGGCAACGGCCATCACTACGAGCGCGAGAAGCGGCAAGCCGACAATAAGCGCTATCGATTGACCCGTATCACGCCAAAGGGCCTTCAGCGCATAGCCATCCACCGGGATCTGGTGGGCGTGCTCCATGTAGCCTTTCAGGAGACTGCCAATGGAGGCGGCAATTTCAGGCGCAAAAAGAGCAATCAGCAACGTCGCTCCGGCAAGGGTGAACCAGGTGCTCACCTCCTGCGATTTGGCAACGTCCCCCTTGTCATGGGCTTCCTTGAGCCGTTTTTGTGTGGGGTCCTCAGTCTTTTCTGCATCATCTTGATCATCAGCCATGGCGCTCTCCTACCCTGCTATGAACTTGCCAAGCGCCGCCTCGAAATGTTCCAGATAGAACGTAATCAAGGTGCCAAGCAGGGCCATGAGGAGGAAGAACCCAATCGCAATATTGACCGGCATGGCGATAAAGAAGATCTGCATTTGGGGCATCAGCTTGTTCAAGAGGCCGAGCCCGAAATAAAAGACCAATCCCATCACGATAAAGGGCGCGCTCATGCGAAGCGCAATCGAAAAGACTTCCGCAACCGTCTTGGTCGCGTTGTCTGCAAAATCCCCGACCGGCACGAAACCGCCAGGGGGAAACAGGGTGAAACTGTCATGCAGGGCGGCGATGACCAGATAGTGGCTGTCCGTCACGAACACCATAGTCATGCCCAATAGAGACAGGTAGTTCCCGAAAAGGGTGCCTTGCTGACCACCATTCGCGAGATCCGCGCCGAAGGCAAAAGCCAGACCCGACTGGTTGGCCATGATGACGCCAGCGGTCTGAAGCGCGGTCGAGATCAGCTTGCCGCACAGCCCGATCGCAAAGCCGATGATCAGCTCGCTGCCAAGAAACACCAGCAAACGTGCAGAATTTACTGTGAGGTCCGGCGGGTAGTATTGGGAGGCAACGGGATAAAGGACCAGCGTCACACCAAGCGCAATCGTCAGGCGAATGCGGGGCGGGATAGAGCTTTCACCCAGCGCAGGTAACAGCATGACCATCGTGCCGAGACGCGCAAACATCAACAGGAAGATTGCGGTGATCTGCGGCAGGAAGTCGAGCTGGATCGTCATGCGCGGCCGTCACGACGTCTTCAGGATCATCTCGGCGATCCGGGCTGTGAAGGAGGAAAGCAGCTGCCCCATGAACGGCAGCGACAGCAGAAGCGTGACGAAGATCGCGAGGATCTTCGGCACGAAGACCAGCGTCATTTCCTGAATCTGGGTCAAAGCCTGAAACAGCGCGATGACGACACCGACAAGCAGGCCGATTATCATGACCGGCGCAGAGATGAGGATCATCGTCCAAACACCCTCACGGGCGAGATCCATAACTTCACCGCCGGTCATCGCAAGCCTCCAGTGCTTCAGGAGCTGTAGGGCAGATCACATCGGCATCCGCATGATTTCCTCATAAGCGGAAATCACCCGGTCACGAACCGAGACCATCGTTTCAAGTGCTACTTCGGTTTCGGCGATTGCGGTCACCACGTCAACAACGTCGGTCTTGCCTTCCACAAGTCCGATCGCCTTCTTATCGGCTTCCCGTCCCTGCTGGATGGTGCTTGAGACCGCTTCCTGCACCATCTGACCAAAGTTGGCCTCAGGTGTTTTCTGCTTGATCTCGTTGGCAGCAATCTGCTGCGCCAGACGTGCAGCGGACTGATAGGCATTGTTGGCAATCAGCGAACTGGCCATGACCCGGAACTCCTAGACTTCGCGAACAGGCTGAAAGGATCAGCCCCTGAGGATATCGATGGTTCGCTGAAGCATGCGGCGGGAGGACTCGATCACATTCAGGTTGGCCTCGTAGGACCTCTGAGCTTCACGCATGTCCGCCGTTTCAATCAGCGTATTGACGTTAGGCTCAAGAACATATCCTTGTTCGTTTGCCGCAGGATGGCCGGGTTGATAGCGCTCCTCGAAGGGAGACTTGTCTTCGGCGATTTTCCCAAGCTCAACAACTTCTGCGTTGAGTTCCTTGGAAAAATGGGATTGGAAAGTCGGGATGCGGCGGCGATAGGGTTCCCCGTCCGGGGTCTTGGCCGTCGAATCTGCATTGGCGATGTTCTCTGCGATCACGCGCATCCGGCCGTTTTGCGCCTTCAGACCGGACGCGGCAACGAACAGGGACTTGATCAGATCCATCTTGTTTCTCCCGGGGCCCGTTCAGGACGCCCATTTGTCAGTCGGCCCAATACTCAACCGCCCTTGGACAGCGCGGTCCGGATGAGCCCGAGACCACGCGAATAGAGGGTCGTGGCCGCCTGATAATCCATCTGGTTCTGGGTGACTTTCATCATCTGCTCTTCCAGAACCACGTTGTTCCCGCTGGGGGTAATTTCAAACATATCCCGCTTTTCCGCCTCTCCGGCGGCAGGAGCGGACAATGATCCGGAGATATGCCCGACTTTGGTCACCGATGTCTGGAGCCCGGCTTGCGCCAGCCCGACATGGTCGGCAAAGTCGAACTGCTTCACCTCGCGAGCGCGGTAACTCGGTGTATCGGCATTGGCAACGTTCTCGGCCAGAACGCCCTGACGGACCTGATGCCACTGCATCTTGGACTTCAGTGCCTGGAAAAGCGGAATGTCGGAAATCGCCATAGCGAGCCACCATTGGTTAACAAACTAGGCAAACATTGCCGACCAGAAGGTTAATGAAAGGTTAACAAACCCCTTTCACCTGCCCGCAACACACCGGTTTCCTTGAAGCAAAACTTAATTTCCTTTGCATTTTGCGAGATTTTCCCTCGCGCCGGCAGGCAGTTTTTGCCGCCCTCTGTTAACCTGTGAATAGCAAGAGATTCGTTTTCAACCGCACCAACGGTCGAAGGCACTACAGATAACAGGCGTTGCGGCAGAAGCCCGGCGGTCAAACCGCTCAAGAGGATCGAATGTACAACTGGATTGAACAAACGCTTGGCGTCGGAGACGGGCTTGCCCGCATTCTGGCATTCACCGTATCCCTGATTGTTGTTCTGGTCCTCTTTGCCCTTTTCGTCATCATCCTGAAACGGCTGATGGGCACCAATTTCACCGGACCGAGGAATCGTCAGCCGCGAATCCAGATCATGGACGCGGCAACGATTGACCCCAAGCGCAGGCTTGTGCTGGTGCGCCGGGACAATGTGGAACATTTGCTCCTCATTGGTGGCACGACCGATGTTGTGGTGGAGCAGTCCATCATACGCAACGCGCCTTTGGGTGCGCAGCATCCGCGCCAAGTCCCGACCCTTGCCGCAGGCCCTGGCCCGCTTCCGGAGCCGCCATCAGACCTTGATTTCGATGATGAACAAGAGCCGATACCGGGAAAAGTGGAAACAAGGTCGGCGGAGAGCGCCACCAGAGCTTCTGAGCCTGCCCCTATGCCTGTGGTCGAGACGGCCAGCGTTCAGCCATTCACGGCTCCCACTCGCCAGGTTGCCGAGCCGCCCAAGCGGACCGGACCGAGCCCTGAGGCATCCCTCGTTCGGGCTGCGGCAGGCGGATTGTTCGCATCGCGTCAAATAAAGACGGATGAAAAGCAGCAAGAGCCGCCGACATCGGGGATTGCTGAAGTTGCACCTCGCCCGGCGACAGAGGCAGCACTGGCAGAAGCAGCGGCCAAGGCTCCGACGCTTCCCCCGGTCACGCCTCCGCAACCGGTCTCCGCGCGCCCTGCACTGTCACCGCAAACGGCATCCCTTTCCGGCCTGACGGCATCCCGCAACGCGCCTGAGAACCGCTCTTCACCGGAGACCGCGAGCACGGCGCGGCCGGCCCCTGCAATTGCCTCGCCGGCAATCACCCCGCCGAACGCAGTTGACGACAGCGAACTTTTCGAGCCTCAACATTCCGGCCCCGAGAAAACTGCGCCGCTGACAACAACCCTCGCCAATTTCGCCGCGCGCAAACCCGCCCTGTCCCCAAGCCAATTCAGCCGGACCCCGCCGAAGATCACTCCTCCGGCCTCGGGCCCTGCCGCAAGGGCGAAAACCGCTGTACTGGCAGGCTCCGGAAACCCATCGGAGGTAAAGGAAGACGCGGTTTCAGAAGACGAAGCAGTCGACACCACTGCCTTGACTTCGGCAGAACCGGCGGCAGCCAAATCAGAACCTTTACCGTTTCCCTGGCGTGGATCGGCTGCCGCACCGCAGGTGACAAAGCCTGTCGAACCGCCAGCACCTGCCAAAACGGAAACCGGGGAAACAGTGTCCGCAACTTCCATGGACACAAAGCCTTCGGAAACAGGCTTGCCGGACGATCAAGCATCCACCTCGGCGCTTCAGACCTCGGACGCTCCATCCGGGGAGACCAAGGCAGAGGCCAAAAAGGATGATCTGGACCTGCCATTGGGTACGGAAAAGAAAGAAGCAGCAGCGGGCGAAAAGGCGTCTGACTCCAACGCTCCAACCGTGCCGTCAGAACAGGAAAACGACAACATTCCGGCAGAAAGCGCTGCCGTTGTGACGGCGCCGACCAGCCCGTTCAAGCCTGTTGTCGTTCAGTCGGCGCCCAAGGTGGAACACTCTCGCGTGCACGCAACCCCAACAGAAGTAAACCCCATCGAGGCGGAAATGGAAAAGCTGCTCGATGAAATTCACGGACCACGAAGCATATGACAAAGCGCCTCCGGCTGTCTCCGGGACGCATCACATGGTTGGCCCTGTCAGCATTGGCGCTGTCGGCGCTTTTCTTTGTCTGGCCTGCGTCTGCCCAGGACATCACGATCGGATTTGGTGACGACACCACGCTGACGGAACGAGCCGTCCAGCTGGTCGCGCTCATGACGGTGCTGTCCCTCGCGCCGTCAATCCTGATCATGGTGACAAGCTTTACCCGAATAGTCGTGGTTCTGTCCCTGCTCCGATCAGCCATCGGCCTGCAAACAGCACCGCCAAACATGGTCATGATCAGCCTGGCCATGTTCCTGACCGCATTCATCATGGCGCCAACCCTTCAGCTCGCCTATGACGAGGGCGTCGAGCCGTTGGTAAATGGTGACATCGAATTCAGCGAAGCCTTCGTGCGGGCATCCGATCCGTTCCGCAAATTCATGCTGTCTCAGGTGAGGGAAAAAGATCTGGCATTGTTTCAGGAAATGTCCGGTCGTGAAGCTCCTCAAACGCCGGAAGATCTAGAACTCAGCACCCTGATCCCGGCCTTCATGATCAGCGAACTACGCCGCGCCTTCGAAATCGGGTTCCTGCTGTATCTGCCGTTCCTCATCATCGACCTTGTTATCGCATCGGTGCTGATGTCGATGGGTATGATGATGCTGCCTCCGGTCGTGATCTCGCTTCCCTTCAAGCTGATCTTCTTCGTGCTGGTGGATGGCTGGAACCTTGTGGCGGGGTCACTGGTCAAGAGTTTTGGCGGCGGTTAAAGCGTTTCCAGGCGAAGTGGATACCGGTTCGCCGTCAGGAAACGCGACAGATCAAGTATTTAGAGCGCGTCGAGCGATTTTGTAAAAACGAGACGTGCTCTAGCCCCGCCCGCCGGACAGCCCCCAACGATGGCAAAGTCAGGCCGGGTCTCAAGACCTTGCCCGCAATTCCATGCCAACAGTTTGAACAGATGATCTTTCAGCGAACCGGGAACAGAACTTATCCGTTTTCGCTGTCGACGCCTTCGCCGACAGGATCTACATCAGCCCGCGTGCTCGGCGTCATATATTGACGGCGATATTCCTTCATGAAGGTTTCGAGCGTGTCGATATCAGCGAGATTGTTCGCCACGTCGAGGAACTCGACCCCCTGAGCGGCAACCGGCCGGGTCACGACCTCAAACGCAAAGGCTTCCGCGCTGTCGGTCATCTTTGCCAGGAACTTGGTGTGCAGGCGATCAAGGCTCAACTGATCCCCGGCCAGAGAATAGGCAATCGCCGCACGCAGTGCATCAAGCCGCTCCGTGTTGTCGAGCGCCACCGGGTCAGACCAGCGAGAGCCGAGCATGCCCTCAAGCTGCTCACCGGCTTCTCGCCAGCTCTGGGCTGCCCAGAACGTGTCGGCCCGTAGCCGATCCACTTCGCTGCCGCGCATGTTGCGAACAAGTTCCAGCGCAAGGTCGGGACGACCGCTCGCGGTCAGGGCTCGTGCCTCGACGATATTGCGTTGGCGCTCCAGAGCGGTCGGCAAGCTGGATTGCCGCGTGCGATTGATCACCCGAAGCGCCTCTTCGGGCTTGCGATCCATCAGGTAAATCGCGCCAAGGTCTGCCGCGATCTGCGCACGCGCCGCACCTTTCAGGCGGTTGTCCACCTGATGCTGCAGCAATTCGGTTGCCTGATCCAGAAGGTCGACATCCATCAAACGGCGAGCCAACTGGCGCACCATCTCGTCGCCCTGTCGCCCGATCGGGGTCAACTCCCGAAAGTCATAATAGAGTGCCAACGCCGCCACGGTTGGCATCTCGTCCGCTTTCCCATCCAGGAAGAGCGACGTGAAGACCGCATTCATTTCTTCTTGCAGCAACCGCGTCGTATCAGCTTCAGGATCGGCCTGAACGGCCAGCTTCATGGCTTCAAAGGCTTCGCGGTAGCGCCCCTTTTCTGCATAAAGCTGGGAGAGGAAGCGAAGTGTCTTCAACTCGATTTCGTCGCCGCGCCAGGACATTGCCAGCCCCGAAAGCTGATCTATGGCAGTGTCGCTATCAATTTCTCCATCACGGAACCGGATACGGATGGCCCGATACTCGGCTTCCGATGCCCGTGGGCGATCCAATGACCGTGAGACCAGATCGAAGACCCGCAGTGCTTCCTGCGAACGGCCCGACGCATCCGCGACACGGCCTCTCAACAGGTCATAGCGAGCGGCCTGCGACGAGGTGATTTCGCTGGGCTCGATTTCGGCGAGAAGCGAATTGGCCATTCCGAAGTCATTGGCTTCCACGAGCGCGCGAGCTGCGGCCAGCTTGAACTCGGTCTGGATCGCTGTTGGATAATTGCCCACCACCGGGCGCCCTCGCGGCATGGTTATGCGCGCTGCGTTCCAGTTACCAAGTTCCGCATCGACGATGGTCTGCCAGATGGCCGCGTCGGCGTTGCTCTTCAGATCCGGCCGGTTGAGGTGTTTAGAGGCATCATGCGGGCGACCGGCCATTGCCTCTGCCGCACCCATCATCAGGTTGAACGATCCATCAGATTCAAGTCCAGGCTCCTTTTCCAGCGCCAGATGCATCAATCCGAGCGCTTCCTGAGGAAACTGGTGGGCCAGATAGAAGCGGGCCAGATTGAGAAGCGGGCCACGGCGACGCCCTTCAGGGGCCTGACTCAGCTGGTCTTGAAGGTCGATCAGCCGCTGACGATACGTCTCCGGCGTAGCGGTCTTTAGCGTCACGAACTCGACCGCGTCGACGGCATCCGGATCAACGATGGAATTGAACACCCCCGTCCCACCGCGCAAGTGACGGTCAGACAGGGACAAGCCGGTCGACTTCTCAATGATCACGTCATCACCGAGGATCTTGGCTTGAAGGCCATCTGCCTTCGGCGCGACGGCAACGCCCTGTGCGGAGCTGAGCGCATCAAGATCCACGAAGGATTGCGGCTTGAGCAAACCGCGCGGCGGGCCAAAGCCGGTCACAAGTACAATCTTGTCACCAACAAACGGGTCTTCCAGTTCGCGGATGTTCTGAGGTTCGTTGTAGTGAATTCTCAGGATCGACCCGCCGTCGCTGCGCACATTGCGCTCCATCTTCAGCGGAATGGACGGCTCCAGGATCATGTCACCGATCACCAGAGACCAGGAATTTCCATCGGCACCGACCGTTGCCAGAACAGGATCCGTCAGATCAACGCGCAACACGCGATACCCTTCGAACTCTTGCACATCGATCTTGCTGGTGTTCTCTGCAAGCGCAGATTCCATGCCGCGGGTATCAAGCGTGACGTCGGTGTCAAACACCATCCAGATGCTGTCGTGTCGACGGAAAATGGCGCTTGGCGTCGGCTTGGGGAACGGAAACACCACGCGAACCGTATTGCCTATACGCCGGGCCTCGGCGGCCACGAGATTGCGAGCATCTTCACCGATATTCAGCGGCGGCTGTTCCGGCGACGGTTGCGACTGCGGCATGGGCTGAGGCTGAACCTGCGCAAAGTCCAACCCGCCACTGGCACGCCATGGGGCTACAGAGGGATTGTCCGACGGCAGCACCAGAGGCGGTGGCAAGGTGTCGTTCATCGGTGCCGATACAGCTTCACTCACCGGCATGGGCTCAACTGGCGACGAGCTCGTCTGCACCGGTTGCGCCGGTGTTGTCGGCATGGCGCCACCCAGCGGCATGGCCGTTCCCACGTCCTCGCTCGCCGCAACCGGAACCTGCTCAAACGCAGGTACGGCAGCGGTCACTTCCGCCCGAGGAAACTCGACCGGCTGGAAAGCTTCAAAGTTGGCTGCCGGAACGGTACCGGAATTCGCGGTGGCCTGCGGGACGCCGAGCGGCTTTGCCCGAGGCATGGCCATGCCATCTGCATTTGCGGTCGGCGCGGCTTGTTCGGCCTCAGGCGCGCTTGCGATCTGAACCGGAGCGACCGGTTCGGCCGGGTCAACAACGCCAGCACGGGATTCAATCGCCGGCTCACGGCGCATTTCCTCAGATGGCAGCGTGTCATCGCGTTTTCCGGGCGCAACAATAACGCCTCTTGGCCCGCCTTCCCCGCCAGCTTCAACACTCTCCTGCTGCTGCAGAGCCTGATTAACAGGATTAAGCGGCGCATCGGAATGCGGCGTGACATCGACGACATAGGTCAGGTTTTCCCTGAAGGCGCGAATATCGACCGTTGGGTCGATACGCATCAGGAACTTCAGCCTGCCCTTGTCGATGAACGAGTTGGCATCAACCACGCCAGGTGGCGGGTCGGTGATCAGCTGGGTAATATTCAGGTCGGCCGGGTGATTGAACGTCACCCGAATGAAATCTTCCTCACGAACAAATGCCGTGTCGAATTCTGTGGACCAATCGAAAACAAGCCGCGTGAACGTCGGGTGCTCGCCAATTCTCAGGTTCACCCGCGGCGGCGGCTCATTCGTCATGCGCGCCTGTTCAAGCGCTTTCACCTTGCGAAGAGCCTCTTCGGCACGCTTGGCCAGATCACGAACAACATCCTCCGGAAGACCGGGGGGATGCCCCTGCCAGTTCATCGGCAGAATATCGATGAAGAGCTTCTCACCTGCTTCCAGCGTGTTGATGCGGTACTGCTTCTTCAGCGCAAACCGGATGGCGCTTCCATCCGGATCCCGGCGGGCGATCGACACATAGTCAGGCAGGTTGAGCGGAGCATCTTCGACCTTGATGTCGACCGGCTCCTCGAAGGAAATCCGCAGAACTCCGCCGGTTATAACCGCATCAAACGTAGGAAGAAGGGTCCTGTCCGAGAAGGTGAGAACCATGCGGCCATAGCCTTCCTCGGGCTGGGCCTGAAAACTTACAGGTTCTGGTGTCTGGGCAGATGCGACACCGCCAAAAACCATGACAACGAACAAGAGGCAGATGACTGCAGATACACGTGTCCACACGGGCGCAAAGTGCCCCGCAACGCTTGAAAAAGCGTCCTTGAACATCGTCTTGCAGCTATCGTACGGCACCTTCGCCTTTCCCCGGCTTTCTCCAACGCTCTACAATACTTGATAGGACCTTAACGCGGCCTTACATCGCCCGTTAAAAACCCCGGCTTCAGACCATCAAAAGCGGGGATTTCGGACGTTCATTTTCAGCCTGAACCCTAGTTCGACTGGATCTTGGGAAGTTCGTCAGAGGTTTCCTGCATAACCGGCTTTGGTGCGGCTTCCACACCTGCAATGGCAACGGTCAGTTGCTCGGCAGCTTCCGGGTCCATTTTCCCCAGAATGTCCGCCATTTTCTTGGGCTTCATCTGACGCACCACCTTCAAGAGAACCGGCAGGTCCAGTCTGTTGAAGATCCGCGCCGCATCCTTGGGTTTCATGCTCTCATACATGACCACAAGAGAAGCGACCTCATTCTCCTCCTGTTTCCTCTTTTCATCCAGAGCCGCTTCGATCCGCTGTTCCAGAGCCTTGAGTTCCTCGACACGCTTGTCGATGCGCTCTTCAGTTGCCTGAAGCAGCTTTTCCCTCAGATCGAGCTGGCCGCGTTGCTGATCCAGCGTCTCCCGGCGCTTGCCAAGGCTTTCCAGAACAGCACGCTCTGCAGCAGATCCACCGATTTCCAGAGATTCCGGCAAGGGGGTCGTTTCGCCTTCGGCGCTTCCCTCAGCTCCCTCAGCAGGAGCTTCCCCTTCTGCCGGGGTCTCCCCTTCGGCGGGAGCCTCTCCGTCCATCGGCTTTTCTTCACCACCTTCAGCGGCTGGCGCCGCTTCGCCCTGCGTTTCCTGCGCAACTGCAACCTTCACCGGCAAGCTCGGGCCACCTGTCCCGAAGGACAGCCCGAGCAGCTTCAGCGCCAAAAGGGCGCTGGCTGAAATTGCCAGAAGAGGAAGCAGTCTTACATTCATGCGGCAGCACCCTCGGACCGCCGACGGAAGCGCTCCAGGCGTGCGGTGGCTTCAGCAGCTGCATTGCGGATTTCATCGGCACGAGATCCCCGCGCCCTTGCCGGCTCGACGTGAACCGCCGGCGCCTGCACTGGAGCTTGAGCCTGCGGCTGCGCCTGAGTCTGCGGAGCATAGTCCTGCTCCATATCCTGACGCATCTCGCGCCGGGGAGCTGCCGCGCGTTGCGCCGCACCACCACGAGCAGCTTCAGCTATCTGGCTGATCTTGTTGAAGATCTTCTCACCCTCATCAACCTGCTCCGCCAACTCGCGTGACATCTTTTCCGCCTCATTCAGACGGGAGCCAAGGGTCTTGTCAGCTTCGGTTGCAGTCGACTTCAAACCAAGGATCGCGCGCTCGGCGATCTCCGTGGCCGTCATCAGCTCGGAGATGGTTGCCCGCAAGGTTTCCTCATCCGCCCTGAGGCGCTGCAAGCGGTTGTTCAGGATCCAGCAGTAGGCGATCGTCACCAGAAGGAGAACGGCCACCAGCAGCTCAATGATAGTTCCAAGAGGCAAGCTCATCATGTCTGCTCCACTTCGCTTTGCATCGCGCGCTCAAAGGCGGCAAGAGTCATCTTCGGTTTTCTCAGATTCTTGGAAACCCTGATAGCAATTGCGTCTTCGACCTTGCCAAGGGTTCCTTCGGTCAACGGGATGTTTCCACACTTCAAGGTCACCGGATCGGTCGGCTCCCGGTCGAAAACCAAGGTTTGGCCGACATCAAGGTTCAAAATCCGCCCCAACGGCAGGTGTGTTTCATGCAGAACTGCATCCACCTGGATCGTTGCTGCGTGGATTTCACTCGCAAGGTGACCTTCCCAGATCGGGTCGCGACCGAACTTTTCACCCATGAACATCTGGAGCAGCAGATCGCGGATCGGCTCCAGGGTTGCATAGGGCATCATGATCTCGACGGTACCGCCCCGGTCTTCCATGTCGATGCGAAGCTCGACAAGGATGGCCGCGTTGGCAGGGCGCGAGATCGCCGCAAAGCGCGGGTTTGTCTCCAGCCGTTCCATGTTGAAATGAACCGGGGACAACGGCGCAAAGGCGTGTTCCATGTCCTTCAGGATGATCGACACCATCTGATGAACCAGACCGGTTTCAATCGTCGTGTAGGGACGCCCTTCGACGCGAACGGCAGTCGTGCCGCGACCACCACCCAAAAGCACGTCGATGATGGAATAGATCAGGCTCGATTCAACCGTGATCATCCCGAACCCGTCCCATTCCTCGGCCTTGAAGACGCCCAGAATGGCTGGCAGCGGGATAGAGTTCAGATAGTCGCCGAAGCGAACCGAATTGATAGAATCCAGCGACACTTCAACGTTGTCGGACGTGAAGTTGCGCAAGGATGTCGTGGTCAACCGCACAAGACGGTCAAACACGATTTCGAGCATCGGTAGACGCTCGTAGGACACCATGGCCGAGTTGATCAGGGCGCGAATGCCGCTCTGATCGCCCGCGATCGTGTCTTCAACGTTAAAGCCCAGAAGGTTGTCGATTTCCTCCTGGTTCAGGACACGGTCAGCACCACGCGTGGCATCTTCAAGCTCGGGCTCACTGTCATCCACCATGGCCGCCCACTGGGCAGCCATGTCGTCAGACCCTTCTACGCCCTGCTCTTCGAGCGCAGCTCCCCAGGCAGCAGCAAGGTCGTCATCTTCGTCCCCTGCTCCCTGCTCGGCGAGCGCAGCTCCCCAGGCATCAGCCATATCCTCATCAGAAATGTCGTCTTCTTCCGCCATATCGCACCATCACTGTACGAGGATTTCCTTGAACAGAACCCCGTCGACCCGCGCCGGATAAACCGACAAGTTGATGCGCCTGAGCAATTCTTCCTTCAGACGAAACAAACCGGCGGACCCTTCTAGATCCGCAGGACGCAACTCACGCAAATAGATCTGGAATGCATCCAGAATACGCGGCAGAAACGGCTCGATCTTCGTCACCATTTCCTCATCACTGACTTCCAGGGCAATTCGTACCTTGAGATAGGTTGCCCGTCCGTCGGTGGACAAATTCACGGTCATTTCCGGCAGGTCGTAAAAGACCACCGGCTTTTGCTCCACGACAGGGGGCTGACCCGGCTCCCCGGCGGGCATTTCCGGCTCTGCTCCCATGAACAGGAAGTAGTAGGCCCCGCCACCGGCTGCCGCCAGAACGACAAGTCCGATCGCACCAAAGAGGATCAGCTTCTTTTTGCCACCACCACCTTCGGCGCCTTCTTCACCTTCTTCGTCAGCAGCGGCACTCTCGTCAGCCATCCGGAACCTCGCCCAAATTCACGCGCACGCGTGATTAGTATCTAAAGAGTTAATGATTAACATTCGTTACCAAAAGGTTAACGCCACCAACCCGGCAAAACTTGCCAACTGGTTAATCTTTGCCGGAATTCTTTGCCCTCCGCACCCCGAGCGTTTTTCTTTTACCCAGATTTTTCAGTAACTTGCCAATTGGCACGGTTCTCGCATTAACCATGTCGA
This sequence comes from Roseibium sediminis, assembly GCF_008711325.1. GTDB lineage: Bacteria > Pseudomonadota > Alphaproteobacteria > Rhizobiales > Stappiaceae > Roseibium > Roseibium sediminis. The sequence goes on from NZ_VXDB01000016.1 coordinate 82,062, forward strand.
GCAGGCGGTCTGGGGAGACCAAGCGCTCGTCGGGGAGCAAAAGGAACCGTTAACAATGGAGAATGCGCAACTTATCGCGCTCTCGCGCCAGTCCGCTCTGCGGAATCAGCTGAACGTTGTGGCCAACAACATGGCCAACATCAACACGGCTGGTTTCAAGGCTCAGCGGATGCTGTTCGAAGAATACATGATGCCGGTGGCCGAGGCGACCGAGTTCCAGAACCGTGACCAGGACCTGTTTTATGTTCACGACTATGGAACCCGCACTGATTTCCTGCCGGGAAGCATCAAACTCACGGGCAACGAACTGGACGTCGCTATCGAAGGTGACGGCTTTTTCGCCGTCCAGACCGCCGATGGCGGTGAGGCTTACACCCGCAATGGCACCTTCACCCTTGATGAAGGCGGTCAGCTGGTAACGCCGGACGACAAGCCGGTCCTGACCGATGGCGGCCCGATCAACTTCACGACTGCTGACGGCAAGATCGAGATTGCCCGCGACGGCACAATCTCCTCCGAGCTTGGAGTGCGTGGCCGCATCAAGATCGTGAACTTTGAAAATCCGCAGACACTCGTGCAGATGGGCGACAACCTCTTTTCCGGTGAAAACCCAATCCCGGTCACGAATGTGCGCGTTGCCCAGGGGGCAATTGAACAATCCAACGTCGAAGGCGTGGTCGAGGTCACCCGACTGATCGAGATCACCCGCGCCTATACCACGGTCAGCAAGCTGATCAAGGACGGCGACGATCTGCGCCAGAAGGCGATTTCAACCCTTGGACGGCTTGAAGCCTGAACCCGCAGAAGGAACTGAATCATGAAAGCACTCCATATTGCGGCAACGGGCATGAAGGCTCAGGAACGCAACGTCGAAGTGATCTCCAACAACGTGGCCAACCTGCGTACCACGGGCTACAAGCGCCAGCGCGTCGACTTTCAGGATCTGATGTATCAGAACCTGCGCCGCATGGGCTCCGAGACCTCCACCGCAGGCACCATCGTCCCGACAGGCGTGCAGATCGGCTCCGGTGTGAAGGTGGCTTCCACCTCCCGCATCATGAGCCAGGGCGCTGTTGAGCAGACAGGCAAGGAACTTGACCTTGCGGTGCGCGGCGAAGGCTTCTTCCAGATCGAATTGCCGGACGGCACCACCGCTTACACACGCGACGGTTCTTTCGAGCGCGATCCGAACGGAACCATCGTGACGGTTGATGGCTACACCGTTGTTCCAGGCATCACCATTCCGCAGGATTCACGCAACATCACGATCTCGACGGACGGCACTGTTTCCGCTGTCGATGGCGCGGGGGCAACCGTCAACCTCGGCCAGATCCAGGTCGCACGTTTTGTCAACAAGGCCGGTCTTGAAGCTATTGGCGACAACCTCTTCCTGGAAACCGAAGCAAGTGGCGCAGCTCAGGTCGACAACCCCGGTTCCGACGGGTTCGGCAGTGTTCAGCAGTACTTCCTTGAAATGGCTAACGTGGATGCAGTGACCGAGATCGCGGATCTGATCTCGGCCCAGCGCGCCTATGAGATGAACTCCCGTGTCATCAAGGCGGCTGACGAAATGTACTCCACCACGTCGAACCTGCGCTAAGGGGAGGCAGATCATGAAAATGCTTCGCTCTCTTTTCTCCGCGGCTCTTGTTCTGGCAGGCTCCGTCAGCTTTGCAGCTGCCGACCAGCGCCCGGTGCTGCGCTCGGAAGTTCACACGCTTTCAGAGATCGTCACCGTTGGCGACTTCTACTCAAATGCCGGGCTTGTTTCGCAAAAGCCGCTGTTTCGCTCTCCGGACTTTGGCACGACCGGCACCGTGCCTGCCGCCATGGTGGCGGAACGGGCAAAAGCTGCCGGGCTTGCCTCAGCCAGCACGGACGGCCTGCGTCAGGTGGTGGTTCACCGCCGCGCCGAGCTCTTCGATCAGGCACGGTTGAAGTCTCTGGTTGCAGAAACCCTTGCCAATCAGGATGCCAGCCTCGACGTTGCCGACCTGAACATCACCTTGTTCTCCAACGTGGGCACCATTCAGGCAAACCCGGCTGCCGAGCAACTGGTACAGGTCAACAATGTCCTGTGGTCACGCTCGGACGGACGGTTCACCATCAGCTTTTCCTTCGCCGGTGAATATGACCGCACCAATGTCAGCCTGAATGGCCACGCGCAGGAGATGCTGGAAGTCACTACCCTGCTCCAGCCGTTGAAGACAGGTCAGATCCTGCGCCTTGAAGACCTGACGACAACCCGCATGCCGCGCACCAAGGTTCCGGCCAATGCCGTTGGCAATCCCGATGAAGTCGTTGGCCTTGCCGCACGGTCCAGCTTGCGCGCCAACATGCCGCTGGCCCGCAACGACTTCACCAAGCCGATCCTGATCTCACGCGGAGAAAAGGTAACGATCACCTATGTGATTGGCGGCATGAAACTCACCACCCGTGGAAAGGCCATGGACGATGGCGCCAAGGGTGAGCCGATCGACATCATGAACCTCGACTCCCGTCGGATTGTTCCGGCCATGGTCCTCTCTCGCGGCCAGGTTCTGGCCCAGCCGGCCCATGCACAGATCGCCAGCGCGGAAGGACAAATCCAATGAGCCGCCTCAACATTGTTTCCCGGATTGGCCTTTGCGTTCTTGCAACGGCAACCCTGACCGCCTGCGGCACCGCAGACAAGCTGGCACAGGTCGGCAAGACCCCTGCCCTCAACGCGATCCAGGATCCGACCACCACTCCTGGCTACCGCCCTGTCCAAATGCCGATGCCGGAAGTTCAGCAGGCTCACTACAGCCCGAATTCCCTCTGGCGGTCTGGTAACCGTGCCTTCTTCGATGATCAGCGCGCCAATCAGGTTGGTGACATCCTGACAGTCATGGTCACGATTGCCGACAAGGCCGAGATCGACAACAAGACCGAGCGCAGCCGCAAGGACAACAGCGCAGCAGGTGCAGGCGGCGCACTTGGCAGCCAGATTGAAAAGTGGGTTCTGCCAGACGCAGCTTCCGCCAGCGCTCTTGCCTCCATCGACAGCTCCACCAACTTCTCCGGTGAAGGGTCAGTCGACCGCGAAGAGAAACTGCGCACCACCATCGCCGCCGTCGTCACACAGGTTCTGCCAAACGGCAATCTGGTCATCGAGGGACGTCAGGAAGTTCGGGTGAACTTTGAGGTCCGCGAGCTGATTGTGGCCGGCATTGTACGCCCGGAAGACATCGCCTCAAACAACACCATCGCCAGCGAGAAGATTGCTGAAGCGCGCATCGGATACGGCGGACGCGGCCACATCACCGATGCACAGCAACCACGTTATGGCAGCCAGGTCATGGATATCATCCTGCCCTTCTAAACGAGATACGCAGCCGGGACACCCGGCTGCAGCTTCCCCCAGCTGTGTTCACGATGGCGTTCTAGAAACCGGAAGGACCACAGCCGATCAAGGCACGGCGTCTCGCTCCCCGAGCGCCGTGCCTATCTCCCCCTCCCCACAACAAAAAACCCCTTTGGCACGCCAAAGGGGTTTCCCGTAAACTCTCGAAACAGGACGTGATCAGTCGTCCCGATAGACCTTTTCCCGGCGCTCATGCGCTTCCTGGGCTTCGATCGAAAGGGTCGCAATCGGACGGGCTTCAAGCCGCCGAAGAGCAATCGGCTCTCCCGTCTCTTCACAGTAGCCATAGCTGCCATCGGAGATTCGCTCCAAAGCAGCATCAATCTTGGAGATCAACTTGCGTTGGCGATCACGCGCACGCAATTCAATTGACCGATCAGTTTCTGAAGATGCCCGGTCCGCCAGATCCGGGTGATTTTGGCTTTCTTCCTGAAGGTTCGCGAGGGTTTCCTTGCTCTCCTTGAGGATCTCTTCCTTCCACGCCAGCAGCTTGCCCCTGAAATAGTCGCGCTGACGATCATTCATGAAGGGCTCGTCGTCGGTGGGTCGATACTCAGACTCTAATTCAACCGTCATCGATAGCTCCCAGTTACCGTTGGGTTGGGTGCATATATATAACCCGAGGGGAACAAGGACAACGTTCTTTCGGTAAAATTTCGGTTAGTAAAAAATGTTTCGTATCAAATACTTGCTGTAATATGAGCATTTTACCTGCAGTTGAATTAACCGGAATTCGCCAGCCTAACCGTCGAATCGGCCCAATTTCGCAAGCTCAACCCTGACGCGTAATTCGATCTCCCTGATCACCCCATCCACCTTTTCATCACCGCTGTCGACCTGCTTTCCGACCTCTTTTGCGAGCGCCTCAAGCCGGTCTTCGGAGACATGACCACCCAGCAAATCCGTCCGCAAGGTTTCAAGACCGTCCAGCAAAGAATGCCCGCGGCGTGCTGCCTCGGATGTCCGCGGGCTCTTGGGCAGCACTTCCTGCAAGGCAAGGAGAGCATCCATCCCCTGAATGGACGTGCCACCGGAAACCGGGCCTGCGCTGCCAGCCTCTTCCCCCATGTCGGGCTGGAAGGATGACCCATCGCCGCCCACGCGCTTCTTCGAACTGCGTCCCTGAACGCCGGAGATGGGGTTCTTGCCTGTAATTCGCATGTCTTTGTTATCCGTTTCGCCGAGTGGCGCGCGCCAGTTTGCGCTCAAGTCAGTTCTTGCCCAACAAGGTAATTGAGTCCGGGCCGACGCGGCAAGATTTGCCGACTACAGTACACGAATTCCACCCGCACAACGCGAAACTTTCCATAATTCAGATCATTTCGCGCTGAAATCCGCAGATTTCTGCGGCATAGCCGTTCTGCACAAGGCCCGCCCGTTAATTGGCACGGTTCTCGCATTAACCATTGCCAAACGATCACCTCTCAACGGCGGGTACGCGAAAAACCATGAAGAAGCTGCTTTCCATCGGATGCACCCTTTTCAAGACAACACTGGCAGCAGCCGTGGTTGTCGGCGTCGCCATTACAGGCATTTCAAGCGCAAATGCGGCCTCGCGGATCAAGGACATCGCCGACTTTGAAGGCATTCGTGAAAACCAGCTGATCGGGTACGGTCTTGTCGTTGGCCTCAACGGAACCGGTGACACCCTTCGCAACGCGCCGTTCACCCGGCAGAGCTTGCAGGCCATGCTGGAGCGTCTGGGCGTCAACACGCGTGGTGTCGATTTGAACACCAACACCGTGGCCGCCGTTATGGTGACCGCCAATCTGCCGCCATTCGCCACACAGGGCACTCGGATCGACGTGAATGTCAGCGCTCTTGGCAATTCCGGTTCCCTCCAGGGCGGCACCTTGCTGGTCACACCACTGGTTGCAGCAGATGGCGAAGTCTACGCGATTGCCCAGGGGTCGGTCGCCATCGGCGGCTTTTCCGCGCAGGCAGATGCCGCGTCGGTTACCCGCGGTGTCCCGACATCCGGCCGGATCTCGAACGGCGCCCTTGTTGAGCGCGAAGTCGAGTTCAAGCTCGCCTCCCTGACGACACTGCGCCTCGCCCTTCGCAATCCGGATCTGACCACAGCCCGCCGCGTCGCCCTGTCGATCAATGAGCTCATCGGCTCACCGACAGCCGAGCCGCTTGATCCGGGCACGGTCCGCATCGATCTGCCGCGTGAATTTGTCGGCAATATTGTTGACCTCCTGACAGACATCGAGCAGCTGATAGTCGAACCCGACATGATCGCGCGCGTCGTCATAGACGAAAATTCCGGCATCATCGTCATGGGTCAGGAGGTAAAAGTCTCCACGGTCGCAGTCGCGCAGGGCAACCTGACCGTTACGATTGCCGAGAATCCAGAGGTGGTGCAGCCCCTGCCCTTCGCAAATGGCGAAACAGCCGTGGTGCCCCGCTCGGAGTTGCTGGTGAATGACGACCCCAATGCGAAGCTGGCGATCGTTCCCGGCACGGTAACTCTCAAGCAGCTCGTCGACGGCCTCAACGCTTTGGGCATCGGCCCTCGCGATATGATCTCCATTCTACAGGCGATCAAGGCATCCGGCGCCCTTCAGGCAGAGATCGAGGTGCTGTGATGATGGACGCAACACAAGGCCTTCAGACACAAAATGACCCGCGCAGTGTTCTTCAGGGCGTCGCCGCGGGCAACCGCAGCGCGGCGAAGGATGCAGCAAAGGAATTCGAGGCTGTCTTCCTGAACAACATGCTCCAGATGATGTTCACCGACCTTGAAGAAGGCGGCACCTGGGGCGCAGGAAACGGCGCGGAAGCATGGCGCGGCATGTTGGTCAACGAATACGCGGAAGCAATTGCCGACGCAGGCGGCATTGGCCTTGCCAGTGCGGTTGAACGGGAACTCTTGGCACTTCAGGAAGCAGCACAATGACGGCTCAGGCACAGACACCAGATCTTCCCTTTTCCCTCGAACGCCCGACAAGCCCCACAGAGGCCGAGAACTTCTGCTCTGCCCTGATCGACACGATGGAGCGTCTTTTGAACGTGATTGAGCGGGAAACGGAACTCGTTCGCTCCGGCAGCCTCAAGGAAGCAGGCATTCTGCAGCCGGAAAAGGCGCGGCTCATTCATGAATATACGCGCGGCATGATGTGCGCCAAGCAGCACGCTGTGGCGCTCGGCAACCTCTCGCCGTCAGCCGCTGATCGCCTTCGCCGTCAACATGGCGAGTTCCAGCCCGTGCTGCGGATCAACCTTGCCGTGCTCGCAACCGCCCGCGAAGTGACAAATGACATTGTGTCCACGGTTGCCCGCGCAGTCGGCGCCCGCCGCCAGACCACGACATACGGATCTGCGGGACAGGCCCCGCAATCCGCAACGGCGGCAGAAGGGATCGCAGTCAACAGGTCCCTGTGACCGTTGACGGATAATATCTCTTCGCCGCGTTTCATGCCGCAGTCTTGGGCCAGATTGCGGCATGAAGCATTTTTATCTGCCGAAAAACGCAGGTAGCTAAAGTTTTAACGGTTCTCCTAATGGGATGTTCAATCCGTATCCGTACCCTCTCCAACATGGGTTAAATGTACTCAACACCCGGAGGACAGGACAATGGAAACGGGATTTGCCCGGTCGCCATTGCCGTCATACACGGCGATCACGTCGGCGACCCGGGCCCCGGAACGGAACGGACCAGCAGCACGAACGGAGTTGCCTGCTGGCAAGGCCGTCTCCCCGGCCCAGGATCTCGACGAGACACGCCGCTCGGCGGACAATGGGACCGTACGTGGTCAGGACGCTCGCCTGCCCCAGATCGAACGCAAGAATGTGGTCGATCCGGAAAGCAAGAGCCTGATCTTCATCGCGACGGACAGTGAATCCGGCGAAGTGGTTCGCCAGATCCCGACCGAGACGCTCAGAAAACTGCGCGCCTACGCGAAAACAATTGAAGAACAGACCGCACCCAAGACAAATCAGGTTGTCTGACGAAAAGCCAGAATGGCGTTGGTCAGGCAACCTGCCCTTTTTTCTCCCGATCATTATATTATCTGCAGGCAACCTCTGGTCGTGGCGGTATTCTTTCAAGATGACCTGCCTTGTCACCTTTCGGCCTCCCCATCGCCTCGCGTCAGGCCGCCTCTGCCTTCTTTGAGATACGCAGGTTCGTCTTCATAGGACGGCATCTTGCCTTACCCGCGTCGAAAACCATTCGTCCTAACGCAGGGAAAGGGCCGAAAAACGGACCCAAAACCGCACGCCTGCGACGAATTTGTTTAAAACAGGTCGAAATTTTTTTCTGACTTCCCAAGAGGCAACTAGAGGGAATTGTTAACGCAAGTGTGTTGAGCCCCTCGCCGCACCAACCGGCACACCGCAAGCGTTAATTCACTTTCAGCAAACCTTCAGGTTGCAAGCCCCTGCACGATATGCACAAGGAATTGATTTTTATCGTATTTTCCGAAAATTCGCTTTGGTAAATAACAAATAAAATTAACTTCAAATATTCACTTTCCGATTTCCATTTATTTACCAACAAAATTCACCACAAATTTTGACGATTACTTAAAGTTAAATCGTGGTAACTATAGTAATTAGGCAATACAATAATAATCATATCGTAGAGTTCGCTTGTCATTTAGAAAGAATGACTGGGGAAAAACAGAAGGAACTCTGTGATGGGTAGCATTACACTTTCAAGTGCCGTCCGGAATAACCTTGCATCCCTTCAGGCGACGTCAAACCTGATTGGTAAGGTGCAGGAACGGCTTTCTACGGGGAAGAAGGTCAACTCGGCTCTCGATGATCCGAACGCATTCTTTACGGCACAAGGTCTGAGCAACCGCGCGAATGACTTGCGCACCCTGCTTGATGACCAGGGACAGGCCATTCAGACACTGAAAGCTGCCGACAAGGGCATCAGCGCGATTTCTGATCTGGTCGATGCCGCAAAGGCGAAGGCCAACCAGGCCATTCAGACTTCGAATATCGCTGAACGCGAACAGTACGCTTCTGAATATAATGAGCTGCTGGGTCAGATCGAGGATCTGGCAAAGGATTCCGGCTACAAGGGCAAGAACCTTCTGGCTGGTACCGGCAACGATCTGAACGTGACCTTCAACGAAGACGGCACATCTGATCTGGACATTTCTGCGGTCGACTTTACCGATACGGCAACTGGCCCGCTGAAACTGACCGATCTGGCCAGCTCCACAGGCGGCACTGCGACGTTCTCCTTGAACAACGACGGTGCAACCGGCACACCCGCCCTCACCGGCGGTGCGCTTGTCACCCTGGATGACGCCTTTTCTGCAGGCGACACCCTGACGATCACCAACACGGCCGGCGAAGAAACCAAGATCGAAATCACCGACACGCTGACCGTCAGCCAGCTGGAAGCCGCCATCACGGCAACTTCCTCCGACACGACCGCATCTTTTGCGAGTGGTACGATGACGATCACATCCACTGACGAGACCGTTCAGATCAAGTCTGACAATGCCAGCTTCAACTCGGGCGCAACTTTGCAGGCCGGTACACTCGGCGGCTTTGGAACTGACAGCGGCATCGACGCGGTGGTCGAAAAGCTCAAGAGCGCTCAGGACAAGCTGCGTTCCCAGGCTTCGACTTTCGGTACGAACCTGTCGATCGTGCAAAACCGCGAAGACTTCACCAAGGCAATGATCAACACCCTTGAAGAAGGTGCCGGGAAACTGACCCTTGCAGACACCAACGAGGAAGGTGCGAACCTTCTGGCTCTGCAAACCCAGCAGTCCCTTGCCTCGACATCCCTGTCGCTGGCAGCTCAGGCAGAACAAAACGTTCTTCGCCTGCTTTAAAAAATACAAAACATAGGCGCAAACAAACCATGACTGGATAAGGCGGGCTTCGGCCCGCCTTTTTCATTTGCCTTGTGGCATGATTGACGGGCCGACAGATGCAAGTCGCAATTTCTCGCGATGACTGTAGAGGCATGACAAGGGCAAATCTGCCCCTCCTGTTACATCCGCCATTGTCAGGCAAGATTTCCAATCTGATATAAATTACAACGGTTTATAACTTTTTTAATGATGAAATATGTCGGATAAAACTGACAATAACATCTGAAAGCCAAGTTGCGTCATGTGTCCTGTGGTCGGGCCCAGAACGGGTCCAAGTATTGCGTACCCCAGAAAGGACACTCCATGAGTGACATCACGATTACCGCCGCCGTCCGTTCCAACCTGAACGCCCTTCAGGCAACATCAAACATGATGAGCCAGGTCCAGGAAAAGCTCGCTACGGGCAAAAAGGTCAACTCGGCGCTGGACAATCCGAACTCCTTCTTCACCGCAAAAGGCCTTGAGAACCGCGCAAGCGATCTGTCCACCCTTCTGGACGATCAGGGTCAGGCGATCCAGACCCTGAAAGCTGCCGACAAGGGTATTGGTGCCATCTCCGAACTGGTCGACGCCGCAAAGGCAAAGGCCAACCAGGCTCTCCAGACCTCCAGCATTTCGGAACGCGAGCAGTTTTCTCAGGAATACAACGAACTGCTGACGCAGATCGAGGACATCGCCAAGGATTCCAGCTACAAGGGCAAGAACCTGCTCGGCGGAACCGGCAACGACCTGAACGTTGTCTTCAACGAAGACGGCTCCTCCGACCTCGATATCAGCGCGGTTGACTATACCGACACGTCAAATTCCAAGGGTCTGAACCTTTCCGACCTGTCCGGCTCCGATGGCGGTACGGCGACCATCTCCCTGAACAATGACGGCGCAACCGGCACCCCGGCCCTCACCGGCGGCTCGGCCCTGACCCTGTCAAACAACTTCAGCTCGGGCGACACCCTGACGATCACCAACACTGCGGGTGAGGAAACGACCTTCACGGTCACCGACACCACCACCGTTGATGATCTTCGCACGGCCATTTCCGGTTCCTCGACGGACACTTCCGCCAGCTTTGCCTCTGGCACTCTGACCATCAGCTCTGACGATGAGACGGTTCAGATCAAGTCCGACAACAGCAACTTCAACAGTGGCAGCAACCTGCAGGCCGGTACACTTGGCAGCTTCGGGTCCGATGCGGATATTGAAAAGACCCTGTCTTCCCTGAAGTCCGCCCAGGACACCCTGCGCGCCCAGGCATCGACCTTCGGTACGAACCTGTCCATCGTTCAGAACCGTGAGGACTTCACGAAGGCCCTGATCAACACTCTGGAAGAGGGTGCTGGCAAGCTGACCCTGGCCGACACGAACCAGGAAGGTGCAAACCTTCTGGCTCTGCAGACCCAGCAGTCTCTCGCCTCGACGACACTGTCCATGGCGTCTCAGGCCTCCCAGAACGTGCTGCGCCTGTTCTGATCAAAAAAAATTTCGACAAGAAGGCGGGCCTCGGTGCCCGCCTTTTTTTATGCCTCGAAACTACCACTCGTTTTTCTTTCTTAGCTTTTGTTTTTTCTCGAATTTTCCCCTCGGATCTCCCCTAACGCCATCTCAGAACCCTTGTCAAAATTGACGTTAAGAGAGTCTTTCAAAAAGCAACCTTACGTAACCTTCTCATTGGCAATACAGCTTAACCTTGCATTAAGAGCCCATGTCGTTTCTAGCGATGCAACCACCCAGAAAGGGCTGGTTAAAAATACGACCTAGAAGGAATAGTATTATGAGTGGGATAACCATCACCAGCGCCGTGCGCAGCAACCTGAACGCACTTCAATCCACCGCTGAAATGATGAGTTCCGTGCAGAACAAGCTTTCAACTGGAAAGAAAGTCAACTCCGCACTCGATAACCCGAATTCATTCTTCACCGCCAAGGCCCTTGAGAACCGCGCCAGCGATCTCGCAACTCTTTTGGACGATCAGTCTCAGTCCATCCAGACGATCAAGGCAGCAGATAAAGGTATCAACGCAATATCTGAGCTCGTTGACGCGGCAAAGGCAAAGGCCAATCAGGCGCTACAGTCTTCGAGCAAAAGCGAACGACTCAAGTACTCGAAAGAATACAATGAGTTGATGACTCAGATCGAGGACATTGCCAAGGACTCCGGTTACAAAGGCAAAAACCTACTGGCCGGCTCACCAACAAACGATCTGAAAGTTGTCTTCAACGAAGACGGCTCGTCGAATCTCGACATCAAAGCTGTCGACTACACTGACACAACGAAAACAGATGGACTGAATCTCAGCGATCTTGCGGATGCCGACGGCATCGCGACTGGTAAAGATATCATACTGAAAAAAGGCACAACCGACCTTACAGCCACTGCAAAGGTGAGCGATGCAGATGGCTTCGCCGTCGGGGACGTTTTGACACTCACTGATTCAAAAGGCGCCGAAAAGAGCATCAAAATCACTGATACCATGACACTCAATGATTTGGCGACTGGGCTGGGAAGCCTCTCGGGTGACACGACGGCTACTGCCGCAGTCGGCAAAATTACGATCAAGAATGAAAAGGCAGCTCTGGATTTCTCCGGCGGTGGCCAATCAGTAAGCACCGGAACCTGGGGTGGTTTCGGGGAGGATTCCGCCATCGAAGAAACCTTGGGCAAACTAAAATCCGCACAAGACACCCTTCGCGCACAAGCATCGACCTTTGGTACAAACCTCTCCATCGTTCAAAACCGCGAAAGCTTCACAAAAGCGATGATCAACACGCTTGAAGAAGGTGCCGGCAAGCTGACTTTGGCAGATACCAATGCGGAAGGTGCAAACCTTCTGGCCCTGCAAACCCAGCAGCAGCTGGCCTCCACGTCCCTGTCCCTCGCCTCTCAGGCGTCGCAGAACGTGCTGCGTCTTATCGGCTAAGCCGCTGGAGCATTTCCAGGCGAAGTGGATACCGGTTCGCCGTCAGGAAATGCGCCAAATCAGATATTTAGAGCACGTCGAGTGTTTCAGTAAACGCGAGACGTGCTCTAGGACAAAAAGAAAAAACGACAAATCGAGGGTGGCGGACAGCAGTTCGCCGCCCCCGAGCCGCTAACACTTCCTTTACGTTAATTTCAGCTAACCACGTTTCTTCAGGATTCGTTACCTCGCCAGGATGCCCAATGTCACTCGCACCCAGGACGGGTGTCTGTACTGAGTACTCCTAGAAGGGACGAAACTATGAAAAGCGTAACTCTGGCGAGCGCCGTGCGCTCGAACCTGAATGCATTGCAGGCTACTTCTCAACTGATGAGCAATGTTCAGGAGCGCCTCGCAACAGGTAAGAAAGTCAACTCGGCTCTCGACAATCCGAACTCCTTCTTCACCGCCAAGGGCCTGGAAAACCGGGCAAATGACTTGAGCACCCTGCTTGATGATCAGGGCCAGGCCATTCAGACCCTCAAGGCAGCGGACAAGGGTATCGGCGCCATTTCCGAACTCGTTGATGCAGCAAAGGCGAAGGCCAACCAGGCTCTTCAGACCTCCAACATCAGCGAACGTGAGCAGTATGCCACTGAATACAACGAGCTGCTTACCCAGATCGAGGATCTGGCAAAGGATGCTGGTTACAAAGGCAAGAACCTGCTCGGTGGAACTGGCAACGATCTGAACGTGACCTTCAATGAAGACGGCACGTCTGATCTGGACATCACTGCAGTCGACTATACCGACACTGCAAATGGTCCGCTGAAGCTTACCGATCTGGCAAACTCCACTGGCGGCACCGCAACGTTCACTTTGAACAATGATGGTGCAACAGGTGCCCCTGCCCTGACCGGCGGCGCGCTTGTAACTCTGGATGATGCCTTCTCGGCAGGTGACACCCTGACGATCACCAACACGGCCGGTGAAGAGACCAAGATCGAAATCACCGACACGCTGACCGTCAGCCAGCTGGAAGCAGCCATCACGGCAACGTCTTCCGACACGACCGCATCGTTCGCCTCCGGCACGATGACGATCACCTCCACCGACGAAACCGTACAGATCAAGTCTGACAATGCGTCCTTCAACTCCGGCGCAACGCTTCAGGCTGGTACACTCGGCGGATTCGGCACGGACAGCAGCGTCGACTCTGTGCTGACCAAGCTGAAGAGCGCGCAGGACACCCTTCGTTCGCAGGCATCCACCTTCGGTACGAACCTGTCCATCGTTCAGAACCGCGAAGACTTTACGAAGGACATGATCAACGTCCTGCGTGAAGGCTCTGGCAAGCTGACCCTTGCAGACACCAACGAGGAAGGTGCGAACCTTCTGGCTCTGCAAACCCAGCAGTCCCTCGCCTCGACATCTTTGTCATTGGCAGCGCAGGCTTCTCAGAACGTGCTTCGCCTGTTCTAAGACAGCGCATATTGCAGAAAAATTTCGAAATGGCGGGCCTAGGCCCGCCATTTTTGTTTCCGCGCCTTCGTAAACTGCCGCCGGGAAGTTTGACAGGCGGCAAAAGGCGGCTTGTTAAAGTTTTCAGATACATCGCGATTATAACCAATGCGCAAATAGACAAGACAAATACACCTAAAAATTGCAGACAAAAATTATTTTGACGAAAAGTCATTTTTTGCAAAATACGGAAAACTATAGCAAATTTTCGAAAAACGCCTCCCCAACACAACCCAAAACACACTAACTCCCCTAGGTCATTAACCATTGCTTTACCCTGTTTTGGGAGGTTTTTACCGACTGTTAGGGTTAACAGTAAGTGATGCCTAACGTTCCGCTCAGGAAGAGCGACAGTATTTGTTGACCTAGGAAGGGGAAACCTATGGGTAGAGATATCACGTTGTCGGCTGCCGTCCGGCAGAACCTGTTGACGCTTCAAACCACTGCGGACCTGATGTCCGGCGTCCAGAACAAGCTGGCAACTGGATTGAAGGTCAATTCCGCCCTCGACAATCCGAATTCATTCTTCACCGCATCCGGCCTGAACAGCCGCGCAAAAGACCTGAGCACCCTGCTCGATGACATGGGCCAGTCGCTTCAGACGATCAAGGCCGCCGACAAGGGTATTCAGACGATCACCGATCTGGTTGAAACCGCAAAGGCCAAGGCAAACCAGGCCCTGCAGACGCAAAGCCAGTATGAGCGCAAGACTTTTGCCAAGCAGTACAATGAACTGCTTGAGCAGATCGAAGATGTCGCGAAGGATTCGTCCTACAAGGGCAAGAACCTTCTTGCTGGCGATGGCAACGACCTGACCACCATCTTCAATGAGGACGCAACCTCCAAGCTGACGATCAAGGCCGTTGACTACACCGACACGACCTTGTCCGGTGGCCTCAACCTGTCCGACCTGGCAGAAGGCGAAGGCGCAGCAACCTCCTTCGGCATCAATGGCGGTTCCCAGAAACTGACATTCATTGATGGCGCCGGCCAGGTTCTGAACTCCGCCTCCAAGCTGAGCGAGTTCACCGGCATTGCGGTCAACGACGTCATTCAGCTCTTTGACGACGCAACAACCGGCGCAGTTGTCGGCGGTGTTTCTCTTACCGTCACCGCAGGAACCACGGTTCAGGACCTGATCAACGAGCTGGAATCTGCTCCGGGCGTTCGCACCGAGTTCGACCAGACGACTGGCGAACTGACGATCATCTCCAACGAAACAGCCGACCTGCGCAACAACGGCGCCAGCGGCGGCAACACCGGTGACCTTGTCGCAATCACCGCTGCTGCAGCTACATCCAGTTCTGCCCTGCTGAAGAGCACCGCAGGTTTCAAGGTCGGTGACACCCTGACCCTGACTGACGGCAACAACTTCGAGCTTGGTTCCCTTGAAATCGAAGACGACACCACGATCCGCGATCTGGTCGACTTCCTTGATGATTTCAACGGTGTCAGCGCGTCTTTCAATGCCACCACCGGTCGCGTGGGCCTTGAATCAGACACGGACCTATCACTCACCAGTGACAACACGAACTTCAATGCCGAAGCCTTTGCCGCCGACGCGGACGGGGTCACCATCAGCGCACTGTCAGACAGCGGCTTTGCAACTGACAATGACATCAACCGCGCGGTCGACCGGTTGAACACGGCGCTTTCGAACCTCCGGGCCCAGGCATCCGAATTCGGTACAAACCTGTCCACGGTTGAAATCCGAAAGGACTACACGAAGGCGATGATCAACACGCTGCAGGAAGGTGCAGGCCTCCTCACCCTTGCAGATACCAATGAGGAAGGTGCAAACCTCCTGGCCCTCCAGACCCGCCAGCAGCTTGCCTCAACCTCCCTCTCCTTCGCTTCTCAGGCGGACCAGACGGTGCTCTCACTCTTCTAAGTGTAGAATCAGCCGATCTGACGACATACAACCTGACGACCAGCATGGCGGGTATTATTACCCGCCATTTTTTTTATTCATCAGAAGTATCCAGAAAAATCGCCAAAAAAATTTCGTTAAGATTCAAAGGGTTGAAAAAAATCTTTTGGTAACCTCTCTTTACAAAGTGTTAAGAGGTGCACGGAAAAGCGATTTCACCATTAGAATTGCACCTAATTGCCTGTAGGCGCTGCAGTAAAAGCGCTCCGGCAGAACAAGTGCAACTGATGCGGTGACCCCTGATGAGTGATATTGTCCTTACAAGTGCAGTCCGGGAAAACCTTCTGGCCCTGAAAAACACTGCAGATTTGCAGTCACGGACGCAGAACCGTCTGTCGACAGGTTTGAAGGTCAACTCCGCGCTCGACAACCCGAACTCCTTTTTTACGGCTGCCGGACTGAACTCACGCGCCGGAGATCTGGGAAGCCTGTTGGACGCAATGGGCCAGGCGGTTCAGACCATTCGCGCAGCAAATGATGGTATCGAGGCCATCACAAAACTGGTGGAATCGGCAAAAGCAATCGCCAATCAGGCCCAGCAAACGCAGAGTGAATACGAACGCAAAACCTTCACCAAGCGTTATAATGATATTCTCATTCAGATCGAAGATCTGGCGAAGGACTCAGGCTACAAGGGCAAGAACCTGCTTGCCGGTCTGGGCAATGAGCTGGAAGTCATCTTCAATGAAGACAGCACTTCCACACTGACGGTCAATCCGGTCAACTACACCGATACAGCCCTTGAAGACGGTTTGAACTTGGCCGATCTGGCATCCGGAGGCACCGGCACCAGCTCCTTTACCATTCAGGGCGGCACTGTCGAACTGGACCTTGCCACTCTTCAGGCCTCGTCAAACCTGACGGATCTCGCCCAATGGGCAGATGGCGACGTGGTCACCATTACCGACGGCACCAACACCAAGACACTGACTGTCGGGACTGATATCACAACGGTTCAGGACTACATCGATGCCATAAATGGGCTGGGCGGTGTTCATGCCTCCTTCGACGAAGGCACGGACAAGATTACGATTGCTTCTGGCCTTGGAACCGGCGTCACCCTTGCTGTCAGCAAGAATAATGCCGGCGGCGGGACGGCCACCAATGGCGGCATTGCGGCTGGTACGGCAACGCTAACCACCACCGCATTGACTGCCAGTGCAAAGCTGACGGACTCAGGCGGCTTCAAGATCGGCGACACCATCACGATCACCGACGGCAACGGATTTGAACCCGCATCCATTGAAATCGATGAAGAAACAACCGTTGAAGACCTTGTCACCCTGATCGACAACGTCAAAGGCCTCGATGCCACCTTCTCTGGCGGCAGCATCAGCCTGATTGGTGAAGTCACATTCACGATCGGCAGCGACAACAGGGATTTCAACCAAGGCACGTTGAATGTCACCGACCCGGTCCCGAAATCCGAAGTCTTGCTGACTGCGGCATCGTCCGAATTCAAGTCCGACACTGACATCAACCGGATCTTGCAGGCAGTTAACGCTGCACTGGATGAGCTGCGGTCCTCCGCAAGCTCCTTGGGCGCGAGCCTCTCCACAGTCCAGATCCGGACCGATTTCACCGAGGAACTGATCAACACTCTCGAAGTGGGTGCAGGTGCCCTGACAATCGCGGATATGAACGAGGAAGGTGCAAACATGCTGGCCCTGCAAACACGCCAGCAGCTTTCTTCCACAGCTCTCTCACTTGCAAACCAGGCAGAACAAAGCGTCCTGAGCCTCTTCGGCTAAGGTCTTCGGGGAATATGGTTAAAAGCTACCCGGTCGGTTAAGGTTTTGGTTAACATTTGGGAGCGATACTCACACTCGGAGGTCTCAGAATGGCGCTCAAGGTCGAACTGAAACCCGGCGAAAGAATTATCATCGGTGAAAGTGTCATCACCAATGACAATCAAAGAACGCGTCTCTTCATCGAAGGGCAAGCGCCAATTCTCCGGGAAAAGGACATATTGACACCGGAAACTGCGGACACTCCTGCAAAACGCGTCTATCTGGCAGTACAGCTCATGTATCTGTCTGAGGACTTGGAGAAGATTCAGGAAAACTACTTCACACTTGTCAACGATATCGTTCGTGCAGCTCCCAGCACCATCCCGTACATCACGCGGATCAGTAATGCGATTATCTCGGGAGCCTTCTACAAGGCGTTGAAGGAAGCTAAGAAGCTTATTGAGTACGAGAGGACGCTAATAAGTCATGTACAAGCAGGCAGCGCAGGCTTATCAAAAAACGAGCCAGGTGGCGGTGTCCCCGAGGGAGCTGGAAGCGAACCTCCTTATGAAGGCTGCAGCCCGGCTTCAGCTGGTTAAGGACGAGTGGAAACAGTCCTCGTTGGCGCAGCGCGATGACGCGCTGACCTACAATCGCAAGCTCTGGACCATTCTTGTCACCTCTGCGACCAATGGAGACAACCCGTTGCCGCAAGAGATCAAGAACAACATCGCGTCTCTCGGCGTTTTTGTCTTCAAGCAGACCATGGAAGCCATGGCTGACGAGGAAGGCAACAAGCTGAACTCTCTCATCAGCATCAACCGCGCCATCGCGGAAGGCTTGCGCGCTCGGGCAGAATAAGCTCTTCGCACCCACCGCTTGTTCCGGGCGAGCTTCGTCAGACAGATTTTTATATTCCCGTCAATCCTGACGGCGGCCAGTTTCCATCCAAACGTTATAATTTCTCTTGCCAAACTCACCTTCATGTCACGACCAAAACGGTTTTCAAACGACTTCGATCGAGCGAGTTGAGGGCATAATACCGACCTCAAAAGACAACAAACTATCTGATGGCCTCGATCCGCTTTGTCCAGTAAGACGCGCACACTAAGCAGGATGGCCTGACTGGCCGTTCAAGCAGCGCAACGCTGTCCGGCAAGCCGGAGCGAGCCACCCAAGGCCGCGTTTGGGCATTGCACGGCTGCGTTACAGGTTTTGAACGATAAACCATATCGCCCTGCAACCTGCTCCTTGCCTAACAGCTCCTAAACACGGTCAGATAGGTTTTTGTCTTTTAATTTGGTGTAAAATCAGATGCGATTGCTACACCCATCTCCTTTGCGCACGCCACAATCAATTAATTTCAAGTGACAGTTTACTTATTAGAACTACTGGCTCGGCACCCATCTAACCATCACAAAATCGAAAACTGTCAGGGTAGTTCAAATAGAACCTCGATCACGGCTTAATAGTAGCTCCAGAAGCCTCACCGGCCCAATATGTGTGCCAGTTCTACGATTTCTCGTGCATCTCCACTTCCAGGCATTTGATTTTCGAACATTCGTCCGATTACTTTTTTCAGCTGTTCCAAATCTTCACACCTCACAGCCGCAATGCCTTCGACGATGTGTTTCTCGTGAAGCTGTGGATCAACTGCTAGTTCGCTGCTTTCAGCCAAGTTTCGAAACAAACCAATAAGGTAATCCGGGCTTTGCACCATGAGCTTCATTCGAATGCCACGCATTTCTTCAATACTGTTGCGGGCTGCCTCATAGTCCTGCTCGCGCACCAGCCTTCGCGCACTGGTCACCAGGCGCTCATAACGACTGGTTTCCGCTTCACTCGCGATGATCCGGAGCACATCGAAATCCTCCTCGGCCTCTATGATCTCGGTGTCCAGAACACGTTTTTCGTTTTCAGGAGACATGCGTAATAGCGCAATCTCCTGCCGCAACCGGCGCGCTTCTTCAGCAACAGATCGGTTCGTGTCGGCCTCTGTTGAAGTGGACAGGGACAAATGCTGGCGCTCAATTCGCTTGTGCAGTTTGCCCGAAGGATCCGCAGCTTCATGCAGGATCTCGCTTAGTTCTTCCAGATCCTGCTCCGCCTGCGCCAAAAGGCACGATGCAATTTCGGAGCCAAGTTGTCCCTCGTAGTTCTTGTGCCCGGCAGGAGCCAGATAGAGATTTGCTGCATCAATGATTTTGCCGAGTGTTGGTAGTTCGACGGAGAAACTCATTAGACCGTTATCACGCATTTTCCAGTGAACCAGGACTTTATCTCCGCGATTGAGCCGCTCACCAACATCGAGTCCCGATGCAGCGCTCAGATGGAAATCTCCAATATGGAGATTGCGTTCTGGATCCTCGACACCTTCCGCCATTTCATAAAACTGGAAAGAGATATGATCGTTTTCCCCGCCCTTCAGGGTTTTCGCCGCTCGGAATATCTCCTCGCCTTCAGCTGGAAGACTGGCCCCCTTGCGCAGCAGTGGGGACAAGACGTTCCGTTCAGCTCCAACAATTCCGGCTTGGATCTTAACCGCCAGCGTATAGGTCATCGGGATGGCGGCCGCGCTTGCCGCTGTGCGAACAATCGTGATTTGCCGACTCACATCCTCGACTTCTTTGCCGAATGGATCGCTGACCTGGATTTTGAAGCGATTTTCACCGTCCTTACTTAGGTGCAAAGTCAGGGTCACCGGACCATCAATTGGTTTCTTGCCGCTCGTGCGGCCATCTTCGTCGAGAACTTCAACTTCAAACCCAGCCGGGATTTCTGTTCTGGGTTTCAACAACAGCCTTGTTGCGTCATCTGAAACGCGGCCTTTAAAATCAAAGGTCAAAGCAATAGATCCGGTCACATTCTCGCTGACACGCGTCTCCTTGCGGGTTGACCCAGCGTTTGTCCAATCCCGGCTTTCTGCGAAAATGGCAGCCCCGCAGGCCACGGCTGTCATCGGATCAAGCCCTTGTTCGACTTCTATTGCCAACTCGTCTTGCAGCAATTGCCGAACAATTGGCATTTTTGAGGGACCGCCAATAGGCACGACCCGCGATATGTCTTCATGAGTGTAGCCGTTTGAATGGATTATCTTACGACATAGGTCAATTGTTTCGTCTAACCGATCTCGAATCAGATTCTCGACCTGGTCCCGTGAAATCTCGAGCGAGATATACATCTCGGTTCCTTGTTTATCCAATGCCCGGAGCTCATCTTCACTGGCGAAGATCGAGGCACTGCTGGAAGCTGACAACTGGATTTTCGCGCGTTCGATGGAAAAACGGGCAATCTTAGCTATATGGGCGTAGTTGTCTTCCGTCTGGAAATGTTCTGGAAGATCAAAATTGCAGACGAGCCAAGGCCGGACAAACTCATCGAAGATGGTTCGATCAAAGTCACGACCTCCGAGCATGTTGATGCCTTCATGGGCAATGACATTGACGGCGCCCTGTGTGCTCAGAACAAGCGCAACATCAAACGTGCCTCCGCCCAAGTCATACACCAAGAAGACGCCGTCTCGCTGCTTACTATTCGCAATCGAGGCCATGGCAGCAGCGACGGGCTCCTGCAACAGTGTGACTCGATCTAGGCCGGCCATATTAGCCGCAGAAATCGTCGCCTCATTTTGCATTTGGTTGAAGGCAGCAGGAATCGTAATCACGGCACCAGCAATATCCTGCATCCCTGTTTCCGTTACCGCCTGACTAACAAGGGTCTTAATGATCTCGGAACTGCACTGTTCGGGCGTCCAGATATTTCCGGCAAATTGGATGGGGCTTTTCGTGCCCATGAGCCGTTTAAACCCCGAAGCCACATTATTGGGCGCTGTGAGCAAACGATCCTGCGCCGCCTTGCCCACAAACCGATGCCCCCGTCGATCCAAGTATATGACGCTAGGAAGCACATCAGACCCGTCCCCGGATTTGAACAGCCGAACCTGTCCATTTACGTAGCCAACAACTGCAGAGTTCGACGTTCCAAGATCAATTCCGAGATACACGTAAGTTCTCCTCAATAATTATTTTGAGCAACAATCACGCGTCCAGGACGGACAACGCGCATGTCACAAATTATGGCCGGCTCAATCGTCCTGGTTACAATCAGCGCTGTTTCGTTTTCAAAATCATCTTCGTTGTCCGCTGAGGCTGCTATACCGGGCTCAAAAACCAGCCCTTCAAATTCGACGATCCGGAACCCGCAGCGGTCAGCGAATCCGTTCAACTGCCTGACTGCATATTTGGTTTGCGACAGAAGTCGTTTGGACTCCGCCTCCTGAAGTTGGCCCGCCGCTTTTACCGCCCCCCGTGCGAGTTTCCAGTAGTCGACAAGAAGATCAGCCAAACCTGGAACAATGTCAGCACCTGTAATAAGTGGGGTCACTTTCCGAAGGTCCTTCTTGCTTCTTGTTGCAACTTAGTTGAAATTTTGGCTGTTTCAGCTTCAATTTTCTCTTTTATTGATGGTCGGAACCGATAGCTTGAACAACGCGCGTTCCAATCAGCGACAAGCTTGTTGAAGTGGCCGATCTCCGAATTAGTCAGGTAGAGGTTGCGCATGTATTCCAAGCGTTCCTGCTGAAAAATACAGTAGCGCAACTGGCCTTCGGACAAGGTCATCCCAGATGCGATCGGCGGCTTCAGCTCAGGATACGTAGGCGTCGTCTTTCGTTTTGGAACGGGTATTCCCGGAGCATTCGTCTTTGACAATGTGACCGACGGACTTGACTGTATCTGAGCAGTTGAATACGGGCGGTCTCGGCGGTCATCCTCCATATTGATGACAAAAATGACGAGGCCAATTGCAGCGAAAATGCCCCATTTAATGTATTTGACGGCCTTCTTTTGCTGAATTTTCTTTTTCAGTTGGGCATATTCGCGCCTTTTTTCTGGTGCCGCATCGGAGCTCAAGTCATCCAATATCCGCATGGCAGCCGCCGGGTTACTTAAATTGGCTTGCAGTTCACCCAGTTTCCAGTTTTCGCACAACGTGGCACGGTCTTCCGTCAGTTTCTCCCGTACGTTGTTCTGCAGCGAGCTGCAGGCATGAGTAACCAGTCCATCGATTAGCAAAAACGCCGTCTCCGGATCATTCTTGTCATTGTTCCAATACAATCCCAGATCACGTACAATTAGATATGAGATGCTTGGGTCCGCCAAATTGGAATTGGCCTGGTTGAAAGCGGCCGCAATCCGGCCAACGACACCTTGAGCGCGTTCGCTAAACCCGTTTGCGCGCAGAGCGGATTTTATAAGTGCGTTGGGGGTGTCCTTGGCCGCTTCGCATGCCTCGAAAAGCGGCTGCAAGAGTCGATTGCTTTTTTCTTGCTCAATCAGCTGTTCGAGATCAAAGACATCGCCGCGTAGCGTTTCTGCAGCCGATTCGAGTTCCGGAAAAGTCCGAAGCAGCGCCTCGGACAATTGCAAGGAAGCCTCAAAGCAATTGTGGTTGTTGGCTAGATCGATGCTGAGTTCGCGAAGGCCTCGATATAGCGCCTTGGACCTCGGCTCCTCGTGCCCTCGAGATTGGTCATACAGCTGGACAGGCTGATTGATTTCATCCCATCGGAACAGCAATCCATCGATGTCTTCGATATGTGCCTTAAGGTCATCTTCAGCGATCCTGACCCTTTCCACTGCATACTCGATTTTTTGTGAGATAACAGCGAGATCGCTTTCGCTGCTCTTGTCGTACTCCCGCACAAGGTTTTTTAGAAACGTGCTATCTGCTTTACGGGCCAGTTCTTTCTCAACAATTGTATTCATCAACAAACCTGGAACACCAGAACGCCAGATGGCGTTGGCCGCTACCGCCGCTTGTTGAAGGCAAAGGGAAGACAACGCGCCTTCAATTCGCGACGAATCCGCTAAAGGAAAACCAGCTAGTTTTCTGTTTTCGTTGATAAATTCGACCGCTGCGCTGACCCTGATATTGTCCCAGCACTTGCACAAGGAACGGACGAGCGCTTCGGTTCCTTCGGTCTGAGACAAGCAATGGGCAAGGATGTTGGCCCTGGCGAGTTCCGGAAAGTGGTCGGTTTGTTCTGGGAGCTGGTTCCACTCTTGAGCGCTGATGGCCTGAAGGGCTTTTGTCGTTTGTTGTTGGCTGAGTTCCGGCAACCAGCTCAGTTCCTCAACAAGCCGTTTAAGTGGTGTCACAAGAGAATGTTGAGCGTTGAGCAATGCTTCCTGCGGAATGGTCCCTTCGAATTCAGCATCTTCCAGGAGATCTGAAATTTCAGCTGCAGAGGAGGGGTAGTCCGCCTTAAGAATATGAAATCCGTTTAATAAAAGATCCGATGAAGACCTCAATTTGATACTCACATGTTATGATTTCAAAACAATTCGGAAGCTCGCATAGCGATAGTGCGCAAATCAACCAAAAAATGAAGAATCGCACGCCACAATCAATTAATTTCAAGTGACAGTTTACTTATTAGAACTACTGGCTCGGCACCCATCTAACCATCACAAAATCGAAAACTGTCAGGGTAGTTTACACTATTCGACTTGAGTCAGTTGATTGACAAAAACAGCCTGCCCGGTTTCCCGGACAGGCCGTGTTCGTGAGGAATGAACGCCCCTTCGGC
The DNA here is from genome assembly GCF_008711325.1 of Roseibium sediminis. Classification (GTDB taxonomy): domain Bacteria; phylum Pseudomonadota; class Alphaproteobacteria; order Rhizobiales; family Stappiaceae; genus Roseibium; species Roseibium sediminis. The sequence continues at coordinate 105,956 of NZ_VXDB01000016.1, forward strand.
ACCAGCCTTAGGAGCGCTGCGTTCAACTTCACTTCTTGGCAAACCAGACGTCTTCGGTGAGCATCTCGCCGTTGTTTGCAGTTGACTGCATCAAGGTCTCGCCGCGCTCGTTCTTAACGTCGTTGCGCTGTGTCGAGAGCTGGTTCACACCGGCATCAGCTGCAGAGCGGAGCTCGCCAGCGTCCACATCACCATCCATGTTGGCATCAACCCACACACCCATGTTGGCCATTTCGTCGCCGGTCAGCTGACCGTCACCGTCCTGGTCATAGGTGGCCATTTTCTGGTAGCCGTCTTCATAGCGACCACCCTGGTCACCCATCAGGGCATTGCCGTCGATCTCGCCGTTTTCGCCGATCTTGGTCATGTCGACAACAAGGCCGTCACCGCCATTGATCCACTCGACCTGCTCCTTGGTGCCATCACCATCGATATCAAAGGCGATTGTTTCACCAACCTGACCATCGACACGCTCCTTGGCAGTCGACACGCCGGTTGTGGAGATACGACCGTCACCATTCAGGTCTACCGCCACCGGAGAGGCAATCTTGTCCCTGCCCCTACCGTTGTCATAGTCGGCAATCTTCTGACCTTGCGGGTTCAGGATGTGATACTTGCCATCGCCCTGGTGAACAGCCTTGTAGCCATCTTTCAGCACACCGTCTTTGAAGGTATAACCGCCGTCAGCCTTGTTATACTTGCCATGGCCCGCAAGCCATTTGCCATCCTTGCCCTTCACGTAGTCGATAGCTGCCTGATCGGCTGCGGAGATCTGCGGCTGAACCGGAACTGGCTGTATACCAGCATTCGGAACGGCCTGCCATACGCCATTGTTGTTCACAACAGTCCAGCCGCCATTGTCGCCGCCGCCACCATTGTTTGCACCACCGTTGACGACCTGCCAGGTGCCGTTGTTGTTCACAACTTGCCAGTCACCGTTGTTGCCGCCAACCGCATTTGCGCCACCAGCATCAACATTGATTGCCTGCCACGTGCCGTTCTCGTTCAGAACAGCCCAGCCTCCGTTGTTCCAGCCACCGTTGTTCCAACCGCCGCCATTGTTGGCGTCACCGCCGTTCCAGC
>NZ_VXDB01000017.1 GCF_008711325.1 Roseibium sediminis
AAGGTGGGTCAATTCTCGGTGAAAATACCGGGTCAGTTCTCAGTGAAAATCAACATGTTGACCTATGAACGATTATGGATTATCAATCAATGCGTTAGCAAATCCATCAAACGTGGATTTGGCCCATTTTCGCTCTCCGAAGGCAGAGGTCACAGGTTCGAATCCTGTCGGGTGCGCCATTATAACTCAAGTCTTCTCAATGACTGGGTCTTATGGCACCCCAGCCGAAAAGCTTCCGAAAATCGATCTGTCAAACTGGTGTCACAGTGACGGAGAGAACGATGACGACCATTCGTAAGCGGGGTCAAAACCAGCATTATGTACTACCGTGACAATTTGCAATTTCTTGCGCCGAACTCCGCTGCCTTTAATAATAAACTGTCATCGTATTTTAAATGTGCGATAAATTCCGGACATTACCTCAAAAAATACTGTGCGGTGTAGTTAGCGAAATAGTCCAAATTGTTCACTTTTCGAATACCGTATGGGACCAATACCCCTCATTGCTTCGTGTTTCACGCCTCCATCCAGATTTCTTCAGTTCTCGCGCGATCAGACGGTTCATTATTCCATGGCCAAGCAAGACTACGCTGCCATGGGTCTGAGCCAGTTCCATGAGCTTCGATGCATTCCTCGCGGCGCGTCTTCTGGCGGCGCAGACCGACTCGCCATTCGTCGAGAACCCCAAGAGCCATGCTATGCGAAACAAAATGAAATAGGCATAAAGCGACAACCTCGGCCATCGTGAATTCAAATATGGCAGACTCGACTCTCGAAAACTCTCATCAATCAACGACTTGTGCCGACCGCCCAATAATTCAACAGACTGCACCGCTCTGGGAAGGTCACTACATATGACAAATCCGGTGACCTTCACTTCTTCTATTGCGGACAAGTTGGGCGTGCTGTCCCTGGATAGTCCGCTCATTTCGTACGCCCTGACGATTTCGCCGACCTGAGCGGCAGAAACTCTTCGTGTGAGCAAATCCTCAAGGTCAATATCCGGCTTGCCGTGTCTCATTAAAACAATTTTCAAGGTACCGTCCAACTCGTTCATTACGCCGTGCCACTACGGATGACTGATACCATCATCAGAAGGCAAGACCCGATCTGATGCGTGGACGCCAATCGCGGCAACCGGAAGAGCAGTCAGCAATACAGCAAGAAAGTCGCCGAGGGTATCAAGCCGGACTCCCAGGCTGTGTGGACGAATTGGAGACGTATTTCGTGGGTCAAACGGCAATGGATGATGGAGGGGGCCTGCTGAACGTATTGAACATACGTTCAAAGGGACATTTCCTTCAGACAGCAGCCGTTTGATCCACGAAATACGTCTCCAATTCGTCCACACAGTCTGGTGTTTCCTATTTGAGCATATATGGAAGCCATAAAGTGATTGCCGGGAAACTGACCAAGAGGATGACCCTCAGGATCTCTGCAATGAAGAAGGGTGTAACTCCCTTGAATGTTTCGATCATAGGTGTCTCCCGGTCGAGAGACGAGATGACGAAAACATTCATCCCGACAGGGGGTGTGATCAAACCGAGCTCAACAACAACGAGTGCGAGTATACCGAACCAGATCTTCAGATCTTCGGTACTCATGCCGAACCCGGCCCCTTCCGCGCCTTGATAGATACCCCCGTTGATTTCTACCAGTACCGGCCAGAAAAATGGGATCACCAACAGGATCATCGAAAGACTGTCCATTAGGCAGCCCAACAGAATCAACGCCACCAGCAGGAGAATGAGCACTGTCATCGGCTCCAGCCCCGACCCACCAACCCAAGCTGCCATCTCCTGCGGGAGCCCGACTCTGGACATGAAGATCTTGAGGAGCTCTGCGCCCAGAATAATCAGATAGATCATTCCGGAAGTAGATGCAGTCTCCTTCAACGCCTGAACGAAGTCCCACCTCGTGAGTTTTCTCTGTACAAGACCGAAGATCAGAACCAGGAAAACTCCGACAGCCGCCGCGGGGGTAGGGTTAAAAAATCCAAGATAAATGCCACCGATCACCAATCCGAATATGACCAGAACCGGGATCATCCCTGCAGTGGCTGCGACGAATTCCCTGGCATTCGGCGCGCCTCCCCTGGAAGCGGACTCCGGTTTGATGGCGACATATACAGCGATGGTGAGAAGAAACAGAATGACAGCCAACAGGCCGGGCAAGAATGCCGCCATGAACATCGTGACGATGTTTGCCTCTACAATTATGGCATAGATAATCAAGACCACAGAAGGAGGGATCAGGATGCCGAGTACGCCACCGGCTGCCAGTGTTCCCGTCGCCAGAGCACCAGAATACTTATAGCGTTTGAGTTCTGGCAGGGCCACCTTGCCCATTGTTGACGCTGTTGCAAGCGATGAACCGCAGACCGCCCCGAAACCGGCACAACTTGCAATAGCAGCCATAGCTGTACCGCCACGTAACCAGCCCAGCCAAGCATTCGCACCGCGGAACAACGCCTGACTAAGTCCCGTCTTGGAAGCAAATGCGCCCATCAAGACGAACATCGGAACTACAGATAAATCGTAGATGGAAAATTGACCGTAAGCGAGCGTCTTAAGCTGACTGAGGACCAGTGCAGGACCATTCAGCATCATGGTTCCTATGCCGCCTACCAAAATCATCGCATAAGCTATAGGCATGCGAATTGCGATCAGCCCTATAAGAACCACCAGCGCGCCCAAACCCAGCACAAGTGTGTCCGTCATTCTATTTAATCCTTTGCCCACCGGACAGAACGTTGACGTCGCGCAACAAGGTTACGAACGCAGCCAAAGCCAGCAATGCGAGAGAGATGAGAATTGGAACAAACGCTATCCAGTGCGGAATTTGAAGGATAGTCGTCGTGTAATCGTACTCCATTTGATCCTGCATTCCGAAGTACATGCGCCAAATCAGCAAACATGCGAAGAAGAACGCGACCAAGGAGCCGAGCAGTGTAAAGATGGCAATGGTTCGGCTGGATGCCCCTGATGTAAAGATATCTGCGGCAACATTCGCGCCGACCAATTGACAGTAGGGCAGAAATGCAAACACCGCTATGGCGACACCCATTTCCGTCAATTCGAAATCTCCGGGAAAAGGCGTCCCAAACGCAGAGCCGACAATTGCAAACATGTTGATGGCCACCACCACCAACAAAAGGCAGCCGCCACAGATGGCCCAGGCATTTATCAGGCGAATTGCAGCCCTGGTAAAACCAGGGCTGCTTGCTTGCAGATTATCTGACATTAGTCGTCCGCATGTTTTGCAATTGAGGCATTGGCCTTTTGAACCAGAGCTTCGCCATCGATTCCCTTGCTGGCAACTTCTTTGACCCAACGATCAACGACAGGGGCGAGCGCCTCACGGAAGACTTCAGTTTCCTCTTCGTTCAACTCGATGTGTTTGTTGCCCGCCTTGACGGCAAGGCCAATGCCAAAATCGTCGGCGTTTTTCCAGATCATGCCGACTTCTTTCAGCCACGCCGGTCCTGAAGCATCGCGGAAAGCTTTTTGAATTTCTTCAGGAAGTGAATTCCAACGCCCCTTGTTCATGGAAACCTGGAATGTGGCATTGCCGAAGCGTTCCTTGTTCACACCTTCGATCTGGAATTCTGTTTGTTCCTGGATCTTCAATGGCGGAATGATTTCCCACGGTATGAACGCCCCGTCGATAACGCCTTTTTGCAGCGCAGTCGGCAATTCAGGTACAGGTATAGCCACCGGAGCCGCTCCAAGCGCCTCAATCATCCAGGCGCCGGTTCTGGTCGGAATCCGGATTTTCTTCCCGGTCAGGTCAGCAGGAGACTTGACCTCTGCATCGCGCATGTGGATTGCCTGACCTGCATGCACATGCAGGAACATGACTTCAACACCCTTGTACTCTTCCTTCAAATCACTGTGGTACAGGTCAGCTAGTGCGAGATTTGTTGCGACAGGATCATTTGTGTGAATACCGGGAAGTTCAAAGACCTCGGTCCGCGGAAACAAGCCAGGTGAATAACCGTTGACTGTCCATACGATGTCGACAACTCCGTCCCGCACTTGGCTAATCAACTCGGGTGGACGACCACCAAGTGTCATTGCAGGATAGATTTCGATTTTTACCTTGCCGCCAGAGTTTTCTTCAACCTGGCGCGCCCAAGGTTCAAGCATTTTGCTATGCGCAGGCGCCTTCTCTCCGAGAAAGTGATGCAATTTAAATTCATATTCAGCGGCCGCAGCAGTTACTGCACTGACTGCGAACACAGCACTCGCAAGCGCTACTTTCTTGAAATAATTCATTACTTCACTTCCTCCGTCATGGTTGAATCTTTGGATTCCGCCCCATTTTTGAGTTCATTGCTTTCGGCAGCGGACTTCCTCAGAGCATTCGCAAGAACCGTGACGTCGATCGCCGTTGCGACGAACAAGGCGCCAAAGTCCAGGCAAGTTTTCGCAAAATCGAGATTTGTTGTGAGAATGCCGGGAGCTTTCCCGGCAGCCTTTATGCGTATCATCGCGGCTTCAATCGCCGCGACGACCTCCGGATGCATGGGTTGCCCGATGTGACCCATGTCAGCGGCCAAATCGGCCGGCCCGATAAAAACACCGTCGATACCATCCACCGCGAGGATCTCGTCCAACGCGTCAAGGCCCCTACGGTTTTCTACCTGAACAAGCAGACAGATTTCTCTATCGGCTGTCTGAAGATAATCCGGAATCCCAGAAAAGTTCGAAGCTCTGGCAAGCGCCGAACCAACTCCACGCACTCCTACTGGGGGATATGTTACCGCACGCACCAACTCACGCGCTTGTGCTGCACTTTCAACCATCGGGACCAGCAAGGTTTGCGCACCAGCATCAAGCAACTGCTTGATCATCCAGGTTTCGCCGACGACCGGGCGAACCACAGCATGACTTTTCGATGCCGAAATCACCTGCAACTGAGCAATGATCGACCTGAGGTCATTCGGCGCATGTTCTCCATCAATCAACAACCAGTCGAATCCGGCGGCTGCGCCTATTTCAGCAGCATATGCATCGGCCATGCCGAGCCAGCACCCCATTTGCGGATGTCCGGAATTCAGTGACTTTTTGAACGAGTTGTGCGGAGCAGGCATTTGTTTTTCCTAAGCGAAGGCGATATCGACCGTCCCAAAGCTGCCGAAATCTGCGTGGATTTCGGTTGCTGGCGGGCATTCTATTGGGCGCACAAAACTCCCGGACAGGACGATGTGGCCGGGTTCAATCCGTTGCCCGTAACCAGACATGCGGCGGGCCAGCCATGCGACGGATTCTGCCGGGTCGTTCAAGACACCGGCACCAAGGCCAGTCTCGTCGATTTCGCCATTGCGGAAGACCAGAGCCCCTATCCACCTAAGGTCAAAGTCCTCAGGGTCATGACATTTCTGTCCAAGCACAAAACCGGCATTGGCAGCGTTGTCGCTGATGGTATCGAAGACCGAGCGGGTTTTGCCGGTCGCTGCATCCGTTCGATGGATCCGCGTATCAAGTATCTCGATTGAGGGAACGATACATTCTGTCGCTGCAAGAACATCTTCTCTTGTCACATCCGCACCATCCAAGGCACTTTTCATGACAAAGGCGATCTCAGCTTCAATTCTCGGCTGAATGAAGCGCCCCCCGGGGACAGTAGCGCCACTTTCAAAGGCCATATCGTCAAACAAAATGCCGCTGTCAGGGATATCGATCCCGAGAGCATCCTGCATTGCCTTGGAAGTAAGACCTATCTTCCACCCAACTACATTTCGTCCGGCACTCAGCTTTAGCTTCAGAAGTTCATTTTGAATGGCATATGCGTCGGCCATGCCGATATCTGGATAGCGCAGCGACAAGAGGCCTATCTGTTTGCCGGTTTTTTCGGCGTTGAAGAGTTCTTCAGCAGCGCAGGCATGGTCTTGTGGTGTCATTTTTCGTCCACCACGCTGTTTATCAAGGTGCCAATGCCCTCTACTTCGATCTCAACGACATCCCCCGGCTTAAGATAACGAGGCGGATCAAATCTCGCGCCAGCTCCGGCCGGGGTGCCCGTTACAATGATATCGCCCGGCTGGAGTGTCATGAAGGTCGAGATATATGCGATCTCTTCGCGGATCGGGAACATCATGCGCTTCAGGCAGTCATCCTGCCGGACTTCTCCGTTTACGCGCGTTTGTATTCTCGCATCATCAAGCTGAGCTGCATCTGTGAACGGCACCAGCCATGGACCGATCGAACCAGAATTGTCCCAGTTCTTGCCTTGTGTGACGTTGAACTTGGCGTGGCGCACCCAGTCACGGATTGTTCCTTCATTGCAAAGTGTCAATGCTGCAATATGATCATACGCGTTCTGGGGTTTGATCCGGCGCCCGGTCTTTCCGATTACAATGGCGACTTCGCCTTCGTAATCGAGAGTATGGTTTTCCGGGGGACGAACCAGTGGCCGGTTGTGACCGGTAAACCCGCTTGCAAATCGCGGGAACAGCGACATGTACTTCGGCTGCGCGCTTCCATCTTTGTACTCTGCATTCCTGTCAGGAAAATTGACCCCGACGCAGAGAATTCGTGGCGCATTTGGCATCACCATTTCGAAAGCAAACTCGGTGTGCGTAACCGGCTTACCATTCGCCGCCTTACCCAGGGCAGCAAGGCCGTCAGCCGCTATAACGTCATAGAGGGTCGGCCATTCCGGAAAATGTGGCGAGAGGGCGATCATACCGTTGTCGGCAGCCGCGCCGTAGTAGGTTTTTCCGTCTGCCGTGTAGGTTGCAAAACGCATTGTTAATTATCCCTTTGCCAGTTCAACACCACCCATGCAGAGGTATTTCAGCTCCATGAAATCATCGAGACCATGACGTGACCCCTCCCGACCAAGGCCAGAGGTTTTGACGCCACCAAATGGAGCTTCTGCGGTTGAAATCAGGCCTGTATTGATACCCACAATCCCGAAATCAAGAGCTTCGGAAACGCGCCAAACTCGGGCCATGTTCTGAGTATAGAAGTAGGCTGCCAGTCCAAATTCAGTGTCATTTGCCGCTTCGACTACCTCTGCTTCAGAGTGGAATCTGAAAAGAGGCGCGATCGGCCCAAAGGTCTCTTCTTTTGCAACCGCCATTTCAGCACTGACGTCGGTCAGGATCGTTGGTGAAAAGAAGGTTCCACCGAGGGGATGAGACTGGCCACCCAACGCGATTTTTGCGCCTTTTCCGACCGCATCTGCAATATGTTCCTCGACCTTGCTGACAGCAGCACTGTCAATCAGCGGGCCAAATGAAACCCCTTCCTCAAAGCCATTTCCTGTTCGCAAGCCAGCAACTTTTGCCGCCAGTTTCTCGGCAAAAGCATCATAGACGGCTTCCTGAACGTAGATACGATTAGCGCAAACGCAAGTCTGGCCGTTATTGCGAAACTTGGCGATAATTGCGCCGTCCACAGCGGCGTCCAGGTCCGCATCGTCAAATACGACAAACGGTGCGTTGCCGCCTAGTTCAAGGCCGAGTTTCTTGATGGTTGGTGCGCACTGGGCATACAGTTTCGCCCCAACCTCAGTTGAGCCGGTAAAGGTCAGCTTCCGAACCAGGGGACTGCCGGTCATGACCTTGCCAATCTCGCGCGCCGAACCGGTAACAACCGAGAAGAGGCCCGGCGGAAGACCAGCGCGTTCCGCCAAAACGGCCATGGCAATCGCAGAAAACGGCGTCTGGGCGGCTGGCTTGAGAACCATTGAACAACCGGCAGCCAGCGCCGGACCGACCTTGCGCGCGATCATGGCGTTTGGAAAGTTCCAGGGGGTGATCGCCGCAACTACACCAACCGGCTGTTTAATTGTCAGTATCCGCTTGTCCGGCGAATGACCGGGAGTAATGTCGCCATAAGCTCGCCGGGCTTCCTCTGCAAACCACTCAAGGAAACTGGCACCATAAGCGATTTCGCCTTTTGCCTCCGCAAGGGGTTTTCCCTGTTCTGCCGTGAGAATGGAGGCAAGGTCATCCTGATGCTCCCCCATCAGCTCGAACCATTTCCGCAAAACAACTGACCGCTCTTTTGCGGTACGGCGCGCCCAGGCATGGCGTGCCATTTCGGCTACGGCAACGGCAGCCTCGGTTTCGCTTGCACCAAGGTTTGGCACAAGGCCGATGACAGCTCCGGTTGCGGGATTTTTGACCTCGATTGCATTGCGTTCATCGGCAGGAATCCAGATTCTTCCCACCAGAGCCGCTTCGCGATACAGCGCCTTGTCCTTAAGTTTCAGCATACTACCTTCCTATGGCGCAACGATTGGCTGAGCCGACAGGCTGGGGGCCTGAACAGAAGAACCCGCAAAGATTGCTCCTTCTTCAAACCAACTTTTTGATGCTGACGTGCCCCAGAGCGTTTGGCATTGCGGGTCCATGAGACCCCGCTTAATCGGTTCAAAGGCGGGATCAACTGTCTGGTTATCAGAACAATAAATCTCAATCCTGTGGCCGTCCGGGTCTCGGATGTACAGGAAGAATGCGTTGGAGGTGTCGTGATGCCCTGGCCCACGTTCAACGTTTGATGACCAACCAGTCGAGGACATCAAATCGAGCAAGTCGATGATGTTAGACGGTGTCGAGAACCGAAGCGCGGTATGGTGAAGGCGTGGTCCATGGCCGTTAGTAAACGCCATATCATGCACACCACCCTTTCGGTGGGTCCACGCAGCACAGAGACTTCCGGTTTCCTCGTCTTCCGCATATTCGGTGACCCGAAATCCGAGTTCTTTATAGAACGCAATCGACGCGTCGACATCCGGCGAGATGCAATTGAAATGGTCGATCCGAAACGGCTTCACACTTTTATGGAGACCGCTTTGTTGATGAATCGGCGGCAAGCGTTCCATTTGGCAATAGAACTCAAGAGGAATGCCGTGCAAATCACGAGTACGAAAGGTTCGTGACTGTTGCGGGCGATCTACCCAGTCAACCGGAAGCCCCCGTGAGTTGAAGAAGTGCGCAGCTTTGTCGAGATTTTCTTCGTCATACACCTTGAAACCAAGGAAATTTGCGCAAGCTTGCGACTGCTGGTGCAGTACAATGCTGTGATGACCACGCTCTTCCCTGGCACGCATATAAACCTTGTCACCGGTTACTGCCGTGAGCTGCATGCCGAGCGTGTCAGTGTAGAACGCTCGGCTCTTGGCCAGATCCGTAACCGCCAATTCGACATGGCTGAGACGGATGATATTAAACGGCGGATAGAGGTTGGGTGCTGGAACGGGCATGTGCTTGTCCTGCCAGGGTTTTATTGAACCGGGAAAATGACATTCGTCTGACCAGTTCCTGAGCTCGGGAAGTACTCGGTCACTACCTCGCACTGAGCCGTGTATTTGCCCCAGCCGAGTGCGCCATAAAGCATGGCGGTATCGTGCATCGAACCCTCACCGCAGCAATACTCCGCGTACTCGGGGAGCATTTTCAAAAATGCGGCGTGGTCGCCTCGTTTCCACATATCGAGGACATGCAGATCCATTTGCCGATTGAATTCAGAAGAGATGGTGAAGGTGCCGTTATTGGCGGCATAATCCTTGTTTGCCCAAATCTTGTGCGAAAGGGAGCCGGAAGCGATCAGCAGCACCTTTTCGGAACTTGCTTCGACCGCCTCGCGTATAGCCTCCCCGATGCTTCGGCTTTCCTGATGATCGTGGACGGTGCACCAGGCAGCAATAGAGACGACTTTCATGTCGTGTTCTCTGCTCATGAACCGCATCGGCACGAGTGTACCGTATTCAAGTTCCAGGCTGTCCAGCTGATGGGCAAGCGTGTATGTACCCTTCGCGGACGCCGCCTTGGCAATCGCTTCTCCAAGCTCTGGATTGCCGGCATAGGAGTACGGGAGGTTTTGAATGAAGTGCGGAAACTCGTTCGAGGTAAACAGGCCTTCGAAACGATGGTTCGCGTTAATGTGGTACCCGGCGTTTATCACCCAATGCGTATCACAAATTACCACGGTTGTTGCTCCGAGCTCTTTAGCTCGGCGCGCGATTTCATAGTGTCCGTCGATGGCAGGCTGACGCTTACCTTTAACTGGTCCATCCTGTTCGGACATCAGCATAGTCGGGACGTGTGTGACCTTGGCTGCGAGAACTATTTCACCCATGTCTACCTCCGAGAAGCGATAATTGAATTGGCGGCTGTCATAGGGCGCCTAAACGTGGAATTTTGTGCTGACCGGTGGCGAACGCTATGTTCTTCTGCTCCATGAAGAATTCAAAAGACCAATCGCCGCCGTCGCGCCCGATTCCACTCGCCTTCATTCCACCAAAAGGAGTTGGCAGGTGGCGGACATTTTCGGAATTCACCCAAATCATGCCGGCATCGAGTTCTTTGGTGAAACGCAGGGCGCGCGTGAGATCGTTCGTCCAGACATAACCGGCCAGGCCATAGTCAACATCGTTGGCGATCTGTAGAGCCTCTGCCTCGTCACTGAACCGAATGGAGGTCAGAACCGGGCCAAAAATCTCTTCTTGAGCAATGGTCATAGAAGTGGCGGCGTTAGTGAAAAGAGTTGGGCGAACGAAGTACCCTTCCTCGCCCACACGCTTTCCGCCAGCTGCGATTGTCGCTCCGTCATCTTGTGCAGTTTTGAAGTAGCTGGTGACCTTATCGAAATGGGTCTTGTGAATAAGCGGCCCAATCTCCGTTTCGGGGTCCAGAGGGTGACCCACCTTGATGTTGTTTACGCGCTCAATCAGCCTGGCTTCAAATTCGTCGGCTATCGGCTCATGTATCAGCAAGCGCGAAGATGAAGTGCAACGTTCGCCATTCAGGGAATAGATCATGAATATCGCCGCATCGAGAGCACGATCCTGATCGGCATCATCGAAGACCACGACGGGGTTCTTCCCACCCAATTCAAAATGAAACCGCTTCAGCGTATCAGCACCCTGCTTCATGATGAGGGAGCCGGTCCTGCTTTCACCAACAAATGCTATCGCCTTGATATCGGGATGCTCGGTCAACGTCCTGCCAGCGTCCTCGCCCATGCCGTTGACCAGGTTCCAAACACCTTTCGGCAACCCGGCTTCTTCAGCAATCTCAACCAAAATGCGCGCGGTTAAAGGTGAGAATTCTGCCGGTTTGTGTACGATTGTACACCCAGCAGCAAGGGCCGGAGCGATCTTCCAGGTGGACAGCATGAAAGGCGTGTTCCACGGAGTAATCACGCCAACAGGACCAATTGGAACCCGGGTCGTAACGTTCATCAAGGTTGAAGACTGCAACGCTTGACCATCGCGCGCGCCAGGAGCCCGGTCGGCAAAAAAGCGAAAGTTGTCCGCACCGCGCAACGCGGCCTTGGACATGAAACGGAGTGCCTGACCGGTATCCCAGCACTCACACAACGCGATTTCGTCCGCACGCTCGACAATCTTGTCGGCTATTTTATGCAAAATTTCCCTGCGCTCGACTGCCGGCATGTCTCGCCAAGCCGGAAACGCCGCCTTCGCCGCCTTCGCTGCTGCATCGACATCCGCACCATTTCCCTTGGCAACGTTGCAAATGAAACTCTCATCTACGGGTGACCGTGTTTCAAATATTTCGCCCGACAACGCCGGAACAGCTTCCCCGGCGATCTGATTCAAGATTCCGGTTTCCCGGAAACGAGCCAGATATCCGTCTAGCTTTTGAATGTTCTGCTGAAGGTCAGACATCGGTTATACACTCTCCAAATGATCGCGAATGGTGCCCGTTTTGGGCGAGAGGTCGGGATCGATGTCACGTATCTCCAAAGACAGCGCGAGCGAACTCGACTCCAGGACCGGTTCCAGAAAGGCCTTGGCGGCAGAAAAAATACGTTTCGCGATGTCCGCCTTGACGCCCATCGCCCGCCCACCCCGTAAACGCACGGAAATATCGATGAAGGCATGTTTGGGATCACCGTCGGCGATTGAAAAGCTCTCTGCCTTCAATGCCCGCACCCGCAGTCCGGGCAACGGCAAAGCCTTAATCCTGGCCGCCTCTTCCCGCAAACACTCGCACAGAGCTTGCATATCTACCCTGTCGTCCAAATTTGCGGAATACTCGAAGGATATGTGCGGCATCGATTTTCCTTAACAAAGCAATATTTGTGATGTTAAATACCATGCGCACACATTTGTCAATTTAAAAGTGACAAATGGCCCACCAATTCGTTATGGACGTCCAATGACTGAAGATATGCAACTAGAAGACAGCACGGCTCTGCCATCAACACGACGCTCTGTTCCCATTGCCTTGATCCGCGCACGCGAAAAGGTCATGGTTCCGATCCGTGAGATGCTGGCCAACAGCGGTATCACCGAGCAACAATGGCGTATTCTGCGGGTATTGGAGGAAAACGGTCCGCTGGACGCGTCGACTTTGGCTGAGCGAGCTTGCCTGTTACTACCCAGCCAAACGAGGATTGTTCAAAGCCTTTTGGAAAAGGGGCTCGTTACACGCCAGGCCGACAAAAAAGACCGCCGTAAACAAACGGTCGCGATTACTGGCGAAGGGCGGCACTTCATCGAAAGCAAGCTGAAGGACGCGCAATTAATCGCCAAACGAATTGAAGAAGTGATTGGCAAAGAAAAGCTTCGCCAACTTCTTGATATTCTAGAAGAATTCCAGAAATTATGACGCTTACCTTTTTCGGAAACGGAGAGTACTTCGCAATGCCGCGAGCAAATTCTCCGGAGAATTCTGAGTCAAACACTTAGCAGTTTACCTGGCTGTTTTGTGCTCCCCCCCGTCGGCAACGGTGCTGTTGAGCGCTGCCGGATTCAACCTGATCCGGCTTGGCCGCCAAGCGTGTTGCGCCGGACGGCCTGACTGGCCGTTCGAGATGCGCAACACTGTCCGGCGAGCTGGAGCGAGCGACTGAAAAGCGATGGGTCGCAGCGCCAATTCCCGGATTGCGCTGCTTGGGGCCCCCTGCTACGCCCTCGACGAGCAGATCGGTGCTATCGCTGACCCGAATGCGGCGCTCATCGCACTTGGTGCAACAGGAAATATTCTGGAAGGCCTTGCCAACGCCACATCGCATGTTGTTTGCAGGTTTGGCTGTTGCGTTCGAAAGGTCTTGAATTAGCCGTCATATATTCTGCGGTAGCCGGTCTGTTCTGGCGCGGTTTTTTAACATTTTGCGCACAAAGGTCCCAATGAAAATCGCCGTCATGACAAGGATGATGGTTGGCGCCGGGGCGCTGTCCAGAAAGAAACTGAGATAAGTTCCAAACGCCATTGAGGTCGCGCAAACCAGAACGGCGACGACAAGCATCCAGCCGAAGCTGCGGACAAGAAGAAAGGCAATCGCGCCGGGAGCAACCAGCAAGCCGACAGCCAGGATCAATCCCACAGAAGACAGCGTCGCCACGATGGTGAGCGACAGGCCGGCCAGCAGCCCATAGTGCATGAGATTGATCGCAAGGCCCGCCGTTCGCGCCTGTGCCGGATCGAAGCTGTGCAATAGAAGATCCTTCCATCGCACAAGGATCAGGGCGGAAACCAGCAGGGAAATGACACCCGCGGTCCAGAGATCCTCCGGTCCGACACCCAGAATATTGCCAAAGAGAATATGGTCCAGATGCGCGTTCGTATCCAGGGAAACATAGAGAACCAGACCAATGCCGAACATGCCGGAAAAGACAACGCCCATCACGGTATCCCGCTTCACACGACTGTTTTCCGCCAGATATCCGGTCAAAAGCGCACTTCCCATTCCCGCCGCAAAAGCACCGATTATCAGCGGAATGCCAAGGATATAGGCCAATACCACACCCGGAAGCACGGCATGACTAACCGCATCGCCCATCAAGGCCCAGCCCTTGAGCACAAGATAACAGGAGAGAAGAGCCGTCGGGATAGCCACGATCAGGCAGATCAGGAAGGCGTTCTGCATGAAGGGGAACCGGAAAGGCAGGAGCAGGGTCTCATAGTCCATTTGTCACTCCCCATCACCCATGGCCCGCTGGCCGGTATTCGGGAGCTGTGTCTTCGTCGCTCTTCGGCGCGCGGCCAAAAGCCCGTGTTTTGGAGCAAACACAAAAGCTGCAAGAAAGATCAGTGTCTGAAGGGTCACGATGATCCCCCCGGTCGCCCCATCCAGAAAATAGCTGACATAAGCGCCCGAGAAGCTCGTTGCCGCGCCGATGGCAACAGCCATGAGCAAAAGACGTGAGAACCGGTCGCAGAGGAGATAGGCAGTCGCGCCGGGTGTCACAACCATCGCTATGACCAGAAAAGCGCCGACGGTCTGCATTGCTGCAACGATGCTTGCCGACAGCAAGACGAAGAAGATGGCTTTCAGCAAAGGCGTGTTCAGTCCGATGGACCTTGCGTGGCTCTCGTCAAAGAAGGTCACCATCAGGTCCTTCCATTTCAGGAGCAGAACCGACAGCGAAACGAAGCCGATTACCGCCAGCTGCAGCGTATCTTCCGGGGTGATGGCAAGTATGTTGCCCATCGTGATGGTTTGCACGCTGATGGAGGTCGGGCTGAGCGACACCATAAAGAGACCAAGGCCAAAGAAGGACGTGAATATGATGCCTATGATGACATCCACCTTCAGTTCTGAGCGTTCTGACAGAAACAGCATGGCGACCGCCGCCAACCCACCTGCCAGAAAAGCTCCGATGGAGAACGGCAGGCCAAGCATGTAAGCCCCTGCAACCCCCGGCACCACCGAATGGGACAGGGCGTCGCCGATCAATGACCACCCCTTGAGCATCAAATAGGCAGAAAGAAAGGCACAGACGCCGCCGACAAGTGCGGACACCCACATGGCATTGACCATGTAGGAATAGGTGAAAGGTTCCAGAAGAAGAGCGGTCATTCCCGCCCCTCATTGTGTACAGTGCGCTCTCCATAGCGAACGAGTGGCCGTTCATCATCCGTCAAAATGGTGATCTGGCGGCTGTCATCATCGTCGTGAAGTTCGGACCCGCCAATGGTGAAGTGGCGCAAGACACCGCCAAAGGCCATTTCAAGATTTTTTGGCGTGAATACGTTTTCGGTCAGGCCATATGCCAGGACCGTGCCCTTGATCAGGACGGTGCGGTCACAGAATTCGGGCACCGATCCGAGATTGTGCGTCGAGACCAGCATGACCCGCCCTTCGCTGCGCAATTCACGAAGAAGGGAGATGATTTGCTCCTCGGTTTTGACGTCGACCCCGGTGAAAGGCTCATCAAGAAGGATCACTTGCCCGTCTTGCGCAATTGCCCGTGCCAGAAAAACACGTTTGCGCTGGCCGCCGGACAACTCGCCGATCTGACGTTTGCGAAGATCCCGCATGTTGACCCGGTCTAGTGCCTCGTCCACTGCCCTGTGGTCTTGCGCCGATGGGCGCCGCAAGAACCCCATATGCCCGAAACGCCCCATCATGACGACGTCTTTGACCTGCACGGGAAAGCTCCAGTCGACCTCTTCGGCCTGCGGAACATAGGAAACCAGATTGTTTTTCAGTGCTTCGGAAACACCCTTTCCAAGCAGCGTAATCTCCCCCTGCGAGGCCGGGACAAACCCCATGATCGCCTTGAAAAGGGTCGACTTACCCGCGCCGTTGACACCAACAAGCGCTGTTACCGACCCTCGCGGGATCTCGAAGCTCGCATCATGAAGCGCCGTATGGCCGTTTCGATAGGTAACGGTCACACTGTGCGCCCGAATCCCTTCAGACGGCTCATCGTGATTGTGGTTCACCGTGTTGTCCTGCTTGCAATCTGAACTATCCACCCAACAGTCATCTGCCATTTCAGTTGAAATTCAAGGTCAATCCGCTGGCAACACGCTCTGACGTAACGCGCAAAAGGTCCAGATAGGTGGGTACTGGTCCATCCGCTTCACTCAAGGAATCCACATAAAGTTCTCCGCCGTACGTCGCGCCAGTTTCCCTGGCGACCTGTTTTGCCGGTGCCGTATTGACCGTGCTTTCGCAAAAAACCACGGGAATCCGGTTTTTCTTCACACCGTCAATAACCTTGCGAACCTGCTGCGGTGTGCCGACCTGATCGGCGTTCATTGGCCAGAGATAAAGCTCCTTCAGCCCGAAATCCCGCGCCAGATAACTGAACGCCCCTTCGCAGGTCACCAGCCACCGTTTGTCTTCGGGTACCGCGAGGACTTTTTGGCGCAAGGGCTCGATAGTTTCTTCCAGCTGCCGCTTGTATTCATCCGCATTCTGCCGGTAAACGGCAGCATTGGCCGGATCGTGGCTGCCAAACGCTTCTGCAATGTTGTCGATATAAATGCGGGCAGTTTCCAGCCCCATCCAAGCATGCGGATTGGGCTTGCCTTCATACGATCCGGAGCGGATGGATATCGGCTCTATTCCTTCCGAAACCGTCACGGAGGGAAGATTCCCAAGATTGCGCAAAAACTGCTCGAACCAGAGTTCCAGGTTCATGCCATTGCGCAGGATCAGGTCAGCATCGACAGTCCAATCATCTAAGGGTTTCGCTTTGTTGAAATGAAGATTCAAGTGGACTTCAGCTTCTTCAGGAGTGTCCGCCGTCAGGGCCTGATGGACAGCTTGGATTGATTGGATAAGGGAGTGATTTTGGCTCATCGTAGCCCTTCAAGGAGCGAAGATGAGACGAAATAACGAACAAGTTGGCGATGACGCGGAGCGGGTCGTCAAGGATATCAAACGCCAGACCAGGCGCCGGTTTTCCGCCGAAGAAAAGATCAGGATCGTGATTGCCGGTCTTCGTGGTGAAGACAGCATCGCCGAGTTGTGCCGCAAGGAAGGTATAGCCCAGAGCCAATACTATTCGTGGTCCAAGGAATTCATGGAGGCTGGCAAGAAACGGCTGGCCGGAGACACGATGCGTGAAGCCAATTCCGATGAGGTGAAAGGGCTTCGTCGTGAAGCCCGCGATCTGAAGGAAGTTGTTGCCGAACAGGCTCTGGAACTGCGGCTTCTCAAAAAAAGCATGATCGGGGATGGGGGAGACGACGCATGAGATATCCCGCATCCGAAAAGCTCGAGATCATCCGGCTGGTGGAGCAGTCGCACCTGCCAGCCAAACAGACACTCGACAGGCTGGGCATCCCACGTTCGACCTTTTACGCGTGGTACGACAAATATCAGACGGGTGGTGTGGACGGCCTCAAAGACAAGGTTCCCGTGCCGGAGCGCGTGTGGAACCGGATCCCTGACGATATCCGTCAGCAGATCCTTGATCTGGCATTGCAAGAACCGGAGCTGTCACCGCGGGAACTGGCCGTCCGGTTTACCGACACAAGGCGCTACTTCGTCTCGGAAGCCAGTGTTTACAGGCTTTTGAGGGCCCATGACCTGATCACCAGTCCGGCGTTCATTGTGATCAAGGCGGCCGATCAGTTCAAGGACAAGACCACCGCACCCAACCAGCTCTGGCAGACCGACTTCACCTATCTGAAGGTCATCGGCTGGGGATGGTACTACCTGTCCACCATTCTTGATGACTACAGCCGTTATGTCATTGCCTGGAAGCTGTGCACGACGATGAAGGCCAGCGATGTCACCGACACTCTGGAACTGGCTCTGCAGGCGTCAGGTTGTGATCAGGTTAATGTCAGACATCGACCAAGATTGCTGTCGGACAATGGCGCAAGTTACATTGCCACCGAACTGGCTGAATGGCTCGAGGACAAGGGTATGAAGCATACTCGTGGCGCACCATACCATCCCCAGACCCAAAGCAAGATCGAGCGCTGGCACCAGACGCTCAAGAACCGCATCCTGCTGGAAAACCATTTCTTGCCGGGTGACCTTGAGAGACGGATCGGCGGCTTTATCGATCACTACAATCACCACCGCTACCATGAGAGCCTGCACAATCTCACACCTGCCGACGTCTACCTCGGGCGTGGTGACCAAATCCTGCAACAACGAGAAAGGATCAAACAAAACACCATCAACGAACGGCGCTTGCAATATCGCAAGCAGGCCGCCTAACATCGACAAACAGATGAGCCGGGCACTCCTCTAAATCCAAACCCAAGCTGTCCAGAAACATATGACGACGGACAGAATAAACTGCCTGCGATTTTTCAAGCCTGCACGAGGTTTCACCAGCAGGTTAAATGAGCGCGCACAACCCAATCCCTTGTTTTGATTGGGATTGTGCCGCGCTACTGTAACGTTCGAACTTTTGCGGATTGAACCAGCCTCAAGGGTTGGATTTCCGTCTGAAATTGATTGAAGTAGGAAGTTATCGCTAACCGCAAGATGTGTGTTGTCAGACAACACCATCTTGGAAAGGGAGACGCTGCGCGCTACCGTTGCATCCCTCAAGCCGGCCAACAACGCACTTAGGTTGTGTACCAATCAACTCGATAGACGTGCATTTTTAGCGGATTCAAAATATCATTCCGAAATGCAAAAAAATTGCTATTTCCCAATCTTGTGGCTAATACCTGAATTTGATGCCGACTTGGTAGAGGAAGGCTGTTTTTCTGTTTTGAAACGCAAGTGGGATGTATCGATATTCGATCTGTATTCGTTGGTCGCACAAAAACACCCGATCCGTATGCCTGCTGAATTGCTTCAGATTTTTCTTCCTCAAGCTAATTTGGAATTTTCGATTCTAGCCAATGATATCACCGCGGCTAGGGATCGCCTTGATGTCTTTCGCGCAATGCTTAGTCTTCAAGGAATTCATCCTTCAATCTCTCCGTTTGCGGCAAATATCTCTTTAAATAAATACGCTGGTATCAATTCCAGATCCGCAGGAAATCAAGCGACAATGCATGAAGGCCTGAGGGAAGGAATAACCCACAAGGATGGACAAATTGAGATGTGGCCCAACGAACTTTCATTTAATTGTATCGGCGCTAATAATGAAAACCTAAAAAGCACGTTGACAGAGTCTCTGATCATTAGAGCTGCAAAAAATAGTGAAAAGTGGTTAGGCCTTGAAGAAGCTCAAGGCAGTATTCGCGCCGCCCGAAGAGCCTTTATAAATGCGCCGTTGATGCCCGACTTAGGCAGTTCAATTTTGCATATCTGGCAGGGCATCGAGAGTCTTTTTCCTACTGTGAGCACCGAAATCACATTTAGGACATCTCTTCTTCTGGCTGAGCTAATTTCGCCTTTGCAGAATCGTGCAGAGACATATGAAGCTTCCCGTGCTAGCTACAAAGACCGAAGCCGCATAGCTCATGGTTCGGAAAAAGAGATATCGCTCCAGCAATGGTTGCGAGCTTGGCTACTGCTTAGCAGAGCGTTGGAAGCCGTTCTTGACAGGGGCTTGTTGCCGAATGAAGAAGAACTGACCCGAGGACTGTTGGGCTCTTAGGACAGGTTAGGGTTCACAATTCAAGTTCGAACAAAATCAGCCGAGGCGCGCCATTTCTCCCTTAATTGAAAAATGTTCTGGACCACGAATTTCGAGCGATGCCATTCGGTGGACTTTCGACGGGCATTCAGCGCAAGCTGCTGGAGATGAACAGGTATATCATTCGAACCGGGCATTTTGGTTATCCTCAGCCTGCAGATGATCCGCGGCTGCCCGATACGTTCGACTACACCGATGGCTGCACCAGATGCGGTATCGGCAAACGGCAATTTGCTCCCATCCGCTTTCAAAAGGAGCCAAAGGTCTCCAACAAGGCATTTACCGGATTAAACTGGGTATTCGGGCAGATCTTCGTGACCGACATGGGGCGAAAAGCCCTTGAAGACAGCGGCATCTCGGGCCTGCGTTTTTTGAGTCCGGTGATTCACAAAACCGGAGAACCGCTTGAGCACTGGTTCCAGTTGGAACCCGACAGCGATCCTTTGCCTCTTATCCGTCCTGTCGACCTGATCGCAGAGCGCTGCGAGCGCCCTCCCGAAGATACGGTCCGGTTTCTGCGTGGGATCAACCCGAAATGGGAGGATGGTCCTTATTGTGGCAGGATAAAATACCAGGTGCCCACCGATGGGAACTCCAACGCGCGATATACGCTTGATGCCAGCGCCCTTGCAGACAAGTCCGACATTGTGCGCGCCTGTGAATGGGTCGGCAGCGGCGGCAATGCATTTCAGGAAATCATCGTTTCGCAACGTTTCAAAGACGTCTGTGACAGGCATAAACTTCGCGGATTGCAGTTTCTTCCAGCTGAATTGAATTGATCGCCACCGGGTTTGACATGGACTTGCGCTGCCAAGCCATGAACTTTCTCAGGATGCCCGGCTCGGAACTGCGCAACTCATCTGCTTTTGGTTGCCGGTCAAAGGCTTTTTGTTGCGCTCACTCAGGAATTGGAGGCCCGCTCCGGCGCGGCTCTGTCCTGCAACAGCATTTCGACCAATTTCTCGCCTGCGCTTTCTATCGGGCCTGAATTGTCGAGCTCGAACACCGGTAGCGAAGTGATCAAGGGGAGGCCGGCGTCATTCAATCTTTGTTCGATCCGCTCGGGCGTCTCCCGCCCGCGATCAAGCAAACGCTGCCGCAACACCTGTGGCTGGACAGTCAGGTTGACGACAACGACATTCGGATAAACGGCTGAAATCTCGGCCAGAGCCCGTCTTGATCCATTGGCAATGGCAATTCCGCCGCAGTTCACATGGCGCAGAGAACTCGCCGGCAACCCGTAGCGCAGACCATGTGCGGACCAGGTCACCGAAAAGACACTTCTGTCTTCCGCCTCAAAGAAGTCCTGTTCGCTCAGGCTGTCATGATCTTCACTTGTGGCATCAGCCTTGCGTGTGACGGTTCGTTTGACAAAGAGCACTTCGGGATTTGATCGCAGGCGCTGTTGCAACCAGGATATCAACGTATCCTTGCCGGACCCGCTTGGCCCGACGATAAGCACCAGTCTGCCGGCACCGGTGTCGATCGACTGTGACGCGAAACTAGACAACGCGAACCCCATCGCGCCAAACCGTGCGCACTTGCGGCAAGCTGTCGTGATAGCGCACCTGCACCAGATCCGCCTTGCAGCCTTTCGCGATCCTGCCACGATCCCTCAAACCAACCTGACGGGCAGGATTGCTCGTTACCATGGCGATGGCCTGTGGTAGGGAAATGTGGTCGACCGTTTCGGCAAGCACGAATGGAGCATGCATAAGACTGGCGGGTACATAGTCCGAGGAGAGGATGTCCAGAACATTCGCCGTCGCCAGATCACGGGCCGCGATATTGCCACTGTGGGACTTGCCGCGCACCACGTTGGGCGCGCCCATCAACACGCCCATTCCCGCGTCATGCGAGGCATGGGCCGCTTCCAGGCTCGTTGGAAACTCCGCAACAGTCGTGCCGTATTGCCGGGCTTCCTCGACATGGGCCAAGGTTGCATCGTCGTGACTGGCCACGGCAATTTTACGTGCCTTGCAGGCCTCGGCCAGCAAGGCACGATGTTTGGCTGAATAGGTGTTGCTCTGGTTTTGCCGTCTTTCAACAAAGGCCGCAAACTGCTCTTCCGACAGCCCGCGCTTCTCCTTGTAGTACAGTGTGTACTGGTCCATCGTCTGGAACTGACGCTGCCCGGGCGCGTGGTCCATCAGGGAAACCAGACGCACGCTGTCATCGTCATCAAACTCGCGGAACCGTTCTGCAGTATCGGGCGCAGAAACCTCGCAGCGCAGATGGATCATATGCTCCGCGCGCAGTCGGCCCGCCTTCTGGGCCTTCTCGATGGCGGCAGACATGGCGCGCATTTCGCCTTCGCCGAAACCGCCATCCTCATCTGCGCCTATGCGCAGGCAGTCGAAGACAGTTGTGATGCCGGACGCTGCGATCTGCGCATCATGTGCCTGAATTGCCGCTGTCAGGTTCCAGCGCACCGAGGGGCGCGGCGAATAGTGCATTTCAAGGTGATCGGTATGCAGCTCGACCAGTCCGGGGATCAGGAAATCCCCTTCCATGTCGTGCCCATGCGCACTGATCGAGCTGTCGAACTCGCGGATAAGTCCATCTTCGACGACAACCGTTCCTCGCACGACCTGATCTTCCAGAACCAGCTGGGCGTTGGTCAGGATGAGCTCCGACGAATTGCGCTGCGATCTTGCAAGGCCTGCTGATACGTCCTGCATGTTCATGTTCCCAACCTCGAATAGCTATCAACGAAAAAGGGGCCACCCTCCTCAGGCTCGACAAAGAGCGCAAGGGCGGCAATCGGGTGCGGGTTGCCAAGGTGACTGGCAAAGCGGGTCTGGAGTTCAGTCTCTATTTCATCGGCCTGCGCGCCGGTCACCGGACCTGTCAGCGTCATGTGAAAGCGGAACTCATCCATCACATAGGGATAGCCCCATGTATCAAGAAGTTCCCGCTGGCGGTCTGACAAGGCGTCCGGATTGCGCCGGGCTCGGTCGGACGGTGTCAAGGGAGCCCGGAAAGGCTCAAAAGCCTCCACCACTTTGGCGGCAAGCGCATCGAGTTCGGGGACCCGCTGAGCGGGAACAAGCGCAAAGAACCTGCCAATCCGCTGAAGCACGAGTGAGGGGATCGTGAGACCCGAAGTGCGGGCCGCAAATTCGCGAAAGAACAGCCTGAGGTCATCAATCGATGCATCGTCCTTCAGGCGAAACGGCGCTTTCAGGGTCGCATGAAATCCATAGCGGGCGGGGCTTTGCACCTGAGAGGAAAACCGGTGCTCTTCTCCAACACCTTCCTTTCGGAACGGATCGCGACCGAGCCAGTCGGCGGCATTGCGGGCAAGATCACCGTCCTGTTCGGGCGTGTAGTAGATAGCTGCTCTCATGCCTATCCCTGCTTTCCAATCAATCGCGAACGAAGCGCGTTTGAAACATTGTCGAAAATGAAGACGACAATAAGGATGAGGATGACCATATAGGCGACATTTTCCCAATCCTGATTGGTCCGCATGGCCTCCCAGAGCTTGAGGCCAATCCCGCCTGCGCCGACAGCCCCGATGATGGTCGCAGATCGTGTGTTGGATTCCCAGAAATAGAGGGCCTGGGAAATGAAGATCGGCAACACCTGCGGGATTACGCCAAACCGCTGGATTTGCATGGTGCTGGCGCCAACCGAGCGGATACCCTCGCGCTGTTTCTCGTCAATGTTTTCAAGCGCCTCGGCATAGAGCTTCCCGAAAGTCCCGGTGTCGGTAAAGAAGATTGCCGAGATGCCAGCCAACGGGCCCGGACCAAACGCCCGCGTGAAGAACAGCGCCCAGATGAGCATGTCGACGGATCGCAGGAAGTCGAAGAACCGCTTCAGGACCTGGTTGAGAACGACGTTGGGAGTGATGTTGCGCGCCGCCAGAAAGGACAGCGGAAAGGCGATCAGAAGCGCAAACAGGGTTCCGACAAAGGCCATGACGATGGTCTGCAACAGCTTGATCCAGACATCGCCATGCTGCCATTCGGCGTTGTTGACGATGCTATCCCAAAAGACAGACCAGTTCGACTGACCATCGACCAGTTGCGGCCCGACAAGGAGATGCTCGCCAACGGCTCCCCAGCTCATGCCCCAATAGGGTGAGCGGGTGTCAAAGAAGAAATTCTCCCAGCCAAGATAGCGCCGAGCAATCTTCGTTTCGCGGGCCCGCACCTCGGCACGCCCGGAAAACCCGAAATCAAGGAATACCTTCGCATCCTCGCGTTTCTGCAGGGCCCAGCTCGGCAATGCGCTGCGCGACTTGACGGTGTTTTCCTGCGCGTTGACCATCAGTTCCACGGTCTCGCCCGCATGGGTGACGGTTACCATCTGCGGCGTGATGTGCAGAACGGTTCCACGGTCAAGGCGGACGGTGGTTTCGGCGATACCCAGTCTGGTTACGGTCGAAACTTGCGGTTCCTCATGTGCCGCCTGCGCCTTTGCCTGCCCGCTACCTTGGGCTCCCGGAGCCATGAAGGAAAAGCCCTGTTCGCCGACCTTGTCCAGGATGGAGGTTTCGGGTTCTGTGGCTTTCTTTCCGGCCGCTGGCGATGCCATGAACGAGCCTTGTGACGCGGGTTGCTGCGCCTTCGGCTTGTTCTGCGTCACGACCGTAACCGTACCCTCCCGGGTCTCGATCCAGTCCGGGTCCGGGTTCTCGCCAAGCGGTGAAAAGCGCGGGAAATCGATGCGTGTTTCGCCGTCCCGATAGTCGATGTCCGGCCTCACTTCATAGGAAAACCAGTCATAGAGATATTCGCTGGCAATCTGCCAGTTCGCTTTCTCGACAACCTTGGAGATCGAGAAGAACCATGAGCAGTAGGCGATGTAGACGCAGGCTATGGTGACGCCGATCGGTACTGCAAACCGCTTCCACAAGGAAGGGCGAAAGGCATCGGCATTGCGCGCGCGGATGGCGGCGATATCTGCGGTGGTGAGTTCGGAAAGCTGCATGATCAGACCCCCATCTCGAATGCATGTTCGCCAACGAGTTTCTTGCGCAGCCAGGCCGAGAGCTGGTCGACCGCCACGATGGTGGTGAAGAGGAGAAGGATGATGGCGAGTGTCTTGGCCTCATGCCCGCGGCTGATCGACAGGCGCAGCACTTCGCCAAAGCCGCCTGCCCCGACCGCGCCGATGATCGTCGAGGCGCGTACGTTGATCTCAAGGCGCAGCAAGGTGTAGCTCAGAAAATTCGGCATGACCTGGGGCACAATCCCGAACCAGACCCGCTCAAGCCAGTTTCCCCCGACAGCCCGCAGGCCTTCGTCGGGCTTCATGTCAGCGTTTTCCACGACCTCGAAGAACATCTTGCCAAGGGCGCCGACGGTGTGGATGGCCACTGCAATGATTGCAGGCACCGGGCCGAGCGAAAAGATCGCCAGAAAGAAGCCTGCGATGACGATCTCGGGAAAGGCTCGCAGAAATTCCATGAACCGGCGCACAAAGAACCGGAGCCAGCGGCTTGTGGTGATGTTCGAAGCTGCCAGAAAGCAGAGACAGAAGCCGAGAATGAACCCGACAAACGTTGCGAGCACAGCGATATTGAGTGTCTCGACCATTTTGTAGATGTATTCGGGAATGTAGAACGTTTCGGTGAGATAGATCCGGCCATCCGGATAGTCGTATTTCAGGGAGCCGTCGAAATAGGGACTTGGCAGGTCGAACATGGCGCGCCAGATTTCCCATCCGTCGCGCGGGGCAAGGTCGCCTGCAAAATCGAACAGATGCGGCAGCCGATCGAAGAACTTTCCAGCATTCGTCTCGTTGGCGAACCACAGGGAAAAGAACAGCGCGGCAAACAAGGCGCTAAAGCCAACAACGGAATAGAGGCGGCGCTTGGCGGCAAGCTCCCGATAGTGACGGTCCACATCATAGGCTGCAGTTTCCGCAGGGGCCGGATGCAATGGCACCGGACCTTTGGCGACACGTGTTTCACCATTCATGCGAGGTGCCTCTGGCAGATTTTGCGCCCCATGACGCAAGGGGAAAAGAAAACCGCCGCATCCTGTGAAGCACGGAATGCGGCGGTCGTGAGTGTGGGCTTAGGAGCCGATCTTGGCCTTGCGAGCGGCCACGATCGCCTCATAGAAGGAATGATCGACTTCGGTGAAACCCTTGAAGTCGCCGCCCTGGATCGCGGCAAAGCACTCCTTGTCCGTTTCCGGCAGGGCCTTCATGAAGTCGACGAACTTGGCGCGGATGTCCTTGTCCAGCTTGTTGGACACAACGATCGGGCCGTTCGGGATAAGCGGCGAACGCCAGACTTCGACGACGTCATCCATGTCGAGCAGGCCCTTGTCGACCATCTTGCGGATGTTGCCGGACGTAAAGCCGTCCTCGAACGCGCCAACACCTGAGGACCAAGTGACCTGAACGTCGAAATTGCCCTTCAGCATTTCCAGAACGCCGTTTTCATGGCCGCCACCAAAGCCTGTGGAGGCAAAATAGCTGTCGACAGGCACGCCGAGCTGCGACGGAAGGGCAACGGACGGCACAAGGTAACCAGAGGTGGAATCCGGATCGGCAAAGCCGAGTTTCTTGCCCTTGGCGTCTTCAAGGGTCTTGATGCCGCTGTCCTTGCGGGCCAGCATGATCGAATAGTAACCGGTTGCACCATCGGTCTGCACGGTGGTGAGAACCGGATCAACGGCTGCCGGATCTGTCAGATACACCTTGGCATAGCCGGAGGCTCCGAGTTCGGCATAGTCGAGCGTACCACCCAGAAGACCCTGGATCACACCGTCATAATCGGCAGCCGGGAAGAGCTTGACTTCCTTGACCCCAAGAGCTTCCGGCAGCTTGTCGACAAGGCACTGGTTGTTGCGCAGACGGTCGGCTTCATTTTCACCGCCGAGGATTCCCACGCGGAACACGTCTCGAGCCTGAACGGACGCAATGCCGGCCATGATCGCGGTGACAGTGGTAGTTGCTAGAAGGGCTTTCTTGAACATGCCTCACTCCTGTGTGTGGTCGTTTGCATTGCCTGCTGCACTCGACCTCGAGCAGCAGAATTAGAAGGGGTTAGCGGTCCAGCGCCGCAACAGCAGCACTTGCGGATCCGCCCATCTGCTTGACGGGGATCCCGGCAGGGACGCGAATGCGGGTCGGGATCGGCTGTTTGCCAATGCTTGTGGATGTGATCGCTTCGGAAAACGCATCATCCAGCCCGTCGGCACCGTAGATGCTGCGGGCAGCGGCTTCGGTCAGTTCCGCGGGGACACCATCGAACACGACCTCTCCGGCCTTCATGCCAATGATCCGGTCGCAATAGGCGCGTGCGGTGTCCAGCGTGTGAAGGTTGGTAATGACCGTGATGCCTTCCTGACGATTGATGTCTCGCAAGGACTGCATGACGATCTGGGCGTTGCGCGGATCAAGAGAGGCAATCGGCTCATCGGCAAGCACCATTTGCGGCTCCTGCATCAGAGCTCTGGCGATTGCGACGCGCTGTTGCTGTCCGCCAGACAAACTGCCCGCACGCTGAAGGGCCGTCTTTTCGATGCCAAGGCGTTCAAGCGCCGCTATCGCCATGGCCCGTTCGCGCTGGTCGAACATGCCAAGGATGCTGGTCATCGTGGACCGATGGTTGAGACGGCCAAGCAGAACATTGGTCAGAACGTCCAGCCGTGGAACGAGGTTGAACTGCTGAAAGATCATGGCGCAGCTGCGTCGCCACTCGCGAAGTCCGGCGCCGCTCAACCGGGTCACATTGCGCCCCTTGAAGATGATGTCACCTTCTGTGGTGGTGGTCAGACGGTTCATCATCCGCAGCAGTGTCGATTTTCCGGCACCGGACGCTCCGATGATGCCCACCATCTGGCCCTCGGGAATTTCGACGCTCACATTCCTGACAGCAGTGTTCGAACCAAATCGCTTCGTCACATTTTCACATTTGAGCATCTGGAATCTCCTTGTTGGAAGCGATGCATAACCGCGTTCCATGAAGCTCACTTGTCAGTTTTTCTGCAGTTTTATGAAGATTGCCGATCTGGGCGCGATCACGCGTCACGAACCATATTTTTCAACGAATTCATCGACTTGAAGATTGCGGAAGTCATCGATCCGTTCGTGAAGCTGGCTGTGTGACCATTCCCACCAGGAAAGGTCGTGCAGTCTTGTCACCAGCCTGTCATCAAAGCGCATGCGGATCAGTCTGGCCGGCGAGCCACCGACAATGGCATAGGGAGCGACGTCCTTCGTGACGACGGATCCGGAGCCGACAACCGCGCCGTTTCCAATGGTGACTCCGGGCATGATGATTGCCCCGTGGCCGATCCAGGTATCATGGCCGATATGGATACGGTGGTCGCGGCGCCAGTCGAAGAAACCGTCTTCGTTTTCAGCATCCTCGAAATAGTCGCCTGCCCGATAGGTGAAATGATGCTGGGTTGCCCGCCACATGGGATGGTTGGTGGCATTGATGCGCACGTGGCTGGCAATGTTGGAGAACTTGCCGATTGAGGCGCACCAGGCTTCGGTCTGGCGGATCAGGTAGGAATAGTCGCCCACCTCGCATTCGCTGACGATGCAGCCTTCGTCTATCTCGGTGTAACGACCGAGGGTCGACCTTGTCACCCGGGCCGTTTCGTGGATCAGCGGCGTTTCGGAGAGCTTTGGCATGTCACGCCGCCTTTTGAACGGCAAAGCGCGAAACATCGATCACACGGTCGGCCACGGCCTCGCGCACATCCTGATCGTGGAAGATGCCAAGAAGGGCTGCCCCGGTCGCCTTCTTTTCATTGATCAGGTCAATCACCACCTTGCGATTGGCCGCATCCAGAGATGCGGTCGGCTCGTCCAGCAAGAGAACCGGGTGGTCGGTGACAAAACCGCGCGCAATATTGACCCGTTGCTGTTCCCCGCCGGAAAAGGTTGCGGGTGGAAGGCTCCAGAGCCGCTCCGGAAGGTTCAGCCGCTCAAGCAGGACAGATGCCCGCTCATACGCTTGTGCCTGTTCAGTTCCATTGCTCGTCAGCGGTTCGGCAACGACATCAAGCGCCGAAACACGCGGCAGAACACGCAGAAACTGACTGACATAGCCGATGGACTCGCGGCGGATCTCGATGATCTTTCTTGGCTCGGCCGTGACGATATCGACCGTTTCGCCATGGTGTTGCACGAGAATCTGGCCGCTATCGGCGAGATAATTGCCGTAGATCATCTTCAGGATCGAACTCTTGCCGATCCCGGACGGGCCTCCGAGCACGGCACATTCGCCCTTGCCAACATGGAAACCGACTTTGGCGACAACCGGGATTTCCATCCCGCCGCGCATGTGCATGGTGAAAGACTTTGTAGCCTCGGAAACAATCAGGGGAACCATGGATCAGACCTGCAAAATTGAGGAAACAAGCAGCTGGGTGTACGCAGCCTGCGGATCGTCCAGAAGCTGATCCGTAAGACCGGTTTCAATCACCTCCCCGTCCTTCATCACCATCATGCGGTGAGACAGGAGCCGGGCCACGGCGAGATCATGGGTAACGATGATAACCGCGAGACCGAGATCAGCGACGAGGCCGCGCAGCAGATCAAGCATGCGGGCTTGCACCGAGACATCGAGGCCGCCGGTCGGCTCGTCCATGAAAACGAGACGGGGATGGGTCACCAGATTGCGGGCAATCTGCAGGCGCTGCCGCATCCCGCCGGAAAACGCCCGCGGTTGGTCATCGATGCGGTCAGCGGCGATCTCGACCTTGGTGAGCCAATCGGTTGCCGTTTCGCGGATGCGACCGTAGTGGCGCTCCCCTACGGCCATGAGGCGTTCGCCGACATTGGCTCCGGCAGACACCGTCATGCGCAGTCCATCTGCCGGATTCTGGTGTACGAAACCCCAGTCCGTGCGCATGAGAAAGCGCCGTTCGGCTTCTCCCATCCGGTAAAGGTTTTTCACGGATCCATCGCGAAAACGGTAGGTCACTTCGCCTGTAGTGGGTTCCATGCGGGTGGAAATGCAATTCAGAAGGGTGGTCTTGCCTGACCCCGATTCTCCCACAATCGCCAGAACCTCGCCGGGGTAGAGAGTGAAGGAGACATTCCGACAGCCGATGCGGTCCCCATAGTAGTGGGAGACACCGCTCACCGAGAGAAGCGGCTTGTCGCGCCCGTGTCTTTCGGCACCTTGCCCATCCAGACCATTCGGGATTTGCATATTTCTTGCCTCCATCAGACGATCTCCCCGTTCGAGGCCGAAACGGACTCAGCTTCACCGCGTCGCTCTTCGCAGAAATCCGTGTCGGAGCAGCAGAACATCCGCCCTCCCTTGTCATCGAGGATCATTTCATCGAGATAGACGCCCTCCGCGCCGCACAGGGCACAAGGCTGCTCGAACCGGTTCACCTCGAAGGGATGATCCTCAAAGTCGAGCGACACAACGCTGGTATAGGGCGGTATGGCGTAGATCCGCTTCTCCCGGCCCGCTCCAAAAAGCTGCAGGGCTGCGCAATTGTCCATTTTGGGATTGTCGAATTTGGGGGTCGGGGAAGGATCCATCACATAGCGGCCCTCGACCTTTACCGGATAGGCGTAGGTCGTGGCGATGTGGCCGTTCCTTGCGATGTCCTCGTAGAGCTTGACGTGCATGAGGCCGTATTCCTCAAGCGCATGCATCTTCCGCGTTTCCGTTTCGCGGGGCTCCAGAAAGCGAAGCGGCTCAGGGATCGGAACCTGATAGACCAGCACCTGCCCTTCCTTCAGCGGCGCTTCGGGAATTCTGTGGCGCGTCTGGATGACCGTGGCCTCACCGGTCCGCGTGGTCGTCTCGACCCCAGCCGTTTTTTCAAAGAACTTGCGAATGGAGACGGCATTGGTCGTATCGTCAGAGCCCTGATCGATGACTTTCAGCACATCCTCCGGTCCGATGATGGATGCCGTGACCTGAACCCCGCCAGTTCCCCAGCCGTAGGGCATGGGCATTTCTCGGCTGGCGAAGGGAACCTGGTAGCCGGGGATGGCAATCGCCTTGAGAATGGCACGGCGGATCATCCGTTTGGTCTGCTCATCCAGATAGGCGAAATTGTAGGCTGCAAGGCCTGTGTCCTGCAGGGTCATTCCGCTGCCTCCTGCATGTTTTCAGCGCGGTGTGCATGTTCGGCGCGCATCTTGCGCACCAGCTCAAGTTCGGCTTGAAAATCAACGTAGTGGGGAAGTTTCAGGTGTTCGACAAAGCCGGTCGCCTGAACGTTGTCGCTGTGGGATATGACGAATTCCTCGTCCTGCGCGGCGGCAACCCTGTCTTCGCCGAGTTCTCCGGCGCGAAGGGCACGGTCGCAGAGCGCCATGGACATCGCCTTGCGCTCGCTCTGGCCGAAGACCAGTCCATAACTTCTTGTGAACTGGGGTGGTGCCTTGGCCGAGCCCTTGAACTGGTTGACCATCTGGCATTCGGTGATCTGAACACGGCCAAGGACCGACGCCCCGCCCAGTTCGGGTGCCTCAAACTCGACCTCGACTTCCCCGATGCGGATTTCGCCGACAAAGGGATGGTTGCGGGCATAGCCGCGCTGGGTCGAGTAGCCAAGTGCAAGCAGGAACCCTTCATCGCCGCGCGACAGCGCCTGCAATCTGGTTTCCCGTTCCAAAGGGAACTCCAAAGGTGTGCGGGTGATGTCGGCAGGGTCGCGACCAGACGGGTCGCCGTCCGGCTCGATCAAGCCTTCCCCGGCAAGGATATCCGACACCCGCATAGGCTTTTCCGGGGCCTCCTCAAACCGTCGCTCGGGCGCATCAGGAACCGTCTCCCCGGCGAGGGCGGGATCAAGCAAGCGGTGGGTATAATCGAAGGTCGGACCGAGCATCTGACCGCCCGGTAGATCCTTGTAGGTTGCAGAGATCCGGCGCTCCAGCTTCATGTCGCCGGTATCGATCGGTTCGCTATAACCAAAGCGCGGCAAGGTGGTTCGATAGGCGCGGACCAGAAAGATCGCCTCTATCAGGTCACCACGCGCCTGTTTGATGGCAAGTGCGGCCAGCTCACGGTCGTAAAGCGAGCCTTCACTCATCACGCGGTCGACAGCCAGAGACAACTGACCTGAAATCTGGTCGAGCGAAAGCTCGGAAATCTCGGGATCGCCCCTACGCCGGTCGGCCAGAAGCCGATGGGCATTGTCGATGGCCTTTTCGCCCCCCTTAACGGCTACGTACATCGTGGCCTCCAAGCTTTTCATCAATTCGTGTGGTGCGCGGGAGCGCGGCGAGTTGGTCCTTCGAGGTGAAGATCAAATCCACGCCGCGCGGAAATAGGGCCCTGTTCGCAGCCCAGAAATCCGGGAACCCTTCAGGCAGTCCTTCCGGCGCAAATGACACCACTTCCTTGATGCCCGGTCCCGAGAGCTGGAATTTCTGCGCGCTCGAAAACCCGGCGACCTGGAGGATGATCGAGGTTGAACGGTCCGGGTATTCCTGAGAACCTGCGGCAAATCCCTGCAAGTCCGCGACTGAACGGACAGCATCAAGAATGGCAAACTGCGCCAATTCCTTTTCAGCCGTGATCGCTGTTCCGGTATGAAAGGCGAGCCAGTCTCGAACAGCTGAAGTGTTCACCGTTTCATCCAGCCAAACGACCGTATCGGCGTCACACAGCGTAAGAGCGACAATCGCTGTCATGGCGCTCAGAGGTGACGGCGGGACAACGTGGATGCCGGGAGACTGCAACGTTCCGGGCCTTGAAAGTGCATTCATGAGCGCTGCAAAGCCGATCTGCGCGTCAAGAACCTGATTGGAAAATCCGCCGTCCACGGCGGTGCCGGTTGCCAACATCAGTCTTCTCCGCGAACCATGGTGAAAAAATCGACCCGCGTGGCTGCCGTTTCGGCGGCCCGGGTGTCATCGCGTTTGCGAATTGCCTCTTGAAGCGGGGCTATCAGCTGTTCATGGACCCGGTTTCTCTCTCCGGCGTCCTGACACAGCGCATCAACAACCGCGGCAATCGTTGCACGCTGGCTGTCACGGCCGAGGGTCATTGCATGTCCAACGCGGCCGTCATCCAGCCGAACGGTCGCCCTCGTCGCCGTTGCATCTCCGAACGGAAAGGGCGCACCGCCTCCGCCAATGCGACCGCGCAGGGAAACAAGACCGATTTCCGGCCCGCGCACGAAGCGGAAATCCGGATCAAGTCCCAGAGCCTGCCAATGACGCAGAAGGTCTGCTGCCGGTGCAGTGGCCAAAACAGCGGACCTTTCCTGCCGGTCCGTGGGCGGTTCAATCGCCTGTGAAGTCATTCGGAACCTCGTCGCCCTATTTGTCTATTAATGTAGACAACTGTACATGTTTGACTTATCGGTAGCCCACCTGCATGACAAAGTTATGACCGAGGGAGACACCCGATTGAAAAATGTGCTTCGTCGACGGTCCGGTGTGGCGTTGTGGCGCCAGATTGCCGAAGAAATCCGATTTGGCCTTGCAGCCGGCCTCGTTGACGCTGCGGGCAAGCTTCCCGGTGAAATGGCATTGGCGGCGCGTTTCAACGTCAATCGGCATACGGTCCGTTCCGCCTTGAAATCGCTGGCCGATGAGGGTGTTGTTGAAACGCGGCACGGCGATGGAACCTATGTCATCAGCACACCGCGTATCATCTATCCGCTTGGCCGTCGGACCCGGTTTTCCGACGGGGTCGGCGCGCAGGCACGGTCAAAGCGTGGCGTGCTGCTGGAAAGCCTGACCGAAGAAGCAGATCGACAACTCGCCACTGCGCTCGGCGTGAGCGTCGGAGCTCCCCTCGTCCGCCTCCAAACCCTGAGCGAAGCCGACGGCGTCCCCCTTGCCCTGTCCAACAGCTGGTTTGACGCTGTGCGTTTTAGCGAGATGGCCGAAATCTATCGGGATTGTGGCTCGATCACCGAATCCCTCCGGCGTCAGGGTGTGGACGATTATGTCCGCCAATCCACCACAGTCGAGGCACGGCATGCCAGCGAAACAGAAACCGACCGCCTTGGGCTTTCTGCAGGCGCGATCGTTCTGGTGACAAAGGCGATCAACACGGATCGGAATGGTGTGCCCGTTGAATATTCCATCTCCCAGTTTCCGGCAGATCGGATCTCCCTGACCGTGCAGTCAGATCGCGACTGGTTCTGATTTGGGGCAGATGGTCGGCGTAAAGTGCAAAAAACCGGGCAGAAGGATCACTTCTGCCCGGTTTTCCATGAGTGTCGTTCGCGTTAGATCAATCTGCGCCGCGAACCGGGATGCTGGCATTCTCCTTGGGATGGAAGATCCGCTGGATCGCAAAGACCGCCCCTGCAATCCCAAGCCCGATAAGATCGGACACGAGCCCTCCTTCAATCATGAGCAGCGCTGAAGCAAGCAGACCAAGTCGCAGGAACCAGGGGGCTACGCCTCCGAGGAACCACCCCTGAACGGCCGAGGACAAGAGGAACACACCCACGACGGCCGTGATGCCTGCACGCAAGATCTCAAGGATCGTCCCGTCCATCAGCAGTGCTGAGTTGTAGAAGAACATGAACGGCACGATGAAGGCGGCAATTCCGATCTTGAACGAGGTGACCGATGTTTCCATCGGGTTCGCGCCCGAAATACCGGCAGCTGCATAACTTGCCAGCGCGACCGGAGGCGTGATCGCTGACAGCACCGCGAAGTAGAAGACGAAGAAATGAGCTGTCAGAAGCGGGATGCCAAGCTGGACGAGGCCGGGGGCAACGACCGATGCTGCAACTGCATAGGCTGCCGTGGTTGGCATACCCATTCCCAGAAGGATGGAAATGCACATCGCGAAGAACAGCGCCAGCAGCTGGCTGGTGTCAGCAAGGTTCAACAACAGGGTCGAGAACCGTGCCCCTACGCCGGTGAGCGAAATCACGCCAACGATGATGCCGGCACATGCACAGACCACGATGATCTGCACCGACATCGTTCCCGCGATCTCGAATGCCTTGAAGATTGACTTCGGTCCCATGCGGTAAGGTGTCAGCCAGGAAATCACGGCGGCGGCGATGGTTGCCAATGTGCCTGCCCGAATGACCGAATAGCCCATGAACAACGCGTAGATCAGGATCAGGATCGGAACGAACAGATAGACCTGACGCATCATCTGGCCGAGTTTCGGCAACTCGTCGGAACGCATCCCGCGCATGCCGAGCTTTGCCGCCTCGAAGTCGACCATGAAGTACACGGACACGAAATAGAGGATGGCCGGGATGACGGCGGCGATGGTGATGTCCGTGTAGGAAATACCGGTGATCTCCGTCATGATGAACGCACCGGCCCCCATGATCGGCGGCATGATCTGGCCACCCGTTGAGGCAGCTGCTTCAACGGCACCGGCGGTCTTGCGGTGATAGCCCACCTTCTTCATCAGCGGAATGGTCAGGGACCCAGTCGACACGACGTTGCCGGCAGAGGTTCCGTTGATCATGCCCATCAGGCCGGAAGCAAAGATGGCAACCTTTGCAGGACCACCGCGGGCACGCCCGGCAGCTGCGAAGGCGAAGTTGACGAAATAGTCTCCCACCTTTGACGCCTGAAGGAACGCAGCAAAGATGATGAAGAGAATGATGTAGGTGGAGGACACGGCTGTCGTAGGCCCGAGAATACCTGCATCGGTGTAGACCTGGCTGAAGAAGCGCTGCCAGGTGATGGCGGGCGAATTCAGGAAGCCGGGCAGTTTGTCGCCAACAAATACATAGACGAGGAAGACGCCAGCAATCACGACAAGCGCCATGCCTGCAACACGGCGCGTCAATTCCATGATCAGAGCCGTTCCTGCAAGCGCGGCAATCGAGATGCCGATCGGGGCGAATGGAGTGCCCGTGGAATTGCGCATCAAGGTGCCGTAGATCGTGATCAGATATGTGGCAACGGCTACGCCGCAGACAGCAAGAACGACATCGGGCGCAGCGAACCCGGACCGGGCCCGCTTGTGGAACCAGGACAGGACGATCCCGCCCAGCGTCGCAACCAGCAGCGGCACGCCGAAAAGGTAGGTTTCGCTGAACTTGATACCGGCATCAATGCCGTTCCACATCTTGCCGCCACTAATTTCGGCAGCAAAGGAAAAGGCCATACCGACAGACAAAAGCGCCGGGATCATCAACGCATAGGCGAGATAGCCGAGAACCTTGGTCTCCTTGCCGTCCTCAGGGAAGTCCAGCCGACCTGCGAAGAGAAGAAAACCAAGCGCCAGAGCGCCGGCTATGTGAACAATGCGGAAGTTCCAGGTTTCCATGGGGAACGTTGGCAGGAACGGAATGTTGATCCCGGTCAATCCGGAGATGGACAATCCGTTCAGGGCTGCCATGTGAAACGCGGCATAGAAGGCTGCGAACCCTGCAACAAGCAGAAGGTCCCGTCCTTCGAACAAACGTCTGTTGATTTCGACCGGCTCTTCATCGACGCCATGGGCAATCAGATGATCGTCGTCTTCCGCCTTGATTGTCTTGTCGGTCATGTGTCCCCGCAGTCCCGGCTTAAATTCCGCGATTGTTATGCGTCTTTGGAAAAAACGCCGCGCATAGAGCGCGGCGCAAACTGTTGATTATGAACGTGGATCAGTTGCCGTGGATCATGTCGGCGGGAATGTCCGCGCCAGCATTTTCCTTGAACCATTCGGCAGCACCCGGATGCCACTTCAGGACCGTGTTCTTGTTCCAGTTCTCAGGCAGCGTGGACCGGGCAGCCTTGTGGATGTTCACCATCCGCTCGTTGTCGGACATCACCACATTGACGGCAGCTTTCACGAAGGACGCCGGCAGATCGCAGTTTGCGACCGCAAAGTTCCACATCGATACGGAACGAGCCGGAGCCTTCAGCGTGGAATAGGTGCTTTCGGCAATCGCAAAGTCGTAAACCGGGAAGGCCTTCAGGATCTTGG
This sequence comes from Roseibium sediminis, assembly GCF_008711325.1. Classification (GTDB taxonomy): domain Bacteria; phylum Pseudomonadota; class Alphaproteobacteria; order Rhizobiales; family Stappiaceae; genus Roseibium; species Roseibium sediminis. Next base: position 36,086 of record NZ_VXDB01000017.1, read on the forward strand.
CCTGCTCTTCTTCAGTGAACTCGATAATGTTGATGTCGGTCTGGACTTCAAGCTGGCTGACAGCGGGAACCGGAACACCTGCGGCAAAGGCGATCACGTCCAGAAGGCCATCCTGCAGCTGACCACCGAGGTCCGCCCAGCCGCCGTTGCGACGCTCGAACTTGACACCAAGCTCTTCCATCATGCGCGGGAAGTAGGTGTCGGAGGTGGACCCCGCCGGACCAAAACCGATCTTTGCCCCTTCCGGAATGTCCGCAATGGACTTGATGCCGGAAGATGTCAGCGCGGTGATGGAGAATGGCGTCTGGTACATCGGGAACATGGCGCAGACATTGGTCATCGGCAGGCCCGGTGCAATCGGATTGGTGCCTGCCAGGGATTCTGCAGCCGGTCCCATGGTGGTCATGCCGAACTGCGCATCACCGGTGTGAACCAGCGCCATGTTCTGCATCGGACCGCCGGTCACTTCGCCGCCGCCGGAAAGACCCAGCTCTTCAGCAACAAGGTTTGCCCAGCCAGAGCCATAGGCGAAATAGGTGCCGCCTTGAGATGCGGTGCCGACCGTGAAGCTTTCCGGCCAACCGGTACGGTCTTCAGCAATGGCGACAGTAGCGGACATCGCCAGTGCGATGGCTGCGCTCGTCATGGAAGCAATCTTCATCAAATCCTCCTGAATATCTGTCCCTGTCGGGAACCGAGGCGCCTTTTTGGGGTGCTCGTGCCGCCTGTCTGTTTGATTGGCGGACGCTCCTCCCAAAGCGCTCCCCTTGCCTAAAACAAGGCGAGCCGGGCTTTCTCAAGAAGAAAGCGATGTGAAAGGGGAGAAACTTGCCCCGTCATTCAAGGAATGGGTCACTTCGGTGACAAACGCGAATAGAACTGTTTCAGATGCTGCACATTCTGGAGCTGATCGCGAATTGTGCCTATTCTTGATAGTTTTTGCGAGAAAGTCCGTATTTCTGCATTTTTTCATACAGGGCCTTGCGGGAAATCCTCAAAGACTGATGGGCTTCGGTGACATTACCCGATGAAGCGGCAAGGGCGGCGGCAATCAGGGACTTTTCATGCAGGGCGAGCCTGTCGGACAATCCAAGGTCACCATCTGATCCGTCCTCCTCGCTGCTGCCCCAACCAAGCCCCAAACCGAGCGTAAACCTGTCTGCAGCGTTTCTCAGCTCGCGCACATTGCCCGGCCATTCCCGTCCCGCAATATCGGCCAAAACGGAGTTCGGCACTTGTGGCGCCTCGCGGTGATAGCGGATTGCAGCCTCGGCAAGCAGCCGCGAAAACAGGAGCGGAATATCCTCCCTGCGATCGTTCAGCGAGGGAACATGAAGGGTCACGACATTCAGCCGATACAAGAGATCAGGCCTGAACGTGCCCTGCTGCACTTCGTACTCAAGGTTTTTCTTGGTCGCCCCGATAAACCGCACATCGAGTTCAATCGGATCATTGGAGCCGAGGCGCGTCACGACCCTGTTTTGTATGGCATGCAGAAGCTTGGTCTGCATTGGCGGGGAAAGGCTGTCGATCTCGTCCAGCAGAACCGTTCCGCCCCGTGCGCCTTCGAACCGGCCAACCCTTGTTCGCATGGCGCCGGGGAAGGCCCCGGCCTCGTGTCCGAAGAGCTCGCTTTCGACGAGATTGGCCGGCAGGGCCCCGCAATTGATATGAATGAAGGGCATCCTTGCCCTTGAGGAGGCATTGTGGATGGCGCGGCTGGCCACTTCCTTCCCAACGCCGGTGTCCCCGGTAACCAGAAGATCTATGTCAGCAGCAGCAACCGCCCTTATCTGATCCCGCAGCTTTTCCATCACCGCGCTTCGGCCATGTAGCGTGGCTTCAACGGCATCACGAGCGCCCACCGTTTCGCGCAGACTGCGGTTCTCGACAGTCAGACGTCGCTTGTCGAGCGCGCGGCGCACGGTGTCCACCAGACGACTTGGAGCAAACGGCTTTTCCAGAAAGTCATAAGCGCCGTCGCGCATCGAGCTGACGGCCAGCTCAACATCCCCATGCCCGGTCACCAGAATAACCGGAAATTCGTTGTCAATCTGGAGGACCTTTTGCATCAGCTCCACGCCATCCATGCCGGGTAAGCGAATGTCGGTCACCAGAATTCCGGAAAAATCCCTTGAAATACGATCCAGCGCGGGAAGCGCTTCGCTGAAGCATTCGACGTTCAGGCCTTCCAGCTCCAGGCTCTGTTTGGCCGTGAAGCGAAGATGTTCCTCATCGTCGACAAACAGGATTTTCTGGTCGTTCATCTGGCCACGTCTTCCAGCTTCATTGCCTCGCTCGTCGCCTCTCCTGTAACCTTGCGCAGCACCAATTCAAAGACCGCACCTCCATCGGGATGGTTGGAAACCTTCAGGTCCCCGTCAAAATCCTTGATGATATTGTAGGAAATCGAGAGCCCGAGCCCCATGCCCTCACCGGGCTGCTTGGTGGTGTAAAAGGGATCAAAGACCCTTTCGAGATCTTCCTCAGCCACTCCCGGCCCATGGTCACGAACCGTGACCTTGCAATGGTCCCCGAGATCTTCAAGTCCCACCTCAATCTGCGGATATTGCTGATCATTCATTGCATCGAGTGCATTGGAGAAAAGGTTCACGATGACCTGCTGCAAGCGGATATGGCCGCCCAACACTTGAATGTCTTTGTCCGGGGGATCGAATGCCAGAGTCGCATTGACCGAATTCAAACGGGGTTGCACCAGCGCCTTTGCATCATTGATGATCTGCGCCACAAGAACCGGCCGGGTCTTTTCCCCCGGACGGCGCGCAAAGTTTCTCAAATGCCTCGAAATCTGCGCCATTCGGTCGGCCATGTCCGAAATGCGCGTAACATTTTCACGGGTCTCTGCTGTCCGGCCGATATCGAGCAATTTGACCGCATTGTCGGCGTAGGACTTCACTGCTGCGAGCGGCTGGTTGAATTCATGGCTGAGCGCCGCTGACATTTGGCCAAGAGCTGCCAGCTTTCCTGCCTGCACCAGCTCGGCCTGCGTTGCTCTCAAGCGATTTTCGGCAGCCTTGCGCTCCACGATTTCCCCCATGAGCTGTTCATTGCTTCGATGGAGATCAACGGTGCGCTCGGCAACCCGTGCTTCCAGCTGATCATGGGCCGCCTTTTGGGTTTCCAGACGCTCCAGCAGCTGCGCCCTTCTTTGAAGGTAAAAGGCGGCCGCCAGGCCAATCAGCATGATCACGAGAACAACAATCAGCAGGGTGGCCAGCGTATGTGTCCGCGCCTGTGTCGCGGGGACAAGTATACGCACAGTCCATGCGGCATTTGCGACATAGATCGCTGTGCTCACATACTCGCTCGTGATCCCGCCATCCGTTATGAGCACCCTTTCGACAGTCCCGCCAAGAGGTGTCACCTTGTTGTCCAACGGCTCAAGTTCCCCGATCGGGTATTGACGGTTGGTTCCGATTTCCCGTAGCTGCTCGGCAGTCAGGGGCTGCAGGGTCTTGAAATGCCAATCCGGCCGACTGGCCATGAACACGACACCGTTCACGTCGGAAACCATCATTTGATGATCGGCATCCCTCCAGGCTTGCTCGAACCCGTCGACGGTGAATTTCAGGGCAACGACGCCGATAATCCGCTCTTCATATTCTATGGGAGCTGCGAAGAAATACCCGCGCTCTCCGGAGGTGATACCAAGGGCAAAAAAACGACCCGTTCCCCCCTCAAGGGCCTGGGTGAAATACGGACGATAGGCAAAGTTCCGACCGTAGAATGAACGCTCCTTCTGGTAGTTGCTGGTTGCAACCGTCGTCCCGGACACATCCATGACGTAGACATCCGAAGCCTTGAGGCGGTCAGCGGAGAGCCGCAATTCCTCGTTCACCGCCATTACCAGTGCTTCATCATCCGGAGCGTTCAGGAGATCGACGAGAACCGACTTCTTGGCAATGAGAAAGGGGAGAGCTTCATAACGATGCAGGGCACCATTGAGGCCCGCGACCGTCAGTTTCAGCGTGTCCTTGCTGCGCAGGCCCACCTGCATCTGAAAATACCGCTCCAGAACAGGAGCCGCGACGAGTGAAACAAGGATCGATGCGAGGACAAAAAGGGAGAGAAGGGCGCTCGTCGTAATCCGGAACCCCTTGTTTCTCGACCGCGTTATACCTGCTATATCCACGTCGGCTGGCACCCTTGTCGGATCTTCATGTTCCGCTTCACTTTCCGTTCGCTTTCCGGTTCCCCAATCTTGTGGCGCACATGCGGCGTCCTAACGAAAACCAGGGCGCGAACCGGCAGCTGCCATTCCACGTTCTAGTGACAAGATGCCCCCGTGTTTCCGTGGAACCCCGGTTTTCCCCTCATATTGGAAATTAACGTGGTCAATCAACAAGGGCCTGAGAATCCAGCACACAAAAAACACCTCCCGGCTGCACACTTCAGGGGAAGGCTCCCCATAAAAAGCGCCGCCGGGAGGGGCAATTGTTTCAGATGGAGCCGTGTCCTACTTGTTCACGTCCGTCCAGATCTTTGCATAGAACTCGTTGACCTCCGGCGCACAGGATTGAAGGAAAGCGCCCGCCTCCTGAAATTCGGACGGAACGACCAGTTCCGGCGCATCCTTCATGGCCGGATCCATGAAGGCTTCCGATCCCTTGATGCCGTTGGAGTATTTGGCGAAGTTGGAGATCATCGCCGCATTCTCCGGATCCATAATGAAGTTCATGAACAATTTGGCGTTTTCCGGGTTCTTTGCGTCAGCCAGAATGGCGACGCTGTCCATGAAGAACGGGAAGCCCTCCTTCGGAAAGCCGAAGCGCACATCGGTGTTCTTTTCCCGCGCGCGCATGGCGGCACCGTTCCAGTAATAGGCCGCCGCATAGTCGCGGGAGGCGAATTTTTCGATGGTGCCGTAGTCCATCGCAATCCACTTCGGCTTGGCTTCGACCAGCTTGTCGCGCACCTTTTTGAGGACTTCCTTGTCCGTGGTGCACCACTCACCACCGAAATAGCGGATTGTGGCGAAGAGCACGTCATTCATTTCCGGCGCGACGTTGATCTTGCCAACGAGTTCAGCGGGTGGATCGAGGAAGATGGAGGACGTGTTGATGTCCCCCTTGTAGACGGAGGTATCGACCGTGATGCCGGTCAGTCCCCACTGCCACGGCACGGTGTAATCGCGGCCCATGTCCCAGGGGACATTGACCCAGCGCTCGTCAACGTTCTTGAAATTCTCCATCTGGTCGGGGCGCGCCTCCAGCAACAGCCCTTCATTCACCCAGATCGGAACATAGTTTGCGGACGGAACCACAATGTCGAACCCGTGCCCGCCGGCACGTACCTTTGCCAGGGCGGTGTCGTTGGAATCGTAATCGGTGATCGTGACCTTGACGTTGTAGGTGTCCTCGAACTTCTTGATCATCTCCGGGCTGGTGTAATTGCCCCAGTTGTAGATGTTCAGCTCACCTTCCGCCTGTGCCACCGCAGGCAACAAAGCAATTGCCGCCACTGCGGACAAAAGTCGTTTCACTCTCATTGCACCTGTCCTCCCAATCCTTCGTTCCAACCCTCAGGCTTTCCTGCGGTTGACGAAAAAGAACATGATCACGATCAGCACCGAAAACGCCAGAAAAACGGTGGCGATCGCATTGATTTCCGGGGTCACGACCCGCCGAAGCTGCCCCAGCATGTACGTCGGCAAGGTTTCCTGGCCGCCCGACTTCACGAATTCGGTGATGACAACATCATCAAGCGATATGACAAAGGCGAGCATGAAACCGGCCATGATGCCCGGCTTCAGCAAGGGAAGAGTGATCCGCCGGAAAGCCTGCCATGGCGAGGCGTACAGGTCGGCGGCTGCCGCCTCCAGAGCACTGTCCATGCTCTCCAGCCTTGCTCGGATCGGCAAATAGGCAAAGGGAATGCAGAAGGCCGTATGCGCGGCAATCAGGTATCCAAGTCCGGTATACCCGGTCCAGACCTTGATCCGCGAGAAGACGATCAACAGAGCGACCGCCGTCACGATTTCCGGGATCATCAAGGGTTGGTTCAACACCGCATATTTGAAGGAGAGGCCCGGATAGGTCCCTTGGCGTGTGGTGGCAAGAGCGGCCATGGTTGCGGCCACTGTTGCAATGGAGGCCGCAAAGACGGCAATCACCACTGACCGAAGAGCCGCCTCCTGCACGGCCGTGTTCGACATTGCGGTCACGAACCAGCGGAGTGAAAACCCTTCCCAGACAGCGATGGATTCCCCGGCATTGAAGGCGTAGATCACCAGAACGGCAATCGGCAGATAGAGCGCGGCAAAACAGAACGCTGCGATCAGCGCAAATCCGGGCTGGGTTTTCACATCGAAGGATCTAGCCATGATGCTGGCCTCCGGAGCGTCCCGCATAACGCACGTAAACCAGCAGGGCGACCATGACCAACACCATGAGTGTGATGGATATGGCAGCCCCAAGCGGCCAATTGCGCCCTGCCCCGAACTGAAGCTCGATCAGGTTGCCCAGCATCATGTTCTTGCCGCCACCCAGAACACGCGGCGTGACATAGGCGCCAAGAGAGGGAATGAACACCAGAATAGAACCGGCAATCATGCCCGGCTTGACGATGGGAATGATGATGCGCCTGAGGACCTGAATCCGGTTGGCATAAAGGTCGTATCCTGCCTCCACCAGACGGAAATCCAGCTTCTCCATGCTCGCATACAGCGGCAGGACCATCAGCGGCAGGTACACGTAAGTCATGCCGAACAGGATGGCCCAATCGGTATAGAGGATCTGCACCGGCTCGCTGGTGATGCCGGTAGCAACGAGCACGGTGTTGATGATGCCCTCGTTGCGGATGACTTCCTGCATGGCAAAGGTTCGGATCAGGATGTTGGTCCAGAACGGAATGGTGATCAGGAACACCCAGACATCGCGCATTCTCGCCGGGCGCGTCGCAATGAAAAAGGCCGTCGGGAACCCGATCGCCAAGGTGATCAGCGTCGTCAGCAACGAAAGGCGAAGGGATCTCAGGAAGATCGTGACATTTGCATCGGCGATCGTGAGCGTGTCATCGAATATGTCGCGGGAGAAGAAGACACCGAACCAGCCGTCGGTCGAAAACTCCCAGGGCTTCACGCCCCCGTAGTCGCCCTTGGCCATGAACGAATAGGCCAGCATGACGAAAAGCGGACCAATGGCAGCGACAAACACGATCAGCAGCGCGGGCGAGGACAGAAGCCATCTGTTGCGGGTTTTTTGTCGCTGGGCGATCCGGGCCGGGGTGTCGGATGCGCTCATGGATCAGTCCTCAAGCGCCTGAACGCAGCGGTCATGCACCCGAACCCCAACGGCCTGCCCCACGGAAAATTCAAGCTTGTTGTCGGGAGAGTTCTGGGTACGGACAACAAAGTCCGGGCCATCATGAAGGCGCACGTGATAGTGGGTGCTGCTGCCGGAATAGATGATGTTGGACAGTGTGCCGCGCAGTCCCCCGTCAGCGCCCTCCGGCACCAGATCCGCGTGTTCCGGACGTATGGCTGCCGTGACCTTGCCGCTTGTTTTTGCTCCCTTCGGCAGGAATGCCTTCTCAAGACCACCGCCGGGCAATCTCAGGATTGCATGATCTTCCAGAACGCTATCGATCTCTGCGCTGAGGAAATTGGTCTCCCCGATAAAGTCCGCCACAAAGCGATCAGCCGGGCGATCATAAATTTCGGACGGAGTTCCGACCTGTCGGATAAGACCAGCGCTCATCACCGCGATCCGGTCGGACATGGTGAGAGCTTCTTCCTGATCATGGGTCACGAAGATAAAGGTGATGCCGGTCTCATTTTGAAGACGCTTCAACTCGATCTGCATTTCCTTGCGCAGCTTGTAGTCCAGCGCAGAGAGCGGTTCGTCAAGCAGGAGAACCTTTGGACTTGGAGCAAGAGCACGGGCGAGGGCAACGCGCTGCTGCTGGCCACCTGAAATCTGGTTGGTCAGGCGATCGCGCATCGGCTCCATCTTGACCAGCGCCAGCATGCGATCAACGGTGTCGCGAACCTCCGCAGCCGGACGGCCAAGCATTTCCAGACCAAAGGCGATGTTCTGCGCCACAGTCAAATGCGGGAAAAGCGCATAGCTCTGGAAAACCGTATTGACGGGCCGCTTATATGGCGGCAACAGGCCGATATCTTCGCCATGAAGAAGGATCTTGCCGCTGGTCGGATACTCAAACCCGGCAATCAGCCGCAGAAGCGTCGTCTTTCCGCAGCCGGATGGGCCGAGCAAGGTGAAGAACTCATTGTTCCGGATGCCGACTGAAATGTTGTCGAGCGCCCGAAATCCGCCGGGCTCGCCACCGAAAACCTTGCTGACGCCCGAAACGTCAATCGCCAATTCCTGCGTAGAAGGTAAGTCCGTCACGATATCCTGCCCCTCCAGAAGATAGGCGTTTCAGGCACCTTGTAAAAAAAGCTTACGGTCTATCAACGTTTGCGGCAAGATGTGATCACAACTGGCTGCAATTTTTGTTCTTCAGGAAAAGACATGACCCTCAACGCTGACATTGTCATCGAGAACGCTGCTGTCCTGACCATGGATCCTTCGGCTCCCACCGCCGAGGCAGTTGCCATTTCGGGGAACCGGATTATGGCCGTCGGCACAAGGGCCGATCTTGCGTCCTGCAAGGGCTCCGGAACTCAAGTCTTTGATGCCAATGGGTCTTCTGTGATACCGGGCTTCATCGAGAGCCACATGCATATTTATCCGGGCTCGGCGCAGATCGACCGGTTATCGCTTGCGGGCATGCATGGCCTTGAGGACATCACGAAAGCAGTTCGCGAACGTGCTGCCACTGAACCGTCAGATGAAATCCTTGTCGTGGAACAGGCGCATTACAACATTTTGGGCGATCACATTTCGCTGGATCGTCATGTGCTGGACGAGATTCTGCCGGATCGGCCGATGTGCTTCTATGCAGGCGACCATCACACGATGTGGGCCAACACGGCGGCGCTTGAAGCGTCCGGGCTCATTCACGGCAAGAAGGTCTCGCAGGGCTGCGAAGTTGTCATGGGCAGCGACGGACTTGCCAACGGCGAGTTGCGCGAATTCGAAGCCTATCAGCCCATCGTCATGATGACGCAAACGCGCGGACGCGAAGCCAACGGACTGTCCAGTGGCCGCTACTTCGGTGTGCCGGTTTCCGCCGAAGAGCGGGCCGGTGACATTGCTGCGCTCCGCCGCGGTTTTGACTATTGCGCGTCCCTTGGCATCACCAGCTTCCATAATATGGACAGCGATCCCCATCAAATGGAGTTGCTGGGCGAAATGGATGCAGCCTCGCCGCTGACCGTTCGCGCCTTCATGCCCTTCCGCATGCTGCCGGGATATCCGCTTTCAGACTATGAAATGGCGGAGGATTGGCGCCGTCGCTATGACACGCCGCGTTTGAAGATGCGTTTCGTGAAGATGTTCATCGACGGGGTGATCGAGGCCACAACGGCTTTCATGCTGGATGATTATTCCAACACACCGGGCATCAAGGGCGAGCCGCTGTTTGATCGTACGGATTTCATTGAACAGATCGTCGAGGCAGACCGGCTCGGCTTTCAGGTCGCCGTTCATGCCATAGGCGATGCGGGTGTGCGCTGGACACTCGATGCCTATGAAGAGGCCAGACGGCGCAATGGTCAACGAGATAGCCGCCACCGGATCGAACATATCGAGACCCTGGACCCGGCAGACTTGCCGCGCTTTGCCGAACTGGGCGTTATTGCTTCCGTCCAGCCAACCCACGCGCCGGGCGGCTACTATCCGATGGAACCGATTGCGACGATGCTCGGCGAGCAACGGCTCAGAACCGCCTATGCGACGGAGACGCTGCGCCAGTATGGAGCAAGGATCGCCTTTGCGAGCGACTGGCCGGTTGCCCCGCTCGACCCGCTGCTCGGCATTCAGACCGCAATGACCCGAAAGCCCCTCTACACTGGCGCGCCCGATCAGCGGTCAAGCCTGATGAATGCTCTTGCCGGATATACAACCGACGCCGCCTATACCGAGTTTGCCGAGCACGAACGCGGCCAGTTGCGCCCCGGCATGCTGGCCGACATCACGATGCTTTCAGGGAATATCGAAAATACGGCTCCGGAAGAAATCACCGGCTTGAAAGTGGGCCTCACCATTTGCGACGGGCGTGTTACCTATCAAGCCTGATGGGCGCTCAGCGGAAGTTGATTTGGACCTTCATGGCCTGACGGCGGTCGGATGCCAGTTCAAAGGCGGCTATGCTGTCATCAAGCGGCAAGCTGTGTGAGATCAGGGGTTTGACGTCGACCAGACCCTTTTTCATCAAGTCCACTCCAGTGAAAAACTCCTCGTGGAACCGGAAGGAACCACGAAGGGTGATCTCCTTGGCCGTTATTGCCTGAAGGGGAACGGTCATGTCGCCGCCGAGACCCAGCTGAACAAGTGTGCTGCGCGGCTTGAGGCAATTCACTCCTGCAGCCAATGCCGGAGCCGCGCCCGTGCATTCAAAAAGCACATCGAAACTGCCCTTGTCCCTTTCATAACCGGCGAGCCCGTCCGGCGTGGAGGTCATGTTGATGACGCGGTCAGCCCCAACCTTTCTGGCGAGGGAAAGCGTGAAATCTGACAGGTCGGTGGCCACAATTTCCGCAGCCCCGGCCCGGCGGGCCAGAAGAATGCAAAGGGCCCCGATCGGCCCGCATCCTGTGACCAGGACCCGTTTGCCAAGAAGGTCTCCCGCCTGCCGCGCTGCGTGAAGACACACGGCCAATGGCTCGGCCATGGCTGCTTCCCCTTCGGTCAGCCCATCGGCGACGGCAATTTGCGCAGCATCTGCAATCAGCGTCTGCCGGAAAGCCCCCTGAATATGCGGAAACGGCATGGCGGATCCGTAGAAGCGCATGTTGAGACAGTGATTGTGCTGACCCTTCTGGCAATAGGAACAAGTTCCACAGGGACGGGAGGGAGAAACCGCCACCAGCTGGCCGACCTCCAGTCCGCTTGTACTTGGTCCAAGTCGCCGAATATAGCCAGAGACCTCATGGCCGAGGATCATCGGCTCGCGCAGCCGGATCGCGCCAAAACCGCCATGATTGTAATAGTGCAGATCGGATCCGCAGATCCCGCCCGCAGCCAGCTCGATCTCTACCTCACCGTCGCCCGGTCTGGCCGGATCGCGCTCCTCTACCCTCAGATCCTTGGCTGCGTGAATAACAATGGTCTTCATGCAACAATCCTCGCAGCATCAGCATATGCGAACCCCGCCGACGGTCCGGATCGGACATGGCAGTTGCCAGTCCGGAGGCTCGATGTTATCGATAACATAACATGACGTAACGGCTTGTCGAGAGCAAAGGGAGATGCGCTGATGGCTCAGGGACGGGAGCTTTTTGACCTGACAGGGGAGTGTGCCCTGATCACCGGGTCTTCGCAGGGTATCGGGTTTGCGCTCGCGCGCGGACTGGCTCAGGCCGGTGCCACAATTGTCCTCAATGGTCGTGACCAGACCAAACTTGCCACTGCGGCAAACAGTCTGCGCGGCGAAGGCCACACGGTCAGCGCACTGACGTTTGATGCGACCGATCACGCCGCCGTTCGCAAGGCGATTGACGGGTTTGAGGCCGAACACGGTCCCATCAGCATTCTGGTCAACAATGCCGGCATGCAGTTTCGCACCGAGCTTCAGGACTTTCCTGCCGACAAGTTTGCCGAGCTCCTGAACACCAATGTCGCAACCGTGTTCAACGTGGGTCAAGCCTGCGCCCGCCACATGATCGAGCGGCGGCGGGGCAAGATCATCAATATTGCATCGGTGCAGACTTCGCTGGCCCGCCCGTCCATCGCACCCTACACGGCCACCAAGGGCGCGGTCGGCAACCTCACCAAGGGCATGGCCACCGACTGGGCCAAATACGGGCTTCAGTGCAACGCCATTGCGCCGGGCTATTTCGACACGCCATTGAACGCCGCCCTTGTCGCTGATCCGGAGTTCAGCGCCTGGCTGGAAAAACGCACACCAGCCGGACGATGGGGCGAGGTGGAGGAACTTGTAGGAGCCTGCGTCTTCCTTTCCAGCCGCGCTTCGAGTTTCGTCAACGGCCATACGCTCTACGTGGATGGCGGCATTACGGCGTCGCTCTGAATTCAATGGCGAAATTTGTCATCATGGGCGTTGCCGGATGCGGCAAATCGACGGTGGGAGAGGCGCTTTCGAAGGTTACAGGCGCATCTTACCGGGATGGCGACGACCTGCACCCGAAGAGCAATGTCGACAAGATGTCGGCTGGCATTCCCCTGACCGATGATGACCGGGCCCCCTGGCTTGCATTGGTGGGGCGCGAACTCGCAGCGGCTCAAGACCGCTATATGGTCGGTTGTTCGGCCTTGAAGCGGAAATACAGGGACCAGATCCGCAGTGCTGCAGGTGACGACGTGATGTTCCTGCACCTTTGTGGAAGCAGAGACGTGATCACCGCACGTATGGCGCAAAGAACGGGGCATTTCATGCCCGTGAGCCTGATCGACAGCCAGTTTGCCACCCTTGAACCGCTGGCGGATGACGAGCAGGGAACAGTCGTCGACATTGACCAACCGATTGGAGCAATCGTCGCCGAGCTGGCCGCCTTCATCAAGGATCAAGGACAATGAAGGAGCCGCTTTTTTCCCCTGCGGTTGGACGGGCTGCATGACCAAAGCCATCACCATGAAGGACGTTGCGGAAAGGGCTGGCGTTTCGCCAATGACCGTCTCGCGCGCCTTCAAGGAAGATGCCTCTGTCAACGCAGAAACCCGCCGAAACATCCTCAAGGCTGCCGACGAGCTCGGCTATGTGTTTGACAGCACGGCCTCGAACCTGCGCAGCCAAAAGACGGGATTTGTGGCAGTCACCATCCCGTCTCTGAACAACTCCAACTTTGCGGACACGGTTACGGCCATATCCGATGACCTTGCAGAACATGGTCTGCAACCGCTGCTGGGCTACACGAACTACTGCGTTGAGAGAGAAGAGGCGCTGATCGAACAGTTTCTCAGGCGCAAGCCCGAAGCCATCGTGGTCACCGGAGGGCAACACACGCATCGCGGAAGGCAGCTTCTGGAAAAGGCAAGGATTCCGGTCATCGAGATGTGGGACCAACCACAGGCCCCGGTTGCCTACAGCGTCGGATTTTCGAACGCCCGCGCCATGCATGACCTTACTGACAGACTGGTGCGCCTTGGCCACCACGAGCTCGGCTTTATTGGAGGGGGACCGCAAAGCGACACACGGGCGCAAGATAGACGAAACGGATTTATCCGCGCGGTGTCCGGCCATGGACTGGATGCCTCGCGGCTGATTGACACCACAAGCACAAACTTCTCCATCAAGGAAGCGCATCGCGCCTTTCAGGAGCTCAGAAGCCGGTTTCCCGAAGTGAAAACCGTTATTTGTGCCTCTGATCTCTATGCATTCGGAGTGCTCAGCGCCTGTCAGCGTGCCGGGATCAAGGTTCCGAACGATCTGTCGATTGCCGGATTTGGCGCATTTGAAATTGCGCCCTTTACCTGCCCGACACTTACGACCGTTGATGCCAAACCTTCAGAAATCGGCCAAAAAACTGCAGACCTTATTGCCGCACTTTTGGCGGGCGAAGCTGCGCAAGAAGTGCCAATCAATCACGAGACCCGCTATGAGCTGCTGATCCGCGAGAGCACCAGCGGATGTGTGTAGGTTTTCAGGACACCCGTGCTCACCCTTTTCCGAAGCGGATCGGCAGGGTGAAGACGAGCGATGCACGGCCGATTTCATCTGGGATCGGTGGAAGTTTGGCGCGCTTGAGGGTGGCAAGTGCTTCGCGGTCATAGACCGGGCTGCCGGATGATCGAACAACGCTTGCCCCCGAAACTCCGCCCGACTTGTTGACCGTGAAACGAAGCACGGCGGTACCGCCACGCTGACCGGCTCCGCCCGGGTATCTCTTTGCGCGATTAACCCGGGCTCGCACCACGCCGCCATATTTCGAGCTTGCCGCCTTGCCGCCATCACTCCCCTTGGCCTTGGAATGCCCGTTGGCGTTGGAACGCCCGGTCTTGGCGGTGATCTGCTCCCCACCTCTTTTCGCCGCGTGTTCTGCACCCTGACGAGCTGATCTCGATTCAGCTTTCGCAGGTGTCGGCTTTTGCGCCAGCTCTCGCCTCGTCTCGCGGCGTAGCTCTGGTTTCAGGCGCGGAGCTAAAGAGACGGCCTCACCAACCGGCTCAATGACTGCCGCCTCAGGCATGACCTGCAGGGCTTTCGGAAGGCTGGCTGTATTTGAAGGAACCGGGAGGGGTGACACCTTGCCCCGCACATTTGGCTGGATGCTTGCGCTTTGGAGCGCCACGACAGGTTCAGGACTTGCCGGGGCGATATCCGTAACGCCTTTTGCCATCACCTTTTGGACGGCGGGGGCTGGAACCTGCATCGGAGCAATGGCGGCAAGCTGAACATTCGGCTGGACGGGTTGCACAGTCGGGAGCGTGGTGACGTGAGTGACCACAGATGCAGTTGCACCAACCATCAAGTCTTCCAGAGAGCCGACAATTGAGACTTCGCCGCCTTGGGCAACGATTGCATCGGCTTCGTGATCGGCTTCACCGAAATAGCTGAAACCGGCAGCATGGGCGCTGAAGGAAACCACGAGCCCAAGAGCCAGTAAGCGATGCAGTTTCATTGGCCTGTCCCCCGCCGGGTGATGAGAACGATATCCTCAAGTCCGTCCTGTTTGAGTTGCTTCATGATCTCCTCAAGCCTGTCGGCTGGCAGGTCGCCGTCCGCCGCAATCTTGATGGGCATTTCAGGAGCCATAGGCCCGTCCGCGGTTTTTGCTTCCGACACCCAGCTTTCCAGCTCGACCGGTTCGCCGCGGGAATAAAGCTCGCCACCGCGATCGATAACCAAGGCATCTGTGGAGCGGATCACCTCATCCTCGACCATGTCGATTGGTGGCTCGACCCGTCTGGCGTCATCGCGTGCGATCGACCCTGCAAACAGGAAGAAGATCAGCATCAGGAAAACGACATTGATGAGGGGAATGGTGTTTTCCGGCGGGCGTCTTTCCGGTTTTGCGGACAGTTTCATCGGCTCAGTTCCCGGTCACCAGAACGGTCTTCAATCCGGCGGCACGCGCCAGAGAAGTCACCATGACAACATCGCGAATGGTTGCGTTTGGCCCGCTCCAGATCGCCAGCAGGGCACCTTTGGTTTCAGCCAGTGTTCTCGTGCGTTCCTCCAATTCGTCCGGCGAAACGCTTCGCCCGTTGAGGTCCATGCGACCGTCGCCATGAAGACGGAGATAGGTTGGGCGAACTTCGGCCCCTCCACCCGACGCCCCGCTTGCCATTTGTGTTGCCTGATAACGCGTGAAGCTGGAGGCAAGCATGAAAAAGAGCAGCAGCAAGAAGATGACATCGATCAATGATGTCAGACCGAGCGCCTTGCGCTGGGGTGTTGGTTCAAAGCGCATGTGCCGCACCTGACCGGGCAAGGACAAATGCGTTTTGTCCTGATGACGGCTCGCCCAGGGGCGCACCGGTGAAAAACGCCGTCACAACGCTTTCCATTTCAGCCTGTTCCCGCTCCACCCGAGCGTCCAGCCAGCCGAGGATCGCAGACACGGGGATTGCGACAGCAAGACCAACTGCAGTGGTCAAAAGAGCAACCCAGATGCCCCCGGCAAGGACTGACGGATCCACAGCAGCGCCTGCTCCCTGCATGGCCTGAAAGGCCTCGATCATCCCCAGAACCGTCCCGAACAACCCGATGAGCGGGGCAGTCTGGGCGATCATGTCCAACGGTTTCAGGAACCGACGAAGGATCAGGATCTCGCGGGCACAGACCCGCTCGATGTCCTCCTTCAACTGCCTCTCCTCCCAACCGGACTTCTGACTGGCACGCATCAGCTGCAGAAGTGTCCGCGCCATCAAGGCATCGGAGGACGCCGCCATTGCTTCTGCCTCCGATCGCTGACCGGACAGCCAAAGGGAAAGCGCTTCGCTTGAACACCGATATCGCCCGACGCCGGTTCGCAGGAACTGGACGAGCTTTGTAATGACGAGGCCTCCCGCAATGATCGAAAGCCCCAGAAGAAGGGTCACGACCGGACCACCTTGCTCCAACAGGCTCAAGAGCGAGTCAAAGCGGTCTACGGGCAGGGAAAGCGTGCCGATATTCATTGCAGGACCTCATAGGAAAAAATCGATTTCCGAGCGGGACGAGACCGACAAGGCGGACTGGCATGACGCTGAAGGTGCATCAGGGCTGCCACAGTGCCGTACCTCATTGACGAGAATGCCATCGATGGCCGAACACTCGGACGTCGCCACGTCATACTGGCGAACACGCGTCTTTCCCTCCGGCAGAACGCCGATATCAATCGCCGCATAGCCGACCACCGCCGACGCCTTGTCGAACACCACGAGATCGAGCCCCAGTCCGGCGAGATCCCCTGCCATGCCGTTTCGGGCTACAAGGGTAATGCGGCAGGACCCGGCGATGGTTTCGGCCTTGTTCAGCTGAATGGTCAGGCGTCCCTCTGCCGGTTCCGCGGCCGCTGGCAGGCAGGCCGTTCCTGCTGCCAGCATCGCAACGAGCGGTAGGACCTTGGCAAACCGGGGCAGACCTTCCCCCCGGCAGGTCACGCTTGGGAGGCTCATTTTGTGCCTCCATCCCAATTTATGGTGAGCGTCTCGCGCCAGGCAAAACGCACAAGATGGCTCTCAACGACCTGCTTCAGCCGCTCGGATTGTTCGCCCGGCTCTGCTTTGCAGGCAAAGCGCAGATCCGTCTGCGTTGCCGTGATTTGGCAGTCTCCGAACGGAAATTCGACTGTGCCCGCGTCCGGCGACCATGTGGCAGGCACCTTGTGGGCAAAATGCTTGCACAATTGCTGGAGATATTTTGAAGCGAAACCGGTGGAGACCGTGCCCTGGAAGGCCTGAGCGCCCATGATCAATCCTTCACTATCAAACATGCCGAGCCAGCTGGCCCAAGCTTATACTTGATTCAAATACTCAAGTTTTAAGTGAATGGCAAGCGCCTCCCGCTTTCTCGCCCATAGCTGGCGGAATTGCGGGAGTTTGCAAGGGACGCTAACGGATCAGAACCCGAGCCGAGGAGTGCCGGTCGCGGCCTTGATCCTTATTTGACGGTGAATAAATGCAGCGATGAATACAACCGTCATGACCAGAATGATCGTCGGGGCGGGAGCGCTGTCCAGGAAGAAACTGAGATAGGTTCCTGCCAGCATTGAACCCACGCAGACCAGAACGGCAACAACAAGCATCCAGCCGAAGCTTCGAACCAGCAGAAAGGCAATGGCGCCGGGGGCCACCAACAGGCCGACAGCGAGAATGAGTCCGACGGCAGACAGGGTCGCAACGATCGTCAACGAGAGTGCAGCCAACAGTCCGTAGTGCATGGCATTGACCGGCAAGCCCGCAGTTCTGGCCTGCGCGGGGTCAAAACTGTGCAACAGCAGGTCCTTCCATTTCAGCAGGATAAGTCCGGACACCAGAAGCGAGATCAACCCTGCCGTCCACAGGTCCTGCGACCCAACGCCGAGGATGTTGCCGAAGAGGATGTGATCAAGATGGGCATTGGTGTCTATGGAGACATAGAGAACCAGACCAATGCCGAACATGCCGGAAAAGACCACCCCCATCACGGTGTCGCGCTTCACGCGGCTGTTCTCTGCCAGATAACCGGTGAGGAGCGCGCTTCCCATTCCCGCGGCAAAGGCCCCGATGATCAGCGGCATACCCAGTACATAGGCAAGGACCACACCGGGAAGAACCGCGTGGCTGACCGCATCGCCCATCAATGCCCAGCCCTTGAGGACGAGATAGCAGGACAGCAACGCGGTCGGAATTGCAACGATCAGGCAGATCAGGAAGGCATCCTGCATGAAGGGAAAGCGGAACGGCAGCAGCAGCGCGTCGATACCCATCTAGCGGCCCTCCCTGCCAAGAGACTGCCCGTCTACCGCGGGAGAGAGCGCTTGGGCAGCACGCCTGCGCGCCGCCAAAAGGCCGTGCTTTGGGGCAAACACGAAGGCCAGAAGGAAGACCAGTGTCTGCAGCGTCACGATGATGCCGCCGGTGGCTCCGTCCAGAAAATAGCTGACATAGGCCCCGGTAAAACTCGTCACGGCGCCGATGGAAACAGACAGGATCAGCAGCCGCGAGAACCGGTCGCAGAGCAGATAGGCCGTAGCTCCCGGTGTCACGACCATGGCAATGACCAGAAAGGCGCCGACCGTCTGCATGGCCGCAACAATGCACGCGGACAGGAGAACGAAAAACACAGCCTTCAGCAACGGCGTGTTCAGGCCGATCGAGCGGGCGTGACTCTCGTCGAAAAATGTCACCATCAGGTCCTTCCACTTCAGGAGCAGGACAGCCAGAGACACAAAACCGATCACTGCAAGCTGCAGCGTGTCTTCCGGCGTGATGGCGAGAATATTGCCCATTGTAATGGTCTGAACGCTGATCGAGGTCGGGCTGAGCGACACCATGAAAAGGCCGAGCCCGAAGAAGGACGTGAAGATGATGCCAATGATGACATCGACTTTCAGCCCGGATCGTTCCGACAGAAAGAGCATGGCAACGGCGGCAAGCCCCCCCGCCAGAAAGGCACCAACGGAGAACGGCAGGCCGAGCATGTAAGCGCCCGCGACCCCCGGCACCACCGAATGCGAAAGGGCATCGCCAATCAGGGACCAGCCCTTCAGCATCAGATAGGCAGAGAGAAACGCGCAGACCCCGCCGACGAGTGCCGAGACCCACATGGCATTGACCATGTAGGAATAGGTGAATGGCTCAAGAAGCGCAGCTGTCATTCGCGCCCCTCGTTGTGGACCGTGCGTTCGCCATAGCGCACCAATGGGCGTTCATCGTCGGTCAGGATGGTGATCTGGCGCGTGTCGTCATCGTCGTGCAGGTCGGAGCCGCCGATGGTGAAATGACGCAGCACCCCGCCAAAGGCCTTTTCCAGGTTCTTTGGCGTGAACACCTTTTCGGTTGGCCCGTGGGCAAGAACAGTGCCTTTCATCAACACCGTCCGGTCACAGAACTCCGGCACGGAACCGAGATTGTGGGTGGACACCAGCATGACCCGGCCTTCGCTGCGTAGTTCCCGCAAGAGGGCAATGATCTGCTCTTCGGTTTTCACATCGACACCCGTGAAAGGTTCATCAAGCAGGATCACCTGTCCGTCCTGAGCCAGCGCGCGCGCCAGAAACACACGCTTGCGCTGCCCACCGGACAATTCGCCGATCTGGCGCCCTCGGAGGTCCTGCATGTTGACGCGCGCCAGAGCGTCATCGACAGCCTTGCGATCACGCGCAGAAGGACGCCGCAGAAAGCCCATATGGCCGTAGCGTCCCATCATGACGACATCTTCCACCAGCACCGGGAAGCTCCAGTCCACTTCCTCGGACTGAGGCACATAGGAAACCAGATTGCTTTTGAGCGCCTCGGGAACACTCCTGCCAAGCAGGGTGATTTCGCCTTGCGAGGTGGGCACAAAGCCCATGATTGCCTTGAAAAGCGTGGACTTTCCGGCGCCATTCACACCCACAAGGGCGGTGACAGACCCCTTCGGGATCTCGAAACTTGCATCATGGAGGGCCGTGAGCCCGCTTCGATAGGTGACGGTGACATTTCGCGCCCGTATCCCATCCAACGGGTCAGTATGTGTCTGGTTCACCGAATTTTCCTGCTTGCAGCCTGGAGAGGCATCTCCCGAACCATCATCATGCTTGTCAATTGGAAGTGGATGCAAGGCCGTTCGCGACCCGTTCGGACGTCACACGCAAAAGATCGAGATAGGTCGGCACGGGGCCGTCGGCCTCGCTGAGGGAATCCACATAAAGCTCACCGCCATAGGACGCGCCGGTTTCCCGCGCGACCTGCTGAGCCGGAGCGGTATTCACCGTGCTCTCGCAAAAGACGACCGGGATCGCGTTTTCCTTCACCCCGTCAATGACCTTGCGGACCTGTTGCGGCGTGCCAACCTGATCGGCGTTCATCGGCCAGAGATAAAGCTCCTTCAGCCCGAAATCGCGCGCAAGATAGCTGAATGCGCCCTCACATGTCACAAGCCACCGCTTGTCCTCCGGGAGAGCCTGAACCTTCTGGCGCAAGGGCTCAATCGTCTCTTCGACCTTCTTCTTGTAGTTGGCTGCATTCTGCTGATAGAGCGCCGCATTGTCCGGATCCTGCTCGGCGAATGCCCTTGCAATGTTGTCGATATAGATCCGTGCGGTTTCCAGGCCCATCCAGGCGTGCGGGTTGGGCTTGCCCTCATAGGATCCGGAGCGGATTGCAATCGGCTCGATCCCGTCTGTGAGCGTCACGGAGGGAACATCCCCCAAATTGCGCAGGAACTGTTCGAACCAGAGCTCCAGGTTCATTCCGTTGCGAAGCACCAGGTCCGCGTCAACGGCCCCGACAATATCCCGAGGAGTCGGTTGATATCCGTGAATTTCCGCACCGGGCTTTGTCACGGACACAACGTCAGCGGCATCTCCGGCTACATTGCGGGCCATGTCGGCCAGAACCGTAAATGTCGTCACGACCTTCATGCGCTCGCCTGCCAGAGCCGTCATCGGCACCAGCGCCGAGAGGACAGTGGCGACAGAAAGAACCTTGCGAAATCGGCGCATGAAACACTCCGGAGGGGCCAGAACTGGCATCTTCTGACGTTATTGCGAAGTGACGTGCAGAAGTCAAGCCAGTTGCAAATGATTTGCATTTGCGATTTTGACGCACCTGCCCAAAATCGGCTTTCCATACGCCCGGCGCTGATCACTGCTTGACTTCCAGTCCCCGCTTGCGAAAACTCCCCGTCCAAATCCGGATCAATAAGGTCCAGTCCCTGTTTCCCTTCAAAGCTGTCGAATAGAAGTGCCCATGACCAACACTCACGACCAGATGGTTACAGTTGAAACTTCCGGCGCTATCGCGCTTGTTGCGATCAACAATCCTCCTGTAAACGCGGCGTCCCTTGCTGTGCGCGATGGTCTGGTGAAGGCCATGGATCAACTGTCGGCGGATGATGCCATCAAGGTCGTCGCCATTTACGGCGCAGGAAAGACCTTCATTGCCGGTGCGGATATCCGTGAATTCGGAAAACCGCCGCAGGCTCCCTGGCTGCCGGATGTCTGCAACCGGATCGAGGCGATGGAAAAGCCGGTCATTTCGGTGCTGCACGGCAACGCGCTCGGCGGCGGACTGGAAGTTGCCCTGTCCACCCATGCGCGAATTGCCTTGCCTGATCTCACCATCGGCTTTCCGGAAGTCACTCTGGGCATTCTTCCGGGTGCAGGCGGCACACAGCGGGCCCCGCGCCTTGCCGGAATCCCCGCGTCTCTGGAGCTGATTACCACCGGTAACCGGGTCGGCGCTGAAGAGGCCCTGAAAATTGGCCTGATCGATGAAATCCTCAGCGGCGAACCGCGCGACCTCGCGTTGCAAAGCGCCCAAAGGGTTCTGGACGGAGATCTTGAAACCCGCCGAACCGGTGACCTTGCAACGGTTGCGGACACTGCCGCCATCGAGACAACGGCAAGCACCCTGAAGCGCAAGCAGCCGAACCTCTTTTCGCCGCATAAATGCGTTGAAGCCGTAGCCGCCAGCACGTTGCCACTGGAGGACGGCCTGAAAGAAGAGCGTCGTCTCTTCAGCGAATGCATGGAAAGCCCGCAGCGGGCTGGTCTCATTCATGCCTTCTTTGCAGAACGTGCAGTCACGAAGATCCCGGAAGCGGGCGAAACGCCGCGCCCGGTAAAACTGGTTGGCGTCATCGGCGGCGGCACCATGGGGTCGGGCATTGCAACCGCCTGTCTGCTTGCAGGACTGGACGTGATCCTGGCCGAGCGCGACGAAGCGGGTCTTGAGCGGGGCCGGACCATTATCACCGGCAATCTGGACGGAGCAGTCAAACGCGGCAAGCTTTCGGACGCTGGCCGGACCGAGATCCTTGAGACCAAACTCAAGACAACCACCGACTATGCCAGCTTCGCTGCGGCCGATCTTGTCATTGAGGCCGTGTTTGAGGACATGGGTGTCAAGAAGGACGTCTTCAGCCAGCTGGATGCGATCTGCCGTCCGGGCGCGATCCTTGCCACGAACACATCCTATCTCGATATCAACGAGATCGCCGCTGCCACCAGCCGCCCGCAAGATGTGATCGGCCTGCATTTCTTCTCGCCAGCCCATGTGATGAAATTGCTCGAAGTGGTGGTCGCCGATAAGACCGCGCCCGACGCAGTGGCGACCGGCTTCGCGCTTGGCAAGCAGCTCAAGAAGATTGCAGTGCGCGCCGGGGTCTGCGACGGCTTTATCGGCAACCGCATCCTGAACACCTACAAGAAGGCCGCCGACTACCTGATGATGGATGGGGCCAGCCCTGAAGAGGTTGATCAGGCCATGGTGAATTATGGCTTCGCCATGGGACCGTTTGCGGTTGGAGACCTCTCGGGTCAGGACATCGGCTGGGCGGCGCGCAAGCGACAGGCCCCGAACCGTTCCCCGAATGAGCGCTATATCGCCATTCCGGACCGCCTGTGCGAAGCCGAGCTCTTCGGACGCAAAACGGGCCAAGGCTACTATGTCTATGGAGAGGGTGCGCCAACGCTCAATCCGGCCGCTGTTGCCATCATCGAAGCGGAAAGAGCCAAGGCAGGCGTCACACCCCGCTCCTTTTCGGAAGAGGAGATCACTGCCCGGATCATGACCGCCATCATCAAGGAAGCTATCAGCATTCTTGAAGACGGCATCGCGCTCCGACCGATTGATATCGATGCGGTCTATCTCTTTGGATATGGCTTCCCGCGCTTCCGCGGTGGGCCGATGCACACGGCAGATGCCATCGGTGCCAGCGAACTGGTGCGACGGATCGAAACCTATGCGCAGGAGGATGCCTTCTTCTGGAAGGTGCCAAAGCTGCTGCGGGAAACGGCCGAGCGCGGCGGGAAATTCGCTGAACTCAACGGCTAGAGCACGTCACGCATTCCCTGACGACGAAGCGGTATCCACTTCGCCTGGAAATGCTCTACACAGGTTCGTCGAACCAGATGACAGCGATCAGATGGTGGTCAAACCGCCATCCACGGCTATCGTCTGCCCGGTCATGGCCGAATTACCAGGTGAACAGATCCAGAGCATCGCATCGACCACTTCTTCAGGAAGAATGGTCCGTTTCATCGGGATGCGCGTCGCGAGCCGGAGGGCTGCTTCGTCTTCCGTCAGGCCGTGACGATCCGCCAATTGCTCCGCAATTTGACCAAGCATTGGCGTTTGCGAAAAGGCCGGACAAAGGGCGTTGATCCGGATCCCCTTGCTAGCAACTTCGTCCGCGGCTGAACGGGTCAAGCCGACAACCGCATGTTTGGAGGCCGCATAGGCCGAGAGATATCCGGCTCCAACCAGTCCTGCGACGGAGGAAACATTGAGGATCACTCCCTTGCCCTGCTGAATCATGGGCGGAATCTGGTACTTGAGACCGAGAAAAACACTTCGTGCGTTGACCGCCATCATGTGTTCAAAGGTCTCAAGATCCAGAGAGGGCAACGGCACCAAGGCATGAACCCGCCCGGCGTTGTTGATGGCGATATCAAGCTGGCCATATTCTTCAAGAACCGCCTTGATATGCCCCGACACCTGCAGTTGCGAAGTGACATCCACCTGCTCGAAAAAAACACGATGCCCCTTCGTTTGCAGTTGTGCTGCGACTTCGCTCAGCTGATCCCCATCCAGATCAGAGAGCGCCAGAAGCGCGCCTTCTTCACCGAAACGCTGTGCGGCAAGGCGTCCAAATCCGCTTGCAGCACCGGTGATCTGGACGACCAGACCCTCGTAACGGCGTTCACCCATGAGCAGCTCCAAGACCTGCCGCCCGCAGCCCGTCTTCTGCAAATCCCGGCACATAGGCCCCAAGCTGCAGGCCGCGCTCAGGGTCAGCGCCGTTTCCATCAAGCGCCCGCTTCTTCACCCCTTGCAGGATCGCGGCCATGCGAAAGGCCGCAAAGGCGACATAGAACCTGAAATTCTCCGGCGCACTGATACCCATATGACGGCAGTATTCTGCGACAAACGCCTCATTTGACGGTATGCCCAGCGCCGACCTGTCAACACCCAAAAGGCCACGACTATCCGGACCTGTCGGGCGTCCCCATTGCATGACAAGGGCAGCAAGATCGGCAAAGGGATGGCCGAGAGTGGAGAGCTCCCAGTCTAGAACAGCAGCACAGTTTGGACCGCCGCGATCAAACAGCAGGTTGTCGATACGGAAATCCCCGTGAACCAATGTCCGCAGACCATCGTCCGCTGGCAGGTTCGCCTCAAGCCAGCTTATCAAGCTATCCATCGCCGGAATGACTTCGGTTTCTGAGGCTCTGTACTGGCGGGTCCAACGACTGAGCTGGCGTTCATAATAGTTGCCGTCCGGCCCGTAGTCCTTTAGGCCAACGGCCTCCAGGTTGACGGAGTGGATGGTGGCAAGGACACGTGCCATTTCCATATAAATGGAACGCCGTTCATCCGCAGAAACATCGGGCACACGCGGATCATCAAAGGATCGTCCGCGAACCTCTGCCATGAGGTAGAACATGGAGCCCAGAACGCTGTCATCTTCGCAAAGGGCAATCATCCGGGCGACCGGCACCGCGGTTCCCGCGAGTGCTTGTTGAACGCGAAATTCACGGTCCACGGCATGCGCCGATTTCAGGAGGTCCCCGAAAGGCTTACGCCGCAAGATGAAGTTCTTGCCCGATGCGGTGAGCCGATACGTCGGGTTGGACTGCCCGCCCGAGATGGGTGATAGCTCAACCGAACCGTCGATCCCTTCAACATGCTCGCTGAGCCATAGGGAAAGACGCCCTCTATCAAGTTGCTCGGCGTCTCCTGACATGGGCTTGTCATCTCCCCTAAACGGCCATCGCGGCAAGGCGGGCATGCGCAGCGCGATATTCCTGTTCAATCCGGTCGACCACTTCCCCGGCAGAAACCACAGACTTGATCGCCCCGATACCCTGACCGGAGCCCCAGACCTCCGACCATGCCTTGGGCTTCTTACTTCCGTCCTTGAAGTTCATGGAGGACGGATCGGCTTCCGGCAGGTTCTCCGGATCAAAGCCCGCACGGGCGATGGACGGCTTCAGATAGTTGCCGGATATGCCGGTAAAGAGGGTCGAGGTAGTGATGTCTTCCGCGCCGCACTCAACCAGCATCTGTTTGTAGTCAGGCACCGCGTTTGCCTCTTTCGTTGCGACAAAGGCGGACCCGATATAACCAAGGTCAGCCCCCAGCACACAGGCGGCCAGCAGCGCTTCCCCGGTCGCGATCGAGCCGGACAACAGCAGCGGGCCGTCAAACCACTCGCGGATTTCCCGGATCAAGGCGAACGGGGATTGCGGACCGGCATGACCACCTGCGCCAGCCGCAACAGCAATCAGGCCATCCGCCCCCTTTTCAATCGCCTTGTGCGCGAAGGTGTTGTTGATGATGTCGTGAAGGGCAATTCCGCCGCAGGAGTGCGCTGCTTCATTGACCTCTGGCCGCGCGCCCAGCGACGTGATCCAGATCGGCACCTTCCACCTTGCACAGATTTCCAGATCGCGCTCCAACCGCTCGTTGGAGCGATGAACAATCTGGTTGACGGCAAAGGGAGCTGCCGGTCTGTCCGGGTTTGCCTGATTATGCCGATCAAGCTCCTCCGTGATCTGCTTCAGCCAGATTTCCAGCATGATCGGATCGCCCGGAGCCTCCCTTGCATTGAGCGCCGGGAAACTGCCGACGATACCTGCCTTGCACTGGGCAATGACAAGATCGGGGCAGGACACGATGAAAAGTGGGGCGGCAACTGCGGGAATGCGAAGCCCCTGAAGGACCGGCGGCAGGTTTCTGGGCTCGTTCATGCTTGCGTTTCTCCGCTGGGCACAGGGTCATTCTCGTTCAGGTAAAAGCGGTTGATCCATTCGGCGGTCAGTGCCGGGCGCTTTCCGCCTTCACTCTCAACAGTGACGGACCACACCACGTCGACTTCGCAGTTTTTTCGCTCTTCAAGGCTCAAAAGCACAAACCTGCCCCGAACCCGTGCTCCCGACTTCACGGGAGACAGGAAGCGGATCCTGTCAAATCCGTAGTTGATCCCCATGCGTGTGCCGATGATAGCGGGGGTGGCATCCAGCGCCATCGCAGACAGAAGGGAAAGTGTCAGGAACCCGTGCGCTATCGTTGTTTCAAGACCAGCCTCGGAACGCGCACGTTCCGGATCAATATGGATGAACTGATGGTCCTCGGTTACATCCGCAAAGGCGTCGATCCGGTCCTGTCCGATGGCAAACCATCTGGAAATGCCCACTTCCACTTTGACCAATTGCCTGATTTCTTCCACGCGCGCTTCCGTCTGTTCCTGCAAGCCCACTGTCACCTCACCTTTTTTTTCCAACGTCCTAGCCAAGCGAGACCTCAGGCATCTCGTGTTCGGCGAACTGCTGGCGCAATGTCAGTTTTGAGACCTTTCCTGTTGCCGTCAGGGGAAGGCTGTCCACATAGACCACATCATCGGGAAGCTGCCACTTGGCAAAGTGCCTGGACAGCATTTCAATCAGCTCTTCCCGGGGAGCTTCCGCCCCGGCGGCTGCTTGCACGACAAGCAAGGGTCGTTCGGTCCATTTTTCATGCGGAACGGCAATAACCGCGCAGCTTGCCACTCCCGGATGAGACATCACGACATTTTCCAGATCGAGCGAACTGATCCATTCCCCACCCGACTTGATCAGGTCCTTTGCCCGATCGGTGATCAGCAGGAAGCCGTTTTCGTCAATCGTGGCAACGTCACCGGTCTTGAACCAACCTTCCGCATCAAAGGCCTCATTGTTGGCGCCTTCGTCCTCAAAATAGCCGCAGGTGATTGTGTTGCCTCGGACAAAGAGATTGCCGGGGGATTTGCCGTCATGCGGCAGCCGGTTGCCGTCATCATCGGTGATCTTCAATTCAACGCCAAAGACCCGCCGCCCTTGCGAACTCTTGGCTTCAACGCGTTTATCCAGTGGCAGGTCGGAGAGTTCGACCGGCAGATTTCCCTGCGTCCCGATAGGGCTCATTTCTGTCATGCCCCAGGCGTGGCAGACATTCACCCCGGTCTTTTCAAAGGCTTCGATCATGGAGCGCGGGGCCGCAGACCCGCCCACAACAACATCGCCGAACCCGTCCGGATTGCGTCCCTCGGCCCTTATCTGGCCAAGAAGACCAAGCCATACGGTCGGAACCCCCCAGGCGGAATACACCTTCTCCTGATCCATCAGGTCAAACAGGCTCTTTCCATCCAGTTTTGGACCGGGGAATATCAGTGACGCGCCCGTCAGCGGCGCGGCATAAGGCAAACCCCAGGCGTTCACATGGAAGAGAGGAACGACGGGAAGAATTCGCCTTCCTTCCCGCAGGACATTCGGCAAGGTAATGCCTGCCATCAAGGCATGAAGCACGGTCGATCGGTGGGTATAGAGCGTCCCTTTGGGATTACCGGTCGTCCCGGAGGTGTAACAAAGGCCTGCCGCCGTGTTTTCCGCTAGATCCGGCCAGTCGAATTGGTCAGGCTGGCCGTCCAGAAGATCCTCGTAGCACAAGAGCTCGAGCCCCTCCGCTGTCGGCATATGTGCCCTGTCGGTCATTGCGACGATACGCATATCCTTCGGGAATTGCGGTGCCAGCTTCTGCAGGAGCGGTACAAAGGTCACATCCGTAAACAGCAGCCTGTCCTTCGCATGATGCACGATATAGAGCATCTGTTCGGCGGAAAGGCGCGGGTTGATGGTGTGGCATACAGACCCGATTCCGGAAATCGCGTAATACAGCTCCAGATGACGGTAGCCGTTCCAGGCGAGCGTCGCGATGCGATCGCCCCGCTCCATGCCAAGCCCATTCAGACCGCGGGCCAGCTGTGCGGTCCGCTTCGCTGTCTCTCGATAAGTGGTGCGGTGGATATCACCTTCCGTGCGAACCGAGACGATTTCGCCCTTGGGGAAATTTGAAGATGCAAAGTCCAGAATGTCCGCGATTTTCAGCGAACGATTCATCATCAAGCCTTCCATAGAGTTCCTCCCACTCCGGATGGTGACTCATCGCAAAAGGTGGCCGCTTTTCTCCTCGCCAACGGTCTGCCTTTTGTTTCACTATAAAGCGCTTACATTGCTTGAAAAGAGACACTTGCGGACATTTCATTTCTGTCCCACCTGCAAGGTGCACGAACACCATGAAGCCTCTCGTTCCTCCCCCGCTTGTAACTTTCGTCGCCGGTGTGCTGATCTGGTATGCAAACCGTCAATTTCCTGAGTTTTCCTTTGTTTTTTCAGGTCAGCTGGGCGCAGCCATTCTGGTCGCCTCGATCGGCTTCTTCATTGAACTGGCCGGCGTCATTCAGTTTTTCCGCCGCAAAACCACGGTGAACCCACTAAAACCTGAACGAGCCACCGGCTTGGTAACGGATGGCTTTTATCGCTTCACCCGCAACCCGATGTATCTGGGCATGGTGCTTCTGCTGACAGCATGGTCCGTGTATCTCGGCGCTGTGGTGCCCGGGCTTCTGTTCGCCGCCGCTACCGTCTGGTATCTGACGCATTTCCAGATTAAGCCCGAAGAGCTGGCACTGGAGACCCTTTTCGGCGACGAGTATCTCGCCTACAAGACGCGGGTCCGGCGCTGGATCTGAGACTCCCTACGCCACCGCCCCGCGACCTTGCCGGAGAGCAGAAACTTGAAAATTGCTGCGGTATTGCCACGAGGCATGATCTTTTCGCCAAAGGGCGCGACCTCCATCGATCTGGTCACAAGGGACCTGATGCTGTCTGGCGGCTACGGCAGCGAGGCATTCGTGGTTGGCGCGAAGGTCGATGACCCCTTCGCAGATGTTGACTTTCGGGCCATTGATGCGGACGGCAGCAAGGCTTTCCTCAAAAATGCAGGACATCTTCTGAAATCGGAAAAGCCTGATCTTGTCGTTGTGCACCAACACCCGGAGAGCGCGGCGGCACTGGCGCGTGCCATTGCCCCTATTCCGGTTGTTCTGCACCGGCATGGGCTTTTACGCAACAAGCGCGGGCTGCTTTCAAAGTGGCGCAAGGGACGGCAATTCTCGAAGCTTGCCGGGGTGATTTTTGTCAGCGACTTCCTGCGTCGGCGGTTTCTGGAAAACTATCCCCTGATGGCTGACAAAGCCCATGTGGTCTGGAACGGAATCGACACCGACTTCTGGAAACCCGCGAGTTCAAAGCAGACGTTCATCGCATTTGCGGGGCGCGCAAGAGCAGACAAGGGCATCCTTGAGCTGGCATCCGCCTATACTTGCCTGAACCCCGAAGGCTGGTCGCTGGAACTGGCTCTTGCGGTCCAGACAGATGAGGAGCGGCAGTTTTTTGATGCGCTGATGCGCAAGATTGCAGGCTCAAAGACAATTACGATCAGAAAAAACCTGTCAGCTATCGAGGTGCGGGACCTGTTTGCCCGATCAGCCATTGCCGCCCTGCCGTCCATAGTGGAAGAGGGGTTTCATCGGGCTGTCATCGAGGCCATGGCCTGCGGCTGTGCAACGATAGCCACACAGCGCGGCGGCGCTCCCGAAGCTGCTGGAGGCGCAGGCATCCTGCTTCCGCCTGATGAGGGAGAAGCGCTTGTCGATGAAATCAGGGTAACCCTGCAGTCCCTGATCGATAATTCTGACAAATGCCAATCGCTCTCGGAAACTGGACGGGCGCATGCCCTTCAACATGCCGACATCCGCGCCGTGGCCGAGAAGCACATGAACGTGTTGAAAACCCTTGTCACGTCATAGCTAAGCTTGCACATAGTTAAGCTGCAGCACTAGGTATTGAATCCGTAGTATTCAAAGACTGAATGTATCAGATGAAAACTTCTCCGCTCCGATTTGGTATCATGGTCTGCACGGCCCAACGTCCGCTCATGTTGCGCAGCTGCCTAGAAAGCCTGATAACTCAAGACACTTCCGACGAATGGCAGATCGAGATTTGTGTAGTGGAGAACGACACCCAACCACTTTCTAGAGGCACGATTGACGAGCTGAACCAAACGTCTCCCTTTCCTATTCGATACGAGATGGAACCGCGCAGAGGAATTCCCTTTGCGCGCAACAAGACACTCGATATGGCGAAGGCACAAAACTACGATTGGATCCTGCTTATTGACGACGATGAGGTCGCCCGCAAGGACTGGCTGGCAAAGCATGTGCAGACCGCCCAAAGCTTCAATGCGGATATCAGCTACGGACAGATCAAACGCACTTATGAGCAACCGCTTCCCATCTGGGCGCCTCAAGAAACGCCCTTAGACAAAAATGCTGGCGTACAGCTCTCTCGCGCGTCGACAAACAATGTGCTTTTCAAAAGCGCCCTTCTTCACCCCCCCGCCAATCTGAGGTTCAATAATGCATTGACCTACGGCTACGAAGATCTCGATTTTTTCGAAAACGCGGCCCAGCTTGGATTTAAGATTGTTTGGGCACCAGATGCCATTGTAGAAGAATATGTGCCAGCTAGCCGTGTCGCATCCAAGCGTATCATTGACTTCGCCAAATCCTGCGCCGCGGCCCATGTTCAGGTGGGTATCTTGCGAAAAGGATATTGGAAGGTCTTTCCCAAGTTTTTCTTCAAGGGACTCAGACGGGTCCTTAGCGCTACTGTCTTGGCAGCTGTTGCCTATGTTCCAGCTCTATTCGGCTCCGCGACCTTCGTCAATTTATATTACCGTAGCCGAATGCGTTTAGCGCGCGGAATTGGGAATCTTCTTGGCCTTTTCGGGCGACCACCATCTTATTATTCAACCATTGACGGGCATTGAGCACATCTGGCTCATAGCGCGAGAGTCATCTGTTGGCTTCAAACGCCGCCTTCCGCCGCAGGACGGAGAAGCGCTCGTCGATGAAATCAGGGTAACCCTGCAGTCCCTGATCGATAATTCGGACAAATGCCAATCGCTCTCGGAAACTGGACGGGCGCATGCCCTTCAACATGCATACATCCGCGCCGTGGCCGAGAAGCATCTCCAAATTCTGAAAGCCGTCTGACGGAAAAACCGAGCCCACTTGTCACTGTGTTTGCCGCTGGTTGACTTCCAACGCCGTCTCGAGGCTCTCCCGCAAAGTGTCCAAGTCAACTTCTGTACTGGCCGAAAAGGCGCGTCCAATCGGGTTGATCGCGAAAAAGCTGTCATAGGAAAAGCCGCGTTCACGAGCGACCATGTAGTAGTGCGGCGACCCCATGCCCGGATTGAATATCTCAACCAATCCGCCGGGCTTTTTGCTCCGAAACAAAACATTTGTCAGTCCCGCGCCATGCGGCCCTGCAACAATCGGGGCATGTTGAAAAATCTCGACCTGCTTTTCCAGCAAATGGTCGCCGGGATCGATCGTCTCAAACCCGAGAGATCGAGCGACGTCGTCCATCTCTGCCTGATTTCGAAAGGTCCGCCCGTTGGCAGCATTCGCGCGCCGTACCACGAAGAGCGGCGCGGCATCTTTTGACGGGGCAGGCGCTCCGAGTTTGTCTGCAAGCCAATCGAAAACCCTGCACTGACAAAAGAAGGCGCGCACCAGATAGGGGCTTTCGACAAGCACGACCTCCCTTTTGCCCTGTACCACTATTTCGCGCGCGCCAAAGGCTCCGAGTTCCTGTGCTCGCTTGAAGAAGGCGGTCTCTGCCGTTCTCTCAGGGACAAGAAACGGTATGTCCGTCGGCAGTCCTAGTCGTTCAACCAGCTCCACCCTGCTCATCACATAAAGCAGGAAATGGAAATAATTGTCGCCATGGACATGGTGAAGCAGGATCGCCGACGCCAAAGTCCTGTGCCCAGACTTCAGGTGCGAAAGGAATCTTGGGCTCCGCTCGCGAAGAGGCTGATCGCTTGATCCCCATAGTACCCTGCCTTTATGAAACAGAATGCCCATTTTCGGATCAACAGTGCATGGTTCACTGACGCGGTAGAGCGCCTCGATGTCCTGCGTCTTTCGCCACTCTGCAAGAAAATCTCGCGCCTGATCGGGCAGGACTTCGGGCTCTTCGTCGGAATAGGGAGCTTTCGTTTCGATGTGCAGTGTGTCGAGAAATGGTCCCACGTCGGTCTTTGGCCAACGATCATCGACACCACGGATAATGGCCTTACGGAAGGAATGATAGCGGTCTCGAAATTCTGCGGCGTACATTATGCATTCGATAGAAATTATTTATAGGAACACAAATATCAAACCACCTCATCTCTTCAATTGATTTCTTTATCTTTCCGTCATTTTTTTGCTCCCTGCATCCTACCCCGGCAACACCTCATCTTCATCGGCAAGCACCTGCCGTGCTTCGTCCATAAGCCAGGTCCGGAAGGCGGTGACGACCGGGCGCAGTGTGCGATTTTCCGGATAAACGAAGTGATAGGCCGTCGCTTGAGACAACGAAATGTCGAACAGTTGCACAAGACGGCCTGAAGCAAGTTCGTCCTGAATGAAGAAACGGGGCATGAGCGCAGCCCCGACATTGTGGATCGCGGCTTCCGAGATCATGACGAACTGTTCGAAACGGGCGCCTTGAAAGGCAACCTCGGTCGAAACACCGGCAAGGTCGAACCACTGCCTCCAGGCAAGAGGTCGGGTCGCAAGTTGCAGCCGGGGTACGCGAATGAGATCAGCAGGCGTGCGGATGTCATGGCGATCCCGGAAAACCGGTGAAGCAACCGCAATCACCTCTTCGGGAAACAGCGGTTCGGCGATGGCCCCGGCCCACACCGGGTCACCGTGGTGAATAGCCCCGTCAAAGGGCTCATCCTCAAAATCAAAAGGCTGCAATCGAACACTCAAGTTGAGCCCTGCATTGGGATAGACCCGCAAGAAACGGGACAGGCGCGGCGCAAGCCAGCGGGTTCCGAAGGTCGGCAGAACGGCAAGGTTCAATACATCCTCGCTGCCCGCATAGGACATGACCTGACGGGTGGCGTTGGTCAGGGCTTCCATGGCACCGCGGATGTCATGCAGATATAAACGCCCGGCATCGGTCAAGACGATGCGCTGACGCACACGGCGAAACAGCTCCACGCCGAGCCTGTCCTCAAGCTGGCGGACCTGTTTGGAAATCGCGCCCTGCGTCAGATGAAGCTCTTTCGCTGCGCGTGTGAAGCTGCCATGGCGCGCAGAGCATTCAAAGGCGATCAGCGTATCTGCCGGCGGAATGAACGCACGCTTCATGCCTATTTATCCTTTATATTCAAAATTATTCCATTTAGGCATGAACTTTGTCGAAGCTTTCCCTTTATTGCAAGCCCTTGACCAAGGATAGTTCGCGCAAATGGAATGCTTCGGCCCTCTCACTGGCCCAAACTGATCCCGGCTTTAAGGACTGACATCATGAATGCACCGACAAACATCAAGGCTTCCCCGGCAGGCGGCGGCGTTTTCGACTGGCAGGACCCGTTCGTCTTGAAAGGCCAGATCGGCGAAGATGAAACCTTGATCATGGAAAGTGCGCGCGCCTATGCGCAGGCAAAGCTTCTGCCGCGCGTGATCGAAGCCTACCGGGAAGAAAAGACAGATCGCTCCGTCTTCAATGAAATGGGCGAACTCGGCCTTCTGGGTATCACACTTCCCGAGGAATATGGCTGCGCAGGCGCCTCCTATGTCTCCTATGGCCTGGTGGCGCGTGAAATCGAACGGGTGGATTCCGGCTATCGCTCAATGATGAGCGTGCAGTCCTCCCTGGTCATGTATCCGATTTACGCCTATGGCTCGGAAGAGCAACGCAAGAAGTACCTCCCCAAACTGGCCAGTGGAGAATTTGTCGGCTGCTTCGGCCTGACAGAGCCCGATGCTGGATCCGATCCGGCTGGCATGCGCACACGTGCGATCAAGACAGACGGCGGGTACCGCCTGACCGGCTCCAAAATGTGGATCTCCAACGCTCCGATTGCGGATGTGTTTGTCGTTTGGGCAAAGTCCGAGGCACATGACGGGGCGATCCGCGGATTCGTGCTCGACAAGGGCATGAAAGGCCTTTCCGCTCCCAAGATTGGCGGCAAGCTGTCTCTGCGCGCCTCCATCACCGGCGAAATCGTGATGGACAATGTGGAAGTCGGCGAAGATGCGCTACTGCCCAATGTATCAGGGCTCAAAGGCCCGTTTGGATGCCTCAACAGGGCTCGCTACGGCATTGCCTGGGGCGCTATGGGGGCTGCCGAAGATTGCTGGATGCGGGCACGCCAGTACGGCCTGGAACGCGAACAGTTTGGCCGCCCTCTGGCCCAGACCCAGCTGTTCCAGAAGAAGCTTGCCGACATGCAGACCGAAATCGCCCTTGGACTTCAGGCCGCGCTGCGCGTTGGTCAACTGTTCGATGCCGGCGAAGTTGCCCCCGAGATGATCTCCCTGATCAAGCGCAACAACTGCGGCAAGGCTCTGGATATTGCCCGCCAGGCCCGTGACATGCACGGCGGCAACGGCATTCAGGAAGAATACCACGTGATGCGCCACTCCCAGAACCTTGAAACCGTGAACACCTATGAGGGAACGCATGACGTTCATGCCCTGATCCTCGGCCGTGCTCAAACCGGCCTGCAGGCGTTCTTCTGATTTCCCTCCCGTTCGGCGGGACGCGAAAGAACCGGGAGTTGTTGAGTGACGAGGCGAAATGCGGACGTCGTTGTGATTGGCGGGGCGGTGATGGGTTCATCCACCGCCTGCCAGCTTGCCCAGCGCGCGGACTTTACCGGTAAGATTATCGTTCTTGAACCCGATAGTGGATACCAGCATTCCGCATCTGCCCGTTCAGCGGCTTCCATTCGCCAGCAATTTTCCACCGCGATCAATATTGAGGTTTCGCTTTTCGGGATCGAGTATCTGCGTTCCATCGGCGAGCATCTTGCGGTTGACGGCGAAAGTCCGGTAATCGACCTCAAGGAAGGCGGTTACCTCTTTCTTGCAACACCCGACAAGCAGGACATTCTTCGCGAAAACCATGCCCTCCAGTCACAGCTAGGCGCTAATATTGCCTTTCATGACACCGCCGGGCTTTCTGCAAACTTTCCGTGGCTACGGGTCGATGATCTTGCCGCCGGCTGCCATGGGGTGACCGGGGAAGGCTGGTTTGATGGCTATGCGCTCGTTCAGGCCTTTCGAAAGAAGGCCCGCGCGCTCGGCGTGGACTATCTGGCACAAAGGGCCATCGGACTGGAGAGAACCGGACAGGACTGGACAGTACAGCTGGACAACGGAGACACGCTGACTGCTCCGGTGTTGGTCAATACGGCAGGTGCTTCGGGAGGCGCGGACATCTGCAGAGCTGTGGGACTTGAGGTGCCGGTCCACAGCCGCAAGCGCTGCGTCTTTACATTCGAGTGCCGCACGCAGCTGGACCATTTTCCGCTCTTGATTGATCCGAATGGAACCTATGTCCGTCCCGAGGGCGCGGGTTATATCTGCGGCAGCGCCCCGCCGGAGGATCATGACCCTGACAGCCGAGATTTCGAAGTCGATCACTGGCTGTTTGAGGACCACATTTGGCCTACACTCGCCAATCGGGTTCCCGCCTTTGAAGCCATCAAGCCAGGCGCAGCCTGGGCAGGCCATTACGACATGAATCTTTTCGACCACAACGCGTTTGTAGGCGGGGTTTCAGGGCTTGATGGCTTTTATCTGGCGCTCGGCTTTTCCGGCCATGGATTGCAACAGGCACCGGCGATCGGTCGCGGGCTATCGGAACTGATAGCGACCGGATCTTACCAGACCCTCGATCTTGGACCGCTTGGAATTGACCGATTTTTCGGGAACAAGCCGCTCAAGGAACGAAACGTCGTCTGAGCGGACGAATACTGACGTCAGGATGCTTCAACGGCGAAAAGATCTTCGTCTTCGACACCTGCATCCGTGTCGACATCGGCCTGAACACCGCTCTCGCCACCAACCCAGTCAATCACCTTGGAAAATGCCCCTGTCATGGTGGCGTTCAGGCGGGTCACGCGCACCTTGTCCGGTTCGAAGGGCGGTGTCTCGTGGCGAAGATAGGCACGCTGCGCAACAACCACGGTCATCGCATGCACTCCCTGCTTCGGAGCACCATATGTACGTGTGATGTAACCACCGGTGAAAAGATCATCAACGCCGATCGAAAAGCCCGTTACGCCTGTGAAACTCTCCGCGAAGAGGACCTTCAGGTCCTTGTCGCAGGACTGACCTTCGTCTGTGCCGAGACTGATCATCGGCAAGCCGCGGTCACAAAACCCCTTGATGCGAGAGCGCATGGACTGACAATCGAAGAGCGCAACCTTCTTGTGCATTGTCTTCAACCGCGTCAGTTCGCTGCGAATGGCCTTGTGGAAAGGGTCATGGAACAGAAGCACCCTTTGCTCCTGTTCTGTCGGGCCGGGCTCTTCCTCGTACTTATAGATCTTCTTGCCATCCAGAGTGAGCGTCGGGCAGACAGATGTCGCGCTGTCCTCACTCGTGGAATAGTCGTCAGGAGCGCGATCCACATCGACAACCAGTTTTGAAACCGTGGTTGTGATCACGGTCGCATCCAGCGCCGCCGCCAGATCGAACACCTGATCCAGATGCCAGGACATGTCAGTCTGCAATCGTCCGGTCGCACTCATCCGACGTTCCACAGCCGGTGGAATCTCTGTTCCGATGTGCGGAAGACAGATGATAAGAGGATTATTACCCTTTTTGACGCGAATCATCGCAAAGCCCCGCAGACGATGCCGACATGACACCAAAACAACTAACTCAAAACTGGACGCCTACAACAGGAACTGCCGAATTCGAACACGGCCAGTCCTGCCTGACGCTACTGAAATCGGGATTCATCCGGTAATCTGAACCACCATTAAAAGACTACTCAAACAAGTCAGTTTTTGCAGTAGCAAAAATGAGTTGATCACACAAAGCGTCCGTAAAGTTACCTGTTTTGTCCAAACAATATTACGTGACACTGCAACAAATGGCGAAGCAGCCGATCCTGGAGCGCAAGATGACACTACGACAGGGCAAAGAGTTCCTGATGATACCGGGCCCGACCAATGTACCCGATGAAGTGTTGCGCGCCATGCATCGGCCAGCCATCGATATCTATGACGGTCCACTTGTCGAGACAACCGAGCAATGTCTTGCCGGGTTGAAGAAACTGTTCAGAACACAGCATCAGCTCTACATCTATGCTGCCAACGGACATGGCGCATGGGATGCGGCTCTTTCAAATACCCTGTCTGAGGGAGACCGCGTTCTGGTGCTGGAATCTGGCCTGTTTGCAACAGAGTGGGGCAAGGCAGCCAAGGTAATGGGGCTTGATGTCCAGCTTCTTCCGGGCGACTGGCATACGCCGGTTGATCCGAATGCTCTGGAAAAGGCCCTCAAGGAAGATATCGGGCACAGGATCAAAGCAATCCTCGTGGTGCAGGTCGACACGGCAACGGGCGTCTGGAACGACATTAGACGCCTGCGCACCGCCATTGACGCTGCTGCCCACCCGGCCCTTTTCATGGTCGACACGATTGCGTCCCTCGGGTGCATGCCTTTTGAAATGGATGCCTGGGGCGTCGATCTGGCCCTGACAGGGTCCCAGAAAGGGTTGATGACACCCCCCGGCCTTTCATTCGTTGCTGTCGGACCAAAAGCGAAGGCCACCCATGCGACAGCAAATCTGCGCTCCAACTACATGGATTGGACCTTCCGCGATGGTCCCGTTCACTATCAGAAATATTGCGGCACCCCGCCAGAGCATCTGCTTTTTGCCTTCAAGGCGGCACTTGACCTGATCTTTGCGGAGGGCCTCGAAAACGTCTGGCACCGCCACGCCCTTTTGGCCGAGGCCACACGGCGGGCTGTCGAGATCTGGTCCAGCGCAGGCAGCATGGACATGATGGTCCCCAACAAGACGGCGCGCAGCAACAGCGTGACCGTTGTGACCACCAATGGCTGGGAGGCGGAAAAACTGCGCACCTTCACCCGCGAACAGTGTGGCGTCACCATTGGCGGTACGATCGGCGACTATGCCGGGCGCGGCTTCCGGATCGGACACATGGGCCATGTGAATGCGGTCATGCTGCTTGGCACCTTGTCCGCCATCGAGACAGGCTTCATCAAGCTTGGCATTGCCCACGGCAAAGGCGGAGTGAACGCCGCCATGGAGTATCTGGCGCAGTCCATCTGAAAAGGGCAATGGAGCGGATTTAGACCCGCCGCTTCAGTTCCTTGCAAATGGTCTTGAGCACCTCAATCCTTGCATGGCGCTTGTCTTCCGATGACACGAGCGTCCAGGATGCATGATCGGTGTTCGTTCGCTCAATCATATCCCCGGCGGCAACGGCGTATTTGTCCCATTTCAGACGATTGCGCCAATCGTCATCCGTGATCTTGTGTTGCTTGTAGATGGTCTCCTGACGCGCCTGGAACCGACGGAGCTGCTCCTCGGCGCTGATCGCCAGCCAGAACTTGCAGACGATAAATCCGAAATCGGTCAGCTCGTGTTCGAACTCGTTGATCTCGCCATAGGCGCGCGACCATGCCTCAGGCCGCGCATAACCCTCAACCCGCTCGACAAGCACACGTTCGTACCAGGACCGGTCGAAGATCGCGATTTGCCCCTTTCTGGGAAGGCGCCGCCAGAACCGCCACAAATAGGGACGGGCCAGCTCCTCATCAGTGGGAGCACCGATCGGATAGACCTTGTAGATGCGGGGATCGAGG
This sequence comes from Roseibium sediminis, assembly GCF_008711325.1. Lineage (GTDB taxonomy): Bacteria > Pseudomonadota > Alphaproteobacteria > Rhizobiales > Stappiaceae > Roseibium > Roseibium sediminis. The sequence continues at coordinate 74,804 of NZ_VXDB01000017.1, forward strand.
GGGCGAATGACCCGCCGGATTGCGCCGCCCTTTCCAGCCGCGTCATTGCCCTGAAAGACAAGGATCATGCCAGTTTTGGCAAAATCCTTGTGGTCGCTCATGTCAGACAGCTTTTGCTGCAATTTCTTGAGTTTCTTCGCATAGGTCTCTTCATCGAGCCTTGCGGTCAGATCAATCGTGTCAACAGGCGAACCGGCCTCACTTCGCTTGATGACGACCCTTGCAGGCGCGGGCGCTTTCGCCTTGCATGCCTCCAATCTGGCTCGCATGGCCTTGGCAATAGTCCGGGCAACAGCAGCATCGCGATATTGCGCATCCTGTGAGGGAATGACGAACCATGGCGCGTCTGCCGCGCCGGTTTCCTCGATGATCCTCTCCCCCAGCCGGGCAGCCTTGTCATAATTTTTCAAGGCAGCCCAATCGGCCAGAACATGCCGCGCGACATTCTTTTTCTTTCCGATTTTTTCAAGGCGGCGCTTCTGTTCATCCTTGGGCAGCGTGTACCAGAACTTTAGTACCAGCACGCCCTCAAGGGCCAACATCTCTTCAAACTGCCGCACTCGGGCAAGCTCCTGCCCAACGGCCTTATCGTCCATGTTACCGGCAACATGTTCGCGCAGGATCCGTTGATACCAGCTGCCAAACACGATTGCGGTTTCCCCCTTTGCGGGAAGATCGCGCCAGAACTGCCAAAGGCGCGGTCGTGCCTTCGCCTCGTCGGTCGGCTCTCCATAGGCGTTGCAGACAAGATGCCGGGCATCCATCCATTCATAAAGGCGGGCAACAGACTCGCCCTTCCCGGCCCCGTCCATGCCATCCACCACGATCAGCGTCGAAAATGCCTTCTTCTCGATCATCTCCAGCTGCGCAGACAGGAGCTCTTGTCGAAGTTCCGGCTCAAGTTTCCTGAAGCTCTTTCCATCCATCTTCTGGGGAAGATCCGCAGATTCGACCATTCACTGCCTCCCAAGGCCCCGTCAGACTTCACCGATACGGGCCGCCTCTATTTTGTATACAGAGTATTCGTCCTGAAAATCAGTTTAGACAACCGAACCGCCTGCCTGACAAGCCTCCGCGAAATCAATGGTTTGTCGCTTCGCCGGCAAGAAGACGCGGCAGGCGGGTGAAAAAAACCGGCGGATTCGGACCTTCTGGTCTATTGGTTGGGCCCTTCCGACCATATATGAAGCAAAATCAGGCCATTGGCTGTTGCCCTGAGCGGGAACACCCCAAGGCCCCAGCCGATGTGTGACCTGACGAGACCGTGCCAGATTTTCTGAACCAGATTCTCAATTTCATTGCCGAGAACCCGTCCATCGCGGGGCTTGTCTGCTTTGCGGCCGCGATGGGAGAGGCGCTGTTCATCATCGGTCTGGTTGTGCCCAGCACCGTTGTTCTGGTCGGTGCGGGCACACTTATCGGCCTTGGCAAGCTCGACCCGGTGTCGATCTTCATCTGGACAACCCTTGGGGCAACGGCTGGCGATGCCCTGTCTTACTGGTTCGGTTATTTCTACAAGGATCAGATCAAACGCGTCTGGCCACTTTCCCGATATGTTCATCTGGTGGAGAAGGGCGAGGACTATTTCCGCAAACATGGCGGCAAGAGCGTCTTCATCGGCCGCTTTGTGCCAGGCGTAAAATCTGTTGTTCCGGGCATCGCCGGCATGGTCGGCATGAATGCCTGGCGGTTTACGCTGGTCAATTTCACCTCGGCGTTGGCCTGGTCAGCTGCCCATCTTGGTCCCGGCATTATCGCCGGTACGGCGCTTGATGCGCTCGGCCAGATCAGCGGGCGCCTTGCTCTCGTTGTCGGAGCCCTGTGTGTCATCGTCTTCGTTTCGGTGATGCTCGGCCGCTGGCTCATTCTGATCATCATGCCACTCTTTCCCGGCGCACATGCTGCCATCGTGAAGTGGTTTGCCAGCCACAAGAACCCCGTATCGCTCTGGATCGCCGAAACATTCGACCCGGCTCATCCGAGATCTGCCGGGATGATCACCTCCGCGATCGTGCTGCTGGTCACCTTGCCAGCCTTCTTCTGGTTCGTTGGCGAGATTTCACCGGGCGAGCCTATGGTGCGTGCGGATATTGCCATCCTGAACCTGTTTGAAAGCCTGAGAACTCCGGCTGGTGACATCATCATGGTGTTCATCACCACGTTGGGAGACGGCGTGGTGGTTGCCTCGATCACGGCGGTCGTCACCCTTTATCTTCTGGCCCGCAAGGCCTGGCGGCGGGCAACAGGCTTTCTTGCCGCCATTGTGGCGACCGCCATCTTTGTCCCCGTCGTGAAAACCATGCTGCACCGTTCGCGGCCAATCGAGCTCTATTCCGGTGCGGATGCCTTCAGCTTTCCAAGCGGTCACGCAACACTGAACGCGGTTCTTTTTGGCATCTGCGCAGTTCTGGTGGCTCATGATCGCAGCCGCTGGACAAAAGCGGGCGTCTTCACCATCACCGCCATATACGTGATCACGATCGGCTTTTCCCGCGTCTATCTTGGCGCGCACTGGATGTCCGATGTTCTGGGCGGCCTTTTGTTCGGTACGGCCATGGTCTCGGCCTTCGGCTTCGTGTTCGGACCCATCCGCAATGAAAAGGTCGGACGGGCGACGCTTGCCACGCTTGTCATCGGCACGCTGGCCATTGTCGGCACATGGCACGCGACCCGCAATCTGGACTCCGCACTGGAAAGCTACGCCCTAAGGAGCGACCGGGTCGTCCTGACCCTCACCGATTGGCAGACCTCAAGCTGGAGCCAGATGCCGCTTAACCGCATCGAGCTGAATGGCGAGATCGAGGAACCGCTGGTCATCCAGTATGCAGGATCAACCGAGGCCTTTGCTGCGGCCCTTGCACCGCACGGATGGCAGATCGCACCGAAATGGTCACTGACGAGCGCCTCCGGGTTTGTCGCAGGCGAAACGCCACCAGAAGATCTCCCCGCTCTCCCGCGAACCCAGAATGGCCGACGCCCGTCACTGGTTCTGATCAAGAATGACCAGACTGAAGAGGGAGCTGAAAAAGCCAGCGGGCGCTGGATCCTGCGCCTGTGGCCAAGCCGCTATCAGGTGGCGGATGGCACGCGCCTTCTTCCCATTCTGACAGGAAGCGTGCTTCACGAGGAGATCCTGCGCCCGATGGGTGAGTTCTCCGGACCAAAGACCGACCTACAGGCGCCGGATCTGGCCGACAATCCGGCGCACCTCCTGCCAGGCTCGATTGTGAAGACCCGGCCCGATGGCACGTCTCTGGTGCTTGCGGTCTCAACTGATCAGCCTGCACAGCCCGCTTTACCGCGCAGAGAGTAGCAGCTGTCCAAAGTCTACCAGATCAGCGCACGGAATAGGCCACCGGCCAGCGCGCCGGATCGATTGCATTGCCATCGCAATCATACTTTTCGCGGAATTCCAGCAGTTCAAGTTCCAGAACTTCTCCGGGACCATCGATCAGACGAAAGGTTTGGCGAACACCGCAATCACCCGCGCCACGGTTGAGATCCGTTGTGACAATGTGGCCCTCTTTCCCGAAAACCGTTGCACTCATTGCCGCATAGTTCTGATTGCCCTCCAGTCTCGGCGGATTAGGCAAGGTCAGAAGCTCTCCCCAGCTTCCGGGTGGGTTTTGGGTAACACCGAAAACGCCGGACGCCTGATAGGCGCCGGAGGTGCACGGCACCTGCCACAGCAGGTAGGCGTCATTGATGATGTAGCGCGCGCCGCCCCAGGCGAAGAAACCATCGATGTCGCAGTGATCTTGGGCATAGTCGCGCATCAACTGGCGCAAAACGCCGGGCACCTTGGACACGTCGTCCAGCGGTGTTTCCTCTCCAATGGACAAGCCCTGAGGCAAACTGGCGGTTATTGCAGGCTTGGCAACTGGTGGGCACCCGCTTTCACCCTTTGCATTCGCCGTGAAGGGAACCCGCCCCTTCTTGATGACAGTCAGTTTGACCTTGTCGAAACGGACGAGGTCGGCCTGAAAGTCAACGTCGAGAACTTCGACCTGAACCTTGATGTCCCGGTCATCGGTTGCAAACAGGTAATGCTCTCCGAAGCCATTTGCCCCGTCGCCACCATGGACAAGAAGCCGGAGCGTATGGAAGTCACCGCCGATCTTCAGCCGGGCGTCACCGATACGGCCATCATCCGGCTTTGGAGCATGGAGCAGCAGAGAGTAACGGTCTTCGCCCGGGTCGCGGTTGTGCTGCCAGAACACCAGGCGGCATTCCGACTGCGCACTGCCAACATCCTGATATCCGAAGAGTTTCAGCGCAATTTCATAGTCTTGTTCTGCCGCGCTGACTATATTCGGTGCCCATGCCGCGCATGTTGCAATGCCCAGCGCGGCAATCCGTTTCAGTAATCTCATGACCTCCCCCTCAAACTCGCGTATAGATTGCAGCATCACCCAAGGGCAGACCAAAAGCAAATTCGCGAACCACATTTACTGGTGGCTTGGAATGAAGGGCCTTTCCGGGGACTAAATTGAGAGCGATCATGCATCTTCACCTTGCCAAACCGGAGTTCAACTCCTATACTTTCATAAATTTGAAACTATTGGACTGAAGGCATGACCGAATTCACTCCCATACTCTCGCTTCTGGGAGGCAGCCTGATCGGGCTGGCCGCCGTGGCACTCATGGCCGTTCATGGCCGCATCGCCGGTATCTCGGGGATTTTGGGCGGCTTGCTGCAAAGCCCCGGATCTGCCGACTGGTCGTGGCGCGCCGCCTTCGTTGCGGGCATGGCCTCCAGCGCCATGATCGTGGCCTTGGCGAGCGGATGGTCTCCAAACTATGAAGTTCCCGTTACAACCTTGATGCTGCTTGGCGGCGGTGTTCTTGTCGGACTTGGCGCAACCCTCGGCTCGGGCTGCACAAGTGGACATGGGGTATGCGGCATTTCACGGTTTTCTGCCCGCTCCATCGTCGCCACATGCACCTTCATGGCCACCGGTCTCGTGACCGTTTTCCTCATTCGTCACGTGTTCGGAGGCTAACAACATGCTCAAGCTCCTGACAGCCTTTGCAATTGGACTTCTCTTCGGGATCGGCATCCTGATCTCCGGCATGGCAAACCCGGCCAAGGTGCTGAATTTCTTCGATCTGTTCGGCACCTGGGACCCGAGTCTCGCCTTTGTGATGGGCGGTGCCCTGACCGTCAGCGTCATTGGCTACCGATTGATCTTCCGCATGAAGAAGCCGCTTCTGGCCCAGTCTTTCTCCTTGCTAACCCGGTCTGATCTCGATTCCCGCCTCATTGGCGGATCGGCAATCTTCGGCATCGGATGGGGCATCAGCGGAATTTGTCCCGGCGGCCTTCTTCCAGCCTTGAGCCTCGGCCGGATAGAGCCTATCTATGCATTGGTAGGAGTTCTTGTGGGTATTGCCGGGGCCAAGTTGCTAACCAAAACGCTTGACCGTCCGGCGGCCGCTCCGTCGCCAAACCAGATCAAGGGAGCCGGAAATGCCTGATACCATCTATCCCGTCGACATGGCTGTCGCGCCGATCGTCACCGCCTTCTTTGACAAGGCCACGAACACAATTTCCTATGTGGTTCAGGACCCGGCCTCCAATGCCTGCGCGGTTGTCGACAGCGTGATGGATATAGACTACGCCGCCGGGCGTATCACCTATGACCATGCGGACCAGATGATTGCCTTCATTCAGGAAAATGGCCTGAAGCTGGAATGGCTGATCGAGACCCATGTGCATGCCGATCATCTTTCCGCAGCGCCCTACATCCAGCAGAAGCTGGGCGGCAAGCTTGGCATCGGCGAGAAAATCACCGTCGTGCAGGAAACCTTCGGCAAGGTGTTCAACGAAGGCACCGAGTTCCAGCGGGATGGAAGCCAGTTCGATCACCTGTTCAAGGACGCAGATGTCTACAAGGTGGGCTCGATGACCTGCTTTGCCATGTACACACCCGGCCACACACCTGCTTGCATGGTCCATGTCTGCGGCAATGCAGCCTTTGTCGGTGATACGCTTTTCATGCCCGATGGCGGATCAGCCCGGGCGGACTTCCCGGGCGGCGACGCCGGAACGCTTTACGATTCCATCCAGAAGGTTCTGACCCTTCCCGACGAAATGCGCCTGTTCATGTGCCACGACTATGGTCCCAATGGTCGGGACATCCAGTGGGAAACGACCGTGGGCGACGAAAAGACCAACAATATTCACGTTGGCGGCGGCAAAACCCGCGAGGAATTCGTCAAGTTCCGGACCGAGCGCGACGCGCAACTCGACATGCCGAAACTGATCATTCCCTCGCTTCAAGTGAACATGCGCGCGGGCAAGTTGCCGCCGGCTGATGACAACGGCAAAACTTTCCTTAAAGTGCCGGTGAACGGCCTCTAGGAATAGGCCCAGTTTCATACAGGGATCCGGAATGACACCGAAAACCATCAATGCAGACTTGAGCGTGAGCCCGCAGATCGAACCGGGAGACATCGCGCAGATCAAGGCTCTCGGGTTCAAGTCGATTATCTGCAATCGTCCGGACGGCGAATCGCCGGATCAGGCCGATTTTGCAAGCATTCAGGCCGAAGCAGATGCGGCCGGACTGGAGTTTCGGTTCCTGCCGATCATTTCCGGACAAATGCAGCAGGCGAATGTCAGCGATTTTGCACAGGCGCTTGAAGCCCTCCCAAAGCCGGTTTTCGCCTATTGCCGGACCGGCACCCGCTGCGCAACGGTCTGGGCCCTGTCACAAGCTGGCAGTCGGCCCGTTGACGAGATCCTCCGCTCTGCTGCGGAGGCAGGATATGACCTGCGCCCCGTGTTCGGGATTGCAGGCTAGCCTGCCATTTGACGCCCGGCTCGTCCGGGCGTTTCCATTCAGGCCTGCTCGACGGCCTGATCTTCCCTTGAAGGTTGCCCCGTGACGAAGAGCAGTTCCTCGCGCGCCCTGGAGCGCTATGTCCCGATCCTTGGCTGGGGACGGTCCTATGACCGGGAAATGGCCACCAACGATCTGGTGGCCGCGGTCATCGTCACGATCATGTTGATCCCGCAATCGCTGGCCTATGCGCTGCTGGCCGGCCTCCCGCCGGAAGTCGGCCTTTATGCATCGATCCTGCCGCTGGTTGCCTATGCCATCTTCGGCACCAGCCGGGCCCTCGCCGTCGGTCCTGTGGCTGTTGTCTCCCTGATGACGGCATCTGCCGTTGGAGAGCTCGCAGCACAGGGAACGCCCGAATATCTTGGGGCAGCGATCGTTCTGGCATTCATGTCCGGGTTGATGCTTGTCGCCATGGGCCTTTTTCGCCTTGGCTTTCTGGCAAACCTTCTGAGCCATCCGGTGATTTCCGGTTTCATTACCGCATCTGGGCTTCTTATCGCGTCCAGCCAGCTGAAACACATTCTCGGCGTTCCGGCTTCCGGGCATACGCTATACGAGATCGGCGGAGCGCTTGTCGCCCATTTGGGTGACATCAACTGGATCACGTTTGCCATCGGCGCCAGCGCCACAGCCTTCCTGTTCTGGGTGCGCAAGGACCTGAAAAGAAGACTTCTGGCACTCGGGCTGAAGCCCTTTGTTGCGGATATCCTGACCAAGGCCGGACCGGTCGCTGCTGTTGCCGCGACAACTCTGCTGGCAGCTGCCTTCGATCTCGGGGAAAGGGGTGTACGGGTCGTCGGGGACATCCCGTCCGGTCTTCCGGTTCCGCAATTCCCGTCGTTTCAGTCCGATCTCTGGCTTCAGTTGTTGGGACCGGCGCTGCTGATCTCCGTGATCGGATTTGTTGAATCGGTCTCGGTCGCGCAAACGCTGGCCGCCAAGAAGCGCCAGCGTATTGAACCGGATCAGGAACTGATCGGCCTTGGCGCATCGAACATCGCATCGGCTGTCTCAGGCGGCTATCCTGTCACGGGCGGCTTTGCCCGATCCGTCGTCAATTTCGATGCAGGAGCTGCAACACCAGCTGCCGGAGCCTTCACAGCCATCGGGATTGCGGTCGCCACCTTGTTCCTGACCCCGCTGCTGACTCACCTGCCGCAGGCAACGCTCGCGGCAGCAATCATTGTTGCTGTCCTGTCCCTCGTTGATCTGGGGGCGATCAAGCGCACCTTTGCCTATTCAAAGAGCGATTTTCTGGCCATGGCGGCCACCATTCTCGTCACGCTGTTCTTTGGCGTCGAGCAGGGCGTTGTCACGGGTGTGGCCTTGTCCATCGCCCTGCATCTCTACCGCTCCAGCAGGCCACACACGGCCATTGTCGGTGTGGTCCCGGGGACCGAGCATTTTCGCAATATCGACCGCCATGCGGTGGTCACCGGCTCCAGGGTCTTGTCGCTTCGTGTGGATGAAAGCCTGTTCTTTGCCAACAGCCGGTATCTGGAAGACCGGATCTACGGGCTGGTATCCGACAGGCCGGAAATCGAACACGTCGTCCTCATGTGTCCTGCCGTCAACTCGATTGATGCGAGCGCGCTGGAAAGTCTGGAGGAAATCAACCACCGCCTCTCCGATAGCGGCGTTTCCTTCCATCTTTCTGAAGTGAAGGGCCCGGTGATGGACCGGTTGAAGCGGACGGATTTCCTGTCACACCTCACCGGTCAGGTGTTCCTCAGCCAGTATGACGCCCTGTGCACGCTGGATCCGCAAACGGCTCATATCTCGGAATCCCGCACACCAAAGAAAGCCGCGCAATCTGACATCTGGACGGGGCCGGAAATCTGAGCACATAGTCCGTGCAGCCACTATCGGCACTCCCATCAGGCCATCAGGCATCATGACAAGCATCCCAGGCTCTGCCGGTTCCCGTCTCCGTCATCGCTTCAAACCGGGCACCAGCGGCACGTTGGTGGTGGTTTATTCGCAAGTTCGCGTTCCCGACGGCAAGTTCGGACTGGAGCGGCTGTTTTCCGACACGCGCCATGCCTGTCTGTTCCTGAATGATCCCCAAAATGGCTGGTATCTTGGACTGCATGACGAGATCAACCGTCAGCTGGACGCCGCAATTGGTGAAGCCCGCCCCGACCGGATCATTCACTATGGATCCTCGATGGGGGCTGTTGCGGCCCTTGGCATTGGGCTTGAGCGCTCTGATGGGCCCATTCATGCCTTTGGCGGCGAACTCCTTCCCGGCACACCGGACTCGCAGGGACGGCAGTATGGTGTACGCCCGAATGACCCGAGCTACCCGGATTTCAGGACGCTCGGATCCAACCCACCCGCACATCCGGTTCATCTCTACTATGGCTGCTTTGATGGTACGGATGCGGCAAACGCGGCTATTGCGATGGACTGGTTTCCGCACGCAACCCTCCATCTTCTGGCGTCGACCCATGCCAGCCACGATCACCTCTACAGCCTGAACATCATCCGGCGGATCATCCGCACCTTTGATCGTGACCCGGCCCCTGAGCTTCGCTCCAAGGAGCTTTATGCCGCGTTTGACCGGGAGAGCCTTCAAAGGTTCGGCAATTTCGTCGAGCGCCGGGCGGACGGACCACTTCCCACACCTGATGAGATTCAGTCGGAACACGACTACACCAACAACCCGGGACTTCAGCTGCTGCACGCAGAAATGCTCGCGCGCCACGGAAATCCCGAAGCAGCGGCACAAGAACTGGCGGAGCTTGAAGAACGGGTCAGCGCCCATCAGCTCTGGCGGAGCTTGCCGAAGCGCTGGCGCAGGTTGATGCCTTTAAGGCGGACCGCCCTGCTGCTGGACATCGGCAACAGCACTGAAGCTGGCCGAGTGTTTGATACAATGCGGGCACGGTTTCCTCTCGACGAGCCAATGGAAGACCTCGCACGCCGATTGGGCATCGCCTCGGGTTGACCGCTATTGACCGTAGGGCTGGATGAGAGGCGGAATGGCGCGGCAGAACCGGTAGGCAACCGGAGGACGTTCGCCTTCCTGCACAACGAGCTTGCTCGGGCCACGGCTGGTGACCGTAACCAGCCCGAGTGCGCTCCCGCCCCGGTCCAGTCGGCAATTCATCGCCGCGCGTTGAACGCGCGTGGCGTTTTGCTCGGCTCCATAGACAACACAGATCCGACCGGGCGTTTCAAAGAGACCGCGATAGATCGCGATGGCATCTCCCGGCTCGCCTTCATCAATCCGCGCAACCGACTCACACCGATCCACCTGACGGGCCCAGATGCCTTGCGCAAAGTCGGCGAAGCGGAGGTCAAGGGTCCTGCTTGCAAGGATTTCCGATGACCGCTGGATAGTGACGGTTCGATCGCCTTTTGCGGCATGGGCCGGAGACAAGCCAGCGATCAGGAGCATCGCCATACCCATCCAGATGGTTTGTCTCACAGTTGCAGCCCTCCCAAGCTTTCCTGGATGCCTGCAGTGCGCTCCTCCCCCGTCCGGGCCCTCTGCAGGTGTCGATGTTCTGCCAAATCCTTACCGAGCCATGCAAGTCGGCGCAACCTGCGATTTGTTCACGGTCACTATCCTTCGCTTCCAGTTTTCGGTTATAGATGGAACAAGCCGGGAACAAATAAATTAGGCTCTGTCTTCAATCCGTCCGCACAGCCTGACATCATTGACATGAGGGACCATGCTTTCTGAAACCAACAGAATAGTGCTGGATGATCCGCTTAGCGACGGTCGTCAGTCGGAAACGGCGCAGCTTGTCTGGCGTGGCACAGCCCGGCTGATGCGAAGCCTCGACTTTTCCAGTCTGGCCGAAGTCACGCTCGCCTCGGGCCGACGGGCAGATCTTCTGGCCCTTGGTCCCAGACACGAAATCTGGATCATCGAGGTTAAATCCTCGATCGCCGATCTTCGGGCCGACACGAAGTGGCCGGACTACCGGCAGCATTGCGACCGGTTGTTTTTTGCAACCCACCCGGATGTCCCCATGGAGATTTTTCCGCAGGAGGCCGGACTGATCCTGTCGGACGGTTATCATGCGGAAATCCTGCGCGAAGCACCGGAACACAAACTGCCGGCGGCAACGCGCAAATCTGTGACCCATCGGTTCGCCCGCCATGCAGCCAACCGGCTGCACGGCTTGATGGACCCTGATCTGACGACAGCCCTCAGGTCCTAGTGCATCGGGCGGTTTGTTGGAGACGCCCAAAGCTGATCTAGACTTGCTTGAGTGCCGGATAAAGGCGCTTCCAGCTCCCGTAAGCGTCCTCATATGCAGACACCTGTTCAGGCGTCGGCGAGATTGTGTCAGCAAGGGGCGGAACGGAGAAAATATCCGGGTCATACCCGCGAACTGACGCCTGAGCCAGACGCGCTGCGCCAAGGGACGCCCCAAAATCTCCTTCTGCAGGAAGGTCCACCGGCACATTCAAAACGGAGGCGAGGATCTGAAGCCAGGTTCGCGACCGTGCGCCACCACCGACCGCAAGCAGGCGGTCAATTCGTGTGCCAGCCTGTTCAAGCGCCTCAACGCAATCCTTCAGCCCTAAGCAGACACCTTCCAGAACAGACTGGACCAGGTCTCCCCGCTGCGTTGCATGCGAGAGATTCGAAAAATTCCCCCGAATTTCAGCATCATTGTGAGGCGTTCGCTCCCCTCCGAGATAGGGAAGAAACTTGACCGGCGAGGGGCCGGACACCGTGCCAATGGCCGTGACCAGATCCGCTGGCTTTTCGCCGAACAGGCGCGAGACCCAGTTCAGACTGTCTGCTGCAGACAAAATTACGCCCATCTGGTGCCACGTGTCCGGAACAGCATGGCAAAAGGCATGAACCGCGCTTTCAACGTTCGGCCTGAATGCATCTGTGGTCGCGAATATCACCCCGGATGTGCCAAGCGAGACGAAGGCGGAGCCCGGCCGTACCGCGCCAATGCCGCAAGCTGCAGCGGCATTATCGCCGCCGCCGCCGGCTACAATCGGGGCCGTCGTCCAGCCCCAGCGCTGGCACAGGGACGGCCTCACGGTCCCCGTCCCATGTGTTCCCTCGACCAGTGTCGGCATGTGATCTCGCGACAATCCGGTTGCTGCCAACAGGTCATCACACCAATCGCGCGCCGCAACATCCATCCAGAGTGTTCCGGCACTGTCAGACATGTCGCTGGCATGTCCTCCCGTCAGACAAAGACGAATATAGTCCTTGGGCAGGAGGACCTTTGCAGTCTGCTGGAATATCTGCGGCTCATGCTCGCGAACCCATTGCAGCTTGGGCGCTGTGAAGCCCGGCATGACGCGGTTGCCCCCGGCTGTCAGGAATTTCGGCTGGCCCTCTTCCAGCTGCAGGCTCTGCGCTACCGATCGCGTATCGTTCCACAAGATGCATGGTCGAAGGGGCCGATCATCCTTCCCCAGAAGGGTCGCTCCATGCATCTGGCCGGACAATCCGATGGCCCGCACATCGGCCATTGCTTTCGGTGCCTCGTCTGCGATCCTGTCCAGAGCCTTTGCGCAGCCTGCCCACCAGTCTTCCGGGTCCTGTTCTGCCCAGGACGGATGGGGACGATAGACTTCGAATGCCTCGCTGGCCGACGAAATGATCCGTTGCTCCTCATCGATCAGGATCGCCTTGACCGAGCTCGTTCCGAAATCCAACCCCAGATACATTGGTCTGCCTGTCCCTTGTCTTTTGAGGTTGGTATTACCTACCCCTTCGTCATCTTGTATTTACACGGCTATTCGTGCTGCGGGCAGATTTCGGATCGATCAATTTCGCATTGGTATTTTTTTGGACACCAAAAAAATGTTGATTGACCGTCCCTCTCCTGCCAGATTGCGGCTCTCTTTCGGGTATTCATGACCCGTAATTTCAAGCTTACGCGTTAGCAACACAGGACCAGGTCATGCCTCATAAGGCGGATCGCGACCAGATACGACGTCAGAACCGAAGCATCATTCTCCAGGCTTTGCGCCGGGACGGTCCGCTTGCGCGCATAGAACTGGGGCAGATTACAAAACTCAGCCCGGCAACCGTGACTTCCATCACCGGTGATTTGCTCGATCAGGGACTGATCGAAGGCTTCGAGACAAGTGAGCAGAAGGAGCAATCGACGCGCGGGCGCCCAAGATCCTTGCTTCGCCTGACGCCAAACGCCGCCTATGTTGTCTGCGTCAGATTGTCGGTTCAGCGACTTGATCTGGCCTTGGTCGATTATTCAGGCCAGACCGTCGCTCATCATTCGGCTCCCCTTGAAGGGAATGCCCTTACATCTGACACCACATCTCCACGACTTGTTCATCTCATTCGCGAGCTTTTGACCATGGCGGATGCGCCATCATCCCGGGTTCAGGAAATCGGCCTGATCGCGCAAGGGGCTGTGGATGTGGATGTGGAAGCGGGCACGATCATATGGAGTCCGGCGATAGACGGGCGAAACACACAAATCGTCGAGCCTCTGTCTGCCGCGTTTGACGCGCATTGCACCATCGTGAATGACACGAACATGATCACCGAGGCCTTGCACTGGTCGGACCCGGAAAAATATGCGGGGACCTTTGTCGTCGTGTTCCTCGACCACGGCATGGGAATGGGTCTTTACCTCGACGGACGTCTGTTTTGCGGCGCCAATGGTAAGGCCGCGGAAATCGGCCACACCAATCACATGCCGGACGGCGCGCTGTGCCAATGCGGCAAGAAGGGGTGTTTTGAGGCCTATCTTTCGGAAAATGCCCTTTCCCGGATCGCGCTTGCAGAGCCGAGCTGTGACGCGCCCTCGCTGGACGCCGCACTGGAGTTGGCCGCGTCCGGCAATGGCCCGGTTCTGGACGGCTTTTCGGGAGCCGGTCGGGTCCTTGGCTTTGCTCTTGCACGCATCATTGCCATGTTTGATCCCCGCCGCATCGTCCTTACCGGACGCTCTGCAAGAGCCCTTCCCTACATGCAGGAGGGAATGCGCTCGGGCCTTGAGGATGGACTGATAGCGGACCTCAGCCAGAACCACGAAATTGACGTGGCGCCATGGGACGAAGACTACATCATTCGCGGCATGGCGGCTCAGGCCATGACCCGCCTGGACCTTTGCTACAAGGGCACTGCTGGTCGCTAGACCCCGCGCCGGGTCCTTCGTCTCGTTGCCTGATTTGCCTCCAGCGACGGAATTTGCTGCATTGCAGCAGTCAAAACTTGGCTCGACACCCTGTTTTTCATCGGTTTTTGGCCCCGCTCCGCGCCACTGTATTTCATGGGACCGACATTACCAAGCTGATGAAATAATTCAGCTTTAAACCTGATAAAAAACCTCTTGTTTTTACATGCCTCAAAAAAAATTTGACTAACTGTTCAAATTTTTTTCCAATGAATACCAACAGCAATCTCAAGCAACGAAGATTGCGCCAAATATTCGCAAATCGCCTTTTATCCGGAGGGCCCGAATGACCCAATCCAATGCTGCTCCTGACGTGGCTGCAGGACGTCTGTCTGACGAGGAATACGCCCGAAATTTTGCAGACCTGCATCCCTTGCTCGACCCGCATGAAGCGCGGGTGGAAGCGGATCGATGCTATTTCTGCCACGATGCTCCGTGCATGCAGGCCTGCCCGACCAGCATCGACATTCCGCAGTTCATTCGCCAGATCTCGACAGGCAACCCCACCGGGTCTGCAAAGACCATCTATGACCAGAACATCCTCGGCGGCATGTGCGCTCGCGTTTGCCCGACGGAAACCTTGTGCGAACAGTCCTGCGTTCGGGAAGTTGCCGAGGGCAAACCGGTGAAGATCGGTCAGCTGCAGCGCTATGCGACCGATCACTACATGTCGACCAACGACAAGACTCCCTACACACGCAAGGCCGCGAGCAGCAAGCGGGTGGCTGTCGTCGGCGCGGGTCCTGCCGGTCTGGCCTGTGCCCATGCTCTGGCCGTCGAGGGGCATGACATTGATCTTTACGACGCACGTGCAAAGGCGGGCGGGCTGAACGAGTTCGGCATTGCCGCCTACAAGTCGGTCGACAATTTCGCCGCGCGCGAGGTCGACTTCATTCTGTCCATCGGCGGCATCACGCTCAAGGCCGGACAAAAGCTTGGCACCGACATTCATCTTGCTGACCTGCGCAGCCAGTATGATGCCATCTTCCTCAGCATCGGCCTTGGCGGCGTCAATGATCTTGGACTTGAAAACGAGGCCAAGGACGGCGTTCTCAATGCGGTCGACTACATCTCCGAGCTTCGCCAGGCCAAAGACCTGTCCAGCTTGCCGGTCGGCAAGCGTGTTGTCGTCATCGGCGGCGGCATGACAGCAGTCGACATTGCCGTTCAATCGCGCCTTCTCGGGGCAGAAGATGTGACCATTGCCTATCGCCGTGGTCAGGATCGGATGAACGCGAGCGAGTATGAACAGCATCTGGCTCAGACGAACGGTGTCAAGATCCTGACCTGGGCCCAGCCCAAGGGACTTGTTGCGCAAAACGGTCATATCAGCGGTATCGAGCTTGAAAAAACCAGAGAGACCGGCGGCGCCCTGAAAGGCACCGGCGAAACGGTGACCTTGCCTGCGGACATGGTTTTCAAGGCTGTCGGCCAGACCCTTGTCCCGGCCGTGCTCAACGGATCGGGGCCCGCCCCGCAGATCGAGAAAGGGCGGATCGTTGTCGATGCGGACCGCAAGACCAGCCTCGATGACGTTTGGGCTGGTGGTGACTGTGTTCTCGGCGGCGAGGATTTGACCGTTGCCGCAGTCGAGGACGGCAAGATCGCCGCTGCCGCCATTCATCGCGCGCTGAGCGCCTGACCCGTTTCAAGGAGATCCCACCATGGCTGATCTGCGCACGAATTTCGTAGGCATCAAATCGCCGAACCCGTTCTGGCTGGCATCCGCTCCCCCGACCGACAAGGCCTATAACGTCGTCAGGGCGTTTCAGGCCGGATGGGGCGGCGTCGTCTGGAAAACGCTTGGGGAAGACCCACCTGTGGTCAACGTCAATGGTCCCCGATACGGCGCGATCCACGGCAAGGACCGGCATCTCATCGGCTTCAACAATATCGAGCTGATCACGGATCGCCCGCTCGAAGTGAACCTGCAGGAGATCAAGCAGGTCAAACGGGACTGGAAGGATCGCGCCCTTGTCGTATCCCTGATGGTTCCGTGTGAAGAGAAAAACTGGATCGACATCCTCAAGAAGGTTGAAGATACCGAGGCCGACGGGGTTGAGCTCAATTTCGGCTGCCCGCACGGCATGAGCGAGCGCGGCATGGGCTCGGCTGTCGGACAGGTGCCGGAATATATCGAGATGGTGACCCGCTGGTGCAAACAGCACACGCGCATGCCGGTGATCGTCAAGCTGACCCCGAACATCACCGACATTCGCAAGCCTGCTCAGGCTGCTAATGCGGGCGGGGCCGACGCGGTTTCGCTGATCAACACCATCAACTCGATTGTCGGCGTTGATCTGGACGCCATGGCGCCCACTCCAACAATTGATGGCAAGGGCGCTCATGGCGGCTATTGCGGGCCTGCGGTGAAGCCGATCGCCCTCAACATGGTTGCCGAAATCGCCCGCGATCCGGTCACCCATGGTCTGCCGATTTCCGGAATTGGCGGAGTGACGACATGGCGCGATGCGGCCGAGTTCATGGCTCTTGGGGCCGGCACCGTACAGGTCTGCACCGCAGCCATGACCTATGGCTTCAAGGTCGTTCAGGACATGATCGAGGGGCTGTCCGACTGGATGGACAGTTCCGGTTACACCAGCATCGACCAGTTTGTCGGCAAGGCCGTGCCGAATTGCTCGGACTGGCAGCACCTCAACCTGAACTACATCGCCAAGGCAAAGATCGATCAGGACCTTTGCATCAAGTGTGGTCGCTGCCACATCGCCTGTGAGGATACGTCCCATCAGGCCATTACGAGCATGTTCAACGGCGAACGCCATTTCGAGGTGATCGACGAGGAATGCGTCGGCTGTAACCTGTGCGTCAGCGTCTGTCCCGTGGAGAACTGCATCACCATGGAAGCGATGGAGGCAGGCAGCATCGACCCGCGTACCGGCAAGAAGGTCGACCCGACCTACGCCAACTGGACCACCCACCCGAACAATCCGATGGCGGTCACGGAAGCAGCAGAATAAAAACATGAAGCCCGGCCAATCCTGTTGGCCGGGCTTTTGATTCAGACTTCAGATACAGGTTTTCAGCCTTCGTAGCGACGCCCGTTTTTGGTGGCGAGGAACGCGTCGAGGCGAATGTCCTCCTGCTTCAGGAAGCCCCGGGACGGCAAGGACCCATCCCGCACCATCTCGATGACAGCTGCAACGGACGACGCCGTGGTCCAGGCGATGGCGGTGCGCTGCTTGCCAGCGAACTCGATCGGCTTCAAAGCGCGCACGAATTCCTTGCGAGCCAGACGGCCATTGATGGTGCCTTCCGCAGACACGTGGACATAGACGACGTCGTCTTCCACCGGCGGCTTGGCATTGACGAGAATTTCGCCTGCTTCCTTGCGTCGCTCGCGCATCAGGAGTTCGTGAAAGAAGAAATTCATCAGCTTCACATGGCCCGGATAACGCATGGTCTTGTAGTCCATGTTCGGAACGCTGTCCCGATAGGTCTCGCACATGGTGCCAAGACCGCCAGACGTCGTGAAGGCTTCGAGCTCGATGCCGCCAATGACAACCTTCTCCACCCATTCCATCGGGGAGACCTGCTTGAGCTGCCCGTCCTCCAGCACCTCGCAGTCATTGAGATATTCATTCACGACCCCTTCCGGAGACCAGTTGAAGGAATAGCTCATCAGACCAGTCGGGTGCTGCGGCAGAGCGCCCACCCGCATCCTGCAGGACCGGCAGCTTTCGAACTGACGAATGAGATGCGCGCCAACGATTCCCACAAACCCCGGAGCCAGCCCACACTGCGGAGCCATCAAGGCCTTGGCGCTGTCCGACATGGCGATGATCGCCTTTGTCGTCGGCACGTCTTCTGTCAGGTCAAAATAGTGGATGCCCAGCCCGTGCGCGGTTTCCGCCACTCCCTTGTTGAAGGAGTAGGGCAGGCAGGACAGCACGGCATCCACCGTGCCCAGCGCCCCGGAGAGTGCCGACTTGTCGGACACATCAAGGGATTTCGCTTCAAAGGGCATGCCTTCGGGGGCAACGAGGTCAAAACCGATCACCTCGAACCCGGTATCGAGCAGGAGTTCGGCTGCCAGTCGGCCAACTTTTCCAAGGCCCAGAACTGCGATGGTTTTCATGGGTTTCTCCTCAGATCTCGAACCGGATGCCCTGAGCAAGCGGAAGCTCGCGTGAATAGTTGATGGTGTTGGTCTGGCGCCGCATGTAGGCTTTCCAAGCATCCGAACCGCTCTCGCGCCCGCCCCCTGTTTCCTTTTCGCCGCCAAATGCCCCGCCGATCTCTGCGCCGGACGGGCCGATATTCACATTGGCGATGCCACAATCGGACCCTGCAGCAGACAGGAAATACTCGGTTTCGCGCACATCCGTAGAGAAGATGCAGGAGCTCAGGCCCTGCGGAACCGCGTTGTGCATCGTGATTGCGTCATCCAGATCGCGGTACTTCACGGCATAGAGAATGGGGGCAAAGGTTTCCGTATGCATGATGGCCGTCTGGCCTGGCATTTCAACGATGGCCGGTGTCACATAGGCCGCATTCGGATACTGATCCACCAGCGCGCGCTGACCGCCGTGAACTGTTCCGCCTTCGGCCTTCGCCTGCTTCATGGCAGCCATCATGGCCTCCAGCGCCGGACTGTCGATCAAGGGTCCGACAAGAGTGCCGGTCGTGAGTGGGTCGCCGATTGGCAGGCCTTGATAAGCCTTGATGATGCGGGGGAGCAGATCGTCATAGACATCTTCATGAACGATCAACCGGCGCAAGGTGGTGCACCGCTGTCCGGCGGTGCCGACAGCCGAAAACACGATCGCTCGCAACGCCATTTCAAGGTCGGCAGAGGGCGCGACAATCATGGCATTGTTGCCGCCAAGCTCCAGAATGGTCTTGCCGAGGCGACGGGACATGTCTGATGCAACGGCACGGCCCATCGGGACAGAGCCCGTTGCGGAGATGATCGCAACATCCGGAGACGCGGTGAGGGCTTCGCCGAGATCCCGTCCGCCGATCAGCGTCTGGATCAAACCCTTCGGCGCATCGGCTCCAAAGGAAGCCATGACGCGTTCGCAAATGACCTGCACGGCCAAAGCCGTCAGCGGTGTTTTTTCTGATGGCTTCCAGATCACCGGATCACCGCATACCAGCGCCAGCGCCGCATTCCAGCACCATGGCGCGACGGGGAAGTTGAAGGCGGTAATCACGCCGCAAACGCCCATCGGATGCCAGGTCTCCCGCATGGAGTGACCCCGACGTTCAGATGCGATGGTGAGGCCATAAAGCTGACGCGACAACCCGACGGCAAAGTCGCAAATGTCAATCATTTCCTGAACTTCGCCAAGACCCTCCTGCAGGATCTTGCCGCATTCAAGGGTCACGAGCGCGCCGAGGTTTTCCTTCTCCTTGCGCAGTTCTTCTCCAAGCAATCGAACAAATTCGCCCCGGCGCGGGGCCGGAACCGTCCGCCAGTCAAGAAAGGCTTCTCGCGCCGCGCGGATCGTTTGTGCCGCGTCGTCAATCGACTGTTCGTCCAGTCGTGCGATCACGCTGCCATCGATGGGCGTCGTGACTGTCAGGCTGCCAGTGGGTGCCAGAAAGCGGTCCAGACCGCACCGGCTGATGATTTCTGGAAAGGATGAATGGGAGTGCTCTTGTGGCATGGTATCGGTCCCCGAAGTATTTCTCCCTTCATGATGCGCCTCCCTCATGTCAGGCGAAATGGGATTTTTATTGCCTATTCGTCAGGCTTCTTGCTTTTTGCTCAATTCAAGTGACATAATTTCAGGATGGATGACCTCGATCAGCAGCTTTTGCTTTTGTTGGAAAAGGATTCGCGCAGCTCCGCGGCGGATCTCGCGCGGCAGCTTGGTGTCTCGCGTGGCACAGTTCAAAACCGGATCGACAAGCTTGTTCACCAGGGCACGATCGAGCGGTTCACGATAGAGCTTGGTCGCTCGGACATAGATTTTCAGGTAAGTGCCTTTGCCCTGATCCAGCTGAAGGTTGGCGATGACAAGGTGGTTCGAGCTGCCTTTCGGCGTATTCCGGAGATCATGGCGGTCTCAACGCTCAGCGGCAATTTCGACCTTGTTGTCGAGCTTCGCTGTTCTTCCCTGTCACGTCTGGACGAGGTGATAGATCATATCCGCAGTCTTGGGGATGTGGCAGGAACACAAAGCCATATCCGCCTTCGGAGCTGGCAGAACAGCTAGCGGTGCCCGTTCTTCGTGGCAGCTCTCGCCAAAACGCCCGCCGGTCTGGAAGGATCGGGCGGGCGTTTGACCATGTTCGATTTCAGGTCTGGCGGGAGCAGGGACTTCCTCCCTGCCGCAGCATTTCACCGAATGTCGAGAACATCATCCGGGATGTTCTGATAACAGACCGGACGCAGGAAACGCCGGATGGCGAGCGTGCCGACGCTGGTTGCCCCGAAATTCGTGGACGCCGGATAAGGGCCGCCATGAACCATGGCTTCGCTGACCTCAACACCTGTCGGATATCCGTTGGCCAGAATACGGCCTGCCTTGCGCTCAAGGATCGGCATCAAACGCCGTGCAAGGGCCGTGTCGCCAGTGTCCATCATCAAGGTGCTGGTCAACTGCCCCTCGAATGATTTGGCAACTTCGAGCATCTCTGCCGGATCAGACACCTCGACAAAGATCCCGAGCGGGCCGAAGACTTCATGCCCGAGAGCTGCATTGGCAAGAAAATCCTTGCCGGTGGTGGCGAAGAAATAGGGCGTTGCGTTGCGCTGGTCACAAACGGTTGTCAGCACCTGCCGGACACCGGTTGTTGCTGCGATCTTGTCGCGCCCTGCACGGTAGCCGGCTGCGATTCCATCGGTCAGCATGACCTGCGCTGCGACCTGAGACAGGGCTTCAGAAGCCGTCTCGACAAAGGCAGTGGCGTCGGGTCCCGCAAGGGCGATGACAACTCCCGGATTGGTGCAGAACTGGCCGGCGCCCATGGTCAGCGATCCCGCCCAGCCCTTCGCAATCTCGGCCCCTCTTGCTGCCAGCGCGTCCGGCAGAAGGAATACCGGATTGACGCTGCCAAGTTCACCAAAGAACGGGATCGGCACCGGGCGCGCGGCACAAAGGTCAAACAGGGCACGCCCTGCCCCAAGAGATCCTGTGAAGCCGACCGCTGAAATGAGCGGATGTTGGACGAGAGCTGCGCCGAGATCGGTCGTATTGCCCTGAATGAGGCTGAAGACGCCCTTTGGCATGCCGGTTTTCTCAATAGCCGCCAGAATGGCATCTGCGATGATTTCGCCCGTTCCCGGATGAGCGGGATGCCCCTTCACGACTACCGGACACCCGGCAGCCAGTGCCGATGCCGTGTCTCCACCTGCCGTGGAAAAGGCCAGTGGGAAATTGGAGGCCCCGAATACGGCAACAGGCCCGACCGGGCGCTGGACCATTTTCAGGTCCGGGCGCGGCATGGGGGCCCTGTCCGGCAAGGCTTCGTCGTGGCGCAGATCGAGATAGTCTCCCTTCTCGATGTGGCGGGCAAACAATCGCAGTTGGCCTGTCGTCCGGCCCCGTTCCCCCTGAAGACGCGCTTCGGGAAGGCCGGTCTCGCGGGTGCCGATCTCCGTGATGGCGTCTGCACGCGCCTCGATTTCATCCGCTATTGCGTCCAGAAACGCAGCACGCTCGGCCCGGCTGGAATAACCATAGGTCCAGAATGCCTCTTCTGCTGCCACAACAGCCCGCTCGACTTCCGCAGCTCCGCCATTGGCTGTTTGATGAGATGGCCCGCGAACAGGCTGCGAGGCAAAGGTCCCTTCAGAACCAGTCCATTCCCCGGCAATCAGGTGTTTTCCATGGGGCTCGAATGACATGCAGATACTCCTTATTTGCCCCATTTCAATGCGATCAGGTCCAGCTCGCGTGATAGAGACAGCAAGCGATCCCGGGTTCGCGCCGAAAGGGGCTTCAGCGGATGGCGCACATGATCGGAGCCGATCACATCGCCTTCCATCATCACCGTCTTGGTTGCGCGCAGGCCGCACTGACGGTTCTCGTGATTGATCAATGGGAGACAGAGCTTCCATTGTGAAAGCGCAGCGTCAAGGTTGCCTGCTAGGTATTCGGTCACTATCGGCCTGATTTTTTCCGGCTGCAGGGCGGATGTCATCGTTCCCGTACAGCCTGCGTCAAGGTCCGCCAGCAAGGTCACGGCTTCTTCGCCGTCGAACGGGCCGATGATATGCTCGCCGCCAGCCTCGATCAGCGCCGCAAGCTTGTCGGCGGCAAACGGGGTTTCCATCTTGAAATAGGAGACGTTCTCGATCTCCCGCGCCATTTTCACCAGAAGGGGAACCGGCAGGCTGACACCGGAAAGAGGCGCATCCTGCACCATGATCGGGATCGAAATTGCGTCAGAGACACTTTGAAAATGCTCAAGAATGCCCGTCTCCGAGGGAACCAGCCCGACGCCGTGGTAAGGTGGCATCATCATGAGCATGGAGGCTCCCATGCCTTGTGCCTCTTTTGCACGAGTGGTGACGATCCCTGTCGAGAAATGGCTGATGGTGACGATCACCGGAACACGTCCGGCAACATGCTCCAGACTGACCCGCGTAAGGATCGCGCGTTCCTCATCGGACAGGAGAAACTGCTCGGAATAATTGGCGAGAATGCAGATGGCGTCGACACCCTGATCGATCATGCAATCGAGCACGCGGCACATGCCGTCTGGGTCAATCCGTCCATCGGCATGAAACGGGGTGGGAGCAACGGGGAGAATTCCGGAAAGCGGCTTGATCATGGGAGCTCTCTTCGCATGAACGGGTCGAGGGAGAATGCACAAAGGCACGAAAGGTGAATTGCGGCGCGGGCTTGTGTCTTACCAGTCGAAGGCCGGGGCTGTGACACGTTTTCCAAGCAGGAAGGCATCGGCGACATGGCGCAAAGGGGAGAGATCCATGTCGATCCCCCCGCGCCTGACCAGTTGGGCCATCTGGGCATAAAGGCGCGGATATTCTCCGGCCAATCCATCGTGTTCATCGACAATCCGGCCATCGATCGTGAGCTTGCCACCGCCATTTTCCAGCAGCATGCGGCCCTGCTCCGTTTCAGCCTCGATCGTCCATTTGGGTTCACCCGGCTCCAGCCAATCCAGCTCCAGCGACACGTCTGCCCCAGCTGGATGGGAAAAGCGGCAAGTCGCCGCGATCGGCGTTTCCCGATTGCCCGGAAAGTGCAGCTCGGCCGAAGTCAGATGAACCGGGTCAGGAAGGATCTCGGTCAGGATCGACAAGGCGTTGATGCCCGGATCAAAAACACCAAGACCACCAGCTTCAAACACCCAGTCCTGATTTGGATGCCACTGGCGCACGTTTTCGCGCCAGGTGATCTTGAGGTAGCGCAAGTCCTTGTCCGCAAGCCACGCCTTTGCAGCGGGCACCATGTCTGCCTGACGCGAATGCCACGTCGCATAAAGCGAAACCCGGTGCTTTTCCGCAAGCTCTGCCAGTTCTTGGCATTCGGACAAGGTTGCACCCGGCGGCTTTTCCAGCATCACATGACGACGCGCCTTGATGGCAGCCTTGGCATATTCAAACCGGGGAACGGGAGGCAGGCACAGAGAGACGACGCGGATATCTGGCCGATCTTCCAGCATCCTGTCCAAATCCGTATAGGCCGGAACCCCGGAAACCGACCCGTTCCGTGAAACGGTGGCTGACAGGTCCCAATCCGGACTTTGCGCGATAGCAGGCACATGCTGATCCACCGCGATCTTGCCTATCCCAACAAGTGCGATCTCCATCAATGTGCATCCTTTCCGACCGGCGATCCGCGGCACCCTTTCAGGAAATCAAGATCTGCTCCTGTATCAGCACCGGTTACATGGGTTTGGTGCAACCATGCATAACCGCTTTCCGCCCTCTCGTGACCCGGCCTCCATTTGGAAAGCCGATCTTCCAATTCCGCATCGGAAATATCCAGATGAAGGCGCCTTGCCTCGACATCAACCTCGATCATGTCGCCAGTTCGCACCACGGCGAGCGGCCCGCCAGCCGCAGCCTCCGGGGCGGTGTGGAGGATCACCGTGCCATAGGCCGTGCCGGACATGCGAGCATCGGATATGCGGATCATATCCTTGATGCCTTTTTTCAGAACCTTCGGCGGCAAGCCCATGTTGCCCACCTCGGCCATGCCCGGATAGCCCTTCGGGCCGCAGTTCTTCAGCACCATGATGCATGTCTCGTCGATATCGAGCCTATCGTCCGAAATCCGCGCCTTGTAGTCGTCGATATCCTCGAAAACCACAGCACGACCACGATGCTTCATGAGATGGGGTGACGCTGCGGAAGGTTTCAGGACCGCTCCCCTTGGGGCGAGGTTCCCGCGCAAAACGGCGATGCCACCCTGATTTGTCAGAGCCTTGTCCACCGGCAGGATCACATCCTCGTTCCAGTTGCGGACATCCTTTACCTCGTCCCAGATAGTTTCGCCGGACACGGTAAGCGCGTCCTTGTGCAGCTGGCCACCTTCGCCAAGGCGTTTCAACACGACCGGCAACCCACCTGCATAGAAGAATTCTTCCATGAGATACTCGCCGGAAGGCATCAGGTTCACGATGGTTGCCACATCCCGTCCGCAGCGGTCCCAGTCGTCCAGGGTCAAATCCACCCCGACACGCCCTGCGATGGCAAGCAGGTGAATGACTGCATTCGTCGACCCGCCAATTGCCCCGTTGGTCCGAATGGCATTCTCGAATGCTTTCCGCGTCATGATGTCGGAGGGTTTCAGGTCATCCTTGACCATCTGAACGATGCGCCTTCCGGACAATTGCGCCATGACGCGGCGGCGGGAATCTACGCCCGGAATGGCAGCATTTCCTGAAAGCGCCATCCCCAGTGCCTCAGCCATGGAGGCCATTGTGGAGGCCGTGCCCATGGTGTTGCAGCTGCCCGAAGAGCGGGACATGGATTCCTCGGCCTCAAGGAATTCTTCCTGTGTTATCTCGCCAGCCTTCACCGCTTCGGCGAACTTCCACAAATGCGTGCCCGATCCGACCCGTTCGCCTCGGAAATAGCCGTTCAGCATCGGGCCACCGGTCACGACGATGGATGGAAGATCTGTGGAAGCGGCCGCCATGAGAAGAGACGGCGTGGTCTTGTCACATCCGACCAGGAGCACCGCTCCGTCAATCGGCTGACCGCGCATCTGCTCTTCGATGGAAAGAGCAGCCAGATTGCGAAACATCATCGCTGTCGGGCGGAACGTGTTTTCTGACGCGGAAAACACCGGAACCTCGACAGGGAACCCACCAGCTTCCCACACACCCGCCTTCACCTTTTCAGCCAGTTCGCGCAGGTGGCCATTGCATGGGGTGAGGTCTGACCATGTGTTGAGGATGCCGATGATCGGGCGACCGTCAAAGAGGTCATGCGGATGACCCTGGTTCTTCATCCATCCCCGGTGATAGATCGTGTCGCGGCTGGTGCCGCTGTACCATTCCTGAGAGCGCAGTTTGCGCGGCCAGACTGCCGGTTTGAACGTCATGGCTTACCCCTGCTTGCTCTTGTTGTAGACATCGAAAATCACGGCAGCGAGCAGCACCAGACCCTTGATCATCTGCTGATAATCAATGCCGATGCCCATGATCGACATGCCGTTGTTGAGAACGCCCATCAGGAACGCCCCGACAACGGCACCGACAATCTTGCCAACACCACCGGACATTGACGCTCCGCCAATGAAGACGGCGGCAATCACATCCAGCTCAAGCGCAAAACCCGCCTTCGGCGTTGCCGTGTTGAGGCGCGCCGCGAAAACCAGCCCGGCGGCGGCAGCCAGAATGCCCATGTTGAGGAAGGCGAGGAATGTCAGGCGTTCGGTCTTGATACCGGAAAGTTTTGCGGCCTTGTGGTTCCCGCCAAGCGCATAGATGCGTCGGCCAATCACCGTGCGCTCCGTCAGGAAGGCGTAGATGATGGTAAGCACACCCATGGTGATCAGAACGTTTGGCAGGCCACGGAATGTGGACAGCTTGAACATGATGAAGACGAGCGCTGCGCTGATGATGGAAATGCGCAGGACAAAGAAGCCGAACGGTTCGTCTTCCACACCGTAGGCGCGGTTGCGGGCCCGGTTGTGCAATCCGCCCCAGACAACGAGGGCAGCTGCGGCCAATCCCGTCAAAAGCGCAAGAACGTTGACCTTTCGCGCGTCGAAGACCGACGTCAAGGACTCCCCGATGGCCGCCGGAAAGATGTCCGGAACAAAGCCATTCGCGATTGTCTGAAATTCCTTGGGGAACGGACCGACAGACTGGCCTTCCAGAAGCCAGAGCGACAGGCCGCGGAACACCAGCATGCCTGCAAGCGTGACGATGAAGGAGGGTATCTTCCAATACGCCACCCAGTAGCCCTGGGCCATACCGATGAGGCCGCCGACAGCCAGGCAGACCACGATGGTCACCAGCCAGTTTATCTCGTGATTTACGATCATCACGGCGGCGAGCGCACCGATGAACCCCATTACCGAGCCGACAGACAGATCGATGTTGCCGGAAACAATGACGATGAGCATCCCCAACGCCATGATGATGATATAGCTGTTCTGGAGAAGCAGATTCGTGATGTTAACCGGGCGCAGCAAGGTGCCGCCCGTCACGATCTGGAAAAACACCATGATCGCAATCAACGCAAAGAGCAGTCCGTATTCCCTGAGGTTGGCGAGCAGGTATTTCCCGATCCCCTTTTGCTCGGCGCTGTCCTGAGATTCTGCAAGGGCCATCTGCCTCGCCTCCCTATTCCGTTACGATGAGCGACATGATGCGCTCCTGACTGGCCTCACCAGCGGAAAGTTCGCCGACAAGCGCTCCTTCGTTCATGACGTAGATCCGGTCGCACATGCCAAGCAGCTCGGGCATCTCGGAGGAGATCATCAGAACGCCCTTCCCCTGCTCCGACAGCTCGTTGATGATGCCGTAAATCTCGAACTTCGCTCCGACATCAATGCCGCGCGTCGGTTCATCGAGGATGAGAACTTCCGGTTCTGCAAAGAGCCACTTCGACAACACGACCTTTTGCTGATTTCCTCCGGACAGGTTCATGACCTTCTGGAAAACGCTTGGAGTGCGAATGTTCATCGCCTGACGATATTTCTCGGAAACCTGTGTTTCCTCGTTCTCGTTCAGGACCCCGCCGGACGAAACCCCTTCCAGATTGGCCAGCGTCACATTGCGCTGGATTGTTTCCTCCAAAATCAGGCCAAGGCTCTTGCGATCCTCGGTGACATAGGCAAGCCCGGCGTCGATAGCGCGGTCCACACGGGAAACATCGACTGTCTTTCCGCGGATCCGGACATTGCCCGAGATGTTCCGGCCATAGCTCTGGCCGAAGAGGCTCATGGCAAGCTCCGTCCGTCCTGCGCCCATGAGGCCTGCAATACCGACGACCTCGCCAGCGCGAACCGTCAGGTTTGCCGACTTGATCACCTGACGCTCCGCATGCTCGGGATGCCAGACGTTCCAGTCGCTCACCTCGAGCAGCATGTCGCCAGCGCGGCGCTGTCGCTCGGGATAGCGGTGGGCCATGTCACGCCCAACCATGTCGCGGACAATGGCATCTTCGGAGATCGCTTCCCTGCGCGCATCCAAGGTGGAGACCGTTGTCCCATCTCGGATGACAGTCACCGTGTCAGCTACTCTGCGGACTTCATTCAGCTTGTGAGAGATGATGATTGAGGTCACGCCCTGTTGCTTGAGTTCCAGCAGGAGGTTGAGCAGGGCCTGACTGTCGCTTTCGGAAAGCGCGGCAGTCGGCTCGTCCAGAATAAGCAGGCGTACTTTCTTGGATAGGGCCTTGGCGATCTCGATCAGCTGCTGCTTTCCGACACCCAGCTTGTCGACCAGCGTTGTCGGGGCCTCTTTAAGGCCGACCTTTTTCAGCAGCTCTTCCGTGCGCTTGTTTGTTGCCTGCCAGTCAATGACGCCATGGCGCGCGCACTCGTTTCCCAGAAACACATTTTCTGCAATCGACAGGAGTGGCACCAGCGCCAGTTCCTGATGGATGATGATGATCCCCTGGTCTTCGCTGTCGCTGATGTCCCGGAACTGGGCCAACGCGCCATCATAGTGGATCTCACCCTCGTAGCTGCCTGCCGGGTACACCCCGGACAGGATCTTCATCAATGTTGATTTACCTGCCCCATTCTCGCCAACCAGGGCATGGATCTCGCCTTTCGCAACACTCAGGTTGACCCGGTCGAGTGCCTTGACGCCCGGAAAGGTCTTGGTAATCCCGCGCATTTGAAGAAAAACGGACATGCTTAGCCCTCGGTTGGTTTGCAGCCTGCCCAATCCCGGAGGATCGGGCAGGCCGAAAAGGCCAATGTGCTTTCGCCAGGGCTTACTTGATCTGGTCCATTGTGTAGTAACCACTCCCAATCAGGGTGCTTTCCCAATTGGCAGCTGTAACCGGCAGCGGCTCAAGCAGGTAGGAGGGAACAACCTTCACGCCATTGTCATAGGTCTTGGTATCGTTGATTTCCGGCTCGCCGCCTTTCAGCATTGCGTCCACCATGCCGACCGTTACGCCAGCAAGAGACCGTGTGTCCTTGAAAATCGTCGAATACTGTTCGCCCGCCAGGATCGACTTGACGGACGGCACTTCCGCGTCCTGTCCGGTCACGATCGGCATCTTCAGGTCGCCGGAGCCATAACCTACGCCCTTGAGCGACGACAGGATACCGATGGAGAGCCCATCATACGGAGACAGAACGCCATTAACCGTCTTGTCCGTGTAGTGAGCGGACAGAAGGTTTTCCATGCGGGCCTGCGCCACTGCACCGTCCCACCGTAGTGTTCCGACCGTATCCATACCCTGCTGACCGGACACGACGACGATGTCGCCGCTATCGATCATGGGCTGCAGGACGCTCATCGCGCCGTTATAGAAGAAATAGGCGTTGTTATCGTCCGGTGAACCGCCAAACAATTCGACGTTCCAGGGCTTCACGTCCGGGTACCGTTCCTTCAGACCGTCCACAAGCGTCGTTGCCTGCTGCACGCCGACCTTGAAGTTGTCGAAGGTCGCGTAGTAGTCGACATCGCCGCTGTCACGGATCAAACGGTCATAAGCGATGACCTTGATACCGGCTGCTGCTGCGTTTTCCAGAGCATTGGACAAGGTCGTCCCGTCAATGGCAGCAATCACGAGCACATCGACACCCTTGGTGATCATGTTTTCGATCTGGGCCAGCTGGTTCGGGATATCATCTTCGGCATATTGCAGGTCGGTCTGGTAACCGGCGGCCTGAAACTGCTCGACCATGGAATTACCGTCGGAAATCCAGCGGGCCGATGACTTCGTCGGCATCGCAATACCCACCATTCCGTCAGCCATCGCCGTCGTGGCAAACAGCATGACAGCGCCTGCCGTCAACAAAATCTTCTTGATGCTCATGATGTACCTCCATTGGACGTGCCGCGCTCCTCCGCAGCACCGGGTTCCCCTTGTGGGGGCCGTGACCCTGTCCAGTGGACTATCAGCAGATTTACATATTACTCAAATCCGTTTATTGGCGTTCTGCATATCAATGATGTTATGAATGTTCGTCATGGATTTCACCCACCGCTTAAAACCCTCCCATCTGGCGCTCATCATGCGGATTGCCGAAACCGGTCAACTGCAGCGAGCAGCCCATATGGCGGCCATGTCACAGCCAGCAGCGTCGCGGATCTTGTCTGATATCGAACAGCGGGCTGGCGGACTTCTCTTCGAAAGGCATCCAAAAGGGATGCAACTCACCGCCCTAGGAGAGATCTGTATCAGGCACGGAAAAGCTATTCTGGAAGAATACGACTCCCTTGAGAGGGAAACATCTCGGATCACGTCGGGCGAAAAGGGACATGTTCGCGTCGGGTCTGTCACAGGACCTGCGGTTGGTCTGCTGATGCCGGCGGTTCAGAAGATCCGGGAACTCACTCCTGACATCGAAATGACAATCGAGGTTGGGCCTTCAACTGAGTTGGTTCGAGGGCTTATGGAAAACCGCTTTGACTTTGTCATAGCGCGGCTGCCAGCAGAACATGATAGCCGTGACTTCAAGATGTACCCGGCGCGCAGCGAAACCGTCAGCCTTCTGGTGCATCCCGACCACCCGCTAGCGATCCATCGGCAAGTTGCACTCAAGGATCTGATGGATTTTGAATGGGTCATGCAAGAACGTGGTTCCCCCATCAGGCAGGCGGTAGAAACGGCCTTTCACGAGGCTGGACTGGATGTTCCCCGGCGGATCACCAACTCCTCATCGCTTCTGGTCGTCCTCAAGTCTATGGAGAGAACAGACACTATTTCCCCGCAGGCTCAGGAAGTGGCTCAGATGCTGGCAAACGGGCCGGTATCGTCCGGATTTGCCTGTCTGGAACTCACGCACCCGATCTCGGTATCGCCATGTTTCGTAATCCGAAATCGCTACCGCCTACTCCCAAATGCGGCGGAACGCGTATTGCAGGCTGTCCTGAGTGAGTTCTGATATTGTGACTCGTACAGTGTCCCCCTGGTGGTTTTTGTTATTTGAACGCAAGAAAGCCCGCTAGCTTT